>CAMNEE010000006.1:0-2701 GCA_946536225.1 uncultured Caryophanales bacterium | reverse complement strand
TAAAAAGAATTCCAATTGTAAATAGATTATTACTGGGTATAGTAAATCAACAGAAAAGTTCGAAATATTAAGATGTTAGGAGAATGAAAAATTCTCCTTTTTAATGGTATAATGGTTATAGGTGATAAAAATGGAAGTTCTTAGATGATGGAGGAATGTTTGAATTTGAAAAAGTAATGAAATAAATAATAGTAAGATTAAGATATTACGATGTTCAAAACATTTTATAAATCAATCACAGAAAGTTGTCCCATTGTATAGGGTATATGTGTTGCAAGTAATATTGCTGCACAAGCTGCAATCAAAGAAAAAGCAAGTAAATAATAAAATAAAAGGCTAGAAATTCTAGTCTTTTTTTGTTCGGAAAATTGTAATATTACGATGATTAACTTTACACTTTAAAATGCATATTTTAAATTGGAAAAATTGACTTACATATATATAAATATATATAATTAAAATAGAATAGATAAAGAATTGGATGTGTAAAGCATGAAGAAATTATTATTACCATTTTTATTGTTCTTGATGTTTATACCTATATTTGTAAATGCTGAATCTATGAAAGCTACTGATTATATAAAAAAAATTGCAGATGATAATGGTGTTGATTTTAGCAATGTTGAAACTATAGGAAATATCGGTTTGGCATATGATGGAACAACCGACAATAATCTGCGTTATGTTGGAGCAAATCCAAACAATTATATAGATATATCAGATTATTATACGTATAATTTATATTCCTCAAACAAATATTCGTATATGCTTTATACAGACGAACAATTATGCTTAGCTATAGATAATACTGGGTGTCAATTACAAAAAAAGTTGGGAGATAAAATTTTATGGAGGATTATAGGCATCATTAAGATTGATGGAATTGAGTATTTAAAAATTATTCGAAATAATCAATTAGAAGATGTTTATGGTGATCATTTATACTGGAATAATGGTAAATCGACATGGAATTATGCATCTTTAAAAGAAAATTTGAATAGTACGGGATATTGGAATCATATACCTGATGAGGTTAAAAGTAATTTAGCAAGTGTCCCATTTAATATAGGAACAATACCAAATGAAATTGTTAATACATACGATTTTTATGAAAAAGAATCTACCTCAAGATGGAATGGTTATGTTGGACTTATTAATCCATCTGACTATGGATTTGCATCGAGTGGAGGTGGTAATACAACAAGATTAGAATGTATAAATAAACCTTTAAATATATATAGTTCTTACGAAGATTGTTATCTTAATAATTATATAATGATAATGACTAATAATAGTGGTAGGTTTTGGTTGATAAATGTTACAAATCCTTCTTCTCTGCAGACATATAGGATTGATCATAAAAATCTTCTATATGCTGGTTATGGGCAAGCAAATGGTGGACAAGTTAATCCTGTAGTTTTTCTTAAAAATGACGTAAAAATATATAATGGTAATGGAAGTATAGATACACCATATGAAATTTTTAATAGATATAAAATAAATATTAATCATTTTAAAAGCAATGATGTTGTTGTTAATATAAGAGATGAACGAGGCGAAAAAAGTGGTGAAACAATAGAAATAAATGTAAATGATTTGCAAGGGTATATCTTTAAAGAATTAATAATTAAAGGCAATAATGAATACATTAGCTATAAAGCAGTTGATGAAAACAAGTATTCATTTATAATGCCTGACTCTGATGTAACGATTACTCCAGTATATGAAAAGATAAAATCAAGTATAAATGTAGAAATCGTAAATGAAACTGAAAATTTAGAAATAGAAATCAATGATATTACACAAGTTCAGTTTGAAGAAGAAGTAAGTTTTAAAGTAAAACCTATTAAAGGATATAAAGTAAATAGTATAAGTATAGTAGATAGTGAAGATAATGAAATAGATTATAATACGAATGATAATATTAATTATACGTTTATCATGCCAGCTAGTAGTGTTAGAATAATACCCCGCTATGTAAGAGTATCTAATGAAGTTGTTATAGATGATAATTCTAATGCAAAACAAATTACTATTGAGGTAGAAGATGCTAAGGCAGTTGTTTACGAAGATGTTGTTCGATTTGTTGTTACACCTGAAGAAGGATATGAAGTAGAAGATATTGTAATAAAAGATGCAGAAGGAAAAAAAGTAGATTATAAAAAGACCAATAAAGAAAATGAATATGAATTTATTATGCCTGATACAGATGTGATAATAACTCCAACATATAGAAAAATAGAATCAATTAACGTACCTGATACAGTAAAAAATCCTAATACAGGAACTGGAATGTGTATTGTTATATCAACGATAATTATAATAGTAAGCTCAAGCATGTATTTAATTATGAAAAGAAGAAAGTCTTATATTTTAAAATGATCGTAATATTAAGATATCACGATGACATTGTAAAACAAATATGGAGAGATGATAAAGATAGTTAAAAGTATCGCTCACGTAACTTGATGGTGGCTATAAAACTAAAGACCACGCAACGTTACGGCGGTATTACGATTCGCCCACGAGACGATACGCCAACCATGAGTTATGACCTCGAAAAACCGCGGAGATATGCCGTTTCGACCGAGGATTTCCTTGGCCGTACAAGCTGCAATTAAAGCAAAAAACAATAAGTAATTAAATTAAAAAAGACTAGAGAAAGCTAGTCTTTTTAAATTAAGTCACATTCAATAATTTA
>CAMNEE010000005.1:0-4378 GCA_946536225.1 uncultured Caryophanales bacterium | reverse complement strand
TTTATTCTATTACTTTCTTTACGGCTTTTCTCAAAGCACATATATATTTATACCAGTTGAGACGCGTATAGTCAACAAAAAGTTTTACATTTTTGAAACTTTTTTACAAGAAAAAAGATATTGTTATTTTTTAACAATACCTTCATATATTATTCTATATTTTTCTACAACATCTTTATTAAAAGGACCTTCATTATTTTCTTTCATTTGTATTAATTTTTCTAGTTCTTTATTAACTATCATATCAATATCATCTGAATAGTTCATAATCTTTTTATGGTACTTATATTCATTTTTATCTAACACTTTATACTTACCACTTGGGTATACTCTTAAATCTAGATCATAATCAATATACTTTAACGCACCTTCATCTATTACATAAGGTGTTGCAATATTACAATAATAGAATAAACCGTTTTTCTTTAGTTGGGCTAATATATTGAACCAACTGTTTTTATAAAAAAATATAATTGCAGGTTCTTTAGTTCTATGTTTTGAACCATCTTTTTCTGTAATTGTAGTTTTATAGTCCCCACATACTAGAAAGTCTTCTCCTATATCAAGTACAGTCATTTTGCTAGATACGGTATTAATCTTTCCATTATGTTTATAACAGTGCAGTTCCAATTTATCACCAACAAATAAATCTTGTTTGTTCATAATCGCACTCCACTGAGTAGTATAACCTATTTTTCTTATTTTTGCTAGATTAAGATTTATTTTCTACACATACTTTATATATGTAGTCTAATTCATTTTTTTCAAATGCCTTAGTGCATATTATTACTCCATCACATAAACTAATAGAGTTTATAGCATCTATATTAGATTTTGATACTCCACCACCATATAGAATTGAGTGGTTTATATTTCTTTCCATTAACCATGATTTTATTTTAGTCATTACAAGTTCTATATTTAATGTATCCGGAACATTATCTGTTTTACCTATTATATATGATGGTTCAAATACTATTATTATATAGTTAATAAAATCAGGAATGGCTTCTAATTGTAATTCTATATTTTTAAGTTCTGTATCATGTTCAAAATCATCTAAGTTTTGATCAATACAATATATAGGTATCATTCCATTATCAACAATGTTTTGTATTTTATCTCTACAATCTTTTAATGTTTCATTGAAGTTTGTTTTTCTTTCTGAATGTCCTACCATTACATATTTACAATTAAAACTTTTTAAACAGGCAGCTGATACTTCTCCAGTATATGCTCCATCTTTAAACTTAGATACATCTTGAGAACCTAGTTTATATTCCCCTCTTTGAAAGAACGGTAGAAATGGATACTGAGGAAGAACTATTAGATTCTTATTATATATGTAGTTTTCAAAATCTTGAATTTCATCTTTAGTAAGATGCATTTTCAAATTTAGGGCTAACATATATTAATCCTCGTAACATTTAAGTTTACCAGATGCTATATAATCAAGTGTTGCTCCTCCGCCTGTTGATAGAAAATCAAAGGCATTTTGATAACCTAATTTATTTACTGATGCAACTGCATCCCCACCACCAGCTATTACATCTCCATTATTTTGTTCTAGAGCTTGTAATATCGATTCTGTACCATGTCTATATCTTTCATCTTCATATAAGCCAACTGTTCCATTTACAAATATAGTTTGTGCTTGTTCTATATATTGTTTATATAATTCACAAGTAGCATCACCTATATCATAAATAGAAGCATTATCTGGTACTTCAGATACACTTACATTTTTTACTTCATCATTAACATTAATTACTACGTCTGTTGGCATAATAATCTTATCTTTATTTTCATCGATTAAAGTTTTTATTTCTTCAACATAATCTTTTGAATATAAAGATTCACCAACATTATAATTAGATGCTTTAAGGAAAGTATTAGCAATTCCTCCACCTACTAGTAAGTAATCACATTTTTTAATTAAACTTTTAATAAGTTTAACCTTATCATCAACTTTAGCTCCGCCCATGATAACAACAAATGGTCTATTAATATCATTAATAATTGGAGCAAGTCCATTTAATTCTTCGTTAATTAAGAAACCATATGCTGATGGTAAATATTTAGATATACCTTTATTAGAAGCATGTTGTCTATGAGTTGTACCAAATGCATCATTAACAAATACTTCTCCCAAAGATGCCCAAAATCTTGATAACTCATCATCACAAGAAGATTCAAGTGATGAAGGAAGATCTTCATATCTAGTATTTTCTAACATTACTAGTCTGTTTTCATTTAAGAAATCTTTTGTTCTAGGATCTCTAGTATCTTTTATAAAGATAATATCCATATTTAATAATTTACTTAATCTATTACAAACAGGTAATAAAGAGTTTTCATCTTTATCTTCTTCTGTTTTTATCTTTCCTAAATGAGATAATATTAAAATATTACAACCTTTATTAAGTAAGTATTTAATTGTTGGAATACTTTTAACTATTTTAGTATCATCAAGTATTTCTCCATTTTTAATTGTTACATTTAAATCTAATCTTAAAATTACTTTTTTATTAGTAACATCTATGTTTTCAACAAAATTCATATTGTATTCCCTCTATTCTATAAAAATTATACTTTAAATAGAGTTTAAAAACAATAAACAAAAAAGATAGAACGTGAGTTCTATCTTGATTCTAATACAGATATTGCTGTTACATCCATATTATAGGAATTATAATAATTTTGTGCTCTAGTTACTAATGATATCCAATGAGGACTAGCAACACGTGCACCACTTGAATTATATCCTGGACAATAGATACGTCCAATACCTTCAAGCGAAGTTATTCCTTTTGATATATAATTTACTGATAAGTATCTTATATATCTATAAACACCATTCTCAATTGAATTGTATTTAATTAATCCAGATGATCCCATACCACCATATATGTTATTACATTTTAACATATAAGAAGCGGTATAATATCCAGATTCAGCAGCCCCAATACTTAACGCAAGGTTAGTATTTACGTTTGTATATATATTCTTTGTAAAATAGATGATAAGTGATTCAACATACTTGGCATTACCAGTATATGGAACTCTTTTCTTACTTACTGATTCAGGGTGTTCGTCCACATAATTTTGTAAGTATTCGAAAAGTCCTAATTGAACACTATCAAATTTTCTTAAATTCCCATCTTTGTCTCTTAAATATCCAACGTTAGTAATTTCAAACTCTTTGGCATTATATAGTTCTCTTAAGTTAGCAATAACTTTTTCACTATCTAATCCTAAAGCTTTGGATAACACAACTACATCATTTTGATATTCATTAAGGAACATATCAAAATAATTCACTTCAACAGTAACTTGTTCTAATGGACCAGCAATCTCATTAGAAGTATTGTCTATGGTAGTTTTGTATAGATTAAATCCACCAACAGTTAGCGTGAGGGGTACATCTCCTAAAGCGTTGTCTTCTTCAGAAAATTCATACGTGAACCCTTCAGCAGAAATGTGATCACCAATTGTTAGTACGAATAATACTAATATTATTATGGCTACAATCACATGCCCCAGGTTTAAACCTGAAGCTAATTTCAACTTCATTTAAAGTCCTCCTCTTTAAGACGAACGTCTCTATAATAGCAAATTATTATTTAAAAGTCAAAAACGGAGAAAAATCGAAGTATAAAAATGCGAGAAATTTTCTTTGATTTTGGGACATATTTTTGGTCAAAAATTTGCTATTTATGGTATAATTTATATAGGTGATAAAAATGAAGATGGATTGTATCGAATCGATAGATATAAAAACAAATAATAAAGACATCATTACAATCTCATCTAGTAGTTTTGAGAACTTTTATATAGCTAATCTTGATGAAAATGGTGATGAAATCAACTATTTAATGTGTGATGATCAAGTCACATTATATGCCAACTTTTTTATGATTAAGCTACTAGCTGACAAGAATGAAGATACAGTATTTACTCTTCAAAGATTATTAAAGAAAAAAGATATTATTAAAATAACAATAAATTTCAATAATGGGGCAAAACAAGAATTTAATTTAGCAAAAAGAAGAATTGCTCACGACGGATTATTAGAAAATATATACGAAGACACCTATATAGATAATAACGATGATCTATGTATCATGGTTACAGATAAAAATATTAAATATAAAAAAGAACTATTCGCGTAGTTCTTTTTATTTGATAAAAAATTATTATAAAAAAATAAAAACATGATTACTCATGCTTATTTCAAAAATGGTGCCCCGCGAGAGATTCGAACTCTCGACCCTCTGATTAAAAGTCAGATGCTCTACCAACTGAGCTAGCGGAACATATAACAAAGTGGTTGTCCCGGCTGGATTCGAACCAGCGGAATGTCAGAGTCAAAGTCTGA
>CAMNEE010000004.1:0-59992 GCA_946536225.1 uncultured Caryophanales bacterium | reverse complement strand
ACTTGGGTATTCCTCCGGGTATCTCTCTTTGAGATAACAAACTGATTATAGCATAACGATTTTTATTAAGTCAACAAAAAATTGCGGTTTGAGCTCTTTTTTTTAAGACTCTTTGTTATATTCAGCTTTTTTAGTTTCTATCCACTCAGGTAATTGTTTTCTTAATGTCGAAAAACCGGTAATTGTTTCGTGAATTACAGGATTTTCTTCTATTCTGTAATTCATGTCTTTTATTGATAATACGCACTGTTTATTTTGATGATCAACTTCCTCTATTTCAACATAGATAGTTTCACCAACTTTTGCATAATCTTCAACGTTTTTTACAAATTTATCAGTTATCTTAGAAATATGTATTAAACCACTATAACCATTATCTAGTTTAACAAATATACCATAAGTTTTAATACCAGATACAACACCACTTACAACATTTCCTACTTCAATGTTATCCATATTGCACCTCGATACCTATAATAGCAAATAAACTTTACAAAGTAAATAAATTTATATATAATGATTGGCAGGTGAAGAGCGAATGAAAAGCGATAAAGAAAAGATACTTGAATGTCTTGATCAAATAAGACCTTATCTTAATAGTGAAGGTGGAGACATTGAGTTTGTTAAATACGAAGACGGTTACGTTTATGTAAAATTTTATGGTGCATGTGCTAATTGCGAAATAGTAGATGTAACAATTGAAGATGGCATTTATTCTTCTATTAAAGAAGTATTACCTGAATGTAAAGGTGTTATAAACGTAGAAATATAAAAAGAGTAGTTTTTACTACTCTTTTTTATTGTTGGTCTGTTGTTCCTGAAATATCTATTCCAGGTAAAACTGATACATCATTTCCAGCAGAAACGCCTTCAGGCATTACTACCGGAGGAAGTCCAGCATTTGGATCAAATGATGGAACTACTATTGTAGGTTCAGGTACATTAACTCCGTATACTGGAACATCAGGAATAATTTGAGGTTCAGCTGGTGCTGTATTAATTACTTGTGGTGTTACCTCACTAACTGGTTGTGCCGCTGGTTGTGGTGCAACAGTTGGTGATGCAACTACTTCTGGTGCAGAAGCAACTGGTGTTGGTGCTGGAGCAGAAGTATCAATTATTGAAGGTGGAGCTGTATTTATTATTTCATTAGTAGCAGGTCCACTAATAATTGTATTACCTACAGGTTCTACAGCAGTCACTGATGGCTCAACAGGTTTAGTTGGTTGTATAATAACTTGATTATCAACTGGTTCAACTGGTTCTGTTAAAACATTAGTTGTAAGTGTTTTAACTGCTTGATTAGCACTAGACTGGATTTGATCGTAATCAGGAACTACAATTGATCCATTTTCAGAAAATTCTACAGCAGAAACATCTTCGGATGTATTAGAATTATTTGTATTAATCATATTATCGTTATTTTGAACCAGAGTATTTACTTCTACTGTTTCTTTATTACTTATATTATTTACATCATTTGTTAATTTATTAATAGACTCCTGAATTTGAGCATTTTGACTTTTTATTTGATTTAATTCTTCAATTATTTGATCAAAAATAACTGTATCAATATCTTCTTCAGCTGCCTGATTTGTTGGTATAGCAAAACTATCGTCATTCGAATGTGATTTCACTTGTGGTAGTCCATCTAATACATTTGGTATTGGAGATGGAGTAATATTCTTCATTTCAGGTGCTATACTTGGTGTTGGCGCAACCGTTACAGTAACATCTTGTTTAGCAACTTCATTATTTTCAGTATGAGGAGGCTCTACAGGAGGTATAACTTCTTGAGGAGATGCTACTACCGGTGTTTGTGCTACTGGTGGCGTTTGAACTACCGGTGCACTTTCAATAGCAGGTGCTTCACTTGGAACAGGTGCTACTGGTGTACTTACTACAGTTGGCGTCTCAACAGCAACAGGTGTTGGTGCAGCTTGTGGTTCATTTTGCGCAATTGCTGGTGCAGGTGCACTTGGTTGAACAACTTGTGGTGACATTGAGCCATCAAAGGCATTTTGAACAGTAACAACTTGTGGTTCATTTTTCTTTTCGTCAGTTTTATCAAAGAATTGAGTTCCTCCTACTGCAGGAGCATCATTCGCATTATCTGGATTACTTAAAGCAAGCTTATATTCATCTTTCAAACCAACAAGTTTATCCATTTTTAAAGCAATTTTTCTTGGAAAATCAACTTTAAAAGTCTTAGGTGTTCCTGTTTCATCAACCATCTTTTCATAAGATAATCCAAGGATTTCTTCTTGATGAACAATAGCAAGCATTGCTTTTTTAACATTATCCCATTCAAAATCATCAATATTATTGTTTTCCTCGTTTACTTTAGCAACATAAATCTTTGTTAAATCACCATTTACTATTTCATTTAAAGTATAAAACAAATATTCATGTCTATACTCATCACCGGATAAAACAATATATGAAACACCATCGGCAATTATTTGATTACCATTGGAGTCAATGATAGAAATCTTTGTATTCATTCAGTTGCACCTTCCCTTTTTATTCTTTTTTATTCTTTACTCTTTATTTAACTTTCTTTAATAAGAAATATTTGCAATCATATGCACAATTATCTTTTATATATTTATCTAAATTCTTTATATCATTTAATGGCTTTGCTTCTTTATTTTTTGAATCGTAGAAACCTTTTAGTCTTAATTTACTATAAGCCCAATCACCAAATATATAATCATATGGTTCAAAGTACTCAGTAACTCTTTCTAAAAATGCTGTTTCATCAAACCCATCTTTTTGATTCTTCTCTACCTTATATTTTATATTATTATATTCAACTATCATATTATCCCCCTAAATGAGTTTTAATAAAACTCCTACAATAACGAAAGTTACTGCAATAGATGCGATAGCTACTAAACTTACAATTCCCATTTGAAATCTTTTCTTTCTTTTAAATGGACTTTGAAGTCTTGTAGTTTTCATCATTTCTTCTTCATTTATTTGTCTATTTATTTCCAATATTTCATTTTCTTGTAATGTAGCAATGTTTCTAATATCTAATCCATATTTTTGATAAATAGACGGATGTAATAATGTAGGATTAACTGCCATTAATCCTAATTGTGTATTAGTAATTTGAATTTTATCATCATTCCAAGTTCTAAGAATTAATCCTTGATCTGATGAAACAAGAGATTTTAAGTTTTTTAAGTCCCCATCATTAGGTGCAAATATCATATCAAATTGTCTAATTTCTTCAGGAGTGAACTCTTTTCTCTTACTTCTCTTCATAATCATTTTTAAAAGAATCTTTTCTATTTCAGTAATAAGTCCTGTTACTTTTACACCATTTTTATAATTAAGTAAGAATTCATAATAAGAATTCATACATTTAATAAATTCTTTTAAATCACTTTCTTTTAAATCGTAAATTAGCAAATTACATTTAAAAGCTTTTTCATTATCAATTTTGTAAGGTAATAGTACAGCTTTTTCACCGTATATAATAGTTAATGCTTTAATTACATACATCTCAAAAGTGTGAATGCGTTCATAGCCTTCACCAGCTTTATATGAATTGTAGGAACGAATTCCATATTCAAATGCAGGATTAATAAAATACTTTTGAGATAATTTTACTTCCATAACTATACCTTTCTAACTGAAAAGGCCTAAATCTAACATGTTATTAACTATAAAAATACCACCTATTATTAATAAAATAATAATTAGGAATATCATTACTTTTAAGATAAATGCTGATTTTGAACCTTTTTCAATATCGTTAAAATCATCATAACTATTTATATCAATATCAATTTTTGATAACGTCTTTTCAATGTGATTCTTTTCTTCTTGTTTTGCTTCTTCCATCTTTTCAGGAGAAACTTCTTTTCTAATATCTTCTTTTTTATTTATATCTTTTTTAAATTCTATTTTTTCAATCTCTTTTTCTTCTGGTTCCGAATCGTTTAAATCATCAAACATATCTAGAGCTTGAGAAACTTCTTTATCCATCTTGTTCTTATTTTTTAATTCTAAAGCAGTAATAGTATTAATTAAATCCATTAGATTATCTTCTTCTGCTTTTTTCTTTTCTTCATAAGAATCTACTTCTTGTTTACTATTTAAATCAATATTATTAAGTATTTCATATTGAGTTTGTCTTACACTTTTAAGTCTTTCCTTATTATAATCAATGTCTTTTCCTTCTTTAGCTTTTTTTAAAATGACATTGATATCATATTCTTTAGTATCAGGAACTACCTTTTTTTCTTCCATTTCTTCAGGAGTAAGACTTATACTCCTTCTACGTGGTGTATCATCAGAGTATTTATCATCTAGTATCTTTTTTAAGTTACCAACATCAATATTATTGGAATTTCTTCCAAGTACAGATACTTCAGAGTTAACATTAACATCTTCAATAGATGTATTCTTAACCTCTTCGTATAAAGATTGATTTCTTTGTACTCTTGATGTCAATGAAGAATTGTTTACATATCTATCCATTCTTGATTGCATATTGACACATCCTATCATTTTTAATTTTAACATCATTTTATTAAATTGTATAGACTAGAAAAACGTATGAAAAGCATATTTAAGTGTGTTAATAAGTTTTATTTTATTATATAATATAATTAGTTAATGAATGGAGGATATAATATGGCAAAAGTAGTATTAGATCAATCTCAATGCATCGGTTGTGGTGTATGTGTTGCTAAAAGTGGCGTACAAAACGGTGGAAATTTCGAATTTGACGAAAATGGATTATCAAAAGTTGTAGACGAAACTGTTAAACCTACAACTCAAGAAGCTGTTGATTCATGTCCAGTTGGCGCTATTTCAATTGAAGAATAATTTAGAAGCTTTATGCTTCTTTTTTTTGTGAAATAAAAAAGACTACTTTTCTTCGTAGTCTTCTATAAATGATGGACCTTTATGGCCTTCATCACTAGGTTCATCTCTTAAAAGATCTTCATAGTTTCTTTGTCTAAGTGCTTCATATATAACAATAGCAACCGAATTGGATACATTAAGTGCTCTTACTTTATCAGTCATTGGTATTCTTGCACAGAAGTCTAACTTATCTTTCATGATTAAAGGATCTATTCCAGTTGATTCTTTACCAAATACTAAATAAATATTTTGGTTATTATTACCTTCATCAGTATAATCAAAATCAGAATGTGGTTTATGGCCATATCTTGTATAGAAGTATTTTACTCCAGGATTATTACTTTCGAAGTCCTCCCAGTTTTCATATACTTCATATTTGCAATTATCTATATAGTTAACACCACTTCTTTTGATTGCACTTTCATCTAAAGAAAAACCAAGTGGTTTTATTAAATGAAGTTTTGTATGTGTAGCAACACATGTACGCATAATATTACCTGTATTTTGAGGTATTTCAGGTTGATATAAAACAATATTTAACATATTAATTCCTCCAAGCAGTGTTATTATACAATAAAAAATGTGGATTATTAACCCACATTTATATTTTTTTCAATAATTGTTTTTAAATTCTCAGAATCCACTATTCCGTTTTTAGATTTAGCTATTGCTTTAACTGTTCCTTCTTTAAAATATACAATTGTTGGTACAGTAGTAATTTTTAAATCTCCTGATAAACCTAATGCAGAGTTTATTTCTTCTAAGAAGTTATCTTTTTCCATTTCTTCTGTAACATTAACATATATAATATTATCTAATAATTCGTTTTTTCTAAAAATGATTTTTAAATTCTTTTCATTTTGATAAATATCTTCATCACCTACATAACTGATAACAAAGAATGTATCCTCAGGCATTTCATTTATAGCACTACTTAACTCGCTAAAGTCTATTTCCTTACTAATATTAAGAGGACTTACTTTACCAAGTTGATATTCTTTATAAATACGAACTACATTAAATATTGCAGAACATAGACAAACAATTAGAATAACAATTCCAGCTAATATAAAATAATTTGTTTTAGGAATTTCTCTTGTCGCTTCTTTTTTATTATTCATAGTACTCACCTTCTACTTATATACTACCAAATAAAGAGTTATTTCTCAATAGACATTACATTTTAATGTACTTTATAAATGTCTCATTATTAACCTCTATATCATCTTTATCTTTAATTTTAAATTTATTTAAAAAGTAATCATATAATTCTTTTTTTACACCTAATGTGTCAGTTGAATCTACGTCATAAAAGCAAATAGTTTCATCAACTATTCCATCATATCTCAATTCATCTTTTTTAGATATTTGCTTTTGAATATAGACTTTAAAATATTCTATTAAAATATCATTTAGACCATCCTCAAAAATCATTATCTTTTCTTTCATATCGTTAAAAGAAGTACAAATTCTTTTAAATCCTTTTTCTTTCGTTTTATCAGGAGTATAAACTATTTTATATCCATGTCCTTCGAACTTAAATGGATAATCTAATACTGTTTTCTGTTTGCATTTACTACATTCATGAATAAACTTTGATCTATCTAATATGCTATTAATTGAGTCCACTCCTAGTTCATCAAATACCGTAGTTCTTTCTTTATTCTTACATGCAGGACAAATTATGTCTATTCGTTTTCTCATAGTAATTCCTCTTTCATATAAATTATTATATAATATCCTTGGTGATAAAATGAAGAAAAAGAAACTATTAATTGTTGCTTCTATTCTAATTTTAATTATTTTAGGAGTATTTGTATTCTTCTTATATAGATATGCCATGGAAGAATTCTTCTATGATAAATATGATATACCAAAAGAAGCATTTATAACATATAGTAATAAAGTCAATTTATTTGAAGACGTAACTTATTTTGATTTAATAACAAATAAGAACGTAGAAATATTAAATGAAGATGAAAAAATAGATACAGAGAAAACAGGTAGAAGAACAAATACATTCGATATTAAATATAATAATAAATTATATTACTATCAAATGACAGTTAATATCATGGATGTTACTCCTCCTTATGTGTTAAGTTATCTTGGTACCATGACCACTAAACTTTTTGAACCAATTTATCCATGTGATAATGCAGTTTATCTAGATGACTATGATAATAAACCTACATGTACCATAAATGGAGAATATGATTTAACTGAGGCTGGTACATATGAAGTTAATTATATTTTTAGAGATAAATCAGGAAATGAGACTATTAAACCCTTAAAGGTAAATGTTGTTGAAAAAATAAATAGTTCTAAGGGAGGAAGTTCAAATTATGTTGAAACTCCTGACTATATAGATGACATAATTAAAAAACATAAAACTGATAAAACAATGATAGGAATCGATGTAAGCAAATGGCAAGGTAATATAGACTTTCAAAAAGTTAAAAATGCCGGGGTTGAATTCGTAATTATTAGAATTGGTGTTCAAGCTGGGAAAGATTATGACTATTCAATGGATGGAAACTATAAAACATATATTCACGACGCTAAAGAAGCTGGTTTAAAAGTTGGAGTATATGTATACTCTACTGCCTTAAACTTTCAAGATGGAATTAAATGTGGTAAATGGGTTCTTGATAATCTCGCAGGTGAAAAACTAGACTTAGGGATTTCCTATGACTGGGAAAACTATAAATGGTTAATGGATTATGAAGTATCAATTCACGAGTTGAATGGAGCTTATCGAGGATTTAGTAGTGTTGTAAGAAGTGCTGGTTATGAACCACATTTCTATGCAAGTAAAAACTATTTAGAAAAACTATGGCTTGAAATAGATGAACCTGTTTGGTTAGCACATTATACTGAAAAAACTAATTATCAAGGTAAATACTTTATGTGGCAATTATCTTCTGTTGGTAAAGTTGATGGTATACCAGATAACTATGTTGATTTAGATATTTTATATTTAGAATAAAAAAAATAAGATTCAATTGAATCTTATTTTATTTTGCTCTAAAATTAGTTGCTTTTAATTGAACTTCTATTTCTTCTTCGTTGTCATCAGAAACTACTTCTTCATCTTCATCTCCACCCATATGGATTGTTTTATTAAGACCTTCAAGAACAGCATATGCTTCAGGTTGAGTTAGATTTAATAGAGATGGTACTACAACAACATCTTTGTTGATTAGTTCCATTTCTTCAACTTTTTCAACATCAGTTCTATCATCTTTTTGAATTACTACCTTCTTATATTCATTTTCAACTTTAGAAGCTAGAATTCCATTTGTATACTCTTCTTCAAAATTAGGTATTTCTTCAATAAATGAACCTTTTAATCTAGACATGAATGATTCATTATCAAAGATAATGTTTAAATCTCCATCATGTTTCTTTATTATATCTTCTAGGAAAGTCATAACTATTGTACGCTTTGTATTAATAACTGATTTCTTACATGCGTCTTCTACTCTTGTTTTTACTATTCCATTTATATAGTCTTGATCAAATGATTCACTTGAGATGATACCATTAATTGTTGATAAAAATTCTTCATCTATTAAGAAATAATTATTATAGAAGGAATTAAATAGTTCTCCAAATTTAGTAATTATTTCACCAATTTTATTTTTTCTTATTGCAATTTTTTCATCGTTTTCATTAACTATCTCTACATTAGCAATAAAATCTTGATATTCTTCTTCATATGGACGGATTTCTGAACCATTTTTTATACCACTTTCAGTTAAACAATAAAATGGTATTTCATTTCTAAGATAGTCTGCAAAACTCATTTCTCTACCAAATAAATCTACTTTATTATAATATTCAGGATGTGAAGATATAACTGGATTAACAATTTTTTCAAAGTATTCCACTTCAGCTTTAGCTGCTCTAGAAACTAATTCAGCAATAACTCTTTCTTTATCACTACCATCTGAATATTTAGGATATTCGTTTTCAACATAGCTTTTAACAGTAATATAACTACCACCAAATAAAACAGGTTTATATAAAAGAGTAGGATCAACTCTTTTAATTTCATTTTTCATATCACTGACGATTATATTTTCTTGCATACTATCACTCCGTTTTCATTATTATAGCATATTATTTATTTAAAATATCAAAAATTATATTGTCATCAAAGTTAAACATATAGTATTCTTTGCCGTTCATTATAAACTTACCTGTTGTTAAATTTTCGGCATCACTTACGTTAGCAAGAGCTGATTGTTCTGAATCTGCTAAATCTAGTGATATTAAATTACTTGCGTAAGTATTTTTATTTCTACTAAAGAACTTGTTATATGGATTAGATGTTGCTAATAGTAAGAATATATTAGTTTCTTCTAGTCCTCTTATAATAGATAAAAGACTAGTATCAATATCTTCTTCATCTAAAAGAGAATCATTATCATCAATAGCTAATACTAAGTTAGGTATCTTATTCTCTTCTTTTCTATTATATTCATCAACAGTTACATAACCATGATCGTTAACAACTTTTCTTCTATAGTCCATCTCTTGAACTACTTTATTGATAACTCGAATTCCTTCATCTTTATTTCCTAGAGCACTAAATCTAGCATATCTTGTATCAGCATAGTAGTTTAGTTCTACTCCACCTGTATCAACAAGTGCAAGTTCTAGTTCTAGAGATGTATTATTTTTAATTAATTGGCATAGTATTTGATCAAGTAACATAGACTTACCTGATCCTGTTTCACCAGTAATAATAGTACTTGGTGTATCTTTAATATTTATTTTTTTCTTACTATTTCTTCCATCATAGCCAACATAAACATCATATTTACTATCATTTTCTCTTATTATCTCTTCAAAATTCATAAGTAACTCCTATAAATCATATGGTTTTAAATCTATTTTTAAATCTGCATATGTTTTATCTCTATCTCTAAGTGGAATATTTACTGAATAGAATTCATTACCATCATTTTCAATTATTTCAAATTTTATTTCATCTTCAATAATATCAATAGTATCTGTTGAAACAATAAAATGTTTTACTTCCTCCTCTTTTAAATTAAAAGTAGAAATAAAATATGTTGCAACATCTATTCCATAACTAGACCAAACCTCTAATCTATATGGTCTATCGTTTAATACTCCTTCATAGTAACCTACATTACATATTTCTGAATCACTTGTAAAATCTACTTCTTCACGATTAATTTTAGGTATATCCATTTTAAAACCTCCTAATAATTATCAATACCAACTAAATAAGTATATATCTTTAAGGAATCTTCTTCAGTATATCCTAAATCTTTTAATATACTTATAGCTGTATCAATATCCATTTCTAAAAAACATTCATTATTTTTTAGTATATCATTAATAATAGAATATTTATTAAAATTTTCATCTTTTTTATCCATTAATTCTAAAACTATTTCTCTTAATTTATCTAACATAAAATATCACACTTTCCATCAAATAAATTACTATAGTATTCTTTAGCACTTAAATAATTACCTATATCCTTATAATTAGTTACTCTTATATCTCTATAAGGATCTATTACATAATAAGTACCATCTGCTTTTAGAATGGTAATCGGGATAATACATTCCGTTTCTCTATTACGTACATTATTAGTAATCATATATATTTCATAGTCTAAGTTTCCTAGTATTTTATTATATAAAAACTTAACATAGTTAGTAAAATTAGTTCTATATGTTCTAACACTTGAAACTAGTCTTAAGAATGTAACTATTTTATCTTTATCAGATACTCCATCATAAAGATAATAGTTATTATAATAAGCTATGTTATTAAATAACTTTGTTTCATTTTCTTTATTAATCTTAATATTTTCTAAAATCTTAGCTTCTAATTGATAGAACTTAGTTCTGGTTACTTCTTCTTTAGTAAGAACTCTAAAACGTTCTTTTGAGTATTCTATATTATATTCACCATAATTAATTTGTAATACTCCTCCTTGATATAAATAATTAAGTCCAAGTTCTTGAGCAATATATGCAAGAGATTGTATAGAAAACTCAAGTTCTTGCATTCTTAAATATACATGGAATAGTAATTCAAATGGCGAATACTCTTTGTTGGAATACTTAAATAATTCATCTTGAGTTTTACTATTAAGCATCATCTTAGGTTGTTCACTTTGAGTAAGAACTATAGATGATGTATCTATATGATTAAAGAATTCAATCTTATTTAATACGTCATCATCAAATAAGTATTGCTTTAATATTCCTGTTGATAAAAAGGAATATGTTAACAAATTAATTGTTTCAGTGTCTAATCCAGTTTTATTAATAATTGCTTTACTATCTAATTCATTAGCAAGTAATATATCTAGAAGTATTGTATTACTAATAGATACTTTATTACCATTTTTAAAAGTAACTGTTGTACTTAAATTAGAATTATTTAAATAACTTTTTTCTACTGATGTATAACTTAAAAGTAAAGATGCTCTCATTTTAGCTGTATCAGAGAAGTTTTCTTGCATTAGTTTATTAACTGCCATGGCATATGTTCTCTTAGTAAGAGAAAGTGTACCAACATTTTTATTGTCTCTTAGGAGAATCATTTGAATTGCATATACATAATTATTATTTTTCATATTAGATAAAACATAATTATATAAGCCATCATTTTCTAATGTTTCTCTTATTAAATATTTTAAATCTTCCTTATAATGATTAAATTCATATATATCTTTAATAAGTAAGGTATTTGTACTATATTTATAAATTGTGTCTAAATCAGGGATAAAAATATTCTTATTTAAATAGTTTAAATAAGGCATATATCTTTCTATCATACTATCAACCACCTTAACACAATTATAGCATCAGTTATATTTAAACAAAATAAAAATACCATTAAAAATGGTATTATTTATTTCTTGTAGTTTCTTCGTTTACAAATACTACAGATGGTCTTAAATTACCGTTTAAATATTCATCATATTCATTTAAAACTGCATTTTTTTGATCAGTATATGGATATGTAGTTTCATCATGTTTATTACCTGATTCTTCTACTTGTGTTCTAACTTCAACTCTTCCATTTGTATTTATTGAACTAGATACAAATGAAACTTTGTTATCTGGTTCAAGATTACTTGTGCTAAGTATACTATAAAGAACAGCAGATAATATTTGAACAGGTTCTTTTTCATAATTATAATGTGGATTTATTAATTCAAGTCTATCAAATGAATAGATAGCAGTATTAGATGCTATTTCATCAACAACACCTTTTGTAGTTTTAACTGTAGTACTAGTTAATTCAACTGCATCATCAAGTTTTTTATATTTTTTTGATACTGCAAGTTGTTCTTTTGTATTATATATAGTTACTTCTAAAGCTTTTTCTTTATTAAGTAATCTTTTTATTGAAATTTCATATTCCTTTTTTAAAGGAGAAACTTCTATAACTTCAACATCCACTTTTGCTTTACCACTTGTAGATAGAATTTCAAGTGATGCGTCGTTTTCGCTATTTTCCATAAAAAACGAATGTCTTAAATCACCTAAATACATATTTAATATAGGGTCTTTCTTTTCATTTATTTGTTTTAATACTTCTCTTAAATATTTTAAATTACTCATAATACACCTCCATAAAAAATTTTGTCTAGAATAACATATTTCTAGCATTTGGTCAAATTCTGTGCTATAATCGATTTGTCATTTGACATAGGGGTGTAGTACATCGGTAGTATGATGGTCTCCAAAACCACAGAGGAGGGTTCGATTCCTTCCACCCCTGCCATTTGAAAATTAAAAGATTTAGGAATAACCTAAATCTTTTTTTATTTTATTAATTTTTCAAATGCATTTGCATTTAGAATTGTATTTGAAACAAACTTACCTTTATAAAAGTTAGCCCAATTATTAAATATACATGGCGCATTTTTAGCTTTTTCTAATGAATCAATTTTTACAAAGTTTAATTTAATACCTTTTTCTTTTGCATAATCAGATAATTCTTTTACTTCATATTCTACATAAGGGCATTCATTAGCATAATAAATAGTGAAATCTTGGCTATCAATTTTCATCTTACGAGCTGAATCACTAAACTTAGGTATATCTTTATCATCAAAAGATAATGTCATTAATTCATAATCATTGATTGTATCTACTACTTTAAATCCAAAATGTTCGAAGAATTTCTTATCTCCAATAAATGGTTTCTTCTTTTGTGATACCAAAGTACATACACCACTCATTTTTTTAGATTTAGCATCTTCAATAGCATATTCTAATAATTCTTTACCAATACCTTTTCCTTTAAAACTACCTGCTACCCATAAACAATAAATATGCATATAATTCTTTCCTTTGATAGGAACCCAAGCTGTTTCTATTGGTTCATATTCAATAAAGATTTTACCTCTTGCATTTAGTTTTCTAAATACATGTCCATCTTTTAATTTACTCTTAATCCATTCTTTCTTTTTATCTACACCTTCTTGATGTTTAGGATCCCCAATTGCACAGCAGATATGCTCTTCTTCAATATTCTTTTCATCTAAATTAATATACTCATTCATATTTACAACTCCTATCATAAATATTATATCATGACTATTGCTGATTTAATTGTTTATTTTATGTAACATAATAAAAGTTTGAAACAATTATGATTATCGTGCCATTAAGTAATCAAAGTAGCCTAGCTACTTTTTTTCATGGTATAATATTTCTAGGTGAATATATTATGAATAAAGGAAAAGTAGTTATTATTGGTGGTAATAAAAGATCTGGAAAGTCTACATTGGGAAGACTACTTCAAACAAAATATGGATATAATTATTATAATATGGATCATATTACAAATAGTGTTGATGCTGCTTGGTTTGAAGATGGACTACCTTTAGAAGATTATTTGCCATTTATGGAATCGTTAATTGAGTATGCATTAACTGATGCTTCTAGGCATGGTATCAATTCAGTTTTTGAGTTTATTTATGGTCCAGAAGTATATAATAAGTTAAAGAGTAAAGATAATTTAGAGTTTTATTATTTAGCTAATTTAGATTTAAATGAAGATAATATAAGAGATATATTAATTAAATACTCTAAAGACTATGAATATTCTTCTCGTATTGAAGATGTTGAAAGAAATATTAAAGTAATATTAGACTTAAATAAAAAATTAAAGGATGAATGTAAGAAATATAATGCTAATTTAATAAATACTTCTTATGGTGAAAAAAGAGATAAAATAATAAATGATTTAGCATTAAAAATTACTGATAAATAAGTTTTAAATTTCTATGATTATTGAACCATTTAGAAATAAAAGCCATCTCTATAATGATAAATAGTTAAAGTAGATTTAGTATATATAACTATTATTATCATATTATTTATAATATAATCATTTATGTTAGGAGTTAAATATGGAAAGCGTACATTCAATAATTATAGTAAAAAAAGACAATAAATTTTTAAACTACTTTGATGAAAGATGGGATATGTACTTATTTCCTAATATCAAAGGTAATAACATAGAAGAAATAAAAGAAAAGTTTAATACTGATAATGTTAAATTCTTATTTGATAAAGTACATGATAAGTACTCTGTATCACATAAAGAAAATAGAACATATCATCATTATTTCTATGAAGTTGGAGCTAACATAGATGGAGAATACTTTACTATTGAAGAATTACTTCAAGATCCAAAAGTGAAAGAAAACAACTCAGATATTATAGGATTCATTAAAGAATATTATAGTTTATAAAAGTAAAACACTAACATGATTGTTAGTGTTTTTATATCTAAATATCGTGTTAACTATAAAGCAAAGAATAGTCTTATTACTTTTTCTTATAGTATAATACTTATAGGTGATAAAAATGAACGAAGATATACTTATCGATCTTAAGATTAATAAAGAACCTTATATTAAAATTATTACTGATGATAAAATAATTAATATCACAGGTGAATCCGGAAGTGGTAAATCATTCTTCTGTGATAAATACAATAAAGATGACAATTACATAGTAATAGATACGGATATTGTTTTTAATAAAAATGAATCCGATAATAAAGAAAGTGAAGAGTTAAGAACCATTTTTGGTGATAAGCCAAAGGATTATTTATTTACTAACTTTGATGATTTTTATTTAAAAGTATTAGATTGTTTTAAAGATAGTAATAAAACACTAGTAATTGACTCAGCACAATATCGAAATATACGTGACTACTCTATTCTAAAGGGACAAATAATAATCATGAGAACAAGTGTTGAAACATGTTATCAACGTGCACTAGATAGATGGAAAAGCAAAAATACATATAATGAAGAAGAATTTAATAAGTTTGCTGAGAGGAAAAAAGGAATGCTTGAATGGTATAAAGGATTAAATAGATTCATTGAAGAAGTTGATAAACTATAAAATAAAACACTAACATGATTGTTAGTGTTTTTATTTACCATATAAATGGAATTAATTTATATTTAACTCTCTTTTTATACTCTTTATAACCATCTAAGTCTTTTTCTAATACTTTTTCTTCATTCTTAATTCTTTTAACAATTATAAATGGATATATTAAAAATATAATAAATGAAATAATAGAACCAAGTATTAATGGCATAGATAAAAACATTATAAGAGTTATGGAGTACATTGGATGTCTAACAATAGAATAAAACCCTGTATCAATAACCTTTTGATTCTTTTGAACACCTATAGTTCTAGATAAGAAGGTATTCTCTCTTAACACCTCAGCATATAAAATATAAGATATTATAAATGATATTATAGAAATAATTACAACTATATCAGGTATAACAATCCATGAGAATCTATAATTTAAACCAGCTACAATAAATCCAGTTAGAAACATTAATCCACTTAGTAAGATTACTTGTTTTTGCTCGCTTTCTTTTTCTCTAGCATCTAATCTTAATTTTAATAACATAGGATTTTTAAACAATAATATAATACTGCCTATAAACATAGGAATAAATAGTATTCCCATGAATACCCAAGCATTCCAGTATTCTAATGATCCTGCTGGAATAAATAATAATAAACCTACTAATAATACTCCTAAAATAAACTTAGATACAGCTTTAAAAAACAATTCTTTATTCATATTCTCACCTACTTTTATTATAGCATAATTAATTCAAGCAAAATGATACATATATACCTTTTTTAATTGTTAATAAAACTAGATTGTGTTATTGTATTCTTAGTGATAGAAATGAAAAAAGTTTTAGGATTTGTATTTGTATTTTTTTTAATACTATTTCTTTCTAGTACACCATTTATATACTGTTATTTCGTCTTACCAATACGAATAGTTAACTTTAGTTATAGTGAACTATTAGAGGATGACTCAAAAGATATGACAGTAAAAATACAAAATGATATTCTTAATCCAGTTTGTTCCATTGATGGAGTGAATTGGATACATGCAAGCAACGGTGAATGTAAGTTCAATGTCAATACTGGAAACTACAAGGTTGTTGTTAAGAACAGACTAACTGAGGATATTAAAAAAATTACAGTTACAATCAATGATGTTAAAAGTGTTGAAATGAATACTCCAAAATATTATCTTGCTATAGATGAAGAATATCAACTAAGAGCAAATGTTACTACTGCAGGAGAAAATGGAGATAAAACTCTTAAATGGAGTACCAGTGATGATAGTATTGTTACCGTTAATGATGGACTTATTCATGGGTTAAAAGAAGGAACTGCTACAATCAAAGCAGAATCTATTAATGGTATTGTTGCTGAAACCAATGTAATAGTAACCGATATTATTATGAAACCTACATATAACCCTAAAAAACCATTCCTTCCATGTGGTAAATATTCTCAAGATGAAGCACATTTACTTGATGATATACTTGCTACTAGAATAGCAGCAGAAGGAAAAGGTTCAAGAGCTGCTTTAATACAAACCATTAGATTTATGACATTATCGTTTAGATATAGAATACCTTACTTCTTTGAACATGGAAGATTAAATAATACCAGTGGTCAAAGATATGTTGATGGTGAAGGAAGATACTATCATATTGGTTTATATTTAAGTGAAGATAAGTATAAAGATTTGAAAGCTATACATTGTAGGAAACCTCAAATGTGGGGATGTGGACTTCCAAATTATGATGATACATATGGATGGAAGACAAATGTTAATTATCCAAATGGTCTTGATTGTTCTGGATTTGTGTCATGGTCACTTCTAAACTCAGGACATGATATTGGAGATATTGGATCAGGATTTAATGATAATCCTAAGGCTCCTGATTTATCTGACCTAGGAGAAATGCATACTCTAACATATGACTATGCAAATAATGGAGACTATAAAGTTGGAGATATAATTGGTATAAATGGTCATATAGCACTTATTGCTGCTATGGATGATACATATATTTATGTAGCAGAGTCTCTTAATCACGGTGTATGGCTTAATAAAGTAAGTAAAAAACAATCCGGTGGAACACTTTATAAAGAGTACACTTATATTAATAGATTAGATGACTTCTATACTGAAGACGGTACATATACAAATATGTGGTAAAAAAAACAGACTTAATTGTCTGTTTTCTTTTTCTTTATTTTTTTATCACTCATTGCTGATGCAACTAATAGATAATGACTAAATAAGAATAGCACTACTAAAATTAATATTAATAATGTATATGTAACTGGTTTAACTAAAGATGATGCTAAATGAATTCTAAACTCGCTAGTTATATATACTAAATAATAGTTATATATTGAATGAACCATAACAGGTGCCATAAGAGCCTTTAAGAAGTTAATCTTTTCTCTTTTTATATCTTGTTTTGCTTTGGATAAAAAGTAGCCCATCATAATACCACAAGATAAATGAACAGGAACAGCAGTAAATGCTCTTAAAACTATTGAATTTAAGGATAAAGTTTTTAAATATAAAAGGTTTTCAAAGAATGCAAATCCTAATGCAACAAATGCACAATAAACAATTGAATCAAATGTATAATTATTATTTTTATTATCATATGAAATAATAAAAGAAGCTAAATATTTATATCCCTCTTCTACTAAAGCAATTGATAATAAAACATGCAAAAAAGCACCTGCTATATTTGCTTGTAAAAAGTTTGTATAACGTGCTATTACATTTTCAACATATATACAAGGAATACAAATCAATACACCTACTATAAAAGAAATATATAGTAGAGATGTTGGTTCCTTTTCTTTATCATGTACATATACATATAAAGTAAGTATAAATATTGGAAGTATAGCTACAAATATTTTAATTGCATCCATATTACTACCCTATCCTATTCTAAGTGTAGATTTCATTTAACAAAAAGTCAATTAAAACAAAGATTTATAAATATTTTAATTGTAATTCCTACCAAAGCGGTAGTATAATATCACTGGTGATTGAAATGAAGATTTCTACTAAAGGTAGATACGCCTTATTAATCATGGCTTATCTAGCAAGAAACTACAATGAAAATAGATATATTACATTAAAAGAAATATCTGAAAGTGAAAATATATCTTTAAAATATTTGGAAAGAATTATAGCAACTCTAACTAAAGCAAAATTAGTTGCAACGCTAAGAGGAGCAACAGGTGGATATAAACTATTAAGAGATCCTAAAGATTATACCTTACTTGAAATTATAAATGCTTCTGAAGGAGACTTAGCACCAGTAGAATGTGTAGAACACAAAGGAACATGTCCTAAGATAAATAATTGTTCTTCAAGAAAGATTTGGTGTGAACTAAATAACACAATAGATTCATTCTTTGAGAATAAATCATTAAAAGACTTAATATAAGGAGAAAGATATGACAAAGTTATTAGAAATTAAAAATATACATACAAAAGTAAAAGATACAGATAAAGTAATACTTAAAGGATTAGATTTAACAGTTAATAAAGGTGAAGTACATGTTATCATGGGACCAAATGGTGCTGGTAAATCTACTTTAGCTAATACTATATTTAATAATCCTGAATACGAAAAGACTGAAGGAACTATTTTCTTTGATGGATGCGATATTACTAATGAAAAAGTAAATGAAATTGCAAAAAAAGGAATATTCATGTCATTTCAAACTCCTGAAGAAATTCCAGGTATTACAGTTGCTCATTTTTTAAAGACTGCTAAGAGTGCCGTAAGTGATGAAAAAATAAATTTATACAACTTCTCAAAAGAAGTTGAAGATTATATGAATAAACTTTCTATTCCATCTAAAACAATTAATAGAGATTTAAATGTTGGATTCTCAGGTGGAGAGAAAAAGAAAAATGAAATATTACAAATGTTAGTACTTAATCCTAAGCTAGCAATTTTAGACGAAACTGACTCAGGATTAGATGTAGATGCTATAAATATCGTGTCTAACGGAATAAATTTATTGAAAAATGATAATAATAGTATAATTATTATTACTCATTCCACAAAATTACTTAAAAATATTAATGTTGATTATGTTCATATTCTAGTAGATGGAAAGATTGTTAAAACTGGAGATGCTTCTTTAGCTGATGAAATTGACAAGTTTGGTTACAAAGAAATAATCGAGGAATTAAAAAATGAAAACTAGAATAGATGATATAAATGAAAACATCTATAACGTTAGAACCGAAGATATTTCATTAAAAAAAGAGATTGGTGTTTCTGAAGATGTTATTAGATTAATTTCAAAAGAAAAAAATGAACCTCAATGGGTTCTTGATATTAGATTAAAAGCATTAAAACTTTATGATGAACTAAATAATCCAGACTGGGGACCTTCCCTAGAGGAATTAGATATTAATAAAATAGCTACATATGTAAAACCAAACGCAAAAAAAGAGATGTCATGGGATGATGTTCCAAGTGATATTAAAAATGTATTTGATAAATTAGGTATACCTGAGGCTGAAAAAGAATCTTTAGCGGGTGTAGGTGCTCAATATGATTCTGAAGCTGTTTATCATAACCTTTCTAAAAAAGTTGAAGACTTAGGAGTTATATATACAGACTTTGATACTGCTATTAAAGAATATCCCGAACTATTAAAGGAATACTTTACTAAAGCAGTACCTTTAAATGATCATAAGTATATTGCACTTCACTACGCTCTTTTCTCAGGAGGATCATTTATATATGTACCAAAAGGAGTTCAACTAGATATTCCTCTACAATCATATTTTAGACTTAATGCACCTGGTGCTGGACAATTTGAACATACACTTATCATTGTTGATGAAGGAGCTAGTCTTCAATTTATAGAAGGATGCTCTGCTCCAGGTTATAATGAACTAAATGTTCATGCCGGTTGTGTTGAATTATTTGTTAAAGATAATGCATTTTTAAGATTTTCTACTATTGAAAACTGGAGTAAAAACATGTTAAACCTAAATACTAAAAAATGTATTGTTGGGAAGAATGCTAAAGTTGAATGGATAATGGGTTCATTTGGTTCTAAGATATCTATGCTTTATCCTTTAACTATATTAAATGGTGAAAATGCTCAAATGGAATTTACTGGTATATCATTTGCTGGAAGAGGACAAAATCTTGATACTGGTCTAAAAGTAATTCATAATGCTCCTAATACTTCTACTGTAGTTAGTTCAAAATCTATTTCTAAAGACGGAGGTATTTGTACATTTAGAAGTTATGAATGGGTTAAGAATAATGCCAAAGGTGCTAAACTTGCCCTTAACTGTGAATCTCTTATGCTAGACTCAGACTCTAGAAGTGATACTATTCCTGTTAACAAGTTAGATAATGAAGAAGTTACTTTCTCACATGAAGCAACAGTTGGTAAGATAAGTGATAATGCTATTTTCTACCTAATGACAAAGGGCTTAAGTGAAGAAGAAGCAAAAGCATTAATTGTAAGAGGATTTGCTGAACCAATTGCTAAAGCATTCCCAGTAGAATATGCTGTTGAAATGAATAGACTTATTAACTTAGAATTAGAAGGAACTATTGGTTAGGAGGACTATGATGAAATATATATTAAACGAAACTCCTTTAAAAACTACAAACGGATTTAGAATAAATAATATAAACGTTGATTTAGATATTCCTGTTGTTAATAAAACAAATATTTTCAACATTAATACTAAAGAAATGAATAAGATAGATATTAGTATAGATAAAAATAATGATTTGCTTGATTCTAAAATAGGACTAAATACCAATAAAGACTATAATTTAATTATTAATATACCTGATAATGAAGAATTAAAAGACAACGTTGAAATAGAATATCACTTTAATGATGATGCTATTAAACTAGTGTCTGAAATAATTATAAATGCAGGTGAAAATACTAAAGGTACTATTACTATTAAATTAATATCTGATACGGATAGTTATAACTTTAACTATTTAAAACAAGTTACTAATCTAAAAAGAAACTCAAATATAACTGTTAATATCTTACCTCTTTTAAACAAAGTTTCTACTAGTTTAATAGCTATAGAAAATAATATTGATGAAAACTCTAAAGTTTTCCACAACTATTATGATTTAACTGGAAAGATGAGAATTACAAACTACTATACAGAGTTAAAAAATGATACATCTGAAAATAAACTTAATAATATTTATATTGGTAATAATGAAGATATACTAGATATGAATTATGTTACTAAACTAAGAGGAATTAAGACAGTTTCAGATATGAAGACTGTTGGAGTAATAAATGGTAAAACAGTTAAATCTTATAAATCTACAATAGACTTTATTAAAGGTGCTAAAAAAGCAGATGCTAAAGAATCAGAAAACTGTACAATACTATCAAAGAATGCATCTTCAAAAAGTATGCCTATGATGCTATGTCATGAAGAAGATGTTAATGGTAGTCACTCAGTATCATCAGGAGAAATAAATGAAAAACAATTATTCTATCTAATGAGTCGAGGACTATCTAGAAAAGATGCATTAAAAGTAATAATCTTAGCATCATTTAATAAGTTATTATTAGAGCAAGACAATGAAGAAATTAGAAATGCTATATTAGAAGTAATAAATAAGGAAATATAATTATTTCCTTATTTTTTTGTCAAAAAAAATAGATACATAAGTATCTATTTATTATTTAACATCAGCAATTAAAGCCATGAATCTTGCTCTTTTAATTTGTTGAGCAATATGTTTTTGATCTGCAGCAGTAGCACCAGTCATTCTTCTTGGTAAAATTTTACCTTTTTCATTTATGAATTTAGTTACTATATTAACGTCTTTGTAATCTACTGTTTTTGGATCATAAATTTGGCTTAATTTTTTCTTTTTCTTATAAAAATCTCTCATAATTTACGTCCTTTCTAGAATGGTAATTCATCATCATCACTTAAAGTAACGTCTTCTTCAAAACCATTTAATTGGTCATCTGAGAAGTCAGCTGTTGGAGCTGAATCATATGATGAATCACTTTCGTTTGTAGAACTTGTACCGTCATTTCTTGAACCTAAGAATGTTACAGATGAAGCGACTACTTCAGTAACATATCTAGTAGTTCCATCTTGAGCAGTATAAGATCTTGATGAAATTCTTCCATTTATACCAACTTGAGAACCTTTATGTACATATTTAACAACGTTCTCAGCTTGTTTATTCCATACGACTATATTAATAAAATCAGTATGTGTTTCCCCATTAGCATTTCTATAACCATCTACAGCAATAGAAAAAGTAGTAGTACTTGCTCCATTAGTAGTAGTTCTTAATTCAGGGTCCCTAGTTAATCTTCCTATCAAACATACATTATTCATATCTTATTCTCCGTCTTTAATAATTAAATGTCTTAAAATTGATTCGTCAATTCTAGCTTTACGATCAAGTTCAGCAACAACTTCTCTAGTTGCTTCAAAGTACATAACATAGTAAGTACCAGTTACTTCTTTTTTGATTGGGTAAGCTAATTTCTTATTTCCTAAATTGTCGAATTTAGAAATTTCACCTTTCATGCTAGTTACTACTGATTTTAATGATTCAACAGCAGCGTTAGCAACAGTTTCATCAATAGTAGATTTAACAATGAACATCATTTCGTATTTTTTCATTCTTACACCTCCTTATGGTCTACGGCTTATACCCTTGTATAAGCAAGGAGCTTCTCGCTCAAAATGTATTATAGCAAACAAGTGTTTATTTGTAAACTACAAAATAAAACGATAAAACCCGTTTACACGGGCTTTTATTAAACATTAAATCTAAAATATACTATATCTCCATCTTGCATTAGGTATTCTTTACCTTCAAGACGAGTTTTACCTGCTTCTTTTACTTTAAGTTCTGTTCCATATTGAACAAGATCATCATAACTCATAACTTCTGCACGGATAAATCCTCTTTGGAAATCAGTATGAATAATACCTGCACATTCTGGTGCTTTCATTCCTTTTTTAAATGTCCATGCTCTACATTCATCAGGTCCTGATGTAAAGAATGTAGCAAGTCCTAATAAGTCATATGTTTCGAATATTAATTTATCTAATCCTGAGTTATCTATACCAAGGTCAGTCATAAACATTTCTCTATCTTCATCACTTAATCCTGCAAGTTCTTCTTCAATTTTTGCACACATAGTAATTACACCTGCACCTTCAATTGAAGCAAAGTTTCTTACCTTTTCAACATATTCATTGCCATCAGCAGTTGCTACTTCATCCTCTGAAACATTAGCAACATAGATAATTGGTTTAGCAGTAATAAATTGGAAACCTCTCATAACAAACTTTTCATCATCGGTAAAATCTACTAAACGAAGTGGTACTTCTTTAAGTAGGTTTTCCTTACATTTATTTAATACACCAATTTCAAGTAATTCTTGTTTATCTTTTGTCATTTGAGCTTTCTTACCCATCTTAGCAATTCTATTTTCCACAATTTCTAAGTCAGATAAAATTAATTCTGTATTAATAATGCTAATATCTCTTATTGGATCAACTAATCCTTCTACATGTGTTATATCTTTATTTTCAAAACATCTTACTACTTCTACAATAGCATCTACTTCTCTAATATGTGATAAGAATTTATTACCAAGACCTTCACCTTGTGAAGCTCCCTTTACTAAACCTGCAATATCAATAAATTCATAGGCTGTTGGTACTAAACTCTTTGGTTTATATAAATCATTTAAAAAATTCAATCTTTTATCTGGTACAGTTACAACACCAACATTTGGTTCAATAGTTGCAAATGGATAATTAGCAGCTAATGCTTGTTGTTTTGTAATTGCATTAAATAATGTTGATTTACCAACATTAGGTAAACCTACAATACCTGCTTTTAAAGACATATTAATCCCTCATTTCGTTTAGTATTATAACACAAAAAAAGTTAGTTTAATACTAACTTTCTCTTAATGTTATTTTAGTTGTTTTTTCTTTACCATCTCTAGTATATGTTACTTCAATAGTGTCTCCTACTTTATATCTATATAAGTAATATTTTAAATACTTATAATCTTTGATGTTATATTCACCAAATTTAGTAATTACATCTCCTACCTCTAAACCTGCTTCATCAGCTGAAGAACCATTTTCAACTTTTCCAATGACAGCACCATCTTCAGTATCTTCAGTTACATAATATCTATTTTGAGTAACAAATCCTACACCTAATATTGGTCTAGTAACTTTTCCTTTATTTCTAAGTTGATCTGCAATATTAAGGGCATCTTCAATTGGAATACCAAATCCCATGTTATCAATTGATGATGAAGATCCTGAAGATAATTTACTATTAATAATACCTACAACTTCTCCATTAGCATTTGCAAGAGGTCCACCTGAATTACCTGCATTAACTGCAGCATCAGTTTGAATTAAATTCATATACCAAGTTTCCGAATTATAACTTCCAAAGAAACTATAGTTTGAAGAAGAACTACTTACTTCTACTAGTCTATTCTTACCACTTATAATACCTCTTGTTATAGTGAATGAATATGTTAGACTAATTGGAGTACCAATAGCAAATGTAGTATCTCCAAGTTTAAGTGCAGAACTATCTCCTATATCACATTTTTTAATTACATATTCTTTAGGAACTTTTACTACTGCTATATCAGATATTTCATCTGTACCTACTAATGTTCCTTCTACTTCTTTTTCATTAGTAAATTCAATCATTATTTTTTTAGCGTTTTCTACAACGTGATTGTTTGTTAATAAATAACCAAATTCGTCATCTACATCATAGATAACTCCTGAACCCCAACCAGTTCCTCCTGATACACTTACTTTAACAATTACTGTTGAATCATATAATTTATTAACTGATTCACCAATACCAGTATCTTCTATTGTTACATCTGTTTTATTTGTTGTAATAACTTCTTTTTTAAATAAGTTATCCCATGGTAAGTTTTTAGCTAAAACATCAACTAATATAAGTACAACAACTAAAACTAATGCAACTATAATAAACTTATTGTAATTATTTTTGCTTTCACTTTTGTTTGCCATTTATAAACATCTCCTATTCAACATCTAGCAAAGCGGCGTAGTTATTAGGAAATCCCATTCTATCTAAAACATTTTCGATAGAAATCGAATGAAGTATACCACTTAAGTGATCTATTTCATAATTAAGCTCATTCATAAATAATCTAAAGTCAGTTTTAGATAATAAGTATTTAAATATAATAACTACTGAGAATACATCACCTTTACCATATACGTATTCTCCATCTATTCTTGGAATATTTAAATATTCTAAGTATTTATTATCTGGTATAACCTTTTGTGTTCTGTGATCATATAATATATCCTCATGAGCACATAGATTACGATAATTAGATAGTATTGGCAAGAATGCTAGTAAGTTTTCTACGGAAATACCAAACTTATTAGCAATTTCTTCTTGGTCAGTTCTTTTCATGATTGTATATAACTCAGATGTTATACCAAAAGATAAAACCTTAACTACTACCCATAGTGGAATAAAACCATAGTTATTTAAATAGTGTTTAGTAGCTTCATGTTGTCTACCATTAACAGTTATTTGTCTTTTCATCTTCTTAAGTAAATCATTAACTTGTTTTACTTTATCAGGATTTTGATTATAACTAGAAGGTTTTAAATAATCTTTTTCTTTATAACCATGTCTTTGAGAAAGTACATACGAGAATATACTTTTAGCATTGTTTTCAATAATTAATATATTTTTAAAAAGTATATTTCTTAGTTGTCTATCAAAATAAAATAAAGAATATATTTCTCTAAATTCTACATCATCTATAAATTGTGATCTATCATCTCTTTTCAAAAATAGATGTCTGTAACCCATTAAGAAGAAATAATTTTCACGTAAAATTATTTGTTTAGCATACTCAACGTCAGGAATCTTAATATTTTTGTTTTCTAATATTTCAATTTGTTCATCGAGTGTTTTAAATACTTTCTCTTTCATTCTATTCACCTATTAAGATTCTAACACATTCGGTATTAAAAATATAGAACATCACTGACAAGAATGTATAAATACCCAATAAAAAACCATCAATATTACATTGATGGACTTGGTTTTACATTTGTGACTTCTTGTTTAACAGTTAATACTTCATTCTTAAATGTTACTAATTCTTTTACAGCGGGTAATAGAGATTTAAATATTGATATTACTTTTTCCCTATTTACTCCTGATAATTTAACATCTTTAACGGAATTATAGAAATCTTCAATTTTTGAACAAACACGCTCAAAAGCATCGACTGTGCGGCGTTCTTGAACAACTTTAACTCCACGATCAATGTTTTGAGCTAGTATTTCTCCACTTTCAATTATTTTAGTTAAGGAAACTCCAATTTTTTGACTATCCATATCCATTACCTCATATTTATCATAATATATATTAACCAATAAATGTAAAATAAATTAATTGTTATACATTTTGATTTACATAATAAAAAGCTAGTAACCTAGCTTTTTCATTAAATCAAATAAAGTAGTTTTATCATTTAAATCAACTTGACCAATCATAAGAGTATCTTTAATCCAAGATATTCTATAATATTTCTTGGATGTTGATATTTCTACAATTGAGAAATTATCACCAGTTGCAATAGTTTTCTTTATATCTGATTCTTTTAGTTCATAATTCTTATTTTCTTTATTTTGTTCTAATAAATCAGCAGAAGCAATACTATATGCATTTTTAGTTTCATCTACATACATACTTTTAGCCATTTGTTCTGTTGTATCAACAAATATAACTTTTAAATTATTATTTCCTGATAAAGCATATGCTCCATCTGAAAAATCATAATGTTCATCCTTAACATCTACTACTTTGTAATCTTTATTAGTTTTTTCATAAAAGTCATCTGATGATATAGCACTTCTTTTAGCACATCCAGTTGAAAAAACAATTAGTAGTAATAAAACTAAATCTTTAATTTTTTTCATAAACCCTCCTAGAATGTTTTAGCATTAATTACATCATATGTATCAGTTATTGCAATAAATGCTTTAGGATCAATTTCTTTAATGCCTGTTTTAACTTTATAGTAATCTTTTGAATCAATAACACTTATTAATATCTTGCTCTTTTCTTTAGTATAACCACCACGAGATTCTACTACTGTTAGTTCGTATCCTAGAACATGAAGAATATAATTTTTTACTTCATTTTCTTCATTAGTAAAGATATAAAACATCTTAGAACTATTAATACCAAATCTTGCTTTAGTAGTCATATACTTAGTAATACCAATTATAACTAAAGAATATATCATTATACGATAATTTTTTGTTATAAGTAGAATAATTAATAAAGCAATATCCACTATCCATGAATAAATCTTACTATGTATCTTAGTATATTTACCTATAAGATCTTCAACTAAGAAGATTACACTTGCTCCATATCCATTTCTATAAAGCATACTATAACCTGTTCCACTTAAAGTACCAGCAACTAGTAGAGTAACTGCTACTTCTGGTAACTCTAATTTATAATTATTTAATACTATAAAATTAATAAGTATAAATAATGGAATACCAAGTGCAGGAAGCAAATATCTTTTTATACTTTCTTTACTAGCAAATAAAGAACAAATAAGTAAAAGAATAGAATTAATTAATATAATATTAACCGCAGGGTTAATACCATTAAAATTATATATAAGAGCACCTATACCATCTACACCAAATGAAATAAAACCATTAGGTATTATAAATAGTACATATGCTAATGCAATTAATTCTAAACTTAATAAAATTGATAACACCTTTTTAATTCTTTTCATACTACCTCTTTAATCTTAAATATGCATTTATAAATCTATAAATATCTCCATCTAATACTTTACTAGCATTATTTGTTTCTTCGCCTGTTCTTACATCTTTAACTAATGTATAAGGTTCTAAAACATAATTTCTTATTTGACTACCAAAGTCTATATTGCTAGTTCCCTTTAATTCATTAATATTATCTTGTCTTTCTCTAACTTCTATTTGATATAGCTTGTTCTTAAGTACATTAAGAGCTGTTTCTTTATTCTTAATTTGACTTCTTTCATTTTGACAAGTAACAACTATACCTGATGGAATATGAGTAATTCTTACTGCAGAATCAGTTGTATTTACTCCTTGTCCTCCATTACCAGATGATCTATAAACATCTATTCTAATATCTTCATCTCTTATTTCTATATCTTTTGATACATTTGGAAACTCAGGAGTTACATTAACAGCCGCAAAAGAAGTTTGTCTTTTTCCATTTGCATTGAAAGGACTAATTCTAACTAACCTATGAACTCCTATTTCACTTTTTAAATAACCATATGCATTATCACCAGTTACATAAATAAGTACACTTTTAATACCTGCTTCTTCTCCTGGTAGTTTATCTATGATGGTATATTTAAATCCAAATTTATCAAAGAACATTGTATACATTCTAAGAAGCATGTTAGCCCAATCACAACTTTCAGTACCACCAGCACCTGGATGTATTTCTAAATAACAATTATCCTTATCAAATTCACCGTTAAGTAAACTTTTTGTTTCAAATTCGCTTACAGTCTCTTCAATAGTTGAATATTCATTTGATATTTCCTTATACTCATCAGTTGACTCATCAACTAAATCTAACATATCTATATAAGAACTAATTGTACTAACTAACTCAGTATATGTCTTTGTATCTTTTTTTAGAGATGCTAGTTTACTAGATAATTTATTATAATTATCCATATCTTCCCAGATATTAGGATTTTCTAATTCTTTTTCAATCTCTTCTATTTCCTTATTCTTACTATCTAAGTCAAAGAGACCTCCCAATGTCTATAATATTTTCATATAAATTTTTATAATTTTGAATAAGTTCATTTTTCATATTAGTCACTCTCACTTTGATTTTATCATTTATTATTTTTCTTGTAAATTATCCGTAATATGGTTGCTTTTAATATATTTAGCAACTTCTCTAAAGTTATCGTCATAATCTATTACATTTAGATCATTTGATATCCAAAGGTCTGATAAAGTAGCTTCCCCACTTTTTATGATTTCTTTTGCTTTAGGGTTACTTATATGAGTCGCTTGTTCAATAGATTCAAGTGGGAAAAATCCTTCATCATCATATAGTTTGCACATAATATCACATTCTAACTTATCACAGTTATATGCAAACTTAGCTTCTTTGGTCTTACATCCATCAAACTCCAAAATATATTGTTTAATCTCTTCACCCTTAAGTAAATCTTTTAAGATTTTTTCTACTGCATCATGACCCATTTTGGTCTTTTCTTCTTTAGTAACATCAAAGAATACTAAGTCTCCAATTATTGTTTCTTCTAGTTCATGAACGGCAAGCATCATAATTACTTTTTCTAAATCTATATCATAGTTAAACTCTGAATACATAGAAATAGCTAACATTTGAGTACCATATATATGTTCTGCAACTGACTCTACTCTATCTTTATTAAGATGCCAATCAACCCAACCAGTTCTTATTAAGTTCTTAAGTCTATAACATATTAAATAAAAATCTATTATCCTCTTACTCTTCATCTTCTTCTCCAATTATTCCATTTTCATAATCAATCTTTTTCTTAATAGTAATAATTATCCTAACTAGATAATAAACAACTGGTAAGAAAATAATTATATTCTTAAGAAGAAATGTAAACCTACTACCATATATTACTTTATTAGGAATATCAACTAATAAAACATAAGGCATTATTAAATAAAGAAATGTTAATATACCAATAGATATAAATAATAAAATTTCTTTTAAAATTATCTTATATACTTCCTTAGTATATAAATTCTTATTTACTCTACGAATAAAGTCTATTAAAGCATAAATGGCTACAAACATAATAAAGTAACCAATGTATTCTCTTGCACCTGAGTAAGTGTATACTCTATATGCTGTATATTCATTTTCTATTTCTTCTACTAATAATAAATTACTATACGCAATAGTAGTAGAAATAATAGATAAAATAAAATATGTTAATATATCTCTAAAATATGAAATTTTATTATCCATCAGTAACACCTTCTCTTAGGTATTATAACATATTTATCTTCTCATTTATCAGTTCTTTAAGGCTTTATATGATAAAATAAACTTGGAAGTGATTATTATGTTTGGTCAAGGAATAAGATATATGAAATTATTTTTAAATACCATAAGTAAAAAAAATAAAATAGATATACAGGACTTTATAATTGCAAAATCTAATATACCTAATTTAGATAATTATGTACCTCAAGGAATAATGTATTTAAAAGATAATATTTATATAACAGCTTATAGTAGCCTAGGTAATAATACTAGACTATATACCTTTGATAAAAACTTAGAGCTTATTAAAATAAGCGAATTATATAATAACTCACATGCAGGTGGATTAACATTTGATGATAAAAATAAACTTATTTGGATAACTGATAAAAAAGGAAGTATATCAGGATACGAGCAAAAGAGTTTATCGCTTGATACTATAAATCCTCTTATAAAAAGAGTAGATGTATCAGATGAGTTAGTTAATATTTGGAATGATAAAACAGCTGCATATGTATATGCGAGTAATAACAAACTTTATGTAGGTAACTATAATGAAACAAGTAAAAGTATCTTAAAAAAATACGATTTAGTTAAAAGTGGAATAAGTAAAACCTATAAAACTATTAAGTTTCTTGGAGGAGTACAAGGAATATGTTTTTATGAGTATAAAGGAGAAAATTATTTATTAGTAAGTAAATCATTCGGAAAAGTTATTCCTTCAGTTTTAGAAATATATAGATATGATGAAAATATAACTGACTATAGAAAAGAAAAACATGTATCTATAAAGATGCATGCAATGATGGAACAAATTACTATCATGGATAGTACTCTACTATGTTTATTTGAATGTAATGCAATTAAATATAATAAGAAAAAAGTTTATAGTGACATTATAAAAATAAACTTGGATAAATTACTCGAAAATATTAAAAGAGATATATCGATTTGATATATCTCTTATTTTATATAATTTGTAATATTACTAAAGTAATTTACCATTTCTTCTATTTTAAATATAGAATTAATATTCCCAGACTCATTATAAGAAATTTTCGTTTGAGGTGTATTTCTTACTGGATAGTACCCAAGTTGTTCACCATTTTTAAATGAATTAACGCTTTCATAAAAACCATTTATAGATGTACCATCTATTTCTCCACCTTTATATAAAGCATAACTATCATCTTTAAGAACAGGAGAACTATACAATAATTCTTTATAAGATCTATCAGTTAAATATGAGAATACTACATTGTTGTTACTATCAAGCATTGTAATAAGTTCATTTTCATTAACATTTTCTTTAAACGTTAAAACAACTGTTCTTTGTTTAGATGATGACTCAGCTCCAACGTTCATATCACCAGTTGATATTATAGTACCTCCGTTTATATATGTACCATCCGTTGAATCTATACCATCATCTTGTCCTGGTTTAGATAAAGCAATTATTTTTCCACCTTCTATAGTTACCTTACCATTTGAATCAATTGCATCTCCTTCAGACGCATCTAGGGAAACAATAGATGTTAAAGACTTAACATTAATAAATATATCATTTCTAGCTGGGGAGGAAGGTGTTCTTATTGATGCTGTATTAAGTCCATCATCTTTTGATGAAATATTATATTCTCCATCTCCACCTATGAATGCTAAATTACCCTTTACTTCTATTCCTTCTTTATTCTTACTTGTTACATTAAGAATACCTTTGCCTTCGAAATAAAGGTCGATATCAGAACTAATTGTTCCACTTGCTTTATAGAAGTAATACGGATCTCCTTCTATTAAATCTTCATCATCAGCTATTACTCTTGCAAATAATATATCATCAATTTGATCCTTAGTATAAACTCCATAGTATTTAGTGTACTCTTGATAATATCTATTAAATTCACCTGAATAATTATTAATATAATTAGACAATTCCTCAATTGGTATTAAACTTGTTTTTTTAAACTTTCCACCTTCTATATTGTTAGTTGTACTATCAAGTGTTTTAATTGTTACTTTATGCTCAGAATAATTTGTATCCTTGTTATATACAAATATAGCTGGAATCTTTTTTGAGTCTGTATCAATTGATACACCGTTTAAAACTATTGATATGTCATTATCTATTTTATTAGTATTAACAGCAAGCATTCCTTTAAGTTTACCTGTTAACTTAACTGATGCTGTTATATTTAAAACTGTTGCTTCAAGAGTTTTTTGTTCGACTTCATTTCCTTCTTTAATAAAGTCATCAATATCTAATGCTTTGTAAGTATCAACACCATCAAATATGAATTTAGTTACATATACATCTGGTAAAGTATTGGCTTTATAATCATTTATAAAAGAATTATAGTCAGCTAATTCATATGTTTTAATATTACTATTATTAACAGTAAGTTTAGATAAATCTACATTAAGTTCATTACTAGTTAGTTCCTTACTCTTTTTACTAGTAGGATAATCATATAAAAAGAATAGATAATAGAAGACACAACAAATAATTAGGACAACTGAGAATACTACAGTTACTAGAACAAAGCTACTTCTAGTACTTGTATAATCTTCTACTACATTTTGATTTTTTTCTTCATTGTTATTTTCATCCATGATTTTAGAGTATACATCATAACTATTATTTTCACTATTTTGTACCTCATTGTTGTTCTCTATCATCTTATAATCCTCATCTTTCACATATATTCCAATAATAATGATACCTTTAAATTAGTTTTAAAACAATAGGCATAAAAAAATAATAAATGATAACATTTATTATTCTTTTTAATTAAATATTTTGTTTAGTACTATAAACTCTAGTATTTTTAGTTTGTTTAATTAAGGTTCTAGAAAGTACATCTTTTGGTATAGTAATTGGTTCTTCATTATGAATTTCTCCTTCAATTCCAAAGTACTTGCTTAGATTATCAAAACTTGTACCTACACCTTTAAATAGTTCCTCTTCATCAGTAAGTAAAGCTATTTTATTTTTATACTCTTCAAGACTATATTCATCACTAAGTCTTTCTTGATAAGTTGGTCCTCCATAAGTAGGAATATATCCAAATAATTCTCCATCAAAACCGAATACAGGATTTCCATCAATTGGATATGTCTTCTTATTTATATAATCAGTTAGGTCTTTATAAACCTTAATTCTTTCTTCAGTATCAACAGGAGAATATAAATCAAGTGCTAAATAGTTATCTTCTCTAATACCAAATACATTTGCTGAACCATTTGATAATAAATATGCATCTTTACTATTCGATTCATTATTAAATTCAACTATTCCTTTAACATTTTTAGCAACTGCATATTTAACAACTTCTAAACCAAGTTTAGTACCTACCAAATAATCTAAAGCTTCTTCATTAATAAAAATACTCTCTCCAGCAAAGATGTTTTCTAAATATTTTATTATTTCTTCACCTAAAAATTTCGAATCTAAAGTTTTACTTTCAAAGTCAACCATTCTTTGTCTTTGCTTATTTTTATAAATATGAGGTTCTTCACCAAAAAAATTAAACATTCTAAAATCTTTCTTACTCATATATAATCACCCTCTAAAGTAATTATAACATGAGATATTATGCTTTTTTTCTTTTTTTATCTATATTGTTTAAAATAATCCCCATTCAGCTAGTTTTTCAAAACCACCTATCTTTTTAATATATTTCCCGGCTATTTTAACTATTTCTGAATACGGTTTACCATCTACATATTCATCTCCAATTGCACAGCTAATATTTATTTCCTTACCTTCTTTTTGGGCTTTTAAGAATGCATATATATTAATTGAAACATCGGCTTTAGATAAATCCTTTCCATGTATGCCTCCTCCAGTTACAGAGTGTCCTAAGTCAGAACCAAGTTTTCTATTTACTGCACCACTATCAACTGATGAACCACCTATCCATTCACCAAGAGGATTAATAATTGTATCTCTTCTAATATATGTTTTTCTTAGTTCTTCGGTAGAAGCATTGCTTTGACAAATTATTAGTTTTTTATCATCAAGTACATATTTGCCATCATATGGATATTTAGAATAAATATCTCTTGCTATTTTTGATAATCTCTTTTCTTCATGTGTAAGTGGAACACCTTTAAATATTCCATTATCACCACATCTAATATTACCAACTTGATTATTACTTAAATGTTCATCTTGTTTAACAACTTGTAAATCAAGTTTTAAATTTCCACCTATTCTTTTAACAATAGAATCAATTTCCTCCTCTTTAAATTCTTCACTTGTTTCAATAATAATATGACAATTACCATGTCCTAGTAGAAGCTCTACTGCCACTTTTGGATTATCTGATTTAGTATATGCTAAATCAACAATTGCACCCGCGATTCTATCTGCTACTTTATCTGGATGACTTGGATTAACTTTTTCTATCATAATAATTCCTCCTTCATAAAAAGTTAATAATACATCTTACAAAGGTAAAAAAAATACTCAAGATAACCTTGAGTATTTAAGTTATCTTATCGTGCTAGCATTACCACCTAATTTAATAGGTTGGTGTGACTTCATAGGGCTAGTCCCTCCATCACTCTTTATAAGATGTGTATTAAATATAACACTAAATTATATTAATTTAAAGTACTAAATAATAATTTTTTTATCATTTAACTTTCTAGTTAAACTTTTATTAACTCTTTTAGATATATATTCATATATTGGTTCTAAATTTGAATAACACTCAACTTCAGGTCCATTTTCTCTAACATTACTACCAAATGTATAAGCACCAATAGTAATTCTATATTTATCAAATATCTCCTTATAATAGTTTTTAAGTAATTCTTCAAATTTAACAATATGATCTCCTAATCCTAAATAGTACTTATTATCTTACTTACATAATTTATAATCATTATACATTAACTATTTGATTTTCAGTAATTATTCCTACTCCACCTATTCCTTCAGAATAATTAACTCTAGAATATTCATCTTTAAAGAACTCATTTAAATCTAAATTATTATACATATTACCTCATAATTATTTATGTTTTGTTAAAGTTCTAGAAATTATATTTATATCATTTTTACATTCTTGATGAAAATCTTCTAGTAAATCTTTCTTTGATTCACAATAATTAATTTGTTCAAGATAATAATTACTAATAAAATCATTATTTAAGAAATCAATTGATGAATTATTTGTATTATTTATTTTATTATACATATCATTAACTTTATCAATAGAATCACTATTCAAAATAGAAGTAAATGTTTTCTTTAAATCAAAATCAACTACTCCATTTAAAGAAGTTAAGACATTATCTTCTTTATAAGTCATAAAACATAAATTAGTTGGATCAATTGCAAAAACTTTCCCATTATATTCATTTAAAACAATCGCATGATTACCAAATTTTAAAGCTATTGGTTTTAATAATTGATAAACTAAAATATTCTTTTTATTCTTAATTTTTTCTAACAATGTAGTTCCACTATATATATTTCTCTCTATCGGAGGCATATTACTTTTATCTTTAGGTATTTCTTCATTTTGATGTACGTAACATATTGATGAACAAACGTTATAATCCATTTGTTTTAAAACATCAGTAAGCATTGTTGCATTATTTAAACAAACCCCTTGTCCTCTCACAATATCAGCACCAAAACTACTAAAATTATTAATTCTTTTATCCATTCTAAATTGATAGGAATGTTCATTTGAAAAATAACCATTCCATAATAAATATTCAAATATAATAGATACTGTTATTGGATCTTCTACTAATAATTCACTATTAAGAAATGCTGCTGTCTTGTCTACAATATTTTTATAAGAAATTATATATGGTTTATCTAAATCTTTTTCTTTATCTTCTTTAGACGCTTCTATAAACAGTTTAAATAATAATTCTTTAAAACTAACATTATTATTTTGCCATTCGTCTAGTAATTCTTCAATTACTTTATCTTCATTTTCTTTCATATAATTTTCTCCCAATTAACAGTATGTATTCTATATAAAAATAATATAAAAAGCAAGAAATAAATTTTAAAATAAAAAGAAAGTTAATTCTAACTTTCAATTATAAAATAATAAATCCAATTGTTGGTCCTAAAAAGATTGCTATATAAATAAGTGTTATCCATGGTTGATAATCAACATAGAATTCTTTAAACGTAAGTCTCCAAGGATGTTTATAACACTAGTCTTTCTAGCAAATTATTCAACACTCTTAAGAGATTCTATCAAATCTATATTTTTAAGTCTAAAATGTACTCCTATACTTACTATGGCTGTAAATAGAATCATAAATCCAAATGTTTGTAAGTAACTACCAAATTGTATTTCTTTAATATATTGCATTGTATTAATTTCTATAGAATCTATCATAGCATAAGCATAGTAAGTTCCAACAATTAAACCAACTAATATACCTAGTACTGTTATTATAAACTCTTCTTTCATAATATAATTATCAACCTCGCGATTATAATAACCAAGTACTTTAACAGTTGCAATTTCTCTTTGTCTTTCACTTATATTTATATAAGCTAGACTATAGAATACTACAAATGATAATATTCCTGAGAACAATACTAATACATATACAATAACACTTAGGGAATCAAATAATGCTACACATTGTTCTTTTACAGAAGCTATTGATACGGAACTTAGTATATGAGTATTTTTACTCTTTATATTAGTCATGATTTCACTTTCTTTTGATAAATCATTAAATCTAATATACTCAGTATTTATCTTATATTCATCAACATATTTAGTATACATATGTTTATTGAAATAAATATAATCACCTATATAATTTTCAGATATGTTTGTTACTTTAAATTCATATGGAAGATTATCACTTTCTAATATAGTGACTGTATCTCCGACTTTTTTCTTTAAGTGTTTAGCAAGTTTTTGGGTTAAGACAACTGTATTATCTGTAAGTGTTATTTCTTCTTTTGTTTTTACGTCCCTTAAAGTAAGAGTCTTTTTAAAGTCTTCATAGTCATAAGGAACTATTAAAGATACTCTTTTATTCTCAATTTCTACTTGATCTATCTTAGCATATACATTGAATGCTAAATCTTCACCTTTTGTATACTCATCTAATTTTTCTTTAGATTGTTTACCATCAAGAGAAATAAGAACATCATTATGATTAATATCATTGTATTGTTTATCAACTACAAATGATATGGAATCTTTTATACCGTATCCAGATAAAAGTATCATTGTACAAGATGCTATACCAAATATAGACATAAGGATTCTTCTTTTATATCTAAATATATTTCTTATTGTAAGTTTTGTTGAATAACCAAGTCTATTCCAAATAAATGTTATTTTTTCAATTAATATCTTCTTTCCTATTGGAGGTGCAATTGGTCTTAATAATTCTGTTGTTTTTTCTTTAGCTAGATTATTAATAGTAATAATTGTTGATCCTACTATGCATAATAAGCTTATAAATATACCCATTATAATTGGTGTAAGATTAGTATCATATATAAAATAAGGAACATTATGCATGATATTAAATATACCTATTACTATCTTAGGAATAAACTTATAACCTAAGTATGAACCTACTACTCCACCTAGCAAGGTAGCAAAAGTTGCATATATCACGAACTTTAACCTAACTTCTATATTACTAAATCCTAGTGCTTTTAAAGTACCTATTTCACTTCTGTTTTCTATTGCCATCCTTGCCATTGCAAGAAGACTTATCATAATAGATACTAAATAAAATATAACTGGGAATAGATTAGATAAGTTATTAATACTATCATAACTACTTATATAAGTTAAATATTCATTATTATCTTCTCTAGATTGAATAAACCACGTAGCTTTTTCAATCTTTTTTATCTTATCTCTTGCAAGAGCAATTTTCTCAGTTACTTCTTGCTTTTTATCATTAAACTCTTGAAGTTTAGTATTATATAAATCAAGGTTAGAATTATATTCTTCTAAGCTTGTATTATAAAGTTTTAAAGCATCATTATATTCATTTAATCCTGCGATATACTTTTCATTTGCTGAATTAAGTTCAACTTCTTTTTCGTTAACTAGGTTAATATTCTTATAATACTCAGGATAACCTTTATCAATTTTTCTTACAGCATCAAACAATTTTAAAATATTATCATTATTATCTATAAAATCACTTAAGTATTTTTGAATATCACTGTAAAAAGGAACATTTGATGGAATAGACTCTTTAACAAGTAATATAAAGTTATCATCAAATATCATTTTCTTTAATTGATTAATAGTTGCTGAATCAATCATTTCATCTAGTTTAACTGTAGCTTGATTTAATAAATCTTTATTCAATCCATATTTATTAAATAGACTATTTAAATCAATTCCATACATACTTGCTAACATTTTAATATTAACTGTACTTCCTGCTATTGCTTGATTAATATCAATATTATTATCACTAAATATTTTTATAATATCGGCAATTGAGAAAGCTGAACTATCATATTTTTTTATAAAACTAGATAAGTTATCATAAGTAATATTATAACTACTTATATTCTTTTCAACTTCACTTTTACCTTTATTTAAGTCTATTAAAGCTTGAGCAAGTTCCTGTCTAGACTTTTTTATTTGATTAAAACCTTTATCAATTTCTTTTTTAGCTTTATCCAGTGTTTTCTTTGTACTGTTTAATTCTGATTTACCTTTATCTAATTCAGTTTTTACATTATCAAGTTCGGTTTTACCATTGTCTAACTCTTCTTGTATTTTTGAAAACTCTTCATTTGCCTCGCGCTCTTGTTCATTAACCTTGTTAGTTGCTTCTTCAATTATTTTTATATATCGTTCATTTTGTCTAGTTTCTTTAATAGCTGATATCTTTTCTTCTTTAGAGTTTATTTCATCTAAATATTCTTTAGTATGTGTTTTTAAATCTAGTACACCACTATCACGAATATATATTTCACTATAATAGTCCATATTAAATAGTTCTTTAGGTGCATAAGCAAAGTATGCTACTTGTCCATTTCCTAGAGAAGTATTACCACGGCTTTGAGTAACCTCTGCTTTATTAACATACATTGGACTTAAGACAACACCTACTATTTCTAGTTCTTTTGTCTTAAGTGTTTCATCATCATCTTCTAACTCTAATGTTATTTTATCTCCAATTTTTTTATTTGTTTTATAACCAAATCCATCTTCAACTAATATTTCTCCATAATTCTCAGGCATTCTTCCATCTTTAAGAATAATGTTATTAATATTATTATTTATTTCATGAATTCTTAATACTGACTCATATTTACCATCAAAGAATAAGGCATCCTTTGAGTGAGATCCAACTAATACAAAGCCATCATCTAGGGAAGCTATTGCATTTAAATCTTCATCATCTAAACCAAGGGATGATAATACTTTAATATCATATACTTTATTATCATCATAATAGCTATCAAGAGATTTTAACATAGTTGGTCCTGACATCTTCATTCCAACAAAGAAGGAAACTCCTAAGAAACTTAATACACACAACGAAAAGAATCTCTTTAGAGATTTTCTTATTTCTCTAAAACTCATTGTGATAATTCTATTTTTTCTCATTTTACAACCCTACTCATCTTTTACCATTCAATGTTTTTAACTTTAGTTGGTTTGTCATTTAAGACAACATCTTCTATTTTTCCATTTTTAATCTTTAGAACTCTATCTGCCATTGGGGCAATTGATAAGTTATGAGTAATAATAATAGTTGTTATACCATCTTCTCTACAAGATGACTCAAGTAATTCTAATACTTGTTTACCTGTTTTATAGTCTAACGCACCAGTTGGTTCATCACATAAAAGGATTTTAGGTTTTCTTGCAATTGCTCTTGCAATAGCAACTCTTTGTTGTTGTCCACCGGAAAGTTGAGATGGGAAATTATCTAGCTTATCTTCAAGACCAACTTTTTTTAATGCTGTTTTAGGATTCATTGGTTTCTTACACATTTGAGTTCCCAATTCTATATTTTCAAACGCTGTTAAGTTTTGAACTAAGTTATAGAATTGAAATACAAAACCAATATCATTTCTTCTATATTTGATTAATTCTTTTTCTTTTATTGAAGTAATATCTACCCCATCTACAATTACATTTCCTGAACTAACAGAATCCATTCCTCCTAAAATATTTAAACAAGTTGATTTACCTGATCCTGATTGACCTAGAATAATAACTAATTCACCTTTTTCTATTTCAAAGGATACATCGTTTAAAGCCTTAGTTGTAACTTCTCCTGATATATAGTCTTTTGACACATTTTTAAACTCTACATACGCCATACTTAACTCTCCTACTATTTATATGATAACACAAAAAAACTAGATTTCTCTAGTCTTTGATTACTATTAATTCTTTTGTTACTATGTTTTAATTGATTTCTTATTAATCTTCCAAATAATAAAGGTTAATAAAAATGTAACTGCTAACATTGCAGGTGGTGCAATAAATGGTGTAAGAGATCCTTTTTTAAAAAAGAAATATGGATCTGTAGATGGATTTACTACACCATTTTTATAATGAATAAATACGTTTAATGAATAATATATTTCATATAGTATTATTGGTAATAATCCCAAGAAAACATGTTTAAATTTAATAGTATCTGTTTTTTCTAAAAAAATAAAATTCATGATACTTATAACAGGAATAATTAAATGAAAAAATAGATTATTGTCATTTAATAAAGAAGCATGTCCTCCATTTACAACAAAACCCAAAAAGGCAAATACTATAAAAAATGTTAAACTAACAGATGCAGTAGCAACCATTTTTAAAATATATATATTTCGTGGTACTTCTTTTTTCTTTCCTTTTAACACGAGATATTCTCTATTCGCAAAGATAAAAGAAACAATTCCCATGAATACATTTGATTGAGTAGTAAAATAACTATATATAGGAACACCTGCTACTAAAAAAGATGGTTCATAACCATAGATAACTCTAATACCAAATATTGTCATCAAAATTATATTTAAAGTAAGAATAGATATTGCCATATTAATGATAAAAGATATTTTCATTCTTTTCTTTTTATCATTCCTTATACTCCCAAATCCCATAACAACACCTCTATTATAATTATAACACGACATATCTATTTATTATTTTAATATTTTTTTATTAAATTAATTAGATTTTCATCTTTAGGAATATTAGTTTTAAATTTGTCCATTATATCTATATAGTTTTTTTACTATTGGCGAGTACTCTATATTTGATAAATCTTTTGATTTTTTCTCTGCTATATATTTTGTTAAATACATACTCTGTATAAGCATTTGATAATCATCTAATATTGAATCTTCAAATTTTGAATCAATAGTAATAATTACTCTATGGTATTTTTTTAATTCTTCTAACATCAATCTATCAAATTCAGTATTTCTATTATAATAAATTGCAATACTATTATAATTAATATCAAGAGTACTTCTACCATGACAGTATGCATATTTATCATGAACTATAGGGATTCCTATTCCAGATTCTACCATAGTTGATTCTAAGTATTTAGATGATGCACTTGTATCATGACCACTAAAGATTTCATATAAATCACTTTCTAAATTAAAATCAAACGAGGACTCTTCTATAGAGTCTAATATTACACTTTTTTGTCCATTCAAATAGTAATCCATTAAAATACTAAGAGGAACCAATGTAGCAGCAAGTGATATAAAACTTTTTTCCCTTTCAATAGTAGTACCATATTTTAAGTATGTAACATCCCCATCATCATATGAATTGTTGGATAATAAGTACTTTTTCAAATCATTTAAAAAAGATAATTCTACTCCATAATTATTTCCACTATAGCTACATGATACTACATTTTGAAATGCAGTATTATTTCGGTATAAAAAGTCTCTTGGTTCACTATTTACTGATACAATACCATTTTTAGTGTTGATAACTTTTGCACCGAACTCACTTACTACGCTTGATCCTCCAACGCCACTAAAAAGTGTTGGTTCACTTAATTTGGACAATTCATCTCTAATAAAGTCTAAATCCGTATTATCTAATGCATCCACAACCCTTTCTTTTAAAAATTCAAAATTTGTTTTCATGTTCTTTTCCATAAAAAATCTCCTTTCAAGTTAAATATAACTCAAAAGGAGGAAGTATTTCGTCTACTCATACTTTTCATCTAATAATTCATATTTTATTATTCTTTTTAATTCAAAGTGTCTAATGTCCTGTTTTCTTTCACAAAAAGCTGCACAGTACCAACCATCTTGAAATAAAAACATCTCGGCAGGATCTATAACTCTTTCATTTTCACCTTTACCATAAGAATAATATAATATTTTAACTTTTCTTTTTTCTTTTATTGCTCTTGTTAATAAATTATATTTCTTACCTGTTTCATCTTTTAAATTCAATTCTTTTTCTTCTTGCTTACTCCCTATATAAACACCTTTTATTTTATCTTGAAGTAAAACAAGTTGGTTTTTTATGTCTTTATCTTTTTCATTAGCAATATATCTATCTAATAATTTAGCATCTTTCATTTTGAATCTTCTAAGAGGCATGCGAACTGTTTGATTAAGCACATATCCTCCATATGGTCCCATTATTGTATCTATAAATATACCTGCTTTTTCTAAATCTTCTTTATATACTCTAATCATTCTCTCAGACACTTCAAGTTCATTTGATAATTCACTTATACTATATTTTCTTCCAGATTGTAAAAGTTGCATCATTGTTAAAACGTTGGATATCTTAGACATAAAATCACCCGATTTCATAATACCATATATTTTTATTAATTTATTTAAAAAATGTCGTATAAGATATCTAAAGCCATCTAAAGTAATTATATTTTATTTTGATATTTTTACATTATTTGTTATTATTTTTCCCAATTAATGTATCCTTTATCTTCATAATTTTTACATTTCAAATATATCTTATATGCTGTAGAGCAGTTTTTTTGATGATCTTGTTGGTCCTCGAAATATGCTTTAATAACTACATATACATCACAATAACTTTCTCCATCTACATCAAGTAATTCATCTTTATTTATGTAGCCATTACTAATTAAAAACGAAGAATTATAGTAACGTCCACCAGAATTAGCATTTTTCGAATCATCAAATGTATCTGTTATAGGACAATTTGGATACATAGCTTTAATATTCCATTCAACTGCCTTTTTAGCACTTTCTTTAATTTCAAAATATCTTTTATCATTATTTTCTTTCGTGCTTTTTACATCTACAATATGTCTATGAATTCCAAATACTACAACTGCTATAATAGTTAAAATTAAAAATATAAATATAATTATTTTCTTATTCATATAATCACCTATATTAATTGTATCATAAAAATATCTTTATCTATGGTAAAGAATCTTTTTTTAGTTTTTTTAAAATATTATATATTTCTTTAGTTCTTTCATATGCTAAATTCTTATCACCAGCATAATTAACAAATTCTTCTAATATTTCATCAACATTATCTGATTTTACTCTATCTTTAATTATATACTTAGATATTTCTATTCTATTTTTCCATATTAGTGTTAATAAACATTGAGCTATTATCTTATCAGATAATGTGCTTTTTTTATACAAATCTATAACCATTTCATCTGTTATCTTTCTTGGATTAGTAACTATTATTTTGTTTGCTCTAAAAATTCCTTTTTCTTCATCTACATTATATACATCAGCATCATCAGGAACTATGACATCATATATAGTATCTCCTCGATGTAACCACCTAAGTATTTTATCCTCTGTTCCAAAATTAAATCCACCCATCTCCTCAGGATCCAAACTATTTGGATTCCATTTTTCAGTTATATTTATTTCATCCAATTTATATTCAAATCCACCAGCATTAGATTTTAATCCATCCATTACTCTAACATACTTAGGCATTATATCAACTCCACTATTATTATAGCATAAAAATTTTCCTTATCTCTTGGACTATAGTAAATTTAAACAATTTCACTATAACAAACTGTATCTAAAAAAGTTGCAATTTTTAGCAAAGAAAAAACTCGCTTATTAGCGAGTCTTACTTATTACTTCCCACAGCAATTCTTATATTTCTTACCACTGCCACATGGACATGGATCATTTCTACCAATTTTCTTTTCGTTTTTAATAGGAACAGATTTAGCTTTTTGTTTTCCATCTCCTGCTTGTCCTTTCATTTGACGAGCTTGGAAGTTTTGTTTAATTTCCATTCTTAAAAGGAAGTTAGAAACAGATGCATTGATTGTTGCTAACATGCTTTCAAACATTTGGAAACCTTCCATAGCATATGCTTGAAGTGGGCTTCTTTGTCCATAACCACGAAGACCAATACCATCTCTTAAAGAATCCATATCAGAAATATGTTTAACCCATGCTTCATCAATAACTCTTAGAGTAATATGTCTTTCGAAGTCTTCTGAAATTTCTTTAGGAACTAAAGAAATCTTTTCTTCATAATCAGCAATAACTTTATCAACGATTATTCTATAAACTTCTTTATCATTTCTTCCTTCAATTTCTTCCATATGTAATTTAGATTTCTTTAATAATCTTCCGTTTACAACATCCATGATTGAATCTAAATCATCATTTGTTAAGTATCCTTCTGGAGCCATATGTTGTTCAATTAATTCATCAATATAATTTTTGATAAGTTCAAGAACTACTGAATGAATATCTTCAGAATCTAATACTTCATTACGTTTTTCATAAATGATCTTTCTTTGTTCAGATACGATATTATCATAATCAAGTAAATTCTTACGCATATCGTAGTTATTTCCTTCAACTTTCTTTTGAGCTGATTCAACTTGTTTAGTAAATAACTTACTTCTAACTTGTTCCATTTCATCAAGACCAAGACTTTGAACCATTCCTTTAATCTTATCAGCACCGAAACGTTTCATTAATTCATCTTCAAATGAAATGAAGAATTGTGAATAACCAGGGTCTCCTTGACGACCAGCACGACCTCTTAATTGGTTATCAATACGACGTGATTCATGTCTTTCAGTACCTATTACACATAAACCACCTAAATCTGCTACACCTGGTCCAAGCTTAATATCTGTACCACGACCAGCCATGTTAGTTGCAATAGTAACTGCACCTTTTAAACCAGCCTTAGCAATAATCTCTGCTTCTCTTGCATGATTCTTTGCATTAAGTACTTCATGCTTAATACCAGCACGTGTTAACATTCTACTTAATTTTTCATTATTTTCTACTGAAATAGTACCAACTAGAATTGGTTCTCCAGTTTCATGAACTCTCTTAATGAATTCAACTATAGCTTTAAACTTTCCAGCTTCAGTTGCATACATAAGGTCAGCCATATCTTTTCTGATACAAGGTTTATTAGTAGGAATTGTAATAACAAACATGTTATAAATTTCTCTAAATTCTTCTTCTTCAGTCTTAGCTGTACCAGTCATACCAGAAATCTTAGCATACATTCTGAATAAGTTTTGGAATGTAATAGTTGCCATTGTTCTAGTTTCTTCATTAATTTGAACGCCTTCTTTAGCTTCAATAGCTTGATGTAAGCCATCACTAAATTGACGTCCTTGCATTAAACGACCAGTAAATTGGTCAACTATAACAACTTTACCTTCTCCATCAACTACATAATCAACATCTTTAGCCATACCATAGTTAGCTTTTAATGCTTGATTAATATGATGAACAAGTTGAGTATTATTTGCATCATATAAATTATTTAACTTGAAGAATTTTTCTACTTTCTCAGAACCAGCTTCAGTTAAAATAACTGTCTTAGTTTTTAAATCTAAAGTATAGTCTACTTCTTCTTGTAGTGTCTTAACTGCAGCATCAGCTTCTTTATAAAGATTTGCTGAGTTAACTTTACCACCTGAAATAATTAATGGTGTACGAGCTTCATCAATTAAAATTGAGTCTACTTCGTCTAGAATACAATAGTTTAATGGTCTTTGTACTCTATCTTCAGCCTTAACAACCATGTTATCTCTTAAGTAGTCAAAACCTACTTCATTATTAGTTGTATAAGTAATATCACAATTATATACCTCACGCTTTTGTTCTGGAGTTAAATCTCTATAGTTAACACCAACTGTTAAACCTAAGAATTCATAAATAGGTCTCATCCAATCAGCGTTACGTTCTGTTAGGTATTCGTTAACAGTTACTACATGTACACCTTTACCTTCAAGTGCATTTAAATATGCAGGTAAAATTGTAGTTAAAGTTTTACCTTCACCAGTTTTCATTTCAGCAATGTTACCATAGTGAAGAGCAAGACCACCTAATAATTGAACATAATAAGGTTTTTCTCCAATCTTTCTTGATGCTACTTCTCTAACAGTAGCGAATGCTCTTACAATAATATCAACATCATTGATACTTTTACCTTTTTCATTTAATTCTTTTCTTAAAACATTAGTCATATTGGCTAATTGTTTATCAGTCATTTTTTGGTATTCTTCGTCAAGAGCTTCAATCTTATCAGCAATAACTTTGAATTTTCTTAATTCTTTATATTCTGTATCGATTAATCTTCTTAATAATCCCATATCTTCCAACCTCCCATGTTGTCAATAAGTTCTTAATAATTATACCATAGAAAAAAGAGTTTTCACTCTTTTTTTCAACTACTTAGAATAAATTATGCCGTAATTTCCGTCTTTTCTTCTATATAATACTGAAAAGCAGTCTTCATCAGCGTTTTTAAATACGAAGAAGTCATGATCAAGCAATTCCATTTGTAGTATTGCTTCTTCTTCACTCATTAGTTTAGATACAATAGTTTTTCTTTTTACTATTTGATTTTCATCTATATATTCTTCTTCCTCTTCAGGAATAAATGCGAAATCTTTTATTTCATCTTTTCTTTTATTTAACTTTGTTTTATTTTTTCTTATTTGTCTTTCAAGCACATCAATTACTAAATCAATAGCTGCATACAAATCACTATTTTTTTCTTCTGCTCTTAATGTATATCTTGCTGTTGGAATAGTAACTTCAATGACTTGTTCTCCATTTCTTGCTCTAACTAGTACATGAGCATCTATTTTAGATGCATCTTCGAAATATCTATCTAGTCTTGCAAGTTTCTCCTTTACATATTTTTTGATGCTTTCTGTTACATCAATCTTGTCTCCACGGATGTTAATGTTCATATAATCACTCTCCTATTTATATTATATATCATAATCATAAAAATTTAAATAATCTTAAAAGAGCAAGGTTACTCCTTGCTCTTATCTTTTCTATATTCTAGATAGAATAATGCTAATGCTTTTTCTCTTTCAGCGTCTAACACTTCTTCTACATATTCTTCATCATTTTCTTTAACTGACTTGAATATTTTAATGTCATCTTTGTCATTTGTATTTACTGTATAAATAAAGTCATCTTTTTCGTAAAGAACACCATATTCTTTACCATCGACTTCAAAAACCTCTAATATTCTTTTATCATCTTCCATAATACTATCTACCTAATCCTTGTTTTTCAATTTCTTCTTTAGCAGCATCAAGTCTTGCATAGTTTCTTGCTGCCGCACATTTTTCGCCCATTGAAACGTCAAATTTCATTACATCATTTTCAACACTGTAAGGAAGTACAGCAAGACCAATTGATAATTCAGCATCACTTAAACCAAGTTGTTCAGCTTGCTTTCTATAGTATGAACATACTACATCATAAGGTACTTCTTCATTTGTAGTCTCATAGTAGAACTTTAAACCATCAGAATGATCCATCCAATAGAATGGAGATGGATCTACTACCTCTTCATATACTTTTTGCTTTAATAGTTCAGTTCCTGTTACTACTTCTTTTCCGGCTCTTAGTGCTTCTCCAATAAGGCCACCAGCAAGCATTAATAGTATAGAAGAAGTAATTTGAATTCTTTTTCTAATCTTCTTTCTTTCTAAGCGAACTTTTTTTCTTTGTTCAATTTCTTCGGTAGTCATTTCTCTATTATCAGTCATAGTATTACCTCCTATAAATTATATTCTTTTACTATCTCTATCAAGATCTCTTTGCTTAATAGTTTCACGTTTGTCATAGTTATGTTTACCACGACATAGTCCAATTGATAATTTAACTTTATTGCCTTTAAAATATAGTTTTAAAGGTATTAAACTAACACCTTGAAGTTTAACTTCGTTAAATAGTTTATTGATTTCTTGTTTATGCATAAGAAGTTTTCTTGTTCTTCTTTCATCATGATTAAATCTATTACCTTCTTCATATTTAGCAATATACATATTAAGTACATATATTTCTCCATTTTTAATAATGGCGTATGAATCATCTAAAGAAACAGATCCTTTTCTAATAGACTTTATTTCTGTTCCTTTAAGTTCAATTCCTACTTCATATTCTTTATCAATAAAATAGTTAAATCTAGCTTTTCTATTATTAACTTCTACCATGTTTCTTCTTTTCAAGTTTTTTAACATCTTGGTTATCTTTTAAATCTTTTGTTTTAACTAATTCAAAGTCAATAGTCATGGTTTCTTTAGATGCGCCTTTACACTTGACTCTTAAAGATTCTCCAAGAGTAAACTTGTCTCCCCCTTCGCTAGATAACATTTGTTTCTTTTCATCATATGCATAATATGCATCAAGAGAATCTACATGTATTAATCCTTCAACTAAATTTGGTAATTGAACGAATATTCCGAAACTAGTAATTCCATTTATAACAGCATCATATTCTTCTCCAACATGATCTTCCATGTATTCAGCCATTTTCATTTTTACACATTCTCTTTCAGCTTCTGCAGCCTTAACTTCTCTATCAGATGCTTGTCTACATACTTCAGGAAGTAGATTTTCATAGAACATGATAGTTTTATGATCTGTTCTTCCATTTACCATGAATTCTCTTATTAATCTATGTGTTTGAAGGTCAGGATAACGTCTAATTGGTGAAGTAAAGTGTGTATAACATTTGCTTGCAAGACCATAGTGACCTAAGTTATCTGAAGAATAATATGCTTTAGGCATACTTCTAACAGCCATAGATTTAATTATTTCTTCTTCAGTATCATTTGCATACTCCACTTGTTCAAGAATGCTTCTCATTGTTTTAAAGTTAATATTCTTATATGCACCCTTTATTTGATGTCCCATTGAACCTATAAATTCAATAAAACTTTCAATTTTAGTTGGAAGTGGTGTTTCGTGAACACGATAAACTCCAGGTAATTGAACACCATAAGCATGATTATAATAGAAAGAACGTGCAACTGCTTCATTAGCTGCAATCATGAAGTCTTCAATTAATCTTTCACCTTCGCCACGGTCTCTTGGAAGCACATCACATGCTCTACCATTTTCATCACAAACTACTTTTGCTTCTTTTATATCAAAGTCAGATGCACCTCTATTAGTTCTATCATCTCTTAAAATATGAGCTAATTCTTGCATTTCTTTTAAAGTTGTTGCAAATGCAGCATAACCTTTTGGAAGTTTTTCTAACTCTGGTCTTTCATTGATTGCATTTTTTTCTTCTTTTTCTTCTTCACTCAAGTCTAATTTTAAAGTTTTATCTAGGTTTTCTTTACCAACACTATCAATTATTGCATTAACATCATCTTCACTCATATTTAAAATTGTATTAACATCATCATAATTCATTTTCTTTCTTGAGTGAATTATTGATGGGTAAATAGATACATTTGAAACTTTACCTCTAGGTGTAATAGTCATTTCACAAGTTAGAGCACATCTATCTACATCTTCATTTAATGAGCAAATACCATTTGACAATTTATGTGGTAGCATTGGAATAACTGATGAAGGAGGATAACATGAAGTTCCTCTTTTAAGTGCTTCCTTATCAAGCGGAGAATTTTCAGTTACATAGTAACTTACATCCGCAATATGTACTCCTAATACATAATTACCATCTTTATCCATTTCTAAAGAAATAGCATCGTCTATATCTTTTGTATCCTTACCATCTATAGTAAATATTACTTTATCAGTTAAATCTACTCTACCAACTCTGTCAGCATCACTTATTTCTGAAGGTATTTCTTCTAATTGTTCTTCTACTTCTTTTGGAAATTCAGAATAAACATCATGTTTAGCACATATGATTTTTATATCCATTCCAGCATCATCTTTATGTCCTAAAGTATTCTTAATTACTGCTGTATATTTATTCTTATTAATTTCTGATAATCCTTCTAGAACAACAATATTACCTTCAACTACTTTTGCTAATTCACTTTCATCTAAAATAAAAGTAATACCTCTTTTATCTAGTGATTTGAATTCTAATTTGCCTTCATCGTTTTTAACAATTTCTCCAACGATATTAGATACATCTCTTTTTAATATTCTAATAACTCTTCCAGCTACTTCTTCTGCCTTATTACCTCTGAAACGTTTATCATCATTTGATTTGTATTCAATTCTTTCGGCAACTACAAAGTCTCCATCTAGAGCATATCTAAGTTCTGATTGAGGAATAAATAAGTCACTTTGTCCTTCAACACCAGTTTTAAGGTATCCATTCCCTTTTTTATTAATATCAATATATCCAGTAAAAAGGTTATTGCTATTTTTATATAGAATATATTTATGCTTACTAGTTTGGAAAACTTCAAAGTCCTCATTTTCAAGTTCATCTATAGCTGCTTTTAATTCATCTTTCTTTGCTTCTTCTAGTCCCATTCCAGACATTATACTATCTATATCTAAAGCTTCTTTTTTTGTTTCTAAAAATTGTTTTACTTCCTCTTTCATACCTTATCACCTATTCTCATTATATCATTTTTTCGTAATAAAAAAAGTACATTAAAATGTACTTTCGATTGTATATATCTAATTATAGATTATGCAAAAAATAAAAATAGTACTAGCGAAACACCAAAGAATATTAATCCAGCAATCATTGTAAGTCTACTGATAACTAAATCAATACCTCTTTCCTTAATATTTTGGAAAAGATCAGCATTTCCACCTGTTATAATTTGTGCACCACTTTCTGCTTTATTACCTTGTAATAAAACTAAAGCAATAATAATAATTGATATAACAATTAATACATTTTCTAAAATTGTTTCCATTATCTCACCAACTCGATATTACTTTACCATAAATACGGGTCTCATGCAATAAAAATATATATAAAAAGACTTGTAAAATAGTAGTCTTACTCTATTTATATATATATTCTTTAATGATATAATTTTATAGGAGGAAGTGTTTGCCATGAGAATAGTAGAACTAACTGGACAACAATTTGATGATTTTGCAAGTCGTAGTAATTTAAATAACTTCTATCAAACTAGTAAGTATGCTATTTTGATGAGTAACCACGGTTTCAACTACGATTTAATAGGATATGTTGATGAAACACAAAACAATAAAATTGTTGCTGCTTCAGTTATATTAAATAAAAATATAAAAGGATCGATTAAATATGGATATGCCCCTAAAGGATTTTTAATTGATTATTTTAATACATCAATTCTTGAAGGATTCTTAAGAGCTATTAAAGACTTTTATAAGAAAAAAGGATATATATTTATTAAGTTTAATCCTGAAATAATAATTGGTAAAGTTGATACACTAAATAAAAATAATATAACTTACAATGCCAACGTAAGAATAATTGATACTTTAAAAGGATTTGGTGTTAAAAGAAGAGTTGAACAAACTGAGTTTGAACTTATGCAACCAAAATATTGTTCATATCTTAATTTAAAAGAATTTGATTTCAAAAAAATAAATAGAAACTATAGAAAAAAGATAAGACATGGAATAAGTGAAGGTATGAGTTTAGTATTAGGAGATGCTAAACAAATAGATATATTATATGATTTTGTAAAAAATAAAACAGATAAAACTGCTGCTTATTATAAAGACTTATTCAATGTATTTAATAAAGATAATTCCATTGATTTGCTTTTTGTAAAAATAGATTACCAAAAGTATCTCGAATATGTTAGAGATGAATATACTAAAGAAGAACAATTAAATTATAAATGGAATGATATAATTGCTAGAAATCCTAAGAAAAGTAATATTACTGCTAAAATGAATAGTGATAATAAATTACAAGGATATAAGGACAAAATAATTAAAGCAACAGAAGGATTAAAAGCACACCCTGAAGCCATTATAGCTGGTGCTTTAGTTATTAAACATCATAGTATTATAACAATAGTAGAATCTGGATTTGGTGATGAATACAGAGAATTAAACCCAAATCATTTCTTATATTATGCAATATTTGAAAGATATAAACCATATTTTACTTATTGTAATATAGGTGGTATTTCTTCATTTGAAGAAAATGCTAGATTTAAAGGCTTAAATGACTATAGATTAAAATGGAAACCACAAGTATTTGAATTCATTGGTGAATTCGACCTTGTATGTTCAGAATATACATTTAAGAAACTTATAAAGACTAATTACATTGAAAATGAATTTAGTAAAGTTCCTTTAGCACAAAGAGAAGAAAAGAAATAGAAGTTAATAACTTCTATTTTTTATTGTTTAAAACTTCTTTATTATTAACAAACAATAAAAAAATAGAGCTTATGCTCTATTTTCTATTTTGTCTATATCTTTCGTTTGGATCAAGAATAGATTTTCTAAGTCTTATATCATCAGGAGTAACTTCTACATATTCATCATCATTAATGAATTCTAATGCTTCTTCTAATGTAAATGTTCTATGAGGAACAAGTGCAATAGCATCATCTGATCCAGATGCACGAGTATTAGTTAATTGTTTATTCTTACATGGATTAACATTTAAATCATTATCTCTACTATGAATACCTACAATCATACCAACATATACATCAGTAGCTGGTCCAACTATTAATTGACCTCTATCTTGTAAGTTAAATAATGAGAAACCTAATGTCTTACCAGATTCCATAGAAACTAGTACACCATTTTTACGAGTTTGTAATTCTCCAACATATGGTTTAAAGTCTTCAAAACTTCTTACCATTACACCTTCACCCTTAGTATTAGTAATAAATGAAGATCTATATCCGATTAATCCTCTTGTTGGAGCAGAGAATGTTAAATGAGTATAGTTATCATCAGTAGTAGTCATACTTTGTAGTAGACCTTTTCTTTCTTGAATATCACTTATAACTGTAGATGCATATTCAGAAGGTACATTAACAATAACATTTTCAAATGGTTCACATTTAACACCATTTACATCTTTAGTTAATACTTGAGGTTTAGATACACATAATTCATATCCTTCTCTTCTCATGTTTTCTAGTAATATAGATAAATGTAATTCACCTCTACCAGATACTTTATATCCATCAGATCCTGGTAATTCTTCTACAAGTAAACCAACGTTAGTTTCAAGTTCTTTATCAAGTCTATCTTTAATATGTCTTGAAGTTAAGTATTTACCAGATTTACCAGCAAATGGTCCATCATTTACTAAGAAGTTCATTGAAAGTGTTGGAACTTCAATAGTAATTGGTGGAAGTGGATTTGGTTTATCCTTTGTACAAATAGTATCACCAATTGAAATATCTGAGCATCCTGCTACAGTAACAATATCACCGAAGAATGCTTCATTCTTTTCAACTCTCTTCATTCCTTCGTTTACAAATAATTTAGTAACTCTAAATGATTCTACAGCTCCATGGTTCTTACATAATGTAACCATATCTCCAGCTTTAATCTTACCTTTAGATACTCTACCAATTCCTAAACGACCAATGTATTCATCATATGCAAGTGAAGAAACTTGTAATTGTAAATCATCATTTTCGTTTCCAGCATATGGTTCAACTTGATTTAATAATACATCTAATAGTGGATTTACTGTGTTACCAGATAAATCAGTTGGATCAAGAGTAGCAATACCATCTCTTGCAACACCATATACAATTGGGAAATCTAATTGTTCATCATTAGCATTTAAATCAACAAATAAATCAAATGTTTCGTTAACTACTTCTTCAACTCTAGCATCCTTTTTATCAATTTTATTGATAAAAAGAATTGGTCTTAGATTTTGTTCTAATGCCTTAGATAAAACGAATCTTGTTTGAGGCATTGGACCTTCAGCTGAGTCAACAATTAAGATAACTGTATCTACTGTTCTAATAATTCTTTCTACTTCACTTGAGAAATCAGCATGTCCTGGGGTATCAACTATATTGATTTTATAATCCTTATATCTAATAGCACAGTTCTTAGAATAGATTGTGATTCCTCTTTCTCTTTCGATTTGATCAGAGTCCATTGCTTGCTCTACTATTTCTTCACGATCACCAAATGCTCCATTTTGTTGTAATAAAGCATCAACTAATGTACTCTTACCTGCATCGACGTGTGCAACTACTGCAACGTTAATAATTTTGTCCATGTGAGACTCACTCCCTTTTTTAATAACTATAAAATAATAACGCAAAACCTTTGATTTTGCAAGAAAAATGATATTTGTGTTTAAAATAGAAATAAATATTGTTATAATTTTTTTGGTGAGAATATGAAAAAGAAGCAGAAGTTTTTTCATTTTATAAAAAATAATAAAGTTGTTTTTATTACATTTATACTTTCATTATTCACCATTCTTTATATATATAAAGTTAACGATGTAACACCATTTGGTGATAAATCCTTATTATGTGTTGATTTTTATCATCAATATGGGCCAATGATGTATGAACTTATATATAGATTAACTGGTGGAGGTGGATTTATTTATAGTTTCTTTCAAGGACTTGGGTTGCCATTCTTTAGAAACTTTATGAATTATCTATCTAGCCCATTTAACTTATTACTATTAGTATTTCCTAAAGTACACATATTAAAAGGAATATCATTTGTAATAGGACTTAAGGCAGTAGCTGCTGCTTCAACTATGGCCTTTTACTTAAAAACAAAATTCAAAGAAAATAATGTATTCTTTATACCTGTTTCTATACTATACGGATTCTCAGCATATTTTAGATCATACTATTGGAATCTTATGTGGTTAGATGGAATGATTTGGTTACCAATTATTGTTCTAGGTATAGAAAATATTGTTAATCATAAAAAATGGAAACTTTATACTATAAGTTTAGCAATCATGCTTTTATCTAATTACTTCATTGGATACATGATTTGCTTATTTTCTGTAATATACTACATTATATATTTATTATATAAATTCGATTTTAAAGAAAAAAATAAAACTAAAAGACTTCTATCTAATATAGGTATGTATGCATCATCTTCCCTATTAGCTGGAGCACTTGTATCTGTTCTTTTAATTCCTATGGGAGATGCACTTCTAAGTACTTCTGCTACAGGAGGTGAAATGCCTGCTACTCAGTATTATTCATTTGAATTAATAGACTTTTTGAAAGCACATTTATCATGTGTTGATAATGTAACATTTAAAAGCGATCCAATTAATGCCCCTAATATATCTGCTGGTATATTAAGTGTATTTATGTTCTTCACTTACATAGCTAATATTAAAATATCTAAGAGAAATAAGATATGTTATTTAGCATTATTTGCTATTATTACATCATTCTTCTTTATACCTCAATTAGATTTTATTATTCAAGCATTCCATGTACCTAATGATTTACCATATAGATATTCATTTATTTATACATTTGTATTCTTATTACTCGGAACATATGGATTAATAAATTTTACTAAAGAGAGTATCATAAAAAATATATTAGTATTTGCTTATACAATTGGATTTATCTTTATATGCATGATAGATCCTTGGGAAAATACTACAACTAATATGCTATATATTAATGTTATTGTACTTGTACTATTCTTCCTATTCTTTATACTAGGAAAGTTCCTTAAAAACTTTAAAAGTATATTCTTTATATCTTTATCATTTGTAGCAGTTATAGATGTTATTGAATCGGTTAACTATGCTTGGGATATTACTCAAGTAGAAGAAAATTTTGTTACTACTACTGAAGAAATAGATAATACAGTTAAATTTATTAATGAAATTGATAAGTCATCATTCTATAGAATTGATCATAATGAAGGACATACATTAAATGACTCATCTAAATCATTCTATAATGGCGTTACAGCATTTTCTTCCATGGAATATGAAGGTCTTGCTAAACTTCAAAAGAATCTTGGATTAGATGGAAACAATATAAATAGTTTCGAATATAAACAACAAACACCTATTTATGACACAATGTTTGATATTAAATATGTGTTAGGAACTACTTCAGATAAAAAAAGATACGAACCAATTAAAACAGCATTTAATAAAAAGTTTTATAGGTATAATTACACATCAGGCATAGCATTTGGAGTAAACAAAGAGTTACTTAACTGGAACTATACTAATGATTCATCAATAGAAAATCAAATAGATTTTGTTCAAAAATCTGCTAATATCAACGATGTATTAGTAAGACTTGATTATATAAGTAAAAATAAGTTAGAAAATGAAAAAAGTATTACAGCATATAGTTTTGAATATGTTAATCAAGGAGATAACTTATACTTTGAATGGGATGACTCAGCTATATCATTTATTATTGTAAATGGAACACTTTATTCGAATGATGAAAAGTACGAAAATATCGACAGTCTTACATATAACAATTATCAAAAATATTCTCTTGGACAAATCGTTACATTTACAAGTAAAGAACAAATTGTAAGTATTGTAATTGGATTTAATTATTTAAATGATGATAGTTTAAAACTATATGCAATTAATAATGATAGGTTTAATGATTTCTATAAAACAATAAATAATAATAGTTTAACAATAACTAAATATAAGGAGTCATATTTAAAGGGACAAATATATTTAGATGATGATCAATTTGTATATACTTCTATACCATATGATAAAGGTTGGAGCGTTTATGTAGATGGTAAGAAAACAGATACATTTAGTTTAGCTAATGCACTTCTTGCATTTAATGCCACAAAAGGACAACATGAAATAGAGTTTAAATATTCTATTCCCGGATTTAAAGTTGGTTTAGTAATTACTCTTCTATCATTAGGAATATTAATCTCAACTAGTTTTGTTAAACCAAAGATAGTTTTTAAGAATAAAAAGAAAAAAATAAAGAAAGCATAATGCTTTCTTTATTCTTTGTTTAAAAATAATTTATCTACATTAACACTAGGAATAAGTAGTTTAATACTTTTCTTATTCTTTATGTGATATGACTTAGTTCTTATTTCTAGTTTTTCTCCATCAATACACCAAGCTTTAGATTGATATTCATCAAACTTAACAGTAAGGTCACTTGCTTTAAAAATAGTAATTCCATCTATCTTTTCAGGATGAGGACTAATTGCACACAATCCTATTGCACCAATAATTTCTAGTCTCTTCTTTTTACTACATATTAAAACTTCAAACTTGTCATCATCTAATTTAACATCTTTAACAAAATTATTTTGACCAGCTATTCTAGTAGATGAACAAATTAACATTAAAGATGCATCAGTCTCAAACTCTTTACCATCATGATTAATATATAAATGGTAATATTTTGTATTTGTAAAGAAATCTTTGATACCATTATAGATATATGCAAGATAACCAAATTTCTTTTTTTCTTTTCTAGATGTTTCATACGGTATATGCATGAATTTACCAAATCCTGCTACATATACAAAAGGTCTATCGTTAACAACTGGAATATCTATTTGTTTAACTGTACCAGTTAAACATAATTCAATGTTATTTTTGATATTTTTTCCATATCCAAACATAACACCTACATCATTAGTTGTACCAACAGGTATATGAGCTAGTAATAAAGGTTTCTTTCTGCTTAAGTTTCCAAATACTACTTCATTAAAAGTACCATCTCCACCCATAGACATAACTAAATCATAGTATCCAAAGTGAGAAACCATTTCCTTAGCATGACCATGATACTCAGTAGCGAAAAGAGTTACTGTATATCCATGAGTTTCAATAAGTTTCTTATAATCTTTCATTTTAGACTTGTTTAAAATATGACCACTATTAGGGTTATATATAACAGCACACGTTTTCATAATTCACCTACTTAATAACTACTATTTGTTGAATATGATCGGCATTAATTATTTGAATGTTTTTCTTATTTTCTACTTTTATCCAATTACCATCACTGGAAATAAGTGTTCCAGATACAGCAAAAGCATCATTAAAAATAGTAATTGAAACTTTTTTACCAATATATTCTTTTAAAAATTCTTTAGGCATATGTTTTCCTCCGTTTTTAGGAATTTTATTTAAATAAGTACTTCTATTATTAAAAATAGAGAGACAGTATATTACTATTAAAAATACTAATACAATCTTTATAGTAACCACCGCTTTCAAATATATTATACAACATGTTTAAGCGTGAACATTATATAAAATTAAAAAAAATATCATTATAAAGTAAAAAAGAGAAATAAGTTAATTTCTCTTTTAGTATACTCTTATTTCTTCCCTAATGTTCTTGCTTTAGCATCTTTGATATTTTCAAAATTACATCTTTCCATGATAGTATTATCGATCATAACATCTGTACGTTCATTACTTACGTATTCTTGATTAATAATGTCTCCATACATATGGAAATTTTCATCTATAAATTTTGTAATACCAGGAATCATCTTTTCATATTCATTTAATACATAATTTATTAATTCCTTATTTCTAGGATGTCTAGTAATATTTAGCATAAGTTCTCTCATTTGTTCATCAGGAATATGACTAAATAAATGATTATTACTTGAAATAGCACCTTTTGCTAATGATCCAGAACCAATTTCTCTATGCATTTCACCTTGTTTTGGCCAAACTGCTTCAGTCATAAATAATAAAGGCTTTTTAGAATCAAACCATATTTCTCTTTCTTCACCATCTACATAATTTCCTGATGGACCAAATGCATTATCAATTTTAGCTCTAATACTATGATTGCCTATATCAAACTCTTTAATAATACAGTCATCTTTAGCATGATAAGAACTAATATTCATGTCTCTTAAAGTATCAAATGAATTAAAGAACATCTCTAATGTATATCCTATACCTGATTCGCTATTAGAGTGTGTTCTAAATAAATATCTATCACTATAATCATCAATATTAAATACGTCAAATGAATATACTCTATCATAATTAATAAACTTAGCATCCGGATATTTTCCAAAGCCTTCACTTACATAATCTCTAGTGTAGCCTATAATTTTACTTGCAATATAATGTCCATCTAATGTATAAAAATCTAATTGGTTTTGATTATTAGAATTAATTTCTGCATATACGCCCATAAGATTTAAACCAGTATTAATATTATCAATTCTTCTTGATAACCAATATTTAGAGTTTTCAATATTTCGTTCTATCATTTGTTTTTCTTTTTTTGTAAAATTTTTCCCCATTATTTATATCTCCCTTTACCGGCTATGTATTATAACATAACTTAATCAAAAAACCACAAAAAAACTCAAGTTACCTTGAGTTAATTTTAAATTGGAGGGCCTAGTCGGATTTGAACCAACGATCAGGGAGTTGCAGTCCC
>CAMNEE010000003.1:0-153732 GCA_946536225.1 uncultured Caryophanales bacterium | reverse complement strand
TTTAAATTGGAGGGCCTAGTCGGATTTGAACCAACGATCAGGGAGTTGCAGTCCCACGCCTTACCACTTGGCTATAGACCCATTACTTCTTAATAAATAACTGTTTTAATTATAATGCATTAAAATATAATAGTCAAACAAAAAATTATATTATTTCTTCAAATAAAAAAAGATAATTAAAAGTAATTATCTTTTTTATTTTGATAACTTAGATTTTATTGATTTTAACTTACCATATGACCAATAACCAGCTTTATACATTCTATAGAATAATTTATCAGTTACTAGATCAAACTCACCAATATACTCTATTACTCTACCACCAAAGCCTCTTTTGAATTCATATACTCCATAGTTTTTAGTATTAGGTTCAAATACTCCTGAGATTCCTCCAAAGTCATATTTATCTAATCCTTTATCAATAGCCTTCTTAATCATTTCAACTTGCATCTTATATTGAGCCATGAAAGACATATAGTATGAATAAGTTCCTCCATATACATAGTTAAATTTATCATTATCAAATATAAATACACCTGCTGTAATAGGAACATAATCAATATCTAACTTTTCTATTTCAGAGTACATTTTATCATCTTTAAAGTCTTTTAAATATTTTTCCCTATTTAAACATACTACAACCATAGATACTTTATCTTTTAGATATTTCTTTAAGTTTTTATAGTACTCTGTTGATCTATCAAAGTGTTCTTGTCTTTTAGCAGTATGATTCATAATATCTTTAAAATCTTTGATATTATCATCATTTACATCAAATACTTCTAAAGGATACTTTTCACTTTTTCTAATACATCTTCTGCATCTTTGATCCATGTCAGGTAGTAAATCATCAAAAGTTTTATCTTTTATATCAAGAGCATAACTCCATCTAAATTGTGCTTCATCTGAGTAGCCTCTTGTAAATCCACGATGTCTAAATCCTAAGTTTTTTAGTAGTTTCCAATAGTCTTCCTTGGCATCCCCGAGAGGATTTCCATATTTATCTCTTTCTTGATATTCTATATATGGATCGAACTTGAAAACAAATCCCTTGTTTTTCTTAACGAACTTTTTAACGTTTTCTATAAAGAATTCAAGTAGTTCTTTATTAGAAAAATCCATGACTGGTCCACGTGGTGCATAGAAGAATCTTCTTCCTAGAACAGTTCTAGCAAGTAATAAACAAATTAAAACGTATTTGTTCTTTTCTTTAACACCTACATAAAAAGGTTCCCAACTATTCTTTTCTTTTATATCTGCCCATTCAGATGTTTGATAAAAGTTTGAATTATAAAAATCATCTTCTATCTTATGAAATTCATTTTTAGATAATACTACAAATTCCATTTATTCATCCTTCTTTCAAATATAATTTTATCAAATATACCCTTTTTTATCTATATATAAGTAATCTACAAAATAAAATAGACATCCAAGATGCCTATTTTAGATTAATAACATAAGTCTCATTTCTAAAATCAAATACTACTTTGATATTGCTTGCTTTTGCTATTGCTCTATCAACTTCAATAAATAGTTTACCATTTATATCGTTCATTAGTATTTTAGACTCTACTGAATAATTCTTCTGACCTATTGTATACTCAACATGAGTAAATGCATTTGCAAATTTCTCCATCGTATCTAATTCTTCATAATATGTAGCTTCACTAGAAAGAGCTCCTTCATAATAAAGAACTATCATTGTATTGTTCCCTAAAGATGTAGGTCGAACAATAGTAGATGTAGCATTACAATTAAGTTCATTACTACATATTACATACTTATCTTCAAATGAATCTTGTAGTTTAAAGTCTTTTACTACTATATTGAATAATCCACTATCGATTATTGTAGTATTGATTCTTTGATTTAGATTTAAGTTAATGGTTTGTCTTTCTCTATCAAGATTAACTCCATTAGCGGCAAATCTTACATAATCAACGAAGAAATCATTTTCTTCAAGAACAATACCCTTCATAATTCTTAAACTATATCTTGTTACATTCATCGATGAAGGTATTTCAAATACAATATTACCTGTTAAGAATGATGATGTAGGTATTATTTCATCTTTCTTAAGATATTTACCAATTTCTAAGAATTCATTTTGAAAATAAGAAATAGGACTATAAATTAATCTTCCTGTTTGTAATGTAATAATATTTTGATTATATTTCTTTGTTATATTTGGATTTTGATTTTGCATACTTACATTTACAATTACATATTTATATCCAGGTTTTAACTCTTCTCCACGCATACTTCTAGAAGTTATATATGTTCCATTTACAACATAAGAAACATCATTAACAACAGTTACGTGAGACTCTTGAACTTGATGATTATTTTTATAAATAACAGTTGCAACAGACACTACTCCAAATGCAACAAGTACTCCACCTACAATAGTAATATAAAATAAGTTTTCTAATATTAAGTATCTTATTTCACGAGTAATCTTTCTAATTTTTCTCATATATTTATAATTGTTTTGACCAATTAGAATTTCAAACTCTTCTGAATCTTTATCCGTGATAGATAGCTCTTCTACATCTTTACTAAAATTAAATTGTTTAATATTAAATCCTAAACCTCTTAAGAATGATATTACAACAACTGGAATAGATGCCACCATTATAAGAAGGGATGTATCTCTTACAAGGTTAAGTGTATCTATATTTAGTTCTTGAGTTGCTAGCGTTTTAAGTTTAGAAAAAAGATATATAAAACCAACAATTGAAAATAGATAGTAACCTATTACATATGTATAATACTTTAAGTCTTTTTTTCTTGATGAGAATAACCAGTAAACAAAACCAACAGCAATTAATCCAATAATGGCAATTGCTATAACCGGTGATGATGCATACGTTTTAGCACCACCATACATCAATGCATTAGCACTTACTAAAGAAGCAATTAATGATCTGATTTGACTGGCATTAAACATTATATAGACAGATGTAATTAACATGACTATATGAAAAGCTTTAAAGTGCCTTATTATAAAAGCAAAAGGTTTCTTAAAAACCATGTGTTATACACCTCCTATATTCTTATTTTAATTATATCATTTTAATAAAAAAAAGAAACTTAACGTTTCTTTTTTATTAAATACGAATGAATATTTGAGAGTTATAATGGAATTCCCATTCAAGTGATGAAGCAATTTTTTGATATCCTTTTCCTATTTCATAAAGATAGATAGTATCATTAACTAGGAAGTATGCTTTAGTATCATTTGAATAAATTAAGTAATTAACCTTATCAAAAATTTGAATATATATATCAGAATTCTTGTAAGTCATATATAATTTATTATCTTTCAATAAAAAGTTAACTATATTATCATTTTTAAACATTATATTTTTATATTTGAAATTTTTTAAAGGTTGACTAGATTTTTTACCATCAAAGTAAACTGCGCCTTCTTTATCACTTGTCTTAAATATTTTTTTCTTCTTTAAATTTATACCATATTGAACATTGTTGTTTTTATCAAACAAATAAACTATGTTTCCAATGAAACCTTCAAAGTAGCTGTTATAACTTATACTTTCTTCATTTTCAATGGTAAATGTTTTACCTGTTTCCATATCTAGAACATAAAACATTTTAAATTCATTTTTATGATCATAGTCGGCAAATATTACTTTGTTCTCAAATTGATAACTTAAACTATTATCATATTTTTCATTCTTAAGTACATTTACCTTCTTGCCAGATACCATTTCAGTGAATCCATAACCATTCCACTCGTAAATAGAACCTTTCTTATAAATATCTACATCTTCAAATGTCTTTATTTTCTCTTGATTTTCTACTTGTAATAAACCAACTTGATATGCATCTTTATATTCTTTTGTATTGCTACAAATATAGTCTTCATTTTTATTAAATACTTTTATGTTTAAACATAGATAGTTATCAACATCTTTTGTAGTAACACTTTCAACTAGTTTTCTTTTAGATGTGTATTTATGATTTATTGCATAATAAAAGACATATTCATCCTTTGTTAGCTTAATATTATAAAAACCATCGTCTATATTGTATGACTCTAAAACCTTGAATTTATCAATATCATATGATAATGAGTACGTTCTTGGTTTATCTGTTATATACATAAAGATAGCAATGAAGAAAAGTATAACCAACAAAAATAAAATATATCTCTTTTTCATAGTAAATTCCTATTTTTCTCTTTCTCTAGCAGGATATTGCTTCTTGGCTTCTTCCATGAACATTGTTATATATGTTTCTATTTCAGGTAAAGCTCTCTTTGATAGATTAGATATAGTAATTTGTTCTTTTACTGTATCTATAATAATTGTTCCCCATATAATACCTGCTTTTACAGTTAAATCATTATACATATCAGGTGTTACAGTTATAAACTTATAACCTGGTAAGATATTTTTATGACCAATTATAATTCTTTCAGTTGTTAACGCTATAATAGCGGTATCAAATAGTTCCCATTTTCCATCATTTAATTGGCCTGGAAATGCGAATAATAATTTTTCATTTGGATTAATATGTTTTTCAATTACCTTACTATGTTGGTCTAATCTCCAGCATACTGTTCCTGGAAATTTCTTTTGAAAAGCACTTACTTTATTATATACTGAATCAAACATGAAATCACATCCTTTTTATATTTGATTAATTACACCATAGGAGAATAAGAATGATTTTAAATTATCTTCTGATTTATATCCTAAAGCGCAGCTAACTGTTTTTCCGTCTTTAATAATAAATGTCATAGGTTTAGGGAAAGATCCTGCTGTAGATGTCTTAGTATTGTTAGTAGTGCAATATGCAGGAATTTCTAATTCTAAATCTGTAATCTTTTTGTATTCACTCTTATTATATGTTGTAGAATCAATATAGTAAATATCTAGATTACTATCTTTAGCTACCTTGTTGAAAACTGGCATATACATTTGACAATAATTACAATCTTGCTTGCCAATTACTAAAACAGTAAATTTATTCTTTCTTTTAATTAATTTTACCATCTCATCTCCATCTTTTGGTACTTTATAAACTACTTGATCTGTTGGTATCTTATTATAAAAATTAATTAAAACTGCTTCGTTTAGTTCTGTATTATTTAAGTTTTCTCCACTTACCCATACAATTTTAGAGTCGTGTATTAGTAAATAACCATTATCATCAGTTACTTCTTCTAAATTGTTATTCTTAATTAATGCACTTAATGAACTCATTTTAGTATTATCCATATTGTATGATTTAAGATTATAGTTATCAAAATATTCTTTAAATGTAGAAGTAACATCATCACTTATCTTTCCTACATGAACAAGACCATTTTCTAAACTACTTATCTCATCTAAATTAATACTTTTATATATTTGTTTAGTTGATTTTATAATAAAAGCAAAACCAACTAAAATTAAAACTATTATTGCAAAAATAATATAGTTACTTTTTTTCATCATAACCTCCATATCTACTAATAATAATACCATAAAACGACGTAAAAATCATTTTATAAATAAAAATAAGGCTTATAAAAAGCCTTACTATAATTATTGTTGATTTGGATTATTTGGTATATTAGGATTTTGGTTTTGATTTGTTTGTACTTTACTAGTAAAAGGTACTGTTGCAGTTTGTTCAGAAATCATTCCATTAGCATATGCATCTAATTGTACAAATAAATTATTTTGTTCAATATCTTTATATCCTTCAAATAAAATTTCTTGAATCTCTGCTTGGTTAAATCCAACTATTTCTTTGTAATCAAGATATCCTTCTGGGTATGTAACACCCATGTAATCAACTTGTTCACCATTTGGATTAACTCCAAAATATCCAACTACCATTAATTTTTTAGCTCCACCTCTTAATAAAACGATAGAACCTATTGGTAAATATCTAGTGTTCATAAATACACCTCTTCCATACTAGTATTATAACAATACTAAAAAAATAAATAAATAGAATCGTTATATTTAATAAAAAGAAAAATACTATCTTTTTAGTATTTTCATATTATTATCCTTGTCTATGTGTCTTACCTCACAGTTTTTAATTAGTCCTGAATGTGCATACCAGTCAGGACTATATTTAAAATAGTTCATTATTAGTGTTTTAAGTGCTGTCCCGTGAGATACTATGAATACATTATCTATATCTTCATTTTTAAGTTCATTTAAAAACATTCTTGTTCTAATAGCAACATCCATAGGACTTTCTCCCATAGGAAATCTTTGATAAAACTTACCACCATGCTTATAAAATCTATCATAGTATTCATATTCAGTAGGAAACATTTTTTTATTGTCTGGCCAAAGATTATCTGAAAAAAGACCATATTGATGTTCTATAAGTAAATAGTCTTCAACTATATCTTCAATTTTTAAAGATTCATTAATTAATTCCGCAGTTTGTCTAGTTCTAGTAAAAGGACTAACATATAGTCTTGCATGTGATAAATCAATATTGTTTTGGATTAAATACTGATTTAACCAGATTCCTGTTTCTCTTGCCATCTTTATACCAGTTTCTGATAATTCAACAGCATGATCTGGTAGTTTTTCTGTTATGTTTATGCCTTCATTTTGTTTTGAAACAGCATGTCTTATTAAGAATAGATTTTCCATTAATGTTTCAACCTCTTTTCTAAACAATTACCCATTACGTCGCTAGTTTTAACATCTGGTTTAGAAATCATCTCATTTAATTCAATTAATAATTCTTTAGGATTTTCATATTGGTCTAGGATTAAATTTGAGTAGTACTCACCTATTAAATATCCAATATTAACTGGATAACTAAGTGTTCCACGGAGAACAGCATTATGTACAGTATCATGAGTTCTGCTTTCATCTTTCCAAACATCATTATAATAAGGAACACTTTTATATTGCTTTTTTATTTGCTTAATAATATAAGGAGTAATGTATACACCCTGTTTGTTAAGTGCTAAATATTGTTGTTCACACTTTGTGATATATAAAGATAAATGTGTATTATCTATTCTATCATTTAATAGAATAGCTGCTTCGTTGTCATTTATGTATTTTCTATTATAAGCAAATGCAATGTATAGTTTTTCTGCTAATATTGAAACTAGTTCAGTGAATAGTCTCATGGTTAAATTTACTACTTTCTTGCCGTCTACGTCAATAGTACCATAATTAAACAAATGAAATGTTTCATGAACAATAGACCATGCATCACGAGCTGTATTTTCATATGCAATATTAATGAATCCGTCAGTAATACTATTATCTTTATCAATAGCTATATCAATAGGCTTAATAGTATAAATAGGTTTACCATCAATAAATGCTCTTGTCAGTACATCAAATCTTTCTCCATATGATTTATTAAGACAATATAAGAACTCTCTAGCATAATTAAATGAGTCTTTTATATCAAAATATCTTGAAAATTCATCACTTTCTGTTTCATACAATCTTTCAGAAATTAATTCACAAAAAATAAAATCAAATTGTTGAAATAAGTTTTGAAGTAATTTCCACGAATTAGATGAATTATTTTCAAATAATAATTCATTAAACTTACCAAATTCCCCTGAGACCATACCTAACCACCTTATTTATATAATATCATGGCTTATCATTATATAAAACAAAAAATCAATCATTACTGATTGATATCTATTTAAAACTCGAGTACTTCGAATATATATTACAATGGTGGAGTCGGGGAGAGTTGAACTCCCGTCCAAATTACTCACATATTAGCGTCTACAAGTTTAGTAAGAATTAGAAATTTATATAACCAAAAACATCTTACAAGCTAAGATTATACTATCCTAATAAATATTCATTAATAGTACTTAGGAAATACTATTAATATATCCTATATATATGAACCAAGTAACTAACTATAGGCAATTAATTAAATGGCACTCCATCCCAGCACTGTGTGGGAAGGCTTTCAACCTATTAGGCGAAAGCTAAAGTCATATTTGTATTTTTGTCAGTTAATTTTAATTTTGGTAATTAGGTTACCAACCACTTGCAACTAATACAGGACTATAATCTGTCGAAACCATTGCGACCCCGTATAAGTGAAATAATAACACATTAAATGTAATATTTCAAATCTACGTTTATTTTTTAGTATCTATATCTATAATTAATTCACCTTCAGAAGTATATAGATATTTTTCTCTAGCATATTTAGCCATGTATGTTGGATCTTGTAGTTTATCTACTTGACCACTTAGGGTATACTCTTGATCAACTAGGTCTTCATATTTTTGATTTAACTCTTCTACTTTAAGTTTATTATCATATATTTGAACCCAGATGTTAAAACACGAAAAACCAAGCATAGCAACTATGCTTACTAAAGCTATAAAATATAAGGCATATCTTAACTTTAATTTTTTCATATCACGTTCTCCCACTTTAAATATAAACTAGTATTGTTTATTTATGTGGGTTTTTGAAAAAAATAATTTGAAATTTACATGAATTTTTACAAAAAAAATAAGATTTTTCAATCTTATTCTTCGTTTTTAGATCTTTCTAACTCAGCCTTGTATTCCTCAAGAATAGCGTCACTAAACATTTGACGAGCTTCTTGATTAATTGGATGAGCGATATCTTTATATTCTCCTGGAGAAATTTGTTTACTAGGCATTGCTAAGAATAAACCTTTATCCCCTTCTAGAATTCTGATATCATGAACGGCAAACATGTCATCAATTGTTACTGATGCAAAGCCTCTCATTTTAGAATTTTCCTTATCAACTACACGCACTCTTACATTTGTTATTTTCATCGAGTTTCACCTTCCTATATTTATATAAATTATTATACATTAAATATATTCTATAATCAATTAAAATAATTTATTACATAAATCTACAAATACTTTGTATGATAGTTCTTCTGCTCTATTATTTATAGAATATCCATGTTCTTTTAAGATATTATCTATCTTTTCTAAATCATAAAACTTTAAATTATTTCTTAAGTTCTTTCTTTTAAATTGAAAAGAAGTTCTTACTAGTTTATCAAACTTATCCATATCTACTTTAATTCTATCTTCTTTAGTAGAAAGAGATATAACCATAGAATCTACATTAGGAACAGGATTAAAACACTTCTTTCCTACAACAAACTCTTGTTTAATATCAAAATAATAATTTAAGAAAACAGTAATTGAACCATATTCTCTAGATCCAGGTTTAGATGAGAAGCGCTCTCCTACTTCTTTTTGAACCATGAATACTAGTTTTTTAACATCTATCTCTTCTTTAATAATATGTTCAATAATAGGAGTTGTTATATAGTATGGTAAGTTACCAACTATATATAAATTATTATATTTAATATCTTTAATATCTTCATTAAGATCTGTCTTTAAGAAGTCTTTGTAAATAATATGCGTTTTTTCATTTTCTAAAGGTAATAAGTATTCTTTTGTATCTTCATCAATTTCATAGCATATTAAATTTGCGTTCTTCTTAACTAATCTTTTTGTTAATGCTCCTGCTCCAGGACCAATTTCAATAATTAAGTCATCTTCACTAGCATTAACAAGATCAACTATCTTTTGGGTTTTGTCTTTATCTATCAAAAAATTTTGACCAAATTTCTTTTTAAAATTAAAGTTAGCCATATGTCCTCCTTATAGTTTAAATAGTCTATTAACATTTTCTTCTGTTATTCTAGATAATTCATCTTTTTCTAATCCTAAATAATCAGAAAGAAAATCTGCTATTAAGTCAATATTTGCTGGTTCATTAGTAGTACCACGTAATGGTGTTGGTGCTAAGAATGGAGAATCTGTTTCTAAAAGAATTCTTTCAATTGGTAATTCTTTAATAACATCTTTAATATTGGCATTTTTAAAGGTAACCACTCCACCTACTCCAATATAATATCCCATTTTTATATATTCTCTTGCAGTTTCAAGAGAGCCTGAGAAACAATGTATATCCCCTATTACTTCAGGATACTCTTTTAAAGTATCAATTGTATCTTTTGTAGCTTCTCTTGAATGAATTATAACAGGTTTATTATACTTTCTTGCTAAATCCATCTCTTCGTTAAGAAGTTTTAATTGTTTATCTTTATTCTCTTTCGTGTAATAGTAATCTAATCCTATTTCACCAATAGCTACAAACTTAGGATTATTCTTATTTTCTTCAACGATTTCTTTTAGTTTATTAATATCTTCATCTACATGCTCAGGATGAATTCCTAAAGTAAAAAATACATTATCAAAACGAGATGCTATATCTATTACCTCATAACAGGATTCAATATCATCAGCATCTATAATTAATCTATTAATATTTCTCTTACGAGAATTTTCTACTATTTCATCTATATTAGTATAAAATTCACTTGTAATATGACAATGAGTATCAGTAAACATACATATTCTCCTTTTTCGCGTTGTAGTATATCATAAATTAGAATTACTTAATATATTAAATGAGTTCATCTTCGTGATAATATAATTTTTTGTTTAAGGCTATATAAGGTAGATAGACAGTTGGGAATATCATAGTTAAATGCTTATTAGTTCCAAATATATCACCTATATGATAAAACATTCTAAAGTTATTAAATGAATAAGTTGTAAAAAAGATTAATACTTGTAGTTCAGTAAACTCAATAATTATATATATCCATGAGTCAAAGGCAGAAGACGCAATTATTGTAAATGTAATAAAGAATGCAGCATTCCAAAAAAAGAAAAAGAAGAATAAAAATTTTAAAAATGAATAAACACCTTTATATCTTGGTAAATAGTGTTTATATAAATATAAAACATTAAATATCGGTATTGATCCATATACCAAACTTAGATGAGACTTATATGAAATCATTCCAATTATAATGTTTTCAAAAATTAAACAACAAGTAATAATTATTGATAATGTCTTTGGTAACTCTAAAAACATAAAAACAAAGGGTAATACAATTGCAAAAAAAACATTAAAAAAATAAAAAATAGGTTTTTTAAATAAATCTAACCCATTTGAAACAGACTTATATGAAAAGTCATAATCTTCTATTTCGCTTTCAGTAAGAATAAAATTATGAGAAAGTGCTGTATCATTAGCATGATTATAGTATCTTAAATCATTGCTCTTATTCTCTTCTTGAGTTGCTCCACATAAAGGACAAATTTTTGAATTGTCTTTTATTTTCTTATGGCATTTAATACATTTCATATTAAGTCCTCCTTATTTAATTATAGTTGAAAATATCAATTATTTCATAAAAAGATAAAATTTTTGGTGTAAATAAAAAAGAAAATATAAAATATTTTCTTTTATTTCTTTTCTACATCTATTCTTGCAAATAATATTTCAGGATTATTTAACTTAGTTCCAGATATAAATTTTCCAAATTTCTTAGTAGATTCATAGTCTTTTATATCAGTATTAATTTGATTAAAGATCTTTTCTGAAGTATCAGGTAAGAATGCTTGTAAGTAAACAGCACATATTCTTATACTTTCAATTAAATTGTATAAAACTTCTTTTAATCTATCTTGTTTATCTTCATCTTTAGCTAAAGCCCAAGGTGTTGTTTCATCGATGTATTTATTTGATGCTCTTAATACTTCAAATACATCATCTATAGCATCAGCTATCTTTAGTTCATCCATGTGAGCTTTTACTTTATCACCTAACGATGTACATAAAGATTTAAGATTTGCATCCATTGTATCAGTTACACCAGTAGATTCAACAATACCATCAAAATATTTATTGCTCATGCTAATTGTTCTATTAACTAAGTTACCTAAGATATTTGCTAAATCTCCATTTACTCTTTCAATAAGTAAATCTTCTGTGAATACTCCATCATTAGCAAAAGGTATTTCATGTAAGAAATAATATCTTACAGCATCAACACCATATTTTGCTGCTAAATCATCAGCATATACTACATTTCCTAGTGATTTACTCATCTTTCCGTCTGCCATAATTAACCATGGATGACCAAATACTTTCTTAGGTAATGGAAGGCCTAAACTAAATAAGAAACATGGCCAATAGATAGTATGGAATCTTATAATATCTTTACCAATTAAATGTAAGTCAGCTGGCCAGAATTTATTAAACTCTTCAGTTGATCCATCTACATCATATCCTATGTTAGTAATATAGTTTGATAAAGCGTCTAACCAAACATAAACTACATGTTTAGGATTTGATGTAACAGGAATACCCCAAGAGAAGGCAGTACGTGATACACATAAATCTTGTAATCCTGGTTTAATGAAGTTATTCAACATTTCATTTTTTCTTGACTCTGGTTGAATAAAATCAGGATGTGATTCGATATATTCTTCTAATTGTTTTTGATATTTACTTAATCTAAAGAAATATGACTCTTCATTCTTCTTTTCAACTGGTCTACCACAGTCAGGACATACTACTGTACCATCCTCTTTTTTAACTACTTGAGTATCAGTCCAAAATGATTCATCTGGAGTACAATACCATCCTTCATATTTACCTAGATATATATCATCATTTGCTAACATTTTCTCAAAGATATGTTGTACTACTTCTTCATGGTGTTTATCTGTAGTTCTAACAAATCTATCATAAGTAGTATTCATTAAATCCCAGATTCTTTTTATTTCAGCTGAAGCTTCATCAACATATTGTTGAGGAGTAATACCTTTATCTTTGGCTTTTAATTCAATTTTTTCACCATGTTCATCTGTACCAGTTTGTAAATAAACATTGTATCCTTCTAATCTTTTGTTTCTAGCAATTGCATCTGCTAATACAATCTCATATGTATTACCAATATGAGGTTTACCTGAAGCATAAGCAATAGCTGTTGAAATGTAATAATTTCCTTTGTTCATATAAATCCCTCTTTCTTTAAAAATAAAAAGCCATGAATTAAAGCATAAGGACGAGTATAACCCGCGGTACCACCTTAATTCATGACTTATCATGCAACTTAAAATTTATATCGTAAATTACCCGATTTAAACTCCAGAACCATGTTCATAAACACTCCCTATTCCTTTTCACCATCCAGGAACTCTCTACGCGTCTTGTATTTACTACTCTTTCCTTCATTGCTTAACGAAACTAATATATCATAACATTATTTTTTTAGCAATAATTATCTTTTATTAGCGTGTTTTAATAATCTTTCTTTAATGCTTCTTGTTGTACTAGGAGTAGAAATAACTTCCTTTTCATTAGTCATATCATAATAGTCTTCCATATATAAGTCTATCTCTATATTATTTCCTGTTCCATATACAGCATCATTAAATCTTTGTTCTAACATAGCATATTTAATTACTTTAGTAATAGGTACACTTCCTAGAACATCTTGATCAATACCATATGCTTGTTTTTCAATTGACACTACATCGGCATCTGCATCATAAGAAAATCTAACAGAATAACACTTATTATTCTCTCTTTTTCTAATATGTATAATTGTATGCTTAAACTCCATCATCAAAAAATCCCCCTTACTTGGAGGATATTTTAGCAATTATTATTAAGAATTGCAAATTATTCTTTTTTTAAAGTAGAAAGCATAACTCTTATATCTTCAGTATTTACAGCACTTCCTGTGAATTTAAAGGAGAACTCTTTATTCATACCTAGTAGTTTTACAAAGTATGTATCATTCGTTTTATATAAATAACCATTAAAAGCATCTCCATCAATTAAAGCTATTTCACCAGAAACTGGTATATTATTTTTAAAAATTTTAAGAGTCTTATTATCTCGACTTAGTTTAAATATAGATGAATATATCTTTAATTTATCATCTTTTAGATTTTTTACAGTATTAACTGCTTGGAAATATTTTTTATAATCCTCTTTAGAATCACTAATAGAATAATTAAAACTAAATATATTATTATTTAAATCAGTTACTTCATAAGTATTATTATCTAATTTAGTGATACTATTGTATTCAATTCCTATTCTATATGTATCATTTAAGAATATAAACTGTGATACAAAAACAGAGTCTAAATCAAGTTTTTCAAGTATTTTTGAGTCTTTATAAAGGTCTGTTATGTATTTGAAATTCTTATTATAACTATTATATATAACAAACTTAACTATTAAATATATTACTAAAAGTATTATTAATATAATAATTACAAAAGATACTTTAGCACCTTTTTTAAGTTTCAACTTCATACTACTCACCTAAATTAATTATAAATGAACAAAATAAAAATTGGAATAATCCAATTTTTATTTAATCATATCTATTATTTTAGTTAATAAATCAACTATATAATAAATGAAATGTTTAGGTATACCTACAAGTGGTAAATGAATAGTTATTTTCTTATTTGCATAAGATAATCTAAATTTAGGATAAATATTATATGTAATTAAGAATAACTTTTCTCCATCTATCTTGTTAGATACATCTTCAGGTAATTCTAAAGAGAATGTTTCATTAAACTTAGAAGTCTTAGTAATATGTAGTTTTTCAGCAAGCTTTTCAAACCATTCTTCATACATGTATACTTCCATGTCGTCATCTACTCTACCAAATCTATCTTCAATTTGAGATTTGATCATTTCAAGAGATTCTTCATCTTTAATTTCATTAATAAGTCTATGAATTTCAATCTTAACATTTTCATCTGATACATATTCATCTTTAATATGGTTAGATACTTCAATAAGAGGATTTTGATTTTCTTCATCTTCCTCGACTTCTTCACCATTTAGTCTCTTTATCTCGTCATTAACCATCTGAGTATATAACTCAAGACCTATAGCATCTACAAATCCTGCCTGTTCAGAACCTAGTAAATCACCTGCACCACGTATAGATAAGTCACGCATTGCAATCTTATATCCACTTCCAAGTTCAGTGAAGTCTTTAATAGATTCTAACCTCTTCTTAGCTGTTTCCGTTAATAATTTTGCAGGTTTATACATAAGATATGCATAAGCAATCTTATTAGATCTTCCTACTCGTCCACGTAGTTGGTAAAGCTGAGATAATCCAAAGTTATCTGCATCTATTACTATTAAAGTATTAACATTAGGTATATCTATACCTGTTTCTATAATAGTAGTACAAATTAAAATATCGTATTTACCATCTATAAAGTCTCTTACAACATCTTCTAGTTCTTCTTTATTCATTTGACCATGAGCAACAACCACTCTTGCTTCAGGTACAAGTGTTTTAATTTTAGTATGGACATCTATAATATCTTGTACTTTATTATATAGTAAGAATACTTGACCACCTCTTGTAAGTTCCTTATAAATAGCATCCTTTATTAAAAAGTCATTTTGTTCAACTACATATGTTTGAACAGGATATCTATTAACTGGAGGAGTATCTATAATAGAAAGATCTCTTAAACCTGACATAGCCATCTTTAAAGTTCTAGGAATTGGTGTTGCAGAAAGAGTTAGAACATTTACCTCATTTTTAAGTTCTTTTATCTTTTCTTTTTGAGATACACCAAATCTTTGTTCCTCGTCTATTACAAGTAAACCTAAGTTTTTATATTTAATATTCTTGTTTAGAAGTTTATGAGTACCAAATACAATATCAATAGTTCCTTTTTCTAGTCCTTCATATATACGTTTTTGTTCTTTAATGGTAGTAAATCTATTTAAAAGAGCAATATTAACTGGGAACTCTTTAAATCTTTCAAGTGCACTTTTATATTGTTGTCTTGATAAAAGTGTTGTTGGGCATAGATATGCAACTTGATATCCATTTAGTACAGTTTTAAACATTCCACGGAAAGCAACTTCTGTTTTACCAAATCCTACGTCACCGCATAGAAGTCTATCCATTGGTACTTTTTTAACTAAATCTTTATCTATTTCTTTAATACATTTAATTTGATCAAGAGTTTCAGTATAAGAAAATTGATTTTCAAATATAAGTTCTTCAGGAAAGTCTTTAAAAACTGGTCCTTCTACCTTAGCACGGGCAGCATATAATTCAATTAGTTCTTGAGAAATATCATGAATTCTATTACGTGCTTTCATCTTAGTTTTAGCCCATTGAGCTGAATTTAGTTTATTAATAATTGGTTTTGCACCATCAGAATCTGAATATTTATAAATAGTATTTATCTTTTCAACTGGAATATATACTTTATCATTACCAGCATAGTTTATCTTTATGTAGTCCCTTAAAAGTCCTTGTTTATCAATAGGAACTATACCTCCATATATACCTATTCCATGTTGACTATGAACTACATAATCTCCAATTTTAATATCATTGAAATCTCTTATCTTTGTTCCAATTTTATAATTGTTTTTATATACAGCTGTTATTTTTTCATCATCTATATCATATTCTGAAATATAACATCTATCTTCTATAATAAAGCCTTCATTTATTTCTTTATTAATAATGTTTATTTCTTGATCCTTGATAGAACCAATATTAACTTTATTAAATAATGAAGCTATTTTTTCTATTTGTTTTTCTTTTGAAAGACAAATAATTACAGTTTTATTAACGACTTCTTTATTAACAAAGTCGATAAATGCATCAAAATTTCCTTTGTATTTTAATACTGGTCTAGATTTATAGTCTTTTGATCCCTTTAAGTTATTAATTGTATCTATATCTATACGATTTACTACTTTAATATCATCAAAACTAAACATATATTTATAACTCTTATCAATATCTTTAGATTCTTTATATTCTTCTATATCAGATAATAGTTTATTATAACCAAGAGATATTTGATTTGGATTAACATTAAACACTTGCGGTTCTTTCATATACTCATATAAAGAAGACTTTTCATTAGTATTTACTTCTTCAACAGGAAGAATATTAATACTTTCTACTTCATTTATAGATAATTGAGTATTTTCATTAAAAAATCTAATAGAATCTATTTCATCTCCAAAGAACTCAATACGAACTGGATGATCCATTTCTATTGGAAATACATCTACAATATAACCACGAAGAGAAAACTCTCCTGTTGCCGTGGTTAAAGAGTCTCTTTTATATCCGAAACTATCAATTTTTTCAAGTAAGACTTCTCTATTAATTGATTCTCCTTTTTTAAGAGTTAATTGAAGTTCATCTCTAGAATTAATTGATGGAAGAAAATGTAGGTAACCTGTTAGGTTAGTAACAACTATTTTAGGTTTATCCTTCTTTACTTCTTCTAGAGTTTCTAGTCTTTTAACTTTTAAATCTGGAGATAAGGCTATAGCAACTGATGATAAAAAATCATCCATGGGAAAAAGACATACATCATTTGTATATGTCTTTAGTTTTTGAAAAATTCTATTCGCATCAAATAATGAATTAGTAACTATTAATGTATTCCTATTATATTTTTTATAATAATTATAGCAATACAAAACGGCTAACTCATCAGTTAACCCGCATATTAAATCATTATTTTTATAAGTAAATAATTCACTAAAAAAATCCATGATTACCCTTTTCTATTGAAATCTACCATTAATGTTTCTATATTGTCATATTTAAAGTTTTCAATAACATAAAATATTTTATCTAAATTTGTATCTATCTTTTCAAGTTCACTTTTACCAAATTTACCTAGTACATAATCTTTGGTATCAATTGATCTATCATGTGCAACACCAATTTTAATACGAGCAAATGCATCTGTATGTAAAGCTCTAATTATATCTTTAATACCATTATGGCCACCAGCACTGGAGTTAATCTTTAGTTTAACCGCACCCAAAGCTTGATCTAAGTCATCTTGAATAACTAGAACATCTTTATAATCTAACTTAAAAAACTTAACATATGCTCCAACTACGCCACCAGATAAATTCATAAAACTAAGTGGTTTTAAGAAAATATACTTTTCTCCATTAATGTTAGTTTCATAATACTCTCCATTTAACTTTTTTGACCATTTAACATTTCCTAGATATTTATCTAGTACTCTAAATCCAATATTATGACGAGTATTTTCATATTCTTTTCCTGGATTACCTAATCCTACAATTAATTTCATAGAACCCCTCCTAAAAAATATTCTTATAACTTTTATATTTATTAATATAAATTGGCTTACCTATTTTAACATAATCTTTGCCTTTGTAAACACTTTCTACAATAATTGAAGTACATTCTGATGATTCATCATTATAAATAGGTATAATTCTTTTAATTCCAAAGTTATATTTATTCATCAAAATTATAATATCAGCAAGTCTGAAATCTTTATGTACCATGTAAAATAAACCATTATACTCTATATGAGAACTTGCTACTTTAATACAATCTTCTAGAGTACAAGTTATTTCATGTCTTGCTATAGCTTTTACTTTATTATCATTGATATTAATATCAGGATTAGTTTTAAAGTAAGGTGGATTACATGTGATAACATCTGCCTTATATCCTTTTAAATACTTATCTATATTATTAATATCATCATTAATATATTGAACATTATTAATATTGTTAATTTCTAGGCTCTTTTTTCCTAAGTCATATATTTCTTCTTGTAACTCTATTGCTTTAATATCTAAATTTGGAAACTTAGTATCAAGTATTAAAGGAACAGGACAATTACCTGAACATAAATCTAATACTTTATTCTTATTTTTTTTGATTCTAACAATTTCAGCTAATAGAATAGAATCTATCGAAAACTTAAAGAATTCTTCATTTTGATAAATTTTATAATCATAATCAAATAAATCATTTAGAACTTCTTTTTGATTTTTCATTTTTATCCTTGTCTACATCTTTTACATCAAATACTTTTGATTCTCCATCTAAATCAACAGTATATTTTAGATTTAATATATCTAAAGATGTTACTTTACCTTTTCCATCTGGAGTAGTAACTAGTTCTCCTACTTTAGGAAGTTGGCATCTATGATCAGTATAAACATCATCTTCATATGCAAGACAACAAAGAAGTCTTCCGCATGCACCATTTATCTTAGTTGGATTTAAAACTAAGTTTTGATTCTTAGCCATATTAATACTAATGGTTTCCATGCAAGATAGGAACTCACTACAACAAAGTGGTCTACCACATAAACCTAGTCCACCTACATTTTTTGCTTTATCTCTTGCACCCATTTGATGAAGTTCAATTCTTGTTTTAAACTTAGCTGCTAAATCTTTAACTAAATCTCTAAAATCAATTCTTTGATCTGCAATAAAATTAAATGTTAATTGTTTCTTATCTAAAGTATATGATGCATCAGAAACACGCATATCAATATTACTTTTTTCTACAGCTTCTTTAATATAATTTAAAGCTTCTTTTGCATCTTTTAAATTCTTTTCATAGTCTTTTTCATCTTTAGAAGTTGCAATTCTTAATACATTTTTCATTGTATCAACATCTATATTGTTTGCAGGTTTCATATTAACATTTATAACTTTACCTAATTGTTCACCTTTTTCAGTATCAACAACTACATGCATATCTGACTTTAATTCTAAATTCTCGTTTTTAAAACAATATATTTTTCCATTTCCTTTAAATTTAATACCAACTATATTCATACTATCACTTCCAAACTACTGCTAATCTACTAAGAGTTAAATCTCTATTACCATTTCTATCAATTAGTTTAATTGTATTATTAATATTATCAATTTTACTTGTTAATAAAAGTTCATCCTTAGTTGTTATAGATCCAACTATTTGGTCTAAAAATTCAAATTTATTATAACAACTATGCAATACATTTTCAAACTTTATAGAATATATCTTTAAGGTTAGATTTAATATTTCTAAAATATCATTTCTCTCCTTCTTAGCTATATTTTTAAGATATAACATTAATTTATATTTCTTTTCATTTTCTAAATGAAATATTAATTGTTGTGTTTCATTATAATATTTATCGAAAGTTGATTCAGTTATATCAAGTAACGATAATAAATTTGTAAAATCATAATCAAAATTATAAAGAGTACATCTACTTCTAATAGTAGGTAATATCTTACCTGTGTTATTAGTAAGTAAGAATCCGACTATTCCTGGATTAGGTTCTTCTAAAAATTTAAGTAATTTATTAGCAGAACTAATACTTAATTTATCTGCCTCTTTAATAATATATATTTGATACTTATTAATTAAAGGTTTAGTAGCAAAGTTTCTAATCAAATCTTCTATTGATACTACCTTTATTTCTTTACCAGATGGTTCAATTATTATTACATCTGGACTACTTTTCATATTAATTAATTTACAAGAAGGACAAGAACATTCAATGTTATGTGATCCTGTACAATTAACTTCTTTTACTATTTCATAAATATCTTCAAAACATCTATCTAAACTATTTGTAGACACTAAAAAAGCATGAGGATTATTATTCTCATTGAATGATTCAATAATATTATTTTTAACCTCAGCTGCTTTCATTGTTTTAAGATATTTCCTTTCTATCTAATAAGGCTCTATCTAAAGTCATAGAATCTAAGTAATCAAGATCTACACCAACTGGAATACCATATGATAATCTTGATACTTTAACCTTCTTATCTTCTAAAATCTTTTTTAAATATAAAGTAGTTGCTTCTCCTTCAATTGAAGGTTTTAAAGCAATAATTACTTCTGTTTCTTCTGGTTTTTCAATTCTAGATATTAAAGATGAAATATTTATATCGTCTGGATAAATACCATCTATTGGAGATATTAAACCATTTAATACGTGATATTTACCTTTAAAAGATCCTGACTTTTCAAACATAAATACACTTTTATAATCTTCTACAACACATATTAGATTATTATTTCTTGTTTTATCAGTACAGATAGAACATTCTTCATGATCAGTAATATGACCACATATTGAACATCTTCTAAGGTTCTTCTTCATTTCTTTAACACTAGTAACAAAGATATCAATATCTTCTTCACTTAGTTCAGATAAAGCAAATGCATATCTTTCTGCACTTTTTTCTCCAACACCAGGTATCTTCTTAAAAGAATCAATTACGTTTGTTAATACCTCTGGATAAATCATGATTAAATTAATCCACCTAATTGTTTACCGTATGCTCCAAGTTTCTTATCAGTTTCAGCTTCAACTTGTCTAATAGCATCGTTCATAGCAATTTTAATCATATCTTCTAAGATTTCCATATCATCTTCATCTAAAGATTTAGTTTTAAATTTAACAGATTTAATTTTCTTGCTTCCATATATAGTAATATCTACTAATTCTGAAGTACCAGTAAATTCTGATTTTTCAATTTCTTCCTTTTTAGTCATTATGTCTTTTTGCATTTTTTGTGCTTGCATCATCATAGCTTGCATATTCATATTTATCATTCTCCTTCTTATTGAATATTTATTTTACTTCCAAATAAATCAGTTGCAATATCAACTGAGCTATCGCTTGCTTGTATGAAATCACTTTCATCTCTTATTTCATGGTCTATTTTTTCTTCACCATTTTTTAACTTTTCTGTAAATTCATTCCACTCTTTTGATTTAACAAAGATAAGTTTATAGTTTTTATCAAATTTAGTATTTAACAAAGATTCTATATCAAATAACTTTGTATTACCAATTGTTTTAAGAGCTTCACTTGTTGTACCTAAAACAGCATATTCTTCACTTACGGCTGTAGGAACAGACTTTAAAACTAATTGTTTAAATTCATTAACATTATTATCTTCAATGTATTTTATAAATGAATTCCAAACATTATTAAATTCTTTTTTATATTCCTTATTAGCCTTAGCTAAAGTATTATTAATTCTTAATTTAATAAATTCATCACACATTTTGTAATGAGAAATATCTGTAGGTTTAAGTAAATCATTGACGTCAATTTTAGTGTCAACTTTAATTATTTCCTGGGAAATAATTTGTTTTATTTCTCTTTGAGAAATTTGATTAATATCATCTTTAATAAATGATATAAGTTCTAGTTCTAATAGTAGATAACCATTTGAATTTTGATTAAGTCTTCCTATTAAATCATTTAATCTATCAATAATGTGTTTTAATTGTTTAAATGCATTATTACTAATACCCTTTTTCTTAATACTAATCGCTTTATCAATAAATTCTTCTATTAACTTTTCGATTAGATTTTTTACATCTACACCAGATTGTTTAATACTTTGAATTTTTCTAACTAAACCATCTATATCATTATTAATAATAGAAGCGTATATGTTATCAATATCATCACTTGTAACCAAGCCAAAGTATTCTCTAATTATATCTAAAGATATAACTTCTTTTACTCTAGATAGTTGATCTAGTAAGCTTAAAGCATCTCTCATGCATCCATCAGCTAAAATAGCTATTTCTCTTAATGCTTCTTCTTCATATTTTATTTCTTCTTTATTACATATATTTATTAAACTATTCTTTATTTCTTCAACATCAATTCTTTTGAAATCAAATCTTTGGCATCTTGAAAGAACTGTAATAGGGACCTTTTTAATTTCTGTTGTTGCAAGTATAAAAACAACACTTTCAGGTGGTTCTTCTAAAGTCTTTAAAAATGCATTCCATGCACTTGAAGTAAGCATATGAACTTCATCTATAATATATATTTTATATTTACCATTTGTAGGAGCAATATTAACATTATCAACTATCTCCCTGATTTCATCAACTCCATTATTAGATGCAGCATCTAGTTCAACTATATTTGGGCTATTGTTAAAATCTAAACAGTTTTCGCATTCTTCACAGCAAATACCATCTTTAGGATTTAAACAATTAAGTGTCTTTGCAAATATTCTTGCTGAACTTGTTTTACCAGTTCCACGTGGACCAGTAAATATATAAGTATGTGCAATTTTATTATTAACAATGGAATTTTTAAGAATAGTTGTTATATGTTTTTGACCTATTACTTCGTCAAAGTTTTTAGGCCTATATTTTCTATATAAAACTTGATAATCCATAGTTTCTCACCAACTTAATTATACCATATATATGTACGTTTCGTTTATCTTTTTGCCTCAAAAAACTTGCTTATTTTTGATTTATAATTATCAATTTTATCAGATAAACTTTCGTCATTAATCAAACATATGTTTGTTTTATTAAATCCTTTTATATGTGAACTTTTTTCAACAAAATAATATACATTTTTAAGACGTGCTTCTTTAATTACCTCCTTGCACATATTGCATGGTTCAAGGAGAACATATAGATCACAGTCATTAAGTCTCCAATCGCCAAGTTTTTTTTCTGCTTCTTTAATCGCAATTATTTCTGCATGAGCAGTTACATCACATTTAGAGATACGTTGGTTATAACCTTCTCCAACAATAACTCCATTGTTCAAAACTATCGCAGATACTGGAACCTCATTTTCAAGTTCAGCTTTATCTGCAAGTAGTAAAAGTCTGTCTATTATTTTATTCATATATTACCTCATAAAAAAAGCGCACACAATTAGGGATTATTATGGCTGCTGTGTTCCCACTCTGACCAGTTTCTAATATAACTGTTGCGCATATTCATTATAACATATTAAGTTCTATAATCAATATTTTTTTATGTTGAAAAATCACTTTTTATGGTATTATGTTAACTTCTATTTTTTCTTTTGTTTTGTAAGTAATTATTTATTTAAATTCATCAAATATTTGATGTGTTTTTTAATGTTTCACGTGAAACATTTTTTGTTTATAAACTACTACTTATAAATTTAGTATTCTGAATTTTGTTATAATATTTTTTCTTTTTATATATTCTATTTATTTTTATCATTATTAGATAATACAAAAAAGTCGTTTACTCCGTCTCTTTTTGTTGTTTATATTTGTTTCACGCATTCAAATGTTTCACGTGAAACATTGTTAATAAGTTTGTGATATTAAACAATATAAGTGATTGTTAAATCATACATACGATAGTAACCGGCTTATTCTGAATATTAATAAAAATCGTAATGATGTGTATTTTTAATTATAAACGTTTATTCCGTCTCTATCTTTTGTTTATATATGGTTCACGCATTTTATGTTTCACGTGGAACATTGTTCATAATTGATTGCTTATATCATTGAATAAATAAGTTAATAATCTAATCTTATTAAGTTTATAAATAGTCATTTATAAAGTATATCTTTATATCATATAGTAAGAGAACACAGCTCTTTAAATCATAATAAACATTTTTCTCCGTCCCCTTTTTCTGTTTATATTTAATTCACGCATTTAATATGTTTCACGTGAAACATTGTTTAAAACTATTCAATAATAAACAATCATATATATTCTCTAAAATTCTAATTTTACTAAAATGATATAATTGTAAAACCTTATATTAAATAATTATTAATTATTACAGATATATTGTCTCTTATTATATATAAAAAGTTTTTCTCCGTCCCTACATATGTTTATATTTTATTTCACGCATATAAAAGTTTCACGTGAAACATTGTTCATAAATAAAAGTGTAAAGTAAGTTTTTCTTTTTTTTAAAATTTCTTCATTTTTGTCTTATTTTTATCTATTTTCTAACATTTTTTGTTCAAAACTACTACTTTTTAAGCAAAAAGTGGTTATTTTTTATTTCCCGGGAAATATTTTACTTTACACTTTTAAATTAAAAAAGAGATCAATTATTCATTGATCTCTTCATTATTTTCATCAACTTCTTAAGATTCATCGTCAATATCTTCTGAGTTATCAACATTTTCTTCTCTTTCAGTTAAACTTATTGTTGAAACATATTGTTCATCTTTTAAGTTTATTAGTCTTACACCTTGAGTAACTCTTCCTAATTGAGATACTTGTTCAATTGGTAATCTAATAATCATACCTGATTCAGTAATAATTAATAAATCTAATCCATCTATAACTCTATTAAATGATATCATTGGACCATTTTTCTCTGTTACATTAATAGCTGTAACACCTTTTGATCCACGTTTAGTAAGTCTATATTCACTTATAAATGTCTTCTTACCATATCCATTCTTAGTAACGATTAGTAAGTTATCATTGTCATGAGCTATATCCATACCTATACATGTAGCATCATCTGTAAGATTAATACCTCTTACACCAGTTGCTGTTCTACCCATTGGTCTTACATCATTTTCATTAAATACTACCATTCTTCCGTTTGAAGAACCTAATATTACGTTATAAGTACCATCTGTTAATTGAACATTAATTAATTCATCATTTTCTTTTAATGTTATAGCAATCTTACCAGATTTTCTAATACTGTCGTATTCTTCTACAGCAGTTTTCTTAACTAGACCATCTTTAGTAGCAAATATTAAATATTTACTATCATTTTCTTGTTTAACATTAATAATTGAACTAATCTTTTCATCTTTTTCAATTTGAAGTAAGTTAATGATTGGTAACCCTTTAGCTTGTCTACTATATACTGGTATTTCATATCCTTTAAGTCTATATACTCTACCTTTATTAGTAAAGAAGAATACCCAATCATGTGTAGAAGAATTGATTAAGAATTTAACATAATCATCTTCATTTGTAGACATACCTTTAACACCTACACCACCACGATTTTGTGTCTTGTATGTGTCTGTAGCAAGTCTCTTAATATATCCTTTTTCAGTTAATTGAATCATGATATTTTCTTCTGGAATAAGTGACTCATCTTCGATGAAATCAATTGCTGTCATATCGATATAAGTACGTCTTTCATCACCATATCTATTAGCAATATCTAACATTTCTTGTTTAACTATTTCACTTACTCTAGCATCACTTGAAAGAATATCATTATAATCTGCTATCTTTTCCATTAAATCCTTAATTTCAGCTTCAATCTTGTCTTTTTCAAGACCAGTAAGCTTTCTTAAACGCATTTGTAAGATATCTTCTGTTTGGATATCATCTAATCCAAATCTTTCAGATAACTTATTCTTTGCTGTTTGATCATCTTTAGATGTTTTAATTATTTGAACTACTTCATCGATATTATCTATAGCAATCTTTTGTCCATTTAAAATATGAACTCTTTCTTCTGCTCTAGCTAGATCGTATCTTGTTCTTCTAATAATAACTTCTTTTTGGAAATTAGTATATTTAATTAAGATGTCTCTTAAATTTAGAATCTTAGGAACACCTTCGTCTAACATAAGTAATGTAACACCAAATGTTGTTTGTAATTGTGTGCTCTTATATAGATTATTTAAAATTACGTTTGCGTTGGCATCTTTCTTTAGAGTAATAACAATTCTAACACCATTTTCTAGGTTAGTTTCTTCATGTAGATCAGATATTCCATCTATTACTTTATCTCTAACAAGTTCTGCGATCTTTTGTTGGAATTCTTTCTTATTAACTTGGTAAGGTAATTCAGTAATGATGATTTGTTGATGACCACCATGTTCTTCAATAGCAACCTTACCTCTTATAGTAATAGTTCCTCTTCCTGTTTCGTACGCTTGTTTGATACCTGAGTTACCAAGTATAATTGCTCCAGTTGGGAAATCAGGTCCTTTTACTATTTCCATTAGTTCTAAAGTAGTAATTTCAGGATTATCTATTACTGCTACACATCCATTTATAACTTCTTTTAAGTTATGTGGAGGAATGTTTGTCGCCATACCTACAGCAATACCCATAGTACCATTTACTAGTACATTTGGGAATCTAGAAGGTAAAACAACTGGTTCCTTAGTAGTAGCATCAAAGTTTGGTACAAAATCAATTGTATCTTTTCTAATATCTCTAAGTAACTCTAATGATAATTTTTCAAGACGCGCTTCTGTATAACGCATTGCTGCAGCTCCGTCTCCATCCATTGAACCAAAGTTTCCATGACCATCGATTAATGGGCATCTATAACTAAATGGTTGAGCCATTCTTACTAATGCTTCATAAATTGAAGAGTCACCATGTGGATGGTATGTACCCATAACATTACCAACAGTAGTTGCTGATTTTCTATGAGGTTTATCTGGTGTAATACCATTTTCATACATTGAATATAGTATTCTTCTATGAACTGGTTTTAAACCATCTCTTAAATCAGGTAATGCACGAGCTACTATAACTGACATTGAGTAATCTAGAAATGAATCTTTCATTTCTGCTACAACGTCTTTTGTAACTATTCTATTTTCTTCAGGTATTTCCTCTACAACCCCTTCTTCAATAGGTGTTTCAGTAGTTTCTGGAGTTTCTTCTAATTCTTCTAATTCATCAATTCTGTTTTCTTCTTCCATGTTATACCTCCTAGAAATCTAAATTTTCAACGTAATGAGCATTTTCAACAATGAACTTACGTCTAGGTTCTACTTCATCACCCATAAGTAAATCAAATACACTGTCTGCTGCCATAGCATCCTCTACTGTTACTTGTCTTAATGTACGATATTTTGCACTCATAGTTGTTTCTCTTAATTCCATAGCATCCATTTCTCCTAAACCTTTGAAACGGTTAATAATCTTAGAGTTTTGATACTTTTCTGGAATTTCAGCTAATATTTGTGCTAAATGTTCATCACTTTGAGCAAGTTTAGTAGTTTTACCATATGTAACCTTATATAGTGGAGGTTGAGCACTATAAACGTATCCACCTTCAACTATTGGTCTAAAGAATCTATAGAATAGTGTTAATAATAATGTTCTAATATGAGCACCATCAACATCGGCATCAGTCATGATAATAATCTTATGATATCTTAATTTATTAATATCAAATTCTTCACCAATTCCTGTACCAAATGCTGTAATCATACTCTTTATTTCTTCATTATTTAATGCTTTATCAAGTCTTGCTTTTTCAACATTTAATATTTTTCCTCTTAAAGGAAGAATTGCTTGTGTATTATAGTCTCTTCCTTCTTTTGCAGATCCTCCGGCTGAATCACCCTCGACTATGAATATTTCGCATTCTGATGGGTCTTTTGACTTACAATCAGTAAGTTTACCCATGAAGTTAATATTATCTAGTCCAGTTTTTCTACGTGTTGCTTCTCTTGCTTTTTTAGCAGCAATTCTTGCACGTGAAGCCGTTGTTGCTTTATCAATAATAACTCTTGCATCTTGAGGATTTTCCATTAAGAATCTTTCAAATCCTTCTGAGAATACATCTGATGCAATTTTTCTTACTTCAGAGTTACCAAGTTTAGTCTTAGTTTGGCCTTCAAATTGAGGATCAGGATGTTTACAAGAAATAATCATTGTTAAACCTTCTCTTACATCTTCACCTGTTAAGGCATCATCTTTTTCTTTAAGTAAGTTATTTTGTTTAGCATATGAGTTAATAACTCTTGTTAATGCTGATTTAACACCATCTTCATGTGTACCACCTTCGATAGTATTGATATTATTAGTAAACGAATAAATATTTTCTTTATATTCATCATTGTATTGGAAGGCTACTTCAATAGAAATATCATCTTTAATTCCTTCTAAATAAATAACATCTTCATGAATAGGTTGTTTATTCTTGTTAAGCATCTTAACATATTCTGCAATACCACCTTCATAGTGGTAAGTTGCTTTCTTTACTTCTTCTCCACGTTCATCAATTAAGTGAATCTTAAGTCCTTTATTAAGGAATGCAAGTTCTCTTAATCTTCTTTCAAGAGTTTCATATTTATAAACTGTTGTTTCTTTAAATATGTCTGGATCAGCTTTAAATCTTACTTCAGTACCATGAATATCATCATCACATGAATCAATAATAGCCATATCATCCATTGGATGACCACCATTGTGGAATTTTTGGAAATGTACTTTTCCATCTCTAAATACTTTAACTTCAAGCCATTCAGATAGAGCATTAACAACAGATGCACCTACACCATGTAAGCCACCTGATACTTTGTATCCTCCACCACCAAATTTTCCACCTGCATGTAATACAGTAAAAATTGTTTCAATAGTAGATTTACCTGTTTTTTCATTAATACCTGTTGGCATACCACGACCATTATCTCTTACGGAAATAATATCTCCTTTTTCAACAGTTACTTGTATTTCAGTACAAAAACCAGCTAAAGCTTCATCTACTGAGTTATCTACGATTTCCCATACTAAATGATGAAGTCCACGTTCTGATGTAGTACCAATATACATACCAGGTCTTTTACGTACAGCTTCAAGTCCTTCAAGAACTTGAATCTCACTATCATCATATGCATCAATTTCTTTATTAATCATATTACTCATAATTTACCTCCTCTATTTTTCCATCTTTAACTTTAAATACTTTACTACCTGCTTTTAAACTCTTAGAAAGTTTATTAATTTCGGTAGTTGTTATAAATGTTTGAATATCTTCTTTAATAAATTTAATAATATTATTGATTTTAGTCTTATCTAGCTCACTAAATAGATCATCTAGTATAAGAATAGGTATAATACCTTTTTTGTCTCTGAAAATGTCTAATTCTGCCATTTTAAATGATATTATTGCATTCTTTTGTTCTCCTTCTGAACCAAAGTCTTTTAATTGTCTATCATTTAAGACAAAATCATAGTCATCTCTATGAATTCCCATAGAAGTTACTCCAGATCTTATGTCAGAATTAATACTTCTTTTATAAGACTTAAGAATATCTTCTTTTGATTTGTTAGTATAATCAGACTTATAAACAAGACTTAATCCATCAACACTCGCTATAGACTTATAATTATTTGAAATATATTCAGATATATCTTTAATAAATTCACTTCTAAACTCATGTATCTTAAGACCATATGTAACTAATTGATCTGTAATTATATCTAAATAGTCTTTAGAAGCATTACCATTTAAATATAATGTTTTAAGATAGTTATTTCTTTGTTTTAAAATCTTGTTATAAACAGTTAATATTTTTAAATACTCATTATTAAATTGTGATAATTCAATATTTATTAACTTTCTTCTAGTATTTGGCGTATCTTTTATAAGTTTTAAATCTTCAGATGTGAATAGTACAATATTGATATTAGAGACATAATCACTTATTTTTCTTATAACAGTATTATCAATTTTAACAATTTTGTTGTTTTCATTAATAATTACCTTATAGGATGTTTTTCTTTTGTCTTTAACAACCCCTTCAATTCTAGTTAATGTTTCACCATTTTTTACAATTACATCCTCATGTGACCCACGAAAAGACTTTGAAAACGCTAAGACATATATAGCTTCAACTATGTTTGTCTTCCCTTCTCCATTCTTTCCAATTATTAAATTTTTGGTCGGATTAAAATTTAATTCTAAGTTGGAATAATTTCTAAAATTATTTAGCTTAATTTTTTCAATTTTCATTTTAACCCCCTTAAAATCAATTTTAACGAGTTTTTCTATATAAGTAGTACACCTATACCAATATAATTATATCATAAAATGAGGTATTTTAAAAAAATAAATTCTAATTTTAGATGCGATTTTGAATAATTTTTGATGATAATCTGGTAGCTCTTAAAATTTGATTATTTAGTATGTTTAAAGAACTATCAATTTTAATAGATAAACCATTATTAAATCTAATCATATTTGAATAATCATTCTTATTTTGATATGCATAATCTACATTTTCTAGATTTATCCAAGAAACACTTTCAAGTCTTGGAGAAGATGTAGGAAAGAAAATTAATTTAGACTTATCTTCTATTATTATTGGTGCTTTATAAGTATATCCTGTTAATACTTTAGTACCATCTAATCTTCCTTGATAACTACTTCCATGCATAGAACAATTAGACTTAATAATGCTATTAGGCTTTCTATTAACGATAAATTGTCTATTTTTCTCAAAAACTAGACTTTTTGTTTTACCATCTGGAATAATAGCTAATGTATCTTTACTTATTAAGTAATTTTGCATAACTCACCTCCTTTTTTTCAATATATCAGGGGTGAATGTTGATAATTGTCGAGATATGTCGAAAATAGTTAAAAAATAAAAAAAGATAGTATTTAAACTATCTTAATATGTTTTAATAGGTAAAATTAATTGGATTAATGATTCATCACTTGCAGATTTAATTACTATTGGTGCTGAGTCCCCATTCATAAATATAGTAATATCTTCTGATTCCATAGTTTTAAGTGCTTCTTGCATGTATTTAGCTGAGAAACTAATAACAAGTTTTTCTTCATTATTTCTATCAGCTTCTACATAGTCTTCTACTTTACCAATTTCTGATGCCATTGAAGAAATACATAATTTATCTTTTAATGCTTCCATTTTAACAATATTACGTTCTTTACTTTGAGTAAGTAATGCAGCTCTATCAATTGAAGCAAAGAATTTATTTAATTTAGTATTAATAATATATTCAAAATCTTTAGGAACAAAATTTGAAGTATTAGGATATTGTCCATTTAGTAAATTAGATTGGAATAGTATGTTATCTACTTTAAATAATACTTTGTTAGTAAATACATGGATTTCAACATTAGAATTATCCCCTACTATTTTATCTAATTCATTCATATTTCTTCCAGGAACAACTATATTAACTGATTCATTGAAATTTTCGTCTAAAACTATAGTCTTTTTAGCAAGTCTATAAGAGTCAGTAGTAATAAATTCTAAGATATTACCATTTATATTAATATTTATACCTGTTAATAAAGGTCTACTTTCTTGTGTAGATACTGCAAATATAGTTTGTTTAATCATTTGCTTTAAAGTAGAACCATTTAAACTAATATGGTTTGCATTTTCTTCTAATTTAATTTGTGGATAATCATCACTATTTAAACAATTTAAATTATATTGAGTAGTTTCTGAATGAATAATGATATTAGATCCATCTATTACTTCAAAATTAACTATATCACTTGGCATTGATTTAATAATATCTATAATATATTTACTTTGAATTACTATAGATCCTTCTCTTTCAATAGTTTCTATATCTTTACTATCGATATGAGCTTTAATAGTTAAATCTTGATCAGATGCTGTTAAATCTAAACCTTCATTTGTTAATTCAAATTTAATTCCATTTAATATAGGAATAATATTCTTAGGAGATATTGCTCTATTAACATTTATTAATTGTTCTAGTATTTTGTTTTTATTAATTGAAAATTTCATTTTGTTTTCCCTCTTTCTTATTTATTTATATGTATTATTAATAAAGGCGTTCATAATGTTCATAACTATTAACCTTTGCCTTAAATACGTTTGTTTTTAATAAAAGTTTTGATTATTTGTTGTTCAAAATTTTTAAGTTTTAAACATCAATTATAACTTATCAGTAATTTCTTTAATTTCTTTTTTTAATTCTTCATCAGTTTTCAACTGAGCTGTTATCTTTTTACAAGCATGAGTAACGGTTGAATGGTTTTTATTAAACTCTAAACCAATTCTTTCAAGAGATTCTTCAGTTTTTAAGTGACAAAGGTATATTCCTACCTGTCTTGGATGATTAATCTCTGCTTTTCTCTTCTTACTTTTTAATGTTTCTACAGTAATACCATAGTAATCTGCTACAGCTTTTTGTATCTTACCTATATTATTAGTTGTATAGTACGCATTACCAAATGAGTCCTTTAAGTACTCCTGAGCAAATGATAGATCTACTTTAGGTGGATTATACATAGATATAAGGAAATATAATCTATTTATTAATCCTTCTAAGTGTCTTACGTCATTTTCAGAGTTATTTGCAATGTAATCTAGTACATTTTCATCTATTCTATCTGCAGCTTCATGTCCTGCTATTTTATTTTTAAGAATTTTTTTCTTTAAATCTATATCAGGAGGTTCAATAGTAACTGTTAAACCCCATACAAAACGAGTTTTAAGTCTATCTTCGAATGCTTGCAAGTCGTTAGGACTTGTATCAGAAGCTATAATAATTTGTTTATTTAATTTATGTAAGTTTTCAAATGTATTAAAGAATTCATCTTGTGTCTTCTCTTTTTTAGCTAGTCTTTGAATATCATCTATTATTAAAACATCGATATTTCTATACTTTTCTCTAAACTTAGACATTATTTCTGAATTATCATCAGCTTGTTTTCTAAATATTTGTTGGAAGTCATCAGTAAATTCTTCACAAGGTACATATAATACCTTTTTATCAGTGTTATCAACTATATAGTTACCTATTGCCATCATTAGGTGTGTCTTACCTAGACCACTTTTACCATATATGAATAAAGGATTATATAGTTTACCAGGTTGTTCAGCAACCGTTAAAGCCATCAATTGGGCTTGTTGATTACTATTACCTACTACATAGTTGTCAAAAGTAAGCTTAGGATTTAGGTTTGTTCCTACCCTATTCTCTCTTTCTTCTACGTTAATAATTTCTGACTTTTCAACCTTCTTAGGCTTAACAGCATTATTATTGATTTCTTCTTCAGTATATATTTCAAATTGTAATGGAAAACCATATACTGTAATAATTGCTTCATCTAATAGATCAATATATGCTTCATTTTTGTTTATATAGTCCCTTTTAAATGGGGAATCTATCTTTAATATAAGGGAAGTTTCAGTCTTTTCTACTAGTTCTAGGTTAGAAAACCATGATTTAAAAGAAATAAAATTAATTTTACTTTGAATTATGTCTAAAACTTGAGTCCATGACTCTTTCATCGTTTCCATCACCTACCCTATCTTTTTTTGTCAATTTAATTATATATCAATGTTCAGAAAAATTGTATTAATAATTTCATTGAAACTGCTTTTCAACGGGTTATCAACACACTTATCAACCTTTAGTTGCCTATTATAAAGCACTTTGTACCAGTTTTCAACAGTTTCAACAAACTTACTTTAAATAATAACTATTTTTGTTAATAAAGTTATAAACAACGTTGTTAATTTTGTTAATATCTATTAAATTCAACATTTTTACGATATTTATGTTGACTTTCAAATTGTTGATATATTATAATAACCTTGCTTTCAGGAGAAGAGAGAGGTGAAACTATGAAAAGAACTTTTCAACCAAATAATCGTAAAAAAGCTAAGAAGCATGGTTTCTTTGCAAGAAAGAATTCTAAAATATTAAAAACAAGAAGAGCAAAAGGACGTAAGGTACTTTGTAAATAATTGAAGCCACTGCGATAAGTGACTTTTTTTATTATATATATAAAGTTAGGAGAATAAATTATGAGAAGATATGAAATGGTTAAAAAACATTCTGATTTTGATGATATTATTCATACAGGTAATTTATTAAAAAATAATGCTTATATTATATATAATAAGGTTAATGATCTTAACTATACTAGATTTGGTATAGCTGTTGGTAATAAAATAGGGGATGCCCATATTAGAAATAGAGTAAAAAGACAAGTGCGTGAGATTGTTACTAGCAATAAAAAATTGTTTAAAAATAATATGGATTATATTATAATAGTTAAGAAATCTGTTTTAGATATGGATTTTGAAACTATGAATAAATTAATGAATAGTTTAATAAGTTAATAAGAGATAGGTGTTTAAATGAAAAAGAAAAATATTAAACTACTGGTCGTAGCATTAGTAGCTATTTTAATGGTGACTGGTTGTTCAAAAACAATGACTGATGAGAACAAAAAACCAGTTACAAATCCTTATACAGGACAAAGCTTAACTTCAAATATTATTTGTCTTCCAGAAGAAAAAGAATTATTTAATCTTTATTCTGATAATGAAGAATACATGAAAGTTAAACTTGATAGTTTAAAGTCATGTAGTGATATGAAGATTTATGAAAAAGATAGTTATGATGGATTATGGGTTCAATTATTTGTAAGACCACTTGCTTGGCTAATTATTAAAGCAGGTAAGTTACTTGGTAATTATGGTCTTTCAGTTATGGTTATAGGTTTATTAATAAGAATTATTATGTTACCTATGAGTGCTAAAGCTGCATCTCAAAGTCAAAAGATGAAAGACATGCAACCTGAGCTACAAAGAATTGAAAAGAAATATGCAGGCAAGAGTGATCAAGACTCAATGATGAGAAAGAGTCAAGAAACTATGCTTGTTTATAAGAAATATAATATTAATCCTTTATCTAGTTGTTTAGGATCATTTATTCAATTACCTTTATTCTTAGCTTTCTTAGAAGCTATTAATAGAGTACCAGCAATATTTGAAAATAAATTATGGGTATTCCAACTTGGTACAACACCAATGTATGGAATTAAAACAGGAAATTATTGGTATATATTATTAATTGTATTAATTGTATTATTTACTGCATTAACATTTATGTTTAGTATGGGTTCTATGGCAAGTGGCAATCCAGATCAAGTTAAACAACAAAAATACATGATGTTATTTATGATTGTATTTATTGGTATTGCATCTGTTCAATTACCAGCTGCAATTGGTCTATATTGGATTGTTACAAATGCGTTTGGTGTAGGACAATCATACTATATTAGATTAAAATCTAAAGATAAGAATGAATCTAAATCTAAAACTAAAAAAGTTGATATAAAAGACTTTGTTAGAAAGAATAAAAGAGAAGAAGAAGTAAAGGATTTAGAGTTTACTGAAAAGAAGAGTAAAAAATCTAATAGAAAAGGTGAGTAATATGAAAGAACAAATTTTTGAGGGAAAAGAAGAAAAAGAGGTTTTAGCTAAAGCACTTGAAGAATTAGGAGTAGAAGAAAAAGACGTATATACTTATACTACTAAGACTAAAGGTGGTTTACTTAAAAAAGAAGTTGTTAAAGTTCATGTTATTACTAAAGATGACTTAGTTGAATTCGTTAAAGATTATTTAAAGAGTTTAACTACTGACATGGGATTAGATGTTACATTTGAATCTAAAGTTAGAGATGAACAAATTACTATTAAGATGTATTCAGATAATAACAACATTTTAATTGGTAAAGAAGGAAAAACACTTCAAGCCTTAACTACTGTTGTTAAACAAGTAATTTTTAACAAAATTAATTCATATCCATATATCTTATTAGATGTAGAAAATTATAAAGATAAACAAGAACAAAGATTAGTAAGACTTGCTAAGAATGTTGCAAGAGAAGTTGCTAAATCTAAAGTTCCTGCTGAACTAGAAAATATGAATAGTTATCAAAGAAGAATTATTCATAATGCATTAGGTGAATCTAATAAAGTTTACACTGAAAGTGTAGGAGAAGAACCTAATAGACATATAGTTATTAAACCTAAAGAAGCTGAGTAAGCTTCTTTTATTGTGTTTTATTAAAAAAAGTGCTATTATACGCCTGTACAGAAAGGGGTATTAATCATGAATGAAAATATATGTGCAATATCAACTGCATTAGGTGTTGGTGCTATTTCTATAGTAAGAGCAACTGGTCCTGATGTAATAGAAATAGTAAATAGTATTTTTAAGGGTAAAGATTTAACTAAAGTTGATAGTCATACTATTAATTATGGTTTTATCATGGATGGAGAAAATCCTGTTGATGAAGTTTTAGTATCAATCATGAAAGCCCCTAAAACGTTTACTAAAGAGGATATGGTTGAAATTAATTCACATGGAGGTATAGCTACTACTAATAAAGTATTAGAATTACTACTTATAAATGGATGTAGACTTGCAGAACCTGGTGAATTTACCAAGAAAGCATTCCTAAACGGAAGAATAGACTTAATTGAAGCTGAAGGTATTAATGATTTAATTGTGTCTGAAACTGATGAAGCAAGAAAATATGCTATGAGTAGGGTAGAAGGTAATTTATCTATATTAGTTAAATCTATGAGAAAAAGAATTATGTCTTTAATTGGAGAATTAGAAGTACATTTTGATTATCCTGATGAAGTAGATGATGATGAAATAACTAATAGTAATTTACTAACTGAACTTAATATAGTTAAAGATGAACTTGAAAAGCTTGTTAAATCATCTCAAGAAGGTTCTATTATTAAAAATGGTATTGATGTTACTTTAGTTGGTAAACCTAATGTTGGTAAATCATCAATTTTAAACAAACTTTTAAATAAAGAAAAAGCTATTGTTACAGATATTGCTGGTACTACTAGAGATATAGTTGAAGGATCTGTAGAAATAGATGGTATAAAGATTAATCTAATAGATACTGCTGGTATAAGAGAAACTGATGATATAGTAGAAAAAATAGGTGTTGATAAATCCATTAAAACATTAGAGGATGCAGACCTTGCAATCATGGTTATAGATGGAATAAATGGTATTACTAATGATGATATAGAGTTTATTAATAATACTAATGTTAAAAAGATAGTATTTATTAACAAGAATGACCAAGATATAAATGTAGATACATCATTAATTAAAGATGTTCCTGTTATATATGGTAATACTGTAGATGTAGATGGATTAAATGAGTTAAAAAAGACAATAAGTGATATGTTTAAATTTAATGAAATAAAGAGTAAAAACTATAATTTCTTATCTAATGCTAGAGAAATATCTTTAGTTAAGAAATCTTTAAATGCTGTTAATAAAGCAATTGAATCAGTTAAAATGGAAGTTCCTTATGAAATGATTTCAGGAGATTTAAAGACTTCTTATGATTTATTAGGTGAAATAATAGGAGAAACTTACCAAGAAGATATACTTGATGAGATATTCTCAAAATTCTGTGTTGGAAAGTAAGTGATATTATGAAATATGATGTAATAGTTGTTGGAGGAGGACATGCTGGATGTGAAGCAGCAAATGCAGCTGCTAAACAAGGTCTAAAAACTGCTTTAATAACTTCTAATATGAAAAATATAGCTGATATGCCTTGTAATCCTTCAATAGGAGGGACTGCTAAAGGTATAGTAGTTAGAGAAATAGATGCTTTAGGTGGTTTAATGGGTAGAGTGGCTGATATTTCTCATCTTCAAATAAAGATGTTAAATTCAGGGAAAGGTCCTGCTGTTAAATCATTAAGAGCACAAGGTGATAAAATAGTTTATCCAAGAAATATGTTAAAAGAACTTAATAGTATTGAAACACTTGATATCATTGAAGCAATGGTAGAAGACTTAATAGTAGAAGATAATACTATAAAAGGTATTATTACTGCTGAAGGTAAAGAAATTATGTGTACTTGTTTAGTTCTTACTACTGGTACTTACCTTAAAAGTAAGATATTAATTGGAGATACTCATAAGTTTGAAGGACCTCATGGAGAAGTATCTTCTAAACATTTATCTGATAAATTAAGAGAATTAGGTATTGAAATACAAAGACTTAAAACAGGTACTCCTCAAAGAATAGATCCTGATTCAGTAGATTTTTCAGTATTAACTCCTGAATATGGGGACCCAACTCCATGGACTTTCTCGTTTGATATTGAACCTCAATACGATGTTAATAAACAAAGATGTTGTTATTTAGTATATACAAATGAAGAAACTCATAAAATTATTAGAGATAATTTAGATAGATCTGCAATGTATGGAGGATATGCTGAAGGAATTGGACCTAGATATTGTCCTTCAATAGAAGATAAAGTAGTTAGATTTGCAGATAAAGAAAGACATCAATTATTCCTAGAACCTGAAAGTGATTATTATCCAGATCTTTATTTACAAGGATTCTCAACATCGATGCCTATTGATGTACAAGAGAAGATGGTGCATTCACTTCATGGCTTAGAACATGCTAAAATACTTAAATATGCTTATGCAATTGAATATGATGCAATTAATCCATTACAAATGTATCCAAGTGAAGAATCTAAAGTAATTAAGAATCTTTATACTGCTGGACAAATAAATGGTACTTCTGGTTATGAAGAAGCTGCTGGTCAAGGTTTAATTGCAGGACTTAATGCTGGTTTAAGAGTAAGAGGATTAGATCCTTTAATCTTAAGAAGAGATGAATCGTATATTGGTGTACTATTAGATGATTTAACTACTAAAGGTACTAAAGAACCTTATAGATTACTTACTAGTAGAGCAGAATATAGACTTATATTAAGACATGATAATGCAGATCTTAGACTAAGAGACTACGGTTATAAATATGGTCTTATAACTCAAGAACAAAAGGATAGACTTGATAAGAAGAGAAGCGATATAGCTAAACTAATAGAAAGTCTTAAAAATATTAGAATTACTTCTAAGAATGAATCTGAAGAATTAGTAGAAGCAATTGGTGAATTAACTAATGGTGTTTCTTTATATGATTTACTTAAGAGACCTGAAGTTAAAATAAATGATTTATATTCTTATATTGAAGAAGAATACTCTCCTGAGATTCTTGAAATAGTAGAAGTACAAGTTAAGTATGAAGGATATATTAATAACACATTAAAAGAAGTAGATAGAATGTTAAAGTTAGAATCTAAAAAGATTCCTGAAGACATTGATTATGATAAAGTTAAGAACTTGGCTAGTGAAGCAAGACAAAAGTTAAAATTAGTTAAACCTTTAACAATTGCTCAAGCAACACGTATAAGTGGTGTTAATCCAGCTGATATTAGTATTCTTGCAATGTATTTAAAAAAAGAATATCCTAATCAATAATAGGAGAGCATATGAATATAGATAAATTTGTTCAAGAATTAAAGAAAATTAATATTAATATAACTGATAAACAATTAAATGATTTAAATGTTTATGCAAACTTTCTAATTGAATTTAATAGTCATACTAATTTAACAGCGATTACTGAGATGGATGAAATATATTTAAAACATTTTTATGATTCTCTTATACTTGCTAAATATATCAATTTAAATGAAGTAAAAACTCTAATTGATATAGGAACAGGTGCAGGATTTCCTGGAATGGTTTTAAAAATAGTATTTCCAAATTTAGATGTAACTCTTTTAGATTCAAATAATAAAAAGTTAAAATTCTTAGATGAATTAATTAATAAATTGGATTTAAAAGGTGTTAGAACGGTATATACACGAGCAGAAGAATTTGCTCGTAAAGGTAATATTGAAAAGTATGACTTAGTAACTAGTAGAGCAGTAGCTGCTTTACCTGTGTTAAGTGAATTATGTTTACCATTAACAAAGGTAAATGGAATATTCTTTGCTTTAAAGGGTAGTAATGGTGAAGAAGAATTAAAATTATCTAATAACATAATAAGTAAGTTAAATGGAAAAGTAGAGTATATTGATAAATTTAATTTAGCAGATACTGATGAAGGTAGAACTGCTGTATCTATACGTAAAATAGGAAAAAATCCAAGCGGTTATCCTAGAGATTATGGTAAAATAAAAAAAGACTACCAACGAATGATAAATGGAAATAAATAGTTTCCATTTTCTTTTGTAAGGCAATTGTAAAAAGGATAAAAATAAAGTAATATTAATATAGAATAGGAAGGTGAAATCTTATGAAAATGGAATCTCAGATTAGACTTGTTAACATTGAACAAATAATTCCAAATAGATTTCAACCTAGACTAACATTTAGTCAAGCTGCTTTGATGGAATTATCTTCTTCAATTAGAAGTCATGGTATTATTCAACCATTAACAGTAAGAAGAATTGGCGATAAATATGAAATAATTGCTGGTGAAAGAAGATATAAAGCTGCTCAACTTGCAGGTTTAACTCAAGTACCAGTTATTATTACTGATTTAAATGATAATGATTCAGCAGAAGTTGCTATTATTGAGAATACACATAGAAAAGATATGACTCCAATAGAGGAGGCTAAATCTTATAAAAAATTACTTGATAGAAAATATGTAACTCAAGAACAATTAGCGGCTAGACTTGGTATAAGTCAATCAGCTATTGCTAATAAACTTAGATTACTTAATCTAGATCCTGCAGTACAAGATGCTTTATCAAATGAAAAGATAAGTGAAAGACATGCAAGAAGTTTACTTAAACTTACTGATAAATTTAGACAAGTAGAATTATTAAATAGAACAATAAGTGAAAGATGGCCTGTTAAAAAACTAGATGATGAAATAGCATCTATTATAGGTGAGTATTCATCAAATAAAGCTGATTTAGTAGGCGGAATAAATGTTAATAAAAATGATATAGATGTTGAGAAAGTAATGGAAGAAACATCTAATATTGATAATCCTAAAGATTTTAATGAATATAAGTATGGTGCATATAAACCTAATAATAACGTATTCTTAAATGATTTAGAAAGTTCATCTGTTAATATGAATGGAGGAGTTAACTTTGGTGTTAATCCTTTCAGTGGAGCTGGAATTCATAAGAAAATTGATGAAGATATTGATTTACTTGAATTAGATGATGATGAAGATGTATCTAGTGATCAAGTAAGTAAAGATGATAAAAAAGAAGAAGAAAAGGGTATTGAAAAAGTAACATATAATACAACTGATGATGTTATGCGTGGTATAAAGGATATGGTTGCTAACGCAAATGAAAATGGTGTTGAAGTATTAAAAGAAGAGTTTGCTTTTGATGATATGTATCAATTTGTTATTAGAATACCTAGAGTAAAACATACAAATAATCAAGACCAAAAGTAATTGGTCTTTTTATTTTATAGGAGGAAATATGAATAAACTAAAAATGAAACTAATATCTAATGGGGAAGTTAAATTAGAAGGTGAGTCTAATTATCAAATTGTTAATAACAAAATGATATTTAGAGTAGATAATTCTAATTATTATATCGATTTATATAAAAAAACTTTCGAAAAAAGAAATATTGATACAAATATTTTAATAGATATTAGTAATAAAACAATGATTTTAAAATTAGTTAATCATCCAGGATCAATAGACTTAGAATTAACTAAATATGTCTTTGAAAATGTGGATAATGAAATAAAAATAGATTATTCGTATTTTCTTGAGGAAAATATGAATAATTCTATACATATTAATTTATATTGACATGACTTAATTCTATGCTATAATCTATATGTTTAATATAAATCAATGGATTTAGGAGGAAAAGAAATGGCAATACAAGCATTAACTGAAGAACAGTTAGAAAATATGTCTTATTCAGACGTAGCAAAATATGTTTTGGAAAATAGTAATAAACCATTAACAATTCAAGATTTATTTAAGAAAGTGATTAAATTAATGAATTTATCAGAAAGTGAATTAGAAGATAGAATATTTGACTTCTTCCAATTACTTTCAAATGATCATAATTTTATTATGTTAGAAAAAGGTATGTGGGATTTAACAATCAGACATTCAAATAAAATTTCTATTTCTAAAGAATCATTAAGCGATGAAGATGATGAAGATGAAAGTGAACTTGAAGAAGATATTGATGAAGAAGAAAATAATTCTGAAGTTAACTATGATGACGATTCTCTTGATGATGATTTAGAAGAAGATGACTATAAAGATTTAGTTATCGTAAATGATGATGAATTAGATCAAGAATCTTAGCTTAATTACTTTAAATATATATATTAAAGGAATGAGGTTAAGAAAATGAATGAAAGATTAGATATATTAGAAAAAAGATATAATGAAATAGTTAAAGAATTAGGTGATCCTGAAGTATTATCAGATTATTCTAAAACTTTAGAGTTATCTAAAGAAAAGGGTAGACTTGAACCAACTATTAGTAAATATAATGAGTATAAGAATTTAAAGGAAGAAATAGAAGGTCTTAAAGACATGGTTAATGATCCTGAGATGGGAGAAATGGCAAGACTTGAGTTAGAAGAAAATCAAAGTAAACTTTCTACTGTTGAAGATGAATTACAAGTTCTATTGATTCCTAAAGATCCTAATGATGAAAAGAACATTATTATGGAAATAAGAGGAGCTGCAGGTGGAGATGAAGCTAATATCTTTGCTGGAGACTTATTTAGAATGTATTCATTATATGCTCAAAAGAATGGTTGGAAGATTGAAGTACTTAATGAAGAAGCTGGTACTGCTGGAGGATTCTCTCAAATTGAATTCATGGTTAAAGGAGATTCAGTTTATTCGAAATTAAAATATGAATCAGGAGCTCATAGAGTACAAAGAGTACCTGTAACTGAATCAAATGGTAGAATTCAAACATCTACTGCAACAGTTGCAGTTATGCCTGAGGCAGAAGATATTGATTTCAAACTTAATATGGATGAAATAAGAGTAGATATTACACGTGCATCAGGTAATGGTGGTCAAGGTGTAAATACTACTGACTCAGCTGTAAGACTTACACATATTCCAACAGGAATAATTGTTTATTCTCAACAAGAAAGAAGTCAAATAAAGAATAAAGAAATTGCTATGAAGATTATGGCATCTCGTTTATATGACTTACAATTAAGAGAAAAAGCAGAAAAAGAAGGGGATATGAGAAGAAGTTTAATTGGATCTGGTGATAGATCAGAGAAAATTAGAACTTATAACTATCCTCAAAATAGAGTAACAGATCATAGAATTGGTTTCACTATTATGCAACTTGATAGAATTATCAATGGAGACTTAGATCCAATTATTGATGCTCTTATAACTGAAGATCAAAGAAAGAAACTTGAGAGTGATGAAACCAAATAATATTACTGATAATGATTGGAAACTATTAAAAAAGAAATATAAGAATATAAATCCTGTTATAAAAAAACTAGAAAAGCATTATCCAGTTCAATATTTAATTGGTGATGTAGACTTCTATGGTTATAAAATAAAAGTTAAAAAAGGTGTATTAATACCTAGATTTGAAACTGAAGAGTTAGTAAGTAAAACTTTATCTTATATAAAGAAATACAAACTAGAAAATGCTTCTGTTCTTGATATAGGAACAGGAACTGGTTGTATACCAGTTGCATTGAAGGGTGAACTTAATACACTTAATATAACTGCAATTGATTATTCTCTTAAAGCAATTAGACTTGCAAGGAATAATGCAAGAATTAATCATGCAGATATAACGTTTATAATGAAGAATTTATATAAATATAAGCCAATTAATAAATATGATGTAATTATTTCTAATCCTCCTTATGTAGATAAGGAGGAAGTTGTATCTCCTGAGGTTAAATATGAACCTAAAGGTGCAATATTTGCTGATGATAAAGGAATGGAACATTATAAATTTATTATTAATAACTATTATAAGTATTTAAATGAAAAATTTATAATAGCTTTTGAAATAGGATATAATCATGGAGAAGCTTTAACAAAAATTGCTAAGGATAAATTTCCTAATGCAATAGTTAAAGTTGAAAAAGATTTATCAGGTTTTGATAGATATTTATTTATAATTAATAAATAGATAAGGTAATACTTATCTATTTTTTGTTGTGTAAAGACATGTATTATTTTTGTAAATAAGTGATATATATAGTTTATAATATGGTTAAGAGGTGAGATATAAGTGAAAAAACTTATTATTGAAGGTGGTAGAGAATTAAGTGGTACTATTAATATAAGTGGTGCTAAGAATTCTGTTGTTGCTTTAATTCCAGCTGCTATTTTAACTAAAGGAAAGTGTGTAATTAGAAATGTTCCTAATATATCTGATGTTAATACATTAATAGATATAATGAAATTCTTAGGATCAGATATAAAATATGAAGACGAAACTGTTTATATAGATAATAAAAATGTTAAAAATAAATTTATACCTGATGAGTATGCTAATAAATTAAGAGCATCTTATTATTTCATGGGTTCTTTACTTGGTTTATTTGGAAAAGTAGATATTGCATCTCCTGGAGGATGTGTAATAGGTTCTAGACCAATTGATTTTCATCTAAAGAGTTTTGAAAAGATGGGAGCTAAAGTAAGTGAATCTAATAATGAATTTCATATAAGTTCTAATGGACTTAAGAGTACAGAAGTATTCTTTGATGTACCATCTGTTGGTGCAACAATCAATGTTATGATTGCTGCTGTAAGAGCAAAAGGAACTACAAGAATACTTAATGCTGCAAGAGAACCTGAAATAGTTAATATTGCAGACTTCTTGATTTCTATGGGAGCTAAAATTACTGGAGCAGGAACTGGTACAGTAATTATTGAAGGAGTAACTGAACTTGGAGATGGGGAAGTAACTGTTATACCTGATAGAATTGAAGCGGGTACATATGTTATTATTGGAGCTCTTTTAGGTAGAAATTTAAAAGTTGCAGGTGTTGTACCTGAGCATATTTATTCTCTTCTTTATAAACTTAAAGAAATGGGAGTAAGTTATAAAATTAATGATGATGTTATAACAGTTAAGAAATGTAATAATTTAAAAGCTGTTAATATTAAGACCACGGTTTATCCTGGTTTTCCAACTGACCTTGGACAACCTCTTAGTTCTCTTTTAACTCAATGTAAGGGCGAGTCTGTTTTTGAAGAAACAATTTATGAAAATAGACTAAGACATGTTCCATATTTAAATGGAATGGGTGCAAATATTAATGCGTTAGATAAAAAGGCAGTTATATCAGGACCTACTAAGTTAGTAGGAAGAAAAGTAAAAGCAACTGATCTTAGAGCAGGAGCATCAATGCTTGTTGCTGGTATGATTGCAAAAGGAACTACAACAGTTAATAATGTAGAACACTTACTTAGAGGATATGAGCGAATTGTTGATAAACTTAATAATGTTGGTGCTAACATTAAATTAGTAGATGAATAAGAAAAGAACCTTAGGGTTCTTTTTTAATGCTTTCTTTTAATGTATAATTTATATGTATAGTAGGTGATTGTATGTTTTGCCCTAATTGTGGTAATAAAATTAGTGATGAAAATGGAATTTCATGTCCCACTTGTGGATGTGATTTTAGGCCTGCAAGAAATGTTTTTGATCAATGGGTAAAATATTTAGATACACATAAAATGCCTGTTGAGAATAGACAACAGGTTGATAGAAAACTAAATATGAAGATATTTATACCTGCAATTATAATATATACAATATTTATTGGTTTTTTATTAACGGTTGTAGGTGGAGAAAAACTATCTTTTTCTACTGATCCATTAGATTCATTTAAAAGTGATTTGAAAAAAAATGAGTTTCAAGAAAAAGAAGAAAACGTATTTGGTCGTATTGATGAAGAAACTGGAGTGTATTTTGGTTTTAATTTAAACGATGACTATTTCTTCTATGAAGATGATTCAACAAAGTTTAAACTATATTATTTTGATGATAGAGTAAGATGTGATTACACAACAGGATATATTGATTATCTTATTGTATATAATATAAAAAGTGGTATAACAGAGTGCTCTTCAAACCCATCAAGTTATAATGTTAATTGTAGTCTTCTTGAAGGTAGTATTAGACAAAATGCTATAGACTTACAAGATACATTTGATAGTTTATTAAGTAAATTAAATGTTAATAAAGAAGATTTAAGAGGTGATAAATAATGAGATTATTAACTCTTTTAGCTTTATTGCCTGTTTATGCAATATTATTTTTTATTTATACGTCTGATAGAAATCCTGAGCCAAGAAAAATTTTAGGTAAACTACTTATTGGTGGAGCAGTAGTATCTGTTATATTAACTTTTGTATTTACATCAATTATTGATGGAATGCTTGGAGACTTTGTAGATACATTAGAGGCTGCTCACAATGGAGTTTTATTATTTGTAAATTACACAGTTAGAGTAGGATTTATCGAGGAATTTTCTAAATGGTTAGTAGTTATATTTGTAGCTTATAAATCTAAAGAATTTGATGAGTTATATGATGGAATAGTTTATTCTATATTTGTTTCTCTTGGATTTGCTGCTTTAGAAAATATTTTATATGTTGTTCAATATGGATATTCAACAGCACTTTTAAGAGCATTCTTATCAGTACCTGGTCATGCAGCTTTTGGATTTATAATGGGATTCTTTGTAGGACTTGCAAGAAAATCACATAATAAAGGTAATGCTATATATTTAATATTTTTATTATTGAGTTTAGCAGTACCTTCAGTTATACATGGTGCATTTGATGCATTCTTATCATCAAATAGACAAATAGACTTAACATTCTTTTATGCATTAGTTATTATTACAAATATTATTATGGTAACAGGAGTATTAAAAATATCTGCTAAGAATGAAAAGATTGCAGAAGGACCAAGTGAAAAGGTAGCTAATATTAATAGATGTCCTGCATGTGGAGGACCTGATATTAATACTAGATATTGTATACAATGTGGTAGTCATTTAAGAGGATAATTAAAAAATCCTCTTTTATTTTGCCAAGAAAGACATAAAAAACTTGCATTTAAGGTCTAGATGTTATATATTAATCAAGTAATGAATTTCTATAACTAATCAGTTAGTTATGGCGGAAGGAGAATTTAGATGAAAAAGAATTTACATCCAAATCAAGTTATGTGTACATTTAAGTGTTCTTGTGGAGCTACTTTTACTGCTTTATCTAATAAAGAAGAACAACAAATCGAAGTTTGCAGTAAATGTCATCCATTCTATACTGGAGCACAAGGTAATAAAAAGAAAACAGGTAACGTTGAAAAATTTAATAAGAAATATAATCTTAATTAATAATAAAAAGAAGTCTACATTTGTAGACTTTTTTTATTTTCTAATTATCCAATTGTCTTCTGGGGCGGTTGATTCACTTTTAAATACTGGTGTACCATCATATTCATGAAGACTTCTATTATATTCTTCCATATCTCTAAGAGTTTGTTCAGTTGCTTCTCTTGTATATCCTTCAGCTTTTTCTACATTATAAAGTATTTCTTTCATAATATCTAAGCTAGGACGTTCAGTATTCAAATATGATGGAATTTGATCATATTCATCTTCATTGAAGAACTCTTGAAGATAACACATAGCTTCAGTTATTCTGTTATTAACTCTACCTGAGAATTTTGGTTTTTTCTTTAGTTGTTCAACTAATGAATTAGGCTCAAACTTAAAGATTGAAGGAGCATATTCATCCGCAAATAAATGTTGATATTCATTCTTAGTTACTAAGAAATGAATATAAGATATTATAGCGCTGTATTCTTTTAAGATTACATTATCTCTTGGATCTTCTACAGGATGTGTGTAATCTCCATCTTTTCCTTTAACTTCATAGTGTATTGTGTTTCTATCCCAGGTAGGATCTAATGCAAATACACCATGTATGTTGTATTTATCATCATCTACTCTTATAAGAATTCTTTCGTGATTAACACGTGTATTATCATATGTTCCATCAGGATTTGGAGATTTAACACCAATTACATCAATTTTGAATCCAAGTTCAGATAATACTTGTTTTAAGAATCTTGCATATCCTACACATACTATTTTTCCTGTTTTAACAATTTTATCTAAATGTCTTGAGTTTCTATAGTCTTCTTCATCATCTTCATATTCAAATGATTTAATAATGTCATATGCATACACAATTTGTTCTACTGGAGAAAGAGGATATGCTGTAATTAAACTCTTAAAGTAATCTATTGTACTTCTCATAGCTTCAAACTCTTCTATAGTTGTTTCGTTTCCTTCATAGATGAGTTTTATATTTTTATTTATACTATAAAGATCTCTGAAGTCATAGTCTTTATTTTCAAGACCTATATAAATAGTATCAAGTGGTAATTCTGCTGATTCAAATTCACTTATTACATTTTTTAAATCACTAAAACGACCATAGTATTCAAGTGATGCAGTCTTTTTAGAATAGTGAATGCTATCTAATCCATCATTACTAATTATGTTTAATTTCATATTTTCATCATTACTTAATTTGTTATGTATGAAGAAATTAAATATATCTTCTATGTTATAAGCTACATCATCTGTATAGAAGAAGTGATAATTACTATTAAATCTTCTTTGGTTTTCTATTAAAAGACCATCATAATAGATTGCTTCAAAGTCTCCATCGTATTTTATTGCAGTAGGAAGACCTGTTATATCTATTTTAGATGGATGAGGTATATTAATTATATATAAATTAGTTTTTCTTAATATATCATTTAATTGCTCTTTAGTTATTTCGTAATCTATAAGTATTTCTAGGGAAGTTAAGTTATTACACTTTCTTAGATTATTGATAAAATTAGGATCACTTAATAACTGAGGCATTATTTTAAGGGTTGTAGTATCTGAATTTAAGTTATTTAAAACAGTAGTTATTAAATCTTTTGAATAATATCTTGATTTAATAATTGAATCATTTATTGTTAATAATTCAGGCTTATAGTCTTTTCTTATAAGGGCATGTAATGCTTCTAAAGATGGATTCATTGTACGAACTAATGAAATGGTTTCGGCATTTTTAACAGTTTCAATTATTTCTTGTTTCTTGTTTTGAAATTCTTTTAACCATTCTTTTCTATAATCCGGAACTGAAATATTTTTAACTTTAGCTATATCCTTCATATTATACTCTCCCTAGTTTAACTTAATTATAGCAAAGAAATTGAATATTTTTAATATACTATACATTCTATTTTGTATATTATATGTCATAAAGAATTTTTAATGATATAATTTAATTGGTGATGTTATGAGTAAATTAGGCTATTTAGCTAAGAGAATTACTTCAATGAACTATGGTAATATGTTTAAAACTATTGATAAGGTTCATGAAAAATCTGGTAAGAATAAAATTGGAATATTTTTTGATATGGTTTTTACTGGTATTAAATATGGTGCTGGATATGTAGATTACTATCAATTTCAAATGTATAATATGAATAATAAAGAGAAGGCTACTATTATTACAAGAGGTATTAATAATAGTATTTGTAAAAAATATAATAATAAAGATGAGATTATAAAATTTGAAGATAAAGCATTATTTAATGAATTATTTGATAAATATTTAAATAGAGATTGGTTAAAGATAAATGAGAATAATTATGAAGATTATTTAAAATTTATTGATAAACATAAGATAATTGTTGTAAAACCATTAGATGCTTCATGTGGTAAAGGTGTTGAAAAGATAGATACTTCTAAAGAAGATAAGAAAAAGCTATTTAATAAGTTAATTAAGAATAGCCAAGTATTATTAGAAGAAGTTGCTGATCAACATAAAGTATTAAATGAGATATATCCTTTATCTGTTAATACTTTAAGAGTAGTAACTCTTAATAAACAAGTAGTAACGGCTTATCTTAGAATAGGTAACCATGGAAATGTTGTTGATAACTTTAATCATGGAGGAATGGTTACTGCTGTTAATGTTGATACAGGTGAAATTGAGTTTCCTGCTATAGATAAAGAAACTAATGTATTTGAAATACATCCTTATACAAAGAAAAAAATAGTAGGTACAGTTATACCTATGTGGGATGAAGTTAAGAAACTTTGTATTGATGCTTGTGAAGTTGTTCCAGGTATTGGTTATATTGCATGGGATGTTTGTTTAGGAAGTAAGAAACCTTGTTTAATAGAAGGTAATGATTTCCCTGGTCATGATTTATATCAATTACCTGTTCATAGAAAAGGTAATATTGGATTATATCCAAGATTTAAAAAAGCAATGAAGGAGAAGAAATAATGAGAGTAAGTATAGCAACAGATCATAATGGAGTTGAACAAAAATTTGAACTTATAATGTTTTTATCTAATTTAGGTTATGACGTAGAAGACTTATCTAAAGATAATAATCCTACTGATGATTATCCAGATTTTGCTGTAAGAGTTGCAAATTCAGTCGTTAATAAAGAAAGTGATTTAGGTATTCTTATGTGTGGAACAGGAATAGGAATGTCTATTGCGGCTAATAAAGTAAAAGGAATTAGATGTGCAAAAGTATCGAGTGTTGATGAAGCAAGACTTGCTCGTGAACATAATAATGCAAATGTTATTGCTTTATCTTATAAAGAGAATATGGATAATTTAAAAGAAATGATTAAAATATTCTTAAGTACTAATTTTTCTAATGAAGAACGTCATGCAAGAAGAGTTAGCAAAATTGAGGAATTAGAAAAATGAGACTTGCTTTATATACTTTGATGCTAATGCTTAGTATATATGGTGTTAGTGGAATAAACTTTAACGTATTTATAAAGAAGAATAATAGATGGCAGGCTATGTTTTTACAAGTACTTTTATCTATGGCTCTTGCTTATACAGGAGCAACACTTCTTTTAGACATCATTGATGCTGTACATTTTATATAATTAAAAATACCACTTAAAAAAGTGGTATTTATTTTTAAATAAAAAAACGAAGCTGCCCCCCTGAGAGCAGCTTCAAAGAATAAAAAGGGGTTGGCTAGTGTGATACTAGCACCAATTCGCCTGTAAGTGAATTGGTACTTCATATATTAAGTTAAAGTACCCTTTTTGTCAACAAAAACTTTTATTTGTGGTACAATTTTTTTAAGGAGAAAATAATGGAACTTAAGAACATCAAAGGCATAGGTCCTAAATCACTTGAAGGACTATTAGAATTGGGTATAAATACAGTAGATGATTTAATTAGATATTATCCTTATAGGTATAATGTTTATAAGCCTGTTAATATTAGAGATATTATAGATAACTCTATTGTAACTTTAACTGGTAGAGTAGTTTCTAAACCTACAGTATTTAGATCTAATAAAATAAAATCTATTATAAGATTTCAATTTGAAACTTCTAATAGTGTTATTAATGTTACTATTTTTAATCAATCATATTTATATAAATTACTATATTTAAATAGAGAACTTACTTTAGTTGGAAAGTATGAAGAGTTAAAGAATACTTTAGTTGTTAATAAAGTATTAATGGAACCAATTTATAAGACTAGAATAGAACCTGTATATCATGTTAATACTGAAATTAAGAAAGCAACACTTATTAAAGCTATAAATGATGCTTTAGAATATGAAGAGATAAAAGAAACAATACCAAGTTATATAAGTGATAAATATGAACTTATTGATAGTCTTACTGCTATTAAGTGTATTCATAATCCTACAAGTACAGAAGAATTTAAAAAGTCTCTTTTAAAACTTAAGTATGAAGAGTTATTTGAATTTATGTTTAAAATAAACTTTTTAAAGTTTAAAAATCAAGTGATGGATAACTTTGTTGTTAAAGAAGTAGATAAGAATGATTTAGATGAGGTAATAGGTTATGTTCCATTTAATTTAACTAATGATCAAAAGGATGCGTTAGTTGATATACTAAATGACTTTAAAGGATTAAAAAGAATGAATAGACTTGTTTTGGGAGATGTTGGATCTGGAAAAACAATCGTGGCATTTCTTTCAATTTTACTGAATAGAAAAGCAGGATATCAAAGTGCAATGCTTGCGCCTACTGAAGTTTTAGCAAACCAACATTTTGAGTCCTTTAATAAACTATTTAAGGACTTAAAAATAAATGTTAAACTTCTTACTGGTTCAACAAGTCTAGATGATAAGAAAAACATCTTAGAAGGCTTAAAAACAGGGGAAGTTGATCTAGTAATTGGAACACATGCTATTCTAGAAGATAAAGTGGTCTTTAGTAATCTAGGATTGGTTGTTACAGATGAACAACATAGATTTGGTGTTAATCAAAGGGATGCTCTTAAGAATAAGGGTAAGTTTGTAGATGTACTATATATGAGTGCAACACCAATTCCGAGAACTTATGCTTTAACTATATATGGTGATATGGATATCTCTATAATTAAAGAAAAACCAAAGGGAAGAAAAGATATAATTACAACTCTTCATAAGTTTAGTAGTATTAAGAATGTTGTAAAACAACTTGAAGAAGAAATAAAAGAAGGTCATCAAGTATATGTTGTTTCACCTTTAATAGATGATGAAGAAGAAACATCAGAACTTAATGACTTAAAAAGAGTTAAAGAGACTTTAGAAGAAAATTTAGAAGGTAACTATAAGATAGATATATTACATGGTAGATTAAAAAGTGTTGAAAAAGATAAGATTATTAACAACTTTAAAGATGGAAAATCAAATATACTCTTATCAACTACTGTAATTGAAGTTGGAGTAGATGTACCTAATGCTACTTGTATGGTTATATTTAACGCCGAGCGCTTTGGTCTTGCAACTCTTCATCAATTAAGAGGAAGAGTAGGAAGAAACTCTTTACAATCATATTGTATGTTAATAAGTGATAAAGAGTCAGATAGACTAAATGTAATGTGTGAAAGTAATGATGGTTTCTATATAAGTGAACAAGACTTAAAGTTACGTGGAAGTGGAGACTTATTTGGTACTAAACAGCATGGAGATATGGTATTTAGAATAAGTGATATTATTAAAGACTCTAGAATACTTTTACAATGTAAGAAAGATTCTGAAGAGTTTATACTTAATAATATAGAGAATAATTTTAGAGATTATAAATATTATCAAAATCTTATTAATGAATTAATTAATAAAGATTAATAATAATATTGACAAATATTTTAATTATATTTATATTTAATATAAGCAAGATAGGTAATTATCTTGCTGGTATCTCTAACGAAGTTTCAATGTTAGAGTATATCAACCAAAACCCCCTGAAGGAGCCGAAAGGCTCCATTTTTTTGCTATGATAGCTATACTTTTATTAATTAAATTTAAAACAGTATCTAAAGTAAAAAAGAGTGAAGTAATATTGAATGAAAAAAATAGCGTTTAGTGCTAGTTTTTTTATTCAATAATATGTTATTATGATAATGGTGAAGGATATATGTTAAAGTTGAAAAATAATAAAGGTTTTACACTAGTAGAATTACTTGCAGTAATTGTTATACTTGGGATTATTATGATTATAGCAATTCCATCAGTACTTGAGACTATGCAAGTTGCTAAAACTAAATCATTAGAAGAGTATGCTCAAAAGGTAAGGAATGCTGGGGAGAGAAAATACTTAGTTAAAAAAGAATTCGAGGGATTGCCATCTCCAGGATCAGCTGATGTAGAATTATATGTATATGATGTTAAAGAAGATTTGGATTTAACTAATACAGGTAATTTCGAAGGTATCTTTTTAATGTATAAATTTGATAATAGTTTTTTTAATAAAGTTAAGTTAGATGAAAAAACATCTAAGAGAATTAAACCTAATACTCCATATTTTGGAGTGGCCCTTACAGATGGTGAAAATATTCTAACGTATTTAGGACAAAATGTTGATAGTTTAGAACAAAGTATCGTTATGTCTATAGAGGACGTGAAAACAGCATTTATAAAAACACTACCTGAGGGTATTGATATTCCTAGTGATGCTGCAGATTTATATGTTAATGGTTTTAAGAGTAAAGAGGGATTCTTTAATTACTATAGAGCAGAGTTAAATCATATACAAAGACAAATTGATGCCAGTGGGATGTCTTCTGAACAAATTGATGCTATGTTTCCTGATGATAAAACTGTAAGATTTATGATTGTTGATGGAAAGACAAATACAGTAATTTTATCATCAAAATTTCTTAGTCCTCGTTTTATTTGTTCATGTGATGCAGAACCAAAACAAAACGCTTAAAATAACTGGATTTATTCCAGTTTTATTTTTGTTTTATTTTTCATTTATACATGTTATTATTTAAACGTAAGGCGGTTCGTATGAAAGATAAAAAAAATATTAAAAAGTCATTTATATACAATATTATTATTTTTGTATTAGTTTTAATATTTACAATAGTAATGTTTTATCAAATACAATTATTTGATACTGGAAAAGGTAATACACTTGATGAAAATGGTTTTTCTATATTTAAGTTCTTTACTGTAGATTCTAATATATTACTTGGTATTTCTTCTTTTATACTAGCAATATATGAGTATAGAGTTTTAAAGAAGAAAAGAAGTGATATACCATACTGGGTATATGTAATTAAATATATGGGAACTTGTGCAGTTACTTTAACATTTATAATTACACTTTTATGGTTATCCCCATCACTTGGAAAGAATTTCTATTTATTATATTTAAATAGTAATTTTGTATTCCATTTAGTGGCACCCATACTTGCATTTATATCATATACAAAATATGAGAAGAATGATTTAAGTTTTAAAAGTACATTACTATGTTTATTACCTTTATTCTCATATGCTATTTTTTATGTATCAAATTTAATAGCACACTTTGATAATAATACTGTAGATCCTAAATATGACTTCTATGGTTTTGTTAAAGGTGGTAAAAGAAGTATAGCTGTTGCTCTTATAATAATTGCAATGATTACTTATATTTTTTCAGTTATTATTTTTAAATGTAACAAAAGAAAGAATGCTTAGGCATTCTTTTTATTATTAAGCTTGTAAAATTAGAATAAATAGAATTATAAATAATTTATTTATAAGATATAATATTGATAGGTGATTTAAATGGAAAAAGAAACAGCTGTAAATATAACTCAACTAAAAAGCATCATTAAAAAAGAAATAGGTGAACATTATACTGCAAGGCATAATAATGCTGTTGCATATAGAAATGTTGAAATATTAGATTCAATATTGGATATATTAAATGGTGATCCATTATCTATATATGAATCTATACCTGCTTTAGAGTGTTTCTATCCAATTTTTTATAGTCAAAGTGATACTCGTAAGTTTATAGATAATATTAGAAATTTAACTGTAGGATATAAGATTAAACCTGAATCTATTACTCCAGAAAGAGATAAATATATAAATGGTCAATTAAATGCTATATATAAGGCTGTTTATAATTTTAAAAACGAGTATATAAAAAAATTAGATGAATCTAGAAGAAAAATTGATTCTGAAGATAACATACGTTATATTTCTAAATTAAAGTTTATATATGATGATATTAGTAATAATGGTTATATAGATAAGAATACAGGGGCAGACGCTTTATTTAGATTGGGAGAAAAATATAATATATCTAATAAGAACTTAATAATAATAATAGAAACAGTTAAGAGAAATAGTTTAGAGACTCAAGGTAAAAAATACTATAGTAGCTTATTAGATGTTTTAAAAGTAAAAGATTATCCTTTCTTTGATATTTCTGTCATAGATGACAGTAATAACAAAGAAGAACATAATACTCAAATTGAGTTCTTAACTGAAAATATTATGTTAGATGGATTTAATAAAACTTTTTCAATGTTTCCTGATGTATCTAGATTAGATGAAGATGCATTTGATTATATTTATAAATCAGTACTTAATAATTTAAATAGAGAACTTTTAACTTATAAAGCAGAACTTGTTTCTCATGAAGTATATAAAGATAAAGAATTAAGTAAAATGTATATGGGTGAATATAGTAAGTTAAATGAAGATTATAGAGCATTATATACTTACTATGTAAAAACTAAGAGTGAAGTATTTAAAACAGTTGTTGAAGAGGAAGTAGAAGTAACTGAAGAAAAAGAAGTACAAAACAATTTAATATATTTACAAAGATCAACAGATGACTCTACATATTTAGAAAAAGATTTAAAATCTATTCCTGTTGATAGCTATGATGATGTTATTACTATGATTAATAATTTTAAATATGGAAATGGTAATAATAAAATTAAAACATTTAATAATAATGAAAACTTAAATGGATTTAGAGAATTAAAGTTTAGTGATATTAGAATAATGCTTAAGAATATTAGTGATAATTATTATTTAGTATTAGGTTGTTTCCAAAAGAAACAAAATAGTGAATTAAAAAAGACAGAAAATATTGCTAATCGATATAAAGATATTGATTTGGAATATTATTTAAGTGTTAATGCAGAAAATGAAGAAAGAATTATGAATATTCTTCAATCTACTAAAGGTGGAAGAACTAAATAATGATTAAAATATTATTTATATGTCATGGTAATATATGTAGATCTCCTATGGCAGAGTTTATCATGAAAGATTTAGTTAATAATAGTAGTAACTACATAATAGACTCAAAAGCTACTTCTTATGACGAGATAGGTAATGATATTTATCCACCTGCTAAAGATATATTGGATAAATATCATATTAGCTATTCGAAAAGAAAAGCTTCAAGAACTACTAAAGAAGACTATGATTATTATGATTATATAATATGTATGGATAATAATAATTATAGAAACTTACTTAATATATATGGAAGTGATAAAGATAATAAGATATCTTTATTACTTGATAGAGAAGTTAGGGACCCTTGGTATACAGGTAACTTTGAAGAAGCGTACCAAGATATACTTGAAGGATGTAATAAGTTATATGAAAGAATAAAAGATATTGATTAATTTCAATATCTTTTTTAATTTGCTTTTTTATAAATAATGATATAGAATATCTTCCATATATAGGGGGAAATATTGTGAACAATATTCATTTTACAGAATTTGGTACTGTTTATTTAGGTACTAATGAAATAACTACAAAAGAGTTTTTTAAAAACATGGAGCAAGAATTAGATACTAGTTTTTATAATATAGACTATAAAGAAAATGGAGATATAGTTGTTAGATATAATGGAAATGATTATAAATTAGACTTATCTGATGATGAAATTAATAATCCATCAAAATATCCATACATAAGTAAATTATTTTCACTTGGTAGAATTGAAATTAAAACAGATTTAACTAAATATGATAAAGATAATTTAAATACTGAACTAACTATAAAAGATAAGAAAGAATTAATAAGTATTTTAAAGAAAAAGAAATCTAAAAAGTCTTTAGATAATTTAGTGGGATATTTTAAAGATTTAGGAGATGACTTAGTAGATACTTTTGATGAATTCTATTATAATGATATGCTTGAACTTAATGGTATTATTTCAGCGGGTCTTGGAGGAACAGCACTTATTGTAGTTGGAGCACTTGTGTTTTCACAAGTAATCCCAGCAATATGGCTTTTAACTCTTCTTTCAGGTGTTGGTATATCTGCTGTTATAGATGTTGGATACTTTTTTTATAGTTTTATTCCTAGTCGTTTTGATACTATTAGAGATTATTTTCTATATGGTGATGATGACAAAAAAGTATATAAAACTAAAATAAAAGAAATTAAAAAATCCATATTAAAAGATATATTAGCTAAATTTAAAATAAAGAAGAACAAAGATATAGTAGATATGGAATTAGTTTCGAATGTTGATGGAGTAGAAACATATGCTCCAGTTATGGACCAAGAAGATAAAGATGGCATTAAAATTACTACTCCAATTCCTACAATGTTTGAAAAAGATATTAAATTAATTAAAAAAATAGATCCATTATTTATTGGTTCTATTAGAGAAGAATTTCAATCATTAATGTCAAAGTATTCTGATATTGTTTCATCTCAAAACTTATCAGATGCAGAAATATTTCCAATGATTAAAGATGAGTTAATTGAATTAGAGTTTAGAATACAAACTGCTGTTAAGATGAATCCAACTAGATATTATGAAACTCAAAGTCTAATGGATGAGTTAGATAGTATAGGAGTATCTTCAATAAAAGAAGATCCAAGTTCTTTAGATGATAGTCCTAAAAAAAGAGAAAGAAAACCATTTAAAAACACTAGTAAAAACTAGTGTTTTTATTATGCATCTCTTTAAAATATTTATTATATTTTGTATAATATTATTAAGTAAATAATAGAGAAGTGATGATATGACAATTGTTAAAGTAGATAAAATCAATAAAAAGTTTGGAAAAAAACAAATCCTTCATGATGTTTCTTTTGAAATAAACGAGGGAGAAATATTAGGTTTTATTGGACCAAATGGTGCTGGTAAAACAACAACTATTAAGCTTATGCTTGGTCTTCAATCAATTGATAGTGGTACTGTTACAATTAATGGATATGATTTAAAGAAAGATTTTGAAAATGCTATTAGAGGTGTAGGTGCTATTATTGAGTCTCCTGATATGTATATGTACTTATCTGGTAGACAAAATCTAAAATTAATAGCTAATATGTATAAAGGTATTACTAAAAAGGATATTGATGAATTAATTAAATTAGTAGGATTAGAGAAACGTATTGATGATAAAGTATCTAAGTATTCTTTAGGTATGAGACAAAGATTAGGAATAGCTGCAGCATTAATTAATAAACCTAATGTTCTTATATTAGATGAACCTACTAATGGGTTAGATCCTCAAGGTATACTAGAAATAAGGGAACTTATTAAGAGGCTTGCTAAAGAGAATAAAATGGCTATTATGATTTCTTCTCATAACTTAAGCGAATTAGAGAACTTTATAACAGATGCATGTATTATTCAAAATGGAAAAGTGGTAAGTAATTCTTCTGTTAAAAAGTTAAAATCTTTAGATATATCTAAATATAGGTTTAAACTTAACAATACAAGAGGAATTAAAACTTTATTTAAAGATAAAAATATAGAAGTTATTGATGATGAACACTTTGAAATTGAAGTTGATAAAAAAGAGATTAATGGTATTTTAAAAGTATTATTATCTAATGAGTATGAAATATATTCTTTATATAAAGTATCTATGAGTCTTGAAGAAGCGTTTATTAAAGAGACTGGAGGTAATATCATTGAGTAATTTAATTAGAAATGAATTATATAAAGTATTTCATAAGAAAGCTATTTATATATTCTTATTTATAGTTACAGCGTTTTTAATCTTGATGGGATTCTTAGGAAAAAAAGAAATAGATTTAATTAATAAAGGTACTATTGATAATCAAATTACTGAAGCTGAAATAGAAGTTTCTAATTATAAAAAAAATATTAGTGCATTAACGGATGAAGAAAAAGAATTATATATAGAAGCACTTGCAAATCTTGATACACTAAAGTTAGCTAAGAGTAAAAACTTTAATGTTCTTTCTGCTGAATTTAACTATATTAGAAATAATATTTATTCTTTTTATTTAGTTAAAAATTATGTTAATGAAAAATATTATGATTATACTGATTTAGGATATGAGTCAGTTGAAGATTATAACAATAAGTTTAATGAAGCACTAAAAAAACTTGATAGTTTTGTTCCAATTGAGGAAGTTAAGAATGACTTAAATAATTTAAATAAAGAAACGGTATGTTCAGAAATTAATAAAAACTCATGTGATGAATACTTTAATGTATATAAAAAGACTTTAGAATATAGAATAAAGCATAATATACCTTATAACTTTAAATTAGGTTCTAATACTCTTAATCAATATTTAGAAAGTTATCCAAATTATATTAAGTTAAGAGATCAATATGAAAATTCAGATAAAGATAAAAAAGAAGAATATGAAGAATTAAAAATGAATATTAAGTTAACTGAATATAAAATGGAACATGATATGTTAGAAGATGTTGAAAGCGAGTTTGCAAATTCTGCTGAGTATATTGCATATCCTTTATCTGAATTTTCTATATTTATTATATTTGGAGTAGTTGTTATTGCATGTGGTATTTTTAGTGATGAATTTGATAAAGGTACAATTAAACAATTATTAATAAAACCATTCTCTAGAAATAAGATTGCACTTGCTAAAGTAATAACATGTTTAATATCAACTTTATTATTTATAGTATATTTTGAAATAGTTAATATTATATGTGGTTTATTATTTATTAAAACATTTGATATTGGTGGTTTAGCACTTGTATATGATTATAGTTTGGGTAAAGTACTTGCTTTAAATGGTTTTCAGTTATTAGGATTATATTTCCTATATAATATTCCATATTTTATTATATTTACTTTAATCATATTATTTGTGTCTGTATTAACTAGAAATACTGCTTTATCAGCAGTAGCAAGTTTTATGTTAATAGTAGTTCCACCTTTTTTAGATATGCTTATAAATAAGTTTGAGTTTTTAGTATATCTACCTTTTTATACATGGAATTTAAGTGAATTTATGTTTGGTGGTAAATCGGCATTTAAACAATTAACATTTACTAATTCATTGATAGCAGATATTATATATATAGTGCTATTTACTGCAGGTATACTTATTACATTTAAACATATAGATGTTAAGAATCAATAAAAGAGCAAATAATTGCTCTTTTTTAGTTAAAAAATATGCTCTCTTCCCCCTGGAGAGAGCGAAATCGATTAAAAAAATTTGATAAACCCAGGAAATACCGTACTTTCGGTATTTTTTGATTGACTTAAAACTGGGTTTATCTATACTTTTATCTATACTACTGGTATAGGTAAAGGGTATGTAGAGTATTTTTTTACTCTAAATTATTCATTGTTTTTACTACTTCATCCATCTTATTTTTAAATAAATGAGAATATGTATTTAGGGTTTCATCTATCTTAGCATGACCTAAGAATTTTGCTACGACCATTATGTTAGCACCATTGTTAATTAATACTGATGCACAGCTATGTCTAAAGTCATGGATTCTTATTTGTTTAACACCAGCAAGTTGAGTATACTTGTTTTTTGTATGTCTAAGTACATGAGCGGATAGGGGTTCTTTATCTCCAAAAACAAACCACTTATCATTGAATCCATATTGTTTCTTCTCTTGTAAATATAACTCATGAAGATCATTCATTACTTTCTCTGTAACTGGTAATGTTCTAACACTAGTTCTTGTTTTAGGAGTAGTTATTATATATTGTCTTGAATCTCCTTCTTGAACAACATTTTTAACTATAGATAACTCTTTATTAAAGAAATCTATATTATCCCAGCTAAGGCCTCTTAATTCACCTCTACGAAGTCCACAAAAGAATAATACTTCAAATAGAGTCTTCCATTTAATATCATCTATAACTGATATAAATTGTTTAAACTCTTCCCAAGTATAGAATTTCATTTCTTCTGGTGGTCTATTAGGATTATTAAATTTTTCCATCTTGTTATAAATAGAAGTGAAGTTAAAATCATGCCATTTAGTACCATAGTTAAGAATAGTCTTTAATAATTTATAATAACCATTCTTAGTTTTATCTCTTTGATCTAATGCACCAATTCTTTTTCTCCATTGAATATAATGATCAAGTGTTATATCTTTAATCTTTAATTCATAGAATTCACTTAATTGTTTTATATTTCTTCTATAAGAGCGTAGAGTAGTAGCTTTAACTTTATCTCTTTTATAATCATAAAACTCTTCATAAAGTTGTTTAAATGTCATATTAGTAACATTTATCGCTTTAGTTTCATATCCTACAAGAAAATCTCTTTCAGCTCTTAGTGCTTCACTTCTAGTTATGTAACATTTAGACATATAAGTCTTAGTTAATCCATTAACTTTTATTTTGTCATAGAAAACCCAACGTCTACCATCTTTGGTAGCTTTTTCTTTTGGTAATTGTCGTACAGCCATTTTATACCTCCTTATTATGCTATACGTTCGTTTACCTGTGACACTACTAGTATAGCATGTATTTTTATATTTTTCTGCACAATAAAACCAGCTATGGTTTTTCCATATCTGGTTAATGTTTTTCCTTTTGAACTGAAAAATTAAAAATTATCAGTGTGTTTGGAAAAAATTGATAATTTATTTCTGATTTTTGTTTGTTTAATATACATTTGTTTACGGCAAAAATAGGATTCATCCTAGATTTGCCGAAGAATTATAAAATGATATTTTTTATATAAAAATTTCCTTTTACGATTAAATACTCTATAAAATAATCGTATAAGTAAAAAAAGCACCCTTGTCGGAAAGCCAACTTGAGTGCTTGTTGTGTCCTTGACGATTCCATCTCAGGCACATATATATCCTTGATGACTGCATCTCAGATATATAGAAACAACCTTGCTGTAAAGTCAGCGCTTTTGTTTCGTATGAGTAATATAGCATACTTAATATGATTAATCAAATATTATTTAGATAGATTAATTATTCTTTCGAGTTTATCTATATCTATTTTTAATATATCTACAACAGCTTGCATAGGTAAGTTATTACCTGGAATATAATATCCATCTTTTATTAACTTATCTTTAATATCTTTTTTAACCTCAAGTGCTTTATTTCTACCACAATTTAATAATTTCATTAGATCTGTTATAGAACACCATTGTTTTGATATTAACTTTAATGTTTCTTTTGCACTCATATTATTTGCCTCCTGTTATTTCATCTATCATTCTTTGCATCTCAGCTTGTTCTTCTGGTGTTGCTTTTGCTGATTCTATTTTTTTACCATTCCAATATCCATCACCATAGAGTGGTGGTTCTTTATTAACTTCTAAATTGTTTATTCTTAATACATGTATATAGTTTTGTCTATGACCATTTTTGTCTATGTATCCCTTTGGGATACCTTCTACATAAATGTTTTTACCAACTCTTAGTTCAATTTTGTATATATATTCTTTGTACATTCTTGCACTAAAAAAGGATAGGTTAGTCCTATCCATATTGTCTTTATCTTTATATGTCTCTTTTTGACATATATCAAACCAGATATAGTCTTTATCTACATTGTCTCTAATACTTGTAATATATCCATGATATTTTATATAGTCTACTAAATCTTTCATACCGAAACCTCCTTTACCTTTTACTAAGGCCTTTGTGTAACTATTATATTTATATATTATCTTTATTTATTATGTTAGATAAAATGTTCTATCAAGGTAGAATATTATTTCTATCAAGTAGGAAATTTATTTCTAATATATATCTTCCTTTTAAAACTTCTAGGATGTTCTATAATTATGTAATTCTTATTTACTAAAGTTCTTAATAAAGAAGATATAGTTCTTGTAGTACATTTTAATTTTTCTGCATAATACTTATTTGATCCAAATGCATATCCTTTTTGATTTGAATTAGATAATAGGAGAGTGAAGAGCACGATTGTGCTCTTACTCAAATTATCATTCAATAAGTCATAATACATTTTTCCATGGCTCTTGCTCACTTTGTAATCTTTTCCTTTCTCTTTGAATAGCTTTGTCTTTTACTGAATCTTTAAAAGCTTCAGCTGATTCATTCATGTATTCAGCTAAAGCGACTTCAATACAATAAGTCATAAAATCATTAATACTTATTCCTCTTGCTTTAGCTTCTACTTTTAATAAATCAAATACTTCTTTTCTAATTCTAATTAGATATTTGTGCATTTTATCACCTCCTTAATCATCTAATTTGTATTTGCTTAATTTAGATTTGAATTTATTTAAAGCTTTACTTTCTTTTGGATTAGTTATTTTGTCCCATTCAAAATCTGAATAGATTTGTTCAAGTAGGGCAACAATATAACAGCTCTTAGAATAAATTCTATCTAGTAGAGAATTAGTCCTATCAACTTCTTTAACTAGATTCATATTATTTAAACCTAGTGATACTAATTGACTAATTGCTTCAGAATAACTGATTTTCTTTAAATTAGAATAGTCTTGAATTTGATCATCAATATCAAAAGCAATTGATACATGAGTTCTTCTTTTATTCATAAAATCACCTCCTTTCTATATCCCACGTATGGGATTATCTATCACACTAATTAGCTATTATTAATAACTAATTATGTAAGAGCATAAGATATTGATATCACCACAACAAAAAAAGCCTTATAAATAAGACTTTCTCGTGATATCAAACTTATTTTGCACTTGCAAAATTGGGGATTAATTGTGTTCAGCAATTAATCGTATTTATTGTAATATTGTTATTTTATAGTGTTAACTATATGGGATTCTTTATTTCTTTCATTTTTTATACCTCCAAATCTTTGGGACAACAAAAAAAGAAGATGTAATTCATCTTCTCCGATATTTTTTCTTATTGTATATATTTTACCATATTGATTTTTTATATGGAAGGTTATTTTTTCTGGTATTTTTCCTGCTTTTTTCGTGTTTTTTTTGTGTTTTTTTTCTTCTTTTTTTGTGTTTTTTTCGTTCTTTTTTGTCACTTAAAGCCTTATTTTATCGGACTTTGTACTTTTTTGTCGAAAACTGTCGTTTTATGTATTTTATGAAACTTTTTAGTTTAATTTCATATGATACCATTTTAACACGATGGTGGGTGTCCTTTCAATTGTCCTTTTCCGTACTTTTTGCGTACTTTTTGCGTACTTTTTCCGTACCTTTTAATTTATAATAATCTTATTTTATTATAACTTTAGGTTATGCTATTTATATTAATTATACTTGCTCTAATATACAATTGTTGATTAATTATATGATATAATTGTTAAAGGAAGTGATTCTTGGTGAGTAATATAAGATGGGTGTATTATCCTAATAACAAAACGGTTAATAATAAATTGTTAGAAACAATTAATATTTTTGAGAAAAATGAAGAATTAATTACCTCACAAATTGATAGAGATAAAGGACTTGAAAGCAATGACGTTTTAAAAATACTTAGTGCTGACTTAAGTGAAATTGGTTATGAGGTAGAAATTGATAAAAAACATAAAATTCCAATTCCTGTTTTATATGGAGAAAATGGAAAACCTGAAAAATGGTTTGATGTAGATGCATATGAATCAAATGAGGGAATAATCATTGAAGTAGAAGCAGGAAGAGCTGTTTGTAATAATCAAGTTATCAAAGATTTCTTTGAAGCGTGTATGATTGATGAAGCACAATATTTAATTATTGCTGTTAGAAATAATTATAGAAATTCGGACGATTTTAAAACGGTAAAAAAATGGTTTGATTCATTTTATACATGTAGTAATATTACAATTCCTTTTAAAGGATTATTAATTATTGGATATTAATATTTAGGAGTGTTTTTTATGTATGATTTAGATTTATATAAAGAGTTTAATAAAATTGAATATGATGATATGAAATTACAATTGTATCATTTACTTTCTACTAATATAAAAGAAGAAAAATTATATAGCTTTAGTAGGATGCAAGAAGATTATGATTTTGATTCAAAATATGAAAAAATTTGGACTAGCTTTGTTGATTACGTAAAATTAATTAAAGACGGTTCTATTACTAATGATGGAAATATTATAACTAAAAATTTAAAAATGAAATGTCCTGTTCCAGAAAATATTAATTCTGCATGGCAAATTTTTAAAGAACATTTAATTAATAAAAAAATTTATACTTTTGAAGAAATTGAAGGTTTAGAAAAATCTGCAAATAAAATAATTAATACTATTTCTCCTGATACAAGTGAAACTGGAACAATTAAAGGTCTAGTTATGGGATATGTTCAATCTGGTAAAACTAATAGTATAGAATCAATAATGACAATGGCAGCTGATTATGGTTTTAATGTTTTTATTGTCCTTTCTGGTATTATTGAAAACTTAAGAAAACAAAATTTAAATAGATTTAGGGAAGATATAGAATACGCAAAAAATAGTAATATTCATTGGGAATTTATTGATCAAGTAACTAAAACTACTCCTAAAGCTTATAATCTAATTAATTCGAATAAGAAAGTAGTTATTGTAAGTCTAAAAAACTCAAAAAGACTTCAAAATATAATAAATTGGTTGTTTAATTCTGGAGATGCTAGTTTAAAAAATGCTAAAGTTTTAGTGATTGATGATGAAGCGGATCAAGCTGGATTAAACACAAAAGATGTTACTAATGTTGAAAGATCAAAAATTAATAAGCTAATAACTGAATTAATTGATGATTATACCGATAGAGTTGGAGGTATGAATTATATTGGATATACTGCAACTCCTTATGGAAATTTCCTAAATGAAGCTGAATCGATTTATCCAAAAGACTTTATATATATGTTACCAAAATCGCCAAAATATATTGGAGCTCAAGAAATATTTGGCGCCTCTAATATGAGTGGTAAAAAGGCGGATGGGTTGGATATTGTAAGAAGCATTTCTGATGATGATTTAGATTTATTAACTATGATTGAAAATGAGGATACAACTAGAATTCCAAAAAGTTTAGAGGATGCATTATGTTGGTTTGTTTGCACTTTAGCAACTTTTAGATACAAAAAAAGCAACAAACCTGTTACTATGTTAGTTCATGATAATAGAAAGACATATAATCATTTTAATCTATCTAATAGTATAAGCAATTTCTTAAATAACATTGATAGAAAAATATTTGTTGAAAAATGTAGATCAGTTTATGAGTATGAAACTCGTAGATTTGAAAAACAAGATTTTTATGATGTCATGTCAAACTATGGTAGAGATGTTGAACCATATGTTTCTTTTGATTTGTTAGTTCCTTATATAAATGAGATAATGTCATATAAATTTAGATTCGCAAAAACATTTAACGATAATATTGAATATTCAAAAGGAATTAATCAAGTAATTGATAATTCAATTATTTCAAAACTTTTAGATGAAGAAGATCAACCAAGACTAATATATCCAGAAAAGAACAGCGGAATAGATTATTCACTAGGTTTTATTGTAACTGGTGGAGATACTCTTTCAAGAGGATTAACATTAGAAGGTTTAACTACAACATACTTTGCTAGAAAATCTGATACAGTAGATACTTTGATGCAAATGGGAAGATGGTTTGGTTATAGAATCGGCTATGAGTTATTAGAGAGAGTATGGATGGATACTGAGACAAAAGAAAAATATGATGAATTAACTCAAGTAGAAATTGAATTAAGAAATGATTTAAGTAAGTATGAAATAGGTATTTCTCCATCTGAATGTGGACCAGCAATTCTTAATACATATTTAACTAGAGTAACATCAAAAAGTAAAATGCAATCAGCTGTTGCATGTGATTGGGACTATAGTGGCGCATCTCCACAAACAATATTATTTGATAAAGATGAGAATATTCAAAAATATAATATTGATTTAACTCAAAAATTTATTGAAAATTTTAGATTTAAAAGTGCTTATAATTCTAATAGTAATTTGCTAGTAGAAAATGTTGATTTTGATAAGATTGATGAGTATCTTCGTACTTTCAAATTTTGTGCTCAATCCACATTCTTTAATAATATTGAGAGTTTTTGTGATTGGATTTCAAATAGTAATATAGATATATTAAAAAAATGGAATATTATATTAGCAGGAACTGGTGAAGTTGATTCTAATGGCAATGTTGGTAAAGTTGTTCGTTCAAAATTAAGAAACTATGATGATAAAGAATACTTTAATATTAAAATACTTAGAAATACTAGAGATATAGTTGGTGATATGGATCCATCAAAATATAATATTAATTATAGTGATGAAACAAACATTATCGCATCTAGAGATAAATATAATGTGCCACAATTAATTATTTACAAAATAGATGGAAAAGGTGTTCCAAAACCTTTATCAAAATATCGTGAACCAATTAATATGAATGTTGATATTATTGGATTATATTTGTATATTCCTGGTGTAATGAAAAAAGATTATACTTATAGCATTCATATGGATCTTAGTAAAAAGGAGGCAGAATAATGGAAAGATTAGATCTTGAAATGAGGGTAATGTCTAATAGTGGTAATAGTATATTAAAAGGAATGTCTCCTATAGAACCAATGTTAGACTTATTTGTTAGAGAATCTATTCAAAATTCATATGATGCTTTATTACCTGAAAAAAATACATTAAGAGAAGAATTTAATACTGGAACTTTTGACTCTGATAAATTATCTAATTTATTTGAGGGTATTAGTAATGAATTAAAGATTAAAAGTACTTTTTTTAATCAAAAAAAATTTATATCTGTAAGAGACTATAATGCTACGGGATTAACCGGTCCGTTAAATGTAGAAGATATATTGAATCAAAATTGGGGAAAATTTTTAAATTTAGTTAGAAATTTTGGAAAATCCCAAAAAGAAGCTGGATCAGGTGGCTCGTGGGGCTATGGTAAGACAACATTTTATAAAATGGGACTAGGTATTGTTATTTACTATTCTAGAATAAAGAATCAATCAGCATATGAAGAAAGATTAATGGCATGTTTAGTCGAAAACGAAAATAATACAGATGGACTTCTTTATAGAGTTCAAGAAGGAAAAAATACTGGTATAGCATGGTGGGGAGTTCGCAGTAATAATGATATTATTCCAATTTCTAATCATGAAGAAATCATGGAAGTGTTAAATTGCTTTAATTTAAAACCATATGAAAATGATGAAACAGGTACTGCAGTTATTATTCCTTTTATAGATGATATTAAATTATTAAATCAAACATCATCGGGTGATTATAATGCTAATACATTGAGAAGTTGGGCATATTCTTTAGAAGATTATATTAAAATGGCATTTCAAAAGTGGTATCCAACTAAATGTAATAATACTACTCCAAAAAATAAAGGAATCGACGCTTATATTAATGGTGTAAAAATAGAAAAACAAAATATTAGACCTTTATTTAAAGTTGTTCAAGACATGTATAATAAATCACAAAGTTCATCATTTGATTCTAAGTATGATATTAAGGAAGAAATAATTAGATATAAACAAAATCCTCCTTTTAAATCTCAAGTGGCTGGAACTTTATATTATACATTATTAGATGAAGAACAATTATTAATGACTGTTCCAAATAATGAACCTTCTCCATATGAATGTGCTACTAATGAAGAAGACGATGGTTCTAATAAAAGAGTAATTGTTTGTTTTTGTAGAAAACCAGGTATGATCTTAAAATATGATATCGATGGTGATTGGGCTGGACCTATTAGTTCACCAGATCCAAATAAATATTTGATATGTTTATTTATTCCTAATTCATTAAATGAGATAGCATATGTTGAAAATGGTATTAATTATACAATAGATGATTATTTGAGAGCTTCTGAAAGTGCTGAGCATAATAATTGGAAAGATATAACTGAATATACTGATTATAATACAGGTAAGAAAGTTGATTGTTCTAAAGTAAAACTTGTTAATTTGATTCATAGAAGAATAAAGAATGTTTTTGATTCAATGTCGAGTCCTGTTGAGTCTGATGTAACTGAATTTGTTGGTTCTTCTTTAAATAGAAAATTAGCTGATTTATTTTTACCAAAAACTGGATTTGGTCATAAACCTAAAAAAGAAATTCTTCCAAATAAACAACAAGAACCTAAAAAGGGCAAAACTAAAAAAGCAAAAATTGAGTTTGCTCCTGTTAGAATTGAAAATGGTTGTATATCTAAAAATTTTACAATTACATTTAATAAGAATATAAAAAATATAGAGATAGAATTTAAGGTTAGAACTGAATCAAAAGATCTTAGTATAAATGAATGGGAAAAAGTTGGTAAAGTGCCTTTTGAAATAAAGAAAATTGTAATAGACAATGTTATGACAACTGATGAAAATGTTTTTCAACTAAATAAGGAATATAGTAGTAATGATATGGATAAATATATTAACTTTGAATTTTTAAAATCTAATCTAGGCCATACATATGGTTATAAAATATCATTAAATGATGATAAGTTATTATTAATTCATGGAAAAGTAATTTATAGTGTTTTGGATTCTACTATTCCAATTAGTATAAATGAAGGAAAGGGTGAATAATAATGGCAAAAGTCTTAGAGTTATATCCTTTAATTACTGATGCTGCTGTACAAGAATTAAATTGTACTTCGGATTTTAAAATTTATTATTCTAATAATGGTGTTGAAAAAGAAATACCTATTACAAAAGTACCTGATACAGAGTGTGGATATTATATTGATGATAATGGCGAGTGGAATCCATCAAATAACAATATGTATTTTGACGGAAAAATCTCAATTAGTAATTTAAATATATTATATGATACTTACAAAGTTGCTGAAGACACAACTACTTTAGGTATAGGAATGACTTTTGTTTCAAAGACATCAAAGTTTAACTTTTCCAAATCATTGTGTGAATTTAATTTAGGTGATGATTATTTAAATATACCTTTTGGATTTAATATTGAAAAGAATAGGTTAGGACAAAACATTGAGATTGAATTTTTTGTTTATGTTAAGCAAGTTGAAAATACAAATTCTTTATTTTGTTCTATAGAGGGCTCTAATTTAGGAGTTATTCACAGTATTACTATTGATGTTGAAGGTAGTGGATCCATTTTTCCAATCAAAATTATTGATGACCCTAGTAAACCTTTATGGACTATGAGTTTGAATTATGACACTTTAGATGATATTTTTTCAATGCAAACAGTTTGTATTAAGATTAATAGATCGCATAAAGATTATAAATTTTTAGGCAGCGAGGATATTGATAGTTCAAATTATTATTTGTGGAAAGAAATTTTAGCTAATTTTTTTGTAAATATATTACTTAATTCATCATCCGATTATGATACGCTTGCTGATAATTTATATCAAGATGGTACTGTAGGTTGTTTTATTTCTTATATTATTCTTTCTTTTGGAATAGATAAGTATATTATAGATAATCCAATAATGTTATTTGAAAAAATAAGTTTAGTTTTGGATAAAATTATAAAGTAGGTGATTTTTATGAATTGGAAAGAATTATCAAAAAATGAAGCTCAATCTATATGTGAGCCATTAATTAGTGAGGGTGGTATGCCATCACCTATTAATGATACTGAATATCTAGAATTAAAATTGTTGATTTCACAAGCATTCAATAAGGCTTTGAATATACTAAATATTACAAATGAAGAGCTATTTAATAGTAATGTTAAATATAAATTTGATTGCTACTTTGGCAAGGAAATATATAAAATATTTACAAACGGAAAATATTTTATAGGAGATAGAGAAGCATCAAATGATGATATGTGGAGATACATTCAAGTAAAGATAATACCTGAATTAATTTATTATAGATGGAAGGATAATGTTACACCAAGATTATATGCTCAATCAAATAGATTATATATAAAAACATTATGGTGGTATTATTATTTATCTTTTAATTTTGATTTAGATTATACATGTGAAATGCTATTGAACCCATGTAATTCTACAGATACAATTGTTGCTCTTGTTGAACGTTGTGGTAGAAATGGATATAGATTAGATGTTTATAGAGAAATTATGAAACAAAAGACATCTAATTCATTTAGTACTGACGAATTTAGAAAAATGATGGTTATAAATAGTGCAAAAATAAATGTTGTTAATCCATACTTACTTGATGGAGGAATAAGTAAATATGTTGAAGGCTTAGTTAATTCGGTAAAAGGAGGTTTTTAAGAATTATGAAATTAGATTTAAACGATGAATTAAGAAATATAATGACAATTAATAAAGAAAAAAATATTTCGTATAAATTACTTCTTACTGAAGAAAACTATGATGCATATTATGTGCAAAATGATTCATATAAGGGCGTTGGAATTGTTATTGATGAAAAATTTAAAAATTTTGTTTATTATTTTGAAAATATAGTTATTAAAGTTGAAGAGAGAACCATTGAAGGAAACAATAAAAAATATCTAATCGAATTATTAAGCGATAAGATAAATGATACAGATGAATTCATATTTATATGTACTAAATTTATTGAAGCTGGTAATAATGGCTATAATAGAAAACAAATATTAAACAATCCTCAGGATTGGGTAGATAAGTGGAAAAATATATTTGGAAATAAATCAAGTGAAGATAGAGTATATCCTTTACTTGGTGAATTAATATCATTAAAACACTTATTAAAAAGTGGAAAAAATGCTTCTTTAACTTCACAAGGAAGCCATGATATAGAAACGAATGATTGTAATTATGAAGTAAAAACTACTACAATGAGATATGAAAGTTTAGTTGAAATTCATAGCAAGAATCAATTAGCTAGTTTAAATGGAAATCCATTGTTTTTGTATTTCGTTAGACTTGAAGAATCAGTTGCTGGAGTATCATTAATGTCGATTATAAAAGATCTAAATGATCTAGGTTATAACATTGATGAATTAAGAGAAAAGACATCTTATTACAATTCTCAAACTTTAAATAAATGTTTTAAAATTGATGAAGTGAGAATATATAAAATAGATAATGAATTCCCAAAAATAGTTGATTCTTCGTTTGTAGATGGACAATTGCCTAAAGGAATTTATTCATTAAAATATACTATTGATTTATCTAACTTAGCATTTGAAAATGTTGAATTAAATGATTTATAAAAAGAGATTAAATAATCTCTTTTTTTAGTTTCTGATATTTTATTGACAAAAACAGAACAAAAATAAACAAAATGTAGATTTTTTCTGATATAATGTATATATAAACTTAAAAGATATAAGAATACCAATAAGATAGGGAGAGACAAATATTATGATTAAACTTGCAACATTATTTAGTGGGATCGGAGCTATAGAACAAGCGCTCTTAAAACAAAACATAGATTATAAGATAGTTTTTGCGTGTGATAATGGAGAAAGAGAATTACCATATACAAAAGAGGAAATAATTAAAAATACTGAAAACATGTCTTTGGAAGAAAAAAATGATTATATTAATAAACTATATAGTTCTTTAAAGAAACCAAATTGTATGTATCAAACTTATAAAGAAAATTATACTATTGATGATAATGATTTTTACCAAGATATAAGATTTTTAGATGGAACTTCCTACAAAGGAGAAGTAGATTTACTAGTAGGTGGAAGTCCATGCCAATCATTTTCTATTATAGGCAAAAGAGGTGGCTTTAAAGATACAAGAGGTACATTATTCTATGAATATGCAAGAATAATAAAAGAATCTCAACCTAAAGCGTTTATATTTGAAAATGTAAGAGGAATGTTAAATCATGATGGCGGAAGAACATGGGAAACAGTACAAAATACATTTAAAGAACTAAATTATAAAATATATATAAGAAGTAATCCTATTTTAAACGCTAAAAATTTTGGAATTCCACAAAATAGACCAAGATTATTTGTAATAGGTATAAGAAAAGATTTAAATACGCTTCCTTTCAAGTTTCCTGAAGAAGTGGAACTTACTACATGTGTTAAAGATTATTTATTTGATGATTTAGAAGTTGATCCTATATATTATTTAGGTAAAAAAGGATTTGAATTTGTTACAAATCCTAAATATAAAAATCGTGCTCAAATAAATTCTAATATTATGCAATGTCAAAAAGCTAACCAACAATTTAACTGGAATGGTGAATTCGTATTTGTTCCGTATGATAAGATAAAAGATAATAAAAAGATTATGGAACATGCATATGTTTCTACATATAATGGAGTTAAAGGAGCATGTAGAAAACTTACACCTATAGAATGTACAAGATTAATGGGATTCTCTGATAAATTTGTATTTCCGAAAGAAATGAATGATAAAGATAAATATAGACAAGCTGGCAATAGTATTGTTGTTAATATTTTTGAACAAATAATACCTAATTTAATAGATACAGGAGTGTTTTTAGAACATGCTCAACTTGAAAATTTAGTAAAGCCAAAATTAAAGCTTGCTACATTATTTAGTGGAATAGGATCAATAGAACAAGCACTAATTAGAAATAAAACACCATATGAAATTGTTTTTGCTTGTGATAATGGTGATGTAGATATTGAATATGATCATGAAGAGGAGTTTAAAAAAATTCAATCTATGTCTTCTAAAATTGATAAAAAGAAATATGTTGATGATTTATACTTGTCTAAAAGCAAGAAGAAAAACTATGTTAAGCAAAGTTATCTTGCAAATTATGGAGACAAAATATCTGAGGATGATTTTCATTTAGATATTAACCTTCTTGATGGAACTGATTATAGAGATCAAGTTGATTTATTAGTAGGTGGTAGTCCATGTCAATCATTCTCAGCTGTTGGTTTTAAACGTGGTTTAGAAGACGCAAGAGGTACTTTGTTTTATGAATATGCAAGAATTGTAAAAGAAGTAAATCCTAAAGTATTTATATATGAAAATGTTAGAGGATTAACTACTCATGATCATGGTAATACTTGGGAGATTATTAAAGGAATTTTTAAATCATTAAATTATAATATTACTGAGCCTCAAATATTAAATGCTGCAGATTATGGTATCCCACAAAATAGAAGACGTGTATTTGTTGTTGGAATTAGAAATGATTTAAATATAGATAAAGAGTTTCAATATCCTGAACCTGTTGAATTAAAATATAGTATGAAACAATTTCTTGAAACAAATTGTGAATGTGGAAATTTTAAATATAATGAAAATGGTGATTTAGAAATTATTCAATCCGACTTTGATCCATCAAGAATTGATGATAAATATGTTTTATCTGATTTAGTTAGAAAATATGTATTGACTCCTGGAACTAAAACTTTTAAGACACAAATTAAATATGATTTGGATATTGCTAGAACTGTTTTATCAACTATGGGTAATAGACATAGAGCAGGCGTAGATAATTACATGACAGATAAAGGTGGAGTTGATAAGTTAAGAATGCTTACTGAAAGAGAAGCTTTACGACTTATGGGATATTCTGACGATTTTAAAATTGTTGTATCACGTGCACAAATGTATAAACAAGCTGGTAATAGTATAGTTGTTGATGTTATGTTGGCAGTTTTAAGGGAAATATTTAAAACTGGAGTATTTGATAATAATGTTATTATTCAAACTCAAGATGACGCTATAATTGAGAATGTATCGAGAATTCAATTGCAATTAGAAGAACTAATTTAAAAAAATGTGTTAGAATATATGTGTGAGGTGCAAATGATATGGTAGTAGAACCACTTAATAAAAATAAAATTAGAATTAGACTATCTAATACAGAATCAGTTGGAACAAACATATATAAATATACATCATTAGATAAAACTAAGGAGACTAAAAGTAAAAGCAGTACTTGCAATTATTTTTTAACAACTAGTCATGACTTAGCAAATACTTTAATTGGTATTTTAAATGATCCTTCAAAACATTATTTTTTAGATGTCTCAAAAACTAAAAACTGTATTTATAATGAAATGGAAGTTGTTGAAAATAATAAATTAGTTGATGATTTTAATGGAAAGCTATCAAATTTTTATACAGCTTTTGATTATTTTAAAAACAATGATAACTACGAATTGGATTTAGGTAATGGAATAGTTAGATTAGATCAAGGTGGAAAATATAATATTTATTTTAATAACACTGAAGAAAAAGTAGAAATGTTTAGAAATAGTATAATTGCTGTTTTAAGTGATATCATTATTGAAGTTTTAGATAATAAATATTTAATTTATCCAGTTATGAAGGAAAATGTTGTTGTTGATAATAATCCGGATAAGTTAATAGAGTTAGCTAAAAAACTAGAAAATGAATATGATGAAGATATTGTTAAACAAATAATCATAGAAGGTTATCGTTTATTAAATAAATAGAATAATTTTAAGGACTTTTATAGTCCTTTTTTTATTGATTAATTTTGTAAAAATACATTGAAAATATGCTAAAATAAATAAAGAGGGATAATGTATGGAAGAAGTAATTAAGCAAATCAAAGAATTTAATGAAGCAAGAGATTGGGATCAATTTCATTCTCCAGAAAACTTAGCAAAAAGTATTTCTATTGAAGCTGGTGAGCTATTAGAATGCTTTCAATGGAATAATGAATATAATTTAGATGAAGTAAAAGAAGAACTTGCTGATGTTATAAATTATTGTTTATTAATGGCTGATAAGCTAGGTGTAGATCCTAAACAAATAGTTTTAGATAAAATGGAAAAGACAGCAAAGAAATATCCGGTTGAAAAAGCAAAAGGAAAGAGCACAAAATATAATAAGTTGTAAGAGGTAAATTTATGTTAGTATATGAAGGAGTAAAATCAGGATTTATTAATGATGTAGATTTAGGAATAATTGCTGACAAGATTAGAAATAAATATATTGAAAAAATTAAAAGAAGACCTAGTGCACCAGAATTTAATTCATGGAAAAATTCTATGCAATATATGAGAGGTGTATTAAGTGATAATGAAATACCAGATAATACTGGTATAGCTATTGAATATAATATTCCTCCAACTGGTTGTAGAATAGACTTTATGATGTCTGGATTTAATAAAAATAAATCCAATGTTGTAATTGTCGAATTAAAACAATGGGATAAAGCTACTGAAGTAGCTAATTTAGATGGTATTTATAAAGTTAACACTTATACTGGTGGAGGATTAAGAGATGTTAACCATCCGTCTTATCAAGCTATGACTTATGCTAATCTAATTAAAGATTATAATGAATCAGTGCAATTAAAGGATATTAATGTAGTACCATGTGCATACTTACATAATTATTATTTTGAAAATGATGATACATTATTATCTGATAACTATAAAGAGTATACATCTCAAGCACCTTTATTTGGACATAATGATGTAATTAAACTTAGGGATTTTATTAAAAGATACATTGAAGATGGTGATGATGGAAGTATTCTTTATGAAATAGATCATGGGAGAATTAGACCATCTAAAATGTTACAAGATTCTTTATCTAACATGTTAGAAGGTAATAAAGAATTCTATATGATTGATGAACAAAAGATTATATATGAATACGCTTTAAGCAATGCTATTGATACAGTTGCCAATAATAAAAAGAATGTAATGATAGTTAGAGGAGGACCAGGAACTGGTAAATCAGTTCTAGCTATTAATTTATTAGTAGAGTTTAATAGAAGGAGTATGACTTGTTTCTATGTAACTAAGAATGCAGCTCCAAGAAGTGTATTCTCAGCTAAACTAAGAGGTAACTATACTCAAACTTATATTAATCATTTATTCCAAGGGTCTGGAAACTTTGTAGATGAAGATAGTAATAAGTTAGATGTATTAGTAGTAGATGAAGCTCATAGATTAAATGCTAAATCTGGTATGTTCCAAAACAAAGGTGAAAACCAAATTAAAGAAATTATTAATGCTTCTAAATTTTCAATATTCTTTATAGATGAAAATCAAAAAGTAACTCTTAAGGATATTGGTAGTGAAGATATGATTAAGAAATATGCTACTGAATTAGGTGCTGGTATATACACTTATGAATTAGATAGTCAATTTAGATGTAATGGTTCTGATGGATATATTGCATGGCTAAATAATATATTAGAAATAAAAGAAACAGCTAATTTTGATATAGACGGTTTTGATTATGATTTTAAAGTATTTGATGATCCAAATGAAATGAGAAAAGCAATTGAAGAAAAGAATACTATAAATAATAAATCAAGAATAGTAGCTGGATATTGTTGGGATTGGATTAGTGAAGGTAATGCTAAGAATAACTCTGAAGTTCATGATATAACTATTCCTGAATATAACTTTGGAATAAGTTGGAACCTAGGTAATTCTCAAACATGGGCTATAGATTCTGAATCAGTAAATGAGGCTGGTTGTATTCATACATGTCAAGGCTTAGAGTTTGATTATGTTGGAGTTATTATTGGTGATGATATGAGATATGAAAATGGTCATATAGTAACTGATTATTCAAAAAGAGCTAGAACAGATCAATCTTTAAAAGGTATTAATAAGATTGCTAAAGAACAAGGACAAGAAGAAGCTAATAGAATAGCTGATAATATTATTAAAAATACATATAGAACATTAATGACTAGAGGAATGAAAGGCTGTTATGTTTATTGTACTAATGATAAATTAAATGAATACTTGAAAGGTCATATAAATAGTGTATAATAATATTTGATAATAAGAGTGTATTTCATTTTTTTAGATGGAATATACTCTTTTTTGATTGGAGGACATATGTTTAAGATAAAATTAAATCCAAGTGTAGGACACAAATTTAGAAATGTTGTAAATGATTATATAGATTTATCTTTAAAACATCAATTTTACAGGAAGAAAAAACCTACAAAACCAGTGAACTCATGGCATTCGATTTGTACTATTATGGATAGGATAGATGACCTTGTTTTATATTTAAATCAAAAGGTATTAAATGATGGTACATGGGAGAGATGTGCTTTTGATTTCTTTGAGTTTATTGAACAAGCAGGAGTATTAATTGAGTGCATAGATTATGCGTTTTCAATATACAATGTTAGAACTCCGGCACACAATGTAATATTTAAATCTAAATGTATTAATTCTACAGTTAATAACAATAAATCCGATTGGGAATTAGATGATGATTATTTTAAATATATTAGATCATTAAGTTCAGTACATCCAAATGACACTTCACAACACGCAATATTTCAAGAAGATGAATTTGAAGTAAGTCCGTATGCTATGTGGAACAATGGGATTTTTAGAATAAGCAATAATAAAGCTGACCTAATTATAACAACATATAATAATATAATAGATAGGCTTATTGTTCATAAAGAAATATTTATTAATGAATTGTTTAATTATATAAAGTATAAGTATTATTCATTAAATAGTTTATCAAAAGTAATAATTAATTATAATAAGAATATTATTAATAATTTTAGAAAAAAATTCATTTTGAAACCAAAAGATTTTAGTGATTATCTGGATTATTTAAACAATTTAAAAATTGAAGCATCTGAAAGAAATAACGAAATTGAAAATCAAATAAATGAGATTATTGATATTTTTAATATGAATATATCTAATAAAAATAATGAATCTAGTTTTATAAAGTATAAGCATGCTATAAAATATGCGCTTCAAGCATATCATAGACAATTACAAAATATGGACTATAATTGTCTATCTTTTTTTGATAAACTTATTGAAAAACTACTTTTAGGTAGTGTGTATTTAAAAGATGGAAAAATAGATTATAATTATTATTTAAGCAAGGTGATATATTTAAATGAAAAACATGGTGACAAAATATACGCATTAAGTATGTATAAATTGTTGCTACCTTTCTTTCAACAATATGTTGAAATAACTGAAGATGATTTGCGTCGATTAAATTATCACGAGTTATATGTTATATCGCAAATAGCATTATATATGCATGCTTTGGAATATGATTCGATTATTAATAAGCTTATTCCTGATTCTGTTGATTATAGATAATACAAGGAGAAAATATGAAAGTTAGTAGTTATGTTAAAAGATTAAATGATTACAAAAAATGTATGAAAATGTTAGAATGTGCTCATTATATATATATTAATGAAATTGCTAATTTTGAGTTTAAAAGAATTAGTAAATATACTAAATCTAGAAATATATATATAAAGATTACTAATGATTTTAAAACCGTTAATCAACTTCTTGATCAAAAAGATTTGTTTAATTCTTCAACCATATTAAGAACATTATATGAAAACATTATGTATATCATTTCGACATCATATAATAATAAGATGATTATTACTATAGATACATATCCAGGTAAATTTAGGAAAGTTCTTGAGGATAATTGTGACGATTTATTTACTGGTTATTTTGAAAAAGAAGATTTCAATGATATATATAAGTATTTATGTAAAATAGTTCACCCTAGTAGTATGAAAGAACTAGTATCGTATTTAGATAATACTATTAAATATAAGGCATATATGCTGAATAATTTAAAATATATAATGGTTACAATTGAATATATGTTTTTGAATTATTTAAATAAAAAAATAGGTAATGAAGAGAATGGTTTTTATTTAAATCTTATTAATTGTTGTAACTATGTTAATCTAGTTAATATATCATGTTTCTTAGATGGTATAAAAAATGGAATGAGCGTTGTTAAAAGATATATGATGTTCGATACTAATAATAAGTATATCGAAGAAAATGAAAGAATCGGAAAACAATTGGTTGATGAATTAAATACTAATAAAGAAACAATTGAAATTAATATTAAAGAATTGACTAAAGAATTAGACTATCAAATTAATAATAGTATATATAATGAACAGGTAAATGAAATGTTCAAAGAAAGTAGATAGTATATGAATGATTTCGAAAAAAAATTTAATGGATTAGATAGTATTTCAAAAATGGCTATTAATGCATATAGGAGCGGAAGAGAATTTCAAATCTTAGGTGATAATATTTTGGATTTTAGAAACATTATTGGACATAAGCATCCAACTATTATTGCTTCTGTAGTTGATGTTATATTTGCCTGTGAATTATATTTTAAAAGTATATTAATGATTCAAAAACATGAAATAGTAAAAGGACATAAATTGGTTAGTTTATATAATCAAATACAAAATATAAATATCAAAGCAAAAATGATCAATTATAATTTTGATGAAGAATTAAATAAGATCAATGACTCTTTTGAAAAGTGGAGATATTGCTATGAATCAAAACAACTAATTATTTATACCGGATTCTTATATGATTTATGCAAAGTATTAGAAGAGGAAAGTAGAATCCTTATTTATAATGAATATAATTTAGATATGAATAAATCGTTTATATAAAAATTTTAAAAGTCGAGTAAAGTTACAATATTCGACTTTTTATTTTAATATAATAATTGCTATAGTAAGTATATTTTAGTTTTATCTATACTTTTACCTATACTAATATTTAAACTTTTATAAATTCTTATAAATTGAAGAGTACTAAAAAACCACGTAATTACGTGGTTTTAATCTTTTATCACAGGTATAGAACATACATTTGTTCGGTCCCCCTGAAGAGAGCAAAATACATATAATTAATACACCTGTTTTTATTCATTTTTCTTTGTTGACTTATAAATAATCCTATACTTATAATATAGATAGAGTAGAGGATTGTTTATATGAAGAGAAGAGTTATTTTTTTGTTTGTTTTAATTATGGGGTTATTTATTAACTTGGATGCAGCTAATGCATCTGATTATTGGCCACAGAGTGATGCAACTATTAAAATTGATGGTGAGTATATTAGGAAAGACAGAGATACTATTAATAATGATGCAGTAACAGGTGTTACATATGATGAAAAATCTAATACATTAATTTTTGATGATGTATCAATTAATGAATTAAGAGTAGAAGATATGGGTGAGAGCTTCAAACTTAAATTAATTGGTGTTAATACTATTAAACGTATTTTTATTGATGGTGATATTGTTAGTTCTAATTTTGATAGAATTAATACAACATATCTACATATAATTGGTGATGGAACTTTAGTAATAAGAAGAGAAACAGGATATAATGATGCCATTGAAGTATTTAATGGAAGATTAATTATTGATAGTACAGTTAATGTGATTATTGATAAGGAAGAAGGATTTAATAATGATCCTTTAATTAAAGTTACATCAATGTCTAAAAGTATTAGTCATGCACTTTATTTAGAAGGTAGAGAGGCTGTAGAAGGAACTACTGAATTCTTTAGAGATATTAATACTGGTATAGCTTTTGCTACTGTGAGATTTGATGAAAAAATTAATTATAAAAAAATATATACTAAAGATTCAAAAAAATATGTTGTAGAGCATTATGATGGTGATGAATATAAAATATACTTAAGTAATATTAAAGAATATTCATATAATGGTAAAACATTTGATTATGTAGATCATATGGATGATTACGATTATTATACTCTTGATGAGTTAAGAAATATGGGTTATGTAGAAACTACTGACTCTTATGATGTTTATCAATTTCATGTAGAATCCTTATATGAAATGTTTGATAGTATTGGTAATTGGTATTATGTAGATAATAATGATAATGTATTTAAATATACTGGTGAAGTTATTATTTCTGATGGAGAATACCCTTATGTTATTCCTGATAATACAGTGAATGCATCAAAGTTAGAACGTAAGGTTTATAAACATTTTATTAACGAAGATGTATTTATAAGTAAATTTAAAACATATAATGCTGTTGAAGGTAAGGATCAAGATTATTATAGAGGTAGTGAAGACTTAGTATTTAGGTTTGATGCACCTTATTCATTATTTGAAGATGGTGGCAAAGTATATGTTGATGATAAAGAAATAACTGAGTTTACTTCTAAAGAAGGAAGTACAATTATTACTTTAGATAATGAATACTTAGATTCTTTAAGTGATGGAGTTCATACTCTAAGTTTAACTTATAGTGACTCTAGAACTTCAAGTGTTACATTCACGGTAGGGGATGAACCTGAAGAAGTAATTAGTAATCCTCAGACTGGAGATAATATATATTTGTATATAAGTCTATTATTATTTAGTTTGTTAATCCTAACAAATAAGAAGATATTAGTGTAAACTAGTATCTTTTATTTTTATATAAGTATTTTTTATAAATATTTGTTTGATATACTAAAACTAGGATAGAGTTTAAAGTGTATAGGAGATTATTATGAAAAAGTATTTATGTTTTATATTTTTATTATTTATTTCTTTTATGGGAATAGTAAAAGCTGATAATGGTCCTTCAGAAGAATATGGATTAGTAACATTTATGGAAGAACCTGATAGGAATTTTTTTGATATATATGAATTAGGTAGTGTTGATAATAACGCACTTAATGGTGTTAATTATGATTTAACAACAAATACTTTAACTATTAAAAATTTAAAAGGATCTTACTCACTAAATGTAGATAATATGGGTGAGGATTTTAAACTTAATGTAGAAGGTACTAATGATTTTTTAGCTATATATGTATCTGGTGGCCAGTATAAAACAAATATTACTATTACTGGAAAGGGAAAGCTTATACTTAATAAAAAAAAAATGCTCATTATGAAACACCAATTGCTAGTACAGATAAAAGTAAAATAATATTTGAAGATAGTGTTTCTTTAGAGTTATATGCTGTTAAGGATGAAAATGATTCTGATTATCCTACATTTGTAATAGGGTGCGATGGCATGAATGAAAATGATGAGGCATGTATAGTTTTTAATAGAAGTGATTCTCCTGAAATAAAGAAATATGAAAAACTAGTAAATAATGGCGCTAAATCTTTCTGGGGATTTGCAATTCTTCCTGAGAATATTGAAAGCTTTAAGATTGCCACTAAAGATGATAAAAAATACGCTTATACAGTAGATAATGATGGAAAAGTAACTCTTTATTTAAATGAATTAAAAGAAGATACTTATTCACATAAATGGTATATCGGTAATATGGACTCAGATATATCAAACAAAACAATATATAATAATAAAGGCGAAGCTGAAAGTGATACATATGTATTAACAGAAGATAAAGCATATCGTGGATATTATAGATATTTGTATTTATTGCAACAAGATGCAAATGGTAAAGAATACGGTTTAATATATGGTTCTGATTATGATGATGTAGCTCCATATGGTATTCCTTTTGATATAACTGATGATACTGTTACAATTGGTGATAAAACTTATAAATATCTTACTTTTAGTGATATAGATCCAAGAACTCTTGGTCCTGTTATTGATTGGCAAGGAACAGGTATATATGTACATTATGTAGAAGGTGAAACTTTAATTTTAGATAGACTTAAAAAAGAAGAAGTTACTAATCCTAAGACAATTGATAATATTTATACATATGTTAGTTTATTATCGTTAAGTTTATTTATATTAATAAAAAGTACAATTAATATTAAAAAAATGAGTAGATAACATTAGTTATCTACTTTTTCATTTTTATATAATGTTGTTTTAATAAACTCTATTAGCTCATTATAAGAAGCTTTATAATGTGTTTCTATTTCTTCATTATTCCTATCGTTAAAGTATTTTCCGGCTTCTAAGTCTATACTTATTATATCTAGTAATCTGCCTTTAAGATTTACTTTCTTTCCTTCTTTATTAACTAGTAAGAACTCATTTCCGTTTATGGTATTAGTAGTAACTATACCATCATTGTTAATTATAGATATATTTGAGTAATAATGAGCTAAACTTCTACCTCCATGTTTATTAAGATTACTAATATAATTCTTAATTGTTTCTGTAGCATTTACTTTCTTTCTTAATAATACAGGTTGTTCTTTAGTTTCAAATTTATCTATATATAAACCTGAATTTAAAGTAATTATTGGTAAACCTGTTAATTCATGATAGTCTAATGCTTTTTCAATTGAAGGCATTTCTTCTTCATTAGTAAATCCAAGTACACTAGGATTTACTAATTCTAAGTCTTTAAAGTCTTTTAATCTTTCTTTCATCATATTAAATTTGGAATCGTCTTTTGTTAAAAATAATAGTTTCATATTATTTACCTCTTTCTAGTATAATTATATATTCAAAAATCTTATATTAATAATTCTAGTTAGGTATATTACATATTCCAAATAAGAATACTTACTTTATATCATAGTTTATATATTCTTTAATAAATCTAATAGGTGCAGTAGTTAAGTATTTTCTATCATATGCAAATACTATATCTACTGTTGGTAAGTCTTCTTTTATATTTATTACTTTATAATTGTCATTATTATTTACTATATCTGAAATTAAGTATCCTAAACCTAAGTCGTGGTCTACAGCATTTAAAATAACTTCACTAGTATGTATATTAATAATATGTTTAGGTTTAATATTATTGTTAATAAATAATTGATCTAGTTTTTTTCTATTACTAGTTCCATTTATTGGAAGTACTAATGAAACATTTTCTAAGTCTTTTAATGTATTTACGGTTTTGTATTTATCATAGTACTTTTTATTACATACAAATCCATATTTAACTGTTGATAATTTATTTATACTTAAATCCATATTGTTTGTTGTAATTGGAGCTGTGTCTATAATAATATCTATTTCATGTTTATCTATAAGATCAAGTAGTTGTTTTGTTCCTCCACTTATTAATTTAATTTCTATATTAGGATATTTATCATGAAATGAGATTATTTTATCGAAAAAGAAGAAAGATGCTATATGTGAAGGTAGTCCAATATTAAGTGTTCCCTTTTCAAGTGTTTCTGTTTCAAGCATCATTCTTTCTGCTGTTAAAAGATTTGCATAGCACTTTTCTACATAATAATATAATTCTTTTCCTTTATCAGTTAATTCTATACCGTTTGAGTTTCTATAAAATAACTGAGTTTCTAATTCATCTTCTAACTTTTTTATTGATTTAGAGATGGCTGATTGAGTGGTGTAAGTAAATTCTGCTGTTTTAGAAAAACTTCCGTTTTTACAAACATCATAAAATACTTTATAAAGGTTTAAATTTACATTTTTATTTTTCATATAATCCTCCATATGTTTATTATCTATTACAATTATACTTTATATTTATATATGTAGTATATGAATATTATAAATAATTAATATTCCCTGAAGGAATATCATATATTATTAATAATTATAAATAAAATCTTATGTTATAATTTATGTATTGAAATAATTATTATATTTTACGATTAAGTGTTAGGAGGATGATGTATGAAAAATATAATAGTAGGACAATCTGGAGGTCCAACAGCTGTAATTAATTCATCAATTGCAGGTGTTTATAAGAAAGCTAAGGAATTAGGATATGATCATGTATATGGCATGGTAAATGGAATTGAAGGATTTTTAGAAGAAAACATAATTGATTTAGATGAATATTTAAGTAATGATGAAAATATTGAATTACTTAAAAGAACTCCATCTGCCTTTTTAGGTTCATGTAGATATAAATTACCTAAGATTGAAGATGATGAAAAAACATATAAAAGAATTTTTGAAATACTTGATAAGTATGAAATAGATTCGCTTTTATATACAGGTGGTAATGATTCTATGGATACCGTTAAGATGTTATCTGATTATGCAAGTATGCATAATAGTAAACATACTTTCTTTGGTATTCCTAAGACTATTGATAATGATTTACCTATTACTGATCACTGTCCAGGATATGGATCATGTGCTAAGTATATTGCTACATCTTTAAAAGAAATTATAAGAGATAATGAATCATTTAATAAATCTAGATTAACAGTAGTAATTGTTGAAATAATGGGTAGACATGCAGGATGGCTTGCTGGAGCTGCTGCTTTAGCAAAAGATGATACATGCAATGGAGTAGATGCTATTTATTTACCTGAAACACCATTTGATGTTGATGAATTCTTAAAGTTAATTAATAAACTTAAAGATAAAAAGAATAGTATTGTAATTGCTGTTTCAGAGGGTATTAAAAACAAAGAAGGAAAGTTTATATGTGAAACTGGTGCTAATGAGTTAGCAGTAGATGCATTTGGTCATAAACAATTATCTGGTTCTGCAATTACTTTATGTAATATTGTAGCAAGAGAAACTGGTCTTAAGACTCGTGCTATAGAGTTTTCGACTCTTCAAAGAGCAGCATCACATATTGCTTCCTTAACTGATATTAATGAAGCTTATGCTGTTGGTGAAAGAGCAGTAGAAGAAGTTAGTAAAGGTAAAACAGGAATGATGGTTACTTTAAAGAGAGTTAATGATAAACCTTATAAATGTGAAACTGATATCTTTGATATTCATGATATTGCTAATGTTGAAAAGAAGATACCTGAAGAATGGATTGATGAAAAGAAACATCAAATGAAACCAGCATTTCTTAAATATGTAAGACCTCTTATTATAGGAGAGTTAATGCCTATTTATAAAGATGGTGTTCCTGTTCATTTAGTTAGAAAATAAAAGTGCTAGATTACTAGCATTTTTTATTTTTTATATAAGTTAAGTTTGTGTACACTTATTAATAAAAAATAAAATTACTTGACTTTTTTAAATAAATTGCGTACAATCTAATTGTATTAAATGAAAGGAGCAAGAAGGTTTATGTATGACATGATAGTTATTGGTGCAGGACCAGCAGGCTTGACTGCAGCACTATATGCCCTAAGAGCAAACAAAAAAGTATTAGTTTTCGAAAAAAATACTTATGGTGGTCAAATCATTAATACTGGAGTAATTGAAAATTATCCTGGTGTTAAAGACATTACTGGTTTTGATTTTGCAACTAATCTTTATCAACAAGTTACTGATCTAGGTGGAGAAGTAGTTAATGAAGAAGTAATTAGAATTGATAAAGATAAGAATGTATTTACTAATAAGGGTGAATATAAAGCTAAATCAATTATTATTGCAACTGGAGTTAAGAGAAGAAAATTAAATCTACCAAACGAAGATAAGTTAGTAGGTAGTGGAGTTTCTTATTGCGCTATATGTGATGGCGGATTTTATAAGAATAAGGTAGTAGCTGTTAATGGTGGTGGTAATACTGCTATTGAAGATGCACTTTATTTAACAAATGTAGCCAAGAAAGTTTATTTAATTCATAGACGTGATACATTCAGAGCTGAACAAAAGCATGTAGATGAATTAAAAGAAAAAGATAATGTTGAATTTATCTTAAATAGTACAATTACAGGTATAAATGGTGAGGCAAAGTTAGAATCAATTGATGTTGATACTAATGGAAAATCTAGAAATATAGAAATTGATGGTTTATTTATTGCAATTGGTCAAGTACCAAGTAATGAAGCCTTTGAAGGTGTAATTGAACTTGAAAATGGTTATATTAAGTCTAGTGACAGCGTTCATACAAATGTTGAAGGTATATATGTTGCTGGAGACACAAGAGTTAAAGAGTTAAGACAATTAACTACTGCAGTTGGTGATGGTGCACTTGCTGCAACGCTTGCAATGAAGGAGAATTAATATGGTAAAAGAAATTAAAGAAAATGAATTTAAAGATGTAATTAAAGAAGGAACAGTATTAGTAGACTGTTTTGCTACTTGGTGTGGTCCTTGTAGAATGCTTTCACCAATAGTTGATCAAGTATCTGAAGAAGTAAAAGAAGTTAATTTTTATAAATTAGATGTTGATGATGCTGAAAATATCTCTAATGAATACGGAATTATGTCAATTCCAACATTATTAGTATTTAAAGATGGAGAACTAGTTAATAAAAGCGTTGGTTTAGTAAACGCTGATGCATTAAAAGAGTTAGTAAAATAATGGATTGTCTTAAGTTAGAAAATCAATTATGTTTTCCACTTTATGCAGCATCAAAAGAAGTTATTAGAAGATATAAACCATTACTTGATAAAGCAGACTTAACATATACTCAATATATTGCTTTAATGGTTTTATGGGAAGATAACGAAATAAACGTTAAGAGTTTAGGAGAAAAGTTATTTCTAGACTCTGGTACTTTAACACCTTTATTAAAGAAGTTAGAAAATAAAGGTTATATTACTAGAAAAAGATTAGATAAAGATGAAAGAAATTTAACAATTTCTATTACAAAAGAAGGTCTTGCTCTTCAAGAAAAAGTTAAGAATATACCTAATGAAATAGGTAAATGTGTTAACTTAAATCCAGAAGAAGCTGAGGCTTTATATAAAATATTATATAAAATATTAGGAAATATAGGAGGAACAAATGTTTAATTTAAAAAATAGAGTAGCAGTTATAACAGGAGCATCAAGTGGTTTAGGTAAACAAATGACTTATGCATTTGCAGAAAGAGGTGCTGACCTTGTTTTACTTGCTAGAAGAGTTGAAAGATTAGAAGAAATAAAAAATGAATTAGAAGCTAAGGGAGTAAGAGTACTTCCAATAAAATGCGATGTTACTAGTACAGAAGATATTAATAATGCTGCATCTTTAGCAGAACAAACTTTTGGAAAAGTTGATATCTTAGTTAACTGTGCTGGTTCATCTAAAGATAAAGGTGTACTTGAAATGCAAGATGATGAATGGGATTTCACTATTGCAACAGATCTTACATCTGTATTTAAAGTGACAAGAGCATTTGCCAATATTATGAAGAAAAATAATTATGGTAGAGTAATAAATATTGCATCAATGTATGGACTTGTTGGTAATGACGAAATACCTACAATTGCATATCATTCATCAAAAGGTGGAGTTGTTAACTTTACAAGAGCAGCTGCTGCTGAACTTGCAAAATACAATATTACAGTAAACTGTATTTGTCCAGGTTACTTCTATACTGAATTAACTACTCAAGTACTAGATACGGAAAGATTCCAAGAGTTTGCTAAGACTCATGTACCTATGAAGAGATATGGTAAAGAAGGAGAATTAAATGCTGGTGTAATATTCTTAGCAAGTGATGAAGCTAGTTATGTAACTGGTATTATGTTACCAATTGATGGTGGATATACATGTGTATAAAAAAGAAAGAGGGGGAAAAATGAATCTATATGATTTAAAAGTAACTAAAAGAGATGGAAGTGAATTTCCTTTAAGTGAATTAAAAGGGAAAGTATTATTAGTTGTTAATACGGCAACAGGATGTGGATTTACACCACAATATGAAGCTATTGAAAATCTATATAAAAAATATCATGAAAAAGGATTAGAAGTATTAGACTTCCCATGTGATCAATTTGGACATCAAGCTCCAGGATCTGATGATGAAATTCATGAATTTTGTACTGCTAAATACAATACTTCATTTGATCAATTTAAAAAGATTGATGTTAATGGTGAAAATGAAGATCCAGTATTTACTTATTTAAAAGAAAACTCTCCTAAAGAGTATTTAAAAGGATTTAAAAATAAAGCAGCCATGGCTGGAGTTAAAAAGTTAAGTAAAACTTATAAAAATAAAAATGATATTACTTGGAACTTTACTAAGTTCTTAGTTGATGGAGAAGGAAACGTAGTTATGCGTGTTGCTCCAATTGAAAAACCAGATATCATGGAAGAAAAAATTGTTGAATTATTAAATAAATAAAAAAATAAAAGATTAGATTTTTAAATCTAATCTTTTTTATGGATGTAATACTAATTTATGTTCTTCACACTCGTATCTACCACAATCATTAAGTGTTAATTCTTCATCATATTTTAATTGATGAGCATATACTGCTAAATCATAATAGATATCAAATACATTCTCTCTTGAACTAGTTGTAGTTGTTAAAAGGTTCTTAAATAATGTTTCCCAGGTCTCTTTATCAAAGTCTGTTGGTATTTGTCCTAGCAAATAGATATTTTCTAGTTCTTCAACACATCCTTCAATAGAAGATGATGCAAGTATTCTATTTGCTGCTTTAATTAAATTTGGTTCTTCACTTGATAGTACGTCAGTTAAAAGGTAAGCACTAAATAAAGTAGTATTATTTAATTCATCTAGATGTTTTTGGATAGACTCACTATCAATTACTCCATCTTCAACAGTAAACTCTTCATCATGTGTATTTAGATAATAATCTCTTGCTAAGTCATAGTAATGATCATATACACAAGTACCTTTTTCCACTGTTTTACTTAACTCTGGAAATAACATTTGATTGAAGATATCATTATCAATTAAATTTACAAGTTTTGCTACTAGTACATTTTCTAGTTCAATACCTAATTCAAACTCATCAATGTCTTCTATTCTTTTTAATTGTGTAGTTTCTTCAACTATTGGTTTTTCAATAGTTAATGTTTCTACATTATCTTTAATTTCCTCTGAAAATGATAAATCACTTAAAGAAGTATTATTGTTATTTTCTACCTTTCCACATCCTGCTGCACCTAGTGCAATTGATAAACTTAGGATATAAGGTAGAGTTTTGCCAACGTATTTATTCATATAAATTTATACCTTCTTCCCTGGCAAGACTTAATATATATCTTTTGTAAAAAAAATGCAACATTTATTTTTTTTGTTAATTTCTTTGCTATAATTATCTTAGAGTTGGAGGCATTAATATGTATGATATTAATTATAGTAACATAAAAAAAGGAAGAATGGTTTGGTATATATTTATCTTTGTTGCCCTTGTGTTCATTGGCATAATGGGATTTATAGCATTTACTACACTTTCAAAACAAAAGACATTAACAGGAGAAGCTACCTCATATAAATATGAGTTTAGTAGTTACTATAATGATGATGGAAATAAAATGTATACTCCTATTTATTATTACCAAGTAAATGGGGAAGAATATACTTGTAGTTCTTCATTCTCATCATCTAGTCCAAGTGGAGAAAAAAATAAGATAATTTATTATCTTCCAAGTGATCCAGAACAATGTAGTACAGGATTTGATATGCCTATTTGGTTTATACTTCTTTTCACACTTATTCCGTTATTATTTATTGTACTTGGAGTAGTTGGTATAAGTAAGAATGCTAAAAAGGTAAAATCAGTTAAAGAATTAAATCAAATTGGTAAGTTAGTTAAGAAAATACCATGTAGAGTAGAAGACTCAAATATTACAATTAATAATAGACGTATTCCTCGTATTGTTATGGAATATCAATTACGTGATGGATCATTTGTTACTTTAACAAGTGAACCTATATATGATAAAAGGTTCGTTAATGATGGTTTTGCTGATTTAGTAATAGATGAAAATGATCCTTCTAGATATTATATTGATAAAAATATTAATAGAATAGATGGTAATAGAGCAGAAGACTATTACAACTTAGATAATAGTAATAACGCTAATATTACAAATGAAACTCAATTTGTAAGTTCATTTGACATTTAGATAAGTAAATAGGTTGTTTAATACAACCTATTTTTTATATATAACATATATGTTTATAATAGATGATAAATTATAAGATAAATAAACTACGTTAAAAACGTAGTTTTATTTGTTATAATATAAATGGTGATAGTTATGTATTTATCTAAATCAAAATATTGTAAGGCTGTACAATGTTATAAAATGTTATGGCTTGATAAGAATAAACCTGAAGAAGCAAATGTTGTTGATAATTCTTCAGTTTTAGACAATGGTACAAATGTAGGAGAGATAGCTAAAGATCTATTTGGTTTTCATTTTGATGTTTCTTATAATGAAGATTTAAATATGATGATTAAAGATACAGAGAGTTTACTTTTTAATAAAGATGTAGTAATAACTGAAGCATCATTTAAATATGAAAATAACTTTTGTTCAGTTGATATACTTGTTAAACATGATAATAACTATGAAATATATGAAGTTAAAAGTAGTACAAGTATAAGTGATATATATATTCATGATGTAGCATATCAAACATGGCTTTTAAGACAAAAAGGATTAAATGTAGTTAAGGCTTCTATTGTTCATTTAAATAGTAAATATGTTAGACATGGAGAACTTGATTTAAAAGAGTTGTTTGTTATTGAGGATATGACTCACAAAGTAAACTCTATGATGGATGATATAGAAAAGCGAATAAAGGAAGTAAACAAGTATGTTGATAATGATCTTGAACAAGTTCAAGATATTGGTCTTCATTGTTTTGAACCATATAATTGTCCTTATTTTAAGTATTGTTCAGGTAATCTAGAAAACAGTGTTTTTGATCTTGCTATCATGCATATGGATAAAAAAATAAAACTATATAAAGAAGGTATTATTAGTTATGAAGATTTACTTAAAAGTGATATAAATGATTCTTTTAAGATGCAAATTGAATATGAACTAAATCCTAATAAAGAGCCTTATGTAGAATTAGATAAGATTAAAGAATTCATGAATACTTTAACTTATCCCTTATACTTTTTAGATTTTGAAACATTTCAACAAGCAATTCCTTTATATGATGGTATTTCTCCATATAATCAAATACCTTTTCAATATTCTCTTCATTATTATGAAGAAAAAGGAGGAAAACTTAATCATAAGGAGTTTCTTGCTAAAGAGGGAGAGGACCCAAGAAGAAGTTTAGCTGAAAGGTTAGTAAATGACATTCCTAGAGATGTATGTACCTTAGCTTATAACATGGGTTTTGAAAAAGGAGTAATAAAAAATTTAGCCAAGTTATTTCCTGATTTAAGTGAACATTTAATGAATATACATGATAATATTAAGGATTTAATGATTCCTTTTAAATCAAGATGGTATTATATTGCTGCTTTCCATGGAAGTTACTCTATTAAATATGTTCTTCCTGGATTATTTCCTAATGACCCAAGTCTTGATTATCATAATCTAGAAGATATTCATAATGGGGGAGAAGCAATGAATAGTTATGCTGACCTTGTTAATATGGAAAAGGAAGATGTGGAAAGAATTAGGCACTCACTTTTAAAATACTGTGAGCTAGATACTTATGCTATGGTAAAAATATATGATTTTTTAGAAGAATTAGTTAATAAATAGTAAAGACGTCTTTGACGTTTTTATTTTTTATAAATAGTTATGCTATACTTATAATAGGTGATGAGTAATGTCAAAGATAAGAGATGGATTATATGGTTTTATAATTGGAGATGCTTTTGGTGCTTATTGTGAATTTGCACCAAGAGAAAGACTACTTGAAAAACCTGTTACTGATATGCTTGGATATGGTACATTTGATGTTCCTGAGGGATCTTGGACAGATGATACTAGTATGACTTTAGCAACTATTGACTCCATTATTAATAAAAAGAAAATTGATCCTTTTGATATTATGACTAACTTTTACTTCTGGGTAAAAGAAGGAAGATTTACATCAACAGGCAATGCTTTTGGAATAGGTAGAACTACATTAAAAGCTATATCAACTTTTTCTAAGACTATGGATCTTTCTTTATGTGGTCAAAATCTTATTACTGATAATGGTAATGGTTCTTTAATGCGTATGTTACCAATTGTATATTATTGCTTTTATAAAAAGGTAAAAGCAGAAGAAATATATACTATTGTAAGAGATGTATCAAGTCTTACTCATAGCAATGAAATAAGTATTATGGGTTGTTACATATATGTAAGATTCTTACTTAATATACTTAATGGTAAAGATAAGAATGATGCTTATAGATCTTTAAGACGTTACAACTATGGTAAATACTTTAAACAAGAAACAATTGATCTTTATAAGAGAATAATTAAAGAAGATATAACTGACTATAAAGTAAGTGATATTAGTTCTACAGGTTATGTTGTAGATACACTTGAGGCAGTTATGTATGTAGTAATGAACTCTACTAAATTTAGTGATGCCATAATTGGAGCAACTAACCTTGGAGATGATACAGATACTATTGCTGCAATAGCGGGTTCTATTGCAGGTGTTATATATGGATATGACTCATTTCCTGTAAAATGGATATTTAAACTTCAAAGACAAGAATATTTAAATAATATATGTGAGGCTTTCGAAGAATGTTTAGAAAAGGAAAACCCAAATTATCCATATAACTTCCATAGTGTTATATTTGGAGATCATCCTAGAGAATATAGAAATCAACTTAAAGATGCTGGGTTAGAACTTAAAGATAGATATGTTACTAGAGAAGAGTTTTATAAAACATTTATGGATATATTAGAACTAACTAATTCTGAAATAATTGTTAAACCAATTGAAGAATACATGGGTGCAATAGATTTATTAAATGATAAGAATACTTTAGAAAAACAATCTGAAAAAGACTTCATAAAAATGTTTGAAAAGATTGGTAAGAAATAGACTCATAAATATTTATGAGTTTTTTTTATTTTGTAGTATAATAAACACCTGAAGAACGGATGATCTTTATGCTAGAAAGAATTAAGAAAACAAATGATGTAAAAAAACTTAACTTAGATGAAAAAAATATTCTTGCTAAAGAAATAAGAGATTTAATTATTAATACTACTTCTAAAAATGGGGGTCATCTTGCTTCCAACTTAGGAGTGGTTGATTTAACTATTGCTCTTGAAAGTGTATTTGATTTAAATAAAGATTCTATTGTCTGGGATGTAGGACATCAATGTTATACGCATAAGATATTAAATGGTAGAAAGTCTAGTTTTAAGACTTTAAGAAAATTTGAAGGTATATCTGGGTTTCCTAAGATATGTGAATCAAAAACTGATGCTTTTAATACAGGTCACTCAAGCACTTCTATAAGTGCAGCTTTAGGTATTGCTAAAGCAAGAGACATTAAGCATGAAGATAAGTATGTAATTGCTGTAATTGGAGATGGTGCCTTAACTGGAGGAATGGCTCTTGAAGCACTTAATCATGCAGGAGATACTAAAACTAAAATGATCATTGTACTTAATGATAATGAGATGAGTATTTCTAAGAATGTAGGTGGAATGAATAATCTACTTATTAAACTTAGAACAAAGAAAAAGTATAGAAATTATAATGATAGTATAAGAGATGCAGTTAAAAAGATACCTTTTCTAGGTAATATAATTGTTGAGTTTGTAGGAACTATTAAGAGAGTAGTTAAACAAATGATTATACCTGGAATGTACTTTGAAGAAATAGGACTTCGTTATATAGGTCCAGTTGACGGACATAATATAGGAGAGTTAGAAGAAGTATTTAATAAGATTAAAGACTTTGATGGTCCAACTCTAGTACATGTATTAACCAAAAAAGGAAAAGGTTATAAGTATGCAGAAGATACACCTGAAGATTATCATGGTGTAAGTGCTTTTGATATAAATACAGGTAAACCTTTAAAAGAAAAAAGACCAGATTACTCAAAAGTATTTGGTGAAAAATTAGTTTCTATGGCAAAGAAAAATAAAAAAATAGTTGCTATTACTGCTGCTATGCCATCTGGTACTGGTTTAAATAAATTTAAACTTTATTATCCTGATAGATTTTTTGATGTAGGTATAGCTGAGCAACACGCCCTAACTTTTGCAGCAGGACTTGCAAGTGATGGTTTAATACCTTTTGTTAGTATTTACTCTTCATTCTATCAAAGGGCATATGATCAAGTTATACATGATATAGCTTGTCAAAACTTACCAGTTATTATGTGTGTTGATAGAGCAGGTGCAGTTGGAAGTGATGGAGAAACTCATCAAGGTTTATTTGATATGGCAATGTTTAGATTAGTTCCTAATCTTGTTATTATGGCGCCTAAAGATTTTAAGGAGTTAGAGTCTATGATGGAACTAGCAGTAACTTTGAAAAGACCTGTAGTAATTCGTTATCCAAGAGGTGGAGAAGTTGAGAGTTTTGATGAGACTAAGTTAGAGTTTGGTAAAGCAGAAATATTAACTAAAGGAAATGATTTAACAATTATTAGTATTGGTTCTTTTGTAGGTGATGCTTATAAAATAACTGAAAAACTAAATAAAAAGAATATAAGTGCTGAACTTATTAATGTAAGATTCTTAAAACCAATTGATGAGAAAACCATTTTGAAATCTTTAAAGAAAACACATAAAGTAGTAGTCATGGAAGATGGAACTATAGTAGGTGGTTTATCGACTAACATTAAAGAATTAATATTAGATAATAATATTAGTGTTGATTTTATTAATAGCTATGCATATCCAGATGAGTTTATTACTCATGGTTCAATTGATGAGTTAAAGCGTAAATATAAAATTGATAATGACACTATATACAAGGATATTGTTAAAAGAATAAGAAAATAGAACATGTATTTATATGTTCTATTTTTTGATATAATAATAAATAGGAGAAATATATGGAAAAGAAAATTGGCAAAAGTGAGAAGTCTTTTTTAAGAGTGGTTGGTACTTTAATTGGAATAATATTCTTACCTATAGTAATAATAACTGTATTAGGAAATAAAAAGAATAAAGATAAATAATTAAGTGGGCTTTAGTCCTCTTTTATTTTGTTTATCTAAATGTTATATTATAAATAATAGGTGATCATATGAATTTATTTGATAAGATAGTATATGATTTATTTTTTAAAGAAAAAGGCAATGAAAAACCGGAAGAAACAAATAACCAAGCCTCTAATGAGAGTCCAATAAACTCTTTAATTTACCGTGAGTCTCATAAGAAAAATAAAGGTTATGTATTGTTTATTTCTTCCATGATTGTATTTTTAACATTTTCTATGTTTGCTATTATTTACTCTATGTATCAGTTTAATGAAGTTCATACATACAAACCAGCTGTTCTTTATACTGATTATACATATAGTTCTAATAATCCTTATATAGAAAACTATAGTCTAAATGGAATACAACATACATTAAGGATTAAGATAAGCCATAATGCAATTAAAGAAAAAAAGGGTTATTTAGTTAATCATACAGCTTTTCTTTATTTAGATGATGAATTGTTAGTTGAAGATAATCCAACTTTTAATGGTTTTATATATAACTACTATGTTGAAAAAGTTGATAGATATGATAAGAATGAATTTAATAATAAAAACTTTGAATATACTTATACTGTTAAAATAAATATACTTAAAGATTTACAAGGTAGAGAATATGCTGTTATTAGGTTTATACCTAAAAATACTAATGAATATGGAGAATTACATTTATTAATTGTTAATGACAATAACGAGCTTATTTATAACACTCTTGGTATTAGTAAAGTATATCGTGGATTAGAAAAGAATGAAGATAATGCCTTTGGTGACGAAGGATTTGTTGATATAGTAAATAATAATATTGATTATGTTTCTTATTTCGATGGTAATTTAGCTCATATAAACGAGATAACTATAGATAATAATACAGTCTTTGAAAGAGAAATAGAAACATTTACAGCAATAACAGGATAGTATTCGTAAGAATACTATTTTTTTCTTGGGTATCTTTAATCTAAAAGATGAAAATGCTATTATATTATTGTAAGGTGAATAGTATGAACGAAGAAAACAATAATATAAATGTCCAAAAACCAGATGCTGTAACAAATAATCCTTATGCTTTTCAAAAGATTACAAGTAAAAGACTAGAAATAGTTAAGAATGCTCAACCTGTTGAAAAGAAAAAGAATAAGTTACCTAAAGCAGTATTTTTAATATTCTTTATTATAACTATTACAGCATTAGTTTTATTATATTTTGAAATCATATATCCTACATATATTAAGAAATATTATAATCAAGATAATGCTTGTAATATTACTTATGAATGTAAGGATTTAGGAAATGGTACTAGTAGATGTTCTTTCTTTGATGATAGAGACCAATTACAATATACTATATGTAAAAACAAAAAGTCTGAAGAAACTACTACCAAAGTTGTAGAAGAAACATCAGACTTATCTAAGACGCAAGTAAATAAAGTATTAATAAATATAAAGAATAGTATAGATGTTGCTTTTCCAATTAATACTTTTAAAAATACTAATGATATTCTTACTAGTTCGAGAGATAAATTTGAATATATGTTTACTTATTTAGTATTAACTGGTAAAAGTGATTATGTTAAGAAAACTGATGAAGGTTATTTGATAGACTATACATTTTTTAAAGAAAAGTATATAGTTAACTTTAATGAAGATTTTGATTCAAAAGTATTAAATGATGAAGAAATAATAGAAAATGGCTATATTTTTTCTAGTTTATATAATGATCAAGTAAATAAAGAATATGTATTTAAAACAAGAGAGATTAGTTTTAATGATGATTTATATACCATTGTTGTGGATGTTTTAGATTATAGTAATGATATTTATCCTACTAAAGATGAAGAATTAGGTACTGAAGAGTATGATAATACAAAGATAGTATATTCATTAACAATTACTTTATTTAAAGATAATGACAACTATTATATGAAATCTATTAAGAAGAATTAATCTTCTTCTTTTTTTGACATTAATACAATTTAATTGTAAAATTTTAATGTTGTTGAGGTGTAATTAAATGGCTCTAATTAGAAAATATAAAAAGGTATTTAGAGAATTATTTAGCAGAAAAAAGACTTTAAAACAAAAATTTAAAGATAAAGATTTTCAATTTGTATTTTATGTTTTAATATCTAACTTTTCTTCTTTAGTATTCTTAATATTATATGTATTATTTACGTATGTATTTACCAATGGTAATTACATACTTGCTAATACTGTTGCTTATACAGTTTCCTTTACTGTTCTTTATTTATTAGATAGAAATTTATTTAAAGCTAAGACTAAATCTAAAAAGAAATTTCTACTTCAAGCCTCATCATTTATTACATTAAGAATAGTAGGATTCCCTTTAGATACAGGTTTACTTTATGTACTTGTTGAAAAAGTAGGAATGGGTAAGTTAATTGGTAAAATAGTAGGATCAATTATTATGTTCTTCTTTAACTACTTAACTAATAGATTATTTGTATTTAGTATTAAAGATTAAAAAAATTACTAGGAGGCTAGTAATTTTTATTTTTAACATATTGAATCATTAACAACTTCATCTGTTGGAGTAGACTCTGTTAAAAATTCATCGTTTTCTTTATTATAAGTTACTTTCGTATTTTGATATTTCATTGTAGAACAATTTTGTTCTAATAAAATAATTTCATATATGCCTTCATTATAGGATATATTAAGTGAACCTTTGAAATTAAGGGACTCAATAATATAAGCATCATTAGGTCTATAAAGTATTAGTTTATTAGCACCATTGTGGTATATTTCTTGAATTGCTACATAGTTTCCTATTACACCTATTTTAATACCTGCTAAGAATGATGACTTATATATTTCTTTATTGTTAATACCTACTTTATACATGTAATTACATTCTGGATTACATTCATAGTAGTTATTTTCTATTGTGATTTCATAATCTTTTTTAAATAATTTTATTTTACCTAGATTATAGTCGAAGTTAGATGATGTAGAAAAATCATTTAGTACATATCCATCCGCTTCAAGATTACTAAAATAATTGTGAATTGCTTTTTTAGTAGTACTCTTTGTTTTGTCTCTATCAGCCATGTTTTTATCTATTAAGTATTTAGAAAAAATATACCCTGCAAGGATGGCTATAACTGCTAGTAAAATGGCTATTATATAATCTTTTATTTTATCTTTTTTTGACTCAAACATATTTATCCCTCTTAACAACATATAATATCATTATTATTTATTAGTTTTCAATGATAAAAATGTATATTTTTTGTTAAATTTAAAGCATATATTAAATATATTGTTTTATATGTGGTATATTTATAGTGAGATGAGGAATATGTTACATTTATTTAAAAGAAAAATTGACACGATTGAATTACCTTATAGGGTAAAGTTTAATGAAAATAGTAGTATCACATTAGAAGCATGCGGGGAATACTCTGGTGGTTTTTATTGTTTTCATGCAGTTTTAAAATGTAAGGATCCAAAAAAAGCACATAAAGTATATGTACTTTTAAATGAGAACATACTAAGAGAAATAATAGTTCATATACCTCATAACTATGTAGAAGCTTTTAAATTTGACTTTGTTGATATTGTAAGTGAAGAAGACTTTAAAGGTTTTGTTTTGCGTGAAAAAAAATTATTAAAGGAAGGGACAATCTAATTTTGTCCTTTTTTGGTGGTTGTTATGAAGAAAATACTTTTATTACATGGTTGGAATAATGATAATTATACTAGTAAAACTAAAAGTAAGGATGCTTGGCATAATAGACGTAAGTTTGTAGATAAGTTATCTAAAAAGTATGAAGTTTATAAGTTAAACTTTCCTGGTTTTTGTGGTGAAGAAGAACCAAAAGAAAAGGAATGGACTTTAAATGACTATGCATCATTCGTATATGACTATTTATTTACTCATAATTTAAAGGTTGATTATATAGTAGGTTACTCTTTTGGTGGAGCAGTTGCTATTAGATACAATAGAATGTTTGATAATAAACAAAAATTAATATTAATAAGTCCTGCAATACTCAGAAATGCCGAGAAAAGTATTAATTTCATTAAAACACCTAAGTATTTAAATGGAGTTAGAAAAAAACTTAGAGATTGGTATTTAATTAATATAGTTAAAAATGAATATATGATAGATGGTGATGAATTTTTAAATAATAGTTATCAAAATATTGTAAGAGAAAACTTAATTGAAGAAGTAAAAGATATCATGCCTAGTAGATTATCTATTATATATGGAGCAAATGATGATATGGTTAATCCTAATGTAGTTATTAATGAATTTGATAATAAATTTAAAATCATATTACTTGATGGAGGGCATGATATAGCAAATACTAATACTAATGAGTTAGTAAGTGTTATAGATGATTTAATAGAGAATAAGATATAATTTTTAACAAAAAAGGTATAATGTTTGATATAATATTTTTATAAAGAATGGATGATAGATATGCGAGATTTGGATGGTAAACCAGATTGTTCTATTCGTTCAAGAAATAATAATCACACAATTAATAAGACTGAACACAGAGAACAACAAGGATATTTAATTGATTTATTAGAAACAAATGACTTAGGAAGCTTATATAAAGTTACTGTTAAGATTCCTATGAGTGTAGGCTGGATAGATGATGTCTACATGGATACCTTGTCTAACTATGGTCAAAAATCATTCAAAATTGGCTTTAAAGAAAATAGAAATGGATTTTGTATATTCGAAGCAAATGTCTTTTTATCGACATCTGCTTTATATAAATATAACTTTACTTTTACTGCAAATAGTAAAAGATTATATATGGATTCTGATAAGAAAATAACAGATTATAACGATTACTCTAAGAGAGATAAAATATCTGTTAATTATAAATGTCCTGATTGGGCTAAAGGTGCTACTATGTATCATATTTTTGTTGATAGATTTAGTAGAGGTCAAAAAGAAAAAATGCCCGAGATGGAAGGAAGAGTTCAAAAGAAATGGGATGAAAAGGTAAGAGTTCCTAATTTTGATGAACCTTGGAATAATGATTATTATGGTGGAGATTTACAAGGAATAATTAATTACTTGGATTATTTCGTGTCTTTAGGTGTTGATATTCTATATTTATCTCCTATAGTATATGCTCAAAGTGTAGATAGATATGCTACATCTGACTATGAAGAAATAGATCCTTATGTAGGTACAAAGGAAGACCTTAAAAGACTATGTGACGAGGCACATAAAAAAGGAATTAGAATTGTACTTGATGCAGTATTTAATCATACTGGAGATAATTCTAAATATTTTAATAGACAAGGTAATTTTGATTCTATTGGTGCTATTCAGGATCCTAATGGTTATTATGGGTCATTTTACTCTAAAAACAAAGATGGTTATTATGAAGGATGGTATGGATTTGATCACTTACCTAGATGTAATGGTAACTCATATAATTGGCAACAATATATATATGGTGAAGGTGGAATAATTGATCAATGGTTTAATCTTGGTATTGATGGTTTAAGATTAGATGTAGCTGATGAATTAACTGATTCATTCATTGAAAGTATTAGAAATGCCGTTCACAGAAATAAAGAAGATGGCTTTATTATTGGTGAAGTATGGAAATATGCTATGACTGAACCTAGGGCTTATATGTCTTCAGGTAAAGGAATGGATTCTCAAATGGATTATCCTTTATGTGATGCATTAATGAGATATTTTAAGTTTGCTGATACTTATAAAGCAAGAGGAGTAATTCAAAATATATTAAATGAATATCCACCTGAGATGAGAAATGCACTTATGAATTTTACTTCTACACATGATATCTCAAGACCTATTAATATATTTGGTAGTGATAGATTTGTATATGATAGACAATATATCTGGGATCCTTGTAGAGAAGGAGAACAATTACCTTCGTATGTATATAATAATTACAAGATGACTCCTGAGGAGTATAAACAAGGAAAAGAATTATTTGAAGCATATGCTTTTTGTTTAAACTTTATGCCTGGAATACTTTCTATTTTCTATGGAGATGAAATAGGTATGACAGGATATGGTAATATCATTAATAGATCTCCTTTTGATTTAACTAAGGCTGATAAAGAATTACTCGCATTCTTTAGAAAGTTAGGAAATGCTAGAAAAAGAGAACAATTCTTAAGAGAAGCAGATCTTAAAATGTTAGAAATTACTGATAATCATATTATGTTTGAAAGAAATGGGGACAATGCTTCAGCATTAGTTGCCGTTAATAGAACAGGTGAAGAATCAAGAATAATTTTACCTTCAAATTTTGATTCTTATGATAGAGTTTATTCTTTGAATGATTCTAATGAGAAGAAAATAAACCCATATGGTGGTATAACACTTGTTAAAGAAAGAAAAAGAACTAGACATTAGTCTAGTTTTTTATTATTTTATATAACATTTATGTTGTTTTACGATAAAATACACTAATTATAAAAAAATTTATTTACTAAATAATATTTATGATATACTAATTTCAGGTGGTGTTGTGTATGGACAAGAATACTGAAATTCTTTTTCTTGAAAAAGTTAAAAAGAGAATAGAATATATGGATAAGTCTGATGAATCTTTTCAATTGATATCAGAATTATTAGGACTTATTGAAGAAAAGAATAAAACTTTAGATGATTTAAAAGAGAAAATGAAAGAACTAGATGAATCATCTAAACGTGATGCCTTGACAGGTCTTTATAATAGAAAAGCTGAACAATCATATTTTAAAGAAGAGTTTAAATCTTTAAATGATCCTACAAAAGAAGAAGCTGACACATATTATGTAATTGCTATAGATTTAGATCATTTTAAATCTATAAATGACACATATGGTCATGATGTAGGTGACGATGCACTTATAATTGTTGCAAGAGGACTTGAATCAGCATTTAGAAGATATGACTTAGTTGTTAGAGAAGGTGGAGATGAGTTTGTTATTATTGCAAAAAACTGTCCTCCTTCAATTCTAGAAGATAGATTAAAAAATATGTCTACTTCAATTACTAATACTATTCATAATGCTCTTGATTCTCATAGAAGAATTGTTGATGGTGAAGAAGTTAGTATTGAAAGACCACATGATTATACTCTTTCATATGGTTATTCAGAGTTGGATTTAAGTGGATTAAATAATGATTTACTTGAAGACAGAGATGCATTCATGGAATGGTTTAAAGAACAAAAGAAGGCAGCTGATAGTGCTTCATTTAATATGAAAGAAGAACATCATGCTGTTAGAAGATAAAAAAATATCTTGTAAATATAATTAGAAAAGTGTAATTGTTAAACGATTATACTTTTTTATGCTATAATACCAGCCAAGGAGTTACCATTTGGGGAAGACTTTTAAGAAAAAAAGGAGCTAGAAAAAATGACAAGATTAACTGATGAAGAAAGAGAAGAAAGAATTAATTTAGTAGGAGAGTATTATACAATGAATCCTGATGCTTCTGTTAGATCAACTGCTAAGTATTTTTCAAATCAAGGTATGTTTATGTCTTATGTAACTGTACAAGACTATATTCAACGTTACAAAAAGAGACATCCTGAGAAATCTGATTTAGTTCAACAAGTAATTGATTCTAGAAAACCTTTAACTGTTGAGAATCAAGAAATAAGGAATAGAATTATTAATGAAGCTAAACTAGTTATAGAAGGATACACGATTGCTAATATATCTGAGGTAATGTCTGTTGATTATTGGACAGTTGTAAGAGACTTGGCTAAAAGACTTCCTTTATTAGATATGGAATTATATGAACAAGTTAAAACTATTATGAATCAAAATAGCATGGATAATCTTATTCCTAAACAACCTATGTCTAAATAATATATATTTTTTAACAAATAAAAATAACACTTTTTAGTGTTATTTTTTTCTTAAATTCATTCCACATCCTGGACATATATCCATGGTATTATCAATTGGAGTATTACATCTAGGACATCTATTTCTACCTGCTTTTTCTTCTGTAACGTTTCTTGCTTTTTTCTTAACTTCGTTTTTACCACCAAAAGCAATAGTTGTGTTATCTTTACGTAAAAATTCATAATCTTGATAATTAGCATTATCTTCAATTGCAAGTGTACTTTTATTTTCGATATCTTCTTCTTTTTTCTTGATTGCAACTTTTAAGTCTTCTTCTTTATCGTCTAATTCTACGATTTCGTCTTCCATCTTTTCTTCAGTTGCTTCAAGTTCTTCAATATCTTGTTCTTGAATCATTTCTTTGACTTCCATTTTGGCTTTGCTTTTTTCATTTAGGTCATCGCCATATAGAATATCATCATAATCGTCTTTAATAGCATCTTCTTCTATTTTTTTGATTTTTTCTTCTATTCTGTTTTTGTCTTCTTTTTCTTTTCTTTTAGTGAATGCTCTTAGATTAAAGTTATCGTAATCTTCTTCTTTTTCATTTTCTAGTTTTTCTTCTATTAACTTAATAGATTTTACTGTTTGAAGTGATTTTGATTTTTCTAGTCTACGTCTACTTTTGTTTTTACTAAAAGCTATTACTGGTATGGCATATATTGGTATAAATATACCGAATACACCAAATGACATTGAATATTTATATTCATATGCAAGTTTAGCAGGAGATACTAGTTGAGCTATTATATTTAAAACAGGAATTAATACTATCCAACGAGGTATATTGCATAGTTTAAAATAGTACCACCAATTAAGAAAAGGTATTACATATTTATATACAGGTTGGTGTTCTTTCTTTGCAAATTTATACATGCTTATGAAGAAGACAATTGTATAAATAATTGTATAAACTATAAGTATTTTAAAAAGAACATTAAATACAGTTTCAAATTCAAAATACTTACTTACTAGAAAATTCCAAATAGTTTTATCTTCTTCAAGTAAGAACATATAATCATAACCTTTCTATTTATCTTGTTTTAACGTTTTCAATACCTAATTCACTTATTCTTTGATCCCAATGAACTTTGTATGAGTCTCTTGTAATATTTGGATATGGGTCTTGTAGATTTTCAAAGTTGAATGTCATATCTTCATAGAACTTTTCAAATTCTGCTTCTGTTTGTTCATAAGTCATATCTGCTGTTACATGATTAATTATATATAATTGGCATAATACATCGTATAACTCACTGAAGTTTGTATAATCAGGAGATGCAAGAGAGTCATAGTGAAGTTTTGCTTGAGAATCAAGTAAGTTTATAAAATGATATGCTGGAGTTTCAATTCCTACTTTATCAAAGTATTCTTGAAGTTTTTCAATAAAGTAATTTACTGAATGATTCATGTAATCTGCTCCATCATAATCTAGATAAGGCATGAATTGTCTAAAGATACTTGATTGATATGTGTAATATATTGCTCTATTGTTTAAACCTTGTATTTGATAACAGAAGTAAGTATCTAGAGCTTCATCTTCATATAGACCCATTGATAAGTCTTCATAGAATCTTATTGAAATATCTTTTCCATATACATCTTTATTTTTTAGAGTTCTAGTTGCATGAGTAAGTTCATGCATAAATACTACATAGTCGTTAGATGTTTTATCTTTATAATTTGCGTCTTTATTTAAACAAATTATATTTTCTTGATTTAAGTAACATGCAACAGTTCCTGAAGACATTGTTTGCATTTGAATTTCTTGAGTGCTTAATTCTCTTATTTCAAGTGTTTTTAAATTATAATTAAATACTGAAAGATCAGATTCAGGCCAACGTTCTAACCATTCTTTACAATAATCTTTTAAGAATGCTTTATGATCAGCAGAAAGCTTAGCGTTTCCATCAATTGTATTATAAAGTGTTTGAAGTGTAGGTTTTCCTTCATGGAATATTCTTTCATATCCTTTAGAATCACGTGCATATATATAATTAAGAGTTTCGGACTCAACGTTATCGTTTGCGTATCTATAGTCATACTCATCATCTGCAGGTGATAACATTTGAAGATATTTATCAGCAATTTCATCTTCAGTTTGTCCCCAGTTATATGAATCTTCTGGTGTGAAATTATTTGCTTCTTCACTTTCTTCAATAGCTAATGATCCATCTTCGTTAAGTTTTACATCAACATCTTCATCAAATGAAAAACTTGGAGATTCTCCTTGCATAGCCATTTGATATGCTTGTTCCATAGCGCTTGGTTCGCTAGTAGTTGGTGCCTCCTGCATCTTCCTTCCACATCCAACAAGCATAGAGGCAGTTAATAAAGTTACTATTCCTGCGACTTTTACTTTTGGTATAAAATGGAATTTTTTAATTTTTCTATTTTTATTATCGAAGATTATTGCTTGTAGTCCTTTTGGTTTAGCTGCCATGATATTTGCTAAAGCAATAACATCTCTTAATTCTGGATAATGAAGCTTATTGTTTTCATCCATTTCTAGAAATGCTAGCTTACTATGTGCATCTCTAAACATCATGAATTTCTTATTATCGAAATATACGATACCCATTTGTCTATATAAATGGTCGTTTTTTATTTTCATAATATCACCCAATATTATTATAGCAATTAGTAATTAAGAACTAAATATAAATAGTTTAATTTTACATTCGTATTAGATTGAATAAAACAGGTATTATTGTTATAATTTTAATGAAAAATAATAAAGGGTTGATAATATGTTAGTTTTCATAATACATGACGATAAAATGCGAAAATTAAAACTACCTGTTAAGATATCGGGTATCTATCAAATAAATGACTTCGATGGGAAAACTTTGTGTAACATTGAGGCTGTTCAAGGTTCTTGGGTAGTTAAAAGCAACCCTGATATTGAACTATCTTTTCCTGATGGACAAGTAAATGAAAAAGTTTTAAAAGATTACGATTATTTCACAATAAAAAAATTAATTACTAATGAAGTTACTGAAGTTGTAGTAGGACCTATGTATGATGGTTCTACTAAGTGCTATCAAACAGATAAAGAAAAAATTACCATTGGTAATGGAAATGCGGATATTCAATATAGATTTAATAAACTTAAAGATACTCATGTTACATTAACTAAGGTTAAGAACCACTGGGTAGCTGAAAATAATGGTGGTGCAGGCGCATTCATCATGAATAAGAAGTTTACTAAGAAAAATGTATTCCATGGTGATTATATCTTCTTATATGGATTAAGAGTTATTGTTATAAATAATATTTTCTTAGTTAATAATCCTAATGGACTTGTTACTTGTTCTTTAAAAGAAGTATCACTTCCTAAACCTAATATTACATATCAACCAACTATACTTGAAGATACTCCAATGTATTCTAAGGAAGACTATTTTTATAAATCTCCTAGATTTAGAAGTATTATTGAACCTGAAAAATTAATAATCTCACCTCCTCCTGGTGGAAATGAAGGAGATGAGAATGCTCCTGCATTACTAACATATGGTCCTAGAATGACTATGATATTAACGTCAGGTGTTACTCTTTTAACAGCTATTGAAGGATATACTGCTGGTACTAAATCCTTTAGAGATTTACTTCCAACATTTGTTACTGTTATAGTTATGCTTTTATCTTCATTCTTCTGGCCGGTTATGACTAAAAGATATCAAAAAAGACAAAAGACTAGAAATGATTTAAGAACTAGAAGAAAATATCTAGAGTATTTGGATGGTAAACGTAAAAAAGCTGATGAAATTAAGTCTTTACAAAAACAAATATTAATTGAAAATAATGTTTCGTTAGAAGAATGTCAAAACATTATTTATAACCATAATAGAAACTTATGGGGCAAGAATATTGGTGATGATGACTTCTTAACTGTTAGAATTGGAACAGGAAGAGTTAAGACTCAAATAGAACTTGAAGAACCAAACAAAGATGAGTTCCAATTAGAAGAATTTGATTTAAAAGATAAAGTAGATGATTTAAAAGAAGATGCTATGTGGATAGATGATGCTCCTATGGACATCAACTTATCAGAAAAACGTATTTCTGCAGTTGTTGGTAATAATGTTTTAACTAAATATTTTATTGATAGTATTTTCTTACAATTAATGACTTTCCATAGTTATTTAGATTTAAAATTTGTTGTTATTACAAACAAAGAAAATGAATTCTTATGGGAATATTTAAAAGTTACTCCTCATACATGGGATAACTTGAAGACAATTAGATACTTTGCTACATGTCCTGAAGAACTATCAACTATTAGTTCTACAATTGAAAAAGATTTAGAAGCTAGAATTATTTCAGAAGCAAATGAAGATGATAGTAAATCAAACGATAAAACAGATGAATTGATTACAAAAAAACCTTTTATAGGTCATAAACCATATTATCTAATATTTGTTGATGATTTAGAACTTGCAAGAAACTCAAGTTTGATTAAAAAAGCAATGAGTACTAATTTAAACTTTGGTGTATCTATTATTTATAGAAACAATAGATTATCAAACTTACCTGAACAATGTTCTACATTCTTGAATATTGATCCTGAAAAATCAGGTTTATTTGAAACTAATTTAACAAAAGATTCTCAAAAAGAGTTTATTCCTGAATTAAATAAGAGCGTTGATATGTATGGATGTGCTCAAGTACTTGCTAATGTACCAATGCAAAAGGAAAAAGCTAAGTATGAACTACCTAGTTCAGTTTCATTCCTTGAAATGTTTAATGTAGGTAGAGTAGAACAATTAAATTCTCTTGAAAGATGGAAAACTAATAATCCTGTTAATACATTATCAGTTCCTGTTGGTGTTAACCAAGAAGGTGAACTATTTATGATGGATGCTCATGAAAAAGGATGGGGTCCACATGGATTAGTAGCTGGTACTACTGGTTCAGGTAAATCAGAATGGATTATTACATATATTCTTTCGCTTGCTGTTAATTTCCACCCAGATGAAGTTCAATTTGTACTTATCGACTACAAAGGTGGTGGACTTGCACTTGCATTTGAAAACTCTGAAATGGGTATTAAGTTACCACATTTAGCTGGTACTATTACAAACCTTGATAAGTCTGCAATTAATAGAGCACTTACTTCAATTGAGGCAGAGTTAAAGAGAAGACAAAGATTATTTAATGAAGCAAGAGAAAAACTTCATGAATCTAGTATTAATATTTATAAGTATCAAAAATACTATAGGAAAGGTTTATTAACTGAACCTGTTTCTCATTTATTTATAATTTCCGATGAGTTTGCTGAGTTAAAATCTCAAGAGCCTGATTTTCTTGATCAATTAATATCAACTGCACGTATTGGTCGTTCACTTGGTGTTCACTTAATACTTGCAACTCAAAAACCAAGTGGTGTTGTAAATGACCAAATTTGGTCAAACTCAAGATTCCACGTATGTTTAAGAGTTCAAGATCAATCAGATTCAAAAGATATGATTAAAACTAGTGATGCGGCAGCATTAAAGACAACTGGTGCCTTCTATTTACAAGTAGGTTATAATGAATTTTATCAATTAGGACAATCTGCTTGGTCGGGTGCTAAATATCATCCAAGTGATATTATTAAGAAAAAAGTTGATCAAAGTTTAAGTTATATTGATACACTTGGTAATGTTGTTAATAGTTATGATGAAAATACATTTAGTGAAAAAGCACCAGAAGCAGATAATGGTGAAGAATTATTAAATATAGTTAAGTATATTTCAGATATATCTAAAGAAGAAACTGTTGTTGGTAAGCAATTATGGCTTCCAAATATTGATCCTAATATCAAACTTGATGATGTTAAGAAGAAATATAATTGGAAACCTACTAAATATAATTTAAATACTTGTATTGGTATGTATGATAGACCAATTTTCCAAGAGCAAGGTTTATTATCTATCGATTTAGGTGAAAACGTTGTTATTTATGGTGAAGGTGGGTCTGGTAAAGAAAATCTACTTGCCACGATTATTTGGTCAAGTATGATTGAGCATACACCTGAAGAAGTAAATTATTATATTATCGATTATGGTGCTGAAACACTAAGAATGTTTGCTAAATATCCTCATGTAGGTGAAGTAATGTTCCAAGATAATCTTGAAAATATTCCAGCTCTTCTTGAAATGGTTCTAGACGAGATGGATAGACGTAAGGAATTATTTGCTGACTATAATGGTAACTATGATAGTTATATTAAAGAATCTGGTAATTTCTTACCTAGATGGGTTGTTACTATATGTGCTTTTGATATCTTCAGTGAAAACTTACCTAAGATTGTTCCATTCATAGAGCAAATGTTTAGAGATGCTCCGAAGGTTGGTATTACGTTCTTGGTATCTACAACTGGATATCAAGCAGTAAGAGCTAAGATACAAGGATACTTCCAATATAGAATTATTCTACATCAGTCTGACGAATCTAAATATAGAACTATTGTTGATGCTGTTCCTAAGAAGTTAATTCCTGCTAACGAATTTGGACGTGGTCTTTGTATTATTAATAAAGATGAAGAATGGTGTGAATTCCAAACTGCATTTATTACTGATAGAGAAAAGATTAATCAACTTGTTAGAAGTAATGCTGAAAACTTTTCAACATATTATAAAGTTAGAGCTAAATCACTTCCTAAGATTCCAGATGATATTTCATCTAATGAACTTGGAAGTTATATAACTACTATAGATGCTCTACCTGTTGGTTATGATTTCCACGAAAAAAATATTAAAACATTTAATATTGTTAAAGATAAATTAATGGCAATATGTACTAATGATTTACAAACTAATATAACATCTATATACGGTTTAGTTGATACAGTAGCAAAAGTTTCTGGAGTAAAGGTTAGAATACTAGACTTTACTGGAAATTATGCTGGTAATACTGTTGATATGAATTACTATAATGATAAGTATGATGCTACAGTTATGGCATTACTAAATGACTTAAAAACTAGAACTATTCAACAAGATCATGGAATAACATTTATCTATGGTATTGGAAGAGCAAAAGTTAGTTTATCTCAAACAGGTAATGAAAAATTGCTTGAATACTTTGAAGCACTTAAGAGTGCTAATAAATCAAGTGTTATTCTAGTTGATTCATATGAAAATCTTAAGAGACTTAGACCAGAGCCATGGTTTAAAGATATTAACTTAACATCTGGTATTTGGTTAGGTAATGGTTTAGAAAATCAAAATTTATTTGGTGTTAATACTGTTGATATGGAAGATAGAAAACTTAACTTTGAAGGTGAAGCTTTCGTTATTGAAGATGGTAAGTATACACTTATTAAGTCTGTTATGGATAAGGAGTAGCATATGGATTATAAAATTTTAGTAGAATTATATGTTCCTGAGATTGAAGAAAAATTTGAATTCTATGTTCCTATTAATAAACATGTAGATTTTGTAATAACAATATTTAATCAAGCAATTAAGGAACTTGAATTTGGAGATTTTCCTATAAGAGATAATTTCAGATTATGTAATAGACGTACTGGAGAAATATACGATAATGGTGCGTATGTAAGAAATACAACTATCAAAAATGGAACACAATTAGTATTGTTTTAAAACGAAAAAGAAACAGTGTTTAAATTGTTTCTTTTTTTTACGTAAAGGACGTATTTTAGTTTGTCATATTGGTATTTTTTTTATATAATGATTTTAGAGTATAGGAAGACTATTACTCATGCTAGTAACGATGTAGGAAGGAAGATACTGATGCGATTAGATACTTCGGTAAATGCTGAGATTAACGAGAACTCAATTGATAGTACTGTTAATGATTTAGGTAATCTTATTGATGATATCACTAGTGATTTAAATTCTATGGATATGATTTTTTACAACATGAATGATTATTTTAAATGTAATCAATCTGACGAATTTGTTGCAAAGTTTTCTAGCTATAGAAAAAACTTTGAATTATTAAGAGATAACCTTGGTACTTTCACATCTGACTTGATGAAAGTTAAGAACGGCACGGTTGATTTATTATCTTTCGAAGCTAATTACTTTAATGATCTTGCTGCTGAACATGAGTTACAAGCCAAGAAAATTAATGTGGAAAATTAGGAGGAATTTTTATGACATTAAATATTAGTGGAGCTACTTCTGGATATGATGTTAACGGAATGCAAGCTCTTATTACTGAAGTAAATACTCAATGTGTAGTTCCTGCATGCGCTACTTTAAGAAGTGATGCAAACGATGTTAGAACTACAGTTGACTCAGTATGGGTTGGTGCTTCTGCTGAGGCATTTAAACAAAAATTAACAGATGACACTGAAACTATGTGTAAAACTCTTGAAGAAGCTGGAAAACAAATTCAAGATCAATTAAATAACGCTGGTAGCAACATTGAAGAATATGATGATGCTTTAGCTCAACAAATTAAAAACTGGTAGAAGGAGATAGATTAATATGGGAATTAGAGCTGGATTAGGAAATATAGGAGCAGGCTTAAAAAGTGCTTGGGATAACACTATCCAAGGTATTTTTGCTCAAACTCAAGGTATATTTGACGCTGCAGTAACTAAAATTGGTTCAATTTATTCTGGTGGTTTCATCGGTATCAACGCAAATAACTGGGGTGACATTAAAGTAGCTGTTGAAAAATTAATTACAGATGCAACTGCAGACTTAGCAAAATTCAATGAATTAGCTAAAAGAGATGATGCAATTAAAGGTGAAGCTGAAATTGCTTTAGGCGGATATTTAGCAAATGCTCAAAAATTACTTGAAGCATATGTAACTACTTATAGAAACTTTATTAAAGATGCTGAAACAGCATTAGGAGCTATGAACGAAGGAGATCGTCAAAACGCTCAAAATATTAATGAAGCTTCTCAAGCTCTTGAACAAGAAGCTAACGCTATTAGAGTAGACTAATAGTTTAATAACCATTAAGAATAAGGAGGTAAATCTATGGCATCAAAGTCATCGCTTATGGCGGAAAATAGAGATTTAGAAAGATTACGTACTAATTTATTAGTAGTTGCGGAAAGACTTTATAAAGCAAATAATGACGCACATAAAATTATGACTAACCTAGATAAGAATTACACCCTTAATAATAATTCAGTTGCAGGTTATTATGAAACTGAAAAGTTAGCTAAAAGGATTTTAGCTAAAAGAGATAATATTTTATCTAGTTTAATACCTGCTATTGATAGTGAAATCGAGTCTAATAAAGCTGAGATACGTGAAATCGAACGAAGAGAAGAAGAGGAACGTCAAGCTAGAGAACAAGAACGATTAGAAAGAATGGAAAGATTAAGACGTCAAAGCATGCGCTAAGACGTTTTTTTCAAATAGTAAAGGATGATGTAGATGGCTGATTTTGAATGTGATACACAAATGCTAAGAGATGAAGGAAAAAAATTCATTGATTTTGCAAATGATTATAATAAGTCAATTGATAAATTCTTTGAGATATTAACTACTCTTGATATAAACGGTGTTTGGAAAGGTAAACAATATCCTAAATATAGAGACCGTGTTTCATATGAAAAAAGAGATTATGTTAAATTTGGAGAAGGCTTAAGAGCAATTGGTGATGAATTAGTTGATTATGCTGATTCTTTAGAAGACCTTGCTAATAAAAATGAAAGGGAATACGATAACATATGAAAGTAAAAATTGTTAATGAAGGTATTTATAATGGGACTAGAAGTAGTATTATAGATACTAGAGATTCTCTTCAACAAGCTAGAAGTACAAATCTTTATTGCCCTAGCACATTTAGTAGAGTAAGCGAAGTTAGAGCACTTAAAGAAGATATTCAGGATATGATTCGTACACTTAGAAAGATAAGTGATGCATTATATCATAATGACTTAAATTACAGAAATCATGGTTCAAATGAAATTAGACGTATTAGACGTTTAAAAGAAGCATCATTAAAAGCTAGAAATGGCTTGTAAAATATGACAAGAGTTATTTATACTCTTGTTTTTTTTTGTTAACATTATAGTAGGTGATTATATATGCAAAACTACTTTGAATACTTAAAGTATTATGGTAACCTTAGTTTCTCAAAAGTTAAACTTAATGAACTTGATATGGCTATTTTTTCTATGCTTGTATATTTACCATATGTAAATATTCAAAATGGAATTACAATTGAAAAATTTGGTGAAATTGTTAAAAGTTTTGATGCAAGTAGTTTTGAAGGTGCTATGACACCTATGGCCTTAGAACTAATGGATGCTGTAAGAAGTGTAAAAAGATATAAAGATATTAAAGTATATGACTTTGTAAAAATAGATGATGATAAGTTACAATTTGGTGCTTATACATTAAGATATGGAAGTAATACTCTTGTTATATATGAAGGTACTAATACTTCTATCATGGGTTGGTTGGAAAATTTGAAACTAATAACTACTTTTCCTACTTTAACTCAAAGCTATGGAATAAACTACTTAAGAGATACTATAAAAAAAGGGGATAGGAATATCTATATAGGAGGACACTCAAAGGGTGGTAATCTTGCACTTAGTTCTGCTTATCTTGCAGATGATCATATCTTTAAAAGAATAAGAAAAATATATAACTTCGATGGACCTGGATTTAGAAATGATGAGTACGAAACTGAAAGGTTTTTAGAGGTAAGTAAGAAAACAACTACATTCTTACCTGATGGTAGTATGATTGGTGTTATTTTGAATAATGATAAATATAGATACGTACAAGCAAATGGTGTTGGTTTTTATAAACATTATATTGTTAATTGGCATACGTATGGTAGTTTCTTTTTAAGATGTGATGTATCTAGTAAAACTTTAGATTTTAAAGATAAGATGGAAGAAAATATTAACTCTTTAAGTAGACCACAGTTAGATAAGGCTATAAGTATTTTGGATGAGTTCTTTAAAGCTAATAATATTACTCATACATATCATTTAACTAAAATTAAGCTTGCTGATTTAAGAAAGCTTCTTAATAGTTATAAAGAGTTAGATAGTGCTTCTAAAGAATTAATATTATCTACTTTTAAACATTTGTTTATTGGTAAGAAATAATGGGGTACCATTATAAAGAAATTTGTGTTATTATACTGAAATAATTCAACCTTTATTAAGTGCTTTGAATTAATTAATATTTTATAGAAAGAAGGAGTATTTATGTATTTAATAGACAAGTTAAATAATAATATTCAAACTGTTTTGAAACAATTGGGTTATGATGATGAAGTAAGCGTGGTTAAGTCTTCTAGACCTGAATTAGGTGATTACCAATATAATGGTGTAATGAAGCTTGCTGGTATCAACAGGATTAATCCAAGGGAACTTGCTGAAAAAATAGTTGCAGAATTATCTAAATTTGATGATTATACTAATATTAATATTGCTGGTCCTGGATTTATAAATATATCTTTTAAGGATGAAGTATTAATTGATTACATTAATGAAATAAATAATGATTTTGAAAAGAATATTTATAAAGATGAAAATGATACTACTATATTTTTAGATTATGGTGGTGCTAATGTAGCTAAACAACTACATGTAGGTCACTTAAGAAGTGCTAATATTGGTGAAGCATTAAAAAGATTATTAAATGCATGTAAGTTTAAAACTATAAGTGATGTACATTTAGGAGACTGGGGAAGACCTATGGGTCTTGTAATGCTTGAAATTGAAAAGCGTCAACCAGATTTAGTATATTTTGATAAAGATTATACTGGAGAATACCCAACTGAATCTCCAGTTACTGCTGAAGATTTATCGGAAATTTATCCATTTGCTTCTAATAGATCTAAGGAAGATCCTGAGTACTTAGAAGAAGCTCGTGAGATGACTTTAAGACTACAAAATAGAGAAAGGGGTATCTATGCTCTTTGGAAACATGTAGTTCATACATCTGTAGAAGAAGATATTAAGAAAGCTTATGAACTTCTAAATACTTCATTTGACCTTTGGGAAGGAGAAGCAGATGCAGATGATTATATTCCTGAGTTAATAGATTATCTTGAAAAAAATAATTATACAGAAATATCTGAGGGTGCAGAAGTTATATTTGTAAATGAACCTGATGATAAGATTGAAATACCTCCATTTATGATTAAGAAGAGTAATGGTGGAGTTCTTTATGATACTACTGAACTTGCAACACTTTATTCAAGAATTAAGAGATTTAAATTTAATGATATTTGGTATTTAACTGATTCAAGACAATCTCTTCACTTTGTTGAATGTTTCCGTGCTGCTAAAAAGACTAAGATAGTTCCTGATGATATAAAATTAACTCATTTACCATTTGGTACAATGAATGGACCTGATGGTAAACCATTTAAAACAAGAGATGGTGGAGTAATGAGTTTAAATGCTCTTTACAAACTTGTTTATGATGAGTGTTATAAAAAGTTAAGTGATTCTATACCTGCAGAAAAGAAAGAAGATACTGCTAGAATAATAGCTGTTGCTGCTATTAAGTTTGCTGATCTTTTACCTAATAGAACAACTGATTATACATTTGATCCAGTTAAATTCAGTGATTTAAATGGTAAAACTGGTCCTTATCTTTTATATAATACAGTTCGTATTAAATCTATTTTCCAAAAGGTTGAAGGAGTAGAATATAAAACATATAATAATATTGGATCATCTATAGAAAGAGATATGATACTTCATTTAATAGAATTATCTAATACTTTAAAGAAAGGCATAAGTGAAAAATTATTAAATGAAATATGTGAATATTTATTTAAATTAACTAATCTTTATAATACTTTCTATGCAGATCATTATATTGTTAGTGAAGAAGATAAAAAACAACAAGAATCATGGTTAGTATTAAGTTCGGTTGTTCTTAAAACTAATTTATTCTTGCTTGATATTCTAGGAATTGAAGTTCCTGATAGAATGTAAAAAAACCTAGTTATAAAAACTAGTGTTTTTTATTTAAAAAGGAGGTATAAATGTGAAGAAACCCGAAATACTTGCACCTGTTGGAAGAATGGCTTCTTTATATGCTGCTATTGAAGGTGGATGCGATGCTGTTTATTTAGCTGGTAAATTATTTGGTGCTAGAGCGTTTGCTGATAATTTTAGTGATGAAGAATTAGTATTTGCTATTAATTATGCTCATAAATATGGAGTTAAAGTATATGTTACTACTAATACTTTAGTTTATGACTTTGAAGTTGAAAAGTTCATGGATTATATTGAGTTTTTACATAAGAATAATGTAGATGCAGTTATTGTACAAGATATTGGAATGTTTGATTTAATTAGAAAAACTTTCCCAAATCTTGAAATACATATTTCTACTCAAATGCATATTCATAACGTTGAAAGTACTAAACTTGTTGAAGAATTAGGTGCATCACGTGTAGTTCTTGCTCGTGAAACTCCAATTGAACTAGTTAAAAAGATAAGAGAAAACACTAATATTGAGTTAGAAATATTTGTTCATGGGGCTTTATGTATATCTTACTCAGGACAATGTTTAATGAGTTCTTTAATAGGTGGCAGAAGTGGTAACCGAGGAACATGTGCTCAAAGTTGTAGACAACCTTATGAGTTATACTGTAATGATATAAAGATAAGTGAAGATAATTATCTTTTATCTACAAGAGATCTTTGTACTTTGGAAGATGTTGGTAAACTTATTGATCTAGGTATTGATTCTTTAAAAATAGAAGGTAGAATGAAAAGACCTGAGTATGTATATTTAGTTACTTCTCTTTATAGAAAAGCAGTAGATTCTTATATTGAAACTGGAAAAGTTGATATAAGTGAAGATGAAATATACGAGCTTAAGAAGATATTTAATAGAAATTATACAAAAGGTTTCTTATTTAATACCCCAAATGATAAGTTTATGAATACATTTAGACCAAATCATATGGGTGTTAAGATAGGTAATGTAATCGATGTTAAAAAGAATAGAGTAAAGATAAGATTAACAGACGGAGTTAATCTAAATGATGGAATACGTTTTGTTAAACGTGGATTTGAAGACGTTGGTATGATTATTCAACAAATGTTTCAAAATAATGAGAAAGTTAGAAGTGCAAAGAAGAATGAAGTAATTACTTTGCTTTCTCCTGAAGAAGTAGAAGTAGGTTCTGAAGTATTAAAAACTACCGATTATGAACAATTAAAAAACTTAGATGCTTTAATAAAAGCAAATAATAGAAAAATAAATGTAGATGTTAAGTTTAAAGCACTTCTAGGAGAAAAACTTTCTATAAGTGTTAATGATGGTATAAATGATATTTCTATGAATTCTGATTATATAGTTGATAAAAGTGTTAATAGACCAACTACAAAAGAAGATATAGAAAAACAATTACTTAAAACAGGCAATACAATTTACAATATTAAGTCTTTAGATATCGTAAGTGATGATAATATATTTATACCAATTAAAACTATAAATGATTTAAGAAGAGATGCTCTTGATAATTTAGATAAAATTCGAGTTGCAAGTGTTAATAATATCGTTAAACGACAATATAATATCGAATTACCTAAGTTTGATAAGACAAATTGGAAGATATTATTATTAGATAATACTGAAAAATATAATATTTCTATGGGAAGTCATTATAACGAAGTAATTATTCCTTATAACAAATCTTTTGATGATTATTGGATTCGTTATAAAAATCCTAGAGTCATGGAACACTTAAGTGAAAGAAAAGGGAACTTAATAATGGCCTCTGAACTTGGAAGCGTTTATAAATATAAGTTTAAAGATATAGCAACAGATTGGTCTTTAAATGTTACAAATTCATATTCTGTTGCACTTCTTCATTCTCTTGGAGTTAAAAGAGTATGTTTATCTTTAGAAATGAATGATTATCAAATAAAGGATTTAATAAATTCATACGAAGAAAGATACGGAAAACATCCAAATGTAGAAGTAATTGTTGATACTTTACCTGAAGCGATGGTTATTAAATATGACATCTTTAATGGTAAGTATGACTCAAAGAATACGTATTACTTAAAAGATAAATTTGGTAGTAAATTTAGATGTTTAAGAAGAGATAACCTAACTATTATTTATGGAAAAGATAGAATAGTTAAGAATAATATTGATGAGTTATATGAAATAGGTGTTAATGCTGTTAGAGTTGAAGATGTACTTTAAATCACCGTAAAAACGTTAGTTTAAGAGGACTTTTGTAAGTCTTCTTTTTATGTGCTATACTTGTCTTGTAAAATATGAGGAGGTAATTTTATGAAAAATTCAAAAGTATATTTTACAAAAGACATCAGTGCTCGAGGACTTATGAAAGTTTATGAAGCACTTGGAGTTAAATTACCAGGAAACGTAGGTATAAAAGTTTCAACTGGTGAAAAAGGGGCAAAAGGTTACTTAAAATCGGAGATTATTAAACCTCTAGTTGATAGATTAAATGGGACAATAATTGAATGCAATACTGCATATCCAGGAAGTCGTAATGAGGCTACGGAACATATGAGTGTTGCTGAAGAACATGGCTTTACTAAGATGGGTAAGGGTGTTGAAATTATTGATGGATTAGGTGAATTTAGAATACCTGCTCCAGTTGGTGCAAAGCACTTAAAGTACGATTTACTTGGAGAAGGCTTTAAAAAGTATGATTCATTCATAAATCTTGCTCATGGCAAAGGACATGCCATGGGAGGATTTGGTGCTAATCTAAAGAATCAATCAATTGGATTTGCATCACGTAATGGTAAAGCATATATTCATTCATGTGGTCATACTGAAAATCCTGATGAGTGCTGGGTAGATAAACATGAACAAATTGATTTTATTGAGTCGATGGCTGAAGCTGCAACTGCAGTTCATGAATATTGTGAAAGAAATAATAAACCAATTATATATATTACTGTTATGAATGCTTTATCGGTAGATTGTGATTGTGATTCCAAACAAGGAGAACCAGTTATGGCTGATCTTGGAATAGTTGGTTCACTTGATCCAGTTGCAAATGATCAAGCATTTGTTGATATGGTATTTGCATCTAAAGATCCTGGGGCTAAGGAGTTACAAGAAAGAATTGATACACGTTTAGGAAGAGAAATACTTCCTTATGCTGAAAAACTTGGCTTAGGTTCTACTCAATATGAATTAATAGAAATATAGACGATTATTTGTGGTATACTTGTAAGTATATGGAAGTTTAAGAATAAATAAGGGAATTGGTTTTTTGTTGATATTATATTTTTCTAGTGTATAATAGACTAAAAAGTCGATGGAAAGGTATTAAATCATGAGAAAAATAGAACCAAAAAAACTAACTGATGTATTAATTGATACATTAATACATAGGGAATGTGTTCAAAGAAGTGGGTTATATTTAGCAACCGAACTTAAAAAACTTCAAAGAGGTGCGGATTCAACATCGCTTATTTGTAGATGTCAAACACACGATTTATCTAAATTGAATAATGTACAAGAGTTTTTAGCTTTGGCTTCTATTGTAGATAGTATTGATGATTTATCTAATATACATTATGAACCTTCACCAGAGGTTAAGAAGGCTACACATTTACATCAACAAAATAATGACCATCACTGGGGTTATTTTGATGATCCTAATGATATGAACAGTGATCAAGCAACTGAACAAGTTGTTGATTGCCATGCAAGAAGTAAACAATTTGGTACTGAAGGTGCAGCTGCTTACTTAGATATTCAATGTAAAAAATTTAATTTATGCAAGGCAAATTATGATAGAACTATGAGACTTGCTGAATTAATTGATGAACTTGCAAAAGATGATGATTATCATGATATTTTAAATCAAAAGTTAGATGTTGGTTTTAACTTTGATGATAGAATGGTTTCCTGTCTTGAAAACTTTAACATAGATAATTTTACTGATTGTGTAACTACTGATAGATTATTAATGTATCAAAAGATGAATACAGACTTCGCAACTATATGTTATGAACTTAGATTAAAAGAAAATAATAGTTTCATTGGTTATATTAAGATTAAAGCCTATGGTGAAATAGATTATAAAATATATCAAAACTATAAAGAACAAGGATTTCTTCTTGAAGGATTAATTGGTTTACTTTCTCTTTGTGATATGAATTATTTATATTGTAAGATTAAAAAATCTAATGAAACAGCGCAAAGATGTTTTGATTTGTTAGGCTTTGCTAGAGAAGAGCTTGATGAAACAACTTATAAATATACAACTCAAAATTTAGATGATGTTAAGAGGTTATGCTTAAAATAGCATAATCTTTTTTTGTGTAAATAAACAGGTTATTTTCTTTATATTTTTCTTTTAAAATATTATTATAGATATAAGAGGTGGAATATATGAATGAAGATAATAAACCTGTAATTAATCCACAGATGAATGATTATACTGAAACTAAAGGAAAGAATTTTAAAATTGCTATAGTTTTAACTATTGTTTTAATAGTAACAATTGTAATTCTTGGTATAAGTATGAATAATATGCTTAAACAAGCTAATTACTATGAAGAAGATGAAGATAAAACTACTGAAGTAGTAGAAACTAAAACTACTAAGGAAACTGGTAAAGTTAGTTCTAATATAACTGAGTTAAGTGATTTATTTATTATTGATGTTGATAATGATTTATCTGGTAATAATGATTTATTTTTAAGTTTTAATACTTATGCAAGTGGTGAATTAGCTAATACATTTGATTATGTAATATATGCTGTTGGAACTGGTGAAAAAACAATGTTTATTGTTAATAAATCTGAAATAGGTGTATATGATAAGTATGACTATAAAATTAATCATAAGAAGACTATTTATAAGTCTTTATTAAGTGAAGAAGTTGGTTTAAACAAAGATTATACAATTAATGATAATCAAATTACTTATATTGTAAATAACCAAACTGGTAAAAGTATTACTAGATTATCTGTTGTTACTTTATTTTACGATAGTAATTCTAAAATAGTAGATGCTAAATTTGGATCTGCATATGGTATTAAAGAAACCGGAGAAGTAAAAGTATTAAATTCTTCTAAAGAATATGATAAAGCTGAAGCAGTTATAGTTGAAGCTTATACAGTTTAAAAAAAGAACTTATTTCTAAGTTCTTTTTTATTGTACTTTATCCCACATGTTATTCATATCTGTTTCTTCTTCGTCATGAATTGGGCCTTCTTCTTGTTGTTTTTGTTCTTCCTCTTCAGTTGAATGGAACTTTATATATCCTTTATTTAAGGCATCTGTTGTACCAATTTCATATATTAAATCTATTAGATTAACTTTTTTATCTTTATTATTATCTAATTCAGAATTATATTTTTCATTATTAACTATATTATTTCTTATTTGTGGTAGTTTAGCTCTAGAATCTTCTGCAAATACGTTTGATGTGAATAGTAGAGTACCCACTAATAATAGAAGTATAAATACTTCATATTTACCATTGAATGCATCATTTGATGAAGCATCTTGGGTTTGTGATGCTTCAGCTTCAGCTTCTGCCTTAGCCTCAGCTTCAAGTTGTTCAAGTTGTTGGCCACCTATTTGATCATCATTAATTTTTTCTAATTGTTCGTTAATAATAAACTCCCCAGAAACTGGAGTAGGTGAAGTATTAACTTGACTAGGTACTCCTGGAGTTTGATTATTAATTGGTAATGTAGCATTAGTTTCAATTGTAACTGTTTTAAAAGGTTTTTTATTAAGACGTATCTTAGTTCTAATTGCTCTTATAATATTAATTATTATTATGAATGCTATAAGTGCAACACATATAAGTATTAGCATTGTTTTGTTTTCATCCGCCCACTTAGAAACTTGATTTCTTAATGTGTAATCTTCTTTTACTATTTTTATATTATCGGAGTCTGAATAAACCGTTATTTCTTCACGACATCCATATGATGATTCATATTTATAGTCTACGTCAGAAGAATGTATATTATCAAAGTAAATGTTTAAAGGTTTATCTTTTACTAATGGTTTAAAGTATATTTGAGCATACTCAATTGTTTTAAATGAATTTGTACTATCAAATAACATCTTTATAGTTGTATTATTTCCGCTTTTAATGGGTTTACCTTCAGTATATGTGAAATAGTAGTTTGTTTTTACTTTTTGTAATTCAAATTCGTTTGAATTATAAGTCATTTCTTGTTCTATAGCCATGATATTATCGCTTGTCATTTTAAGCGTTAGAATAATACTTTGATCAATATATTCTGTATTAGATACTTCAAAGTCTGTATCATGTTGAATTGTAAAATTAAATAAACTCAAAATTGAAAGTAATGAAGTTAGTACATATTTCATATTATCACCACTTTTATTTTATCAAATTATATCGAATTTATAAATACATGATATAATTGTTACGAGGTGTATTTATGAATATTCCAACTTATTTAAATAATCTTTTAATTAGTTATTATGATAATGATTTAACCCGAAAAATTATTGATGCTTATAGTCAAGAAAGAGTTACATCTTTAAGAGTTAATACTTTAAAAGCAAATAAAGACGAAGTTATAAAAGTCTTAAATGATAATAATATAGATTATAAGGAAGTAGATAATATTGATTTTGCTCTTATAATAAATGCAGATGAAAGTGTTTTAAGAAATTTGGATTTATACAAGGAAGGAAAAATATATCTTCAAAGCTTAAGTTCTATGTTACCTCCTTTATACTTGGATTTAAAAAAGGGAAGTACTGTTCTTGATATGGCTTCTAGTCCAGGTGGTAAGACAAGTGAAATATGTGCTTTGATGGATAATAATATATTTGTTACAGCAACAGAAGTTAATGCTATAAGATTTGATAGACTTAAACATAATTTAGAGTTACTTGGTTGTAAGAATGTTACTTGTTTAAAGAAAGATGCAAGAGACTTAGATGACTATTTTGTATTTGATAATATTTTACTTGATTCTCCTTGCTCAGGATCTGGTACTATTGAAAACAGTAATTATTCAAAAATAAGTGAAGAATTAATTAATAAAATACAAAAGACTCAGTATGAATTACTTAAGAAAGCTCTAAGTATGTTAAAGAAAGGTAATACTTTAGTATATTCAACTTGTTCTATATTAAAATGTGAAAATGAAGATATTATTAATAAAGCTAAGAAGGAATTTAATATTGAAATGGTTCCTATTAATACTGATATAGAAACTCTACCTAGTACAATAGATGGAGTTGTTACAGTTATGCCAACAAAAGAATATGAAGGATTCTTTGTAGCAAAAATAAAGAAGGTTTAATGAAGTGAACCCTTCTTTTTTATTTCAATAAATTCCATATAATCATGCATTAATTCTTTTATAAATATAGATGGTTTATTTACTAAAATATAGATATTATTTTTAGTCCTCGTAAGAGCTACATAGAATAATCTTCTTTCTTCTTCATAGGGTATATATATTTTAGTTTTATTTATTAAATTTATTATATTATTATTTTTAATTTTAGAAGGTATATTATCTGAGTTTACTAGTATTATGTTTTCACATTCGAGTCCTTTTGATTTGTGAATGGTAAGTTTATTTTCATAATTGATTTTATCTATATCCGAGTTATTTCTTCCAAGTATAAGTATTTCTTTACTATTAATTAGTTTTATTGTCTCTTCAACCGTGTAATTAAATAGTATTTTAATTGGTTTGGAATTACTTTTAATTGATGATATATTCTTCTTTAATTGATGTTTATTCTTCATGATAAAGTTTACTGTTATGAAAATAAGTTCATTGCTGTTTCTGTAGGTGTACTTTAAGTAATAATATTTAGCATCCTTGAAATAGTTTTTAAAGTTAATGAATATATCTAGATTACTACCTGAAAAACCATATATACTTTGGTAGTCATCTCCTACAGCAAAAAGGGATGCATCACTTAACCGAATTAATTCTCTTATTAAATTTAGTCTAATAATAGATGAATCCTGAAATTCATCTATTATTATATACTTATAATTAATTGGATAGTTTTTAATACATTCAGTTCCTTTTATAATGATGTCATCCATATCTATTTTATTTGATGATTTTAATTCATTTTCATATATTTTGCTTATTTCTAGAATGTACTTTAAAATTACTTTTGTTATGAAGAATGAATGCTTATACTTTTTATATATTTCGTATAAAGGTATATTATTAGCTTTTGATAATTTAATAAATGTTAGAATGGTTTTTTTTAGTTCTGTATATTCATAGGAAGATAATAGATTATCTATATTTTTAAAAGTTTTAAAAATGCTTTTAAACTCTTTTTTATAATTTTTATTATATTTAATATAAGACTTAAAATATTCATCAGTAATAAAAGGTAGAAGAGAATCATCACATATTGAATAGTTAAAATTACTTAGGTATTTCATGCCTAACTTATGAAAAGTTTTAACTTCTATTTCATATCCTAGACTATTAAGTTTAGTATATAGGTTATTTACTGTTTCATTGGTAAATGAAATACAAAGTATTTCTTCTTCTTTTATATGCTCATATTCAATTAAATATTTAATTTTTCCTTCAATCGTAAGTGTTTTCCCTGATCCAGCACCAGCAATTAATAAAACTGATTTTTCTTTTGCTTTTATAGCATTCATTTGATAATCATCTAGTATTATTCCATTTATATTTAAGTTATCCATAATAATATTATTAAAGAATAGTTTATTAATTACTTGTTTTAAACAAAAATGATGAGAATTTGCATAAGTGCTTATTTTTTGTTATTATAGTCGAATAGAAAAAGGGGATGTATTGGTATGATAGTTAGTAGTTTACATTTAGAAATTACAAGATCTTGTACATTACAATGTGAACATTGTTTTAGAGGAGAAAGCAGAAATGAAGTTATGTCTCCTGAAACTATTGTTAACATTTTTAAGAATATTAAAGAAATAGACTTTTTACTTATAAGTGGTGGGGAACCTTTAACAGCAGTTAGACAAATTAGAACAATTATAGAAGTAATTAAAAAGAATAAGATTAAAGTAAATAAAATTAATCTTGTTACAAATGCAACTGTAGTAAATAAAAATGTTATAAGTGCTTTAAAGGAATTGGCTTCAATAGGTAATTTAAACTTATATTTATCATATGATGCATTCCATCATATGGAATTAGAAAGATTAGGACTATTAAGATTAAGAAAAGATAATGCTGATAAATTAAAAGAAAAATTTGGTGCTAACGAATATATTTCTTATGAATCTACACCAACTAGTAATTTATATCCAATTGGTAATGCACTTACATTATCTGATGATAGGCTTGCTGAAATAAATGAAAAATATGGTACTCAATATACGGTAAGTAGAAATCCAAAGTATATTCATAATTATGATTGTGTTAGTAAAGTTAATGCTGATTATGATAAAAATTATAATACTTTATATGGAGTAATTAATATTGATGTTAATGGTAACATATGTGCCAGTGGTCAATCTTTTGATACTGAAGATGAGGAAGCTTTTGAGTATAATTCTAATGTTAATAATTTAGGTTTATTAGGTGCTACTATTAATCATATTAATTATTATAGAAGATTAATAAATGAAAAGTATAAAGGTACTGAATTAGAAGAAGCATATCATAAACCTTTAATTAGAGTTCAAAAAAGTAAGATGAAAAATAATTAATTTTGAAGAATAAAAACTAACCTTGTAGGTTAGTTTTTATAGTTTCTTAAATAAATCTTTTTTTATTGAATATAGATAAATATTACATGGCTTTTTATAAGTTCTTTCTATGTAGTTTTTATATCCTTTTAATTGATCAAGATATGCATCTTCGTCTACTTCTGATGTTTTATAGTCTATGATATCAAAATAAGTGGGATATTCTACAAGCAAGTCTATAATACCATGGAATAAACTATTGTCTTTAGTAAATAGTATTTCATGTTCTTTATAAGTATTAGCCTTACTAATATTTTCAGTTTCTTTATGACTTAAGAAGTTTTTAATATATCCTTTTTCTTCATCAGTAATATTTAACTCTTCTAAATTATTTTTCTTAAAGTCATAGGACTCAAATATGTAATGTAAGTGAGTTCCATATTCTAAAGCCTTTTTTTCTTCTTTAGTAATAATATTATTAATTGTTTTACTAAAGTGTTTATTATCTATTAGCTCATTATCAATTGATATTTCTTTAATGTTAATAACTTTATTTGTCTTATCAATTAATTCTTTATAATTAGTTTTATTTGCTTCCGTTTTATTATCTATACCAAGAAATTCTATATCTATTGTTTTAGTATATTTACTAAAGAATGTAGACATATAAGAAATAATATCTCCAAATGAAGAACATTTTTTTATTACATCTTCACTTATAGAACATGGTTCTATTTTTTCATTTTTATTATGAATCATGATAAATTGTTCTTTTGCTCTTGTTATAGCAACATAGAATAATCTTATTTTTTCTGAGATTATTTCTTTTCTTTCGTGTTCATAGTTTAAGTCATAGATGAAAGTATTTTCAATTCCTTCATCGAAGTATGGGAATATAAAACCATATAAATCATTTACGTTATAACGAGGTCTATCATTATTACTAATAAATTTACCATCTAGATATGGCATATAAACATAGTTATATTCAAGTCCTTTTGATCCATGTATTGTCATGATAGTAACAGCATTACTTGATACTTGTTTCGCTTTTACTTCAAGTTTTTCATCACTTGAAAGTATTTCATCAAAGTACTCAATTAAACCATATATGTCTAATCCAAATGTATCTAGAGAATCAGACTCTTTAATGAAGTACTCTAGTTTCATTAATCTATTATCTACATTGTTGAAAGTTTTTAGTTTATTAACAATATCAAATTCATTTATTAATGTCTTTATAATTTCTTTATTTGATTTTGAATCAACTATAGAAGTTAATTCATACATCTTTTTATAAAGTGGTGTTTCCTTAATATCTTTATTGTAAATAAATAAATCAAATAATTCTTCATCAGACATGTTCCAGATATAACTTCTTGCTATAGATATATATGAATGTTTAAAGTCTATATCAAAGTTATTGTCTTTAATATGTATAAGAAGATTTACTAAGTTTTTAAGTATTAGTATTTCTTCATCTTCTTTTACTGATACTGCTTTTTCTATTACAGAAGGTATACCAAATGATTCAAGTGTTTTCTTTAAAAGTTCAAAGTTTGTTGAAACATCTACTAGTATTGCAAAGTCCCTGTAGGTAATTGGAGCTAAATATTTATCTCCTCCTTTTTCATGGCAGGCTTCTTTTTTACTTTCTAGCTTTTCTTTTATATCTTTTGCAACTATATAGGCTTCTACTTCTTCTTTTTTGTACTTTTTATCTTCTAATTTATATTCAAGTACTTCCATGTTATAGTCATATTTATCCATGGCTGCTTTATCATATGCATCAGCAGAACCAGCAATTGTAATATGTTCTTTTTTATAGTTTGCACCACCTATATTATCTGTCATGATTGCTTCAAAGAAATCATTTACATTTTCAATTACTTCTTTTCTTGATCTAAAGTTTTTAGTTAAATCTATTCTTATTCCTTTAGTACCATCAAAAGTATCATATTTAGATTTAAATAGGTAAGGGTTTGCATTTCTAAATCTATAAATTGATTGTTTAACATCACCAACCATGTATACATTATTATTTGCTATGTAATTAATAAATGTTTCTTGAATATTATCTGTATCTTGATATTCATCTATCATGATTTCATGTACTTTATGTTTTAATTCTTCACGTACTTCTACGTGGTCTCTTACAAGTTCAATTGCTTTTCTAGAAATATCTCCAAATTCATAGGCATTATTGTCTTCTTTAAATTTCTTTATTCTCTTATTTAGTTCTTTTAATATGTCTATTACTACACTTACGGATGTTTTAGTACTTAAATATTTAGTTTTTAATTCAGCAGTTGAGTAGGTAATTAAATCTTTTAGGTCTTTTACTTTGTCTGATATTTTTTCTTTTGCTTCTTTATAGTCTTCTTGCTTTTGTACTACTGCTAACTTTTTGGTATCAAATACTTCTTTTAATTCTTCTATAGTAGTTGCTTCATCAATAGAAGCATAGTAGTCTTGGTTTTGTTCAATTGCTTTTTCTGTTGGACTTATATCTATTAGTTCTTGATATAAAGGCTTTATATCTGCTAATTTATCAAATACTAAATTAGTATATTCATCTATTTTTTTATTTATATAGTCTTTACTGTAATATTTATCTAATGCTTCGTTTAAGAATGTATCTTTATCAAGTAAGTTACCTAGATTACTATATAACTTTAAGATTGCTTTTTTAATCTCTGTATCATTTTTTACTGTATTAGTATTTATAAAGTGATTAAAATCATCTGTTGGATTTTTATAATAACTATCTAAAATTTCATCCAAAGCTTTAGTTAATTCTATTTTTACAATATTATCATCTATTATAGAAAAATCTTTAGAAATATTAAATAAGTAATTATATTTTTTTACTATTGAAGAGGCAAAAGAGTCAAAAGTTGTTATGTATGCTGAATCAACTTTTTCACTTTCTTCTTTTAATTCAGGATGTTCAGAGATTATTTTTCTAATTCTATCTTTCATTTCAGATGCTGCATTTTTAGTAAATGTTAAGATAATTAAATCTTCTACTGATACTCCAGATTGAACTGTTTTTAATACTCTTTCTTTTAATACGAAGGTTTTACCAGATCCAGCACCAGCTGAGACAATGATATTATTACCTGTTGTATTAATTGCTTTTGCTTGTTCTTCAGTTGGACTACTCATCTTTTTCACCTTCTTCAGTTTTTACATATTTAATAGAATATTGTTCTTTTCTTCTAAAGCAAATATCTTTGTAATTACATAGTTCACATGCGTTTACTTTTCCAGGTACTAAAGTTGGTTTAATTTCAAAGTTTCCTTTAGCAACTTCATTTATACAATTTTCTATTAATGATTTTATTTCATTGTAAATTTCATTTTCTCTTTCAATATCCATGAGTCTATTACTTTTAGAAAATGTACCATCTTGTTTTGTTTTTAAACTTCTAACTATTAAAGAAGATTCATAAGAAGTATCAAACAATTTTAATTTAGATTCATCTATTAAAGTAAGACCATCTAGTTTTAAGTTATTTTCTTTTATTTCGTCTAAAGTTTTATTTTTCTCTTTTTTTGGTAAAGTAGGTAATATGTGTTGTAAGTACATACCTACAATTGTATAGTCTTTATTAAAGTTTTTAAGTAAATATAGATAAATTGGTAATTGAATATTAAGACCAAATTCAAATAGTCTTGGGTCTATGGTGTCACTGTTACCTGTTTTATAGTCAACAATTACTATATCATTACCATTTACCATGTATTTATCTACAAATCCTTTGATAACTGTATCATATACTGTATCTAAATCTAAGTCTTTAGTATTCATTTCTATTTTTTCTTCATGAAGTTCTTTACTTGGATCATATCCAATTACTTCATATTGCTTAGTAATTATATTTACTAAGTAATGTACTTCGTCTCTTAACTTTTCAATAAAGTATTCATCTTTTACTGTTAAGTCTTTCTTTTTATTTTTCTTTATATAATTATCATATACTTCATCAATATTAGTATCTTTATTAACGCATTTTTCTAATACTTCATGGAAAAGAATTCCTATGTAGGTATCTAGAGTCTGTTCATAGTCATTTAACCTAAAGAAGTTATCCATATAGAATTTAAATGGACACTTATAATATGTGGATATATTTGAATATGAATAATTATGTTTTGGTTTACTTGGGTCATATTTACTAGGGGTTTTTAGCTCATGCATTAGTTTAGTATTATTAATACCTTTGAAACTGTTATCATATGTGTCATAAGGAATAGAATAGTTACTATCAAGTATTGATAATACTTCATCTTTTTCTCCAAATTTAATTAGTTTATCTATTTTATTTGCATATAGGAATTCATTAAAGTCGTTTGAATAGTTTGAATAATTAACTTTAACTTCTTCTTTTACTAAATAGTCATTATCAATAATATATGATGGATAGAAGTTTTCAAATGTAGATACTTTTTTATAAGTAATTGTTAGATTTTTAATATTTCTTATTACTTTAAGTAAAGTTTCTTTAGATGAAACATTGAATTCTACAGTAGACTCTAAGAATGATGGCTTTATATCATCTGTAATATAATCTTCATCTTTTTTAGTAACCGGTAATACTCCAAGATTAAATCCTATTAAGAATACATATTCATCATCTTCAAATAAATTATTAATAATATTTGTAGAAGTTATTTCATTTTTATAATGATTAGAAGGAATAGTTGTGTCCTTCATTCTATTTTTAATAATTTCTTTAATTGATTTATAGTCATCAGTCCAATTAAGAGAGTTTAATAAATCAATTAACTTAGAATATAATTGATTATTATTAGTATTATGTTCAATATTGAATTTTTTCTTAATATCAACTAACAATTCTTTAATATCTTTATTAATATTCTTAAGAAAGTATTTTCCTAGACTTGTATTTAGAATAGAAGTTTCTTCTTCAAAACTAAATGGGATATTATATTCTTTAAAAATAGTATTAAAAGCAAAGTAGTATTCATCAGAGTAATTTGCAATATAAATCTTATTTAAAGGAGTACCTTTTTCAATGAGTTTTGAAATTCCTTCTGCAATAAATGCTACTTCATTATTAAGTGTATCTACTTCATATACTTTATGTTTATAATCATTATAAGTTTTATTTATTATTTCATAGTTAATATACTTTTTAGCTAGTTCTAATAAATGATTATCAAATTTATTTATATAGTCATATCCATATACATAGATAATATCTTTGGATTTTAAAAGATTAGTAAATAAATTATCTTTGATTAATAATCCTTGATTATTAAGTTCATTTTTTATACTAACAAGTTTATTTAATTTTTGATTATCATAGGTATCTTTATCTATATAATAAATATTATTAATATATTCTTTTGCTATATCATAACTTAGAGAATATTTTTTCATTAGATAGTTTATTGCTTCATCATTATAATCAAACATTAATCTTTTTTTTAAATCACTGAAGGACATGAATTTTATATTTAATAATAAACTGTTATTATTTATATATTCCAAGACTTTTCTTTTTAAATTACTTGGTAATATTAGAATTGAATTGTTATTTAGTTTAGTTAAAAAATCCATTTTTATCACCAGTTATATTATAGCATTTTGAAGTATTTTTTTTTATTAAAATAAGCATAAAAAAATCAGGATATTTCCTGATTTTTATTTTTTAAATGTTCCTACTAACATGATTGCAACACCAAGTGCTTCAATAGCTAGTGCTACTATTACTAAAATGTTAGTTTCTTGATAACTAAGTTGAATTACACTTGTTAAATATGTTGTAAGTACTAAAACAAATAATCCTAGAACTACAACAACAATACCAGCATCAATTACTTTATCTTTTTTAGAAGTATTTTCTTCTTTAATTTCTTTTTTTATTAAAGCAATTTCTTCTTTATTATCTTCTTTAATAATTTCCGCTAATTTATTTTTTTCTTCAATAGTATCAATATCTTCTTCTTTTGTTTCTTTTGGATCAAATGTATCTGGATCTATTTCTTTTTCTTTTTCTTCTACTATTTCTACAGGTTCAACTTTTACTTCTTCAATTACTTCTTCTTGCTTTTTAGTTTCTTTTACTTCTTCAACAGGCAATACTTTTTTCTTAGGTTTAGTAGAAGTAGTTTTTTTCTTAGTAGTTGTATTTTTAGAAGTAGTTTTCTTTTTTGTGTTTGAGTTTTTCTTTGCAGTATTTGTAGATTTTTTCTTTGTATTTTTTTTAGTTTCTTCGTTTTTAACATTTTCAGCCATGTTGTTCACCTCTTAATAATTATATCTATGATAGACGTAAAAAACAAGTAATTTACTTTTTTAGACAAAGTGTTTATAATATGTTCCTAGGTGATGATATGAGAAAATATATTCTAGTTATATTAATTTCATTTTTATTACTTCCTTTTGATGTTAATGCAGAAGAAAATAGAATAGATGTTACTATTGAAAACTGTAGTAATACAAATTCATTTTGGTTTAACATAAATGGAGAAGTTAAAAGAGTAGGTATGTTAGGTTTTAGTACTGATGATACTGAGCTTAATAACGATATATTAGAATATATTTGTAATAAATTTAATAATGCTTCATCTATTCAAATTGAGTATGATCCTGAGAATAAAGAGACAGATAAATATAATAGAGATTTAGTATGGATATATGTAGATGGAGTATTATTACAAGACTAGTTAATAAAACTTGGATATGGGAAAGTAGATAACGTAAAAAGTGCATATAGTAATTTGATAGAGTTATGTAATAATGAAAAAGACGCTATAAAGAATAACTTAGGTATTTGGAGTAAGGGTGCCAAGGATGAATTTTGTAGTAAAAATGAAGATGCTATAAGTGAAAACTCCTTAGAAACTCAAAGTGCTAATGTAAGTAAATTTAGTAAGTCAACTTTAAAAAGTTTAGTTCTAGATAATTCCATATTACTATTACTCGTATTATTATTAAGATGGAGTTATAAGTATGAAAAAGAATAGATTAGATATTATATATGAAGATAAAGAGTTGTTAGTTGTTAATAAGAAAGCACATCAATTAACTGTTGCTACTGATAAGGGTGAAGTAAATACTTTATATAGAGAAGTTTATGATTATCTACATAAGAAGAATCAAAAAGTATTTGTAGTTCATAGACTTGATAAAGATACTTCAGGAGTATTAGTGTTTGCTAAAAATGAGCAAATAAAAAGAGCCCTTCAAGACTCTTGGAATGATTATTCTGAATTAAGAGAGTACTATGCTATAGTAGAAGGTAGAGTAGAGGAAAAAACAGGTACTATAAAAGAATACTTAACTGAAAGCAAAACTCTTCATACATTTGCAACATCTAAAGAAAAAGGTAAACTTGCAATTACTCATTTTGAAACAATTTATGCTAGTAAAAACTATTCAGTGTTAAAAGTAACTATTGACACTGGTAGAAAGAATCAAATAAGAGTAGCTCTTGCTAATATGGGACATCCTATTATTGGAGATAAGAACTATGGTTCAACTAAGAATCCATTAAGAAGAATGTGCTTACATCATAGATGTTTAAAATTAAAACATCCATTTAAAAATCATATATTTGAGTTTGTAAGTCCAATCCCAAAGGAATTTGATATTTTTCCAACAAATAAAGAGTAACGAAAGTTACTCTTTTATTATGCTTGTTCTAATATAACTGATAAATCTTTTATACAGTTATAATATTTTATACTTTTTTCTTTTAATAGTAATCCAGTTCCTCCTGATGATACCCAGTCATCAATATTAGTTTGTAGATCATCTATTAAGATAGTGTTTTTATCAATATTTTTTACATAGTTAGTTTTCATTTCATATTGAGGTACTGTTATAACTGGTACATTTATACCATTTTTTCTTAAGAAATCCTTTTTTACACGAGCCTCATAGTCATTGTTAACTTTAGTTAATATTGATATATCTAATCTGTTTTGAGCTTCTCTTAAATATTTAAGAGAATTATTTATTTCTCTTTTTTTAGAAAAAACATCTGAAATATTTAGATATCTAAATAGATTGTTTTCATTTTCCAAGTGATATCTTGAATATGCAAGTCTATATATTGGGATTGTGTCTAGGATGACACCATCAAAATCTATAAAATATCTTTTCATCTATAGTAAGTTATCCATTTCATCTTCAGCATATTCTAGAATATCGCCTGGTTGGCATTTTAATACTCTGCAAATATTTTCTAATGTAGAAAATCTAATAGCTTTAGCTTTTCCTGTTTTTAAATTACTCATATTAGCAGGAGTAATTCCTACATTTTGTGCAAGTTCATTTAAGCTAATCTTTCTATCTGCCATCACTCTGTCTAAACGTATAATAATTTTCATACTACACCTCCGATTTATCGTTTATAAATAAATTATACCATTTTATTATTGTTTATCAACAATTATTTATAGTTTTGGTAGTAATTTCTTTCTTGTAATATGTCAAGTAAATTGTTTAAAACGTCGTAATTATTATCATCTATATATTGTTCAATCGTGTAAATTAATTCTTGTAGAGTTTTACACTTACTATAATCTATATTGTTTTCCTCTAATATTTCAACTTGTTCTTGAGATAAGAATAATCCATTTTTTTGTTTTTTCATCATTGTATAATCTGGATTAATATCTATATCAATGTTATTAAATGTATTATTTTCCATTTTATCCTCCTAGGATTGATGAAGGATCAAACTGATTAAGGAATAAATATCCTCCTATACATAAAAGAATAGTAACTATTATGAAGAATAATACAGGTATAAAGTCTTTAATTGAAACTTTTTGTTTTTTTGTATTATTTTTTTTATCTTCTACTTCTTCTTTTAGTGTAGCAATTGCTCTAGTATCTTGTAGTTCTTCATCAACATCGTAATATTTGTCTCCATGTATGCCTTTTAAAACTATTTCCACTGTTTCGTTAAAATCAGGTGAAATGTTATTATTTTCATCTAGTAATTTAATGTTTGATGAGGCCATACTATCACTTCCTTTGCATTTAAATCTTATCACATGTTATACTTCGCTTCAATAAGGTTTCTTTAATATATTTCCTTGATTAAAACAAATGTTTTATGTTATACTTTATATAGTAGGAAAGTGGTAAAATGGATAAGAAAGATAAGAGTTTAGTTAATATACTAAACACAGTTCAAAACAAAATTGGTTTATATGATGAGATGATTAAAAAGGATAAATTATCCCTTGATAATCTACAACACTTATTTAGTAGAGATATTGATACACTTACTATTGATGACTTAAAAGAGCAACCACTTTCAAAATTAAAACGTATAATTGAAGCTATAGAAATGAAGATGAGTGATTTTTCTAATATTGATTTAACTGATTATTTAGGGTTAGAAAAACTTCTTAATTGGATAAAAGGATTTATTGAAGTTCATAAGGATAGAATAAATCAAAATGAAAGCTTTTTAAAAGATTATAATGATTTCGTAGACTTCCTTACAAATAAAAATAGTAAAATAGTACTTACTAAAGATTTTGTTGAAAAAACTAATAAAATTATTACAGCATTAGGCCTATTATCTGAGGAAAAATTATTTATTCAAAGATTAGTTGCTAATAGAATTATTTCATTATCTAAACACGCTGAAATAACTCAAAAAGCTACTTATCTACATGGATATCAAACTAATGATGTAGAACTTAAAACAGGATTTAGAGTTGATGTTGAGACTCTTAAGAATGTAATTCTATCTGAAATTAAGAAAAATGGAAATAGAATAGAACTACATGGTATAAAAAGTTTTGCTCGTGAAATAGCAGAAGCAAACAATGTTTCAAGTGAGTTAGTAGAAAATATAATTATTAGTATTTTGTCAGATCAAGAATATAAAAGATTTGCAGAAACTGGTGCATCTAAGCATACAGATACTATTAAAAATTTATATAACATGGCTAACAGTGATAAAAGAATCGTTATTGCAGAAACTAATAGAATTATTCAAGGAGAAATTGATAAATTAAGAAAAGTAACATTTACTGCTCCTGAAGATATTGTTGTAAGTGATGCGGATAATAGAGAAGAATTTGATTCTAGAAAGCAAACAAAAAAACTTATGATTGCTTATGTTATAAAAGAAAAGTTAAATGAATATGATAACAATACTAATCCTGAAAAAGATGAAGAATATGAGAAAGTAATTTCTCAATTATGTGAGAAATATATAGATACAGATTTAATTGAATTTGTTGATAGAACAAGATAAAAATACAAAGAATAAAAAGGTGATAATATGGATGAAGGGAAAGAACTTCTTTATAAGTTAATTGACTTTAAAGAAGATAACATGTCTATTGTTAATCAAGAAGATATAGTTGTAGATGGTATTAATTTAGTAGATATAGCAGATACTCTTGAAAAAGATATGGATAATTTATGTGATGTTCCTGATTCTATTATCGATAAAGTTATAGAAGATGGGAAACTTGATGATGTTAATTTAAAAAAGAACTTACTTCAATTTAGAGATCTTTTAATTGGAAAAAGAAACTATAACTTATACGTTAAAGTAAGTAAAGAGTATCAAAATGCATTTGATACTTTTAAAACTGCTTTATTAAAAATAATTAATAAAAAATCTCCTCATGCTAGGGATTTCGTAGAAGTTGATAAGAATTTAACTCAATTAAAACAAGGTCTTGATAATCATAAATTAATTAAAAATTTTGAATTTATTGAGGAACTTGCTCAAGAGTATAATGAGAAAGATTTTGAAACTAATATGCTTAAAATATATAAATATATCAATGAGCATAATTTAAAGATTCTTAATCCACCTGATATTGAGTTTGAAGACTTTGATATTGAAATAATAGAAGATATTGAACTAAGTGATGAGATACATGAAATTCTTGATAAGTTTGATATTGATTATAGAACTCTACCTGATTTTCTTTTAAAAGACTTAAAAGAAACAGATCCTACTTTAATATATAGTACATTTGAAACTATAAAACAGAATAAAGCTGAGGATGGAGGAGTATTACATTTAATACCTAAAGAAAATGCGATATTAAGAGTAGTATTAGTTCTTTATTCATCTCCTGCTGCAGTTAAATATGTAGTAGACTCTCTTACAACGGAAGAAGATGGACTTGATATTGAATCTCTTAAAATATTACTTAACTATAATATGAGTATATTTATAGATAGAGTTAATGATTTCTTTAAACCTAAGAATGATGATTATTTAAATATCATGGATGCCTTAAAAGAATTTAAAGTTAATTATAAAGTATTAATTAAAAGAGATCCTTTATTCTTGAGTCAAAACTATGAAATGTTTAAATATACTTTAGAATATTGTCATGAATTTGGATGTGATCCTAAAGAACTTATTAATAGATGTTATAAGACACTTACTATTAATCCAACAATAATAATAAACAATATAAGTGTACTATTAAGTCATAAAGTTAATATGTTTAATTATTTTAAGAGTGGTAAAGATGACTTTAACCTTCTTAAAGTAGAAAGTTTAGAAAATATACTTCAACAATTAATTACTAAGAAAGCAATTAAGAAATATTCATTTACTAATTATGATACTATTAATGGTATTATAATTAATAGTGTATTTAAAAAGGCTAGAAAGAGTGTTAAAGAATGATAGAGTATATTAAAGAATATGGTGTTAGTAATTTTGACTATGAATACTTAATGGCACATCTTACTCAAGAAGAAATTCAAAGACTCGTTCTTGCGGAATCATGTGTAAGAGAAAATTTATTATATTTTAATGAACTTGGTTTAAAAACAAGTATTTATAAACTAATTCTTCATAGAATGGATTTAGTTATAATGCCTATTGATCAATTAAAGAGTTTATTAAATAAAATAGATAAAGAACTATTTGTTCAATTGGTTAATACTAATATCAAAAATCTAATATTATTGTTTTAAAAGAGTAGTTTTTATGCTACTCTTTTATATGGTGAAATATATGAAAAAAATATTATTTATATTATTATGTTTTTTCTCTTTTTTTACTGGAGTATTTGCTTTAGAGTTTCCAAATACATATGCTACTAAAGTATTAGTATATGATAAAACTGAAGATAAGAGTGTTTATGAAAAAAATACTAATGAAGTTACTAGTATTGCATCTCTTACTAAATTAATGACTGTTTATGTAGCTGTTAGTGAGGCAAATTTAGAAGATAAAGTTTTAATTACAAATGAAATGTTACAAGGTATACCTTATGACTTACATTTAAGTGGATTAAAGGCAGGAGAAGAGTTTACTTTAAGAGAAATATGTTATGCAGCAATTATTGATAGTGGAGCTGATGCTACAAATGTAATTGCTTATAAAGTAGCTGGTTCTATAAATGCTTTTGTTGATTTAATGAATAAAAAAGCAAGTGAATTAGGACTTACTAATACTCACTTTGCTAATGTTCATGGTTTAGATGATAGTAATCATTATTCTACTATTAATGATCTTAATAAGCTTATAATAGAAGCACTTAAAAATAATGATTTTAAAGATATTTATAATAAAAATGAGTATAAGTTTAATGAAAGACTTACATTAAAAAGATGGTATGAAGGAATCCTTAAAGAAGAAGGAATTGATACCAATAATTTACTAGGTGGTAAAACTGGTTTTACTGAGGATGCTGGTATGTGTTATGCCGGATACTATTTATCTGATGAACATGAATACTTAATAATTGTAATTGGTGCTGATGGTGAATATAAGGAAGGTCGTAATATACGTGACTTTGCTCATTTAGCTAAATTTATAGATGATAATTATAATTATTATACTGTTGTTAACAAGGGTGATATTATTGGTGCTATACCAACATTTTTATCACAAAAGAGTAATTACTTAATCAAAGCTCCTGAAGATATAAAGATATATTTACCAAGTGACTATAGTCCTGATGATGTACATGTTGAAAGAACTTTAATAGATTCAATTATGTATAATTCTTTAAAGGGTAAAACAATAGGTAATGCAAAGTTTTATTATAAAGATAAATTAATTGGTAACTTTACTTTATATTTAGATGAAGATATGAAATTAGATATTCCTGCTTTTATTGATTATTATACAAATGATACAGTTTTATTTATTTGCGTAATAGTATTAATAGTTTTAATATTTATTGTTAGATATTTTGCACCTGCTAGAAAGATAAAGAAAAATAGTTTAGAAGAAGAACACAAATAGTAGATAAAATGTTTTGTTTTTACTACTATTTGTGTTATTATATAAACGCAGGTTGGTCTGTTGGTGAAGTGGTTTAACACATAACCCTCTCAAGGTTACATACATGGGTCCGAATCCCATACAGATCACCATTAGAATATAAAAGAAACTTTTAGAGTTTCTTTTTTTATTTATAATTAGATTTAAATAGTTTATAATTATTCTAAGAGGTGAAATATATGAATCCTTTAAATATTTTTATTAATGGTCATAATGTAATATTTATAGTACTTATATCATTTATATTAAGTGCATGTTTTACACCATTTGCTATTAGAGTAGCTAAACATGTTGGAGCTATGGATGTACCTGATGGTAAAAGAAAAGTTCATGATAAACCAATGCCTAGAATGGGTGGTTTAGCAATATTCTTATCATTTTTAATAGCTTATATGCTATTTGTTCCTAAGAATACTCAAATGTTATCAGTACTTATTGGTGGTTTCCTAATAATTCTTTTAGGTTTTATTGATGATGTTAAACCACTTAGTGCTAAAGCTCAATTTATTGGACAAGTGTGTGCTGCCTCAGTAGTTGTTTTTTATGGGAATATTACTTTTAGTGATATGCAAATATTTGGTCATTATTTTGAATTTGGATTATTTGCTTATCCTTTAACAATTATTTTTATTGTAGCTATTATTAATGCTATCAATTTATCTGATGGACTTGATGGACTAGCATGTGGTACTTCGTCAATATACTTCTTAACTATTGCTATAATTGGTTTTATAATGCAAAAGTTAGGAGGACTAGACGTTATTCTTTGTTTAATAATGTTTGGTGCTTGTTTAGGATTCTTAATATTTAATTTTTCACCAGCTATGGTGTTCATGGGTGATATGGGAAGTAACTTCCTAGGATACATTATTGCAGTTATTGCATTACTTGGATTTAAGACTGCTACAATTACTTCTTTAATTATTCCATTATTAGTATTATTTGTACCTATTATTGATACTCTTCTTGCTATGGGAAGAAGAACTTTAAAGGGAAAGAGTATTGGATCTGGGGATGCAGAACATTTACATCACCAATTATTAAAAACAACTCATTCAACTAAAATTACTGTTTTAGTTATGTATGCAATTAATATATTATTTGCTTTAGTTTCTATTTTCTATACATTGGGAGATAAGAAAATAAGCATGGTTATATATGGAGCATTATTACTATTCTTCTTAGTATTAATATTTAAAACTAATATATTATTTGCACATGATAAGAAGGATAAGAAATAATGATTAAGATTAATTTATATGATTTTGATAAAACTATATATGATGGAGATTCAACTGTAGATTTTATGATGTTTTTAATTAAAAGACATCCTATATGTTTAATTAAAGTATTTAGAATTGGTATCTCTGTTATATTAAAAAAATTACATATTATTAATAAAACAAAGATGAAAGAACAATTTTATTCTATGTTTAAACTAATTCCTGATATTGATAAAGATCTTAAAGATTTTTGGAACACTCATGATAGGAAAATTAAGAAGTATTATCAGGATAAAGATCACTCAAATGATATAGTAATATCTGCTTCTCCGGAGTTTTTACTTGAACCAATTTGTAAGAAACTTAAAGTAAAAGACATGATGGCTTCCATTGTTGATAAAAAAACAGGTAAGTATGATGGAATAAATTGTCATGATACTGAGAAGGTTAGAAGACTTAATGAAAAGTATAAAAATTATACTGTCATGGAAAGTTATTCAGACTCAATTAAAAGTGATTATCCAATTCTTGAACTTGCCAAGAAAGCATATCAAGTTAAAGGTGATGAACTAATCCCTTTAGATTTTAAAAAATAGAATATAACAAACATTATGAAGATAGGTTTTCCTATCTTTTTTTATTTTGTTTATTATATAATTCATTTTAAAGAGAAAGAGTAGAAAGGATGATATGTTAGAATTAATTAACATAAAAAAGAAATATGGTAATGAAACTGTACTTAATAATATTAGTCTAAAGTTTCCTGATCATGGACTTATTTCGATAGTAGGAGAGTCAGGCTCTGGTAAGAGTACACTTCTTAATATAATAGGATTGTTAGAAAAATATGATGAAGGAAAGTTATTAATAGATGGTAAAAGTACCAAAGATTTAAATTTAAAAGATATAGATAATGTTCATAAGACTTATTTTAGTTTTATATTTCAACAATATAATTTAATTGAAAATATGAGTGTAATAGATAATATTACTATTACTAATGATAATAAAGATATTTATAGCATAATAAATATGTTGAAAATAAGACACTTATTAACTAAAAAGGTAATTAAATTATCTGGTGGAGAAAAACAAAGAGTAGCTCTTGCAAGAGCACTTTCTACAAATCCAAGAGTACTTCTTGCAGATGAACCAACCGGTGCATTAGATTCTAAAAATAGAAATATAGTAATGGAGTTGTTAAAAAACATAAGTGAAGATATTTTGGTAATCTTGGTTACTCATAATTATAGAGATGCTCTTAAGTATTCAGATAGAATAATAGAAATAAAAGATGGAACTATTATAAAAGATAATAATATGAAGAATATAAAGTGTGTTAATAAGTTCAATGTTGTTAACAAAAAAATAGGAATACATAAACTTTTAAAGGTTTCTTTTAATAATATTAAAGCTAAATTAAAAAGAAATATTATTACATCTATTGCATTTAGTATTGGGTTAATTGCTTTATTATTAGTTTTAACAATTAGCAAGGGATTTAAGAATAGTTTAGATGATTTTGAAAAGAATACGATGAGCGAGTATCCTTTGATAATATCTAAAAGTTCTACTAATTTAGAAAGTGATTTAGAAAACTTATTGGAAGAAAGTGTTGATGATAAAAGAGTACATTCAAGACGTTATTCAATAGTAAATAAGATAGATGATAATTTAATTGGTAGTATTAATAAAATAGATAAATATTTAAAATATAAGATATATGATTTTGAAACAGATAATTTATATAAGAGTATAAGTGATAGTTTATATGGTGAATTTACTTTAATTGCTGGAAGTAAAATAAAAAGTAATAATGATGTACTTATTGTTATAGATGATAAAAATAGTATTGATTCATTTTATTTAGATAATATGGGTTTAACAAAAGAAGTATATGATTATAAAGATTTAGTAGGATATAAATATAATGATAAAAAAATAGTAGGTATACTTAAAGCTAATAACAATAGTGTATTCACAGGTAGTAACTTCTTATTTAAAAAGTATGATGGAATTCTTCCTAGTACAATTTATCTTTATCCTAAAGATTATAATAATAAGAATAAAATAATTGGTTTTTTAAATAAAAACAATATAACATTTATTGATTACTCAAGCTCTATAAAAGGTATAAGTGATGGTATCATTAAAGCTATAAGTGTAATTCTGATATGTTTTAGTTCTATATCCTTAATAGTATCTACTATTATGATAGGAATTATTACTTATATTAATATAGTTGAAAAGACTAAAGAAATAGGAATAATTAGAAGTTTAGGTTTTAGTAAAAGAAATATTAGATTTATATTTTTATTTGAAAGTATCTTTATTGGTTTAATAGGCTCTATAATTAGTATATTAGTAGTTTTATTACTTGGGATACCTATTAATAATTTACTATTTAGTATGACAGGAATAGATAATATATTTGTTTTAAGAATTAGTTCTTTATTATTTATTTTGCTTTTAAGTGTATTTTTATGTACAATAGGTTCTCGAATTCCACTTCGTGGTATATCAAGAATGAATATTATTGATACAATTAAATATGAATAGGTGATTTATATGTGGAAAATTGGTAATGTTGAAATTAAGAATCAAGTTGTCTTAGCTCCTATGGCAGGTATTTCTAATACTTCATATAGAAAGATTATTAAAGATATGGGTGCTGGACTTATATATGCTGAGATGGTTTCTGATAAAGCTATTATGTTTGGTAATGAAAAAACATTAGATTTACTAAAGATGGATGAAAAAGAAAGACCAATTGCTCAACAAATATTTGGAAGTGACTTAGATTCTTTTGTAGCAGCTGCTAAAAAAATTGAGGAAGTAATGCATCCTGATATTATAGACATTAATATGGGTTGTCCTGTTCCTAAGGTAGCGCTTCGTGCTCAGGCTGGTTCAGCATTACTAAAGAATCCAGATAAAATAGAAGAAATAATAAAAGCTGTAGTTGATGCAGTAAGTGTTCCTGTTACAGTTAAGATGAGACTTGGATGGGATAGTGAGCATATTAATTGTGTTGAAATTGCTAAACGTGCAGAAAAGGCTGGAGCAAGTGCAATTGCTCTTCATGCAAGAACTCGCGCTCAAGGTTACTCAGGAGTAGCTGATTGGAGTTATATAAAGAAGGTAAAAGAAGCAGTATCTATTCCTGTTATTGGAAATGGAGACGTTACTAGTTGCTATAAAGCAAAAGAAATGCTTGATCAAACTGGTTGTGATGCTGTCATGATAGGTAGAGGAGTTCTTGGAAATCCTTGGTTAATTAAAGAATGTGTTGATTATTTAGAAAAAGGAATAGAACCTGATCCAAATTATCCAAGCGAAGATGAAAGAATTGAAATGCTTAAACATCATTTTGATTTACTAGTTCAAGATAAAGATGAAAAGACTGCAATATTAGAAATTAGAACTCATGCTTTATCTTATATAAAAGGACTTCCAGGGAATGCAGCAGTTAAAAATGAAATATGCCAAACTAAAACTAAGAAAGAAATGTTTGATATATTAGAAAACTATACTAATGAACTTAAAAAGAACTCTAATTAAGAGTTCTTTTTCTTTGTATATATTTACAAGAATTGTTATTTAGAATAATGTTTTTACTTTCTAAATATGCTAAGTAGTTTTCTTCATCATTTGATTTTATTATAGTTTTTAAAAGATTAAGAGTTTTTTCTGGATCACTCTTATATTCTTCAAGTAATTCAATTGATGTAAGAAATGGAATTACATAATTAAATGTACGAAGAGCAGGACTATTTGGAATATACTCAAGTTCTTCTTTTCCATATACCCTTAAAAGATAAGCATATTTAAGAGGATAATTTAATTTTTCTTGTTTAAATCCATCATATTCCGTTATAAGAGTATTTGATGCATTAAATAGCCCCACTAGTCTTGATAGTTCTTCATCTTTTATATTTCTTTTTGCTTTAGGAAGTTTTTCTTTTAAATAATCTCCTGCTAAAGACTCAAAGAATAGAGAGGGAAGTTCTATAAATGGATAAGTACTTTCATAATCACTTGTTTTTTTTCTTATACCATAGTCGATTGCATGTCCATATTCATGAATAGATGAAATAACCTTTTTAGTGTTACTTGCATTTGCTGCAACATTTATATAAAAAGAATTTATATATGGTAATAATAAGGTATTTGTTTCATCCCCCTTAATACGATAGTTTTCTTTATTTTTAGAAAAAGCTTTATTAAATAAGTTTCTTATTTCTTTATCTGGAAGACTTTGATAAAAGTCATGAATTAATTCCATGATTTCTTTGTTTGTTAATTTTATATCTTTTGGAGTTTGAAAATTCATATATTGATCATAGAATGGTGTTTCTACAAAGTGAGTTATTCCATTTACTAAGAATTCTATAATTGGATCAATATATTCTAAACGTTTATCTATTGTATCAAAGTCACTTACAAGAGAATTATAAATACCATCTTCTCTTGGCATAAATGTTTCATCTACTTGAGGAGCATCATCCATTAACTCTCGTAGATATTCTATATAATCATTTAATTCTTGAGCCTTACTTAAATCTTTTAATATGTCATTTGAATTATCTATATGATCACATATATGATTTCTTATGTTTTCCAAAGCTCTAATATCTTCTTTTATAGATTTATTACTATAACTTTTATAATTCTTCATTTCGTTACACACCTTACACTTGACATAAATATAACATATTATAGTTAATAATTGTTAATTAATTAAATTTGATATATAATGTAAGGCGTATTTGAACCGATGGAGGTGAAATCTATGGATAAAATTATAGTAAAAGGTGCTAGAGAAAATAATTTAAAGAATGTTGATATAGAAATACCTAAGAATAAACTTGTAGTTATGACAGGTGTATCTGGATCAGGTAAATCAAGTCTTGCTTTTGATACTATATATGCTGAAGGTGAAAGAAGATATATTGAATCTTTAAGTGCTTATGCTAGACAATTCTTAGGTGGTAATGAAAAACCTATGGTTGATTCTATTGAAGGACTTTCTCCTAGTATATCTATTGATCAAAAGAGTACTAATAATAATCCTCGTTCTACAGTTGGTACAGTTACGGAAATATATGATTATTTAAGACTTTTATTTGCACGTATTGGTGTTCCTTATTGTCCTAATCACCATAAACCTATTGTTAGTCAATCAGTTGAAGAGATGACTAATAAAGTCATGGAAAGAGAAGAAGGTACTAAATTAGAAGTTTTAAGTCCTGTTGTACATGGTGAAAAAGGAACTCAAAAGGATCTTTTTGATAAATTAAGAAAAGATGGATACTCAAGAGTAAGAATTGAAGGAGATATTCATGATTTATCAGAAGACTTAAGTTTAGATAAGAATGTTAAACATAATATAGAGGTAGTAGTTGATAGAATAGTTCTTAAAAGTGATGTTAGAAGTAGATTATTTGAAGCTATAGAAACAACTACTAAATTATCTAATGGTAAAGTTGTTATTAACTTTATTGGAGATAAAGAACTTGTTATGAGTGAATCATATGCTTGCCCTGATTGTGATTTTAGTTTACCAGAGTTAGAACCAAGAATATTTTCATTCAATGCTCCATATGGTGCATGTCCTACTTGTAAAGGACTTGGAACTACTAAGAGAATAGATTTAGATGCTTTAATACCTGATTGGAATCTTTCTATTCCTGAAGGAGCAATATTAGCATTTAAATATGGTAAGAGTAAAAACTTCTTTGGTAGAGAAAATGATAACGAAAGAATTGATACTCAAAAATTAAATACAGTATGTGCATATAATAATATTGATATAAATAAGAAAATGAAGGATTTTACTAAAAAAGAACTTGATATTATTCTATATGGTTCTGATATTATATATGAATATAATTTAAATAATAGAGTTACTTATGATATCTGGGAAGGTATAGTTACAAACTTAGAAAGAAGATATATGGAAACTCAATCTGGTTGGGTAAGAGATTGGATTGATGGTTTCATGGCAGAAGATATTTGTAATACTTGTCATGGTTCTAGATTAAAAAGTGATATTTTAAATATTTTAATTAATAAAAAGAACATATATGATCTTTGTACAATGTCTATTAAAGAATTAAGAGTATTCTTTGAAAACTTGGAACTTAATAAGACTCAAAAGGAAATAAGTGAGTTAATTGTTAAAGAGATTAGTTCTAGACTTGAATTCTTAGATAATGTTGGACTTAATTATTTAACACTATCAAGAGAAGCATCTACTTTATCAGGTGGAGAAGCTCAAAGAATTAGACTTGCTACTCAAATAGGTTCGAGATTAACTGGTGTATTATATGTTCTTGATGAACCTTCTATTGGATTACATCAAAAAGATAATGATAGATTAATAAACTCTCTTAAGAGTATGAGAGATTTAGGTAATACTCTTTTAGTAGTAGAACATGATGAAGATACTATGAGAGCAGCTGATTGGTTAATTGATATTGGTCCAGGTGCTGGTACTGAAGGTGGAAGAGTCATGGCTGAAGGTACTCCTGAAGAAGTTGAGAAAAATCCTAACTCTATAACTGGACAATACTTATCTGGTAAAAAGAAAATAGAAATACCTACTACTCGTAGAAAAGGGAATGGTAAATTTATTAAGATTAAAGGTGCTGAAGAGAATAACCTTAAGAAAATAGATGTAGATTTCCCACTTGGAACATTTACTTGTGTAACTGGTGTATCTGGTTCAGGTAAATCTACATTAGTTAATAGAATACTTTGTAGTGCACTTCAACAAAGTGTATATGGTTCTAAAGTAAAAGTAGGTAAGAATAAATCTATAAAAGGTCTTGAGAATGTTGATAAAGTAATTGAAATAACTCAAGATCCAATTGGTAGAACTCCAAGAAGTAATCCTGCTACTTATACAGGTGTGTTTGATGATATAAGAGATGTATTTGCTCAAACAAAAGAGGCTAAGATGAGAGGATATGATAAAGGTAGATTCTCATTTAATGTTAAAGGTGGTAGATGTGAAGCTTGCTGGGGAGATGGTGTTAAGAAAATAGAAATGCACTTTTTACCTGATGTATATGTTCCTTGTGATGTTTGTCATGGTACTAGATATAATTCTGAAACACTTGATATTAAATTTAAAGGTAAAAATATAAGTGAAGTACTAGATATGAGAGTAAGTGAAGCAATGGAATTCTTTGATGCTATACCTAAAGTTAAATCTAAACTTCAAGTTTTAATGGATGTAGGATTATCATATATTAAACTTGGACAAAGTGCTCCAACTTTATCAGGTGGAGAGGCATCACGTGTAAAACTTGCTAAAGAATTACAAAAGAAAGCAACTGGTAAATCTGTATTTATACTTGATGAACCTACGACAGGATTACATACTGATGATATTAAGAAGTTATTAGTTATTCTAGAAAGAATTGTTGATAATGGAGATACAGTTATTGTTATTGAACATAATTTAGATGTTATTAAAGTAGCTGATTATATAATTGATTTAGGACCTGATGGAGGAGATGGCGGAGGTACAATAGTTGCAACTGGTACTCCTGAAGAGGTAAGTAAAAATAAAGATAGTTATACAGGAATATATTTAAAACGTATACTTGAAAAAGCTTAAACGAAAGTTTAAGTTTTTTTGTACACGAATAGACAAATGGAAAGCCCTTTTATTGTAATAAAGCTTATAAAATAATATAATTATCATGGGTGATAATTATGTTATTAGAATATAGTCCTGTTATTTTTACAATTGGTAGTGTAGAAATAAGATGGTATTCTTTATTTATATTAGTAGCATTTATTTTTGCATATTATTTAGTTACAAAAGAAACAAGAAGATTTAGAGTTAATAGTGACTTTATATTCAATTTAGCATTTTGGGTATTTATATTTGGAGTAATTGGTGCAAGAATATGGTACGTACTTTTTAATTTAAAAGATTATTTATCTAATCCATTTGAAATTATTAAAATATGGGAAGGTGGACTTGCTATTCATGGTGGAATAGTTGCAGGTTTACTTGTTGTATTATATTTTAGTCGTAGATATAAATTTAGACTAATAAGATTAACTGATTTTATAGTACCAGGTTTGCTTATTGCTCAAGCAATTGGAAGATGGGGTAATTTTTTCAATGGTGAGGCTTATGGTTTAAAGACTACTGCAGAAACTTTAAGTAAATATTTTATACCTGACTTTATTGTTGAAGGTATGACTATTAATGGTGTTGTTTATACTCCAACTTTTCTTTTTGAATCAATAGCATGCTTTGTATTATTCATATTAATTATATTAGTTAGAAGAAGTAAATATTTAAAAGTTGGTTCTTTAACTGCATTTTATTTAATAGGATATGGAATTATAAGATTCTTAATTGAATTTGAAAGACTTGATGCGCTTAAAGTGGGTGGCATTAGAATAGCTCAAGTAATTTCTGCTTTATTCTTTATAATTGGCCTATCAATTTTAGTATCTAACTCTAAGAAAAGTAAACTTGATGATTTATACAATGATACTCAAAATGTACCAGATATAAAATTTTAGAATAGGTTAATTCCTATTCTTTTTGTTTAAATTGCGTATAAACATAAGTTGTGATATTATTTAAGGCGGTGAGAAAATGAACAATTTAGTGCTTGCATATTTAGGTGATGCAGTTTATGAATTATATATAAGAAATTATTTAATTAATGTTAAACAAATTAAAAAAGTTAAGGATTTACAAAACACAGCGGTTAAATATGTTTCTGCAGCATCTCAAGTTAAGTTTTTAGAATATATGATCAATCATGATGTATTAACTGAAGAAGAAATCGAGATTGTTAAACAGGGTAGAAATGCAAGTAGTCATTCAAGTAAGTCAACAGATATTGTTACTTATAAAAAGAGTACAGGTTTTGAATGTTTAATTGGATATTTATATCAAAATAATTTGGAAAGATGTAATTATTTATTAGATTACATAGTAGGTATTGAAGAATGTTAGTATGTGGAAAGAATGTATTTAATGAAACTGATCCTAAAAGTATTAGAAGAGTAAGACTTAGTTCTAATTTTAGAGATCAAGATATAATGAAAAAGATTAAAGATAATAGAATTAAATATATGGTATCTGATCAAAGAGAACTTGATAGATTAATGTTACATAATCAAGGTATTGTTATTGAAATAAATGATTATGAATATAAAGATTTATCAGTAATAGGTAAAGATGAAAATCTAGTTTTATTACTAGACCATTTAGAAGATCCTCATAATTTTGGTGCAATTATTAGAACATGTGAAGCAAGAGGAATAAAGTCAGTTATTATTCCTAAAGATAGAAGTGTAGTAGTAAATGATACGGTTATGAAAACTTCTGCTGGTGCTTTAAATAGAGTAAATATAATAATGGTACCTAATTTAGTAAATGCAATTAATAAGCTTAAAGATGATGGTTTCTTTGTTTATGCATCTGCTATGGATGGAAGAGATTATAAAAAGGTTACTTATGCTGATAGAGTAGTATTAGTAATTGGTAATGAAGGAAAAGGTATTTCTAAAATAGTTAGAGATAACTCTGATGAAATAATAAGTATTCCTATGATTGGTTCTATTAACAGTTTAAATGCTTCTGTTGCTGCTGGTATTTTAATGTATGGTATTGATATTGGATAAAAAATTAGCAGATAATGAATTACTTTATCTAATTCAAGAAAAGAATGAGGAAGCAGGAGATTTATTATTCGAAAGATATAAACATATTATAGATATTAGTATTAATAAATATTTAAGAAGTGCATATGCTTTAAATGTAGATATTGAAGAATTAAAACAAGAAGCTATGCTTGGATATGTAGATGCAATTCATTCTTATAATGATAATATGAATATGAAGTTAAGTTCTTTTATAAGCTTGTGTGTTGAAAGAAGACTTCAAAATATAATTAGAAAAAATAATACTGGTAAAATAAAAATGCTTAAAGAAGCTTATTCTTTAGATAATGAAATCGGGGAAGATTTAACACTCGCCGATGTAGTAGGAGATAATAGAAGTAATCCTGAAGTAATTAAAGAAGAAAAAGAATCTGTTAAAAAATTAAGAGAAAAAATTGACTCAGCTCTAAGTAACTCTGAAAAGGAAGTATTAGAACTTATGCTTAATGATTATTCCTCAGAAGAGATAGCTAGTATCCTTAGTGTAGATATAAAAAGAGTCTATAATGCTACTGCTAGGATAAGAATGAAGCTAAAAGAGCTTATTTAGTTAAATTTATACTTGAAAGAAACGCTTTTCGATGCTATATTATGGGTGTAAGCACGAAAGTGTTTTTTTTATACAATAAAATATAAGAGGTGTTTTGATGGCAAAGAAAAAGGAATCAACTAAAAAAGCAACTAAAAAAGTTACTGAAAAAGCAGTAAAAGTAGAAGAAGTTGTTGAAGAAAAAGTTGAAGCTGTAAAAGAGACAGCAAAAAAGAAAAAATTAACTAAAGAAGAAAAGGCTGCTTTAAAATTAGAAAGAAAAGAACAAGCTAAGAAAAAAGCAGAAAAAGCAAAAGCAAGAAAGAAAGAGATTGCTCAAGAAAAGAAAAGACTTGAAGACGAAATTGATGAAATATATGAATCAATTAAAGAAACTAAGAAAAACATTAAAAATGAAAAGAAAAATTTAAAAACTGCTAAGAAAGAATTAAGAAAAGATAAGAAAAATACTGATAAAAAAGCAGTAGTTGGAACTTATAAGAATAGCATTAGATCTTTAAAGAAAGATATTAAAGATAGTAAAAAGAATATTTCTAAGAAAGAAACAGAAAGAAGCAACGTTGGTAAAAATCCTAAGGATACATTCTTTGGTGATGTAATGCAAGAAATGCATTTAGTAAGATGGCCTTCTAAAGTAGAAGTTGCTAAATATACTATTGCAACATTAGTATTCATTATATTCTTTTCAGGTTTCTTCTTCTTAATTGATTTATTATTCTTACTTATACAAAAATTATGTGGATAGAATAGAAAGAGGTTAGATTAGATGGAAAAATTATGGTATGTAGTTAATACATATAGTGGTCATGAAGATAAGGTTAAGGAAAAACTAGAAGCAAGAGCTGCTTCAATGGGGTTCCAAGATAATATCTATAGAGTTATTATCCCAACTGAAACTTATTATGAAACTTTAAAAGATGGTACTAAAAAGGAAAAACATAGAAAGATGTTCCCTGGATATGTTTTAGTAGAAATGGTTATGTCAGATGAAGCTTGGTATATAGTTCGTAATACTCCTGGTGTTACTGGATTTATTGGATCATCTGGTAAGGGTGCTAAACCTACTGCACTTCCACCTCAAGAAATTGATAAGATCTTAATCAATATGGGGTTATCAAGAATGGATGCAGATGCTGAATTACAAATTGGTACTAAAGTTGAAATCGTTGATGGACCATTCAAAGGTATGGAAGGTACTGTTAACGCTATTGATAAAGAAAACTCTAAGTTAACTGTTCTTATTGACTTATTTGGTCAAGAAACTCCAGTTGAAGTAGAATTATTCCAAGTTTCAATTATGTAATATGAATCCAAATGTAAATAGATTAGTTCTTCATGAAATGAGAAAGATATTTTATCCTAAAGGTAAACCCTATATAGATTGGATGGGATATCAGATAACTGAGGATAATAAACCAAGTTATCATCATATAAATAAAGCAGAAGATTTAAAACATGATAATTTAGACTACAATGCTACTGTTGATAATGGTGCATATCTTGGAAAAAGAAGTCATGAAATGCTACATGCTTTAGAAGAAAGTCATTATGACTTATATAATTCATGGAATGATTTATTTAAGATCATTAATAAATCAAGAGAGTATCCAAATGATGAATTGCTTGAAATGATTTATGCATTAAAACAATTTACCGAAGATATTTTATATAAAAATACTAAAAAACTTTAAAAGATGGCATGTTTGCTGTCTTTTTTCGTGGGTATGAAAAAAAATACTTGTTTTTGACAAATGTGTGTGTTATTATCTTAAGTGCTAAATTGTTTATTTGGCAAGTGGGAGGGAATGCGGATTAGCCCTATACCACTAAGCGAAAATACGAAAGGAAGTGTTTTACGTGGCAAAAGAAATCGTAAA
>CAMNEE010000002.1:0-380966 GCA_946536225.1 uncultured Caryophanales bacterium | reverse complement strand
TTCATTACTTATAATTTCTTTTTCTATATTCTTCATAATTATTACCTCATATATAATGTAGCATATTTGCAACATTAAAATCAATAAAAAATTAAGTGTATTTCAACTTAATTTTTTTTATCAATTATTTTTGGTTTAATATCTTAATCTTCCGATTAGATTTTTTAAATTATTTTATATTTTTAGCAATACTCTAAATCCCCTATTTGAATAATATGATTCAGCACCATTATGGTATATAAAAGTCCTATTATATTTTTTATCTCCAAATAATGCTCCACCCAATTTTCTAATTTCCTTTGGAGTTAATATCCAGCTTGAAGATTTTAAATCAAAATCTCCAAGTGATTGAAGATATTTATATTCTGTTTCATCTAATACTTTTACCTTATTATTATTTGCTTCTGTTATAATGTCCGAATTTGGTTTATTGCTTTTTCTACTGTTCAAAGCATCTATATCATAACAAAAACTTCTTCTTCCAATGGGAGATTCTATTGAAGTATCACAATAAACAAACTTATTATTTTCTTTATCATACATAATAACATCAGGTTCTCCACCAGTTTCTTCCATATATCTTAAAGAAAATAATGCTTCATTATTTAGTCTTTTTAAAACATCTTTCCAATTAATTCCCTTATGTATATTTTCATTTTTGATAAATCTTTTTTCTAAAATTGATATTAATTCTTCATTACTCATCTTACACCTCAAAACAACCATTTATTATTTACTTAATATTATACCATACTTTTTTATCTTTCTTACTCATCGGAATATTACTTTTTTCCGAACATACATAAAAAGACTAGTTTTACCTAATCTTTTATCATTAATATTAGTTCTTCTTTGCTTTGATTGCAGCTTTTATAGTATTTTCAAAAGAAGACAATAAAAATTTTTACTTTGGATTAAGCAAAACTATATCCTAAAATACCTCCCATTATCCTTTATTATCTGATTATATTCTTTCAACAATATATCTTATCAAAAATGTCAAATTTGGGTATCAAGCATTATTATCTTAATCAAATAGTAAATTAAATCAATTCTTTTAATTCTTGTATCTTTTGTTCATAAAACTTTATAGTATTTTCATAAGTATCTTTACTTTCTAGATCTACATCTACCATCTTTAATAGTTCTATTGAATTCTTTGAACGGCCTTGTTTTAACATATCAATATATTTATCGTTAAAACCTGGTTCTTCATCAATAATTCTTGTAGCAATGGAAATAGCTGCAGATATTCCTGTGGCATATTTATATACATAAAAATCACTATAAAAATGTGGTATTCTTGACCATTCATATTTAATTTCATCATCTATAATAACATATTCACCAAAATATTTTTCGTTTAATTTATAGTAAATACTATTAAAATCTTCGGCTGAAAGTGATTCTCCATCTTCTATTTTTCTATGTACTATTTCTTCAAATTCAGCAAACATTGTTTGTCTAAAATATGTAATTCTAATATTTTCAATTAATGAATAAAGTAATTCTGCTTTTTTAGTTTTATCTTGTTCATTTTTTATTCTATAATCAGCAAGTAAAATTTCATTTACAGTTGATGCTACTTCAGTTGTCATAATAGTAGGAACTGCATCAAATATTGATTGATTAGAACAAGCATAATAACCATGCATAGCATGACCTAGTTCATGTGCAAGCGTATTAACATCATCACTAGTATTTACAAAATTAGTTAATACAAAAGGATGTGCTTTATATACAGTATAACTATATGCACTACTCATTTTATTATCTTTTTCATATACATCTACCCAGTTATTATCAAATGCTTCTTTAAGTTTATTAGTATACTCATCTCCTAATACACTTAAAGAACTTAATACTTCTTTTTTGGCATCTTCATATGAAACTTTTTCATTATCTTTTTTAAAAGGATTAGCATATATATCATACATATGAAGTTCAGATAAATTTAATAACTCTTTTTTTAATCTCATAAATTCATGATTAGCACTTAAGTTATTATTTGTCACTTCTATTAGGTTATTATATACTTTAATACTTGCATCATCATTTAGTACTGCTCTTTCTATAGCTGAATTATAATTACGTAATTTTGCTAACTTAGAAGTTGTTTTAATATTAGTATTATACATTTCAGACAAAGTATTATTAAACCTTCCATATTCATCATACAATTGATTAAATGCATTCTTTCTTACTGATTGTTTTTTACTTTTAAGAAAACTCACAAATCGATTTTCATTAAGTTCAACTTTTTTACCACTATCATTTTTTAATGTACCAAATTTTAAATCTAAGTTTTGAAATACATCATATATTTCAGATGGTGCGTGAATTACATCTGATAAATTTGCTAATATCATTTCTTCTTTTTCAGATAAAGTATGTTCCTTTTCATCTAATATTTCACTTATTACTCTTGAGTAACGAGAGAGTCTAGAATCATTTTGTAGAAAACCTTCTATCTTACTTCTATCCGCATATAGTATTTCAGGTTCTACAAATGATACTGCTGAAATAAGTTTTGTATCTAAATCATCTACTTCATGATAAATACTTTTTCCCTCTTTACCAGACATATCTAAATCATATTTAAGATATCCATATGAATATAAAGTATCATTTATTTCATATGCTTTTTCATACAATGAATAAAAGTTATATAAATTATCAGACGAATCACATAGAATTCCTTTGTAAGTTTTTAGTTCTTCAATTAATCTTATAAGTTCTTCTTTATCTTTATTATATTCATTTTCATCTTTATAAATATCAGTCAAATTCCAACTGTATTTTGGATTATTCTTGTCTTCGTCTAAGTTAAAATTATTCTCTGTATTTATTTTTAGTTGTATTGCTATTACTGTTGTAACTATTAATAATACTAGTACTATAAAAATTAGTACAATTCTTTTTTTATTCCACGCCATCATACTTACTTTTCCTTTACTTTAAACACTACCTATATTCTTATTATAATTTGATTGTATATTTTTATCAAATATGTAAATTCATTTTTATTATATTTAGGATCATAAATATGATAAAAGACTAGTTTTACCTAGTCTTTCAATTATTTATACTAATTCTTCTTTGCTTTGATTGCAGCTGGTGAACCAAAAACTTATTGGAAAACCGAACGGAATGTGACAACACTCCATTAAAACTAAAATGACTTAAATTAAATATAACATTAATCTTTTTTATGTAATTAATGAGATTTATTTAATTTTTTCAATTCTTTCTTTAATATTTTTAACTCCTAATAATTTCATAATTTCATATAAATCCGGAGTCATAGATTTACTTGTTAAAGCAACTCGTATAATCATACTAATGTCTATAATACTTCCTTTATAATCATTAGGATTTTCTTTATATATTTTTACATCAGGACAATAGCCATGTTTGTCAGCTAACTCCTTCATCTTATTAAACCATGTTTCTTTATCATCATTAATATCATAATAATTATCAATGTAATCAGTTAGAATATCTTTTATTTCTTTAATGTCTTTTATTTCTTGCCATTCATATTCAAAGTCTTTAAATAATTCATTATACATATACCATATATATGATTTGATTTCAGAATAACAACTAAAATCTTTTCTTGGTTTCTTTTGTTCTCTTTCAATATTTAAAATATCAATAGTATATTGCTTATATTTAGTAATTAATTCTGCAAAAGACTTATCAAATTTCTCTGACCATTTTAATAAATTATCATAAACTTCAGTTGCAGTTAATTTTGAAATATAATTTTTAGAAATATTTATTATCTTTTCTAAATCAAATAATGCACCATTTTTACTCATTTTACTAAATGAAAATTCAAAATCTCTATATGATTTAGTTGGATTTTGTAAATACCAACTATCAAAATTAGAATTCATTAAAGTAGCAAAATATAGTTTTATTGCTTCAACTGGAACACCCTTCTCATGATAATATATTGCAGCTGCTTCTGGATCTTTTCTTTTAGATATTTTTCTAATTGAATCACCATCTTTTATATTCAATGGTAATAGGTGTGCAAACTTAGGTGCTTTAAATCCACATGCATTCCATAACTCTAAATGATAAGGAACTGATGATATATATGAATCATCTCTTGTAACAATTGTTACTCTCATAAAATGATCATCACATACATGAGCAAATGCATAAGGTGGAATGCCATCTGATTTTACCAATACTTGATCTAAATCATTACCTGGTAATTCAATTGTTCCTTTAACTAAATCTTTAAATATTATCTTTTTGTTAAAGTCACCATTCGATTTTAATCTTAATACCCATTTATCACCATTATCAATGTGTGCTTTTATTTCATCATATGTTAAATTACGACATTTAGCATAACGTCCATAATAACCAATTCTATTTTTTCTAGACTCTTGGACTTTTCTCATATCATCTAAATCTTCTTCAGAACAAAAACATGGATAAGCTCTACCAATAGAAACTAAATATTTAGCAACTATATGATAAATATCAACTCTTTGTGATTGAATGTAAGGACCATAGTTTCCACCTTTAATTGGATTTTCATCTACTTTATAGTTATAGTGTTCTAGATCGTTTATACCTAATTCAACACCATTTTCTATTTCTCTTTTTTGATCAGTGTCTTCCATTCTAACAATAAATACACCATTAGTTTGATTAGCTATAACTTCAGGTATAAAAGATGCATATAAATTCCCTAAATGCATTCTACCAGTTGGAGATGGTGCAAATCTCATGACCTCTGCTCCAGTTGGCAAATTTCTTTCAGGATACATCTTTTCTAAATCATCTATTGTTTTTGTTACATCTGGGTACAATAAGTTTGCTAAATCATTATAATTCATTTTAATCATTCCTTTCTTAAATAAAAAAATAGACTCATCCAATAAGGACGAATCTATCGTGGTACCACCTTAATTATATAGTTAATAAAATCAACTATACATCTCTATATCTTAACGCGATTAACGGAATAACTTGTATACATTATTCTGCTCCAAAGCTTCATTCAAATATTTCAAATGTTAATTTACACCAACCATTAACTCTCTTTAAATTGAAAATATTTTACTCTTCTTCTTCACTGCTTTCAAATTCGATATTGATTATAGCATTTCTATACTAAATTGTCAAAAAAGACTAGTTTTACCTAGTCTTTTAATCATTTTATATTAGTTCTTCTTTGCTTTGATAGCAGCTTGTACAATTATCTACTTTGGCAGTCATTTTTATTTGACTATAATGACCTGTTTATTTTTTTTATTTATTTTCTAATTTGTAAATTGTTTTTTCTTTATTTTTATTGAATAATTCCTTTTCTCTGTTTGCTTCTTCATTTAATAGTAATAATCTTTCCTTTTTATTAAGACCTTGTTCAATTAATTTAGCATTTTGAAATTCAATGTTAGATAATATAGCTAATTCAATTGTTGAAGCACAATCTCTTATATTACCTTTTTTACTAGGATTTTCATCATGCCATTCTTTAGCACTTTTTCCAAATAAAGCTACATTTAAAATATCTGCTTCTGATGCATAAACATAATTCATTTGATCTTTTGTTAGCTCGATTGGTAACAAATATTCTTTGATTGCATCAGTGTGAATTAGATAATTAAGTTTTGTTAACATTCGTTTACCATGCCATTCTAATTGCTCTGATTCTTGATTTTTTAATCTTTGAAATTCTTTTATAACATACAATCTAATTTCTGGGGATATCCAAGAAGCAAATTCAAGAGCAATATCTCTATGAGCAAATGTTCCACCATTTTTTGTTGGTTTTGTCTTAATACCTATTGCATTAAATTCATTAATCCATCTTGTAGGAGACATAGTAAACGAATTTTTACCAGTTTCTGATAATAGGGGTTCGAAATCGACCCCCTTAAATTCAGGATTGTTCATTTTCTCCCATAATCCTAAAAATTCAAGAGTTGATCTAGAACGCATCCAATTTTTAACTACATCTTTAGGTTCCTTTGAATTTTTAATTCTTGCTAAATCTGTCAATGAAATATAATCATTATCTTCAATTCCTGTAATATTAACTGATAATCCTTTTACTTCTATTTTTTCCATATCTTTCACTCCCTATCATCCTCTATTTTTGCAATTTTTATTGTGTATCCAAGTGGTCCTAGTATTTTAAATAAGCTTTTAATATTGGGAGGATAAATACCTGCTTCTATTTTTGCAATTTTATCTCTTAATACATTAGATTTATTTGCCATCTCTGCTTGAGTTAATCCTAATTTATGTCTCAATTGTATAAAATCAAATATAAATTCTTGATTTAATCTTTCTTCAGTTATATATTCATCTACTTTATTCATACACATATCACCTAAATTCATTATATCAATGATGTTCTATAAACGCAACATATATAATCGCAAAAAAGACTAGTTTTACCTAGCCTTTAATTTATTAATTATTCTTTGCTTTGATTGCAGCTTGTGCAGCAGCTAGTCTAGCAATAGGAACTCTGAATGGTGAACATGATACATATGTTAATCCTGTATTATGGCAGAATTCAACAGATTGAGGATCTCCTCCATGTTCTCCACAGATGCCTAAATGAATATCAGGTCTAACTGATTTACCAGCATCAACAGCCATCTTAACTAATTTACCAACACCATGTTGATCTAACTTAGCAAATGGATCTTGTTCGTAAATTTTATTTTCATAATATGATGGTAAGAATTTACCTGCATCATCTCTTGAGAATCCAAATGTCATTTGAGTTAAGTCATTTGTACCAAATGAGAAGAATTCTGCTTCTTTAGCAATTTCATCTGCAAGTAATGCAGCTCTTGGAATTTCAATCATTGTACCAATGTGGTATTTAATATCAGAATTCTTTTCTTTCTTAACTTGTTCAGCAGTTTCAACAACTACATCTTTAACAAATTTAAGTTCCTTAACTTCTCCTACTAATGGAATCATGATTTCAGGTTCAATATCAAATCCATCTTCTTCATGTACTTCAATAGCAGCTTCAATTAAAGCTCTAGTTTGCATTCTAGCAATTTCTGGATAAGTTACTGCTAAACGGCAACCTCTGTGGCCCATCATTGGGTTAAATTCATGTAATTCATCACATACTGCTTTAACATGTTCTAAAGTAGTATTCATAGATGTTGCAAGTTCCTTCATTTCATCTTCAGTTTTAGGAACAAATTCATGTAAAGGTGGGTCAATGTAACGAACTGTCATTGGTCTTCCCTTTAGTTCTTTATACATTGCTTTGAAGTCACCTTTTTGATATGGAATTAATTCATCTAAATGTTTAACTCTTTCTTCAACTGTTTCAGAGATAATCATTTGTCTTAAATGGAAAATTCTTTCAGGATCAAAGAACATGTGTTCAGTTCTACAAAGTCCGATTCCTTCTGCTCCAAGTTCAATAGCCTTAGCAGTATCTTTAGGAGTATCAGCGTTTGTTCTAACACCAAGTGTTCTATATTTATCAGCCCATTCCATTACACGGCCAAATTCACCAGCAATTGTTGCATCAACAGTTTTAATTTCACCATCGTAAATCTTACCAGTTGATCCGTCAATTGAAATAACGTCTCCTTCATGGAACGTTTTACCAGATAATGTAAATTGTTTATTAGCCTCATCCATAACGATATCACCACATCCAGATACACAACATTCACCCATTCCACGAGCAACAACTGCAGCATGACTAGTCATTCCACCACGAACAGTTAAAATACCTTGTGCAGCCTTCATTCCTGTAATATCTTCAGGAGAAGTTTCAAGTCTAACTAAGATAACCTTCTTGCCATTATTTGCCCATTTTTCTGCATCATCTGCAGTAAATACGATTTGTCCACAAGCAGCTCCAGGAGATGCTCCTAAACCTTTACCAATAGCTTCTGTAGATTTAAGTGCTTCTACATCAAATTGTGGATGTAATAATGTATCTAAGTTTCTTGGATCAATCATTAATACTGCTTCTTCTTCACTACGCATTCCTTCATCAACTAAATCACAAGCAATCTTAAGTGCAGCTTGAGCAGTGCGTTTTCCATTTCTTGTTTGTAACATATAAAGTTTACCATGTTCAACAGTAAATTCCATATCTTGCATATCTCTATAATGAGATTCAAGTGTCTTACAAACATTTTTAAATTCTTCAAATGCTTGAGGGAATTTTTCTTCCATTTCAGCAATCTTCATTGGAGTTCTTACACCAGCAACAACGTCTTCACCTTGTGCATTTGTTAAGAATTCACCAAATAAGCCTTTTTCTCCTGTAGCAGGGTCTCTTGTAAATGCAACACCTGTACCACAGTCATCTCCCATATTACCAAACGCCATTGATTGAACGTTTACAGCTGTTCCCCATGAATAAGGAATATCATTGTCTCTTCTATAAACGTTTGCTCTTGGGTTATCCCATGAACGGAATACAGCTTTAATAGCACCCATTAGTTGTTCTTTAGGATCACTTGGGAAATCAGTTCCTATCTTAACTTTATATTCTGCTTTAAATTCATTAGCTAATTCTTTTAAATCATCAGCAGTTAACTCAACGTCTTGTTTAACTCCACGTTTTTCTTTCATTTTATCTATTAACTCTTCAAAGTATTTCTTTCCAACTTCCATAACTACGTCAGAATACATTTGAATGAATCTTCTATAGCAATCCCATGCCCATCTTGGATTACCTGATTTTTCTGCTAGTACTTCTACTACAGTTTCATTTAAACCTAAGTTTAAAATTGTATCCATCATACCTGGCATACTTGCTCTAGCGCCACTTCTAACTGATACTAAAAGAGGATTTTCACTATCTCCAAATTTCTTTCCAGTAATACTTTCTAGTTTACCTATATATTCCTCAATTTCTGCTTGAATAGAACTATTAATTTCTCTTCCATCCTCATAGTATTGAGTACATGCTTCAGTAGTAATTGTGAAGCCTTGAGGAACTGGTAAACCAATGTTAGTCATTTCCGCAAGGTTGGCACCTTTACCACCTAAAAGTTCACGCATATTTGCGTTACCTTCACTAAATAAATATACATATTTATGCATATAACATCATCTTCCTTTCTAACACTATTTTAGTATAACATAAAATATTACTAAGAAGAAAAAAAGAAATAATATTTTATTTCTTTTTTACTAATATAATTTTATAGACTATTAAATAATACTAATTAATGATGATGGTGATGATGATGTGTTGTAGTTGAAACTTTACTTGAAATATTACATTCAACATCATCACACATTTCACTTTCAGTTTCTAGAATTGCGTGAGTAACATTATGTTCTTCTAGTTCTTCTCTTATTTCATGTTTAATCTTAGATATATCTTTACTCTTAGTTACTATATGCATTGTTGCACAGTTGTTAACTCCATCTATACTCCAAATATGAATATGATGAATATCATCTACACCTTTAATCTCAAGTAAATGATTTCTTACTTCATCAATATCTATTTCAGGTGGTGTCTTACCCAAGAATAAATTTAATATTTCATTTAAGTTCTTTAATGAGTTAATTAGAATAAATAAGGCAACACCTATACTCATGATTGAATCTATTACTTTAATATCTGTAAATCTCATGATAATTGCACCAATTAGTACTACTATCCAGCCAAGTACATCTTCTAACATATGTAAGTTAACAGCTTTTTGATTAATTGAATCTCCATCTTTAGTAACATATGCAGCAAGGAAGTTAAGTACAACACCAAATACAGCGAATATAATCATTCCATCGTATCTAATATCAGTTGGATTAAATAATCTATTAGTTGCACCTACAATTACAAATACAGAACCAACTAATAATATAGTAGTCGTTATTACTCCACCTAATACAGAGTATCTTAAATATCCATATGTGTATTTTTTATCGGCTTTTTTCTTACTCTTCTTTTCTAAAAAGTATGAAATTCCAATTGATGATGCATCACCTAAATCATGAACGGCATCAGATATAATTGCAATAGAGCCAGTGATTATTCCACCTACAAACTCTAGAATAGAAAATGATATATTTAAAAGAAATGCTATTAATATATTTTTATCTGTTTTCATATTATCTCCTTATACAAAAAGTATATCACAAAAAAAGAATAAAAATTAATTTATTCTTTTAATTATTAAATCCATGATGTGCTTTTGGACTATTTAAATCAAGACCTTTAAATGTATAACCTTCAGATGAAAGTGTTTCAAGAATTCTTGGAAGTGCATTTAATGTAGTTTTATGTATATCATGCATAAGTACCACAGGATTATTAGTTCTATGTACTCCATTTATAACTTCAGTTACAATTCTATCTGTTCCATATCCTGCAGCATCTCCACTTGAAACATTCCAATCATAATACTCATATCCAAGATTTTGCATATAAGATGCAAGGGATCTCATTATACCTTTTGAATAGTTTCTTGAAATTGTATTAGAAGAACCTCCTGGGAATCTAAACATATTTGATTTTGAACCAGTTTGGGCTTCTATTATACCATTCATATCATTAAAGTCTTTAACATAGTTTTCTATACTAGAATAAACTGTTTTATAACTATGAGTATAAGAATGAACTGCTATACTATGTCCTCTTCTTGCTTCTTCTCCAATCATATAAGCATAATTAGGAAATTGATTAGTAACAAAGAACGTTGCTTTAGCATTATATCTATCTAGAATATTTAAGAACTCCATAGTATATGCACATGGCCCATCATCAAATGTTAAATAAACAGTTTTACCAGTTCCATCATAAGTTGTTCTTGAAGATGATGAAGGTGTATAAACTATAACTTTTCTAGTAATAGACGCGGACATATCATCGTATGTTGCTGAATACTTTATTTCATATGTCCCATTTTTGGAAGTATCAACGCTTCCTTCGATAGCAATCAAGCTATTATCAAGTACTCTTCCACATCCATCTTTAATATTAGCTCCTTCTTCAGTATAACTACTTCCGTTTTTAATATAGATTGTAGATGAACCATTTAAAGTAATAACAGGAGGAGCTTTTTCTTTTAACTCATATAAAAGTGTTTTAGTAAAACTATTTTTGGAAGAGTCTTCTACGTATAAAGTAACTTTATCAGCTTCTTTATTAACTATTACTTTATCAGAAATAATACCATCATAATTATCATATGCTATATAAGATATAGAATCATTTAAATTACTATTACAATAATAGTTATAAACAACGTCTGTTGGTGTTTCTATAACTGGACTAACAGAATCAACTACATTTATAGTTCTTTCTATCTCGTAGTTCTTATCATTATAAGTAACTTTATACTTTTGGGTATATTTTCCAAGATGATTTAAATCAATATCATCTGTTGCTGTTATTTTATAGTCTTTCTTATTAACCTCTTCTTCTCCACGTAATAAACGTACTCCCTCATCTTCATAAGAAGATGAATATACATCTACATTCGAAATACTAGTACCGACTAGTTCTAAACTTACTTTTGGTTTAAAAAGATTATATAAAAGAAATGAATCAAGTAATAATATAACTAATATTAAAATAGGATATAACAATTTTCTTATATTCATACTATCACCAACTTCATTATAACACTTATATAAAAAGAAAAAAGATTAAGATTGTTCTTAATCCTTTATTTTTATATACATATGATATTTATTATCATCAAGTAACTTATAAAGAGCTATATCTTCATTATTATATTTAAATAATATATATGGTTTATTAGATGTATAAGTAATAGATACACCATTATCAACTAATTTATTAATCTTATCTGACATGTTAACTATATCTAAATCAAGTACATCACTTAAATCTAATAACTTATAATTATTATTTCTTATATCTTCTATTGTAAAAGATGATGAAATATCAAACTTACCTTGTTTAGTTCTATTAAGAGAAGTCATGATAGCATAGGTATTTAAGGAAGATGCAATATCTCTTATTAGGCTTCTAATATAGGTTCCTTTTGATACTAAACACCTAAACTTAACTATTGTATCATTTATAGATAATACTTCTATATCTTTTATAGTTACTTCCTTTTTAGGTAGTTCTACTTCTAGTTTTTCCCTTGCATATTCATATAATTTTTTCCCATTTACTTTAACTGCTGAAAAAACAGGTACTTCTTGCATATAAGTCTTTTTAAATGAATTAATTGCATTAGTAATCTCCTCATTTGATAGTTCAACTTTTTCTTCTAAAAGTACTTCTCCTTCAGTATCTATTGTATCTGTTTTTACTCCCAGTTTCATTTCAGCAATATACTCTTTATATTCACTTGTTAAGTCTAAATTAAGTTTAGTATATTTACCAATTGTACAGACTAACACTCCTGTTGCAATTGGATCAAGAGTACCTGTGTGGCCTATTTTTTTAGTATGAAAGATATGAACTAAATCATTTACTACATCTCTTGATGTACAGTTCTTATCTTTATTAACTACAAGTATACCATTCATATTCTTCACTTCGATTCATATCTTTCTTCCATTTTTCTTTTATAAAAGTTTTTCTTTTTAACTTTTACTTTACCCTTTTCATCAAATCTATATGCATCAACATATACGTATCTATCATCCATTTTTAAAACAATAAAACCTGGTTCTTGACCTACTGAATGATTCATGATGTCATCACTTAATGTTGGAGTCTTTACTCTCATATTAGATTTTTGTTTTAGTTCATGACCATGTCCTACAAGGGTAAGAAGATTATCATACTCAGGGATATAAATATTTGTTTGTTTTATTTTATGTTCCATGGATAATATTTGTCCATTCCAATCAAAGTATACTTTTTTATATCCTAAGTCTACTAATCCTTTTTTATTTTTTATTACTTGTTGATACTCAAAGCTATCATTGAAAACACCATAGTCATGATTACCCATCAAAAGATAAGTATTGAATTCATTTACTTCTGGATATTTTTCATCAATCATTTTCATTTGCATATCAAGTCCATATGCAGTTTTATCATACATGCCTTGAACTAAATCACCAAGATGTATACAACTTGATACACCATCTTTTATCCCAAATTCATATGCTGTATCTATATAACCCAAGTTTTCAAACATTGATCCTATGTGAGTATCAGCAATTACTAATACTTTTTCACCGGTTGTAGTAAATGAAGGGAGTTCACTATTAGAAAATTTTATTCCTTCTTTATCTAAAAGTGTTAATACAATATTTTTCTTAAGTCCAGTTATGTTTGCTATGGTATCAATAGAGTTACCGAGGTTATACGCTTTTAGAATAAAAGTTCTTAGTTCCTCGCTGTATCTATTAATATCATGTAACATACTATCACCCAAGTCTTCCTATATTAAATATAACATGTAATAAAATACTTTTTTATAAAAAATTATTATATTTGATAAAAATTATACATAAAAAGGAATGAGTAATTAATACTCATTCTTTTTTATTTTAACTACATTTTTTCAAATCTTAATCTTGCACCTGGAATTTTAGTTAAGATTAAATCGAATGTTGTAGTACTTGAATACCAAGAATTAAATATAACTGGTATTACATATTCTGTTTTATCAGTTAATTCATATTCAACTCCAGCACTTGTAAGAAGTGAACTTGGAGTAATTTGAATAAAATTATGATTTATATCTAGTTGAACTAAGTACATAGTATAACCACCAGGATTTTTATTTACTTTTGCTTTATATTTCGAACCAGGTTCAACTTTCAATGCATCATCATATATTGCATGTGAACTATTATGACAATAACCATAAGAACAATAACATCCACCTAAAAGCTTACTTGAATCAGTAAAATCATATTCTGTTATATTTTTTGCAGAGTTAAATTTTTCTGAAGACATATATTTTATAGAATGTAGTTGAATCTCTATTCTTCTTTCAGACATATATTTTATTGCAGTTTGCCCATTTTGCCATCTATAAGCCATTTGAACTCTTATAAATTTTGTATTATTATCAAGTGTTACACTTATTTGTCCTTTAGTTCCATTAGTATAATCTAAGTATCCTATATATTTTTTATCTTTATCATATTGAAAAATTGTTACTCCATAATCAGTTTGTGATGTTTGAGTAAGTTTTTCTAGTAAATAATTATTAGTATTAGTTTTAACTAGATCTTTTGTATAGGCATAACCTGTATTAGTATTAGTTTCACCAGTTGTTTTTGATACACTACCTACTACATAATTTGTACTATCATTAAAATTATATTCATCAGCAGAATATGTTGGTGTATAAATATCTGCTGTTATTATAGTTTCTTTTTGTTTTGTTTCATTATTAGTTTGAGTAAAACTTTTACATCCAGCTTTATAAGCAAGATTTCCTTTTGTTAAAACTTCATCTTCGTCTGTATAATCTATTAAATCATCTACTCCAAAATCATTATCAACTTTTACAGCAGATATTAAATAATCTTTATCCCAAAATGTTATATAGTGTTCTATCTTGCCATCACCAATTTTTTTTAATAAAATAAATCCTTCATAATCACCTGTATTTGATAAATCTAAATCATTTTTTATATCATATATTATGCAAGCATTATTAACATTTCCTAGTAAATCGTCTGCTAAATACTTTTTGGTTGCTTCGTTAACTATTTTCAATCCAAAATCTGAGAATGTTTTTTTCTTTGCAGTATTTAGTACGCTTAGAACAGCAGGTACTGCTATTATCATTATTATTGCTAGTATTACAATTACTGCAAGTAATTCTACTAAAGTAAAACCTTTATTTTTTTTATTCATTAAACTCACCTAATTTAATATTATCATTATTATATTAAAAATAAAAGAATGAGTGTTAATTACTCATTCTCATTATTATCATTGTTTTTATCTTCTTCATGAATTTCTTGAATTAATTTTTCAATTTTTTGACCATATTCAATTGATTCATCTACAATGAATCTAAGTTCTGGAATATGTCTTAGAGTATCTCCTAATCTATCAGCTAATACGCTTCTTAAATAAGGAGCAGCTTCTTTTAAATTCTCTGCAACAGCCTCAGGAGTTTCTTCACCCATGTAAGTGTAGTAAACTCTTGCCCAGCTTAAATCATTAGTTACTTCACATCCAGTTACAGTAACATGTTTAAGTGTTTCATCTTTTGCTTCTAATAATAATATATTTGATAATTCTCTCATTACTTGCGAAGAGATGCGTCCTTGCTTAATATTATTCATTATTTCTTAACCTCAACCATTTCATAAGTTTGGAATACGTCTCCTTCTTTGATGTCATTATAACCTTCAATAGTCATACCACATTCAAATCCAGATTTAACTTCATGAGCATTGTCTTTTCCTCTTTGTAAAGATCCAACTTTGCCATCATAAATAACTATTCCATCTCTAATAACTCTTACTTGTGAGTTAGATTTAATAATACCATCAGTAACCATTACACCTGCAATGTTACCAATCTTAGAGAATTTGAACATTTTACGAACTTCTGCATTACCTGTTACTTTTTCTTCGTATTCAGGATCTAACATACCTTTCATAGCTTGTTCCATTTCTTCTACTAATTTATAAATAATTGTATAAGTTCTTAATTCAACTCCAACATTCTTAGCACTATCTTTAATAGAGTTTGATGGAATTACATTAAAACCAATTATAATTGCATTTGATGCTTGAGCAAGTGAAATATCACTTTCAGTTACAGTTCCTATTCCAGATCTTATAACTTTAACTCTTACACCTTCAACATCTATTTTTTCTAGTGAATTCTTAACTGCTTCTTCAGAACCTTTAACATCACATTTTAATACAACATTAATTTCTTTAATACCAGATTGAATAGATGCAAATAAATCATCAAGTGAAAGTGACTTAGGAGCAGACACTCTTGCTTTAGAATCTTCCACTCTCTTTTCAGCAACTTCTCTTGCTTGTTTTTCAGTTTCAAAAGCCATGAATTTATCACCAGCTTCAGGGTTACCATTTAAACCAGTTATTTCTACTGGAGTAGATGGACCTGCTGAAACGATATCTTTTCCTTGATCATTTTTCATAGTACGAATACGACCATTAGTTAAACCAACAACTATTGGGTCACCTATTCTTAATGTACCATTTTGAATTAATAGTGATGCAACACCACCCATTTTGTTATCAATTCTTGATTCAATTACTGTACCAGTTGCATAACGATTTGGATTTGCTTTTAATTCTTTAACTTCAGCAATAGCAAGAAGTGTTTCAATTAATGCTGGAACACCATCTCCTGTTTTTGCTGAAATTCTAACAAATGGAACATCTCCACCCCATTCTTCTGGGTTAATTCCTTCTGCAGCCATTTCTTGCATAACTTTATCAGGGTTTGCTTTTGGACTATCCATTTTGTTAACAGCTACTACAATAGGAACATTACTTGCTTTAGCATGGTCAATTGCTTCTTTAGTTTGAGGCATTACACCATCTTCAGCACTTACAATAATAATTACAATATCAGTAACTTGTGCTCCACGTGCACGCATTTCAGTAAATGCAGCATGTCCTGGAGTATCGATAAATGTAATTTTTTGTCCATTGTATTCAGTTTGATATGCACCAATACTTTGAGTGATACCACCTGCTTCTCCAGCTGCTACATTAGAGTTTCTAATATAATCAAGTAATGTAGTTTTACCATGGTCAACATGACCCATGATAGTAATAACTGGAGGACGTGATTCAAGATCTTCTTCTTTATCTATAATTTCATATTGTTCGAAATTAGTAACATCTTGAGTTTCAGCACGTTTTAGTTGTTTTCCATATTCACTTACAACTATTTCAGCTGTTTCAAAATCAATTCCTTGAGGAAGTGAAATCATCATTCCAAGGCCCATAAGTGTTTTAATTAAATCAATTCCTGGAACACCTAGAGCATCAGCAAGTGATTGAACAGTCATTCCTTCTTCATAAAGAACTACAGATGAATCACTTTCAACAGAATTACTTTGAAGTTTTTCTTTATTCTTATACATTGCTTTTTTCTTCTTTAAGAAATCTTTAGCTATGTTTTCTTGTTTATTTTTATTTTTATTAAACTTCTCTTTAGTAGTTGTAACATTTTTAGAAATTGTTGAAACTCTATTATCATTCATCATTTTATCAACGATTTCTTCTTCATCTTCTGTTTCAATGTTAAGTGTATCTTCATCTTCTACTGAAAACATTGTATTATCAAGCATTACAATTGTATCATCATCGATATAATCATCTTTATTTGATACATTAACACCTAATTCCTTACATTTATTTAATACGTCTTGAACAGTATAATTCATACTTTCAGCATACTCTTGAACTGTCATATAATATACCTTCTTTCTATATTTTGTTTGGATATTTTATTTGATAAATCAGTGTTGTAATAAATACTAATTATTAATTAATCTATTTAACTCTTCGAATACTTCATCATTTACTTCAGTTTCTAAAACTTTATTTAATATTTTCTTTTCTTTAGCTGTTTTAAAAACTTCAGCATCTTTCTTTAAATAGCATCCATGTCCATTTACTTTACCAGTTAAATCAACAATAACACCATTATCAGTTTTTACTACACGTATTAGTTCTACTTTAGGTAATTTTTCACGTGTTACTACACATGTACGCATAGGTATTTTTTTCATTATCTATTTCCTTCTTCTTGAACTTGAGTCATAGATTTAACTTCAATTCTAAACTTAGTTAATCTTGAAGCTAGTTTAATATTAATACCTTTTTTACCAATTGCTAGTGATAATTCATCATCAGGAACAATTGCAAGTGCAATGTTTTCTTTATCATTAGCAAGAATATTTACGATAACATTCTTAGCAGGTGAAAGCGCATTCTTAATAAATTCAGCTGGATCTTCTGAATATTTAACTAAATCAACTTTTTCACCATTTAATTCTTGAAGAATAGTAGCAATTCTTACTCCTCTTTCACCAATACATGCACCAACTGCATCTACTTGTGGATCATTTGAGAATACTGCAACTTTACTTCTAACACCAGGTTCTCTTACTACTGAATGAAGTTCAATAGTACCATCTTTTAATTCTGGAATTGTTGATTCAAATAATCTCTTAACAAATCCATAGTGTTTACGAGTTAATAGAATAAGAGGTCCTTTTGTTCCTGCTTCTACTTTAGAAACATATACTCTTATTTGTGCACCCATTTTAACTTTTTCACCAGGAATCATTTCTGATTTAGGTAAGATACCTCTTGTTCTTCCTAAGTCTACATAATAATTTTTAGCATCTTCCATTGCTAAAGTACCCATTAATAATTCATATTGTTTATCTAAGAATTCATCAATGATTGCAGTTCTTTCAGCTTCTCTTATTTTTTGAGTTACTACTTGTTTACAAGTTGATGCTGCAACTCTACCAAAGTCATGTGGTGTTACTTCTTCAACATATTCTTCTCCAACTTTAGCGTCTGGCCATTTTTCTTTAGCATCTTCTAAAAGAATTTGAGCGTCGCTATTGATTTCTGGTTCTTCATATACGATGTTTCCTTTTTCATCGTATAAAGTATTTCCATTTTCATCTACTGCTTCTTTACCATCATCATAGTCTTCTACTACAACATAGTATCTATAAACTTTAAATTCTCCAGACTTCTTATCAATTTCAACTCTTACGTTTGATTTTGATTCATAGTTTTTCTTATATGCGCTTATTAAACCTTGTTCCATAGCGTCATATACTACATCTTCACTTATTCCCTTTTCTTCAATAATTCCTTTAAGGGCTTTAATAAATTCCTTACCGTTCATTTTATTCTTCTCCTCTTTCAACATTTGTAATTTCTAAGGTGTATTCGTCTTTAATAAGATTAGCTTCATCAAGAATTGGATTAATAACATCTGTAGCAGCTACAATAGTATCTAAGTCAATTCCATTTACTTTATCTAATTCAATCTTTAGATAATTTTGATTGTACTCTTTTTCCCATTTAACACTTTCTACAAAGATGTCCATTTTTTTCATTGGTTCAGTGATAAGTTCTCTTATTTTTGTTAAAATATTATCCATAAAATACCTCCAAACATAAACAAAAGTGGGAATTTCTGCCCACTTAAATGTTAAATGTAGTATAACAAAAATACTTTCTTAAGTAAAGTATTTATTGCTAACTACCAATAAAAGAGCATTAAATGCTCTTTTTATTTATAATTAATGTCATATTTTGTATTATCACTTATTAATAATACATTTGTAATTTTATCTTCTTCTATTTTTACTGTAACCGTATATGCTATGTTATTTATAAGAATATTATCATATGTATAAATGACAGATGAAGCAAGAGTTTGATTTATTGCTCTATTAGATTCAAGTATATTAATTAAACTAGTAGGAATAACTATATTCTTTTCTACTTCACCAAATAGATCATTATTCTCTTTATCTTGTCCTAAGACATATTCATAAATAACATTATCTTTGACTTTAAACTTCTTAGTTGCGTTAGATGACTCAAACATACCAGATAAAGTATCATCGGTATAAATTAAGTTTTCTATTAGATATGGAGTTTCTCCAATTGTAATAGTAATAGTTGCTTCTTTTTTACTTATTTCATCAACTAAGTTCTTATAGTTTCTTTTTTGTATTTGATACTCAGTTGTAGTAGTTGTTCTATTTTGCTTTTCTTTTTGTTCTTTAGCAATAGTCATTCTTGAACAAGAACTAAGTATTATAAAGAAAAGAATAAATAAAATTACTTTTATTAATGAAGAAAAACCAGGAGTATTTTCTAAATGATAACGAAAACTATTTAGAAAATCATCATCAGCTGCTATTCTTCTTTTTTTATTTTTAGCCATTATTTATTTACCTCGATACCAAGAAGATTTTCTTTTTTATAACCATTAAAGAAATCTTTAACACTCATTTCTTTTTTACCAGCAACTTTTATTCTTTTAATTAAAAGTTCTCCATCACTTGCTAATACACCAAAGGAATCTTTATTAACAGATGTAACTGTTCCAACTTTACCTTGTTTTTCTTCTCCAACTTCTGTTTCAATTATTTTCCATTCTTCACCATTTACTAGGATATTAGCGTAAGGTGTTGGATTAAGTGCTCTTACAAAGTTATGGAGTTCCTTTCTTGTTTTGGTAAAATCTAATCTTTCATCTTCTCTTTTTATTTTAACAGTATGAGTTGCTTCATCATCATTTTGAGGTATATCAAAGTTTTCTCCTTCAATTATCTTTGGAAGTGTTGAGATAAGTAAATCACGACCTAATAAAGATAATTTTTCAGATAAAGTACCATATGTATCATTATCACTTATTTTTATTTCTTTAGCATGAATTATATTACCAGTATCTAATCCTTCTTCCATATACATTAAAGTAATACCAGTTACTTCATCTCCATTCATAATAGCACTTTGAATTGGAGATGCTCCACGATACTTAGGTAAAAGAGAACCATGAATATTAATACAACCATAATCAGGATAATCAAGCATTTGTTTAGGTACTATTTGACCATATGCACATGTAATAATTACATCTGGTTTATGATTTAATACTACTTCATATTCTTCTCTTATTTTCTTTGGAGTAAATACTTCAATATTATGTTCTAAAGCACATGCTTTAACAGGAGATGGAGTAAGTATTCTTTTTCTACCTACTTCTTTATCAGGTTGACTAACTACTAATACAACATTAGTTAGTTCAATTAAACTTTTTAATACAGGAACTGAAAACTCAGGTGTTCCCATGAATACTACTTTTAAATCTTTTAATGTCTTTGCCATAAAAAATCACCTGTAAGTATTATACTATAAATTGGTACTTAATTATAGACATAAAAAAATATCTCATACGAGATATTTTATTTTTCAGCAATTAAGAATAATGCTATTTCGAATATTATTCCAACAATAAGTGAGAATAGTATTACTAACCATCCAATTGAAATTGCACTAATAACATTCATGAATATTAGGAAGAATGAAAGTGCAATACCATCAATCATTACTGCTAAGATGGACATAAGCTTATCTGATTTAACGATTAATAGAATTGTAGAAATTTCAAATAAACCAACTGGAAGAATAATTCCTAAGATAAATGTAATCATTCCTGTTGCAGTTGATGGGTTTAAACATAATTCTAATAATCCAGATCCACTTAATACTTCGCCATTAATAACTCCGACAGGCATATTAAATGCAATAGCACATAAAATTCCTAAGAAGATTGTAAATACTCTAACACCAACACTTGTGTTTGTGTTAACAACAATTCTATTACTTCTTGTAGATGTAGACTTCTTTGCAGGAGCTTTTACTGTTTTTTTAACTGGAGTTTTCTTAACAGCTGTAGTTTTCTTTGCTGCAGTTGTTTTTTTAGTAGCAGACTTTTTAGTTGTAGCCATATAAATAATCCCTCTTTCTATCTTAACTATATTGTATTTTATAAATAAAGACTATTCAATAGGTTTTGTATAAATTTACAAAAAAAAGAAGACTTAGTCTTCTTTACAAGCTTCATCTAAAGCTTCGAATAATTTATTAACATCCTCTTCGTTCTTAAGTCTTGCTCCACTGGCAAACTTATGTCCTCCACCATTGAACTTTTCAGCAACTGTGTTAATTGGGATATTTCTACTTCGAATATTTATTTTAAATATTTTAGAATTTTCATCAAATGATGAGAATGCCCAGCATTTTAGTTCTTTAATAAAGTTAAGATTATTAACCATATTAGAAGCTGTTGATGAATCAACTCCAAATTCTTTAATTAAATCACTAGTAATTCTAATATATCCAAATCCATTTTTAGTAATTGTTAAATTACTAATAATATATGCTTCAAATTTTCTTTCATTAATTGGTCTTTCATAAAGATTATTATATATTTTACCAATATCTAATTTATAATCCTTCATAAGTTTAGATGCTAAAACTAAAGTTTTAGGAGATGTGTAACTTAGTAAGAATCTATCAGAGTCAGCAATAATTCCTGAATAAAGATTTTCAGCAATTACTTCATTCATCTTTAACTTAGTTTTATATGCAAACTCTGTAATAAGTTGTGTACAGCTTGCAGCAGTATCATCAACTATTTCTAAGTCACATACTTTCTCTTCACATGGATGATGATCTATTTTTATAGTAAACGGAAACTCACTCTTATCAGGTCCATCTACTCTATCAAATCTTGGTAAATCTAGAATAATATATAATGCTTTTTTAAAATCAACATCATCTATTTTATCAAGTATACCAAAGCACTTAAATCTAGATACACCAGATCCTACTGCATATACTTTTTTATTCGGAAAATTATATTTAATCAAATCTCTTAATGCAATTTCAGAGGTAATGGCATCTGGATCTGGTCCAATATGTCTTGCAATGATAATTGTATTATATTCTTTGATTTTCTTTAATATTTGTTTGTGTATATTATTCATCATAATAAACACCACCTATTCTATTCTTTAAATTAAGTTATATGTATCTTCAGCAATCATTAATTCTTCATTAGTAGGAATAACATATACTTCTACTTTTGATTTATCTGTAGATAATTTTATTTCTTCTCCTCTTACTTCATTCTTCTTATCATCTATTTCAACTCCAAGAACTTTTAGAGAATCACAAATCATCTTTCTAACTGGAATAGCATTTTCTCCTAAACCAGCTGTGAATACTAACATATCGCATCCACCTAATTCAACATAATAACTTGCAATGTAATCTACTACAGCTTTAACATATTTATCAACTGCAAGTTTACATCTTTCGTCTCCTTCTTCAACACCAGCCCAAACATCTCTAAAGTCAGATGACTTTCCTGATAATCCAAGGAAACCAGATTGTTTATTTAAAACATTTATTACTTCTTCAACTGTTACATTTTCTGTATCACATACATATGAGATGATTGATGGATCTATATCTCCTGAACGAGTACCCATCATGATACCTGCAAGTGGAGTAAATCCCATTGTTGTATCAATTGACTGTCCATCTTTAACAGCACTTAATGATCCACCTGAACCTAAGTGACAAATAATTGCTTTGTATTCTTTCTTTCCAAGAATTCTTTCTACTTGTTTAGAAATATAGCAATGACTTGTTCCATGGAAACCATATTTTCTAATCATCATATCTTCATACCAAGAATATGGTACTGGATAAATAAATTCTCTTGGTTTCATTGTTTGATGGAATGCTGTATCAAATACAGCTACATTTTTTACATTTGGTAATGCTTTTTGAACTGCATAAATACCAAGTAAGTTAGCTGGATTATGAAGTGGTGCTAGAGCACTGAACTTCTTAATATCATCAATTACTTCATCAGTAATAACTACTGATTTATTATACTTATCTCCACCATGAACAACTCTGTGTCCAACAGCTCCGATTTCATCAAGAGTTTCTACAATTCCTAATTTTAATATTTGTTGAAGCATATCTTCTACTGCTTCTGTATGATTAGTCATATCTTTATCAGTATGGTATTTTTCTCCATTGAATTTTATATTAGAAAAACTTCCTGGAATACCAACTTTTTCATAATAACCTGAAGCAATTAATTCTTTATTATCCATATCAAATATAGAAAATTTTAAAGAACTACTACCACAGTTAACAGACATTATTTTCATTTATATTCTCCTCTTTTCCGTATTTATTATACTAAACTATGACTTTTCTCTCAATAAAAAACTATTTACAAACGCCCTATTTACTTTATATTTAAGTAATAAAAAAGAAGCTATTAAGCTTCTTCTTCAGTTGCAAGTCTATAAGTATCTCTTGCAATCATTAATTCTTCATCAGTAGCAACTACATAAACAGGTACTTTAGAGTCTTTAGTAGAAATAATTCCTTCTTTACCTTTTCTAGTAATTGTTTCTTCATTCTTTTCTTCATCTAACTTAATTCCAAGTGCATGAACTTTTTTGATAGATTCTCTTCTGATGATTGGATCATTTTCTCCACCGCCAGCAGTAAATACGATACCATCAATTTTACCATCAAGTTTAATGAAGTATTGTGCTATATAATTAGCAATTCTTTGAGTATACATTTCAATTGCTAATACTACTTTATCTTCTTTTGCTTCATATGCTCTATCGATATCTCTTAAGTCAGACATACCAGCAATTCCTTCAAGACCAGATTCTTTATTTAAGATTTCATTAATCTTTTCAGATGAGTATCCAGTTTTTTTCTTAACATATTGAATTAATGTATGATCAATATCTCCTGAACGAGTACCCATCATAAGTCCTGCATTTGGAGTCATACCCATAGTTGTATCAATACATTTACCTTCTTTAATAGCACTTATTGAAGCACCATTACCAATATGACAAATTATTAAATTTGGTTTTTTATTCTTTAATTTTTCAATCATAGTTTCTGTAATGAACTTATGAGAAAGTCCATGGAAACCATATTTTCTTACATCGTATTTAACATACCATTCATATGGAATAGCATAAAGGAATGCTGCTGGTTCCATTGTTTGATGGAATGCAGTATCGAAACATGCTACGTTAACAGCTTCAGGTACATTATCCACGAAAGCTTGGACTCCTAGTAATCCAGCTGGATTATGTAATGGAGCTAAATCAGAAATATCATTTATTTCTTTAATAACTCTTTTTGTTAAAACAACACTCTTTGAGTATTTGTTACCACCGTGAACGATTCTATGACCTACGGCTTTAATTTCGTCTAATGACTTAATCACTTTTTGGTCTACTAAATCTTTAAGTAATAGTTGTACAGCTTCTTCATGATCTGCAAAATCTATGTCTTTTTCGATCTTAGTATCCCCAATACGAATGCTATATACTCCATCAGATAGTCCAATTCTTTCGATTGTACCTTTCATTAGAAGTTCTTCTTTTGGCATATCGTATAATCTGAATTTTAGGGAACTACTTCCCGCATTTACAGATAATATCTTCATACTTTCACCTCTATCTAGGGTTTATTTTAGCATAATTTATGAAATATGCAACCAAAAAGCAAAGAGGTTTTCTCTTTGCTTAAATAATGTTTCTAACTATACCAAATGCTATTAAAACTATAACTAGAATTATTAATACTTTTTCTGGTACTACTATTTTTTTACCCTTATTAGTTAATAAGTTAAAAAGATTATTTATATAGATAAATATGAAAAATGGTAAACCTATAAATACGAAAGCATTATATCTAAATGCTTCATATAAGTTACCATGTAAAATAGATATAATACATCTAGTAATTCCACATCCAGGACAAAGAAAACCCGTTAACTCATGAAATATACAAGGTATTCCATATTCTGTTTTTTCATTTATTACTATATAAATAACACCTAAAAAAAAGAGTAACAAATTAAATATTATTACTCTAATTTTTTTATTACTTATGTGCAATTTTATTTAATTCACTTTGAGCTAAAATATAAGGAACAATTCCTAATCCAACTAGAGATAGAATTAAATATAGTACAGCAGAATCATTTCCTGTTCCTGTTCCATATTTCTTTTGAGCTTCTCCAATTTTAGCACCAAGTTTGTAGAACCAGTAAATACCATAAATACCACATGAAAGAAGTGTATATAGTATTGCTAAACCTCCACTAGCTGTTTTAGAATCTCCTACTTTATTAGAGTCTTCTGTTAAATTATAGAACCAAATTAAACCATAGATTCCACAAGTAACAAGTGAAAGAATAATACACATAGGAATACTTCTTTCTTGAATACCTGATGAACCTCCTTGGAAATTAGTTCCTGGCATTTGTGTTTGATTCATATCTGGTTGTTGGTTTTGAACAAATCCAGTATTTGGATCAATTGAATTAAAATTTTGTTGATTATCCATATCTATATCCTCCATGTTAAATATATCAAAACAAACATTAATATACAAGAAAAAAAGACTTAAAATAAGTCTTTATAATCTTCTTTTATTTCATTTAAAGATGATGGTTCTACTTTTATTACTTCTGCTGTTTCAACAGCCTTTTTAACTAATGCATCATAATCAACATTTGATTCATATTCTTCACATAAATATTTCTCAGGATTAATAACTGGATGCTTAGGTACAAAGATTGTACAACAGTCTTCAAATGGTTCAATTGATATATCATATGTATTTATATTCTTAGCTATATCAATAATGTCATTTTTATCTAAACATGCAACTGGTCTAATAACAGGCATATTAGTAACTGCATTTATACAAGTCATAGAAGTTAGAGTTTGAGAAGCCACTTGACCAATTGATTCTCCGTTTATTAAACACTTACAATTATTCTTTTTAGCAATTCTCTCTGATATTCTATACATCATTCTTCTCATGATTGTTATTAGATAATCATGAGGAGCATTCTTTAGAATTGTTTCTTGTATTTCAGTAAAGTTAATAACATGTATTTTTACATATCCTGAGTATCCTGATAATTTACGTGCAAGTTTAATAACTTTATTCTTGGCATCAACTGATGTATGAGGAGGAGATTCAAAATAGATTGCTTCTATTCTTACACCACGTTTCATAGCAAGATAACCAGCAACTGGTGAATCAATTCCACCTGATAACATAAGTAGACCCTTTCCTGCTGCACCAACTGGATAACCACCTAATCCTTTTGCTTTTTCAAAATAGATATATGACTTTCCACGTCTTACTTCAACATTTATAGTTACTTCAGGATTATGAACATCAACACTTACTTTTCCATTTAAAGTTCTTAGTACTACTCCACCTAGTATTCTACTAATTTCCATAGAGTCCAAAGGATATGATTTATCACTTCTTTTTGTAGTAACCCTAAAAGTAGAAAAAGTTTGTTCTTTAACTAGTTCAGCTAAAGTAGATTTTATTTCTTCAAAGTCAGTTGTTTCTAATTTATAAGCAATATTAATTTCATGAATACCAAATACATTTTTAATCTTTTCTAATAATTCTTCAAAGTCATCACTTTCTGACTCAATAAACATACGTCCATGGTCATAAGTAATTTTCTTAGTATTATCATTTAAAGTAGTCTCAATATTCTTCTTTAATATCTTTAAAAAGAAATCAATATTATCTTTTTTAGTATTTAATTCAGCATATTTAATAATAATTACTTTTTTCATAAGGTTCCTCCTTAATACGTAAAGATATTAACATTTTTATTCTATTTTTGCAATAAAATAAGTGTATTTAAAATACACTTACTTCTTTCTAGTTTTATAACTTTCAAGTGAAGATATAATTTCTTCTGCTTTTTCATCTGATAGAATCTCTTCATCATAGATGTTGTCTGCTTCATCTACAAATATGATTTTTTTATCAAAAAGCATATCGTATAGCATGCTATATAAAAGCATGTTTACTTCTTCAATTTTATCTATTGCTTTATTTAGGTCATCTAATGCTTTTACTGAGTAATAATGATCATTAGAATCATAAACAGGTATTACATTTTGCTTTATATAATCCTCATCTTGTTTAACTACTAATTCATTAATTCTCTTAATTAGTTCATTTTGAAATAATAACAATTCAATATAAATAGCTCTTGTTCTTTTTATCGCGTATTCTTTTCCCATTTATATTACTTACTTTCTAAGTTTACTTTTTAATTCTTCAATTCTATCTGCTTTACTTCTTTGAGAATAATCAAACTTGTTTTGTTTAAATTCTTTTTTTCTTCTCTTTTGAGTTTGTTCATTATCAATTTGTTCTCTGAAGTTATCTTTTACTTCATCTAAAGCATCATCAAAACTTTCTATTGTTACTTCTTCAGTTTCTACAATTGATTCAACTTCTAAAGTATTTTCTACTATTGATTCATCCTCAGTTAAATCAATTGGTATTGTTGGTAATTCAGCTTCGCTTTGTTGATTTAATAATTTATTACGTAAGTCATAGTAATAATCTTTATACATTCTTTTCCATATTGATAATGCTTCATTATCTTTTTCAACTTCACTTATACGACGACTTTTAGCTTCTAGTTTTTCTTCATAAAGAGATACTTTTTCTCTTAGTTCTAAAAGTTCACTCATTAACTCTTTTCTCTCGTCTTCTAATTCTTTCTTAGATACAGTTAAATCAAAATTAGTTTTCTTTAACTTTTTATTAGTATTTTTTAAATCACATATCTTTTCTGATTTAAATGAACTATCTTGTTTTAATTGTTCATTTATTAAATCCAATTTACGTGCTTGATCTTCTGCTGTTTCAAGTGAAATACTAAGTTTTTCATTCATTTTTTTATTTTCTTCATTTTCTTTAGAAACATCATAGTATTTTGCTTCAAGTGTTTCTAATTTTGTTGTTTTCTCATTATTATCTTTTTGTAGTTCTTGAACTAGTGTATCATTATCAGGAATTTCTTGATATGGATATGGATTTTTAATAGTCTTATGACTATAATTTTCAATATTATCATTTTTAACTTCTGAGTTAGTTATATTAGTTGTTGTTTCCCCTAAGAATATTTCTTTTCCATCTAATACACCATAATGCTTAACTACCATTTTTTGTAAATAATTATCTTCATTATACAATAAGATAAATTCTAAGAATGAACTTATTGGAGCTATAATATTGCTAATTGTAGGAGCAACTACTTTAACTTTAGAGTTACCATCCATGAATGCATATTTATGAGGATGACCACATACCTTAAGTTGATAATCATCAGTGTAATTTATGTCATATGATTTATTCATTTTATTAGTATGAGTTAATATAATCTTAGAGTTTTTAATATTAACTACTGTTTTAAAATATCCTGGTAGAACTATATTATGTCTACTTTTAGATATAACTTTAAGTGGATCTATATGATCATTACTATAAATTGATTCATCGTGGTCTCCACCAGTACCAATTACAATTATATCATTATCAAACGGAAAGTCTTTTAAGAATGTTTTTATTTGTTCAACACCTGGTTTATATTTTTCATCTACAGAACTAAATTTACCATGTAGAATATCTCCTGGAACTAGTATTACATGTATGCCATGAGTTTTGGCATGATTATAAGCAATATGTATTGCACTTCTATTCTCACCAACAGAAGTGTAATGTAAATCAGACATACATAAAAGTCTAACTTCTCTTTCATCTGGTCTAGTAATAATATCAATATCACGTGTTAAATTTTTCTTATTATCCGCTCCAAATTCATATTTAAATTGTCCATCTGAATAATAAGTTCTATGAAGTGTATAACCTTCATTTTCTAACTTATTTATTTCTTCATATAAATTTAAATCATGCATTTTAAAATTAATTGCCATCTGGGAAGCCATGATGCCTTTTTCTATCGCTTCAATTAATTTTTTTCTATTCATAATATCCCCCTGTTAATGGTATATATAATATCATTAAACAAAATAATTACAACAAAAAATAGAAGTTTACACTTCTATTTATTAAAATTAATTGTTTTAGTTACTAAATCTCTAGCAGCTGTTTGATCAAATGGTTTTCTTAACATATCTACTACATCATATTCAATAGTAATCTTAGATATAGTGTCTACATCATCTTCACCAGATATGATTGAAACAGGTATTGTTTTAAATAGATTATTTTTCTTAAAATAATCAAGTACATCATATCCTGTTGATATAGGCATGTTTAAATCAATAAAGCATCCTGCTATATCTTTTAAATCATTACCTTCAATAAGATTAATTGCGTCTTTACCATTATGAGCTATTAATACATCATATTGATCCTTAAATAATTTATATAAGAATTTAGTAATAATAGTTGAGTCATCTGCAACTATAATCTTATATTTCTTAGTTTCTTTCTTAGGAATAAGATTAATTAAGTATAAAACTCTATAATCTCCTAAGTCATCCATAAGAATAAGATCATCACCATGTTTATCTGATGTATAAATACCTTTTTTAGTATTAACAATAGATTCCCATGATTTATTATAGTTACTTAAAACATTTTCTATTTCTTTGAATTCTTTCTTTGGTTCTACTTTTGTTTTAGAACCAGAGTAATCAATTGAATAGAATTCATTTCTACTCTTACTTACTATATAAATATGTTTAAAGTACTTTGCTATAGCATTTGGTATATTTTTAACAATTTCATTGATGTTCATATAATCACCTCTGTTAAATAATGATTACCACCCTGATTAATTATAGTCCTAAATATTGTTTTACAACTGTAATAATTCTATTAGCTTCAGCCATTAATTCTGGATTGTTAGTTTGAGCATAAGCAACATCTCCACCTTTACCAGCCATTTCATGGTTATATGATAATTCAGCTAATTTATCAAATCCTAGATATTTAGAATCACTTTTCATAGCATGAGTTAAAATACCATATGTTTCCATGTCTCCAGTTGCAAGTGCATTTTGGATTTGAGGTATTCTTGTTTCTGACTCAGTAATAAAATCTCTTAGAGTATCATTATACATATCCATATCTCCAAGTAATTCTAATCCTTTATTAATATCTATTCCGTTGCTAGTTAAAATATTTGTATCCATACATTCACTCCTATCATACTTTAATTATATGATTATTATTGACTAACAACAAGAAAAAAAATAAGTGTTTACAAAAAAAGATTACATTATTTATGTAATCTTCTTTTTTTAACTTCTTCTAATGCAAGGTCTTTATCCATCTCTTGAACTGTTGATTCAATTATATTTGGAATAAAAGGTGCATTCTCTTTTAATTCTCTAGAAGTTGTAACAGCCATGAGTCTTGAAGACCTATCAAATTTGTTTATAAATCTTCCAACTGTTTCTGGTTTATCACCATGTTTCTTAGGTGTATATGAATAATATTCATTTGCCTTTAACTTAATACCCATTGGTTTAACAGTTGCATTTTGAACAACTTGATTATCTAGATTATTTCTAGTTACTTCAATTGATTTAACATCATTACCAGATAGGTTAACAACTGATTCTACAAATTGATCATCTTTAAGTGTCCCAAAAGTTAAAGTATTATTCTTTGCAATTGCATAAAAATGAGTATTACCTAAATCTGCTCTAAGAGCAACTCCTCCATCATCATTTGAAAGAATTTCGATAACATTACTGTTTTCATCTTCTGAATAGATTGTTTTAAATTCATACTTAAATGCACAATCACCATCCAATTTGCTTAAAACTATATCATCAGATGGAATACTATATGAACCTAATGCATCTTTAAATATTTTTGCAAACATACCATCACATATAACATCTAAGTATGTTTCATTATGTAGTCCAAAAAATTCTAATTTTCTTCTAACAGGTTCTCTAAAATCAACCTCATTAACGTATGTCATATTTATTCACCTTCCTAATTAGTCCTGTATTTTCTATTTTAACATTATTGATTATATACATCAAAGTAAACAATAAAAAAGTTGTCAAACTTGACAACTTTTTTTAACATTTTGAATAATTAATCTTTTCTTCACCTATAAGTGTTGGAATAGTATTAAATGGAACTAACAAATATTTTTGTTTCATTGTATTTGTATATGCTTCATTTAAACATACAAATTGATAATAGATTATTCCTTCATCAGTAACTTCCATTTCATTTGTAGACATAGATGTAATTACTTGGGTACTTACTCCATTATAAAGAATTACTTCATCATACTCATCTACATCATCATTATACACATATTTAAATATTATATTATCTTTATAATAACCAACTGAAAGATTGGTTATTCTCTTACCTAGGAATATTTCATCTACTCTTGCACTATTGGTAATTATAAATAACTTATACTCTCCGTTTTCATGATTTATTTTATAGTAATTAGTCTTACCAAAGTCATCTTTCTTATAAGCACATCCTTCTATACAAAGCTCTTCTAGATTTAAAGGACTCTCACCTATTATTAACTCTTTAAATTCATTTTTTATAAGTATATCTTCAATACTATTGTTAGCTTTATAATCAAGTGGGGATTTTAAACTTACTTCCATATATATTACAAATAAAAGTATTACAGATATAAAAACTACTGAAACAATAATAATATATGATGCCATCTTTCTTAAAGCTTCATCAGTTACTTTATTTTTCTTCATTATATCCACCTACCTTATATCTAGTATAACAATATTCAAAATAAAAAGAAATATTTTAAAAATATTTCTTATACTTCTAAGTTTTCTAAAGTTCCATTTTCAGTTAATACTTTATTAACTGTTTCAGTTGCACTTTCAAGTTTTTCTGAACATGTCTTAACTATCTTCATAGCTTCTGTATATTTCTTTATAGATTCTTCTAAATCTACATCTCCATTTTCTAAAGATTCAACAATAGTTTCAACTTCTTCCATTAATTCTTCAAACTTTTTTTCTTCTTTTGCCATCTTATTTAACTCCTTCTACATTTGCATTTATTTCACCATCAATAACTTTGATTCTTAATTTATCATTTACTTTAACATCTTTAATTGATTTTAATGGTTTATCATTAACTTCAGTTACTGTATAACCTTTCTTAAGGACATTAAGTGGATTTAATAATTCAAGTTTATTAATCATTAATTCCATTTGATTCTTATATGCTATAAACATCTCTTCAGGATGTTTAACAATTCTTTTTGATATAAGTGTATTATATCTTGTCTTAGCATTATTAATTTTATTAATAAGATTTGTATTTAATCTATTAATTAATTCATCTAATTTTTGTTCTTTTATTTCAAAAGATGCAAGTGGATTTTGTAATACATAACTCTTCTTTATCTTTTCTAAGATATCTTTAAGTCTTCTTATTTTTGTACTAATTGCATTATTAGATCTTATTTGATATTGGTTTAGCATTGATTTTACATCAGCAAGATTTGGAACAGCAAGCTCTGCTCCTGCTGTTGGTGTTGCAGCTCTTAGGTCTGCTACAAAGTCAGCAATTGTGTAATCAATATCATGACCTACGGCTGAGATAATTGGTACATTTGAATTATATATTGCACGAGCAACTATTTCTTCATTAAATGCCCATAGGTCTTCAATAGAACCTCCACCTCTTCCAACTATTAATGTATCAAGGCAATACTTAGGATCATTTGCTTCTTCAATTTGTTTAACTATATCAAACTTAGCTTGTTCTCCTTGAACCATGGCTGGAAATAATATTACTTCACATATTGGATATCTTCTATTAATTGTTGTAATAATATCATGCACTGCTGCTTGATTAACATTACTAGAAGTAATAACTCCAATTCTTTTAGGGAACTTAGGAATTGGCTTTTTATGTTCTTGTTTAAATAAACCTTCAGCTTCTAATTTTTTCTTTAACTCTTCAAGTTTTTTTAGTAAATCTCCTTCTCCATCAAGAACCATTTTATTTATATATACTTGATATGTTCCTGATGTTGGATAAGCTGAAATTCTACCATCTACTAAAACCTTATCTCCTTCTTTAGGAGTAAACTCTAAGTGAGAAGCAGAAGACGAGAACATAACTGCACTTATACGAGATTCTTCATCTTTTAAAGTAAAGTATAAGTGTCCTCTTGTAGCACCTTTCCAGTTACTTATTTCACCCTTGATATGTACATCATTTAATTGTGGAATTCCATCTAAATAATTCTTAATAGATGTATTATATTGAGTAACGGAATAATATTTTATTTGTTTTTCTTCATCCATATTATCACCATCTAAATTATATCATAATTAATTTTTCATTACTATTTAATTATATCAAACACTTGTACGAATGTATATAAAAATAGAAGTATTTTTAATACTTCTATTCATTATTCTTTTTCTTAAAATCATCTTCAAGAGTAAAGTCTACATTTTCATTAATCCAAGCTTTTCTTGGTTCTACTTTATCTCCCATTAGTACTGATACTCTCTTTTCAGCAAGCATATCATCTGTAATAGTTACTTGAATTAGATTACGAGTCTTTGGATCCATTGTTGTTTCTCTTAATGGTCCTGGATTCATTTCACCAAGTCCTTTGTAACGTTGTACTTGATAGTTTGTTTTACCTTCAGTTACTTCTTTTAATTCTTCATTAGTATAACAATATACAGAAGCATCTTTTTTACCTGGGAAATCTACTTTATATAAAGGAGGCATTGCGATATATAAATGTCCTTCTTCAATTAAAGGTCTCATGAAACGATAGAAGAATGTTAATAATAAACATTGAATATGACATCCATCATCATCGGCATCTGTCATGATAATTACTTTATCATACTTAATGTCTTTAACGTCAAACTCTTGTCCTACTCCTCCACCTATACATTGAATTAACGTATTAAGTTCTTCATTCTTATAAGCATCTGCAAGACTGGCTTTTTCAGTATTAAGAACCTTTCCTCTTAAAGGAAGAACTCCTTGGAATTTTCTATCTCTTCCTTGTTTTGCAGATCCTCCTGCTGATGTACCCTCAACTATGAATAATTCATTAATCTTTGAGTTATGTCCTTGAGGAGGTGTTAGTTTATCAGAAAGACTTGCTTGTTTCATTTTCTTACTCTTTCCAAGTCTAGCTTCTTCTCTTGCCTTTCTTGCAGCTTCTCTTGCAAATTTAGAGTTAGTCATCTTATCACATATAGCCATGGCTTCTGACTTATGTTCATGTAGATAGAACTTTAAATTATCATAGACAATTTGTTCTACTGCAACGCGCGCTTCAGGTGTACCAAGTTTACCTTTAGTTTGTCCTTCAAATTGTAATAGTTCTTCAGGAACTTTTAAGTTAATTACTGCAGTTAGACCTTCTCTTACATCACTTCCATCGAAGTTAGAGTCTTTAGCTTTTAAGATATTGTTTTCTCTACAATAGTCATTAAAGATTTTAGTTAAACCTGATTTAAAACCAACTTCATGTGAACCACCATCACTTGTTTTAACATTGTTAACAAATGAGATAATTGATTCATTATAAGAATCAGTATATTGAAGAGCTACATCAACTATTATCTTACTTTTTTCTCCATGAATATTAATTATATTATCAAGTACATTTTTATCTTCATTCATATATTCTACGAATGCTTCTAATCCTTTTTCATAGTGATAAGTTACCTTTTGTACTTCATCACTTACTCTATTCTCAAGTTCAATAGTTAGATTAGGATTTAAGAATGCACTTTCTTGATTTCTTTCGCATATTGTTGAAAAAGAAAATTGACAATTTTTGAATATTTCATAATTTGGCATGAAAGTAACAATTGTACCAGTTTTCTTTGATTCACCAATTGTCTTTAATGGTTCTGCTACTTCTCCACCATTTTTAAACTTAATTTCAGATATTTTACCATCATTATAGATAATTACATCCATCCAATCAGATAAGGCATTAACAACAGATGCACCTACACCATGAAGGCCACCTGAAACTTTATAGTTTCCTTCTTCAAATTTACCACCTGCATGTAGTACTGTATAAACTACTTCAGGAGTAGATTTACCAGATGAGTGCATTCCAATTGGAACACCACGACCATTATCAGCAATAGTAATTGATCCATCTTTATTTAAAATAATTTTAATAGTATTACCATATCCATTTATAATTTCATCAATACCATTATCAATTATTTCCCAAACCAAGTGATGAAGTCCTCTTTTATCAGTAGAACCTATATACATACCAGGTCTTTTACGAACTGCTTCTAGTCCTTCAAGAATCTTAATCGAATCTGCATCATATTTTTTTACTGCCATTTTCATCACCTTAACCTATTATACAATATAAAACGTTTTTATTGAAGAAAAACATTCCTCCCAAAGGTAAAAAAAAGGGTTATATTATCTTGTATATACCCTTTTTTCTTCATTTAATCTTCTTAAAATATCCTCTTTTGTAAGCATTATTCTTTTTTCTTGAAGTTGTCTCTTTTGTTCCATTAATTCTTTTAATTCTTCATCTTTTAATACTTTTTCATCAGGATATTCTAAATATACTTTATTAAATTCTTTAATTTTTTTCATTATTCATCAACTCTTTTATTTCTGATAAATCTAATACTTCTGTTTTATATGAAAGATTTTTTTGTTCAGGAGTAGTAGATTTTATATCTCTATTAATTGTAGTATTACCATCCGTGATTGATGCAAATGCTTTTTCTTTAGCATTTGCATATCCAATTGGATTTGTATTTACTTTTACTTCTGTAATCTTAAGTGGTGGTTGAGTGTTACTCGTAGGAGGAGTTACCTTTTCAATTGCAGTATTAGGTATTTCTATTTCTTCTCCATCTTCTTTTAACTCTTCACTTCCAACTACTTCTATTTCTTCACCATTATCAACTATCTTTTCTTCTGGAACATTTACTCCTGGAATACTTATTACTTCACTTGGGTTTTCATTTGTTCCAGTTGGAATAGTATCATCTATAATAGTTATTTCTTCATCTTTCATTTCAGGAAGAGGAATATTAACAACAGGTGCATTATTTTTTTCTACTGCTTCTCTTACCTTTGCTCTTTCTGCTTCTAACTCTTCAGCACTTTTTTCTACATTTTGTTGAAGCTTATTTATTTGGTTTTGAAGTTCAGCAATTTTATTTTGTTGGGCTTTCATAACTGCGGTTAATTTGTAATTATATATATCAGGAGAATCTGTTGTAAGAGCATCATTTTTAAATTGAGATATATCATAATTCTCACTTATATACTCAAGTTCTCCTTTAATTTTTTTATTATTAATTCTTATTAGAACAACGAATAAAAGAACAAGCAATAAAACGAAAATAACGCCTAATAGAATATAAACTATATCCATTTTATATCACACCTATTCTATTAAATATTATACTATAAGATATATTTTAATAAAACAAGTGCAAAGAAAAAAGGATGTAAAAATTATCCTATTAATTTTAATACATCCTTGAATGTTATATAAATCATAAGTGAGAAGATAAGTACAAATCCTATTAGATTTATAAGTCCTTCTACATTAGCATTTCCTTTCTTACGAGTAATTGCTTCATATATTACAAATAGTAATTGACCTCCATCAAATGCTGGGAATGGAAGTATATTCATTACTCCAAGGTTAATAGATATATAAGCAGTTAGGTAAATCATATTATAGAATGCATATGACTTAGAACCTATGTTAGTTGCTTGATCTATTACAGTATACATACCAACTGGTCCGGATAAAGCATCCATTCCTAAGTTACCAGTTATTAAGTTTACTATGATAGTAATCATTATTTTAACTGTATTAACAAACTTAACTCCTGCATATTTAAGAGAATGAATAAATCCTTTATGAGGAGTATTATCAAATTGAAGACCAGCTAGTTTAGATACAGTAACATCTTCTTCTTTTAGAGAAGCATTTTTTAAAATGTTTTCTTTAGTGTTTTCCTTTGTTATCTTATCAACAATTGAACCTGTATCATTTGATATTACAAACTCATACATATCTACTTTATAAGTTTCTCTTTTTCCATCTTTATGTTCAACTATATAAGTATTATAGTCATTTTTATTTTTAAGTAATCCTGCAATGTTTAGAGCATCAACTGAAGATGCATCATGACCATTTAGTTTAAGAATTTTATCCCCTTTAGTAATACCAGCTACCTCAGCACCACTTTCAGGAATAATTCCTGCAACTATACTTCTTTGTTCTGCTGAACCCCAAATGCAAGATAACATGAATAAGAAGATAAGTGCTAAAAGGAAGTTCATTGTAACACCTGCACAAAGAATTAATACTCTTTGCCATTTAGGTTTATTACACATGAATTTATCTTTAGGAAGACTATCATCATCTTCTCCTACTTCACCAGCTAATTGATTAAATCCTCCAATAGGAAGTGCTCTTAGAGAATAAACAGTTGGATCATTTTTTCTTTTAAAACTTAATACTTTAGGTCCCATTCCAATTGCAAATTCATATACATGAACACCAAATAGTTTAGCAACTATAAAGTGTCCAAATTCGTGAACTGTAATTAAAAGACTTAACATAAGTAGAAGAACTATTATATTCCATATTACTGTATGAGGGAAGAAGATTAAAATAACTATTACTGCTATAACAATGACAATTAACTCTATAATGCTTTTAAAAGTTACTTCATCATTTTCTTCTTTGGCCTTTTTCTCTTTTGGTTTTTCTTCCTTTAAATCTAAACCTTTATAGCCATTTCCTTCTTTTATATCTTTAGCAATTTTTTTATCTAATTCTTTTGAAACTTTTGTCATCTTTTTTCTTGTTGCCATTTAAACCCTCCTAAATGATGTTAATTATTAATGAATAAACTAAAGAGATAAATATTAAACTATCAAATCTATCAAGAATACCTCCGTGTCCTGGAATAAGATGAGAATAATCTTTAATATTATTTTCTCTTTTAATTAAACTAAAGAATAAATCTCCAATTTGTCCAGCTACACTTAATGCTATTACCATTGGTATTGCTACTCCTAATTTATAACTATGAATTACTAGTACATAGTAAGTAGTACATACTATAAAGCAAATAATAGTTCCTACACAACTACCTTCAACTGTCTTTTTAGGACTAATCTTAGTAAGTGGAGTTTTACCAATAAGCATTCCTCCAAATAAAGCAAATACATCTGTAGTAACTGCAATTAATACCACAAATAATACTTGATATTTATTGATGTCATATAGTTTTGATATTGATGATAAAGCAACACCAATAAATAATACACTTCCAAATGCTTTTAGGGCATCATTTGCTCCATATCCTTTTTCTCTTAAGAATATACATGGTATAAGCAAAACAAGAACTGAAAGCATTAAGAAAGTAGTTGGTGAAAATACTTCAGGACTTATACAGCTAATGCTATCTTTAAGTATAATCATCAAAGTTAAGATCATGCTTAGAATATAAATAATAATTGGAGTTTTCTTATTTGTAGTTTTAAGTAACTCATAAATTGCACCACAAGCAATTAAAGAAATTACTGCTTTCATTAACCAACCACCTATAAAAAATGCTGGTAGTAATAAAACTACTAATATTGCTGCTCCTAATATTCTATCTTTCATAAAAACCTCCTAATATCTACCGTAGAACCATACTCCCATTTTAGGTATATTAATATAATTTCTAGCATCTAATAAATGAGATGTATATTGAGAATATGATGTATATGTTTGACCATACCAACCAGTTGCTAAACTTAAGTGTAAGTGAGCACCAGTTGAACATGTTTCATAACTACTTGTTCCTCTTCCACCACCAACAGTACCTATTTGTGTTGCTGATGAAACTTGTTGACCAACTGATACATTTATTGTTAATAAATGCATGTAGTTAGTTGTATATTTAACTCCTTTAACTGTATGATATACGAATACTTGGTTACCACCACAAGAAGCTTTTCTAATAATTTTTCCTACCATACCATTTGCAACAGCATATACTGGTGTTCCTTCTGAATTTCCACCTATGTCTGTTCCATTATGGAATGATTGTGCTTTACCTGTAATAGGACTTATTCTATATCCATAGTAAGATGTTACAGTACCTTTATATAAAGGTCTAATAAACATTGTATCTCCTTTTACAGCTACACATGATTCTAGGTTCTCGTTTTCACCACAACCTATATTTTTATAATAATCTATTAACTCTTGAGTACTCTTAATTTCATCAGTAATTGAAAGAGCTTTTTCATCTAATTGTTTTAGAGTATTACCCCATTCTTCAATAGATGATGATAAAGAGTTAATATCTTCTTCTAGTTGAGCAGATTTATTTGCAAGTTCAACTTTTAATTCTTTATTATATTCAATCTTATTATTCCATGAATCAATTTCATCATTAACATAAGACATTACTTGTTCAGATAAAGCTGTTCTATATACCAAGTCTTCATAGTCTTTAGAATTAAATACATATTCAAGATATATATTATTTTCTGATGCTAACTGATAGGCTGCAACTAATTTTTCAAGTTCTATCTTACCCTCTGCTATTTCTTTAGTAAGTCTTTCGGACTCTTCTGTTGCATCCTTAATTGTTTGAGTATTTGTTTCAATCTCTGACTTCTTATTTGTTATTGAGTTAGTAGCAGAATTGATATTAGATTTTGTTTGATTCTTTGTTGCTTTATTACTTGCTTCTTTATTCTTAAGTGCTTGTAATTCTTTTCTTAATTCTGCTAGTGTTTTAGCGTTTGATTTTGCTTCTGCACCAAGAGGAATAATAATACAAAGAATAATAACAAATACTATTAAAATACTTCTTAGTTTCTTCATTATATCTTCAAATACTTTCTAGCAGATAATAGTGAACCAAACATACCAACTAGTCCACCTATTAGTAATAATACTAAAGTTGTATCTAGAATAATTGTTGATGGATTTACAAGTGGAGCAAGACTAGTAAATAGTGTTCCATTTGTAAAGTCATATAAGAAGTAATATGCAAATAGAGAAATAATTGAAGCTAAGGCTCCACCTATTACTCCAAGGATTAAACCTTCAAATAAGAAAGGTAATTTAATAACAGTATTACTTGTACCAACAAGTCTCATGATTTGAATTTCTTGTCTTCTTGAGAATATTGTTATCTTAATTGTATTTCCTACTAAGAAGGCTGTTACAAATATAAGTGCAATTACGGCTATTGCAAAGCCATTTCTTAACATTCCAAATACATTTAACATCTTATTAACTAAGGATTCTCCATATTTAACTGTAGTTACTCTATGTAGTCCTTTTATTTTAGTTGCTGTATCACTTATCTTTGTTACGTCTTTAACAAGGACAACAAATGTTGGTTGAAGTGGATTTGAATCAAGTGTATCAAGCATTGATGCAAAGGATTCATCTTCTCTTCTTAGTTTTTCAGCAAGTTCTTCTTTAGAACGATATTCTGTTTTAGATTCATCAACGTTCTTAATAGTATTTATTTCTTGTTTTAATTCAGCAATTTCATCATCACTTGCATCTCTATCAACGAATACTATTATTTCTAGTACTCCTTCAATCTTTCTTGTAATATTATTAACGTTATAAGTTGCAAATAATGCAAGTGCAACAATTATAAGTGTAATAGTAATACATGAAATAGAAGCTATTGATAAAGAGAAGTTTCTAAATGTACTTTTAAAAGCATCTTTTATACTTTTATTAAATATTCTAATTAGTCTCATCTTCGATATAACCTCCTTTTTCTTTATCTGAGATTACTACTCCATCATGAAGACATATTACTCTTTTTTTCATTCTATTAACTATTTCTTTATCATGTGTTGCCATGATAATTGTAGAACCAAGTTCAACATTAATTTTTTCAATGAAATCCATTACTTCGCGACTTAATTTTGGATCTAAGTCTCCAGTTGGTTCATCACATATTATTAGTTTTGGTTCGTTTACTATAGCTCTTGCAAGACCAACTCTTTGTTGTTCTCCACCTGATAATTCATTTGGAAATGAGTGAAGTCTATCCTTTAATCCAACTGTATCTAGAGCTGCAAGTACTTTAGTTCTTATTTCACCTTTAGACATACCATATGTTTCAAGTGGATAAGCAACATTTTCATATACAGTTAATTTAGGTAGAAGTTTAAAGTCTTGGAATACTACTCCAATCTTTCTTCTTAATTTGTAAACATTACTATTTCTAAGTTTAGAAACGTTTACTCCACCTACATATACTGAACCACGATTTGGTTTTTCTTCTCTATATAATAATTTAGACAAAGTGGATTTACCTGAGCCAGATTGACCAATGATGAAAACAAACTCACCTTTCTTAATTGATAAACTTACGTCAGCTAAGGCAGATACACCATTTTTATATACTTTAAAGACATTTTTTAATTCTATAAATTCCATTCTATTTATCACCTTACCTAACTAAGTATAACATATTCAAGTACATTTTTATAGACAAAGAAAAGAAGAATAGTCTTATTTACTCTTCTTCTTTATAGTCTAGTGCTTTAATATCCGCATTACTAATTAAATCAAACTTCTTAGTAATCTTATCTGTTGTTACGTTGATATCTCTTACTTCATTTGATACTGAATCAATGCTCTTAGAAAGTTTATCCCAACGTTCTTTATAACGTCTGAATTCAATACCAAGTTTATTAAGTTCATTATGTATTACTTCAGTATATTTATTTCTTTCAATATTCTTAACAATCATTTGAATAGTAGTTAGTGTTGCCATAAGTGTTGTTGGACCACATATCCAAACATTCTTGTTATAGGCATATTTTAATAAATCTTCATGATATGCATTTAGTTCTGCAAATACTGCTTCTGCAGGTAAGAACATGATTGCTTGATTAGTAGTTTCTCCTGGAATAATATATTTAGAACTAATAGCATCAATATGTTTTTTAACATCTGCTTTGAATGCTTTAAATGCTGTATCGCGAGATGCTTGATCTAGTTTTCTATCACACATACGTTCATAGTTTTCAAGTGGAAACTTAGAGTCTATACAAATTGTACCAAGTGGTTCTGGAGCAAATAGTATTGAGTCTGCAATATAACCATTACTCATCTTATGTTGTAAGTCATATATTTCTTTTTTCTCGCCAAATATAGATGTAAGAATATAATTTAAATTTATTTCACCAAATGTACCACGTGTCTTCTTGTCAGTAAGTACACTTTGTAAATTAATAATATCTTTAGATAATAAATCTATATTTTTTTGAGCTTCATCTATCTTAGTTAAACGTTCTAAGATATTACTAAATGTCTTGTTAGTTTTCTCTAAAGAGTTATCTAGTCTTTCATTTACACGATCACTTATACTAAGAAGTTTATTTTCAATCTTATCATTAATCTTATCAAAGTCATTAGATAAACTTCTTGAGAAATCATACTTAAAATCTCCAATTTCTTTAGTTATTTCTCTTCTAAATTCACCTAGTTCTTTAGTTATTTCAGAGTTATCATTTTTCTTAAACATAATTACTATATTAGTAATTAAGCTAAGTACTGATATAACTAAAACTATAATTAGTAATGTATTATTCATATTATTTTTCCTTCTTTCTGTTAATTTTCTTAGATACTATATTATTAACTATTACACTTACTATATAAGCAATTAATAGTAATATAATTATTCTAATTAGTATCATTGGATTATTTATACTTTCTACTATATTATCTCCTATATAACATAAAAAATAAATCATACAGGACTTACCTATTATCATAGATATAATATATTTTAAAAAACTCATGTTAGATAGTCCTCCACCTACATTTATTACAAATGATGGTGTAAAAGGACAAGCTATTAAAACACTAAGTGTTGATATACTCATATTATCTATATGTTTTGATAATTTAAGTGCTTTATCAAAGTTAGCATTTTCTTGTATTTTTCTATCTACAAAAGACTTTATTTTGTTACGGCATATCCAAAACATAAGAGATCCACCTAGAATGGTAAATATCCAGCTTAAGAAAAATGCCATTACTCCCCCATACATGATTATATTAATGGCAACAAATGCACTTAGTGGTAACATAGGTATAACTGCTTCAATAATAATAAATAAATTATTTAAGAGCCCTCCTAATATACCAAATGACATAATAAAACTTGTTAACTCACTTCCAAGATCATTCATATCATCACCAATAAAATTATATCATAAAAAAGACGAAGAATAATTATTCTTCGTCAAAGAAATCATCAAAGAATTGATCGTCAGATACGTTATCATAAGGGTTTGGTTTAACTTCAACCTTCTCAACTTTAGGTGTTTCCTTTACAGTTTGAGGAGGTACTTGTTCTTGTTGTTGAACAGGTTCAACCTTTATTTCTTTTGTATTAGCGTCATTCTTGTACATTTCATAAGTCATTTGTTTAGTTGGATCAACTATTCCACCTAATGGTTTATTAATAATTGGTTCTGTAGGCATCACAGGTGCCTTAGTTTCAGTATCAATTGGATTAGTAACCATTGGTGATGATTTTGGTTCACTATGCATGGCTTTATTAACCATTTCACTAAATGATGCAATTGATGATGTAGTTGTTGCTTTTTCTTCTGGTTCTCCTAAATCACTTGATACATCACTCTTAGGTTTTGTTTCTAAGTCTTTAGCAGGGGATGCATCAATAAGTGGATTAAATTTATTAGAATCAGTTGTTTCTTTAGCTTTATTTGCTTCATTTTCAGCTGCTTCTTCTGCTTCAAGTTCAGCAATCTTTGCGTCAATCTTCTTCATTAATTCTTCAATATTAAATCCAGTTGATCTATTTTGTGGTCCTTCGTTTCTTGGAGGAACTGGACGAGCTCCACCTTGATTACTCTTCATCATCTCTTCAAATGGAGATATTCCTCTTGAAGATGGTGCAGAAGAGGCCATAGGATTACCCATAGGAGATGAACCAGGGCCACCACCCATAAGTGCTGCAAATGGATTTCCAGGAAGCCCACCAAATGGATTCTTTTGTCCTCCACCAGGCATTCCACCATTAGCTCCCATTTTAGACTTCATACGTAGTTTTACAAATTCTTTAATATCAAATATTTGAATTGGTTGTTTTTCTCTAGTAACAAATTCAGCTTCAGGATATTTTTCATCTCCCCAGTCGATATTAAATGCTTGAGTAAATTTAGTTTTAAATGGATGAGCTCTATTTCTTAAAACGATAACTTCATTCATTTGTAGTTTTTGTAAGTCAGCAACAGTAATTAATGGATGTGATTCACTCTTATCATCCTTTTTACTCTTAACTTCACCACATAGTTTAGATATTTCTTCAAGAGCTGCAAGTTCTGTTGTAAGTAAGTAAATTAAGTTACCACAGTTAGAACGAATTGTTTCAGCATCATCTTTACCATAAACATCGTTTAATTGGGCAAAGTTTTGAATGATAAATGTAAATCTAATATGTCTTGAACGTGCTGCTGTAACCATTGTTGTAACGTCTTTTAACGCTGGCATGTTGGCAAACTCATCTAGTAAGAAGTTTGTTCTTACAGGAAGAGCTCCACCATTAGCTTGAGCAACATCAATTAATGTTTCGTAACATTGTTTAATAAATATTGTTGCAAGAGCATGGTATGTTGTTTTTTCATCATGAATAACTATAAATACTGCAGTTGGTTTTTTACCAATATCTGCCATACTAAAGTCACTATGAGAAAGCATTTCAGATAAATTTTCACGTGATGCGAATACACGAATCTTTTGTCTAAATGTTGAAAGGATACCACCTTTTGTTTCTGTTGGTGAGTTAATTGTATTTGAAGCAAATACGTATGCTGATGAATCTTCACCTTTAAGTCCAAAGTATTCCTTAATATAGTTAGATCCAGCACCGAATTTTTCTTCACCTACTGTTGTCATAATATTAATCGAGTTAATATTAACTTCTTCTTCTTTTGCATCTTGAATTAGACCAAGAGCACAACCTGAGAAGTAGTCACCAGCAGAATCTTGCCAGAATGGATCATCTGCTTTAGCATCTTTAACGATATTTTTACCTACGTCATCTACAAGTTCTACTGCTTTATCAACATTTCCTTCTTTATATAAAGTATAAGGAAGTGTTAATGGATTCCATGCATTGCCTTTTTCAGGTTCACGGAAGTTTAAAACTATAACATTATAACCACGTGCTTTTAAGTGGTTTGCATGTGTTCTATAAAGTTCACCTTTAGGGTCTGTTAGAACCATAGATTCTTTAGCTTTAATTAAACTATATATAAGTGGATTAATAACGGCAGATGTTTTACCTGAACCAGTAACTCCGATTACAAGTGTGTGGTATTCACCATTATCTACCCACATTCTTTTCCCATTATTAATTAAAACAACACCAGCTGCTGAAGCATCGGCATCTTGAACACCTACTTCAACAATTTTATATTGTTTTTTCATTTCTTTTTCTTTTAACCATCTAGAATATCCTTTTGAATCTTTTTCACCAAATGAAAGTCCGAATCCTGCAGAATCACTCTTTTCAAATATACTTGATGAAACAGATGAGAATATTACTATTTCAACTACAAAAAATATAAGTAATGTAAATAATATATTATTTGGCATAAAACCAATAAATGGATTTAAAGTAAGTTCTTCTCCTCTTAGTAGAGTTAATACAATACCTACACCTAAAGAACAGGTAATAAGTAAGAATGCACTAAATATTAGAAAAGTTGTAAAATCTTTTGCTGTGACGTTAAACTTGAACTTCATAATAACCCTTCTTTCACCGAATAGTATAATATACTTTCGTTCTTTTTTCTATAAATTTATGCTTAGATAATAACATTACTGCTTACTGGAGTGTCAACTAATACTTATTAGCTGCACTTGCAAACTTTAATAAAACAAATATTATTGCAATTAAAAGTATAATAGCAAATACTCCAATTACAATTAAATATATACTATTTATTTTCTTTTCTTTTTCATTTGTAACAGTAGCTGTTTCTTCTTCAACAGTAGATGGTTCTACTTTTATTGTTGTATTATCCATTTTTACTGAACTGTTTGAAAAATAATCACATTTTAGATAATAAGATAATACTTTTGTATTTGGATCTTCTGTAACTATTGTCATATATACATCTTGTGGTTGATTATTAATAGTCATTTTATAAAGTATTGATAAATCTGTTTTTTCAGTTGTACTCTTATTAATTCCTAGAGTTTCTATAATACTATATGAATATCTACCAATTTCTTTTCCTTCTTCATCATATTTATATATTCTTGCTGTAGATTGATCAAACTTTATATATTCACTTGAACTAATATCCCATTTGTTATCAACTAGTATATCATCTATATGTTCATATTCATCAAATACTTGTTCAATTGGTAAGTAGTTTTCATCAAAATAAGTTTTAACATTAATATTAATATTTGTTGTTGGCGTATTTAAGGAATTAATTGAGTATATTCCTAAAACAAAAAAAGAAAGAATTAAAACCATAACATATACTTTCTTATTATTCATATAAATCACTCTTTCTTTTAATTATTTGTATAAGTAAAATGCATGTAATCTTGGTATGAAGTCCAATCTCCACCCCAATAGAATCCATACTTTTTCCAAATGTTAGCTACATCTTGAGTTATTGCATATGGAGAAATACCTAAGTAAGGATTACCAGTACCATATACTAAAGGATTATAAGTCCAGTTAAGGTCTACAACTGATCCATAACTATGGTAAGATTGTTTATTTGGATTTGTTGACATTGGTCTCCAATTATATCCTCCTGTACATCTAGGATCAACTGGGAACTTTATTGCTGCCATTTCTTCAAATATCTTTTGATATGTAGAAGCAAGTTTTGAATGAATTCTTAAATTCATTGTTGATGTACCAGATCCAGTCCATATAGGAACAGATATTGAACTTAAATATTTTTGCATTTCTGATTCCGTAGTTGGTACTCCATCAGGGAATAACCATTTCATTCTTTCACTTTTTGGTACTTTTGCAGCTTCACCTTCATAATCTCCACCATAAGATGGTCCTGATTCTCCTCCACCACCTTCACCAGATTCATTTTCAGGATGTTCAGGCCATTCATAATAATACATATTTTGATATATATCTTCTGTGGATTTAGTAGATTCAAAACTAAGTGATTGAGCAGCGACAGCAACAACTGCTATAACTGCAATTGCTGGTATTATAATTGGTAGAGAACCAAGTATAATAAAAGGCAACATGAATTTTTTTGTTTTCTTTAAATCTTTTTTAGTTTTCTTTGCAGATTCTGCTGCACCTTTTAAATCTCCACTTTTTGCTTTTTCATAAGTATCAAGTGCATCATTAACACCATCAGCAATACCTGCTTTATCTAGCACTTCTGTTGCTTGTTTAACTCCTGGTGCTTTATCAGCAACGTCAGAAACAACTCCTATCGCTTTATCTCCTAGTTTACTTTTAGCAACCATATCAGCAGCTTGGCCTCCAGCTTCACCACCGTATACTCTTGCAACAACTCTTCCTGCTGCTTTTATTGATTTAGCTGTAGATGAATCCTCGACTTGTCCATCTTCACCAATCTTTTTACCTGTATCAACTTTATCTCCAGGTTTAGGTCCTTCTTCACCTTCACCTGCTTGAACACCATTTTGGTTTTCATCTCCAGATAATTGGTCTGTCTTTTCAGCAGCATCTTTTACTTTATCAAGAGTACTGTTACCACCTTCTGGAGCAGAATCAATACTAGGAGCGGTACCAGTAGAAGCACCAGGTTCTGGTGCAGTAGCACCAACTTTTGGTTGTTGTGGAACATTTGTGGCGGCGGCTTTACCTGCAATATTTCCTGCATTGTTAGCAACATTGCTTGCAGCATTACTTGCGACATTACCTGCAGCGTTTGTTGCAGCACTACCGGCTGCAGATCCTGCTGCATTTGCTATTGCTCCTGGATTCATGATACCATCTCCTTTCTTTTTATCTTGTTGATTGAGCCATTAATGATATTTTATAATTATTAATTCCGTTTGTATCTAATATTATTTCCATCTTCTCATTTGTTAATATAACTACACTTCCATTTTCAACTCTGTAGAATGCTACTTTTGATGATGGAGTTTGGGAAGTTACATATTTAGATATCTTTTTAATAAATTCTTCTCTTGTTCCATTTAAAGATTTAGCTTTTTCAGTCATTCTATCATATAGTTCACCTGGATTATTAATCCACATCTTCTTTATTTGATCATAATAGAATTCTGCTAATTCTTCATCTGTTCTTTCAATAACTTTATATTGATTAACTTCGTAATTCTTAGGTTCATATTCAATATTTATATCTTGCTTTTCATATGTTCTACTATCAACTACTTTATTATTAATGTAGTTGTAAAGTTTTGCACCACCTAATCCAAAGATTACGAATACTAACAAGAAACACCATATAAAATTTTCTTTAATAAATTCTTTAACTACTTTCTTATTCATTTTTAAGACCTCCATATTCTTCTTCTGTAAGAGGTTTTACACTAAACAAGAATGTATTACCATCAAGTATAACTTGATAGTATGTTTTTCCAAGTACGTCCCCTGTATCTCTTTCTTCTATTTCTCCATCCATAATATATGAATAAACTCCTTCTTTAAGAGATTTTCTATACATTATATTTGGGTCAAATGTTACATATTTATCATCAGGGAATGAAATAAAATCTTCTATATTATCTTTTGTAATTTTATTATCTTTAACGTACTCTTCATTTAATATTTTAATTACTGAATCATAATCTTTTGCATTAACAAATGAATAATACTTTTGAAGAGCTCCAGATACGGTTGAGTATCTGGAATAGTCTCCAATTATTGTATATTTATTTATTATTTCAGTATTTTTTCCATATAGAGAATTAATAAGTGTTTTAATTGGGAAAAAGTGGTTTAGTATTAATAATACTACAACTAATACTACTACCACGCTTGCCCAAATACTTAAAACTTTTTTCTCTTCTTTTGTTATTTTTTCTTGAGCCATACTATCACCTACAATCCCCAAATGTTATATCTTGCTTTAGTCATACCACGTATTTGATAATATCCATAAGCTTCTTGGTCTGCATCATTTGTCTTTAAACATGACGAACCACTACAACTTCTAGAACAAGCACTTTCTACTTCTGCTCGTCTTGCTGTATCGGTATAGTATTCTTTAATATGTGGGAAATAATAACAACCACCATCAGCAGAATTACCTGGGGATAACCATCTATCACCAATATATGCATAATGTCCTTTTGTAAATACTTCAAGAGCTGAATCATATTTTTTGACAATTCCTAAATTTGAAAGTCCTACAATACCATTTTCAAAACTTGAATATTTTGAACATGCTCCACATCCTCCACCATTAGAGCATCCAATACCCCAATGGTTATTTGAACTACTATTACATGTGAAATGTGGAGAGAATCCTTCAGATATAGCACGTACTACAGTAAATTCTGGATTCAAACCATTTTGAGTAGACAAATCATAAATTGTTTCTGCTCTTTCAGCAAAATATTGTAGACCCTTGCTTCCATTACATTTACCAGAATTACAATAATTTTTTAATGCTGAAACAAATTCTTCTTTTGATAAAGCAGTTTTTCTCATTGAGAAGTCTCCACCTTTATAGCCAGTTGGACGAGGTTGTGAAACACTTAATATTGTAAGTGGATCAATTGCGTGTGATGATGAGTTAGTATCTTTTCTTACTTCAAAGTGTAAGTGTGGTCCAGTTGAATTACCAGTTGAACCAACTTTACCAATAACTTGTCCTTTCATAACACTTCCACCAACATTTACTGCTGGATCAACAGAAGCTAAGTGACCATATAATGTGAAATATCCATCGTTATGAGAAATGATAATATGATTACCATATCCTCCTCCACATTTTAAGTCTCCTTCAGTACATGTATTAACAATTGATATAACTTCACCTTTTTCAGAAGCTATTACATTTGTTTCTCCTCTTTTACCAGCTATATCTATACCAGTATGAGTATGTTCTTCGCCTGTAATTGGGTGAGTTCTTTTACCAAAATAACTTGTAATAGTTGTACTAGCTGGGTCTTTATCAGCATAAGTAATACCATCTCTTTCCTCAGTAGCATCACTACCAATTGGCCAATAATATGCTGTTCTATCCCCTGCACCTCCACCTGGAATAAGTTTACTTTCAGGTATAAAGGCTGCATATTCAATTCCTATTCCATAATAATCTAGGAACTCTAATATATCATAAATAATTTTTAATCTATCTTGCATCAAACGTTCTTCCCATTTGTCATATTCACCTGGGTTTTCTGCATCTTTTGCTTGTAAAGAATTTTCACAAACATCATCCATCAAGCAATCAACATCTGCAAGCATAAGTACGTCTTCAAAATAATATTGTAAATTTGATTTACCATCAAAATATCTATTTTCTTTCAAGAAATCAAAATACATTGTGTAACTTACATGAGGATCATCTTCATATTGATAATGAACTCTTTCATATCCTTCTTTTGCAATACACTCATCATAATGTGGATCAGGGAATAGTTTTCCTAGGAAGAAAACATTTTGGAATATTCCTAAGCGCTCATCATGAGCTATTTTACTAGTGAAATATTTCCAGAATCCCATTTCGTTATAGCTAATTTTTTGGGCACATACATACCCACTTTCTCCAACTATATTATCGTATGCTGCATAGCCATCTTGACACTCATAATGTTTAGACCCATCCTCAGCAGTTGTAACTGTTGGTGTTCCATTTACACCATAACAAACTGTTGCATATGCTACAGCATTTCTAATAAGCGTTTTTAATGTATCTGTTTCTTTTGCATAATAATCTATCTTTGAATAGTCAACATCAACTGATACATCACTTCCATCTGATTCATCTAAGTTAAAGCCAAAGTAGTCTTTTGCAAATTGCTCATATAAAGATAAATTATCATCAGCGTTTACTTTGTGACTGTCTGCATCTGTTGAAGGTGTAGAAAACTGACTAAAGAATACTGTCCAAAGAATTACTTGGTCATTAATATAAAGATCCCTTTCTTGATACTTAGATAGTATCTTATACATTTTTTCATAAAATTTCTTTAAATTAGCAGTAAGCGTATCATAACACTTTTCTTGTTCTTTTTTTCCGTATTCAACAAATGCATCATTACAATACGCTAACCATCTATCCTTATTTTGTTCTTCTAATGTGTTAAAGTCAAATTGACTGTAATCTTTATCTGCTTTAACAGGCATCATATTAAATACTGCAACCGAAAAAAGTGCTATTACGAAAACACTTCTTAGTAATAGCATTATCTTTTTTCTAGTTAAACACTTCATAAGATCACCGCCTAATTCTATAGGCCGCCGCCTCCACCGAATGAATCTAATTCATCTTGTGTAAGTACAACGTCTATTATCATTCTTCTAGATCCACATACGAATAAACCTCTTCCTTGTGGATATGTTTTGATACTTTCTTTTTCAGCATCATTTAAATCTATTAACTTAGCTAAGTCTTCAACAGCTTGTTTCTTAAGACCCATTACTAAATAGTATGAAGCATTATCGAAAATTGCTTTACCTTGAGTAATAATCTTTTCTGCTGCAAAGTCTGTAGGTTGTTGTGTAACAATTATTGTACCAGTGTTATATTTTCTAGCACGTCTTTGCATTTGAGCTAAGTAATCAGCTCCAAGTTCATTGCTTCCTGATAATAATACGTGAGCTTCATCAACGTACATTACAGAGTTAACTGACTTGTCTAAACTTAAGCTCCATGCATATTTTAATATGTTAAAGAATAGTGCATTACGAGTATTAATATCACCATTCATTAAGTTTTTAATACTAAATACAATAAAGTTTGAATCAGATTTAATAGTTGTGTGACCATTAAAATAATATCTTGCTTCATTGATAAAAGGTCTAACTCTAAGTTCTAGTCTTTCCATTACATCTCTTTCACGAGTTGCTTCAGGCATTGCTATTAACTTACCTTTTACTGTTGTATAAACATCATCAAATGTTGGATAGTTTTCACTCTTCATCTTAGTGAAATCAGATTCATAATCTATTCCAAAACGTTTATAAGTTTCTTGTAAAACTTCACTAAACATTTGAAGTACATCATCTTCAATATCAGGAACATAATATTTCATGAATGCTCTTACTGATTGTAATGCACTTGTTAATATTGAGTTACCTGCATGTGCACCATCATCGCCTTCATCTGTATCAGCAACTATTTCAAGTGGATTAATCATACCATATGATCCACCTTTACCTAAATCTACGAATGAACCACCAAATGTTTTTGCCATTGATTCAAGTTCACCTTCAGGGTCAATACAAATGATTTGATATTCATTTCTAATATGACCACGAAGAAGTAGTTTAGCAGTTGTAGATTTACCTGAACCAGATGTACCTAGAATGATTAGGTTAGCATTATTTCTATTTTGCTCTTTCTTCTTTTGATATAAGAATTGGTTGAATAAAACTACACCACCAGATGAGTCCATTCCAAGTAATGTACCCCTTCCAGTATCCTTAATGCTATCGAATACATATGGATACATAGCAGCTATTGTTGGAGATGGTATTGGAACACCAATTCTCTTTTCAATATCTTGTGATGGGAACACAGGAATCATTGATTTTAAACATTTTTCTTGTTCAAACATCATTGGTATTGCTCTCATTTGAAGCGATACTAAATAATTTTTAACTTGAACTTTTCTTGCATCTAATTCTTCTTGAGAATCAGCTGTAATCATTATATGTAATTGGAAATCAAATACTTTTGATTGAGTTGATGCAAGCATTGAAACAAAGTTTTCAAGAGATTCATAGTCATTTCTAATTCTCTCTTTAAATGTTAAGTCGTTTTCTTTTTGATATTCTTCTTTTAACTCTATTACTTCTTTATTGATAGCTCTTTGCATTACCGAAAAGTCAATTGGAATGTGTTTAACAACAACTTTTGCTCCTGGAATTGAAGAAATATTGCTTAAATATCCAGGTCCAATGACTGAAGGAAATTCTAATACTGTATAAATAACTGCGAACTTGTCACCTATTTCAAATTGTCTAGGTTTAAAATTCAACCCTTTAGGTGCAATTTCACTTTTAAATGTAGGTTTTGCCATTAACTCATCACCGTTCCAAATTCTGTTCTTAATCCGTCATTAAAGAAACTATCAAGAATTACTCTTGCATCTTCATCTGTTATTTGACGTGAATTTAATTGACTTTGTGCTAGTCCAGCTATCATTTGAGAAACAACCTTTTGTAATTTATCAATATTTTTAACGCTATCTTTAACAAGTATGTAGAATTCAGTATCTACAGAATTATATGTAGGACCACTGAATTGTTCACATTTACGAATATCTTCAGAAATTAATTTTCTTATTTGTGGACTTTGTGTTTCGTTTAACATTATTTCAAGTTCTGATTTATATAAATTGATATCAACAGGTCTATCACAACATACTAACCAGAATTCAGTATGCATCGTATTATAGAAATCCATAAGTGATGAAATTACTAAATTTTGATTTTGTGTATCAGTGATAAAGATATTTTTAGGTTCAATACGTACACCTGTAACATATTGCTCCCCTCCTAATATTCCTTCACCTTTTACTCTAATATACCCATTTTTGATATCAATTATAGGTAACCAGTCTTCTGTAAACTTTGTAGATCCACTACTTTGATTCTTCGTCTTCGCCATGTAACATACACCAACCTCTCCATCTATATTTTCTTTGATTAGCAAAAAATGTATAAACATTTACCGTAAAATTCCAAACATTTCTATGATTTGGTACAGGGGCTACCATGATAGTAGTGATTAATAATGGTGCTAAATTAACACCGATAGCCAGTGGGGTGTCGGAGCCAACAATCATCATAAGCATAATTGTTAGTACGACACCTACAATAAATATCACTAGGTCTACCTTAGTAAATAATCCTAAAATCAACATAGAACGTTTAGTATTGGCAGGTATTAAATATCTATTATTCATATCTTTGCCTCCTTTTCATTCTATCTATTGTTATTTTTTACCGCCTTTATCTCCATCTTTTGGAGGTCCAGGAGTTAAGTTATCCATGCTACGACCAACCATATCGATCTTAGTACCTTCAAGTGAAGATTGGATATTTCTAACTTTGCTAGCAACTTTACCTTCAGCGTTAGATATAGAAACTACTAGTTCTCCAACCATATTTCTAATTTCTTCCTCTGAAACTGTTTTGCCATTAATTGTTGTACCACCATCACTCTTAATTTGATCAAAATCAATTTTTTGGATGGCTTGAGTAATAGCTCCAAGATCACGTTTTTGGTCAGCATCTATTTTAAGGAAATCAAGCATCATTTGACCATTGTCTCCCTTAAATGCTTTTTCAAGTTCATCGCCTTGTGCTTTAAGTTGAACAGGATTTAGAATGTCTTTATTTCTCATATCAAGTTCTTGTGATTTAGCTGCATATAACTTAACATTGTCGTATCCTTCTTCACCAATAACCTTAGAAGTTTCTTCAATTTGTTTTTCGCGAATAGCTTTTCTTTCCTCATTTTTAATTTCAGTTTCAAGTTGACTATAATCTAGTTTTCTAATTACTTTACCACGATATTCAGCCACATATTCTTTATCCGAAACAAGAGCTTGTTCTTTTTGAAGTTTTTGAATTAAAGCATCTGTAGATTTTGCTTTATATTCAAATCCATCAACATTTATAGATTTTACACTATCATCTCCACGAGCTAATCTATCTTGTAAATCTTTAATAGTATCGCTATATGCTTTTTTCCTGCTTGTTACTTCAGCTTCACTTAAAACTCTTGGTTTAATTTCTTCCAATGCTTTTTCTGTACTCTTTTTAACAGTTTCGATTTGACTATCAGCGCCCTTAAAGAATTGTTTACCACCGTTAGCCATATCTCTGTAAATAGTACCGGCTTGTAATAATTGATCATCAAGTAGATTATTATTCCATGCATTCTTAAATTCACCAAATCTACCATTTGTAAGAATACCTGCAAGATTTTGTACACCACCTGGTTTCATAATACCCTTAATACCACTTACAACAGCATCTCTTTGTAATTCTTTTCTACCGCTTTCTACATTGGCTCTATTAACAGCATTTGTTAGACTACCTTTATTTAGACCATTCTTCCAGCCTTCTTTACCACCAGTAGCAAATCCTTTAGCAAATGCAGAAGTTCCTTTTAATCCTCTTATTACATTTCCGAATCCACCTTCTTTTGGATTTCTAGCATGTGAACTCTTTAATGCTGCAATTCCACCTGCTGCTGCACCAACTGCTGCACCAATTGGTTTGGCTGCATTGTCGATACCAGCTTTTGCTTTTTTGAATGATTTCATAGGATTTATATCTATATCTTTTAGGAATCCTCCACCACCCTTAACAATGTCTTTTACCATATCAGGTAATTCTTTAGCAAATCTTAATAAACCAATTGCTAAGAACGCTATTACAATTGCTTTAAGTAATGCTCCACCTTCAAGACCACCTGAAGCACCTTTGAATAGAGCTCCAACAAACGTTGGTACGAGATTAATCATATAGACAACGAATGCCATTACAAATACTCTTACAAATACATCTATATAAGTCTTAAGTGTCATATCAACCCATTTTTTAAATATGCCATCTTGTTTAGGTATTACACCAAGTAAAATTGGAATTGGTGCAATCATCTCAAGGAATGCAAGTTTAAATGCACGATACGCCATATCAAGTGAGTATGCAATTAACATAAATACTAATATTCCACCGATAACAGGTGCAAAATAGAAGTATTCCATCGATCCTTCATCTCTTACTTCATCCGCAAGTGTAACATTTGCAGCTATAATACTTGCTCCATTTAAATATCCGTTTTTAATTGCATCAATCGTAGTTCCATCATCTTTATATGGGTCTTTAGCTTTAGAACTAAGACTATACGCCGACATTTTATTATAATTTTCATCGCCAGTTGGACCACCAGTTCCACCAGAAGCAGCATATAAATTTATCCAATATTCTTGGCATGCTGTTAGTTTAGGGTCTTCTTTACCAGTTATCCAATTTGCAAGTCCATGGAAAATATCAACTACTCCTCCTACTAGGAATCCAGCGGCACCAGTAAGCCATCCAACTCCAAATACAGAACCGGCTAGTCCCCATTTTAAGCCCCAGTCTGTTGCTCTTCTTAAACTTGATTTAGATACTGCTTGTCCATCATCATTATCCGAGTCATTTGATAAATCACCATCAAACATCTTTGCAAATCCATAACATGCATCTTTGTATGGTTGTAATTCACCTTTTGCATCAAAGAAGTCATTATATTCTGTACCCGTCGGATGGAACATCGTCATATAAACCATCGTCGCCATAGAATTTCCTGCTTGAATAGGATTATCACTACTTGTTGCATTTGTACCAAGTACAACTGACCAAATTGTGTTATCAGTTAATATATCTTTTTGAAAAACTGATGCATAATGGAATATTAAAGGACATAATGCAACTAGAACAATTCCTCTAACTAAATTTTTAACTAGTTCAGATGATGCCTTAGCACCTTTATCTGGATCGATTATAAATAAGATTATCTGGTAAGATAATACAAATATCATAATTATTCCAATTATGCCATATAGTCTATTTGTAAATTGTGTATAAAGTGACATTGCATCGTTACTATTACCAAAAATATCCATTGATCCTAGCATTACGAATACTTTGTATAAGAAACCTACAATACTATATAGAAAGAAATCGAAGATTGTAATAAAAATTTCATCTAATGTATCCCAAAACCAATTGGCTACCCATTCTGTTACATCTATCAAAAACATATATTTTCCTTCTTCCTACATAATCTCTCTTTTTAATTATAATTTATACAAAAAAAATAATCAATTAATTTAACTGATTATTTGATTAAATTCATAACTTTTCCAAGTATTTCTTCGTTTATTTCTTCGATAGATTTTATATTTTCTAAAGAGACTTCAGAATCACTATTTTTTATACATTCAATAACAATAAATTTATATTTTTTTGCTACTTCTAAGTATGATTTTTCAGCCTTATATAAATAAGAAATATCCTTTTCATTTTCATCAAGTTTTTCTTCTCTTTTAGCCTTAAGTAAATTTATATATGGAACTGGCATATGTAAGAAAATTTTTACATCTGGTGTTGGTAAACCTAGAGTTTTAAACTCTAGTTCTTCAAGCCATTTATACATTTCATTACGTTTGCTTTCTTCTTCATATTTACCTGCTTGATGAGCCATGTTTGAATAAACATATCTATCAAGAATTAAACTAGTTCCATTGTTAACTTTATCTAAAATATAACTGTTATTATAAAGTCTATCAGCAGCATAGTATAAAGATGCAACTTTACCATCTACATTTGGTGCGCCTTCCTTAAACCAACCTTTGCTTAGAGCTTCTCCTGCTTCATTTAAAACTTTATCAACAATAGAATCATCAACATTTGTTAAATTTTCTTTTACTTCTTCTTTTACATCATCTAATAATTCATGAGCAAGGTAGCTTTTACCAAGAAATGGAAGCCCAATTATTTTTCCTGAAGGAGATTCGTAATTTGGATATCCAAAATATTCTATATTTATTTTTTTCTTACTTAATTTTTCAATTAAAAGCTTACTTTGTGTTTCTTTGCCTGAACAATCCGTTCCTTCAATTACAATTAATTTACCTTTCATTTTTTCCCTCTCCCTCTAGGACTTATTTTTTTAAGTCTACTTCTAGCCTTTGTATTCGCATTCTTTTTGGCTATACAAGCAGGACAAAGTGACTTGTATTTATTATCTCCTACTAATACATCACTGCTTTTTTCACCTTCATAGTAAGTATAATATGATGGTTTATTACATTCTTCACAGAAACCTGTAATAACTTGAATATCATTTGAAACTGCTAGTATTTGAGGCATAATTCCAAATGGTTTTTGTTCACTTGTCATATTAAGACCTGCAATGTAGAAATCAATATCATAGTCTACTGAAAGATCTGTAAGTACACTTACATCTCCTTTTAAAAACTGTGCTTCGTCAATAAAAACAGTCTTATATTTACCATCTTCTAAATATGGACGAATCTCACTTAAATCACTTATAAATGTAGCAGGAATTTTAGTTTCCCAATTCTTTGATTTAATGAAATTTTCATCTCTTGAATCATTTGCAGGTTTAAAAGCAATTACTATGCTTTTATTCCAAATTTTATTATAAATATTAATTAATGAATCACTTTTACCACTGAACATTGGTCCAACAAAAGTTGTAATCATTTTATCATCCTCCACCCTATAAAAAATTATACTAAATATTTATATTAAATACAAAAGAAAAAGATGATTATAAATCATCTTTTACTATCATTAACAAATCTCTCCGAATTTTGCTGATGTTTGATCATAAAGCTTTACATATAATTCATTTAATTGACTATATACTTCTATTACTTCGCCATTACAATTATATGAGTGAGTAATAGATGAAGAAGCAGTATTATTATCTAAATCAAGAATATATAATGTGCCTTCACTAGTTAAGGCATATACACCAAATGAATCAACTGTTTTAACTGACATAATATCAGCTACATTTGTAATACCCTCGTATTTATTCCCTTTTGTAACAGTTCCTGATGCTCCTGGAATATCATCTTGGTTGTCTGTATTTTTAACTAAGTAAACTAGATTATCTGTTCCTAATACAACATATGAATTTTCGGTTGCTGCATCAGTAAGAGGAATCTCTTTTACTGAGTCATCATTAAGTAAGCTTTCTAAATGTTTTTGATAAGACTCTTTAGTATCAGTTACTAATCCAGGGTTCTTATCAGGAGTATTTTCTTCAGGATGTTTAAATGAGATGATAAGAACAACTCCTAATATAATAACAGCAATAATAATTACTGAAATTAAAAGTATTAATATTGCATCTACATGTTTATTACTCTTCTTTGTATTTTTCTCACGCGCCATATAAACACCTCCAACTTTCTTGACTGTATTATAGCAAAAATATGCAATAAAAAAAACACCATATGGTGTTTTTATTGATATTTGTTTATTTTAATTACTTGCTTAAAGCTTCAACTAATTCAGCTTTTTTCATTGATGCAGCATCTTTAATTCCATTAGCAGTAGCCATTTCTCTTAATTCAGCAACTTTTAATGAATTTAAATCAGTAGCTTCAGCTTCAACTTCTGGAGTAGCAGCAGCTACTTCTTTGTTAGCTTTTTTAACTTCAGCAGTTTTAACTGTTTTACCAGCTAAAGCATCTTTAGCAATTTCAACATATGATGCAAATAATTTAGCATTATCGATAGCTACTTCTGAAAGCATCTTTCTATTGATAATAACTCCAGCTTTAGAAAGTCCATTGATAAATCTTGAGTAAGAAATATCATTCATTCTACAAGCAGCATTAATTCTTGTAATCCATAACTTTCTGAAGTTTCTCTTATTCATCTTTCTGTCTCTATAAGCATAATGTCCTGAATGCATTAATTGTTCTTGAGCAGTTTTGAATAATCTGTGTTTTGAACCAAAGTAACCTTTAGCTCTTTTTAAAACTTTTCTACGTCTATTCTTTGCAACGTTTCCGCCTTTAACTCTTGTCATTTAATTCACCTTAATAGATTAGATAACTTTCTTAAGTCTCTTTGCTATTCCTTTCGCTAATTGTCCTTTGTTTCTTCTTTGTCTTACTTGTTTAGAAGAATCTTTTGCAGTTTTATGAGTACTACCACTCTTCATGTAAGTTAATTTTCCACTTTTGTGTTTCTTTAAAACTTTAGCAGTTGCTTTATGAGTTTTCATTTTATTTTTTGCCATCTTTTTTCCTCCTTAATTATTGCTTATAGGTGCTAAGAACATAGTCATTGTTCTACCTTCTAGATTAGGTTTGCTTTCAATAGTTGATACTTCTTTTAAAGCATCAGCAAAACGTAACATAACTTCTTCACCAATTTCTGTATGAGCCATTTCTCTTCCTCTAAAACGAATAGTTACTTTAATCTTATGACCTTTAAGTAAATATTCACGAGAATTCTTAACTCTAGTATCAAAGTCATGAATATCAATCTTTGCTGATAATTGATATTCTTTTAAGTCTTTAGAAGCTGCTCTTTGTTTCTTAAGTGCTTCTTTTTGTTTCTTGCTCTTTTCATATTTGAATTTGTTGTAATCCATGATTTTAGCTACAGCACGATCATTACCAGGATTCATAAGAACAAGATCAAGTCCTGCTGTTTGAGCAATTGTTCTTGCGAACTCAATACTCTTAGTGCCCATTTGTTCTCCATTTGGTCCTATTAACATTACTTCAGGAACTCTAATTCTGTCATTAATTGGTAATTCGTCTTTGTTTTGTTTTTTATTATTGAAATTTGCTATGTTAAACACCTCCACTTAACTTAACTTTAAATAATAAAAAGTGAATACAAATTGTATCCACTTTAAAAACCTTTTTTACATTATAAAAAATTATCAATAGAATTTAATATTTTTAATAACTTATATTTGGCTTTCTTACCCAGTACTATTCGCACAACTCGGGTGGATGTGGATACATCGCTTTCCTTTTTAAAACAATTTGATTATACCATGAAATATGGTCTTGTCAAGCATTAAATTAAAATTTCTCTTCCAGTTATTAATTTTACTACATCAATTGCTAATTTTAAACCACTAAGTCCAATAATTACGTATAAAATAACATTTATATTAAATATAAAAAATAATGTATATAGTATTAGATTTAATACTACTAATATTATATTTGTACTTGTATATGTATATCCTATACTAAGTGCTTTAGTTCCTCTTTTAAATAGTAATCTAATAAAAGGAATTAACATTGCAATTAATAAACCAAATGTAACATAGTATAAAATATTCTTACTAGTTATAAATATTACTAAACTTAATATAAAGATAATAAATGTTTCTAATAATACTAACATAAAACCTCCACAAAATAAGAGGATAACTAATTATCCTCTTTTTTAATAACTTTTACTAATCCAGCTTCAATTTCTTCTAAAGCTCTACCTATTTCTTTCTTGGAAACATATTCAGATTCTTTCTTTTGAAGATAACCATTTTCAATTATTTGTTTACTTCTTTGTGAAGCAACATGAATAAGAATATATTTAGATCCAATTATGTTTAAAATTTTATCAATAGATGGATAATTCATTATTAATCACTCCCTACAATTACAATATACACTAATAAATTATAATTGATAATCTTTTGATTATTTTTTTGACAAAACTTTTACACTTTTCTTTTTTTTAGTTTTTACACTTTTCTTTTTTGGTCTTTTTTTATAGATAATAAATGTTACTACAAATACACATAATGAGAATATTCCTATTAAGAAAAGAATAAAAATCATCATAGCTTGTTCATAGATAAAAGATGCTCCAGGATCACGTTTATCATAATAGATAGTTATTGAGTCTCCTTCTTTAACATTTGTATCTATAAAATGCATAGTCTTTTTAACTGTAATGTCTTCTACTGTATATCTTACAACTGATGTACCATCTTTTAAGTTTACTTTTTCAACTATGCCACCTGTTGTATCACGATGTAAATAGATATCATAATAACTATATCCATATATACCAAAGGATAAAGTAAACATTACACCTAATATAAAACTTGCTATAACTACATATTTTAGAGTTACTTTTTGAATCACTTAAATCACTTCTATTTCTATTGCTACAACCCCGTTTTTTATTGTGTCTTCAAATGAGTAGAATTCTCTCATATCTGAAGGACTAGCAATATCACTTTCTTCATATCCTAAAGATATTTTATCATGTTTTTTATATAATTCTTCAAAATTATTATAAATATAAAGATTTTTAACTCTACAGTTAATTACTTCTTTTGTTTTTCTATTTTGAAATTCTATTATATCTCCTACTTTAAGCTCTCTTCTTTTTTCATCATTAAGTCTTACTTCTATTGTTTTAGTACCATTTTTTACTTTGTTAAAGTATGCGTCATCTAAATGCATTTTCATATATTTACTCTCCTATAATATCTAATATTTCTTTTTCTATTTCACCTAATGTTTTACCATCAGTATTTATTTCAATAATATCATTACTCTTTCTAATATTACCTTTTAAATCCCATTTATCTCTTTCTTTTATTTCATCTTCAGTCATATTAGCACGAGTTAGTCTATTAGCATTACTTGCTGTTAAGAAGAACTTGAAGTCCGCATCACCAAAACGAACTCCAACATCTCTTCCATCTATAATAGAATTACTAGTTAATTCTCTATGTTCTATTTCATCAACAAGATCTTGTATTAGTTTTTCATTTGCTATACGAGCAGACTCTATATTATTATTCTTGGTTTTAATATGAGATGTTATATCTTCATCATTTAAATAAAGTCTTCCTTTTTTCCTTTCAATATTAAGTGTTTTAAAATACTTAATTGTCTCCTCATTTATATCTAATTTATTCTTTTCTAATAGATATGCAAATGTTCTAAAATAATCTCCTGAACTAATTTGTTTTAAATTCAAATCTTTTGCTAAAAGAGTTGATATAGAACTTTTACCAGTTCCACTTAAACCATCTAATGTAATTACCATATACTCACCTTCTTATAATAGTATTATAACATACAAAAAGTAGAGTACTACTCTACTTTTATATTAAAACCGTTATTACTAATAAGAATAAACAATATACTAGATTACACAATAGTAGACTCATATTAAACCTCTTTAGCTACTACTATAATGAATTTATATTTATCTGTTTTAAATTTCTTAGATGTAGAACATGTTTGTAATATTAAAATATTATCTTCACTTTCAACATCTACATTAGTTTCATAGAATGATTTATTCTTAAGTTTATTTATATGTTTATTCCATTCTTCTTCTGTATATTTCATATCATAATAGTCAAAGTCTTTTGTTTCTACATAGACAGAGAATATTTGATATTTCTTTATATCATTTTCTAGATATAAAGTTATATATTGATGATCTTTATAATAAGACTCTTCATAATAATTATTAAGTATTTCAAAAGCCATATGTCTATATATAGAATTATGACCAAATATTAATGTTTTTTTAGCATTATTTAAATCTACTCTATAATCAACAAATGGTGTACCAAATTCATCTTTTTTCTTATAAAGATTACGGAATAGATAAAATTTATTATCTTTTGTTTGCATAACCGGAGTTGAATAATCAGTATTATCTATTGTAAGTACTGCTTTAATATCAGTATTATTATATTCTTCTTGTAAGTCTTTTACTAAGTGATTAACTTCTACTGGTTTTTCTTCGTCAGTATCTACTAAAGCAATGATATTATCATTAGCTAAATAAGTAGGCATATTAGTAGTCCAAACAAGTGGTACTAAATTTATGTTAACAAATAAAACAAGTACTAAAAAAAGTAATCTTAGAATATTTTTCTTCATACCAACACTTCCCCCATAAATTGTCGTTTATTCTAGTACTTTTAGTTAAATAAGTCAAATAAAAGAGATTAGTAAAAACTAATCTCTTCTCTTTCCAAATATTTCTAATAGTCTTATAAATACGTTTATAAAATCTATATATAATTGAAATGCTGAATAAATAGCAGCTTTATCTTCACCATAGAAGTCTGCAAGTGGTTCTACAATCTTTAAATCGTAAATAATAAATCCTAAGAAAACTACTAAAGCTATTATAGCAATAAATAAAGCAGTTATTTCTGAATGGAATATTAACATATTTAAGATTGAAAATACTATTACTCCAATTAAAGATATTACAAGTATAGTACCTAATTTAGTTACATCTACATTTAATTTATCACCTATGAATGATAAAAAAGCAAATATAGCAGATGTTGCTATAAAGATATATATAACACTAGACATTTCATATACTAATAAGACACATCCAATATCAAGACCTGTTATAGCACAATAAATTAGATAGAATATTATACATGTTGTATAGTTTATCTTCTTAAGTAAAACTCCAAATAATAAAGCTATCAATACTTGTACAACTATTGCAATAGTCCAAGTACCACTTGTAATTATTGGTCCTAGAAGTGCTCCGTCATTAAGAGATAAAACATATCCTCCTAAGAATGATACTAGTAAACCCATTGCTAGCCATCTAAATACTCTAGAATATAAATTGATATTATTATTCATATTTCCTCCTCTTAATAATTATAACATTTTTAAAATGTTTATAAACTATCTAGTAAGAGTTTTCTCTTCAGAAGATACATTTGATTTATATTCTTCTATTGCTTCACATATATTTGCTATATCAGTAGAATCATATACTTGTTGAACATAATCTAAAGTAATTAAATACCCATCAAGATACTCTTCTTTAGCTATATATACTTCTGATGTTTTATATTTATCACTTGTAAGAGAATACTTTAAACCATTAGAAAGATCAGATATTCCATCTATTGTTCTCTTACCTATTACATATTTTTCTTCACCATTTAAGTCTATTAGTGTATAAAGTCTATAACCAGTAAATTTTCCATATGTAATAGTTCCATCTAACTCATTCTTCTTAGTTTCTTCATTAAGTGTATATGTTGGTTTAGAATCTATATGTTTTTTTATACCTACACCAGTTAGACCAAGTACTGCAACAAGAGTAATTATAGTAATTACTTTTTTAGCACTTCTTTTCTTTGTTACTTTCTTTTTACAATTATTACATTCTGTATTTATATCTTTTTCCATATTTATTACCTCTTTTTTATTATATACTATTTAACTTCGTTTGTATAAAGTTTAATACTAATGGCGTACATTTTGATTTATCCTTAAACATATAGAAAAACTCTTCTGCAAATAATTCTTGAGAATCTCTTACACATCCAGGATTTTTTATATGACTTTTAAACTCATTCAATTCAATATTATAGTAATTATTTTCAAAATCATTTTCCATGGTAGTAAATCCAGTTATATAGTCTAGAAAATGTCCCATTTCATGAATTAAAGATTCCCTTATAGACTTTTCTTTTGCTTCAAGTATTATGGAAGATGATTCATATTCAGTTAATCCTAATACACTTTTATATTTATTATCAAAGTATACTTTTGAAAGATTATCATTAGATAAAACTAAATGCCATGAAGATGATACAAATAAATCTTGCAGAGTATCTGGAATAAAACTTAATTCTTCATAGGCAACATTAATAATGTTTTCACTTACATCACCAGGAGCTTCAACAACTATTTTTTTATACTCTTTTTTAGTAGTAGTTGAAGTAGTTATTACTTTTACATCATCAACATATGCAAGTATACCTTTTTCATTTCTAACTAAAGATGAAGAAAAAATATAAGATACTGTACAAACAAGAATAATAATTGAACAGATAAATAAAGATATAAGTTTTCTTTTATCTTTCATAGATACTCCTCCAAATTAATGTTTATTATAAAAAAAATAATTATAAATGCAACAGAAAACTATTAAGTATAAATATATAAAGTAGAAATTTGAAAAATAAAACAAAATATTGTAAAATTAGGACTTGTATTGCGAAAAAATATTCAAAGGGGTTATTTTTTCACATCATTAACGATATAATGTAATCGTAATACTGAAAGGAGTGATGTTTTATTATGGATAGCCTGAATGATTATCATAGTTATTATTTTAAAAAAATCACTTTTGGAGGTATATTATGGAAGAAAGAATCAAATCTCTTTTAGAAGAGAAAAACTATAAAATCCTAAAAGTAGAATTATCTCAAATGAACAATTCAGATATTGCTGAAATATTAAGTGAATTTGATATTAAGGACATAATTGTACTATTTAGACTATTAAAGAAAGATGATGCAGTTGATGTATTTGCATTATTTGATCCTTCAATTTCAACTGAAGTATTAGAATACTTAAGTGATAAAGAAGCAGTTGCCCTTATTGAAGAGATGTACTCAGATGATGCTGCCGATGTACTAGAAGAAATGCCTGCTAATCTTGTAGATAAAATATTAAAAAAATGTAATGAAGAAACAAGAAAAGATGTTAATAAACTTTTAAATTATAGAGAAGATTCAGCTGGTTCTTTAATGACTACTGAATATGCGGAACTTAAAAATACTATTACAGTTGAAAGTGCTATTAATATTCTTAAAAAACGTGCTGATGAATATGAAACTATCGATAATGTTTTCATTCTAGATAAAGAAAGAAGACTTGATGGTAAAGTTGAATTAAAAGATTTATTATTTGCTAGTAAAGATGAAACTATTGATAAGCTTGCTAAACCTGTAGAAATATTTGCTACTACATCAATGGACCAAGAGGAAGTTGCTAACATCTTTAAGAAGTATGACGTCACTGTCATGCCTGTAGTTGACTCAGAAAAAAGACTTGTTGGTATCATTACTATCGATGATGTTGTCGATGTACTTGAAGAAGAAGCAACCGAAGATATGAAAAAGATGGCTGCCATCATACCAGTTGATAAACCATATGATAAGATTACGACATTTGAAATATTTAAATCACGTATTCCTTGGTTATTATTACTTATGATTTCAGCTACTTTTACAGGAGGAATTATTTCTTCATTTGAAAGTAAGTTAGCAGCTTGTACTGTATTAACAGCATTTATACCAATGTTAATGGATACAGGTGGTAATGCTGGTGGACAAGCATCTGTTTCTATTATTCGTGCTTTATCACTTAATCAAATTGAATTTAAAGATATATTTAAAGTAATATGGAAAGAAATTAGAGTTGCTATACTTTGTTCAATAGTACTTGCTGTATGTAACTTTGTAAAATTACTTGTTATTGATAGAGTTACTATTCCAGTTGCTGCTGCTGTATGTGTTACTTTATGTATTACTGTTATTATTGCAAAGATTATTGGTGGAACATTACCAATGGTGGCTAAGAGAATAGGATTTGACCCAGCAGTTATGGCAAGTCCATTTATTACAACTATTGTTGATGCATGTTCATTATTAATTTACTTTAAAATAGCAACACTTATTTTAGGATTATAAAAAAAGAAACTTAGGTTTCTCTTTTTTTTATGTCTAATTTAATTACATCTTCTATTTTAACTTTAGAATTATCAATAAATACTAATTCTTTTTTATATTCATCTATTCTTTTAATAGAATTTTCTAGAGTAACATATTTACCACCTGTCTTTTTAGTATCTTTTACAAAATATGTTACTTTTATAACTGGTTTTTCTTTTATTACTTCTTTTATCTTTAAAAGTTCCCCATTGATGATTTCTTTTAATCCCTCTTCTATTTCTATTCTCTCACTTGTAAGTCTTCCTGTTTCTTCTACTGACTCTTCATAACCAGTTAGAGCCGCAAATGGTGCAAACTGGGCAGAACGTGCATATAAAGACATTCTTTCATGTCTAGGTTCAAAATGTTTAATATTAATAATTGATGCATACTTATCCATGGTGACCACCTACCTGACTGTTTCTATCTATTGCTGTACCACCTTGTTCAAGATTCATTCCTTTTAATATAGCATTCTTACCATATTTTTCTTTTATATTTAGAAGTGTTCTTTCTAAAACAAGTTCTTCTTTTTCACGTTTTTTACTTATTTCTCTTTTTTTATTTTCTTCTTCAAAGTTTGAAAATAAATCTACTTGTTTAATATGTACTTCTTTTTCTACTTCTCTTTCATCTACTATATTACATGCTGCAATATTTATTCTTCTAATTAATAATTGCATATTAGTTATATGATCAAATAATTCAATTACTTTTTCTGCAAGTACTTCATATGATGAAGTCTTGTGATCTATATTAATTGTTCCATGAGCATGTTTTGGAACTGCTCTTCCATAAAAATCAAAAGTAATTGGACCTGAGTAGTGATCTCTTATCTTAGGAATATTTAGGTTATCTACATCATACCCAATTGTTAAAACTAACTGAGATGTAACTTTATGTTTTTTAACCAAATCTAAAGATAATCCTTCAATCATTTCTCTTACAATAAGACGAGCCTTTAAAAAATTATATGGTTCATGAAGAACTTGACCAACACTTATACTATTAGTAGTTGGTTTATATTTTCTTACATCTTCTATAGTACATGGTTCATATCCCCAGGCATGGTCTATTAATAATTCAGCATTTACTCCAAATAACTTATAAAGTAAATCTTCATCTTCAATTGATTTTAAACATACATCTCCCATGGTATACATATGATGTTCTTCTAACTTTTTAGCAATTCCTTTTCCTACTCTCCAAAAGTCTGTTAAAGGACGATGGTTCCATAGTAACTCTCTATAAGACATTTCATCAATCTGGGCAAGACGTACCCCATATTCATCTGCATCCCTATGCTTTGCAACAATATCCATAGCAACTTTAGCTAAATACATATTAGTACCTATTCCTGCTGTTGCAGTTATACCTGTTACATTTAAAACATCTTTAATCATCATTCTAACAAGTTCTTCAGGAGTACATTTATATAATTTTAAATAATTTGTAATATCACAGAAAACTTCATCAATTGAATAAACATATATATCATCTTTTGATAGATATTTTAAATATACATTATAAATAGTAGTACTATATTTCATATATAATTTCATACGAGGAGGTGCAACTATATAATCTAATTTTAAGTCATTATTACTTTTTAATTCTGATGCTATATAAGAAGAACCTTTAAAACATTTATGAGAAGACTTTTTAAGACGTTCATCATTTACTTCTTTAACACGAGATACAACTTCAAATAATCTTGCTCTTCCTGATATTCCATGAGCTTTTAGGGATGGACTTACAGCCAAACAAATTGTTTTTGTTGTTCTTGAAGGATCTGCAACAACTAAATTAGTATCTAAAGGATCAAGGTCTCTTTCACGGCATTCAACTGAGGCATAAAAACTTTTTAAATCAATACACATAAATATTCGATCCATTTTTATCACCTCTTCAATCATTAGTATTATACCAAACATTCGTTCTATATTCAATTTAAAATAATAATATGCTAATATTTAATTATGGAGTGTGAGTAAAATGACAATATTCTTAAATACTTGTCTTTTAATAGTAGGATTTGCCCTTTTAATAAAGGGAGCTGATTGGTTTGTAGATGGTGCTGCATCTATTGCAATGAATTTTAAAATACCTAAGACAATAATAGGTTTAACCATTGTTGCATTTGGTACCTCGGCACCAGAACTTGCTGTATCATTTCAAGCACTAAAAACCAACTCAGGCGATCTTACATTTGGTAATGTAATTGGTTCTGGAGTGCTTAATATATTCATGCTAATTGGACTTGCTGCTCTTGTTAGACCAATTGCTGTAAAAAATAACACAATTAAAGCAGAACTTCCTATTTGTTTATTAATTACAGGTGTTTTCATAGCACTTATAAATGATGAAATATTGAAAAATGGTACTGTTAATATGTTTTCAATAGGAGACGCTATTGTTATGTTATTAATATTTGGTGTTTTCTTAAACTATACTATTAGATCTGCTTTAAAACATGGGGAAAAATATCGTGGTAGACCTCAGTTCGGTGTATGGCAATCATTCTTACTTGTTATAGTTGGATTAGTTGGAATTGTATTTGGTTCTGATTTAGTAGTTGATTCATCAGTTGAAATTGCAAACTTAATTGGTCTAAGCGAAAGACTAATTGCTTTAACAATTATTGCATTTGGTACTTCTCTACCTGAACTTGTAACTACAATAGTTTCATCCAAAAAAGGTGAACAGGACTTATTAATTGGTAATATAATTGGTAGTAATATATTTAATATGTGTATAGTTCTTACCTTACCAGTTTTAGTATATGGTAACTTAATTCCAAGCGAAGTTAACTTACTTGACTGTGTAATGGTAATGTTAGCAGCTGATTTATTATTTGTATTTGCTATTGAAGGAAGAATAATAACAAGACTTAATGGTTTAATAATGTTAGGTTTATTCTTACTTTATTATTTCCTTGTTTTGGCACTTTAAAAAGAGGATTATTATCCTCTTTTTTTTCTTTCTAATTTTTTAATTTCTTCTTTTTCTTTAATATAGTTTTCTACAACTTCTTGATCTGAGAAATGATGTTTTTCTCTACCAATTATTTGATAGTCTTCATGACCTTTTCCAAGAATTAATACTACAGTTCCAGGTTTAGCTGCATTAACACCAAGTTCAATAGCTTTCTTTCTATCAGCTGCTATTATATAGTTTTTCTTTTTTATTCCAGCAACTATATCATCTATTATTCTCATAGGTTCTTCTGTTCTAGGATTATCACTTGTAACAATTGCTACATTGGATAAGTTTGATGCAATAGAACCCATGATAGGTCTTTTAGTTTTATCTCTATCTCCTCCACATCCAAATACAGTTACTACATCATAGCCTTTAAAAGTATTAATGATCTTTTCAACTGCATCTGGTGTATGAGCATAGTCTACAACAATTATTCCTCCATTATAAGGAATAAGTTCACATCTACCTTTAGGTGGATATACATCTTTAGTTTTATCTATAATATCTTCAATACTATATCCTCTTTCAAGAGCAATACCAAGTACTCCAAGATAATTATAAACATTAAATTCACCTAATAAGTTTGTAGTTATAGTATATTCTTTACCAAGATATTCTATATTAATAATTGTATTAGTATTTTCAAATCTATAGTCAATTAATTTAATATCACCATTTTTTCCAAATGTTTTAGTTTTACTAAAACGTTCTTCCCATTTTGAAGACGCTTTATCATCTGAATTAAGTAACATAGTTCCTTCTAATTGATCTAGTAGTAACATCTTAGAATTTAAATAGTTTTCCATCGTTTTATGATAGTCTAAGTGATCTTGTGTAAGATTGGTAAATAAACCAGTTTTGAATTTTAATCCTTTTGTTCTTCCAAGAGAAAGCCCGTGAGAAGATGTTTCCATGGCAACGGTTTCTACTCCTTTTGAAAGAGCGTTTAGTAATAACTCATAAAGGTCTAAGATATTAGGAGTAGTATTAGGTAACTCAAGGACTTCTTCTCCTGGAATATAACATCCAATTGTACCTATGTAGGCTGTTTTTTCCCCTAATTCATTTAGTAATTGGTAAGTAAGATAGGCTGTTGTTGTTTTACCATTTGTGCCTGTTATACCAATTAGATTCATTTTATTAATAACACTTGAGTAATTTTCTACTAAAGTGTTAGTTAACCATTCATTAGTATCATTAACAATTATTTTTTTTACATTATTGGGTACTTCCATATCATGATCTATTACAACACATGATGCTCCCTTTTTAATTACATCATCTATAAATTTATGTCCATCAGTGGTAGTTCCTCTTATAGCTACAAAAGTATCTCCTGGTACTACCTTTCTTGAGTCTATTTTAATATGTATCATTTTTTCACTTCCTTGTATTAAGATTATATTATTTATTTCCACATTTATAGTAATGTAAATCCACATATATTTTTAAAAGTCATTCATTTAATCCACATAAAAAAGATTAAAACTATATCATTAGTTTTAATCTTTCTGAATACTTTTTAAATCTATTTTTTAGATAAAGATTTATAGCTTTATTATTTTCTAGTAGAACACTTACTTCTATAGAAATAGCATCTTTAGATTTAACCCAGTTAATAAATTCATCAATTAATTCAGTAGCTATACCATTTGTTCTATAGCTTTCTTCTACATATAAGGCATCAAGAATTGCAACAGGCCTTATATTAACAGGAGATAAATCTATATAACCGTATATATAACCTACTACTTTTGAATCAATTTCATATACTAGAATTATTCTATTATCATCATTTATAAACCTTTGATACCAGCCGTCTACTTTAAAATCAGGATTAATATTTTTATTATATTTTCTCTCATCTTGAATTAATAAAGTTAGTAAGTTATCTACAGTTGATAAATCTTTTTCTTGAACTTTTCTAATCATTATTCTGTCCTTAGAGCTAGAACTGGGTCTTTCTTAGCAGCACTTCTTGATGGAATAATACCACCTATTAAAGTAAGAATAGTACTTAACAATATTAATACAATAGCTGCTTTTATTGGTAATACAGCATTAATATTAGGGTTATCAGTTATAGAATGAATAACAATATTAATTGGTATTATTAATATCCATGAAACAACAACACCGATTAATCCTGAAAGGAATCCAATTATAAATGTTTCTGCATTAAAGATATTTGAAATATTTCTCTTACTTGCACCAATTGCTCTTAAAATACCAATTTCTTTAGTTCTTTCAAGTACACTTATATATGTAATAATTCCTATCATGATTGATGAAACTACTAAAGATATTGAAACAAATGCTATTAGAACATAAGAGACACTATCAACAATAACTCTAACTGATGAAATAAGTATTCCTGTTACATCTGAATATGTTAATACTTTTTCTTCATCTTCTTCATTTGCTTTATTATATTTTTCAATAAAATCTATAAAGTTTTCTTTACCATCAAAGTCTTTAAAATAGAAAGACATTGAACTTGGATTGTTTAAATCTTGATAACCTAAGTTTAATAGATTAGATTTTTGAGTACTTTGTGTTACATTTGCTGTACTCATTGCTGCAAATAATCTCTTTATTTGGTCTTCATTCATATTAAACTTAAATGCTTCTTTAAACTTAGATTCATCTACTTTAAAGGCATTAGCCATCTTAGACATTAAAGCTGCACTTAACTCTCCTACTTTAGTTAAGATATTCTTTTGCATATTTGCTTCTACCATCTTAATACCAATTTCATGAGTACTTTCTTTTAGAAGATCACTGTTAACTGATGTATCAACTACTTCATTAACAACTGAGGCTGTAATATAAGCACTTACTCCTCCATCAGTAGATGCATTAAGTACATATACTTGAAGAACTCCTTTAATAAATTCTTTATAAATACTCTCAAATACATCACTTGGAACTGTATAATTATTTTCTAAGTAACCTAATTTTTCTTTAACTACGTTCTTTTCAAAATAAGCATCAATAATAGATTCTATATCTGCTATTTTTATTTGAGAAATACCCATGGTATTATTTGACTCAATATAATCATTTAATAAGCCTTTGAATATTTCACTTAAAGTACTTCTAAATAATGCTTCTGCTTCTCCTGTGTTAGCTGTAATCATTGAACTAATTTCAGCGATATAACCTTCAGTTAACTTCTTAATATCATTTTCATTTATATTAATTTGGAATGCTTGATTTAATTTATTAGTATCAATAGTTACTAAATCATTAAAATCAATTCCTGTTGAGTTATCTGTTTCATCAAATGATTTACCACTTATAACATTAATGTCACTTGTTGCTAATTGTTTTTTTACTATTTCGCTCTTAGCTGATTCATTAATAATATATTTAATTAAGTCTGATCTATAGCCAACACCTGACATAAGTGATGTTGCATTATTAGCATCTTTTGGACTTACTATACCAACTATTTTTAAACTAAGAGATTTATTATATAAATCACTCATGAATGATTTATCAACAGTCATATCTTCATATAAATTATATTGACTATTATATTTATATGTATCAGTTGATAGAATTAGTTTTAATTCAGTATCCATTAGTCTTTCGTAACTAATTTTAATTGGTTCACCTATTTCATCTTTAGAAATAGCTTCTCCATTATAAACTTTAGTAAGTCTATCATTTAATTCTTTTTGATCTTTAAATCCTAAAGTGTATAAAAGTAAATCTGAAATATGACCTTCATTTGGAATAACTATAACTACTTCATCATACTTCTTAGGAAGTCTTCCTTTTATAATATCCATGGAGTCTTCTAATTCTTTTTCATCACTATTAATTTCAAAGAATACACTTGATGCATTATACATAGATACATTAGTTGAAGACATTCCTCCTGCTCCCATAAGTGTTGAAATAGATTCACTTGGATTTGCTTTTAATAATTCATTTTTATAATCTTTAGTATAAATATTTGGAGTTATATTATAACCATAGTCTACACGACTAACATACTTATCTACTTCTTCTTGGTTTTTCTCCATATATTCTTTAAATGATTTTAAATCATTAGTTCCTATGCTAGTAAAAATATTTGCTATATTTTGACTTTCAATAACATAACCATCTTCACTTTCAGAGTCATCTTTACCAAAGGCAGATAATAATAAACTTGTAAGATCAGATGAATACTCATTTATTACAAGTGGATAACTAGTTAGGGCATCTTCTTGAACCTTATCTATATATTTTTGGAAACCTGTTGATAAAGCAAGTATTAAAGCAATACCAATTATACCTATAGAACCCGCAAAAGATGTAAGTATAGTTCTTCCCTTTTTAGTAAGTAAGTTATTTAAACTTAAAGAAAAAGCTGTTAAAAGAGACATAGATGCTTTACCTAAGTTCTTATAAATACTTCTTGTTTTCTTATCTATTTCATATGGATTACTATCTCCAGTTATAGAACCGTCTTTTAGATTTACTATTCTTGTAGAATACTTTTCAGCAAGGTCAGGGTTATGAGTAACCATGATTACTAATCTATCTTTTGATACTTCTTTTAAAAGATCCATAACTTGAATACTTGTTTTAGTATCAAGTGCTCCAGTTGGTTCATCTGCAAGAAGAATATCAGGATCATTAACAAGAGCTCTTGCAATAGCAACTCTTTGCATTTGACCACCTGATAATTGATTAGGTTTTTTATGTGCTTGATCTTTTAATCCTACTTTTTCTAATGCTTCAAGAGAACGAGTCTTTCTTTCACTTGGACCAACACCACTGATGGTAAGAGCAAGTTCAACGTTTTCAAGTATTGTTTGATGTGGTATTAAATTATAACTTTGAAATACAAAACCTACTGAATGATTACGATATGAATCCCAGTCTTTATCTTTATACTTTTTAGTGGAAACATTATTAATTATTAAGTCTCCATCATCATAATGATCTAGTCCACCTATGATATTTAGAAGTGTTGTTTTACCTGAACCACTTTTACCTAATATAGATACAAACTCACAGTCACGGAAGTTTAAAGAAACTTTATCAAGTGCAGTTTGTTTTAACTCACCTGTTATGTAAGTTTTTGATATGTCTTTTAATTGTAACATACAAGATCACCTTTTCTTAATTATAATATAAAAACATATAAAAACATAGACAAATGTCTATGTTTCATTGATTGTTTTTAATTATTTCATCTACTTTTGATGCAACTGTTTTTAGTTTTTCTTTTAAGCCAATGCACTCTGCTTTAACATATAGCTTATCTTCATCATCTGAATTACATTCAAATGAATTATCATCTTTAACATTAAGGAATACTTCAAAAGATGCAGTTGGTAAATAATACTTACCCTTGATAACAAAAGTAGACCAATCATACTCTAGATCATAACCTTGAGAACCAGGAATATTAAATGTTTCTTTTTCAAAATATTTATTATTATTTATATCAAATGTCTTTTCTAATGTTTGAATATTTTCATAAGCATCTTTTCTATAGCAAACACTCTTTTGGCATTTATAATCTTCTTTAGATAAATATTTTTCTAATTTACTAGATGAACATCCTGTTAAAAGAACAAGACTAAATAACACTATTATTAATTTATACTTTTTCATAATTAATCCATATCTATAACAAGTTCTATAGGACAATGGTCACTTCCATATATGTCATCTAATATTTTAGATGTCTTAACTTTATTAAAATAATCATTACTTATAATAAAGTAATCTAAACGCCAACCTGCATTTGTTTCTCTTGCATGTCCCATGTAACTCCACCAAGTAAATTTATCAGATACATCAGGATTAAATTCTCTCCAAGTATCTTTAAAACCTGATTCAAGTAGTTTAGTAAACTTGTCCCTTTCTTCATAAGTAAATCCTGCTTTACCAATGTTTGCTTTAGCATTTTTAATATCTTTTTCAGTGTGGCAAACATTAAAGTCTCCACATACAACTACACATTTATTCTTTTCTAGATTTTTAATATAGTTTTTAAAATCATCTTCCCATTTCATTCTATAATCTAGTCTAGATAAATCTCTTTTAACATTAGGAACATACATATTAACTAAATAGAAATCATTAAACTCTAAAGTTATAATTCTACCTTCATGATCATGTTCTTCAATCCCCATACCAAATGTTACGTTAAGAGGTTTTACTCTTGTAAATATAAGAGTACCTGAGTAGCCTTTTTTCTCAGCTGGATTAATAATCATTTCATATCCATCTTTTTTAAAATCAAATTCATCTTCTAACGTTTTAGATTCTTGTAAACAATATACATCAGCATTTTCTTTGTCAAAGAACTCTTCAAATCCTTTTTTTAATACAGCTCTAAAGCCAGCAACATTCCATGATACTATCTTCATATTAATCCTCATAAACAGAAGTTATACCAAAGTAATCTTCCATAGTTAACCAGTCCCCATTGTTATATAGAATTTCAGCTAAATCTTTTCCTACATATCTAAAATGCCATGATTCATATCCATATCCTGTTTCATTTTCTTTACCCTTAACATATCTTAAGATAAATCCATATTTCCAACAGTTATCGCTTAACCATTTAGCTGATGGTACTTTATCATAAGCTGTTGAAATACATGCACCCATATAATTTTTATCACAAATATCCATTGCGTATCCTGTTTGATGTTCAGAGTGTCCTGGTCTTGCTGAATATCTATCAGCATCTTCTTTTCCACCACGGTTTAAAGCATTATTGTATAGATTTTTTTGAACTGAATAACTTCTATAACCAGATTGATCTTTTAAGTCATAACCAGCTTCTTTTGCGGCTTTAAATAAATCATTTAAGTAACTTTGAGCTACTGGAGCAATTCTATAAAGAGTTGCATTCTTAGGAACATAATTTTCAGGTAGACCATATGTTTTATTAGCTATCATATATCCATCTATATAAGTAACTCCATTTACTTCTTCAATTAAATATCCTTTAGAAGTAAAACCTTTTTCTTCTCTATCCCCTTCAATATAATCTAGTTTAGGATATTCTTTAGATACTACTTTTACGGAAGAAGTCTTCTTTGTTGTTGGTTCTTCCTTTTTAGCTGTAGTTTCAACTTCTTTAGTTGTAGTATTATCATCTATATTTTTCTTATTTCCTGCATCAGTTATAAAGTATACTACTCCATCTAAAAGAGCAAGTATACATGAAATAACTATTAAATTAACTATTAGTTTAAATATAAGTCTTCCCTTTTTTCTTTTTTTCTTTAAATTAGTTATTTTTATATAATAAACTATATAAACTAAATCAATAAATATAGATACACCAATTAAAATTCCTAACATATTATCACCTTATTCCTTTAATTTTGATTCACCATTCGTGTAATCAATATCTACTCCATCTTGAACATTATAAACAAATACATTAAAACAAATACTACCACATTTATCTTCTAGAGAAGATGCTTCCATTTGTACTCCTTTAGCAAGTAAGTTATTACCATCAAAGACTGGAGTAACTCTATATAAAACATGATTATTTGTTTCTTTAATGTATTTTGCTACTTTGTTTTCGAAAGATACCATAGATTCAGTATTCATGAATCTTGTACATGTAATTAAATTATTTTCATTGGCATTTTCTCCTGCTAATTGGAAACCTATTAAATGACATCTATTATAAAGATATTTTCCTTTTATGAAATCATATTTTATGGTATGCCAACCAGACGGTTTAATAGAACCTATTCCTGTTCTTTCTTCTGTTGGCATCAAGTCTTTGCCTAAAAGTGCATAAGCAACTCCACATCTTCCTAGATTATCAAGTTCACTATAAAGTTCAAATGACTCTTTATAGTCATATGAAGATGGAGAGAAAGATGGTTTATTATCATTTAATACTATGTAACTTTTACCATCATAATCAGGAATATCTTCATCACTTATAAAAACTTGTTTAGTAGTTGTTGTTTCATTTTTATTAAGTCCAAGAGACTCATTATCAGTTAGATAAAACAAGCATGAAATAAATAATACTACTAATACATATATTAAAAATGTCCTCTTATTTTTCATTGTTATCACAATATAATTATAATACAAAAATAAAAAAAACTATAACTTAAATTAGTTATAGTTTATTTGTTGTCAAAATCAATTGCTGGTTTATCATCCATCTGTGTAAGAGGCGGCATCTCAGGAAGTTCTGGTTTTGATGGAGACTCTTTTGCTGCAGCATTGTTTTTAATAACCGAATTAAGTGTTGGAATTTGTTCTTTCTTTACATTCTTTTCACTTTCTTCTAAAGATGCATCTATTACTAAATTAGCATCTATTAAATTATTAATTTCTCTTAAGAATTGAGCTTTAGAAAAAGGTTTTACAAATATAGCTTTAAAACCTGCATTTAAGCATACTGCTTCTGCATCTTCATCAACTGCCGTGAATGCTACAACTGGTGTTGAAAATCCAGGTATTTTTTTAAGTTCATCGATTGTCTTAAATCCATCCATCAAAGGCATTTTTAAATCCAAGAATATCAAATCATATGTATTTTCTTTTACTTTATTAATTGCTTCTCTTCCTGATGTACAAGTATCAACATTAATAAATTGACCTTTTAAGAAGTTAACTGCAATTTTTAAGTTAATTGCACTATCATCAACAAGTAAGACACTCTTTTTCTTACGATTAATGACTTGTTCATTTTCCATTTGTTCAATCTTATACTCAAGAGCAATTTGTTTAGGATTCATTGTCATGCTAATTGATTGAGGAATACTTACTTCAAATGTAGAACCTTTACCAAGAGTAGAATTAACTCTTATATTACCATTTAATAATTCTACTAACTTTTTAGTTATTGCAAGTCCTAATCCTGATCCATTTACTGTTGAGTTAATCTCTGTATCAAGACGTTCAAATTTATGGAATAATTTATCATAGTCTGATGTTTTAATACCTTTACCCGTATCGCTTACTGTTATAACTAAATTTGATACAAATCCATCATTAATAGCATTTACAGTTAGTATAACAGCTCCTTCTTCAGTAAACTTAATAGCATTAGATAAAAGATTATTAATAATTTGTTTAATATGTACTTTATCTCCTACTAGTTCATATGGAACATCTGATGAAATATTGTAACTTAATTTAATATTCTTAGAACCAATTCTAACAGAGTTTACTTTAACTAGTTCTTCTATCATTTCAGCAGGAACATAGTTCATATTTTGTATTTCCATCTTATTAGATTCTATTCTATTAATATCTAGAATATTACCTACTATTTCAAGTAGGGTTTGAGATGCATACATGATATCATTAACATCATTTTTTATCTCTTCATTAACATTATCACTTTCATAAATTAATTGAGATAAACCTACTATTGCATTAAGAGGTGTTCTAATCTCATGAGACATACTACTTAAAAAATCATCTTTAGCACGTGTTGCTTTTTCTGTTTCTTGTTTAGCAGCATCTAGTTCTGTAATAATTTTTAAATCAGGATTTTCTATAGTATTAACTATAATAATTACTATTATAGATGTTATAATTCCTTCAACTAAGAATACAGGATTCATGAAATATGATCTTAGAGTTGCAAATACAGCAAATAAAACTTCGAATGTTATTACGGATGCAATCTTTCTTATTTCTTTAATTTTATTAAGGAAAAAATTAATATCAATAAGCAACATATAAAATACAATTATAAAATAGAAATAATATATAAATATACCATTTTCATATGGTGCTCCATAAGCGATACCTATTTTACTTGGTAATAAATATATAATTGTAGAAACAGCAATAGTATAGATAACAAGAACTGCAATTTTAATAATATTAGTTGTATTAATTGTAAGTATATTATCTTTCTTTTCATTAACCATATGCATACCATATAAGAAGAATATAGTTAACCAAACAAATAGTGTTATTTCATAAAATTTATGTATTAAATTTTCCATCTTGGTTAAATTAACTGTGACATATGCACAGTTAACAAATTCCATGGCTATAAGTACTAAAGTAACTATAAGTAAGATTGAAAAATATACGTTTTCAACAGTAAAAGCTTTCTTTTTTGTATAGTAAAGAATAGCAGTAATCAAAACGTATATAAATGATAAAACTAATACCGATAGAATTGTTACCATATATCTTACCTCTTTTACTTCTTTATTATATTATATATAAAAACAACTTTTATTACAACACGACAAAAAAAGATAAATTGTTTATTTATCTTTTATTTAAATGATTTTTTAAATACTCTTACCTTACCTGCTTCATGAATAACAGATGTTGTCTCTATTCCGTCTCTAGACACATATTCATCTTTTGTTTCCACAATATGTAAGTTATCTTTAATTCTTTCATCATAATTAACTATATCACTTAGATCAAGTAATTCTTCTAGTTTTTCTATTTCTATCTCAGTTCTTCTTATTTCATCTAATACTCTTTGTTCTTCCGCTTTGTCTTCAGGAGAATCAAGAGCTCCGAAATAAATATAAAAATAATCATAATGATAATCATTTAATTCTTCTAATTTTTTACGTTTTTCTTCAAGTAGAGTTTCTATATTTTTTCTATCATGAATTGTTAATATGATATCATTACCAAATGTAATATTTAGAAGATTAAATATTTTTTCTCTTCTTATTAAAGACATATTGAAATTGTAGTTTTTTTCTAACAATAATCTATATTTCTTAGGATTATAATCATAGGTTACAGATTCAATAGATTTAATTAATAAATTATATCTAAGTATTTCTCTAGTAAGACTTGTAAGTTTTAAACTTTCAAGTGAATCATTATCATCAAATGGTGTTATATCTAGTTCTATTAATGATCTTAAATATTCTTTTTCTAAAGTAGTTGTATTATATGATGAAAGAGCATTTAATAATTGTTTTTTATTACTCATTTTCCTCATATTTACCTAATCTTTCTATTTAATATAATATTTACAGTGTTTGCAGAGTGGTTCTATTTTTCTATTATTTTTAAAACCTTCTTGCATTAGTTGCACTCGTGTACTATTAAATACATCACCCAGGGTATTTGTTCTTATATTACCTAGGTTAATTACCCCTTTTGAGTCTAGGCAACAAGGAGTAATAGTTCCATCTACAAGTATTGCTATATGGTCTTTAAGAGCATAACAAGTGCCTTCCTCTTCATAGTAGTGATTATTTAAATCTGGCCAAATAAACTCTTCGTTTGTACTCATAAAAATGTTTTCTTTTATAGTTATATTTCTTTTTATATCTTCTAGTTTTATAGAAGTATTATATCTATTATTTATTAAGTCTAGTATTTCAGATGAGCATTTACTTTTAGTCCATATACGAAGTGATATATATGTATTATTTGATAACTCATCAATAGAATTAAATATATTACTCATATATTCTTCTAATGTTTTTTTGTATTTAGGATCAAATGAATGAAGTGATATATTTATTTGTCTTATATTTTTATTATCTTTTATTTTATCTATTAGATAACCATTTGTTGTTAGATTAACAAATAGTCCTTTATCATGAGCAATATTAATAAGATTATTAATATGAGGGTGCATTGTAGGTTCTCCCATGACATGCATATAAATATAGTCTGTATAGTCTTTAATCTTATCTAATGTATTAGAAAAATCATCATCACTTATAAATGATAAATCACGATCATTTTTAATACAAAAATCACATGATAAATTACAGGCATTAGTAACTTCAACATATATTTTTTTTAACTTTTTCATTTAATCACTTCACTTGTTATTCCCTATAATACAATAAATGGTTTAAAAAGACCAGTTAATAAACCCATTAAAAAAGAAAAGTATTAACTACTTTTCTTTTGAAATAATACGTGCAAGTTTTACTCCTGATGCAGATGCCATCATTAAACCTGTTGTAAGTCCTCCTCCATCACCTATTGAATAAAGACCTTTTACACTTGTTTCAAATCTATTATTAAGTACTACCTCGTTACTATAGAATTTTATTTCAGGTCCATATAAAAGATTATCAGGAGATGCAAATCCAGGTACAACTTTGTCTACTGCTTTTATAAAATTAAGTATATCTGTTACAGTTCTATAACCAAGTGAATAAGTTAAGTCTCCAGCAACTGCTCCTTTTAAAGTTGGAACAACTGAGTTTTTCTCAAGTGTTTCTTGCCAAGTTCTTCCTCCTCGGTAGATATCACCAAGACGTTGAACCATGACTGTTCCATTTGCTAAACTATTTAAGTTTCTTGCTACATTCTCACCAAATTCAATTGGTTTATCAAATGGTGTTGTGAAGTGATGTGTAACTAAAATCGCAAGATTAGTATTAGTACTCTTTTTGTCTTTGTATGAATGACCATTTACTAGAGTAAGACCATTATCATATACTTCTGCAGATACAAATCCACTTGGATTTTGACAGAAGGTTCTTACCTTATCTCCGTATGGATCAAGACGACCTATGAACTTTCCTTCATACATATATTTATTAATATCTTTCATTACCTCATCTGGTAATTCATAACGAATACCTATATCAACGGCACCTATCTTAGTTTTGATATTATGAACCTTACACATATCACTTAACCACGATGCACCTTTTCTACCAACAGCAAGAACTACTTCATTACCGAATACCTCTTCTGTTTCATTATATCTATTATGTTTAATCTTAACACCTTTTATAACATTATCTTCGATTATTAAATCTTTTACTTCAGTTTCATACATCATATTTATACCATGTTCTTCAAGATAATCTTGAATCTTAGTATAAAGAATATGAGCTTTTTCTGTTCCTAAATGTCTAATTGGACAAGATACAAGTGATAAATTTACTTCTGCTGCCTTATCTTGTAATTCTCTTATCTCTTTAACATATTCCATGCCTTCAAGATGAGTATCTGCTCCAAAGTCTAGATATACGTTATCAGTGTATACAAGTAAGTCTTTAATTTCCTCTTCACTTAAATACTCTTTAACGTAACCTCCTCCATTTCCACCTAGATACATTTCGTCACTATTGCCAAGGGAAGACATATGGTATGAAAGAAGTTTTCCATCAGAAAATGCTCCTGCTCCTGAAAAACCACATGTGATATTACAAAATGGTTTACATTTCATACACTTACCTGTTTTTTCAATTGGACAAACTCTATTCTTTATATTTTTACCTTGGTCTATTAATAAAACGTTTTTATGATTACCAAGTTGAATTAGTTCATATGCTAAAAATGCTGCACTTGGTCCCATTCCAACGACAATTAAATCATATTTCATTTCTTTACCCTCCTATATTACATTAAAATTATAGCATGAAAAAAGATAATTTTTTTAAAAAATTATCTTGTTCTCTTTCTAATAATTTCAGACTCGAAGAATCTTTCTTGAAATTCTGTTAATGCACGAATAGCATCATCTGAATAATATTTGTCTTTAGGTACAACAACTAGTTTATCATCGTCATCGTTTGTTCTATGAATTACTGCAATTACATATCCTTTATATGAATCAACTGGTTCATATACCCCAAGTAAATATGCATCTAATTCTTCTCCATCACCAGATACAGTATTTGGTATAAAACCATAGTTAACCATATACATAAATCCATGTTTAGGATGTAGACTTCCTAACTTTCTATCAATTTCTACAGTAACTTCTTTTTCTAAATAATCATAAGCATTTGCTTTTTCCATATAGACACCTCCAACAATAAATATAATATATCACATTACTTTTCTTTTACAAATGATTTTGTAAGTTTGATTCCTTCTTCTCGTAACTCTTCTTCATCTTTAATATATTGTCTTAAAAAATATACTTTATCTAATTCATTGTTAAATATATCGTCTACTAATTTGAATACTTTATCTATATCAATTTTAAAGTAGTCTCCGTAGTTATAAACATTATCCATTTTTCTTAAAGCATATTTAATATATTCTTCATCTTGTTCTTTGGTACAAGATAGTAAAAATCTCACAAAGAAGTTAACATTATTTTGCCAGATAGCCTCTTCTATAGTACCATTTGGACTTCTAAGTTCTATTGTATTAAAAGAATTATTATCTTTTAGATTTTGCCATTTAACATTTCTAAAATTAATTGATTGAAATCTATCATAAGGAATTATTCTATTTAAAGTATCTAAATTAATATCACCTTCACTATTAAGTAACATATCATATAGATCAAGAGCAATTGGATAACAATGACTATTATAGTTAGCTCTTGGAGTAACACTTTCGCCATTTGTAAAACGAAATATTACACCTTCATATATAATCCACTTCTTAATGAAGTTTAACCAAGAATATTCATTATTTCCTAAAGTATTTGCAACACCAACATGAATGTGAGAACCAACTCCATCTTTTGTAGTTGCTCCTGCAATTCTTAAAAAAGAACAAAGATTTTTAAGATCAATCCATGTAGAAAATTTATCAGTTAAAACAGGAGATGTAACTTCTCCACCTTGAGGAAGAGATGTTTCTGGAGTTGGATACCATAAAGGAGCAACAGAATGTAGAAAAGCATTAACTTCTTCCCTGGATAATTCATCATATTCAACTTCTAAACCAAATGTAACATCTTCAGGAAGACCAAGAGAATATCTAAATGATACTAATGTAGACTTTATATCTTTTATAACATCTTCTTTTTCTTTTGGACTAAGGTACGAAAATAAAGTATTATTCTTTTTACTAAATTCCATATAAAAACTCCTTTCTTCAAGGAGTTATATTAACACATAAGATGCGTTTTCTCAATTTAACGTTTAATAATTATTTTACCTGTTTCTTTAGTATCTATTAAATTAATAATATCTTCAGCAGCTTTATCTAAAGGATAGAAGTCTATTAGATTTCTAATATCATCAGGTATATTATTCATTTTAGTATCAAGCCATCCAAAGCATAGAGCATTTATTTTAGTTTTACTATACTTTTTAGAAAAACATTTAGTAAGTAAATTAAGACTAGCTTTAGAACAATCATATTCAATAGTTTGTTCATCGTATGAATCAATTGCATTGTCACTTGAGATATTAATAATAGAACCATATCTAGAATTAATATCATTACCAAAGTATTTTATTAACATAAATGGTCCAATTAAATTAGTTTTATAAACATTAATAAATGAATCTACTGTTTTATCCTCAATTGGTGTATTATTATCAATTGCTGCATTATTAATTAAAACATCAATTTTCATATTTTTTAATTCTTCATACATTTCATGTATTTCAGCTTCACTTCTTAAATCACATTTATAAAGAAGAGATCTATCTAAGAATTCTTCATGTAGTTTTTCAAGCTCGGTTTTATTATTAAAATAATGAAGTATTACAAAGTTACCTTTTTCTAATAATTTACGAGCAACTACTATTCCTAATCCAGAGGAAGCTCCTGTTAATAATATATTCATAATTATCACCCAAAAATATTATATAAAAAAAACTCGATTAATTCGAGTTTATTTTAATGGATTACCACATGATTTGCAGAATTTATCAGTTGCTTTAACTGGTGAACCACAGCTTGGACAAAATTTATTACCACTTGTTTCTTTAGTAGTATTTTCATTTGTTCTAGTATAATTTGTACCATTTACAGATGAAATAACTCCTCCAAATAAACCATGTTCAGGAACATCAACATTTCTTCTATATGTTGCTTTACCAAATCCATATACACAGTACATGATTGGTGCAAAAATAATTGTAAGAATTACTCCTACATCATCTGCTCCAAATTTCTTTGCAACAGCATAGTTAATATTAATAGTTGCACATAAAGTTATAATTGGACCAACAATTGGAACTAATATACCTATCAAAGCAGCTAGCCCCCATCCAGAGTTTAATTTTCCTACTTCTGTTCCAGCAACATATACGTTGTATAAAGGAATAATTGCTTTCCAACCTTCTACTCCTGCTTTTTCAAACATTTTGTATTCTCCAATTATAGCAATAATTGCAAGTCCAAGTGGAACTATAAAAAAGAATACTAAAAATACAATTAAGAATGTTTCTAATGCCATCATATTTTTTCCTCCGCTATCAATAGAATATCACAAGTAAACTATTTATTAAATATTATACTCTTACTTTGATAAGACTTTTCCTCTCTTACCTTCTTTATATTGAACAAAATGAAATAATATCTCTTTTTCTATATCCCAGATTGGATTATCAAGTTCATCTAATGCATCATCTGCTATACTTCTTTTTAAACAATAATAGTCATAGTTAGTATAACCTTTAAAGAATTCATCTTCTGTTTTGTTAGTAATACTATTCTTTAGTTTTTCTACTTCTGTAGGTATTAACATATCTGTTGTATTTTGAAGAATAATATAAGCCATTGGTTTTTGATAAATAATAGCAAGAGCAATAGCTGTATGTCTATCACGTAGTTTCATTTTTGATACTATGTCTATTGCCTCTTCAACAGACATAGTTTGTTTACTTTCAATTTCTTCAACAATGTTTAATAGTTTTTGCATTTCTACTTCGTCATAGTATTTTTCCATTTTGGAAAAAAAGTTTTTAACAAATGTTTGATGATCAATTTTCATATACTCACTTCCTCGATTACTTTTCCATCTATATCTTTTATAGTTATTATATCATCTATTATCATATATGAGTGAGGAGTTCCTCCCCTTGGTAAACTTATTGATCCTGGGTTAGCAATTACTAAATCCCCTATTCTTTTAATTCCACATTTATGTGTATGTCCCATGACGAGATAATCTGCTTTAAAAGGCATGTTATATTCATTATAAATATGTCCATGCGTAAATATAAATACTTTGTCTTTAATAACCATCTTAATATAATCATCAAGTGGAAACTCTAAACTTAGTTCATCATAAGATATATCGTTATTACCTCTTATACCTATTATTTTATCTTTATATAAGTTAAGAGTTTCAGCTACAATAAAATTGTCGGAATCATAACCATATCCATGAAATAAAAGATCCCCTAGTAAAATAATTTTATCTGGTTTTTCTCTTGAAACAATACTTTCAAACTCACTCATATATTCATTAATTCCATGAATATCAGATATTACTAAATATTTCATAGTATCACCTTAAGTTAATTTTATCACAAATTAGATAAAAGCGACAAAAAACGACATTTTTAAACATACGTTAATGATTTAATAGTACTTGAAAGGAGGAAGAATTATAAAGAGATAGCACCTAAATCAACCAAACATACCCTATTATTCTTTTGTATCTCTTTATAATAAAAAATAATCACTTAAAGTGATTATTTTATTTTGATTTCATTATTAGATGCAAAATTTACAAATTCATCTAGACTCATTAAATCTGGTATTTCATCTATTTCATATACATGTACTAAAGACATATCTAAGTTTTCTATTTTATACATTCTTGGATATCTTTTAATAACTGATGTAATTAAATCATTTAGATTATCAAACTCTATTTTTTCATTAACCCATGATGACTCAACTAAATAGTAGTGTTCTTCATCATTGCAAACGGTAAATGTATGTTTAGCAAGTTTATTTGGATCAGTATAATTAATCATATAACTCTTAGAAGGAATACCTTTTTCTTTTAAAAAGTGAGCTGTAAGTTTAGCACTTTCAAAACAAGTACCAACTTTATACTCAAGTATTTTATCAATTGGCATGATTCTATAAAACTCTTTAAAATAATTTTGTTTAGATTTAAAGTGTTTTACTCCATTTGGTTCTACCCAGCCATAGCCAATTTCTTTCATTTTGTTTAGTACTTCATTTACTTTTTCTTTCATGTTTTCACCTGATTTCTTAAAGATTATAACACAAAAAGGATGCTTAAACATCCCTTTTATTTTTCTGTTAATTCTTCGTATATATTAGTTGATAAAGTTATATATAAAGATGCAAGTAATATTCCACCTATTACATCAGATATAAAGTGAGCACCTAAATATAATCTTGATATAGGAATAAATACCATAAAGAATAAACAAATAGATGAAAGTATCTTCTTTGTTTTCTTACTATAGTTTCCCTTGTTAATTATATATAAGAATAAACCATATATAGTAATTGATGCTGTTGTATGACCAGATGGATACGAATATCTTGTTTCTAAGATACTTATATAAATTGGTCTTGCTCTTTTAATCATCATATTAAACAATAAATATGTTAACATAGATGCACTTATAGTAAGTCCTACAAAAAGCGATTTAATCTTTTTATTTTCAACGAATAAATAAAGCATTGATAAAACAACTATTGAAACAATTACAATGTCTGATGCAAAGAATGTAATAATACGCATTATTACATCAAGAGCTGGACAATAAAGATGTGTAATTAAATTATGAATAGCATCATCAAAAGGAACAGTATAATCACATAGTACTAGTACTGTATTAATAGTAAATAAAAGAGCTAGAATTATTGCAATGTAGAATTTTTTATTTTTCATTTACTCCTCCAAATATTAGACTATTTTTAATATAAAAACTTATTATTAACAAAATAATGTCTATATTAATTTTAACTAATACTGGATTAATACTCAATAATGTTGATATTATATATGTTAATAATGAACTAATAATTGTTTCAAATATGACAAGTATATAATATCTCTTAATTATAGTTTTTGGGTACTTCTTAAATACTTTATTTAATACTTTTTTATAGTTATAAAAACTTGATATAACTCTTGCAAATAATACCGATAAAACAATATTCAATTTAAATAAAATTAGTATAGTAAAGATAATAAGATCTATTACAAATGAAGATGAATAAATACATTTAAAAAATGATTTATATAAATAATACATATCTTTAATAGTGTAGTTATCATTAAAGCTACTATCAATATCAAATTCAATTATTTCAAGTTCTTCTTCTCTTGTTTTTATTAGAGTATTACTTAAATAATCTAACCCTTCTCCTTTTGTATTAAAGTATTTAATAATAGTATCTTTACTAAATCCTCTTAGAAGAGATGTTGAATCATTTACCTTTATACTTGTTAATAAACTAAATAAACCATTTATGATTTTGTTATTAGTTTTATATGATTTAGGAGTGTTAGATGAATTAAAGTCTCTTTTTCCTATTATAAGTTTATCTTTATTTTTTAAAAGCATGGATGCACATGTATGAATATCTCTATAAGTATTATTAGGACTTGCTGTAACTACACCTTTAATATTTGAATAGTTGGATATTATATAATTAAAACCATTTTTAATACTTCTTCCAATTCCTAGAGTTAAATAATTATTAAATACTTCAACACCACTTTCTTCTAAAGATGAAAAGAATTCATTATATCTTTTATCACTTCCATCATTAACAATTAAAATATGGGGAAAAGTTTTTTTAAGTTCTGTAATTAAATCTTCTAGTTTTTCTACTTCAGGGTTACTAACCCTTATAAGTATAAATAAGTCTTTCATAATGTGCCCTCCTAATAACTAAAGTATAACACAAAAAAAGAAGACATGACCTGTCTTCTTAATTATGATAACTTTTCACATATAAGATTAGTTATTTCAGTAGGATTATCTATAGGTAGACCTTCAATAAGACGAGCTTGTGCATAAAGAATCTTTGTATAGTCTTTTAAAGCGTCTTTATCAGTTTTATATAACTCTTTAATCTTAGATGCTATCTTATGATTTTCATTGATTTCTAGAATCTTTGTTGCATCAATATGTTCATCAGTTGGCATAGCATTAATAACTTTTTCCATTTCAAGTGATATCTCACCTTCACTTGTTAAACAAACTGGATGTTTCTTTAACTTGTTAGTAAATCTTACTTCTGAAATATCAGGTAGAGCTTCACTCATAAGTTTAAACATATCTTTTGATTCTTCATTAAGTTTCTTTAAACTTTCTTTTTCTTCATCACTTGATAAATCTACTTTATCACTTGCTATATTAGATAATTTAAATCCTTCATATTCATTTATGGCTTTCATTACGAATTCATCCATGTAATTAGTACAATATAAGAATTCAATATCTTTATCTTTAAACTCTTCTACAATTGGAAGTGAATCAATCTTATCAACTGTTTCACCACATACATAGTAGATCTTTTTATCATTATCTTTATTTCTTTCAACATATTCTTTTAAAGTAATAAACTTATTATCTTTACTTGATTCAAATATTAATAAATCTTGTAGTTTATCTTTATTTATACCAAAGTTGTTATAAATGCTGAATTTAATTTGCATACCAAAGTTTTTAAAGAATTCTTGGTATTTTTCTCTATCCTTTTCTTCTAAATCTAGAAGTTCTTTATTAATCTTATTTTCAATATTCTTTGCAATTAATTTAAGTGCTCTATCTTGTTGAAGCATTTCTCTTGAAATATTAAGTGATAAATCAGGAGTATCTACAACACCTTTAACAAATGAATAATAATCAGGTAATAAATCTTTACATTTATCCATGATTAATACTCCATTTGAATATAGTTTTAATCCTTTTTCATAGTCTTTTGTATAAAAGTCGTATGGTGCTTGTCCAGGAATAAATAAAAGTGAATTAAATGAAACTATTCCTTCTGCTGATGTATGGATTACTTTAATTGGATCTACATAATCATTAAATTTATCTTTATAGAAGTTATTATAATCTTCTTCTTTAATAGATGATTTGCTCTTCTTCCAGATAGGAATCATATCATTTAAAGTAACATTTTCCATGTTTTCATCATATGATTTAGTTTTCTCATTGTAGTTTCTCTTAACCATATTCATCTTAATAGGATAAGTAATATAGTTTGAATATGTTTTAACTAATCTAGATATAGTATTTTGATCTAAGAAATCAGTATACTTTTCATCATCTGTATCACTTTTTAATGTAATAATTACATCAGTACCATTTGTTGCTTTGTCTGTCTTTTCAATTGTATAACCATCTACTCCAGATGACTCCCAGATATATGCTTCATCTTCACCATATTTTTTTGAGATTACTGTTACTTTATCAGCTACCATGAATGAAGAATAAAAACCAACACCAAATTGACCAATTATATCAATATCTTTTTTATGTTCATTTTCATTTTTAAAATCTAGAGAACCAGATTTAGCAATAACACCTAAGTTATTTTCTAAGTCTTCTTTAGACATACCAATACCATTATCACGAATAGTAATAGTTCTATCTTCTACATTAGTAGAAATATTGATTACATAATCTTTTTTCTTTAAAAGAATTGATTTATCTGTAAGTGATTTATAATATAATTTATCAATTGCATCACTTGCATTAGAAATTATTTCTCTTAAGAAAATATCTTTATTTGTATAAATTGAGTTAATCATTAAATCCATTAGTTTCTTGGATTCAGTTTTAAATTGTTTTTTTGCCATTGTTACACTTCCTTCGAATTTCTTACATTGATTATTATAAAACAAAAAATTAGCACTTTCAATAGTAAAGTGCTAATTGCTATTTTTTCAATTCTTTTTCTAGTTCTTTATTTACTTTATTATTCTTTAAAACCATTTCATTATCTTTAATTAATTTTATAAACTCTTCTCTTAGTTCTTTTAAAGCTACATCCAACTCTTTATCACCTACATAGTAAGGTTTACCAAATTGTACAACTAAGTCTTTGCTGTGATGCTCATATTTACCAGTTGTTATCATAGGTATAATTGGAGAAGAAGTTTTTTTAGCAAGAGATACTACTCCAAATTTAAATGGAAGAAGAAGTGAATCATAATACTCATCTTCTGTAATCTTACCTTGATCAACATATATTCTTAAAGATGCATCAATATGAAATATTGCTTTATCAAGTTCTTCTCTTGTTATACGTTTTTCATCAAATAACTTAGTTAAAAAATTTATTTGAGATAATTTAACATTCTTATCTCTTAAGCTATCTCTTACATCTTCAAAGTGAAGATTCATTAGATACTCATCATATATTTCTTTTATCTTTTCATCTTTAGCATGGTTTCTTGTTCCTTCAGGAAATATACCAAGAAGCCCACCTTCATTAAGTACTTCTAGAGCACTTTTAGTGGCTTCTTCATCTTTATGAGTTCTATCTACTGGAATACAACCAACACCTTTAAAGAACCATTTAGTTTTTTTACTATCAAAGTATTCTTTTTTAGCCATGTAGAAAATTGGTCTTTTAGTAGAAACAATAACATGACATTGATCATATAGATGAATATGGTCTCCTGCTATAATTGCATTCCCTTTTTCAGGAATGTTTTCTGTACCTACTATAATTGGTCTATAATATCCTTTAAAAATAGGACCAAGGAGTGCTTTACCTGTTTTATATAACCAAGGCATTTTACTATAATTATTCATCGTCATCAGCACCTTTGTCTTCTTGTAAGCTTCTAAAGTCTACTTTACCTAATTTAGTTTTGGGTAATTGTTTTCTATATACAAATTCAGCAGGTACCATGTATTTAGCTAAATTCTTTTTACAATATGCTTTAATATTATTTTTAACAAATAAATTATGTTTTCCATCTTTAAGAACAATGAATGCTTTACATACTTCTTGTTTATAAGGATGAGGAATACCTACAACAGAACACTGAAGTACATCTGGGTGAGACTCGATAACTTCTTCTACATGTGATGGATATACATTATAACCTGAAGTTATAATCATTCTCTTAAGTCTACCTTTGTAGAAGATAAAACCATCTTCATCCATGTATCCTAAGTCACCAGTATGTAACCAGATATGACCATCATTATGAATTTGAAGTGTTTCATTTGTTTCTGATTCATTATTTAAGTAACCCATCATAAGTGCTTTAGAGTTAATTACAATTTCTCCTACTTCACCATAAGGAAGAGTGTCTCTGTTAGAGTTAATAATCTTAATAAAGTTACCTGCTAAAGGAATACCTATTGAACCTGATTTATTAATATCAGGAGTTGCTAATGTAACAGCAGCAAGTGCTTCAGATAAACCATATCCTTGAGTAATAATTGCTCTTGAATTATGTTCTTTAAAATATGCATTAATTCTATCTTCTAAGTTCTTTGGTAAAAGATCTCCACCTGATACTGCATACTTTAAGAATGATAGATCTAAATTCTTAACATTATCATTACCTATAAGTGCTTCAAAAAGTGTTGGTACACCAAGAACTATTGTAGGTTTAGTTTTTGCAAATAGTTTATCAAACTCTTTTGCATTAAACTGAGGAACAAGTGTTGTATAGCATCCAAGAGTTAATGCAGTATGCATACAAACAGATAACCCAAATCCATGGAAGTTAGGCATGATTGCAAGACATGAGTCTCCTGGTTTTAAATGTAGTCTCATATCTCCAGTTTGTTTTGCTCCAAGAATAAATGCTCTATTTTGAATAACAACATTCTTAGGAGTACCACTTGTACCACCTGAGTGTATTATTACAGCAGCAGTGTTCTTACCCCATTTTCTGTATTTAACATTTGCTTCTCCAAAAGAAGTTCTATAAAAACTCTTCCAAGATCTATAAACTCTATTATGAGGATACTTCTTAAATTTGCCTAAAGTCATTAATCTATAACCAATACTTAAGAAGAAACTCATAGAGTCTGCTGGATTAACAAATATTACATGTAATAAATCAGTTTCATTTAAAATTGGTTCTATCTTATCAAAGAACTGATTACACATAATAAGAATTGTACTATTTGTTGAATTAACTGCTTCTTTTAATTCTCCTTCACTTGATAAAGGATGAGTCATATTAGCAATTGCACCTAATTTATTTAGGGCATATATACAATATAAAGCTTCAGGTACATTAGGCAAACATACTGTTACAATGTCACCTTTTGAAACTCCTAATTTCTTAAAAGCAATTGCAGTCTTTTCAATATTCTTAAGTAGTGTTTTATAAGATATTTTTCTACCTAAGTATTCTATTGCTTTAAGATTAGGATACTTATGTTCACTTAAAAGTATTTGTTCATACATAGTGATATTAGGAATTCTATAATTAAGCTCTTCTTCACTATAATATTTTTCCCAAGGTCCTGATAATTTTTCTTTTTTATTAAATCTTAAAAAATCAAATATAGACATATTACTTCTCCATTTCAGTTAAAATTAAATTTCTTAATTTATCTGTTTCTAATTCATAATTATCTGTTTTAATACTAATTGGTTTTAAGAACTTTATTTGTAAACCTTTTCTTCTAAAACCATATTTACCTTTTATAACAAATGGAACAATTATAGACTTACCAACATATGCCATCTTGGATACTCCATTTTTAAAAGGTAGAAGTAATTCATTATGTTTAGGGAATGTCCCTTCAGGGAATATTCCTATTACTTCTTCATTATTTAAGTAATCAATAGATGGTGTTATGGCATCTACTTTATGATGTTTTCTATCTACTTTAATTAATCCTAAGTTTTTAAAGATAAATCCAAATGGTCCATCAAATAATTCTTTTTTAGAAAGAAAATGTATTTGCCTTTTAGTTGATGTAACTAAAACAAATGGATCAAATATACTCTTATGAGTACCTGCAAGAATAACTCTTCCAGATGAAGGAATATTTTCTAATCCAACAAATTTTGGATGTAAAAAAACCTTAGTAAAGAATACAATTAAAGGTCTTAATATTTTATACAATGTTGATTTCTTTTTCATATTTCCTCTAGTGTAATTATATTATAATTCTAATTTAAAGTACAAGTGTCTGATAGTTTTAAAGGTACATCATATACTGTCTTATTATCTTTCTCATCATATGCACTTATAGATAATATAAGGTCTCCTTTGAAGTTAAGACATATGTTGGAATTAACAGACATAGAAAAATTGTTTAAATAGTCTTTTAATGTTATATCCTCTTTAGTATCTGAATATATTTTTTCATCACTTTTCTCAGTTGATAAATATAACTGAGATACTATTTTTTTATATTTAATATTCTTTTCTTCACCACAGTAATCTATATTAGATATATAAATATAAGCTTTAGATTTATTATAAGCAACACTTCCTGATATAGAAAACTCAGAACATGTTGTATCTAGAGTTTTAAAATCAAAGTCATTTCTATTAAATATAAATATTACACTTAAAATAACAGCAATTATAACTACAGTTATAATACCAGCAATAATAAATATTTTTTTATTACTCTTATTTTCTACTTTAGTATCTAATAATTCATTTATATCAATATTAAACTTTTCACTTATCTCTTTTAATATAGCAATATCAGGTAAATTCTTACCATTTTCCCATTTAGATACAGCTTGATAAGTAACACCAAGAGTATCAGCAAATTCTTTTTGAGTTAATTTATTATTAACTCTAATAGATTTAATAATAGAACCTATTTTTTCTTGATTCATTACTTATCACCTTCTTTAAATCATTATATCATATAAAAAAAATAAAGAGGTCTATTATTGACCTCTTATTAATTTAAATTTATTTTTAATCTTTTCAGTATTAATCTTTGGTAAGTCTATTTCTAAGTCTCTCTTATAACCAGTTGCTCTTTTTAAGTTTCTTATTTCTTGAACTAGTATTAAATATGTAAGACCAGTTGTAGTTGATGCAAATACACATACTGAGAATGCTATAACAGAAACTAGGAATAATAAATAACTACCAGCAAAGAATGATAATACAATTGAACCTGCTGACATAGCAATCATTAAAATATTGAATAATAATACATATCCTCTTACATGATTAGTTTGTTCATATTCATCAATTTTTTCTTCAATTGTAATTTTATTCTTCTTAATTGCTTCATCTAATTTTTTAATATTAGATTTAGTATTGGCTACATATCTATATAAACCAATATTAGAGATTACTTTAATTTTATCTCCTTCAATTACATATTCTACAGCATATTTATTGTAATGATGATAAAAATAATTTTTTACTTTCTTTTCTAAACTTTGAAACATCACAATTCCCCCTTTTTCAACTAATAACAATGGATTTACTTTAGGGCATATTAGCTTTTTATTCTTTTTTCTTAATTTTCTTTTTATTCTTTGTGTTTTACTCTTTTTCTTTGTCGCCATTGCTATCCCATCCCCTAAATTGCTGTATATAATAGCACTTTTTTGCAATTTTTGCAAATTATAAATAAGAGATAAAAATAAAAAAAATAGAAGACAAGTAAGTCTTCTATTTATTATTTCTTTCTTTCATTGTTGGGAATAGAATTACATCACGAATTGTTTCAGATTCAGTAAATAACATACATAGTCTATCAATTCCGTATCCAATTCCTCCAGCTGGTGGCATACCATATTCTAGTGCTTCTACGAAGTCCATATCAATGTCATTAGCTTCATCGTTACCAAGGTCACGTTCCTTAAGTTGTTCTTCGAATCTTTCTAATTGATCAATTGGATCATTAAGTTCTGTATAAGCATTAGCAAATTCTTTTCCACCTATGAATAATTCAAATCTATCAACAAATCTTGGATCTTCTGGATTCTTCTTAGTTAGTGGAGATATTTCAACTGGATGTCCATAAAGGAAAGTTGGTTGGATTAATGTTTCTTCTACATATTTTTCGAAGAATAAATTAATAATATGTCCAACTGTATGTTCATGTTCAGCAACTTCAATACCATGTTCTTTTGCTAGATTAAGTGCTTCATCAAGTTCAACTGTTTTAAAATCAATTCCAGTTTTTTCTTTAATAGCATCAGTCATTGAAATTCTCTTCCATTTACCATCAAGATTAATTTCATCACCACACCAATTAAATACACGTTTTCCATATACTTCATCAGCAATAGCTTTGAACATATCTTCAGTTTGATCCATCATTACTTCTAGGTTAGCATAAGCTTTGTAAGCTTCCATTAGTGTAAATTCTGGATTATGTTTTGGATCCATTCCTTCATTTCTAAATACTCTACCTATTTCATAAACAGATTCCATTCCTCCTACTAAAAGTCTCTTTAGTGGAAGTTCAAGAGCAATACGTAAATACATATCTAAATCTTGAGTATTATGATGTGTAACAAATGGACGTGCAGATGCTCCTGTTAATAGAGTTGTTAATACTGGAGTTTCTACTTCAGTATAATCTTTACTATCCATGAAGTTTCTAATACATTTTAAGATTTTAGGTCTTTCAAATGCAATACGTTTTGAATCTTCGTTAGTAATTAAATCTAGGTATCTTCTTCTATATCTTTCTTCTACATCAGTAAGTCCATGGAATTTTTCTGGTAGTGGTCTTAAAGATTTTACTAAATGAGTATATTCTAAACATTTAATAGTAATTTCTCCTGTTTGAGTTTTCATTACTTTACCTTTAACACCAACAATGTCTCCTAAGTCAGCAGACTTAAATAATGTATAAGTTTCTTCTCCTACGTCATTAATAGAAATATAGACTTGAATCTTTCCAGTTTTATCTTGAATTGAGAAAAATGATGCTTTACCCATTTTTCTAATAAACATAATTCTACCTGCTACTGTAACAATATCATTTCTATTTTCAAATTCATCATGTTCTACATCTTTAAATTTATCTTTAATATCGGCAGCAAAGGAATCTCTATCAAATCTTTGACCAAATGGATCTAAACCTAAGTCTTTAAGTTTGGCTAATTTTTCTCTTCTAGCTAATTCTTGGTCAGTAAACTTTCTTTCCATATGTGTTCCTCTTTTCTTTTTCTTGAATAATGTACTATAAAAACGTCATTTTTTCAACATTTTTATGTATAAATTAGTACCTATTACTATTTTATAAAACTTTTTGGTCTTTTGCTATAACTTAAGCAAAATAAAAAAAGTCATTGATGACTTTTTATAATAACTCACTTAAATTCATATTCATATATTTATTATTTTTTTGTTTAATTTCTTTTATAAGACTCTTTGTTGTAGATTTTGCAAGTTCATAATCTTCTTTTGTAATAAGTGAAGTATTATAAGCTTCATCCAGTTCATCTTCATCCCAAACTTCAATATTATCACCTGTTACTACTAAATCAAGGAATAAATCCATGTAATATGGTAACTTTGTTTTTTCATCTATTCCTGATGATTTAATAATATCTATGTAATATTCTAGAAGTTCTTTTTTATCATTAAAGAAAGCTCTTATTAAATAATTTTTTTTCTTAGGAATAACTTCTAACATGAAGTATCCATCATCTATTAAACATAAAGACGAAGAAGCCATGAATTTCTTCTCAACTTTCTTTATATGTTTAACAACAGCAAACATCTCATCATTATCAACTGCTAATTTAGTATCAGATGATAAAACATGCTTTAAATAAGTGTTTTCAATAAATTTTTGTTTCATAATAAAACCTCAACCTGGATAATTATAGCATATAGTTTTAAATATAAAAATAAAAAAGATTAAGTAACCTTAATCTTTTAGAAAGAATCAATATTAATTGAAACTCTTTTAATATTCATATTGTAAGCAGCAGCTTGAATTAAAACTCTAAGAGCTTTAGCCATTTTGCCACCTTTACCAATTACTGAACCCATTTCATCTTCAGGTACCATGATTTCTAATTGAACAATACCTTCATCTCCTAGAAATTCTTGTACTTTAACTAATTCTGGGTCACTTACTAAAGAACCTACAATATTTTCAGCAAATTTAATTAATTGATCGTGCATATTAAACCTCTTAATTACTTAGATGATTTCTTTGTATTTTTATAGTTAGCCCAAACTCCAGTTTGTACTAAGATACTTTTAACAGTATCAGTTGGTTGAGCTCCATTGTTTAACCAAGAAATAATTTCTTCTTCTTTTACTGTATATTTGTTTTCAGCAAGTAAAGGATTGTATGTTCCTACAGTAGCGATGAATCTTCCATCTCTTGGAGATCTTGAATCAGCAACAATAATTCTGTAGAAAGGTTTTTGTTTAGAACCCATTCTTTTTAATCTTAATTTAACAGCCATGTCTTTGCCTCCTCTTCTTGCTACTAATAATAACACTTATAAAAAATAAAGTCAACCTTTTTTGGTTGACCTTAATTATTTGCTTTAGTAGTAGTTTCAGGTTCTACTATTATTTCTGTTTTATCAGTATAAATATTTTTAATTGCATTCTTAATTCCAAGTATACTTACTTCATCTGGAATAACTACTGAAGCATTAGCATTACCTAGTGCAAAACAAGGTTTAGTAGAAACTTTACCCGTTGCTGTAATACTTGAAAAATTCCAAGTAGGATTTTTTGAAACTTGCATTTTAGCAACTTCATACATTTCATCAGTTTCCATATTAGTAACAATATTACCTGATAAGGCTGCAATTAAAGAAGTATAGTTCTTTATTATTGCAGGAGATGCTGCTTTATTAACTATTGCTTTAATTATTTCCATTTGGTTTTCTCCACGAGAAATATCTCCTTGAGGAAGTGTATGACGATGTCTTGCATAAGCAAGAGCTTGTTCACCATTTAAATTTTGCATTCCTTTTCTTAAACATATTTGATTATCAAAATTACGTTTTGAATCTTGTTCACAGAAAGCCTTAGAAACATTAACGTTTATTCCACCTAAAGAGTTTATTATCTTAACAAATGAAGTAAAGTTAATTCTTAAGTAATAATCTATATCAATATCATATAACTTAGCAAGAGTATTAGATGACTCTTCTATTCCAGATAAACCTGCATGAGTTAGCTTATCTTTTTTATTATTTGATGCTAGATTTACATAATAGTCTCTTGGAGTATTAACAAGTAAAACTTGATTAGTTCTTGGATTAACAATCATTACTATATTAACATCACTTCTAGCTTTAGATGCGACTTTTCCAGATGTATCTATACCACTTATATAGATTGCATATGTGTCTTTAGTAATCTTTTTATTACTCTTTGTTGTCTTAACATAATTAACCATATCAATTTTATAAATACATTTTAAATTATGAATAGCATCAGTATATTCTTCTTCTGCAACTGATTCATAAGAAGTATTCATAAATATAGCATTAGTATCTCCCTCATTAACACTTGCAAGTAGGTCTTCTAAAGTATCTTTAGATTCTAGTTTTAAATTAACATTATTATCATCAATTGCTTTATCGATTGCATCTTTAGTTTCTACATCATTAGGTATATATAAATACGAAACTTTTCTATTATCTAACTCTTTTATACTATTAAATGGAGAATTATTTTTAACATATATTCCATATGTTTCTACTCTTAGACCTGTATCAGTTATTTGATTTAAGAATTTAAAAGTACTTACTCCGTATATCATATAAAGTATTTCAACTATTATTATAAAAAATGTAATAATAGAAAAAACTACTTTTATCCAGTCACGTAGCCTACTAGATAATAATAACGTAATTGCTGTTACTAAAGCAAAACCTATAAGAATATAAGGTATAAGTGTATATAGATCTATTATTTCTTCTATAACTGTATAAACTACGGTTACTAAACTAATAATTATAAGTAAAAAGGCAATTATTTTAAAAACAATTGGATTAATCTTTTTCTTCTTTTTTTTCTTTTTCTTCTTGTTTGATTTTTCTTCAACAAGTTCTCTTTTTTCCATCATGAGTTTTCACCTCGGCGTTTTTATAATAACATATTTAAAAAAGAAAAAGGGATTTAATCCCTTTTTTAACTTTCATTTTACATTTATTCTTCAAGTAACTTGTTTTCTTTTCTTCTAGATATAGCTCGATATATGATTTTATATATTTCAGATACTACTAGAATTATAAGTGAATATGCAAATACTCTTATAGTATTTTTAGCACGTATTGGTGTTACTTTAAGCAAATTACCTAGTACTGGTATACTTGATACTAGAATTTCTAAAGCAATTGAACCTATTATAGTTCCTATTACAAGTGGATTATCAAATAAACTTGTTGCAAATATAGATTGTTTTTCACTTCTACAATTAAGTACATGCATGTTTTGAATAAATACCATTAACATAACTATCATGCTTCTTGCTTCATTAATAGGTACTCCCATTTTATTTAAAGATATCCATGAACCAAATACTAAAGCTGTAATAGTAATGCCAAATATTAATACTTCAAGAGCTAAGTCACCGCTGAAAAGGGACTCTTTAGTACTTCTTGGAGGACTATCCATGATATTCTTAGTACTTCTTTCAAATGAAAGAGCAATATCTTGAAGACCATCAGTAACAACATTAAGCCATAGAAGTTGGATAGCAAGAAGAGGAAGCTCCATTCCAAATATTACGGATAATACAAAGAATGCTACTTCTGCAAAACCACAAGAAAGTAAGAATAAAGTAATTTTTCTTATATTAGCGTATGCTACTCTTCCTTCTTTAACTCCATTTACTATAGAAGTAAAGTTATCATCTGAAATAATCATTGATGCAGTATCTTTAGCAACATCTGTTCCAGATCCCATAGAAATACCTATGTTAGCAGCTTTAATGGCTGGAGCATCATTTACTCCATCTCCTGTTACTGCAACAAATTCACCTTGTCTTTTTAAAGACTCAACTACATGTAATTTATCTGTAGGAGTAACACGTGAGAATACTCTTTTAGTTTTAACTAAATCATCAAAGTATGCTGGACCAAATTTATAAGCTTCTTCAAGTTCTAGACCTGTTACTACTTGATTCATGCTTGTTGCTATATCAAGTTTCTTAGCAATAGCAAGACTTGTATTAGGATGATCTCCTGTTACCATTAAAACCTTTATTCCCGCTTTTAGACACTCTTTTACTGAATATCTAGCTTCTTCTCTAACTGGATCAATAAATGCGACCATTCCTAAGAATTCAAGTCCTGAGATGGTATTCTTATCTTTTACCTCACCATCAGCTACTGCAATAACACGATAACCATCTTTAGTTAAATTATCATTAAGTTCTATAAACTTCTTTGATTCTTTAGAAAAAGACATTACTTTTTCTAGTGAACCTTTTACTGTACATCTAAGTTTTCCTTTTTCTTTATAATATACAGCTGAATATTGATTTTCAGACTCATATGATATTGTTTTTACTACTTCATATTCATCGTTAATACCTATTTTTTCTTTTAATACAAGGAATGCTATATCAATTGAATCTCCTGAGAATGAAACATTGTCTTTAAATGTTGCTTCATTATTAAGTGCACATAAAGAAGCAATTTTTTTAGCATGTTCTACATCTTTATTTTCAGTATCATATATAAGTTCTCCATCGACATTATAACCTGTTCCAGTTACTTCAAATGAACTACCATTTGCAAGTACTATTTTCTTAGCAGTTTGTTCATTAACAGTTAATGTTCCTGTTTTATCACTTGCTATAACTGTACAACTACCAAGAGATTCAACAGCATTTAATTTTTTAACAATAACGTTTTCTTTTGCCATCCTTTTTGAAGCTACTGTTAAAGCCATGGTATTTGCAAGCGATAATCCTTCAGGCATAGCTGATACAGCAAGTGCTATAACAGACAAAATAATATCTGGTAAGTCATAATCATGAACATAAAGTATAGTTGCAGATATTACAGATATTAGTAAAATCATTATACTTATTTGTTTCGAGAAACGTTCCATACGAATTGTAAGAGGACTCTTCTCTTCTTTTGTTTCTGTTACTGTTTTGGCAATAGAACCAAGTTCAGTATAAAAACCTGTTGCAACAACTACCGCCATTCCTCGTCCTGACATAACATTAGTTCCTGCGTATACCATGTTTGTTCTATCTCCTAGGGCAACTTCTTTAGTTATTACGTCTGAGGACTTATTAACAGGAAGAGATTCCCCAGTTAAAGAAGACTCATCGACAAGTAAATTATTAGTATCAATAATTCTTGCATCAGCAGATACTCTTACTCCACTTTCAAGGAATATTATATCTCCTCTTACTAATTCTTCAGCAGGTACTTCTTTTTTCTCTCCATCTCTTAAAACTACTACTTTAGTAATTAACATTTTAGATAATGCCTCAGCTGATTTTAGAGCTCTATGTTCTTCAACTGTACCTATTATTACATCAACAAGTACAATTAAAAAAATAACTATAGCATCTAGTTTTTCTCCAATTGCAAATGAAAAAACTGCAGTTAATAAAAGAATAATTGTAAGTGGAGACTCAAACTCTTCAAAAAACATTTGAATAACACTTTTATTCTTTTTTAAAGTTAATATATTTTTTCCGTCTCTTTGTAAACGATCATTTACTTCCTTAGAAGTTAGTCCTTCTTTAGTTGTTTTTACATATCTAAGTACTTCATCAACTTTCTTAGTATACATATTATCACCATTTAAATTATAACTTAATTAAGAGTACAAAAAAAGATATCTAACGATATCTTTTATTTTTAAAATTATTTTAATTATACATCTCTATCTCTTAAGAATGGAGGTATATCATACTCATCATCAATAACACTTACTGGTTTTTGAGGTACTTCTGAAATACCAGGATTATATTCTTCAGCCATTGGAGAAGTTCCTGATACAGGATTATCATCATATCCTGTTGCAATTACAGTAACAATAACTTCATCATTTAAGTTTTCATTAATAACTGCACCAAAGATAATGTTAATATCTGTTGATGCTGATTGTCTAACAACTTCAGCAGCATCTTCAGCTTCAAATAATGTTAATGATGTACCACCTGTTACGTTGATGATTGCATCAGTTGCACCAACAATACTTGTTTCAAGTAATGGACTTGATACAGCTTGTTGAGCAGCTTTGATGGCTCTATCTTCACCAGTTCCAAGACCAATTCCAATTAAAGCATTTCCACGTTTTTCCATGATTGCCCTTACGTCTGCAAAGTCTAGGTTTACTAAACCTGAAACAGCAATTAGGTCTGAAATTGATTGAACACCTCTATGAAGTACATTATCTACTTCTTTGAATGCATCAATCATTGGTGTACTCTTGTCAATAATATCTCTTAATTTATCATTTGGAATAACTATTAATGTATCAACATGTTTTCTTAATTCATCAACACCAATAATAGCTTGTTCCATTCTTCTCTTACCTTCAAATTTGAAAGGTTTTGTTACGATACCTACAGTTAATGCTCCAATATCTTGAGCGATCTCTGCAATTATAGGAGAAGCACCTGTACCAGTTCCTCCACCCATACCACATGTAACAAAGATCATGTCGGCACCTTCTAAAGCAGCGCGAATTTCATCTTTTGATTCTTCAGCAGCTTCTCTTCCTATCTCTGGGTTAGCACCTGCACCAAGTCCATTAGTTAGTTTAACACCAATTTGTAACTTGATATCAGCTGGAGATGCATCTAAAACTTGTTTATCAGTATTAGCAACGATAAATTCTACACCCTTAACCCCAGAAACAATCATACGATTTACCGCGTTACAACCGCCGCCACCTACTCCGATGACTTTAATTTTAGCGATTTGATTCATCTCTAATCCATTATTCATTTCTTTCACTCCTTATTAATTATCAAAGAAGATGCCAAATACCTTCGCAAGTACCGAATCTCCTAAATTAATCTTTTTTTCTGAACCACCACAAATTACATCTATTTCATCACTTGTAAATGTTGAAAATTCCTTATCTCTAAGTTTTAATTTGTAGTCGAAAAATTTGATCATTCCGATTGCGGTTGCATACTCATTACTACGTGCACCTACAACCATAATCTTACCTGTGTCGGCCTTGGTTCCAAAAACACTTTCAACTTCTAATGGAAAGTCTTTAATTTCACTCAATCCTCCACTTATAATTATATAACTAATTTCCTTCTTTGTTAAGTAGTTAATTTCGTTTTTGGCCATGTTCAAAGTCTCGTGTAACCTACTCATAACGACTTCTGTAATCTCTTTTTGATTAATCTCTTTCTTTTGACCAAGTGTATTAACAACTGTTTCTTTTTCACTTAAACGAGCATTTTTCTTATTAGCAAGTGCTAAATGTTCTTTTAAATCTTTACTTTGTTCAGGAGTTAATTTATAGATAAATGAAATATCGTTATCTACATTCTTTCCTCCAACACCTATAACTAAGTTATTAACAATAATACCCTTGTTAAATACTGAAATCTTTGTAGTATCATATCCTAAATCAATTACTACACCTGTTGTTGTATCCATTGAATCATTCTTATGTGCCCAGTAAGTACCAATAGATGGAATCATTATTTCAACTACTTCTACTCCTACTTTTTCTAAGCATTTAGCTACAACATAGATTTCTCTTTTAGGAACAGTAACTATTACAGATTTAACTGAAAGTTTATTTCCTCTCATTTCTTTTGGGTTATGAGCTTTAACGCCATCAACTTTAAAAGATATTGGAATTACAGTAACAAGATCATTTCCTTTATGTATGTTATCTCCAATAGACGCTTTTAATACTCTTGTTATATCTCCTACTGTGATTTCTTTATCATCAGATGTAATGGTAATAGAACCATCCCCAATTTGGAAATCTGCTGAATCCTCATTAACAGATACAATTGCTTTAGATACTTTAGTACCAAGCATTTCTTCTGCTTTTTTAAGAAGTTTCTTAATTGCATAACCAGTTTCATCTGGTTCACAGATAGCACCCTTTTTAACTCCACGAGAATCTTCACTTAAAGCACATAAAATATTAAATCTTTCGTTTAATATTTCTGCCACAACAAGTTTAATTTTACTACCACCTATATCAATTGCAGCAATTATTTCTCTCATGTAAGCACCTTCCATATCTTTGAATTAATTATACACTAGTTTTTTTTATATTAAAAGTAAATCTTCAGCATTATAAGGTTATACAAGATAATTTACAAGTGATATAATGTAAATGGTGATGATTATGAAAGATAGTTTTGCAATTATTGTAAATAAATTTATAACACTAGGATGTAAGATTTTAAAACCTGTTTTTAAGAAAGATGGTTCAGTTACTCCTGGTGCCTTTGCATCTAAGATTAGTCCTAATATTTTAAACAATTTAAAATATCCTGAAATCATTATTGGTGTAACTGGTTCTTCTGGAAAAGGAACTACTACAAAGTTAATTGCACATACATTAGAAAAAAATGGTTATAAAGTCGTATGGAATAAGTCTGGTTCTAACCTATTTAATGCTGCATGTACTCTTCTTCTTAATAATACAAGTGTTTTAAGTAAGAAAATAAAATGTGATGTACTTTTACTAGAGTTAGATGAAAGTTATATAAAGACTATATTTAAAAAGAAAAAACTTACACATTTAGTTGTTACTAATTTAACTCGTGACCAAGTAGCAAGAAATGGTGCTCCTGAAAATGTTTATAAGAAAATATTATCAGCAATTGACGCTAATACTGAGTTAGTAATAAATGGAGATGACATTTTAGTTAATAGATTCACAGTTGATCATAAGGGTGAAATTGTTAAATATGGTATAAGTCACTTAAAAACTGATACAAGTAAACCAACAATACCTGTTGATGGTGCATATTGTCCTAAGTGTGGTTCTAAAATCAAATATAAGAGTTACCACTATGGTCATATAGGAGACTATAAATGTAGTAATTCAAAATGTACATTTGGTAGAAATCCAATTAAATATGAAGGTACTAACTTAAACTTAGATACTAGAACAATGAAAATAAATGGAGAAAAAGTTAATTTAAATACTTCTTTCCTATTTGGTGCATATGCTGCTACTGCAGCTTATTCACTATTAAGTGAAGTTGGTTTAAGTTCAAAGGAAATACTAAAAGGATTTAATAGTTTTGCTAAAGAAGAAATTCACTATGACTACTTAGGTAAAAGAAGAATAGAAATGTTAGATTCTAAACATGAAAATAATCTTTCATATGAAGCAAGTATTTCTTATATAAGAGATGCTGTTGGAGATAAAACAGTAATACTTGGTTTTGATAATGTATCTCGTAGATATAAGTTTGATGACTTATCTTGGTTATATGATATTAACTTTAAAGATTTAGATTCTAAAGGATTAGATAAGATATTTATAATTGGAAAGTTTAGATATGACTTATATGCTTGCCTATTGCATAATGGAATAAACAAGAAAAAGATAATTGTAGTAGATGACTATAAAAATAATTTATTAGATAAAATTAAACATAATTCTAAAGGAAATATTTATTCAATGGTATTTGTTGATACAATGGATAGCATCTTAGAATCATTAAAAGAGGTGAAATAATGAAAACTATTAGAGTATTACATTTATATCATGATTTAATGAATCTATCAGGGGACAATGGAAACATGGTTGCAATTAAAGATGCTTTAGAAAGACAAAAAGTTAACTATACTATTGATTATTTAAGCATTGGAGATAAAATTGATTTTAATAAATATAATCTAATATATATAGGAAATGGATCTAGAGAGAATCAAGAACTTGCTAGAATTGATTTACTAAAATATAAATTACAATTAAGTAAGATATTTAAAAATAAACTAATAATAGCAACTGGTAATTCATTAGAATTATTTGGCAAAACTATTGATAATAAAGAATGTTTAAATCTATTACCTTTTAAAACTATGTATTTAAAAGAATATGTTGTAGAAGAAAAAATAGTACATTCAAATGAATTAGATATGGATGTTATTGAGTTTATTAATAGAAATTCTGAGGCATCAATAAAGAAAGATTTCTTTATTGATAATAATAGTATTCACACAAGCAACTTCTATGGTACTTATGCACTTGGTCCTCTTCTAATTAGAAACCCTCTTCTATTAAATAGATTTATAGAAAGAGTTTTAAAAGACCAAGATATAAAATATCAAGAAGATAATAATACTCCTGATATGTTAGCTTATAATGAATATTTAAAAAATAAAAAGTAGGATTTAATCCTACTTTTTTAAATACCTCGAAAAAATGGCCAAGCACCAAATCCAGCCATTTTAGCTACTAGACTTGTTGGAAACATTTTTACTAAATTATTAATCTTAAGAATTGTATCATTATATTCTTTTCTTAAGGCTTCTATTCTATTAAAACTATCATTAAATACTTGTAACCATTCAGGTGTTGAAACAACTCCTAGAATAGACTTACAAATATTATCAGTTTCATAATAGTTATTAATAATATCTTCTATAGATACTTTATTACGATATGATGCAATTGATGTATTAAATGTATTAACAGTGGTAGCATCAATTGTTGTTTTAATAGCTTCACTATACTGAGTATATAAGTTATATCTTAAATTTATTTCTTTAACAATATTTAGCCATGTTTCATTAGCATGGTTTTTATTTCTTAATAATTTATTGTAGGCACTTGTTAACATATATGTCATAAGTGCTACAACTAATGCAATTATTAATATATAACCTACAATTTGCATTAAGTATCACTCCTATTTAACTGGATCATATCCACCTTTATTAAATGGATTACATCTAAGTATTCTTTTTATTCCTTTTCCTATACCTCTTATAGTACCATATTTTTCAATTGCTTGTGCCATATACTCAGAACAAGATGGTACAAATTTACATCTATTGTGCGTTGGTATTGGTGTATTTTGATATAGTCTTATTAGTTTAATTGCTGCTTTTTTCATTTTTCTTTTTTGTTGTTCCCTTTTTCTTAGGAGTAGTTTTTTTAGTAGTTTTCTTTTCTTTAAACTCTGCTTCTTTTACTGTTTCTTTTTTCTCTTCTTCATCAACTTTAAACATAGTACTGATATATTCAGAACCATCTTTGTTATATAGTTTTACTCTTGTTCCAAGTAGTAAATCATGGAATCCTTTTTGATCATCTCTAAATAGAATAAACATTAACATTATTAATGAATATGCTTGTACTAAGTAATTATAGTAAGTAACCATTCCTAAGTAAGAATTTTCTTTTAAACATATAGCAAGAATACTATTAACTACTGAGAATATTGAAGTAGTTACAAATAAACTTCTAAGAATATATTTACCAATTGATATTTCCTTTTCTTCATCTTTATTGTCAACAACTTGAAGTCTTAATAATTTCTTACCAATTGTTCTTCCCTTTAAAAAGAATTGTAATACACCAAAGTATAGAACAACTAATACTACTTGAATACTATAATTAACAATGTTTAATTTAGTTATTTCATATACCTTCTTATCAATATAATCTGTACAATAAGCTATAAATTTATCATACATTTCTTCTTTATCTTTATCTTCTTTTAATTCTTTATTAACATATTTTTCAAAGAATTCATCGTATTTCTTATCATATTTTTTAGAGAACTCATTTAATTCTTCTGTAGTAATTACATTATCGCTTAAGATACCTTTATCGTCTTTTATTTCATCATATACATCTTTAACATCTACATAGAAACTATTATAGTCGTCTGATATTTCATTTATTTTATCCCTATTCATGAAAGGAATGAATAATGCAAAGATAGATACAATAACTGAAATAATTGTAATATCTACTATGTTTGCTAAAACTCTATAAAATATTTTTTTCATATTAATCACCAATTAAATTATACTAAATATTAATACTTTTGGACAAGTTAAAATATTTAGATAATAATCCCTTCTAGATGATCACATTCATGTTCTATTACTTCTGCAGTTAGTCCATGATAAACATTCTTCTTTTTTTCAAAATATTTATCAAAGTATTCTACTTCTATAGTTTTATGTCTCTTACATTTTCTAGAACCTACTAGTGAAAGACATGTTTCTTCTATTTCATACTCATCTTCTTTTTTAGTAATAACAGGATTATACATAATTACTATAAATGGTCCTTCATAAAAGGCAATTATTCTTTTTCTCTCACCAATCATATTAGCAGCCATGCCATAGCAAATAGATGAATTAGCCTTAAGAGTATCATATAAATTAGTAGCTATTTCTTTATCACTTTCGGTTGCTTCAGTAGATGCAACACCTAGAAATAATATATCTTTTGTTATTGGTTTTATCATCTTTAACACCTCATAATCAATTATATATTAAATCTTATATAATTGAAAATAAATTTATTATGGTGTATTATATTTTTAGGTGATATATATGAATTCAACTATTCCATTACAATATGCTATTATTGCACTTGTATTAATCATAATATCTTTAATTATAGCTAAGCTACAACATAAAGATTTTAATATGGATGTTAATAAATTAGTTAAGTGTTTAGGTGGAAAAGATAATATTCTTGATAGTGAAACTACTATGTCTAGATTTAAAGTTACATTAAAAGATGTAAGTTTAGCTGACAAAGAGGGTTTAACTAAATTAGGAGCTCAAGGTATAGTCGAAATTGATAATCAACTTAAGATTATACTTGGACCTAATTCAAAACAACTAAAAAGATATATTAAAGAATTAAGAAAATAAAAGAGTGGATTTAAATCCACTCCTTTTTTTATGCTAATATTTTTAGAATAATATCTATTAATATATCATCTCTATAAGGTTTATCTAAATAAGCATTAAAACCTATTTCTAAATATTTTTCTTTAGCACCTTTTTCATTATCTGATGTTACTGCTACTATTGGTGTATTAAAACCTTCTATTTCTTTTAATCTTCTGAATGTTTCTACACCATCCATTTCTGGCATCATTATATCCATTAGAATAACATCATAGTGATGCATTTTAACCATTTGGATGGCATCTTTACCAGATATACAAGAATCAATATGATTACTGATTGATGATACGGCATTTGTTGCAATTTTTACACTTAGTAGACTATCATCTACAACTAAACATCTTATCTTATTATCTTCGTTTAACATATTACATCATTTCCACTTTTACTATTTTCTTTTTACCTTTTTGAATAACAAAGGATTTTTTATTTATTTCTGCTTTAGAATCAGTTATTTTTTCTCCATCAACAGATACTCCACCTTGTTCAACTAATCTTCTTCCTTCTGATTTAGAAGGTATTAAATCAGCTGCCATCATGATATCTAATATATTATTAGATTCTGGCTTTATTGGAGTTGCTTCTAAGTCTTCAGTAGAACCTCCAAATAAAGCCTCTGACTTGGCTTTAGCAGCACGAGCTTCTTCTTCACCATGTAAGTCTTTTACATACTCATATGCTAATTTCTTTTGAGCATATCTATCTTCTGGTTTTTCTCTATGTTTTGCCATGATTTCATCTATTTCTTCTTTAGTAAGGAAAGTAAATACTTTTAAGTAGTATTCAACCATGTCGTCTGTAGAATTAATCATATATTGATAAATATCATATGCAGGAGTTTTATCTTTGTCTAACCAAATAGCATTTCCTTCTGATTTACCAAATTTCTTTCCTGTAGAGTCAGCTATAATTGGCATAGTAAATGCATATGCCTCTTTACCTAACATTTTATTAATTAATTCAACACCAGTTGTAATATTTCCCCATTGATCTGAACCAGCAGCTTGCATTACACAGTTCTTTTCTTTATATAAATGAACAAAGTCATATCCTTGTAATAAAGTATAACTAAATTCTGCAAATGTAATACCAGTTTCTAATCTTCTATTAATAATATCTTTATTAAGCATATAGTTAACATTGATATATTTACCTACATCTCTTAGGAAATCAATGAATGTAAAATCTTTAATCCAATCATAGTTATTTACTATTTCAACATTTCCATCAAATAATTTTGTTATTTGTTTCTTTAATGCTTCAATGTTTGCTTCTACAACTGATTTATCAATTATTTCTCTTTCACCAGTTGGTCTTGGGTCTCCAATTAATCCAGTTGCTCCACCTATTAATACAATTGGATGATGACCATATTTGGCCAATCTTTTAGCAGTAATAAATGAAGAGTAATGTCCTATATGTAATGAATCTGCAGTTGGATCTGTTCCAATGTAGAAAGTCATTCCTCCAGCATTTAATTTTTCAATAAAATCTTCATTATTTGTTCTGTCTTTAATAAGACCACGATATACTAAATCGTCATAACATTTCATGTTCTTCACCTCTTATAAAACTTTCTTTAACATTTTAATATCATTTATTCTTTCATTTGGATTTAAGGAACTAAATCTATTACTCTTATCTAATAGTATTGCATTTAATCCAGCATTTTTGGCACCTAGGTAATCAAATTCAAACGAATCTCCTACCATAAGTGTATCACTTGCTTTAGAGTTACCACAAGCCATTAAATAAGCATTCTTATCTGGTTTCTTGTATTCTTCTCCACCATATACCTCAGTAAAATATTTATCTATTCCAGCATTAACTAGTCTTTTATATTGAGATACTCTAAACCAATTAGTTAATACACATAACTTATACTTACCTGCTAGATAATCAAGAGTTTCTCTTACGCCTGCGTCCTCTTTATCAGGTAATGCATACTCTAATCTAGACATAAAACTATCAAGAAATGACATACTTAAATCTAAAGCAGTATATCTTCTAAAGTATTCCATCATACGCACTTTATCATATTTAGAAGACTCTAGTTCATAGTCATGTATAGCTCTTTGAATAGACCTTAATGTTTCTTCAGTAAATGGTACATTAATTAAATCAAATGCCTCGGCAACATACTTAGAAAAGTTAACATTACTTATCAAAGTATTGTCTAAGTCAAATATAATTCTTTCCATAAACCCTCACTAAATAAAAAACAACCATAAATTAAAGCTAAAGGACGAGCATTACCCCGCGGTACCACCTTAATTTATGATTGTTAATCATACTCTTTAAATTCTTAACGCGAATTAACGATTTGACTCCAGGGGCGTAAATCCTTTCTTCGTCAACTTGAATTTATTATAATTGATTATACTTATATTAGTCAAGTTTTAATTTGTTAAGGATTTATAGACTTCTGCAGCATTTATTATTAAGGTAGCTATATCATTTATTTCTATCTTTTCCATAGCTGAAGTTTCTTCATTATATTTAGCATTAGATAATATATCATCTGCAAGTTCTAAAACAGAATAATCATAATTATTAGAAGATGTTACTATTTCTACATAGAATATATCTTTATCACTTGCCTTAGTAAATGCAATCAATCTATTATTTAAGTTATCTATAGTTTCTGCAATTATATAAGGATGTTCTTTTATACTTGCTTCTTTTATATTTTTAATAAATAAACCTTTTTCTTCCATGGTTGCTTTTACGCTTGTTTTAGCATTTGCTATATCGTTATAAATTCCTTCTTGTCCTCTTATATAAATTCTAAATGTATCGGTTGTATCATATATTAGAATTCCTTTGTTATATTTATCATAAACATACTTTTCAGGTATTTTATAAGTATAACTACCTGCTTGTGTAGTATTATTTTTACCGTCTGCAACTCTAGCAGAAGCGTTTTGATTGACTCTTTGTGTTGAAGGACGATTATTAAAAATTATTGTTGGGAAAAGTGTTTTACCAATATAACCACCAACAATCATTCCTATTACAGTTACTAGTATTGTAAATGACATTGGTACAGTTTTCTTAAGAAAACTAATATTAAATTTTATCTTACCTTTTTTAACATTTTGAACTTTAGATAAGTCTTCATTTTTAATAAGTTCTGCTTCTTTATTTGATGACTCTGGAATACCATCTCCATCAGAATCTTTTGTAGCAACAACTTCACCAGTCTTGGTTGGAATTGCTATATTAACTTTTGCTTCTTCTGGTATTTCCTTAAGTGTAGGAATTGCACTTGGATCTTGCACAGGAACAGGAGATGCTTTTTCAATAGATACAGCATTAACTGGTGTTGGCGCTTGATTAGGAAGTTCTAATTTAGGTGCAGGGGAAGCAGCACTTACTTTTTTAAAGTTTTCATTTACAACTGGAGTTGGATTTTTAACTGCAGGTAATTCAACTTCAGGAGACTCTAAAACATCAATTTTTTCGTCCACACTAAACACTTCCCTTCTATTATTTAATTATACTTAATATATGAATTAACTTCAATATAGGCACAAAAAAAAGTTAGATACTAATCATCTAACTTTTCAGATAAATCTTTTAAAACAACAGCAACTTTCTTCTTAAGTTCAACTAAAGCTTTTTCTACTTTAGGTTTGCCATTTTCAATAGCACTTGCAATTATTTTATCAGCTTTTGCTTCAATTTCAGCACCTTTTTCTTTTGCTAATGCAATTGCTTTTTCTTTGTCCATGTTTGCAAGTTCATCTTTTAAATTATAGAAATCATCATATAATTTTTCTTTTAATGCTTCATAGTCAACGCTTTTAGCTTTTTTAATTGCTCCTTGTGCTTTTTCTTTTAGAAGTTTTCTATTTTCTTCTCCTGTTCTTGGTGTAAGTAATGCTCCAATGCAAACACCTACTCCAACTCCTAGTAATACATCTTTAAGTCCACCTTTTGCCATTTTATTCTCTTCCTTTCATTATATTTTCAAGTTCTTCTTCTTCTTCGCTTAAATCATCATCTTGTTTTCTTCCTGTGAATCTAGATGACACTTTTTGGAATAGTTGAACTACACGTTTAGCTACTCCGTTTACACCAGCATCGATTTTGTTAATTACTGAAAATATTCCATTTAAAGAATTAACTTTTTCAATTATGTCATCTAATAGTACTCTAGCATCATCAACCACTCCAATTACTTTAATTGTTAAAATAATTAGAACAATCAATAGAATTGCTATAAGTACATCAATTACAACTGGCATTACACTTGCTAATACTTCCATTTTTATTCCCTTTCATCTGAATTATACATCGAATCTATTAAATTAAATAGATCGGTTTCAATAGTATCGTCTAATGATTCTTTTGGTTCTTCTTTTCTTGTTTTAGTTTCTACAACTGGTTGTTCATCATCTTCGAACTTACTTGGTTCTTCTTCATCTTCGAAGTATTTATCATCAGACTTTATAATTCCGTCTTCTTCATCATCAAACTTATTATCAAAAGATATTTCAGGTTCATCATTTAAAAGTGATTCAATATCAACTGATGGTTTAACTGGAGTTTCATCTTCATAATCATCACTTATAATGCTTTTAATTGGTTTTTCTTTTATTTCTTCGTATTCAGCAGTATCGAATTCACTTTCAACATGTGCTTTTTCTTCTTCTTTTTTCTTTTCTTTTTCTTTATTTTCTTTTATTAATGTTTCAGTTAAAGTTTCTTTAGTTTCTTCATATCTAGTTGGTTCAGGAATTTCTTCTCCTTGATAACTAACTGGACCAAACATTCTTTCTCTAACTTGTTCAATCTTTTCAGGTTTATTCTTTTCAGCTATTTCTTCTGGTTTGTAATTCTTATCAAGTATTCCATATACTGGACTAATAATTGGAGTTACAACAAATGGTCTTTTTATACCATTTTTAGCTTCATTAATAAACTTAGAATAGTCTCTTGTTTCATGAACAACTTCCTTCTTAGGAGGAAGTTCATATCTTGAACGATCTTCTTTTTTAATTTCTTCTTCCTTTCTTTCAGGAATAACTGGTCTTTCAAAAGAATGAGAACGTTCAATTATTTTGTCTACTTGAAGTGGTTCAATAGGAGGTTTTTCTTTATATTCTTCTATTTTTTCCTCATCACTAGTATAACTATCTTCTCTTAGTTTAGCTCTTGAAATTGTTTTATATTCTTCTGTATCATCAAAATTAAATCTATCTTCATTATCTGTAACTTTTACTTCTGTAATTGTATCTTCAGCATCTACATAATTATCTTTTTTAAATTTTTTCTTTTTAGATTCTCTTTTAGGTAATACTTCTTCTGTATCATCAGGTTCTTCATCAAATAAGATACCTTTTATTTTATCCATTAATCCCATAGAAATTCTCCTATCTAATTACTTCACTATCGTAGTTTTCTTCTTCATAGTAAGTATCATCTACTTGTAAGAATGTTGAACTATCATCTTCTATATTAAATACGTTTACTTCTTCTTCTAATGAAGATAAGTCTTTACCAAACATATTATTAACCACATTTTTATTGTACTTCATTGTGGTAGCTATAATTAAAGCTTTAGTAACGGCTTTATTAATATCTTTCTTTTTAACATATGCTTCGATCTTAGCATAATTATAATTAACGCTTACTAGGTATTTATCGCTTTCTATTTCATAAACGTTAACTATACCTTTTATCTTTTTGCTTTCAAATATATGACTATAGTATATATTTTTTTCTACTTCATATTCATTACCTACATCGTTAAAGTATTTAACTAAATCAACATATAGGTAGAATTTATAACCATCACACTTAATGATTTCGTTATACTCATCTTTATATGAAATAGTCATACCTGATGGAAGATAATACTTAAATCCTTCATTCGAATGATTGTATATCTTAGAATTACTAGAGGTTACTTCCTTAATTATTCCTTCTATTGAAGAATCGTTAATTGATACACATCCAGTGGTTAAAAACAATATACATAGGACTAGTATAAGTTTCTTTTTCATAAAACACCTACTCTTCAAGTCAATTATAGCAAACTTTGTGTTTTTTTAAAATAATAATTATTATATAACACTCCTATATTAATGATTATATCATAGTAAAAAAAAAGAATTAACTATTTAACACTTTTCTTTACAGCATTAAGATAGTTAATTCTTTGCCCTAGAGATGAAAATTTGTGTTCATACTCTGTTTCAACATTATCAATATCTTCACTATGAAGATCAAGAGAACACTTAGTTATTTCATATCCATATTGAGTAAGAGACTCAATAGAAGATGCAAATAAACCAATGTTATCTGTCTTTTGAACTATATGAGGAATACCTTTAAAAACAGAATCATAAATACTTAAGAAATAACTACTAGTTAAACGTCTTTTAGCATGTCTCGCCTTTGGCCAAGGATCAGAGAAATTAAGATATATAGTATCAATTTCTTTATCAAATACTTTATCTAAATTACTGGCATCTAGTCTTATTAATCTTAAATTAGGTAGATCAATATCTGTAAGTTTTTGAGCGGCCCTTACTTGAACTGACTCATATTTTTCAAGGCCTATGAAATTTATATTTGGATATTTCTTTGCCATTCCAATAACAAAGTCACCTTTACCCATTCCTATTTCTAAGTGAATTGGATTATTATTCTTAAATACTTTTTTATACTCACCTTTAAACTCTTCAGGGTTACTAATAATATACTTGCTTTCATTAAGTATTTCTAAAGCATTTTTAACTTTTCTTAATCTCATATAATCACTCTTTCTATAACTTTAAATAAAAATAGTACCAACTTTCGTTAGTACTGTTTTTATCATTTAACAATATTCTAGCCTTTGCAATCTTCAGAATTTGGTCTTAATAAACAATCTTCACATTTTTTAAATTCTGTGTGGTCTGTACCCCATGTTGAAACTTGTCCAAAAACCCAAGTTACGATAGTTGGAATAAAGAAAATAATTATACCAGCAATTGCTCTTCTTCCTAAAGACTTAGCGCTTTTCTTAATATCATCATCTTTTTCAGCTACAACTGCTTTACCAAAATCAATCATTCCATAAATAATAATTATTATAGGAATAATAATTTTGAAGATTAATAATATATAGCCTACAAAGCTAAGAAGTTCTTTTGTTTGTGTACAAAATGTTGATATTTCTATTGCTAACATTTCTTTCCTACCTCATTTCTAAAACAATTATAATTGATTTTTTATTAGCATGTCAATAATAAAAAGGGTTTATTTGTAAATAATTACATATTAAATCCTAATTTTGAAAGTAATCTATTAATTTCAGGAGAATCAGTGTCTCTATCGTTAATTGGTGGGATGTTTTCGAATACTTTTACACCAGTTTCAATTTCAAAATCATATACTTCATCTTCTGAAACAAAACTCATATTTAATACTATTTTTTCATCCTTTTTTTCAATAAATGCATTCTTATTTCTTTTAATACATTTTGTCAATCTTATGAATGATGGTTCTACTAAATATAGTATGTCACTGCAGAATTTTGATGCTTCAGGGAATTCATTTAAATCAATAATGATTGCTGGAATATCTTTGAAGTCTCTTAATGCTCTTTCAAGATCAATTCTATTCATACATGAAATTAAATTATCACTTCTATAATATAGTAAGTCTTGTCTACTCATTTCAATTCCTTTAGCAGGAATATTATGACTGTTAAGTTGTCTAACCATCATATTTGTTAAAGTAGATGCTCCAGCATGTACTGTCATATTTGATAAACCAATTATCTTTTTATTTCCAAGACCATAAGTAATACCTGCTCCTGACATTGTTGGAGTTTGCACTGTACTAACACCTGGTGTTGGCATAGATCCACCTGTTGGGATTGGTGCTGGGCTTACAAATCCAGTGGAAACAGCTGGAGCTACATTTTGTACTTTATTTTCCTCAAGTAAGTACTTAACATTATCAAGTGTATTTGGTGTTCCATATAAGAACTTAATACCTTCTATATTTCTTGTAAAATTATAAATACCGTTTCTAACTAAATTTGCTAAATATGGAGTACTTGTTACTTCAGGTTCTCCACTTAAAAGTAAGATTACTCTACTTGCATCTATTCTTTTTGCAAAATCAGCCATTACTTCTGGGCTTTTATAATTTTCAATTGCTGTTACATCTATTATTAATTTTTCAAAGTATAGATTAACAAACTTACTTAGTAATTCACTTACTGAATATTGTCCATCTATCTTCTTAATAATATCGATGTCTAATTGTTCTAACATTTTACTATTTTGATTAACTACTATTACGTTCATTCTCTCACTTCCTCTAAAAAAGCATCTTTTGGATAAGATATATTCTTTGTTTCTCCAGATACATAATAATTACCGAACATTCTTAAGATATTAATATTAATACTAAAGAATGTAATTACTCGATAACTTGAAAAACTTAAATAGGCATTATTATCACTTCCTGTTTGTCCTTCTCTTACTAAACAGAAATGAAATAACTCATCTCCTAAAAAGCTATCACCTCTTGTTACTGATGCATATGTACCATTGGGTTTTGGAATAACTGATATATTTACACCCATGATAGAGTTTCTCTTTCTATTATAAGCATCATCGCCATATAGACGTTTTAATACTGTTTCGCAACTTCCTTTAGATCCATAATTAATTTCTTTAGTATAATTTGCAATTTCTTCTAGCGATGTTGTTGTTCCACTTCCAATGTCTCCAATTATACTATCTCCTGGCCCATCATACTTTTCTAAAACATCTATTATTTCGTCTTTAAACGCAAATGCTTTTGAAAAGTTGACAGAGAATGCTAAGTAACCTGTAAAGATAGTAACAAATACAATTACAATTCCAAATATCCAAGTTGCACCTATCGACTCTCTCACCTATATCACCTACCAATCAAAAGAATCCAACGGATAGTAAATAGCATTGGTTTCTCCAACTACTTTAAACATGAATATACGTCCAAATATTGGTAAATCAAAATTAAAGAATATTACAGCTTTGTAATAATAATCATCATATTTATGTCCTTCACCACTTCCGCCTTCAAATAAAGCTTTAGTTACACATACACTTTGTAATGTGTTTCCAGGATTAATAACTAGACCATTCTCAACTGTAATACCAACAACTTTAGCAGCTGAATCAAATATTCCATTGCAAGTATTCTTTGTCGTATGTCCATTGCCAACTATAGTTTGTCTAATTTTTGATACACTCATATCATTAATACCTTGATATTCTTCAATTGTATTAATAATAGTTGTTTTTGTTTTATAAGCACGATTATAGTTTAATGATACAGCTACATATGCAATCATAAATACCATAAAAATCATAATAATACTATAAAGCCATGCTCCAGCAATAGATTGTCTCATTTTATCACCTATTCTAATAAATATTATACATAATGATTTTTTAATATACAATAAAACCAAAAAAAATAGACATAAAAATGTCTATTCATATTTATATTTTCCAGTTCCTTTTGTTAAGTATTGTCTTAATTTAGTTACTGTGAAGAATAATGCTACTCCGATTACTACTACAATTAAAATAATAATTATAAAATTGGAAGATTTTTTAACAGTTATTTGGTAAGAACATTCTGTTCCATCTACTGCATTAATAATAATCTTAATCTTACTATTATTTTTAAGTTTTTCGTTTCCATCTATTGAGTAATTAGCTTCACTTTGACTTGGTGTAACTTTTAAATCAAGTGACTTTTCATTGTTATTAAGTTTTAATGTGTATTGTTCTACTGAACTTGAGAAATCTAAGTTATATCCTTCAACAACAATATTTGCAAGAGTACAATCTGCTTGTTCTTTTGTATATCTAGAAACATTAAATTTAACAGTTGTTGTAGAAGTACCGTCACTAGAAGTTACTTTAACTGTAATGATTCCACCTTCAGTTGAAATGCCTTTATTACCAATTATTTCATAAATAGCACTCTTATCTGTTGTTTCAACTTCAATATCAACATCATCTAAGTTATAAGGAATTCTTATATCATGTTCTTCATCTTTAACAATATTTTTCATTTTAAGTTTCTTATTAATTGTAAGTAACTTAATTGATGAATCACTTGTAACTACTTTTGTTGTTTCTGTAGTTTGTGAAGTAGATTCTGTAGTGCCTTCAGTTGGAGCAACAGTAGGTTTTTGTGTTGGAGCAACTGTAGGCTTTTGTGTTGGCTTTTGTGTTGGAGCAGCTGTAGGCTTTTTTGTTGGTTTTTGCGTAGGTGGATTTGTAACAGGAGGTTTTGTTGGTTCTGTTGGTTTTACATAAATAGAACCATCTGGATTTCTTGTACAATCATAAGTTACATCTTTATATGTGTACTTTTTATCAATATTTCCGCTACAAGATCCATTTCTTAAATAACCATAAGAAATAGATTGGTATGGAGTTCTGTTTCCATTTGCACATGTACCACTTGCAGTCCAAGGAATTACATTTAAATATGTATAAGTCTTAGATGCACCATTAGAAGTACATTGGTTAACAACACATGATCTTAATGTAACACTTCCACTTACATTAGCAAGAGAAGTTTTACCACTACTTACATTATTAGCATCTGTCTTACAAGTTGCTAAATCTGGGTATACGTAAGCAGCATTTACTGTTATTGGAATTAAAACCATGCATATAACTATTAATAATTTATATATTTTTTTCATAAATGCCTCTTTTCAATATAGATTATAATTTATTGTTGTACTTTATTCAATTCTACTCTTCTATTTTTACTTATTAATTCAATATCATCTGATAAGAATTTAACTCTTTCAATAATTCTTTGAGCTTTTAAAACATCTACTTTATTTTTAGTTTCAGCTAAATGATCTTCTAATTCTTCAATATTCAAATTAGATGTGAAGAATGTTGGAAGTTTTTCATCCATACGACATTGAAGAATAGTAAATAATACTTCATCTCTTGACCATGAAGTAACATTTTCAGCACCAATGTCATCTATTAATAATAAATCACATTTAGTAAGTTCATTAATTATGTCATCATAGTCTTCTTCATAATTTGAATTAAATGATGCTTTTAGAGTTTTTAATATTCTTGGATAATTTACAATTACTGAAGAGTATCCTTCTTTTGCAAGTTCATTTAATAAGGCAGCAAGAATGTAAGTTTTTCCTGATCCAAATGAGCCATGTAAGAATAACCCTTTTGTATGTTTATCTTTAGGATAGTTCTTTAAAAATTCTTTCATCCATTTAATAGCTGGAAGTCTATTTTTATCTTTTAAGTCTAAATCTTTAATAGATGCTTTTCTTATTTCAAAAGGTTCTTCAAAAAATTTAGAACTAGTTTCTTCTTCTATTCTTGCTTGACTCATATATTTACATTCTTTATAGTCAAAGATAATTACATTACCATCTACTCTTGGATAATATACTAGGCCCATGCAAGCATTTTTACATTCATGAATACCCTTACATTTAGAGCAGTTTTTAAGTTCACATACACTTCTTTTAATTTTAGAAGTATATTTCATCGCAAGATTATCATCTGCTTTGATACGAGCAATCATCTTTTTAAAATCAGGATCTTTTATTGCTTCTAAGTATTCATATTTTAATCCATTTTTATCTACAAAGTATGGACTCTTCATAATTATCACCTAAATTCTTTTAAATCTTCTTCTAATCTTTTTATATCTTCATCAGATAAATCATTAGATTCAATATCTGCATTTACCCAGGAAGGTACATTTGCTTTTTGTTTAGTAACTTTTGTTTTAGAAACACTTTCAGTTTTAGTAGTTTTCTTTCTAAGTTCATTCATCGCATCAACTACTGTTTTAATATTTTTTCTTTTAAATGTTGATGCTATTTGTTCAATATAATTTCTAGTTAATTTATTATCATTAACTTTTAGTACATAGTCCACAAGTACATTTATAACACCTGCTGGTAAGTCATAGTTAATTGCCAGTAACTCAAGCGTTTGTAAATCTATTTTACTTGGAGCAGCGCCTTTGTTTCTTCCTCTTAAGAAATCATTTGGAGTAGTATTTTCAAATACTGCTATCATACGACCTTTACTAGAAGTATCTCCTGTTGGACTCTTTAAATATTCAGGTTGACATCTATAAATAATAGTTGGAAGTCTACCATTGTTATTATATTCATAATTCTTTCTAGCTGTTTCTATAAGTTTTTCTTTATTAATTAAACCTATATCTTCAATAGACATTCTTATAATTTCAATCATCTTTATTGTATCAATATTATAAGTGAAAGAAAGTTTATTAATAACGTCTCTTACTCTTTTATTAAATGTTCTAGAGTTTATTAATCCTTTGGGAATAGATTTTTCAATTAAATCAAAGTCTATTCTGGATTCAATATTTAAACCTAGTTTTTCAGTCTTTCTAATTTCTTCTAATGAAGTTGAAGGAATTGACTTAAATGTTTCATTCATAGTTGAAGTGATTTCTTCAAAATCATCTTTTTTAATAGTTCTTTTTTTATAGTTTTCTTTTAATATAGAGTATTCTTCTTCTCCAATGTTATTAAGTAGAACTACATTAAGAAGTGGATCATTAAAAAACTCATATGCTGATAATGGAGAATATAACTCATAAAGGTATTCATTGACACTATCATTTCTTTTAATAAAGCTCTTCATTAATCCTACAGCTTCAAGAGCTTTTCTTGCTTCTTCAATTTTATCAAGTCTTGATTTCAAAACTACCATTAAATGGTGATGAGTATAAAGGTCACTTACTTGTTCACTTTTGTCTAAGTCTCCCCATAAAGTTAAATAAAGAGAAACTGCAGAAGCACCAATAATAGGTTGATATAATGAGGTTAAATTTTTCTTATCTACTTCTGTTAATACTGATTGATTTACTATTTTATAAACATCAGCTGGTAGTAAGTTATCTTTCATATATATCACCTTCTTCTTGCCTATATTTTACCATTTTAATAGGATATTTACTATAAAAATCAATTTTAGGAAACAAAAAAGAGGAAGTATTATTTACTTTCCTCTTCTTTTTTATTCTTTTTATTCTCTTTAGTATTCTCTTTTTCTTTTAAAAAATCATCGTCATACTCTATTACAAGACCAAGAGATGCCAATTTAGAATTTATTTCTTCTTCAACTGTGTTAATTTGTTTTTGTATTTTTAAAGCCATGTTATACCTCTTGAATTACATCAATAATCATTGGTTTAGTACCTGTTTCATCATAGAAATATTTAGATAATTGTTCTCTTATTTCATTTTTAATTGCATTGAAATCTACATATCTAGTTGAAACATTCTTTTCAATTATTTCTTTACTAATACGTTTAATTTCTTCAATTAATTTATAAGAGTCTCTTACATAAATAAATCCTCTTGTTGTTACTTCAGGTCCTACTAATATTTCTTTAGTCTTTTTATCAATAGTTGCACTTATTAGAAGAATACCATTTTCTCCTAACATCTCTCTATCTTTAATAACTAATTCACCAACATCTTCACTTGTTTTACCATCTATTAGGAAATCATTAATCTTAATTGTTTCTGTTGATTCTACAATTTTTCCATTTACAAACTCTACTACATCACCATTTTGTTTAAGAATAATATTTTCTTTAGGCATATGAAGTGCATCGGCAATATTAGCATTATTAACCATAAGACGATATTCACCTTTAACAGGCATATAGTACTTAGGATTAATTAGATTTAACATAATCATTAAGTCTTCACTTGATGCATGATGTAAAATTGTTTTATCTTTAGGAATAGTTATGCTATTAACATTCTTTTGAGCTATTTCATCTTGCATCTTAACTATTACCTTTTCGCTTGAATCATATGTTGGTTCTGCAAATATAACTGTATCAGTATCAGTTAAATGAATATATTTATCATTTTCAGATACTATTTTTGCTAAAGCACCTGTTGGATTCTTTCTATCATCACATACTAAAAGAATTGAATCTTTTCTTTCTATATCAGACATATTACCAATTAAATCATCTGATACAGTTAAATAACCATTTTCTCTCGCAATGGATACAATCTTTTGTAATTTATTACCCATGATAACTATTTTTCTATGCATGTTAATTGATGCATTAAATAATTCTTGGATTGCATATAAATGAACTGGTAAGATACTTACAATTATTCTGCCTGGAGCTTGATTAATAGTATCTTTAAACCAAGAAGTTAATCTATGATTTGGACTAGTATGTCCTTTTTTCTCTGAAAAAGTTGATTCAGATAATAAACATAATACTCCTTGTTTACCAATGTAAGCTACTTTACCTAAATCCATACCATATGAACCTGTCATAAGTGGATCAATAACAAAGTCTCCTGTATAACAAATTGCTCCATCTTTAGTATTTAGTACATACATGACAGCATCAGGAACTGAATGAGATACATTAATTGGGAATACAGATACATCTTTTGAATCTTTAAAGGTAATCTTCTTATGTGCCTTGATCTCTACAATATTATCTTTGTTAACACCTTCAAGTATCATGTATTCTTTTGTATATTTAGTACAATAAATCTTAATATCAGGTATTAAGTTAATAAGATCCTGTACTCCACCCATTTGTTCTAAATGTGCATGTGTAATAAATACACCTTCTATTTTATTTTTATTTTCTACTAAATAACTATAGTCAGGAATAATATAATCTATTCCATACATGTTATCATTTGCATATTTTAAACCACAGTCAAATATAAATACTTTTTCATCTACTTCTACTACGTATGTGTTCTTACCTGATTCGTTAAGACCACCCATAGCAAAAATCTTAATTTTACTCATTATTAAGTCTCCGTTTCTATAAATAAAATTATATATAAGGCACAAAACTGATGTAATTATAGCATAAAAAGTTGTAAGTGACAACTTTCTAGAATTATAGAAATAGCATTCTTCTTCTATATTTTTAATTGTATTATTTTATAAATGTACTAAAATTAAAATAGGAAGGAGAGTTTAAGTTTATATGGAAAATGCCAAAAGATGGGCAAAGGATAATTTGAAAGGCAATAAATGGAATATATGGATAGGAATACTTATATTAGGTTTTATTACAGGTATTGTAGATAGTATTTGTAATACCATCTGGAAACCTGAAGTTATAGATGTTTGGAATGATGTTGATATAGTTGTTACTAGTCGTAGTGCTGCTTCAGCAACTTCTATTATTAACCTATTATTATCACCTTTATATGTAGGTTTTTGTTTTTATCTAGTAAATATTGTTAAAGGTAAAAAGTTCCAAGTAGAACAATTATTTAGTAAATTTAATAATTATCTTAGAACTATTTTAGCTATTGTAATGATGGGTATTATAATAGCTATAAGTTTTTGCTTACTAATTGTTCCTGGTATTATTGCTGCCCTTGCCCTTGCACTTGTTATGTACTTACTAGCTGATGAGAGATTTAAAAACCTAAGTGCTATGGAAATTATTAAGAAAAGTGCTGAATTAACTAAAGGACATAAGATGGAATTATTCCTTCTTGTTCTTGAATATTTTGTTAAATCTATATTAAGTGTATTTACTTTGGGTATTTGGTTAATATGGTTAATTCCTGAATACAATTTAACAGTTGCTAAGTTTGCAACTGATTTAATTGATGAAAATAAATAATTATTAAGTTTTATATTAACCACTTTTATGTTATATTTTAGTTGGTGATAAAAATGAATGATTGTATATTTTGTAAAATAGCTAATGGTGAAATACCTACTAAGATGGTATATCAAGATGATGTAGTAGCTGTATTCATGGATGCTAATCCAAATACTAATGGACATATGTTAGTTGTTCCTAGAAAACATGTTGTAGATTTTACTGAAATTGATGATGAGACTTTGGTTCATATTCATAAATTAATCAAAGAAAAATTACAACCAATGGTTTATGAAAAACTTGGGGCATGTGGATTAAAAATAGTTAATAACTATGGTTCTGAACAACAAGTAAAACATTATCATGTTCATGTTATTCCATTCTATTCAGATACTAAAGTTGTAATACCTCATGCAGAAGGAAATATTGATGAAGTATTTGAAAAATTAACAAAATAAAAACTCTAACAAAACGTTAGAGTTTTTTTATAGATAACTATCATTCAATTTAGTATATTTATATTTTTCTAGGTATCCATAATCCATAATCATTATGAAAGGAAAAAGAATTGTTTTAATCATATTTTTCTTTGAACCATTATTAAATCTAGCAGCTAATTCTTTTAATACATTTATTCTATACCAAATATATAAAAATATTGTATAAATAGATGCACAATAAAACATATATATTATATGAAGAATCCATATTCCTCCATGACCACTGCCATAGTAAAGGATAGCTATGAATAACCAAACAAGTGCTAATGGTTCACATTTTCCTAATTGATCTCTTAGTCTTTGATCATTTCTTATTTGAAATAAAGTAATTAATCTTATAATTGGTATTAAACCCATGTACCACTTCTTCCCTGCTTTATTAAACATAAATTCATAAGATGTAACACTTATAAGCCAAAATGGTACACATGTTTCAAAGAAAATAAGTGCTAAATACTTTTTTTTAAAGATAACATAAATTAATAATGGCACTAATATAATATAAATAATATTAACTATTAAAAATACTCTATTATGAAGAAGTTCTTTGTTAACATTTTTGCTCTTCATTTGTTCATATTTTTCGTCATATAGATTATCAGTAAGTTTTGTTACTGCTCTTTTCGCAGAATCATTAGCATAGTTATAATATGGACCCTTTTCTTCTACCTTTTGAACAGTTCCACATTCAGGACATATTAAAATATTATCTTCTATTTCTTTTTCACATTTTCTACATTTCATATATATCACATATATATTATAACAATAAGTAAAAATAATAAGATATAATTCATCTTTATTTAACAAATATGTTTACTATAGAAAGAATAAAATGTCAGGAGATTATCCTGACAGTTTTATTTGATATTTTTTAATAAAAGTGAAGTTGCTTCACCTACTACTTTGCTACTTTCTTTTAAGAATTCTTCATAAGTAGTAGTATTTTCATTATTAACTACATCTGAAATACTTCTAATTATTAAGAAAGGTATATTGCAAAGGAAACATACTTGAGCAATACTAGCACCTTCCATTTCAGTACATAAAGCATTGAACTTTTTATTTATTTTTAAACTCATATTAGTATCTGTACAGAAGATATCTCCTGATGCAATTACACCAACAAATACATTAGCATTTATTTCTTCAAATGAACTTTTAGCACTTCTAATTAAGTATTCATCTGCTTCTATAAAAGGTTTACCTACTTCAGGAATATATCCTTTTTCATGATCAAAAGCAGTTATATCAAAGTCATGTTGAACAAGAGACTCTCCAATTACAATATCTCCAACTCTCAAGCGTTCATCTATTCCACCTGCAACACCAATGTTAAGAATAAAATCTACTTTAAAGTTATCTATTAGTAATTGAGTAGTTCTTGCAGCATTTACTTTACCTACTCCACATCTTACTAGAATACAATATTTATCATGAATAGTTCCTTCATAAAAATGTAGGTCAAATATAGTATATTCTTTTTCTATTTTTAAAAACTTTTTTAACTCTACAAGTTCTTCTTCCATGGCAAATATAATTCCATATTTCATAAAAACACCCCTTTATTTTATTTAAAAAACTAACCAATTGGTTAGTTAATAATCAATGGTGATCCGTACGGGATTTGAACCCATGAATGCATGCGTGAAAGGCATGTGTGTTAAACCACTTCACCAACGGACCAAATAAAATTACTTGCTCAGTATAACAAGTAATAAAAAAATATGCAAGAAAAAAGTACTAACTTTTTTGTTAGTACTATTTTACTACAATATTAACTATTCTACCTTTTATAGCAATTACTTTAACTATTTCTTTACCAAATGTATAATTTTTAACATTTTCCTCAGCTAAAGCTTTTTCTTTCATTACTTCTTCATTATCATCTTTATTAACAAGAATAGTTGCTCTTAATTTACCATTTACTTGAACACCAATTTCAAGTTCATCATCATGAGTTAATTCTTCATTGAACTTAGGCCATTCTTCAAAAGCAATTGTATTATCATGTCCAAGGAATTGCCATAATTCTTCGGTAATATGAGGAGCAATTGGATTTAATAGTTTAATAAATCCTTCAGCATATTCTCTTGGAAGAGTTTCTTCTTTATTACATGCATTAACAAATATCATGAATTCACTTATTGCTGTATTAAATGAAAGAGATTCAAAGTCAGAAGTAACCTTCTTAACCATCTTATGATACATCTTTTCAAGATTCTTATTTCCTTCATCAACAATCTTTGTTTCAGTAATAAGTCTCCATACTCTATCGATAAACTTCTTAGCACCTTCAACACCAGATTTACTCCATGGTTTACTTGCTTCAAGAGGTCCCATGAACATTAGATATAGTCTTAGAGTATCTGCACCATAATCTCTTACGATATCAGATGGATTAACTACGAATTCTGGGAAACGTTTACCCATCTTAATTCCATTTTCACCTAAAATCATACCTTGATGAACTAGTTTTTTGAATGGTTCTTTAACTGGAGATAATCCTTTATCATAAAGGTAATTATTCCAGATTCTTGAATACATTAAATGTCCAACTGCATGTTCAGGTCCACCCATATAAAGGTCAACTGGCATCCAGTGTTTTAATAATTCTTGATTTGCAAATTCATCATTATTATGTGGATCAATATATCTTAGATAATACCAACTTGATCCAGCAGAACCTGGCATTGTTGATGTTTCTCTTATACCTTTAATACCATTTTTATCATAATGTTTCCATTCTTCTGCATTTTCAAGTGGAGCCTTTCCATTATGTCCTTGATAATCATCTAATACTGGAAGTACTAGTGGTAATTCTTCATCTGGAAGTACATAGTCTTTACCATCTTCACCATGAACAATTGGAACTGGTTCTCCCCAGTATCTTTGACGAGCAAAAATCCATTCTCTAAATTTATAATTAACTGTTCTTCTAGCAATACCTTTTTCAACTAAGAAGTCAGTAATTGCCTCTTTTGCTTCTTCTACAGTTAGACCTGTAAACTTATCTGAATTAATAAGTTTGCAACCTTTTCCTAAATAGTCATGTTTTTCAAAAGCATGCTCTGAAACATCTGCGCCATCAATAACTTGAACCATAGGAATATTATGTTCAACAGCATATTCAAAGTCTCTTTGATCATGAGTTGGAACAGCCATAACTGCACCTGTACCATAGTCTCCTAATACAAAATCTCCTAGGAAAATAGGTACTTCTTCACCATTAATTGGATTAATTGCTTTAACACCTTTAACTTCAACACCAGATTTACCTTTATTAAGTTCAGTTCTATCCATTGCTGACTTTTTAGCAGTTTCATCAATGTAAGCTTGAACTTCACTCTTATTTTCAACTCTTGGCATAAGTTCTTGAATTAATTTTCCGTCTGGGGCAATTACAAAGAATGTAATTCCATATACTGTTTCAATACATGTTGTAAAGATAGAGAACTTACCTCCACCTGAGATTTCAACATCCATTTCTACACCAGTTGATTTACCAATCCAGTTTCTTTGCATTTCTTTAGTTGATTCAGGCCAATCAATTTCATTTAATCCTTCAAGAAGTCTTTCAGCAAATTTAGGTTGATCAATACAAAGTTGTTTCATATTCTTTCTAACAACTGGGAATCCACCACGTTCACTCTTTCCATCGATTACTTCATCATTCGAAAGAACTGTACCTAGTTCTTCACACCAGTTAACTGGCATATCAACATATTTTGCGTATCCATCATTATATAATTGCTTAAATATCCATTGAGTCCATTTATAGTAATTTGGATCACTTGTTGAGATTGTTCTATCCCAATCAAAATCAAAACCTATTTCATGTAATTGTTTTGAGAATGTACCAATATTCTTTTCAGTAAATCCAGATGGATGGTTACCAGTTTGAACAGCATATTGTTCAGCAGGTAGTCCAAATGAATCATATCCCATTGGATGTAATACATTATATCCTTGCATACGTTTCATACGTGAAACTATATCTGTTGCTGTATATCCTTCTGGATGTCCTACATGAAGACCTACTCCAGATGGATAAGGGAACATATCTAGAACATAATATTTAGGCTTAGAAAAATCCCAAATATCTGTTTTAAATGTTTTATTATCTTCCCAATACTTTTGCCATTTCTTTTCTATTTCTTTAAAATTATATTCCATTACTCTTCATCCTTTCTCTTCAAAACTTTTCCTAAAATAGTATATCCTCCGAGAACTATAACGGAGAATATACCAACTAACATTGCATATTCAGTTACCATACTCATTTTTAAATCAAAGAAGGCTTTAATATAAATAGGTAAAGTAAATGCAAATGAATTAATAATATCAATTATTAATCTTACTTTTTTCTTTTTTCTCTCTCCGAGTTTAAGTTTAAATCTATTCTCTATATATTTAATAGGAACAGATGTTTCTTTTTCTAAACCTTTTCTTTTATATTTAATAACTGTAATAATTCTTGCTACTACAAATATTGCTAAATAAAAAATCATAAACAGTACTAAATAACCTAATAATTTCATAAATCCTCCTTAAAAATAAAAAGATCCCTCATCCAAAGGACGAGAGACCGTGGTACCACCTTAATTTTTACTTATATGAACTGTAAAGGGTTCACCCTAACACATCAAAAAACAAGTTCATAAATCTCCACTTATTAACTTACACCAACCGTTAACTCTCTTTGAAGTATCTAATTTACTACTACTTTTTTATCACTTGCTTGAAATTGATTATACACACTTAAGGGCTTTTTTTCAACATTTTTTTATAATAAAAGAAGGAATATTACTTTCCTTCTTATACTTCAGCCATATATTCAAGTAGTTTTAAGAATAAAGTTACATATTTAGGATTTAGTCCTATCTTAGATAACTTTCTTACTGCTATACGTTTTTCTTGAATAGATGAATTACTCATTAGTATTTCACCAATTGTATTTTTAACTTTAGTTGCAATTGGTAGGTCATTTAAAATAGATTCTAAGTCATCATTAATTAGACGACCTGCATCAAATTCAATATTATCACCCTTACAGTTAACTGTTATTTGTTTTAATGTTGTAAGTGGAGGTAATTCAATTACAAAGTCATTATCATCTAAATATGAATCTGTTTCTTTAATCTTATCTGTACCACATGTAATACTTATTTGAGATGGTTCATTCATATTTCTAAATCTTAATCTATAACTTCTATAAGGTGGGATAATACCACTTTTACCTGCTACAGGTCTAATAGAAATAGTTACATTACTCTTTTGATAAACATAATCTATTTCAGTTAAAATATAGAAGTCTTTTTCATATAAAGAGCTTATACCATCATCTTCATATAATTCATATGTACAAGAGTCTCCTGGGAATACTTGTATTTCCATATTTCTTGGAGCATCAGTATTATTTAAATCATTTTCATCAAGTATTGCCATAGGAATGATTGTTCCTGCTCTTGCAAATACTGGGTAATCTTCGTCTTTATAGAATGTTGTATATCTTCTTCCACCTGTAAATTTTTTACCTGTTAAGAAGTCATACCAGACACCTTCTGGTAGTGCAAGTTTAACAATTGATCTATTCATTAGTGGATCTGATTTAGTTGTAATTGGGGCAACTAATAATGAAGATCCAAAGTAATATTCATTCTTATATGCTGGTTCATCATATATTTCTGGATTTTGATAATAAAGAGGTTCTACTAATGGAAGACCTACTTTATGATATCTATATGCTTCACTATAAAGATAAGGTATTAACTCATGTCTTAGAAGTAAATACTTAGATACTATAGCTTGAGTTTCAATATCCCATTTCCATGGTTCTCTTTTATAATATCTTCCTTCATCTGCTGCTAATCGAAGTATTGGTGAGAAACATCCAAATTGAACGAATCTTGCAAATAATTCACCATCTTCTGTTCCATCATAGAAACCACCTATATCATTTGATATCCATGATACACCTATATTTGATGCTTGAGCATTAAAATGTGGTAGTACTTCTAAGTTCTTCCATGATACAGCGGTTTGACCTGTATAATGAATTGGATATCTATGAGGTGCTTTTAAAGCATTTCTTGCAAATACTATTCCTCTTCTATTTACTATTTGTTTAAAATCATTAAAGTGATAATGAGTTAATGCTCTTAAAGTAGTTAAATCATTAATATTATTATAATCTAACCAAAAGAAGTCTACTCCATAGTTCATAAGAGGATGAATAAAATAATCAAAATATGCACTTAGGACATTAACGTTAAATACATTAAATGGAAGTACTCCATTATCTTGTAAGCCAGATGATGCTTTAAATGGAAGATAATAGTCTTCTTTAGGACTAATACCTTCTGATGGATTTATTTTAACAGCTAATCTTACATTTCTACCATGTAAGAAGTCTGTCATTCTCTTAGGTCTTTTAAATAATGTTTCATCAAATGAAAGACCTGACTTCATCTTAGGATTTTTTCTATGCCAATGGTCACCTAGCATAATAACTGAAACTGGAATTCTATTCTTAGTGAATTTATGAATAAGCATTTCAATTCCTTTGGAATTATATTCTATATTTCTATTCCACCAGTTACCTAGAGCATATCTTGGTATTAAAGGTGGATAACCCGTTAAAGTAAAGTAATCCTTAAGACATGCACCAAAGTCTCTTCTATACATGAATACATAAGTATCTATTCTTGTATCATTTCTCTTACCAAGAGATCCATCTTCATTAAAGATAAGTGAAGTCGAATCATCAAGAGATACAAATCCATCTACACTATAAAGTCCTCTTTCAACTTTTAGTTTACCAGTTCCACCTAAGCCATCAAGCGAATAAGCAGAACCTCCAAAGTTTCTTACTTCAGGATGATGGTAATACCATACTTTATCTGTATTCTTAAGTTCTATTTTCAAATTTGAATCAGGTGATAGCTTAGTTCCTTCAAAAGGCATTTCTTTTCTATAGAAAAGTGTGAAATAAGACGTAGATACTGTTAAGAAAGTATTATCATCTTTTGCTTCAAATTTAACGCTTGGAAACTTTCTAGACATTACAAGTTCAGTTGGTCTATCTTCGAATTCACCTGTTTCAGAATATTCTAGTCTAATAAGCAACTCTGATAATATAGTTATTCTATATTTTTTACCTTTAATAATACTATTAACAGGTGGAAGTATTCCGCGATAATCCATTTGAAAATGTTCTTGTAGATTAGCCATTTTTTATCACCCTACATTCTTCTATTATTAATTTTATCATAAGGTATTTTTATTTTCTATATAGTTTAAGAATAAATGATTAGATAAAAACATATAAAATATCCTTAAATCGTTTGACTTTTCGGGCTTTTCAGTGTATATTACTAATTGCGTAGTTATGGCAGTGGTTTTTTCTAACTATTAATGCGTTTAATTGAAATAATCTAGTAACTTAAGACTGCCTTAAGGGAACGAGTTATTAAACACCCTAGTAGAAAGATAAACTTCCTTACTATGATATTAATAGAAAGGAGAATATTAAATGGCAAGATATACTGGTCCTGCATACAAAAAATCTAGAAGATATGGTTTTTCTACATTAGAAAACGGAAAAGATTTAGCTAAAAGAGCTTATGCTCCAGGTCAACATGGAACTGGAAGAAGAGCTAAAGCTTCTGAATACGGAATCCAATTAAATGAAAAACAAAAAGTAAGATTTATGTATGGTTTAACTGAAAAGCAATTTAAGAGATTATTCCAAAAAGCAGCTAAGATGAAAGGTGTTCATGGTGAAAACTTCTTAAAATTACTTGAAGCTAGATTAGACAATGTTGTATATAGAATGGGAATGGCTCCAACTAGAAGAGCTTCTAGACAATTAGTTAACCATGGACACATTTTAGTAAATGGTTCTAAAGTAGACATTCCTTCATACGAATTAACACCTGGTGATGTTATTACTGTTAAAGAAAGATCTTTAGAACATCCAGTTATTAAAAATTCAATCGAAGCTAACACTACTGTTGCTCCATTTGTTGAATTTGATTCTAAGAAATTAACTGGTACTTTCGTAAGATATCCAGAAAGATCTGAATTATCAGCAGAAATTAATGAAGCATTAATCGTTGAATTCTACAACAGATAATAAAATAAGACTTATTAAAGTCTTATTTTTTTGTCTTTAAAAAAAGAATAGACTTCTCTATTCTTAAAATTCAAACTTATGTGTTTCTTTTTCTTTTAACAACTTAGATATTATTCTATTTAATTTAATAGTACCATTTAAATTATCTTTGTTTTCTACATTTACTTTATTAGAGATATAAAATCTAATTGTTTGTAAATCAGGTACACCTAAAGCACTTAAATATTCTACATACTTATTAGTTAATAAAGATGCTTTAAATAAAGATACTAATTCAGTATCATCTAAAGTATTTAACTTTTCATGAATAGTATTTAGAATATCACTTTCAAGTGATAAATATTTATTTAAAATATCGTTCTCATTAGTTTCTTTTAAAGTATTCTTAAATAGTTCTAGTTCTAGGACATTTAAAAGAGATAATAATTCTTTGAATTGTCCATCATCAAAGTTATAAACATTTGATTCTTTTAAGGAACTAATTATTTGTTTTACTTTCTCATCTGATACCATCTATTTTTCCTCTTTCAATTCTCTATTAATTATTGTTGCTATTCTCGATTCATATTCTTTATATGAACCTATAAATACTCTATTGAAGACTAATAAGTGTCTTCTATTTACTGTTTGATATATTCTTCTATATACTTCATCTATAGCAACTATTCTTGCTTTATTACCATCTTCTTTAGAATACAACTTAGTTTTTCTAACGATAGAATTATAATCTTCTACTATTCTATTTAAATCTATAGTAGTGTTATAAATACGTGTTAATTCTTTTTGATTATATGAACTTGCACCAGTTGTAACCGAAGACATTATTTTATTACGTTCTTCTGTATCATAGTCATCATTTGATGCTATAAATAAATTCATAAAATAATAACCTAATACAATTACATTGTTTAAAACATATGGGTCTTTAGTAAATTTTTCTTTACATTCTATACCCTTTTTATCAAGGTCTTTAATAATGGAATATACCCAGTTGAAATTTTCTTTATATAGTTTTTGAGTTAAGTTATCAAATTCCATTTTAATTCACCTTTCTTTCTTAAATTATAACATTAAAAGAAATTGTTTTAAATATAGTTACCTGATTTATCTTTGCAACCTGATAATCCAGTGAATGAACATACTGTACTTGGAGAAGAAGCTGATACTTGCCAAGTACTTGGTAGATATGCTCTTATAGCAGTTGATGATGAATCAAAATCACCAAGTTTAGTAATATTATAACCTGCTATCATGAATATATCGTTAGTTAAATATAAATAATATTCAGGTGTTTCTCCATCATTCTTAATTAAAATATATCCACGTAATCCATATGTATTACTAAGGTCAGTTTCTACATTATAAATAACTATTGATTTGTTACTTGTATCAAAGTTTGTTTTTGCTTCTTCATATATTTTATCAACTTCTTCTTTAAAGTCTTTTTTAGATCCATCAGTATTAACTGGTAAATTCATGATATCTGAGCATCCTTTTTTTGTGTATGATGCACATACTGATGCAAAGTCTAAGTTACCAAGTACACCATAATCAAGATCTCTTATATCATTCTTAGAAAAAGCATTATTGTATAAGTATTTAAATAACATATATGAGTCATTATAAACTGTGAAATAATAACTTATATTAGATATATCAGTTGCATCAAGTAATACATATCCTGATAGATCAGAGTCTTCTAAATTAAAGTTTTTAACATCAGTCATGTAAAAACCAGGATAACGAATTCCATTTAAAGAATCAATCTTCTTTTCTACTGCATGATATGTATCTGCTAAGTTATTATGAAATACATCTTTTTTAGTTAAGTTATTATTAATAGAAATCTTACCCTTTAACTTAGTAGTTTCTACTTCATTTAGAGACTTAAATATTATTTTTAAATATTGAGTCTTACCTGCTTCTATTCCTAAGTTATATTTTAAACTATAATCTCCTGATATACTTTTGTCAGTTATAACATCAGTATATGGTCCTTCCTTTTTAGAAGAAAATAAAAGTGAAAATACTAGTTTTTCATCTGATATAGCTGACTCAGATAAATTAATTGAATAAGATACTGTTTCTTTATTTTTATTCTTAATACTTATTAGTTTTTCAAATGTATTATTAAAAGATATTTCTTCATCAATCATATCCCCTTTAAAATAAGTAACCGTTAATTTTTTATCATTTAATTTTAAAGTTTCTACGATATCTGAAGTCTTTTTAAATCCAATTACTGGTATATCTACTTCAAATGGGTTAACAATATATATAATCAATGCAATGATTATTAGAATCATTAGCAAGATGTTTCTCTTTTTCATAGTCTCACCTAATGAATATTATAAATTATTATTATTTGTAATGCAAAGATAAATAAATGTTAATTATAGTTATATGATTGGACTTTTTACTTATTTTGTAGTATTATTATTGTGTTCGAAAAAAGCTTCTATAATTTTTTATTTTTTAACGAGGAGGAATTATACATGAAAAATAAAGACGACATTGTAGCCGTTTATGCCCTTGGAGGCTTAGGTGAAGTCGGAAAAAATATGTATTGTATTGAACATAAAGATGAAATAATCATCATTGACTGTGGTGTTATGTTTCCAGAGAATGATGAACTTGGTATTGATTATGTTATACAAGATGTTACTTATTTAAAACAAAATGAAGATAAAGTCAAAGCACTTATTATTACACATGGACATGAAGATCATATAGGAGGTATACCTTTCTTACTTAATAATATTAATGTACCTAAGATATATGCTCCACAGATTGCTTGTGATTTAATTATTAAGAAACTAGAAGATAGAAATTTACCTAGTAGTAACTTAGAGGCTTTTAATAAAGATACAGAATTAAAATTTAAACATTTTTCTGTAGATTTTATAAATACTACTCACTCTATTCCTGATAGTTATGCAATAGTTATTCATACTCCATATGGTAATATTGTACATACAGGTGACTTTAAATTTGACTTAACTCCAGTTGGACCTATGGCTGATATTCATAAGATGGCAAAATTAGGATCTGAGGGTGTTAAATTATTATTAAGTGAATCAACAAATGCGCTTATTCCTGGATTCTCTGCTTCTGAATCAGTTGTTGACCAAGCACTAGGAAATGTATTTGCTAAAGAACAAACGAGCAGAATTATTCTTGCTACATTTGCATCTAATATCTATAGAATTAAACATATTGTTGAAACTTGTAGAGAAAACAATAGAAAGATTGTTGTATTTGGTAGATCCATGGAAAATGCAAAAGAGATTGCTCTTAAAAACGGACTACTTACTGATCCAACTATATTCATAGATATGAATGCTGCAAGAAACTTAAAGAAACATGAATATATTATTTTATGTACTGGTTCACAAGGAGAACCACTTGCAGCTTTATCAAGAATTGCTGCTGGTACTCATAAGCAAGTTAAACTTTTACCAGATGATGTAATAGTATTTAGTTCTAACCCTATTCCAGGTAATAGAGCATCTGTTAATTATGTAATTAACAAGCTATACCTAAAAGGTGTTAAAGTTTATACAAATGAAGATGATGAATCACTTCATACATCAGGACATGCAAGAGCTGGTGAATTACAATGGATGTTAAGATTATTAAAACCTGAATACTTTATGCCTATTCATGGTGAATATAGAATGCTTAAACAACATATTGAACTTGCTAAACAATGTGATGTACCTGAAGATCATTCATTCTTATGTGAAAATGGTTCTGTTATTGCAATTGAAAAAGATGGAACAGTAAGAAGACATGGTAGAGTTCAAGCTGCTACTGTTTATGTAGATGGTTCAAGAATTGGTGAAGTTGGTTCTGTTGTATTAAAAGATAGAAAGATTATGAGTAAGGATGGTATTTTAGTTACTATTCTTAACTTAAATAAAAAAGATCATTCACTTATTATTAAACCTAATATTACAACTAGAGGTTTTGTACTTGTTAATGAAAATCAATCATTAATAAAAGATATTGAAAATAAAGTAACTGAAATAGTTAATAATGCTTTAAAGAATAAAGCTAATATTACTGATTTAAAGAATTTAGTTATTCTAGAATTAAGTATGTATATAAATAAAGTAACTGGTAGAAGACCTATGATTTTACCTGTTGTAATGGAAGTAAATAAAAATATTGAAGAATAATCTTCAATATTTTTTTTGTTTTAAATAATCTTTAAATAGTTCTAATGCTTTTTTATGATAAGGAAGTGGTAAATCTACTTTATCTATATCAATAAATTCATAATTACCTTCTTTTTCTATATCTAAAGTTTTATCAATTTCTATTGTATAAAAGTTAGCAAGAGACTCCATTGGATAATCTCCACCTGCTAACCAAAAACAATCAATTGTAATAAAATGTTTAATATGTTTAATCTTCATACCTACTTCTTCAAGGAATTCTCTTCTTAAAGATTCGTGCTTAGTTTCTCCTTCATCAACACCACCACCAATAAAAGTATATTGGTTATGCTTTTTATCAAAAGTAACTAATACTTTTCCATCTTTAGCATATAGTCCAAATGAAGTTTCTCTAAAACCATGTTTTTTGTCTTTAAATATTTCTCCTATTACTATTTTTTTCATATGCTTCTCCCTCTCTTTTATTGTATCTATCAACTTTAAATTAATCTAGAAAAAAGTAGGATTACTCCTACTTTTCAAATTGAGAATTATAAAGATTTGCATAGAAACCTTTTTTCTTTAACAACTCATCATGAGTACCTTTTTCTATAATATCTCCTTCATTCATTACTAGAATTAAATCAGCATTTTTAATTGTTGATAATCTATGAGCAATTATAAATGAAGTTCTTCCTTCCATGAGTTTATCCATGGATGCTTGAATTAACTCTTCTGTTCTTGTATCTACCGATGAAGTTGCTTCATCAAGAATCAATACTTTAGATTTACTTAATATTGCTCTTGCAATTGTAAGTAATTGTTTTTGACCTTGAGATATATTACTAGTATCTTCATCAATAATAGTGTCATATCCATCTGGAAGAGTTCTTATAAAGTCATCTGCATTAGCAATCTTTGCTGCTTCAATGATTTCATCATCTGTTGCAGTAAGACGACCATATCTAAGGTTTTCTTTTATTGTACCATTATAAAGCCAAGTATCTTGAAGAACCATAGAAATGCTCTTTCTTAGTTCTTTTACATCATAGTCGTTTATTGAGTTACCATCAATAATAATGTCACCTGAAGTTAAATCATAGAAATGCATTAATAGTTTAACAATAGTTGTTTTACCAGCACCTGTTGGTCCAACAATAGCAACCTTTTCACCCTTTTTAATCTTAGCTGAAAAGTCTTTAATAACATTTACATTTTTACTATAACCAAATGCTACGTGTTTAAATTCAACATTACCTTCTATATCATCAACTGATGCAACTGCTTTATCAAATTTCTCTTCTTTTTCACCTAAAAATGCAAATATTCTTTCAGCAGATGCAACCATAGATTGAATTTGGTTAAAGACTTGAGCAAGAGAAATAATTGGTTGAGTAAAGTTTTTTGAATATGTAATAAATGATTGTAAATCACCTACATTGATATTTCCATGTATGATGTTATTACCACCTATTACTGCGATTGCAACATATCCTAAGTTACCAATTGAAGTCATGATAGGATGCATTAGGCCTCCATAGAATTGAGACTTCCAACCAGTTGTGAATAACTCTTTATTATGTTTACTAAAATCTGCTAGCAAACGTTCCTCAGCATTAAATGATTTAACTACATTATGACCTGAGAACATTTCTTCAATACTACCATTTACATGTCCTAGGTTATCTTGATTACTTGCAAAGTATCTTTGACTTCTTCTAATTATTAAAGTTACAAATAATACACTTATAGGTATTATTAAAAGTGCTACGAAAGTCATAGGAACATTAATTGTTAGCATCATAACAAGTATACCTATTACAGTTGTAAGACTTGTAATTGCTTGCGTAAGTGATTGATTAAAGCACATTTGCATTGTATCAACATCATTTGTAACAATTGATAATATTTCTCCTCTTTGACGTTTATCAAAATAGCTAAATGGTAATTTATGTATTTTTTCTTCTAATTGTTTTCTTAATCTATATGTATACTTTTGAGTAGCAATAGACATAAGATAACTTTCTAAATAACTACAGAATGCGCTTATTACATATAAAAGCATTGCTTGTTTTAGAATCAATTTTACTTTAGGAATATCTATTCCACCTGAACCAGCTACTTTTTTCATGACTCCTTCAAACATTGTTTGAGTAGCATTACCTAGTATCTTAGGTCCAAATATAGAAAATATTGTTGCTACAATTGAGAATATAAAAGCAACAATAATAAAATATTTCTCTTTTTCTAAAGTATTTAATATCTTTCTTAGAGTTCCTCCGAAGTCTTTGGCATGCTCTGCAGGAGCACCTATTCCTCCTGGTCCACGTCTTCTTGGATTATTACGAGGAGTTTTTTCTAACTTTTCTTCTTCCATTATACAAGTTCCTCCTCTTTTAATTGTGATAAAGCAATTTCTTTATAAACTTTGCATTTCTTGTAAAGTTCTTTGTGAGTTCCTTTTCCTACTACTTTACCTTTATCTAAAACTATTATTTGATCTGCATTCATTACTGTTGCAACTCTTTGCGCAACTATAATTTTTGTTATATCTTTTAATTCTTCTTGTAAGTGTTTTCTTACCACTGAGTCAGTTTTATAATCAAGTGCAGAAAGTGAATCATCAAGAATTAATATCTCAGCATTTTTTGCAACCGCTCTTGCAATACAAAGTCTTTGCTTTTGACCACCAGAGACATTAGTACCACCTTGAGCAATTTCAAATTGATACTTTTCTTCTTTTTCATCAATAAACTCAGTTGCACATGCAATATTTGCTGCACGTACCATTTCTTCATCACTTAAATTTTCATTACTAAACTTTATATTTGATTCTATAGTTCCACTGAATAAGTATCCCTTTTGAGGTACATAAGAAACTCTATCTCTTAAATCTTTAAATGCTACATCTCTTACATCTACTCCATCAATGGAAACACTTCCCTTTGTAACATCAAAGTATCTTGGTATTAAATTTACTAAGGCACTTTTACCTGAACCAGTAGCACCAATTATAGCTGTAGTAGTACCTTTTCTTGCAGTAAATGAAATATTATTTAAGACATAGTCACTTCCATCTTTAAATTTGAAACTAACATCCTTAAATTCAACTAATCCCTTTTTATTCTCATTAAATTTCTTAGGATTTTTCTTTTCTTTTAATCTAGTATTAGTATCAAGTACTTCACTTATACGATTGACAGAAATCATTGCACGAGGTCCCATGATAGATAGCATACTAATCATCATGAATGACATAATAATATGCATTGTATATGTTAAGAATGCTGTAAGAGTACCTACTTGAAGTGCACCACTATCAATCTTCTTTAAAGCAACTACATAAATAAGTACCATAGTACCATTCATAACGATAGTCATAACTGGTCCTATTAAAGACATTACTTTATTAGTAAATAAATTAACTTTAACTAATTCTTCATTTGCTGCATTAAACCTATCTGTTTCCATTTCTTCATTAGCAAATGCTCTTATAACAGGTAAACCATTTAATTGTTCTCTTACTATTTGATTAATTCTATCCATTATTTTTTGAATTGCTCTAAATTTAGGTAATGCAACAAATAATAGAATCATTAACATTACAATAATTACACCTATTGCACAAGCAATTACCCACGACATACCTGCTTTATTTCCAAGTAACTTAATAACTGCCCCTATTCCAATTATAGGTGCAAATAAAACCATTCTTAAGAATAATGTTAAAGTCATTTGAACCTGACTTATATCATTTGTACATCTAGTAATTAAACTCGATGTATTAAACTTATTAACATCTTCATGAGCAAAGTAAGTAATCTTTCTTACCATTTCTTCTCTTAAATCATAACCAAAGGAAGATGCTACTCTTGAAGATACAAACGCTGTTAAAACAATTACAACAGAACAAACAAGTGTAAGAATAATCATAGTTAGACCTAATTTAAATAAATAATCCATTTGTTTTTTGTCTAAGTCTACACCTAAACTCTTATATTCTACTTGTAAATAACTAATTGCTATTTGAGATAGCATTGTTTCATCATATTTATCTAATTCTTTATAATAGTTTCTTAAAGTATGATCTACTTCATTAGTCATTGCAAAAAGAATGGCACTTGGAGTGGCATCTTTAAATGCATCCATATTCTTTAAGAATGAGTAAAATACCGTTGGTTTTAATAATTTCTTTTCTAACTCTTCTTTATCTTTTTTACTAATATCCTCAAGATAGTATTTATTTTTCTTTAATCTATAACTCTTATATATATCATCATCCCCGGATATTGAAACTATTGAATCTAATGTATCTTCACTTACTATTTCAAATACTGAGGACTCAATACCCTTACTTTGAATACCTACATTAATTATATTAGAAGTATATTCAGGCAACTTTAATTCTATTTGAGCTTGGATGAATAATAGTATAACGATAAGAATTATTGCTGGAATATATTTTTTTAATATTTTCCCTATATGTTTCATTAATATCCTCCTAATTATATTTATTAACAGTTAACTTTAGAATTTCTTTTAAAGTAATGTTTCTTTTTCTAATAATGTATTATTTTTTATAAAATAATGTTTTTTGCAAATAGTTGTAAATATTGGTTTATGAGCAACTATTATAAATGTTTTCTTTCTTAAATATTTCTTTATTATTTCACTGATAGCTTTTTCATCTTCAATTTCTAAGTATCCTTCAAAGTCATCAATTAAATAAAGAGGTTTATCTAAGATAACGGCTCTTATTACATTTAGTTTAATCATATCAGTTGGTGTTATTTCTACGTGTTCAGGATCAAGTATAGTATCAAGTCCACTATGAAGAAGGCCAAACCATTCTGATAGATTTGCTTCATCAATAAATTGTAAAATTACTTCATCACTTACTTTCATACCAAGTGATAAATTTTCTCTTAATGAAAGATTAAATATTTGATCATTTGTAGATAAGTATGCAAGATCTAACTCACCATTTAAAGTTTCATTATCTACAGCTATTCTTCCTTCAGCAAGTTTATACATTCCAGATAAAACATTTAATATAACAGACTTACCTTGGCCTGGTTTACCTATTATACTTATCTCATCTCCCTTTTCTATTTCTAAGTTATCAACTGTAATTACACATGAATCATCATGTCTTGTATATTTCATATTATTAAGTTCAATATGTTTAAATGTACTAACAATATTAGTTTCTATATTATCTTTAAATATAGAGTCTAACTCACGGAATGATGCATATGTATGAAAGATATTTTTAATAGCTGGGCATAGTCTAAATATTAATTTTCTAAGTTTAAGAATCATAATTGCATAGAAACACATATGACCAATTATACTAAATGAATCTAGTTTTAATATTACAAATACCATTAGACCACATAAAAGAACTATTAAATAATCATTTAATATGTAATCTTCTTTGTAATCATTTTCTACTATTACGTTTTCTACTTCTTTATCTTCTTTTATTTTCTTTAATGCAAAATCAAAGATATGTAGTTTTTTAATAGTAGTTAATTTTAATACAAAGTCTTTAAATAAGTTATTATAATTAGACCAATAATTATCTTCTTTTATAATACTTTTATATCTATAAATAGTTAGACCAATTGTTAAAGCATAAATAACAAGCGCAAGTAATACAGATAATTTTGCAGTAACAATAAATACTAAAACTGCTCCAATTAAAAATGGAATAAAGGTACGTTCTATATCACTATAAAGCTTAGTTAAATTATAAGTAAACTCTAATGATTTATTTGATAGATGTTCTTTATCTAAATCATATATATCTTCAGTCTTAATGCCATTTATTTTATTAAATATAAATATTTCTATATTATGTTTAATAGAATAATATGTCTTATTCTTTTTCTTATAATATTCATTTTTAAGATAGTATCTTAAAAGTAATAATATTATAAAAAATACAAATAATAAAATAATATCTGATTTAGTAGTACCATCATTAATAAATATTAAAAATAATGTAGCTATTGTACTCCAAATAATATAAATAAATGTTTTTAATATATAGATAGTTGTTAATGATTTTTTATTAATTTTTTTAAATATATCTTTCATAATTACCTCACATTAACATTATACAATAATTAATTATTTTAAGTCTATGTATTGAGATAAATAAAACCCTTTTATATAATGTAATTGGTGATTTTATGAAAAAAATAATTCATATAATATTACTTTTATTAGTACTAGGACTTGTGTTTTATTTATCAAATCAAAATGGAATAAAGTCTGCAAAACAAAGTAATGATTTTTTATCTAAAGTTACATTTAATACAAATAATACTTTTATAGTTACTAAAAGAACTATTAGAAAGTTTGCTCATATGTTTGAGTTTAGTATAGTAACTCTTTTTGTATATTTATTATTAAATGATTATATTAAAAGTAAAAATAAAGTATATTTATTAACTCTTGGTTTATCAATACTCATGTGTGTTATAGATGAGTTACACCAAACATTTATAATTGGAAGATATGGATGCATATATGACGTTGGTGTTGATTCATTTGGAGTAATACTTATGCTATCATTTGTTATATTTATAAACACTAAAAAATTAGGAAATGCTTCCTAATTTTTAATTGCTTAAAAAGGCTACTAACCAAACTATAAAGAATAGTATTAACATTCCAAATAATTGGGCACCTGTTATCTTACTATGGTCTTTTTTCTTTTCCCTAAAAGCAGTAGCATAAATATCTTTTCTTTTGCTTGCAGGTCTAGACCAATCGTAACTAAATTTATCACATGCGTCATCACATGCCCAGACATCTGCTTTTTTCTTTTTACAATTACAGCAGCCTGGATATTTTTCTTTTTTAAGGTTTAAATTTTCACAGTCTGAACAATAATGAGCCATGAGACACCCCTTTTCTGTAGTTGTTATACTATAACTTATAAGTTATTTTGTCAAATTTTATCTTTTTCTTCCTATTGCACTTGTAATTGCATTTTGGAATTCTACACCATATCTTTCTGGTGAATATGTATTAGAAATTATAATAAGTGCATCAAGGAATTCTCCTGGTGTAACATTTTCTTTTATAAATTCTCTATAACCATTATCACCATTAGTAATTGAAGAATAGTTTCCTTCAGTTGCTCTTTGAGCAGCAACTCTTACTTGCTCTACGCCATATTTTTGGTAAGTTTGATATAAACCTTGGAATATCATATTAATCTTATTATCACGAATTCTTAAAACATATGAATATGTATCATTTGCAGTAAGATCAGCTATATGTGACGGTGTAATACAATTAGAAAATCTTAGCCTAAAATCCTTGTCACGAGTAATTGTATTTTGTTTTCCTTCTGCATATGCATTTAAGGCATTTGCAATAACATCAACACTGCTATATTTAGATAAAGCATAATTAATATATTCATCTAATAACATTTGTTCTTCTTTATAGTTATAGTAGACTTGAGTCTCAGTTTGATCAAGTCTTTCTGTTGGACTAGATAAGCTTTGAATATTATCTTCAAATCTATTATTCATATAATTATTTACATTTGTAAAAAAGTCATTAAGATTAAAATCTTTTTGGACACTTTTACCAATTAAATCCAATATTTTTTTATAGTTATCATGTACATCTGCTTTTGACATGTTCCATCTTTGTTCACATCTCTTAAATGAATGAAGACTAGCAATGTATTCTATTGCTTCTGATGATGAATACATAGCTTTTTCATAGTTTCTTGCATAAGCTGCAAAGTCTTCATAAGAAACACTATCAAGCGAACGAGAATTTACCTTTATATAAAAATAGTTATAAAGTACTTCTGATAATGTTTCGTTAAAACTAAGATGTGCATCATATGCTATTCCTACTTTACCTATTCTTAACATAAAAGGATTAGTTAATCTTGCATTTCTTTTTAAATAATCATTACTGTTAATAAAGTTTAATAATTTAACAGTATCTTCTTCCCCTTTGATTCTCATAACAATAGAATCGCATCTTAATGTATCAGATAGTTTAGAATGTGATTCCATACCATTATTTCTAACAAAATCAAATATTAGTTTAGTAGCTGGTCCAATATGCTCTTTATCAAAAGAAATATACATTTTATAATATTCTTTTGCTGGGGATTCTTTGGCACTAGCGAATTGTAAGAATCTAATTTGTCTAGTATCATTATAAACATTTAGGTTTTGATTGGTCGGTCTATTTGGATCAATTCTAAAGTAATTAATTAAATCATCCCATTGATCACGTATATCTGTTTTGTATTCTTCATTTGAATAACGATATCCAGATAATTGTGCATACCAAAATGATGGACCATAATCACGACCTGGATTTTGTTTTAGAATCTCGGAATAATCCTTTAGAAATCTATCAATCTCTTGAAATCTACTTTCCATCTTCCGCACCTTCTTTAGGTATAACTTTAGACAAATCCATAGTGTCTTCTAAATCTTCACCAATTAAGACTTCTTCTATATTAGGTACTTCTACAATAAGTTCAACTTTTTTACCATTTAAATTAAACTCTTCAGTTTTCATACTATCACCTAGTTTAATTATAACAACTGTCTAAAAAAAAAGATAGCATAAGCTATCTAAATAATACCATGTATACCATGAATGCTATGAAAGCAATTGTAACTATTGTTCCATTTATTCTATCTGTTTTATCAGATTTTCCTTCAATACCAACCATCATACTTGAAAATACTCCACCTATTAGTCCTCCAATATGAGCATAATTATCAACATTAGAAAGTGAGAATCCAATTACTAAGTTAATTATTATAACTGGAACTATATTAGTTAAAAGTGTATTTCCTAAGAATAAACGATAATGATATCCAAAGTAAGTTAAACATCCAAGTAAACCAAATATAGCACCAGATGCACCAATAGAAAGTGAGTTACTTAATAGTCCACTTAAAAGGGAACCACATATAGCACTTATTAAATATATTAAAGTAAATTTGAACTTACCAAATAGGTTTTCTACTTGGTTACCAATTATGTATAATGAGTACATGTTACAGAATAAATGTATTAATCCTCCATGGAAGAATGCTGCAGTAATTACTCTATAATACTCTCCTGCTTTAAAGGCATTGCCATTCATACCATATTTATAAATAACATCTGGATTAGCGGAAGAATATAAGAATAATAATACATTAATAATTATTAAAAGATAAGTTATTAATATAGTTTTCTTTTTAAATATCTTTTCATATATTTTGTTCTTTTTTTCAGTTACTTCATTAATATCTTTAGTAACATTTAGGAAGAAATCAACTGAATCTCCAGCGTCTACCTTATCATTAGCTATTTCTGGGAATAACTCAAGTAATTTTTCATCGTTTGTAGATTCGATTGGTAGTATATCAACTACTTTATCTTTAAAATCTTCCGGTTTAACATTATCACCTAAGTTTAATACGATATTTAACATATTAATTGAGAAAGATAATGTTTTTCTTTTTATTTGTTTAATTACAGCTTTTGATTTATATAAATCATATTGTAATTGTTCATTATTATGAATGTAATTAGCATTTATTCTTATTACTGAATATGGTTTATCGATGTTTTCAAGCCATATTTCATTATCAGAGCCTTGCACTATAATTGGTTGATAATTCTCTTCAGTAATAAAATAATGAACTAATTTCATTGTTATTTCATCATTATCAGTTAAGTACATATTAGTACCACCTTTCTATTTTTCTTCTAAAGTACTTAAAAATTCTTTAAATTCTTTAGGCATATCTATTTCAAAATGCATATTCTCTTTTGTTGTTGGATGAATAAAATCAATTGATGTCGAATGTAAGAATTGACCATATTCAGTAGCCTCACCTGTTCCATATAATGGATCATTTACTATTGGATAACCAATATAAGACATATGAACTCTTATTTGATGAGTTCTTCCTGTTTCAAGACTAAGTCTTACTAGAGTATAGCCTTTAAATCTTTTAACAACTCTTAAATGAGTAATAGCATCTTTACTATTTTTACTAGTTACAGCCATCTTTTTTCTATTAACTTCATCTCTACCAATTGGAGCATCTATTGTTGCTGTATCACTTGGAAATTCACCTTTAACAATAGCAAGATAATCTCTTTTTATTTCATGACGAGATAGAGCATCAGATAATACTTCATGAGCTTTATTATTCTTAGCAACAATCATTAAACCTGTTGTATCTTTATCAATTCTATGAACTATACCAGGTCTTACTTCTCCATTTATATCTGATAAATCTTCAGTATGAGCCATAAGACCATTTACAAGTGTTCCGTTTTGGTTCCCTGCTCCAGGATGAACTACTAATCCAGATGGTTTATTAATAACTAGTACATCATTATCTTCATAAATAATATCTAAATCCATCTTTTCAGGTTTAATATCAACTTCCTCTTTAAACCCACCTTCAACAGTTATTTCATCTCCAGTTTTAGGAACATAATGAGTATTAACTGTATTACCATTTACTTTAATAAATCCAGCATCTATCATTTTATCAATAGAACTTCTAGATTCATCTAGATAACCAGTTAAATACTTATCAATTCTTGTCGTGTTCTCTTCTACTGTTATTTTCATTTTTATCACTTACCTTTTTATTACTTATATCACTTTTAATTGCAACAATTGTAAGCATAATAATACTTACAACTATACATATATCTGCAATATTAAATACTGGAAAATTACCAATTGAAATAAAATCTCTTACATAACCAAATAAGGCACGATCAATTATATTTCCAAATATACCTGCATAAAGTAATCCAAATAGAAAATCATTTAGTTTATTTTCTTTATAAGAAAAAGATAAACTATATGCAAGAATAAGTGTAATTATTCCTATTACTAATAAAGAAGTTGAATGATTCTTTAAAATAGAGAATGCGGCTCCTGTATTAGTTGTATATTCAATACTAAAAATATTATTTATTATAACATATTTTAGTTCAAAAGTTTGAACTAATCCTTTTATAACTTGATCTATAAGTAAAATGATTAAAGCTATATAACATTTCTTTTTATTCATTAAATTTCACCTAGTAAAATTATATAAAAAAGTTCGAATAAAAACAACATAATAAAAAGCAACCCGAAGGTTGCTTAATTAATCATTATTGTGGGTTATTGTTGTTTTGCCCTTGAATATTTCCTGCAGCACCAATCATGTTAGAACCAGCTTGTTGAGCCATATTCATTCCCATGAAAGCACCAACAGAACCACTTGCATTTTGAGATGCATTAAGCATAGCAGTTGCAGAATCTGCAGCCATCATAGCTTGAGCATTACCATTTGCATATACGTTACCCATAGCAATTCTACTATCAATACTTCTAATGATTTCTCTTGATTCTTCAGATGCATTAACATTAAGTGCAACATCATTAATTTCTAAACCATATTGTTTAGTCCATGATTCATCAAGTAAGTCATTCATGATTTTAACTATATCATTCTTGTAACCTTGAATAGCATTAAATGAAATATTATTTTTAATCATTAAATCACTTATACAAGTCGATACGTTTGATGAGAATTGAGTCTTTAATTGACCACCTACTACTTCTTCTACTGTTACATTTTCTTTAGCATTAGAACCAAGTAATTGAGCAACTAAAACAGCTGGATCAACAACTCTAAATGAGTATTCTCCATTGTAAGTAATTTCTACTGAACCATATCTTGGATCAGCAATTGTAACTGGTTGTTGTGAACCAAATTTATTTCCAGTTATATTTTTAGTATTAATGAAATATACTCTTTGGTCAGCTACTGCTTGTCCTCCATAAGTAATACGATTTCCAATTTGTTTAATTGAATCTCCTATACCTTTGAAGAATCCTCCTTCAAATACTGAAGGTTGTAAAGTAGAATCCCAAGTATAAGTTCCTTCTTCTGCAGTAAATTCTTTTATTGCTCCATTTTCAACCATCATCATGGCATAACCAGTTGGAACAATTATTGTACTACCATTAGTAATAACACCCTCTGTATAGTTTCTATTTCCTGCTCCATGATTAACAATACCTCTTTGTACAAGTAGGCTTGCATCACTATCAGCTACAGTGATGACTTCTTTAAATTGATCACCTACTACTTGTGATGTTGCAGTAAGTGCAGCTTTTATTAATCCCATTTTTTTATCTTCCTTCCATATAGTTATATTATATCATTATTTTTAGTAATTAATAAATAATAAATAAAAAAGATGACAAGCGTCATCTTTTAATTTTTTTCAACAGTAATGCTTACATCATGACCATTGATGTCGTTCACTTCTCCACCATCACGAAGTTCATAAACAGTGGCAAGTGTTTCAGACATAATATAGTCACTATAAACATCAAATGCTTTATTAGTTAATTCATCACCTGAATAGAATAATTTAATTCTATCAGCAATATCTAAACCTGAAGTCTTTCTAATATTTTGTACTTTAGATACAAATTCACGTGCAAGACCTTCAAGAATTAAATCATCAGTAAGTTCAGTATTAAGAATAACGAATCTATTATTTTGCATTCCAACGTCGAATCCTTCTTTAGATTCAATTCTTACATCTACCATATCAGGAGTAATATCAAGTCTTTCACCATCGAAATCAACTGTAATAGTTTCTTCTTGAAGTAGAGCTTCTTCGTCATCTTCATTTAAGTTAAGAAGAAGTTCTTGATAACTCTTCATACGTGGTCCAAACATAGCACCACACACTTTAAAGTTTGGTTTAATTGTGAAATTCATATATTTAGATAAGTCACTTACAAATGTTACTTTCTTAACATTTAATTCTTCAATAATTAAATCTACTAAAGAACCTAGGATAGACTCATATTTACCATCAATTAAAGCTTCTGATAATGGTTGTCTTACTTTAATCTTAGTTTCTTCTCTTACAAATCTTCCTGTTGAAATTAAGTCTCTTACTAAATCCATCTTAGTTTCGATTTCTTTATTAATTAACTCTTTATTAGCAGTTGGATAATCAGCTAAATGAACTGATTCTTCACCTGTTAAGTTCTTATAGATTTCTTCAGTTGTAAATGGAATAATAGGAGCTGCAAGTCTACATAAACCATTTAATACTTCATAAGTAGTCATATATACTGACTTCTTAGAATTATCTAGTTTAGAAGACCAGAAACGATCTCTATTACGTCTAATATACCAGTTAGATAAATCTTCTGATACAAATGTAGTTATAGTTCTAACTACTTGATTTAAATCAAATGAATCAAATCCTTCAGTTACATCTAATACTAATTGATTATATTTAGATAGTAACCATTTATCAATATCTTCTCTTTCTTCATATGGAACATTACATTCTTTAATATCAATATTATCAATATTAGCATATGTTTGGAAGAATGTATAAGTATTCTTAAATGGATTAAAGAACTTAGAATGTACTTCTTTAACTCCGTTTTCAGAGAACTTTAATGGAGTCCATACTTGAGAAACATATAACATATACCATCTAATGTTGTCTGCTCCATATGTATTCATCATTTCTACTGGATCAACAATGTTACCTAAAGACTTAGACATCTTCTTTCCGTTTTCATCAAGCATCATATCGTTTACTACAACATTTTTAAAGCTTGATTTACCTGAGATAATTGTTGAAATTACAAGTAATGTATAGAACCATCCTCTTGTTTGGTCTACACCTTCAGCAATAAAGTCTGCTGGAAAGTGGCTTTCAAACCATTCTTTGTTTTCAAATGGATAATGACATTGAGCATAAGGCATTGCACCTGAGTCAAACCATACATCAATTACATCACTTACTCTATGCATCTTATTACCAGTCTTTGGATTAGTAATAGTAATATTATCTACATATGGTCTATGTAAATCTATATCTTCATATTTTAAATCTTGGTCTGCTCTTTCAATAAGTTCTTCTCTTGAACCAATTACTTCAAAGTCTCCAGTTTCATCATCAACCCAGAATGGAAGTGGACATCCCCAATAACGGTTTCTAGAAATACCCCAGTCAACCATGTTTTCTAACCAGTTACCAAAACGTTTAGTACCAACATAATCTGGATACCAATTAATCTTATTATTTTCTTCAATAATCTTATCTTTATAATCAGTAGTCTTAATATACCAAGCTGGTTTAGCATAGTAGATTAATGGCGACTTACATCTCCAACAATGTGGATAATCGTGTTCAATCTTAATCTTCTTAAATAATTTATCATTTTCTTTTAAATATTTAATAATTGCTATTTCAAGATCTTTATCAGTTACTAAAGTGCCTTTCCAAGGACCAATTGTATATTTACCTTGTAAGTCTACACTTTGTGTCCAACCAATTCCATTTTCACGACAAACTCTATTATCGTCTTCACCATAAGCAGGAGCAATATGAACGATACCAGTACCATCTTCACTAGTAACATAGTTATCTGCAACTACTACAAATGATTTTCCATCTTCTACTTTAGCAAATGGCATTAATTGTTCATATTCAGTACCAACTAAGTCAGTACCTTTAAATGTTTCAATAACTTCAGCTTCTTCACCTACTACTTTATCTTTTAAGCTTTCAGCTAAGATAAATTTATATCCTTGAGAATCAACTTTAACATAAGTTAAATCTGGATTAACGCAGGCAGCAACATTATCCATTAAAGTCCAAGGAGTTGTTGTCCATACAAGTAAGTATTCATCTTTACCTACTACTTTAAATGGAACAATTACAGTATTAACTGAGTCTACTTGATATCCTTGATCTACTTCGAATTTAGCAAGTTCTGTTCCACATCTAGGACAGTAAGGTAATATCTTATTAGAGTGATAAATAGCACCTTTTTTATGCATTTCCTTAAGTAAATACCATTCAGTTTCATGGTAATCATTAACACAAGTAATATATGGATTTTCTTGGTCAATAAATTGACCCATCATATCAGTTACTTTATTAACTTCATCAATATTAACAGCAGTATTCTTTTTACATTCTTCTACGAATTTATCAATACCCATTGCTTCAATATCTTTTTTACCATTTATTCCTAGTTTCTTTTCAACATTATATTCAATCGGAAGACCATTACAGTCAAGTCCAATTTTTCTATCTACTTTGAAACCCTTCATTACTTTGTATTTACAAAATGAATCTTTGATTGTTTTTGCAAATACATGATGAATACCAGGTTTGGCATTAGCATAAATAGGTCCATCATAGAATACCCAGTTTTCTTTATCACTTCTATTTTCAATAGTCTTAGATAGAATATCTTCCTTTTTCCAAGTCTCTAAAATAGTCTTTTCAACTTCTGCAGTTGGTCTTTTGTCTAATTCTTTAAACATTATCTTTCACCTTTCCTTTTTTAAAAACAAAAAAACCCACAAACTAAGGGCGAAGTAATATCCTCCGTGGTACCACCTTAATTCATGAGTTTAAATTCATGCACTTTCATCTCTTAACGCGAGATATCTCGTATTTGGCTTATCCCCAAATAACATCGGAAGTGATTCATAAATACTTTTTATATATTTTCCTTTCACCAATATGGAAAACTCTCTTCATACTACTCGGTATTTAACGTCTTCGTCATTTGTTTTTAACAAGTTTCATTATATTAATAAATATAATATTTGTCAAACTATTTTTTATTAGATTTAAATACATTTACTTTTGATTCTTTGAAATCTTTATCGTTTGATAATTTCTTTTTCTCTTTTGCTTTATTAGAAGCTAAAGGATTATATGAACCTAGTTCAAGTTTATTCTTAGGTTCTTCTTTTGGTTTCTCACCTATTCTAGATATATCATCTATATCTATAGATAAAGGATGTACTTTAGAGTTCTTCTTATTAGTTTTAATACTCTTTCTCATTCTACGTTTATTATTTCCATATGTAGTATTAGCAGGCATTATTAAGAATACCACTATTAAAGTAATTATTATTACTACAACAAATAATATTAAATATAGTCTATCATTTAACCACATCTTATTATCAGTAGCATCAGTTCTTATTTCACTTATGAAATAAATGTCTTTTAAACTATGATAATTTATAGTTAACATTAAACCATTGTTCTTGTATTTCTTGCCTTCTAAGCTATTAGTAATAAAGTCACCTAAAACTACATGTGTAGTGTCTCCAATATTAAATGAACTTTTTAATTTAAATTCAACTATGGCATATATGTCATCTTTATAATCATCTTCTGCTTTTGCATTGATGGACATTTTTTTGTATTTGCCTTCTTTATCAGTATAAGATTCACTTACTTCAAAGTGTTCTGAATTATGAAGATCAATTTCAAAAAGCGTTGGATCATACTGAATATAATTTTCTACTTCGTTAGCACTTATTCCTTCAAACCATAATTTAACATAGAACGAACCTGATCCATCATATAATTCATTAAGTGCTGCCTTTGGTTGAAAATTAGACGCAAATACTGGAGTTAAGCTAATAAAAAGAAGAAAAACGAATACAAAGATGTATTTAATCTTTTTCATATTATACCTTTTAAATAAGAACTTTCATTGTTCTAATCATTTGAGAAGTGTAACCTAGTTCATTATCATACCAAGCTACTACTTTTACTATAGTTTGTCCATCCTCAGTTGTAAGTGTATCAGTTAATAATCCATCAACTAAAGCACCTACTTTTTGACCAATTATATCACTTGATACAATTGGATCATTCGTAATCTTTAATGTTTTATTTGAAGCATGCTCAAATGCTGCATTTACTTCATCTTTTGTAGGATGTCCTTCAACTATTACAGTTAAATCTACTACAGAGCCATCTATTGTTGGTACTCTGAAAGCTGAACCTTTAAGTTTTCCATCTACACTTGGAATAACTTTACCAATTGCTTTTGCAGCACCAGTTTCTGCAGGAATAATATTTTCCATGGCACTTCTTCCTCTTCTTGAGTAAGCACCCTTCTTATGTACAACATCAAGTGTTGTTTGATCATTAGTAGTTGCATGTATTGTAGTCATGTATCCTGCTACTACTTTATATTCATCATCTATTACTTTTAAAACTGGAGCAAGACAGTTAGTTGTACAACTTGCTGCTGAAATAATTTTTTCGGTACCATCTAGGATATCATGGTTAACATTATATACAACAGTCTTACAATCTCCTTTAGCAGGTGCAGATATAATTACATGTTTAGCACCAGCTTTAATATGACTTTCAGCTTTTTCAACTTCAGTATAATGACCTGAGCACTCAAGAACTACATCTATTCTTTCTTTATCCCAAGGAAGATTTAGTGCATCCATTTCTTTATATACTCTTATTTTTTTACCATTCATGATGATATGTTCATCATCAAATGATAGTTTAGAAGAATTAAACATTCTAAAGTTTGAATCATACTTTAGTAACATATAAAGATCTTCAGTAGAAGCCAAATCATTAATTGCTACTACTTCTAAATCTTTATCTCCTATTAATTCTCTAAAAGCTAGTCTACCAATACGACCAAATCCATTTATTGCTATTCTTTTCATTTTATGTAACATCTCCTTCAAATATTGAACCACCTATAAATTCACGTAATACAGATGATTTAGATACATATTCACTTGATATTGGATAGAAACATCTTAAGCTATCAAGTAATCTTCTTGCTTCTTTATAACTTGGTGAATCAAATTCTACATTATATAGAAGTGGTTCTACCATGACTTTTAATATACCTATTTCATAGATACTAGATGTATTAATAATATAGTCTACTGAATCTGTATATGGGAAGATATATTTTTCTTCTCCTTCTCTTACTTTAGACCATGAGTCTAGTGATGCTTCTGCACTCTTACCTCTTGTTCTAAAGTCTCTTGCTATTCTTCTTAATAATCTATTATCAGTTGAAGATATATAGTTATGTCTATCTATTCTAAGTGGTGAGAATGGACTTATATATATCTTAAAGGCATCATTTGCAAGTTCCTTTTTATAGAATAAATTTGGATTTATTCCATGTAATCCTTCAATTATTATTACTTCGTTTTCTTCTAATTTTATTGGAGGATTAGGATATTCTTTCATACCAAGTACGAAGTTATATACTGGTAATTTTGCTTCTCCACCATTAAGAAGTGTTTCTATATGTTTATTAAATAAATCTAAATCTAAAGATTTTAGGGATTCATAATCTTTTGAACCATCAGGTAATAATGGTGCTTCATCATTTTCTAAGAAATAATCATCAAGCGTAATTGCTCTTGCTTCTATTCCTATTGAACCTAGAGCATTAGCAAGTTTTCTTGAAGTAGTTGTTTTACCTGAACTAGAAGGACCAGCAAGTAATACTATTTTCTTTTCTGATGCTATAATCTTTTGACATGCTAAATATATTTCTACATCCATTAGTAAATCACATTTTCTAATAAGATCATCCATCTTGCCTTTAGCAATTAAATTGTTAATATCTGATACATATTCAATATGAATTTTTTTTGCCCAATTACGACTATTATCATATGTTTCAAATATATTATTTCTAAACTTAAAATCCATTTTTCCATTCATAGTATAGGAAATAACAATTTGATTTGGTTTAACATAATATAAATCATAGCCTTTTAAAAGTCCTGTTGACTCAGGCATTTCAGAAGAATAGAAATAATTATATTCTCCATCAAGTTCAAACATAGAAACTGATATATTACTTATCTTAAGTACGTTTTCAGCTTTTTCTATTTCATTATGTCTAATATAGAAATCATATGCATCTTTTTTACTAATAATCTTTTTTGTGATTGGAAGATTTCTATTAATTAAATTATCCATTTCTTTTTTAATATTTGGTATTTCATCTTCCGTTATATTAATGGCGGCTTCTATTTTAGTTTGGATACCATGATCTATACTATTTAGTATAAAAACCTCACCTTTATATAATCTTTTTATGGCTATAATAAATAAAAATTTTAACCCTTGTTGATATTCTTTGAGACTCATCATTTTAGCCAACTCCTTATCCTATATAATTATATCAATAAAAAAAACAAAATAAAAGTAGAGATACTCCTCTACCTTATAGAATTTAAAATATTCCTGATATTATTATTCTTACATTTACCTACTTGTATTTTATTTCAAATAAAAAGAAAAGTGACTTATTCACTTTTCTTTGACTTGTTTACTAAATCTTTAATTTTTCTAAAGCCATGATTAATACTTGATTTAGACATTTTAAAGTCTGTTTCTACTGAAATTATATCAGCAAGTTCAGACATTGTTGTTTCAGGATATTTAATACGGTAATCTGCTATTGTTTTAGTTTTATCATCAAGTAGCATTAACATATCATTTTTAATTAAATAGTTAATATTCTCTATTTGTTCATTACAAGTTTTCATCATTTTTTCTACATTAGCTTGTTCACAGTTATTTAGTCTATTAACCATGTTTTTATGGTCTCTATAAATTCTTATGTCTTCAAAATAGAATAAGGCATCTATAGCATTTAGCATTTTTATAAAGTCACTTATTTCTTCGGCTGACTTTATATATATCATATATCCCTTTGTACGTGATATTATCTTAGAATTAAAGTTAAACTCTCTAAGTAGTTCATTAATAAGATTTGCAACTTCTTTATCACTTATTAAAAGTTCTAAATGATACTTACTTGTAGATGGATCATTTATAGATCCACTTGAAAGGAATGCCCCTTTTATATAACTCATTTTTTCTTCATCTGAATAATCTTTAATATTATTAAACATATCTTTTACATCAGATGTGATAATATCTACTTTCTCTTTTAATTCTAGAATATACATAGTTTTTTTAACAAACTTTTTTTGTGTTCTAATTGTTAATTTTATATTAATACCATATATTCTTTTTATTAAAGAAAACATACGTCTTGCAACTGATGCATTTTCTATAAACATGATTATTTCATTATTCTTAAATGATGCATTTACTTCAAGGTATGCACATACCTCAGCAATGCTTTCAAGTTTATTAGTTTCAATTTTAGTTATTTCATCTTTTATTCTTGTTGTAAATGAAGCCATGTACATCACCTCTTATTCGTCTATACTATAACACATTAATTAAAAAAATAAAAAGGTTAAGCCTTTTTATTTTCTTTTAAATAATAAATCCATGCTATATTATCTTTAATAACAACAAACTTAGCTACTCTTCTTTCTTCTTTAAAGTTAATTGGCATATTAACGTTCATGGCAGCGTCTTTAAGTTCTTGGAAAGATGCTACTTCAATTACTTCATAAGAATCTAAGTAAGGTAGTCTTTTTACATCTACAATTAAGTCATCATTATTTCTTAGTATCTTAGATAATTTTCTCTTATATGGAGATGATAAGTCTTGTTCCTTATTAAATCTAATTGATGCAAGAATTAATAGTAAAAGTGCTATACCCCACATAGAGATAGAAATAATAGTATTATAAATACTTTCTCTTCCATTTTTCTTAATAGTAATAGTCTTTTCTTTATTTGAAATATTTGTAGCGTACTTTATTTCAAATGGATCAGAAGTAATTGGAATTATTAATTCTTGGAATGTATTATTATCTAAGTTATCAATAGATTGATAATCTACTTTACTATTAACTTTAAAATATACTTTAATGATTGCATTACCCTCATAAGAGGTACCTAAGTCATTTATATAATTATTATATAAATCTTTATAATAGTTATAATCTATACTAATTGTTTTAGTTAAATCATTTTTATTACTTATGATTTTTTCTTCTTCTTTTTCACCTGTTTTAATATCATCTAACTTATTTTCAACATTAAGAGATGTTTCAAAATAATAACTAATACTATTAGATACAATATCTGAAAAAGTTAAATGATAATCAAAAGTGATGTCTATTTTATCTACTAAGGATCCTGCTATAAATTCTTTAGATGTTTTATCATAAAAAGGTTCTTTATAATAAGGATTCTCTTTGTAATAAACTTTATAATCATATCCACCTTGATTCATACTAGTTACAGATGTAATAACATTATTGCTTTCAGAAGAATTAACATAAATAGATATAACAAGTGTAATTATTATACCTATTCCATATAAAATATATGGTGCATATTTCTTAAACACTTTCATAATTAATTCATTCTATCTTTAATTGCATTAAGTGCAGCTAAGACATTTGGATTATATCTTGGAGATTCATCTTCAATTACGTCAAGTGCTTTAGATACAAATGGTAAATTAGAAGTATCGTTTGCAAGTCTTACTGCTACTGCTACAATAGATGCTTCAATTGGTATATCAACACCTTGAATACCATTTGGAAGTCCACGACCATTGTAGGTTTCACATGCATATTTAACTATATTAGATGCTACTTTTAAATCATAGTCATCTGTTAAAACTATTTTTATTATTTCTAAAGCATAATTAATTTCTGTTTCTACATATTCTTTATTAATAATAGCTGTATTATCCATGGCAATAGAACCTATGTTATATAAATAACATGTATCTGTGATTGCTTTTATAAATCTATCATCAATATTAAGTGCTGGATTAGATGTTTTAAGTTCTGTAGCAAGAGCTAAACAATAATTAGTAATCTTTTGAGATACATCACAGTTATGAATATTCTTTACTACATTACAAACAATAATCTCAGGTGTATTAGATTGAGCTGATGCTTCCTGTTCTTCTATTTTCTTTTCTTGAGCAGTTAACATACTTTGAAGTGAGTTACCTGTTTCGTATAAAGAAATAATCTTATTAATACGTTTTCTAATATTATCTGTATTAAATGGTTTTTCAAGCATATCAACTATATCATATTCATATACTTTTTTTCTTGTTTCTATTGTTTCATCACCAGATATAATAGCAACTGGTATTTTATCTAATAATCTTCTTTGTTTTAAATAGTTAAGTACATCAAATCCTGTTTTACCAGGCATAATTAAATCTAGTAAGATACCTACAATATTTAGTCTATTAGGATCAAAGTTTTGTTGAACAATATTTTTATCAATGATGTCTATTCCTTCTTCTCCATTTTTAGCCATGACTATTTCATATGTATCATCAAATATTCTTTTTAAAGAATTTCTAATAACTGATGAGTCATCAATAATTAGAATATATTTCTTTAATGAATTACTTGTTTGGCCTATTTTAGTAGATAATACTTTATTAAGTTCAGGATTATTAACTGCTACTTTATTAAATACTGAGTTAATAAATTCACGAGTATTATTTAAATTAGAACCATTATCTCCTTGGGCTGCAAGAGTGTTATTAACTCTTAGAATTGCATCTCCAATTGATGCTCTTTCTTCTTCAAGTGCTGTTTCATATTCAGCAGCTTTTTTCTCTAAGTTAAGAGCCTTTTGTTCTGTATCAGTTAGTCTTTCATGAACGTCTTCACTCATCATGAATATAATCTTACTATTTTCAATTTGTAAATAATTAATTATATTTTGAAACCATCTATATTCTCCAGTTTCAAGAAGACGTCTATATTTAACCTTTGATTCTGATATACCGGCAGTAAATAATTCTTCAAGTTTATTTAAAGAAAGTGCATTAAAATATGCTTCTACTTCTTCAGGTTTAATTAATTTAGTTTCCTCTTCAATAAAATCTGTATAAGTAGTTTCAGACTTTTTAACAAGTTTATTATCTTCATTGAATACAAATGATAATACTTTATCACTTAGAATATCTATAGCATAAAAATCACAGTAATTAGCATTAATTAACCTTAAAATTTGTTCTGTAATAAGTTTTTCGTTCATGGTATCAACCTCTATTCTCTTTAATTTTATCATTAAAAATGATAGATATAAATATATTTAAATAAAAAAAGATCCTTAAAAGATCTTAATTTAAATCATTTTCATCAAATGGATGAGGACATAATTCTGCAACTGTATATTCCTTATACTCTCCAGTTTTAGAAAAACATCTAACTATTGAATCTCTATCAAACATTTCATTAATCATTTGACGACATACAAAGCAAGGAGTTCCTATTTTATCATCATCTGCACAGCAGACATTTATCTCTTTAAAGTCTCCCTTTTTATAACCTGCTGTTACTGCTGAAAAGATAGCAGTTCTTTCTGCACATGATCCTGCTCTTGTTGATGCATCTTCTACATTTACACCATAGAAGTCATGTCCATCTTTTGTTGTAACAATAGATGCAACTTTGAAGTTTGAAATTGGAACATAAGCATTTTTACTTAGAACTAATAATCTATCTATCATATTATCACCTATAGTAATTATACTATTAAAAAATATAATAATATAGGTCTCTTAATGTTTTTTCTTTAATACTCTTTTCTTTATTTTATCTATTCTTGGAGTTAAGTCATAGTGTTCACTTAAATAATAACTTTTAGTTCTTTCTTTTTTAGTATTTTTATATATTTGTGCATTTTTTATAAAACGTTCATCTAAACAATAGTTTTTCATATCATCAAATTGATACTTTATATCTTTTGTAATTATTTGATATAAAAGGGATAAATTAATAATAGGAAGAATAGATGCCATTCTTAGAGATATTAAATCATTATAATCTTTAAACTTATATTTTAAATAAAAGTCTAGGTTACTAATAAGCTTTTCTTCTTTTTCTTTTTCTATTACATAATCATTATCAAGTAAGATATTAACTATTTCTTTTTTAGCTTTAATTCTAAGGTCTGCAAGATAAACTAAATCATAACTAGAGATAAGAATATATAATACAAAAAGAACAGTACTCATAAGTATCCCTCCAAGGTAATTATAACATATAAAAAAGAATAGATTTTTTATCTATTCTTCATTCTTTAAATAATAATGTTTAATTGGTTTTAGATCATCATCTAATTCATATACTAAAGGATTACCTGTTGGTATTTCTAAATTAACTATATCCTCATCAGATATATTATCTAAATATTTAATTAATCCTCTTAATGAATTACCATGAGCAACTATTATTACATTCTTACCTTCTTTTATTGTTGGTAATATATCAGAGTTCCAATAAGGTATTACTCTTTCAACTGTATCTTTTAAACATTCTGTATGAGGTACATATTCAGTATATTTACCTATCATTTCTTTATATCTATCATCTTCATCATCTAATGCAGGTGGTTGAACATCATAACTTCTTCTCCAAATATGTACTTGTTCATCACCATATTTTTCTGCTGTTTCTTTTTTATTTAATCCTTGAAGAGCACCATAATGTCTCTCATTTAAATGCCAACTATAATTAATTGGAATATTAATGTCTAATTCTTTTAAAATTAAATCTAATGTATGATTAGCTCTTTTTAATACAGAAGTATACGCAACATCAAATGTATATCCTTTTTCTTTTAATACTTTACCTGCTTCAATAGCTTCATTAATACCATTAGTTGATAAATCAACATCTGTCCATCCAGTAAATTGATTGCTTAAATTCCATTCACTTTGTCCGTGTCTTACTAATACTAATTTTATCATTATTGCATCTCCTATTCGTCTATTAGTTTTTCCACTAGTTTAATCATATTATTCCTATTACTTTTATATTCTTTTGGTTTAAATGTCTTTGCTCTTTTAATAGCATCGCCTAATTCAGACATATCTTTAATACCAATTATGTATCCTTGTTTAATAAAGTTATCTATTATTTGAGTTTGGTGATCATTAACATGTTCTTTATATTTCTTAAGTCTAGCTACTGCTATTACTTTCTTTTTTCTATTTAAACCACCTAATATACTTCCTACTCCTCCATGACAAATAATAAGATCAGCTTGATCCATATATTCATCAAATACTTCCATAGGAAGATAATCATGAATAATCATATTATCTGATTTATATTTAGTACAACCTGCTTGTACTATTACTGTATCTTTTATTGTTCCTTTTTCTATTTCTTCATCTACTGCTTTTAATAATCTTTTAAAAGGTTCTACTTGAGTACCAACTGTTATAAATATCATTAGTAAATCCAACCTCCATATATAGCGTCAGGATAAAATTCTTTCATTGATTCCCATTGAACAATAAAATGATCAGCAAATTTATATACTTGTTTACCAGTTTTAGTTGGTGAATCACTGTTAGCAAATGTTTCTATGAATATTACTTTCTTTCTAAATATTTTAGCTAAACAACACATAGGTCCAACGTTATGAGCCCCGGTAGTAACTACTACATCTGGTCTAATTGTTAACATATACCATAAGGATACAAAACAATTACCAAGTAAGATAAATGGATACAATATCTTACCTTTCTTGCCTGCATATGTGCCAGGTATTAGAAAATGTACTCTTCCTTTATGTTTATTTTTAAGTCCTTGATTACTTTTAGTATTTTCAGTAACAAGAGTATAATTATATTTTTTAAACATAGGTTCCAATTGAAGTAATTCACTTAAATGTCCACCTGTGCTAGCAATAAACATTACTTTTTTCATATCATCACCATCTTGTAATAATTATAGCACAATTAATAGTCTTTTTCATTTGGTTAATTTATTTAAATTTGCTCTCAACTGGAACGCATTTTTACTATGATATTAACTTATATTATCTCTTTATAATTCCTTCATCTTTAAACAAATCAATTATTAATTAATAATTGGTTTCTATAGGTACCTTATTTATATAATAATCTATTTCATTATGTTCATTTAATAGGAAAAGCATGCTGTAATGTGACATTATTAATTGTGCATCCAGTGGGTGCACTTTTGCAAATAAGAATTGTGTCACCAGTGGTGACACTTTTTATGAACTACAATTCTCAATTGCTATTTTGTTATTTCTAATTCTTAACATGATACTTCCATCCTCATCTATTCTATAATATATTTAATAAACCAATTTATATTCTCTAACCGTAATTCTATCATCTGAACAATATTCAATCACAAACTTATTTTCTCTTTTGCATACCAATATTCCAATTGTGTTGTTATTACTTACTTCTTTGATATTCTTACCTATATAATTCATATACTTTTGAACTTGTGATATATATTCCACTTTAAATTCAGTTACTTTTAATTCCACAACAACATAACAATTATATTTTATGTTAAATAACAATAAATCAATATAGTGATTCCTATCTCCTATTTTAATCTTGTATTCACTACCAATAAAGCTAAATGAACTTCCAAGTTCTTTCATAAATGATTCAATGTCTTCTAATATTAAATGATGTAATGCTTTTTCAGTAATTATTTCTATATTATTCTTATTTTTAATTAAAATAGGATTAGGCACTAAATCTTTTATCTCTATCTTATCTTCATTTTTAAACTTGTTTTTTGTTTCTATAGGTATTCTTTCATATTCATTGGATTTAATCTTAAATTCTAATTCTCTAACTGACAAATGCTTATTTACAATAATTTGGATATAATAATTAATAGAACCGATTTCTAAGCTAAATAATAATCTTAAATGACTCCATGTTAATTGTGTCCACAATGTGGACACTTTTTCATCGTTGAATATATTATAGAATTGTTTCATTCTAAATAAAGTTCTTCGATTATATTTTTTACCTACTTCAATAATTAGTTTTTTTGAATATTCATCTATAATATTATCTCCATATTTTCCACCTGCTTCATTAAGTAGTTTACCTATTTCAAAATATGTAATTACCTTATGTCTTTCTTTTGAGTAATCTTTTACTTTTGAATAAATCTCATTATCAATTAATTTGTTTTTTATTTCATTATAATAGTTCATATTAACTTTCTCCTTAATACTATTATTAGCGGTTAAAATTCATTTTACTTGAAATCTTTTAAAGATCTTTAAAAATAAAAAGGTGCGGAAATACCGCACCAATTAGTTCTTTCTGTTCTTTTCAATATAATAAATAGCATTTGCTAGTACTTTATTAAAATGTTTTAAATATATACCTTTTTTACCTTTTAAATATTTATTCTTTTTATAATTTGGGAAAGTTCTATTAACTTCTTCTATTACTCTATTAACACCTTTATCAAATTCTTCCTTATTATTCATCTTTGCAAGACGTTTAATAAATGTTGCAAATAAATATCTTACGTATGTATACTCTAATTCGTCATAATAATCATTATAAAAGTTATTATCTTTATAATACTTAACAATATTATTTAAATTATCTATAAAGTCATATAATTTAGAGTTATATGTATAAGTAATACTTCCTTCTCTTTGATAATAGTTATAATAATATCCATCTAAATTTGTAATAGACGAGATATGAGGTAATAGTTTATAGATGAAGTCTACATCTTCAAACCAAATACCTTTTTTGAATTTAACTATATTGAATAACTCTTTTTTATAAATTTTAGAACAAGCTGCTGGATAAATAAAAGGCATGATTTCTTTTATTTCATCCTTTGTTGAGCATGGTTTATCTACTCCTGATTTAACTTGTATTGTATGATCAGGGAATACTCTATTCTCACCAAAAGTGATAATATCAAATTCTCCATCATCTATATACTTTTCTAATTTTTTGAATAGACTTTCTTCAATAGTATCATCAGAATCAATGAAAGATATATATTTACCAGAGGCATGTTTAATACCTACATTCCTTGCATCCGATAATCCTCCATTTTTCTTATCTACCACCTTTATAATATTTCCATATTTATCTTTTAGTGTTTTAAGTAGTTCTAATGTATCATCAGTTGAACCATCATTTACAAGGATAATTTCCATGTTATCAATACGTGCATTAAAAATAGATTTAACACATGAAACAACATAATCTTCTACATTATAACAAGGTACTATTACACTTAATTTCATACTATCACCTTACTATCGTTTTAAAAGTTTTTAGACTTAATATAACCAGGTATAACTAAAAGTGTTACTAATATTTTATTAAGACATCCTTTAGCATCTTTAATAACCTTAATCTTTTTTACTTTATTTAAATATGAGAATAATATGTAATGTTTAATCATATATATTCTTTTTTTAAATACAGTATTTTTATTTATATAACCTAGAGACTCTTTAAAGAATTCTAAATATCCTTTTGGATATTTCTTAAATACTTTTTTAATATTCTTAGAATATCCTTCGTTTAAATATTCACCTTTTACTATATTTTCATTTTTAAAAATCATTCCATCATATAAGGAATCAAGTAAATAATAAAGACGAGCTTCAGTTACAAACTTTTCTCCTTTTTCTACATTGTAGAAATACTTTCTTCTTACTTCCGTTTTAAATGTTAGATTCATATCAAAATCAAATAAGTATTTATTATGAATATCAAATAAAGTAACTATTTTATTATCTAATATAGATATATCTACATCTTTTTTATTACCTAGTATTCTTTTATAGATAATGCCATATACATTTTCATCAGTTAGTTTTTCATAGTCATCACTTATTTTCTTTAATGCACCATCAAGAAAATAATCATCAGAGTCTATTTCTATAAAAATATCTCCTGTTACATATTTCACTGATTCGTTTATTTCTGCTTGTTTACCAACATTTTCATGATAATGATAATCTATTTTAAATTTAGATTCCTTCTTCCATTCTAATACTTCTTCTTTTGTATTATCTGTGGACCCATCATCCATCACAATCCATTCAAAATCTTTAAATGTTTTGTAATTAGATAATAGACTATCATATAGTTTTTTTAATTCTTCTTTTCTATTATAAGTAGCTGTTACAAGTGAAATTTTCATTTAATCACTTTCCTTCTATTACATTTATAACTTTTTCAAGTATATCATCTGTATTAAATTCGTTCTTATCATTAGCTTTAGGTAATGATTTAACAATTGATTTAATACCTTCATATATTCCTTCTTCAGAGTTTTTAACAACTTTACTATCTTTATAGTTAGTTAAAGTTTCTCTTGCTGCTGTATCTGTTATAAGTATATATTTATTTAATGCTTTAGCTTCAAGTAACACCATAGGAAAGCCTTCATAGTATGATGTTAACATGAAGTAATCTCCTTCTTTTATAACCGGATATGGGTTATTCATTCCTCCAAGAAGTATAAATGTATCTTCTACGTTTAATTCTTTAATTAGATTATTTAAATCCTCTTTTAAAGGTCCATCTCCAACAATATATATTCTATGAAGGAACTCATCTTTTATAAGACTTGCATGTACTTTTATTAAACGAGAAACAGCTTTTTGATCTACAAGTCTTGATACTTGCACGAATGTTGGTAAATCTTTCTTTAATGCTAAATCTATTTTTTCTTTAGCTTTTGTTTTTACTAGAGAAATATCTAAATAGTTATAAATAACTTCTTTTTTAACTGAATTATTTTTAAAGAATGATTCAAACTTCTTTTTATTATCATTTGATACAAATATAAGTTCATCATAAGAATTATATGAACTTTCATTTATTTTTTGTTTAACACTTGAATGCTTATCTATTCCAAATACTTGTTCTATATCATTATGAACCCAAGCAATCTTTCTTACATTTTCTTCAGGAGTAGCAAATATCCAAGTAACTGGTCCTTCAAGAAATGAGACTACAACATCAAATTTTCCCCTTATGAACTTGTCATATATTTTTTTTCTTGCAATACTATTTGAAAGTTTTAAAGATAATACTTTTTTGCTTATAGTATTAAGTTCATTTCTAGATACTTTATACATACTTATCTCATGAACTTTCTCATTTAACTGTTTAGAAAAATCATTATTACCATATAAAGTAAAAATAGTTATATCAAATTTACTAGATAACTTATTTACTATATCAATCAGTACTCTTTCCGCACCACCTTGATTTAGACTAGTAATACCAAATACAATTTTTTTCATAGTTAATCCTTTCTATAAGTCATGCTTAAAAGACTTGATAAAAGAAGAGCACATGTTCCTGAGAAGAATACATATCCTGCTAAGAATGATAAAGCAAATACCATCAAAGATGTGAATAAATAAAAGTAATTATCTATTCTCTTCTTTTTTAATGAATACTTTAAAGAAATTATAAACACATATATAAATGGAACTATGTATAGAATGAAACCAAGAACTCCAAAGTTAATAAGTATAGCTGGTGTTTCCATTTCTAAAACCATTTCTCCATAGTTGGAATAAAATGCATTACCAAATAAAATATAAGCAATATTATGTTGATACTTAACTAAATATAAATTATAAATTAGTTCTTGAGTTCTTCTATTTGTTGCATCAATTTTCTTATCATTACAATATTTATATGTAGATAAGAATGCTTTTTCTTGAGGAATACTCATGTATCCTTCTTCTAAAGTATTGTTATTTATTTTATATACAAAGTTAGATATATCTCCAGTTGTATGTCCTGGTTTACCTGTGTTAACATCTATTATTTCTTGGTTTTCTCTTCTTAATTCTATTCTTCTACTAATTGTTTCAGATCCAAATATAAATATTAAGAATATAGTAATAGCAAAAACTGATGCACCTATTAAAATATTTCTTTTAGAAACTTTTTTACTAGTAAATATTAAAAGTAATCCATAGAAGATAGATACTAGAATAAAACCTAATAAACCAGTTCTAGTACCTACTAAGAATATTAAGAATATGCCTGTTAATAAATAAAGAATACTATTTAATATTTTATTATTTCTTATATCTATTAGAAGTACAGTTGTTAACATTAAAAGAGATGTACATAGACTATTTCCTGATACAAAGTAACTTCTAAATCCTGTTCCTTCTAAATAAGTAGTAGCACTTGTACCAGACACTATACTAAAGTAAATAATTAGTAAATATACAAATAATGAAATAATCATAGATTTCTTTAAATATTGGATATTCTTTTCATTTATAAAGTATATGAATATAAACAATACATATATCATATAAGTATAATTAATAATATATTTAGCTTCATCTACTACATTACCTATTGATAAAGGTGTTATTAAGTTTTTAGTTAGTAATAAATGAATTATTCCATATACAATATAAATAATTGAACTAACGATTAAAGGTAATCTTTTAGACTTATCTTTAATATATATATATACAAGAAGTATTAAAGGTATAATAGGTCTTATTATAAGAGTTGGTGTTATATTAGAATTTGGAAATGCTGTTTTAAATATATATGAACTAGCATCTAATATAGGGGCTATTATAATAAATAAATATAATAAATATTCTATTTTAAATTTTTTTAAATACTTCTTCATATTCTTCACCATCTTACCTCTTTAATTTTATCATATTTATGTATTAACTTCTATTATAAAAGGAAAGCATTATTCTTGCTTTCCTTCTATTACATCTATTATTTCATATAATACGTTATCATTTGTAAAATGATTTTCATCAAATACTTTTGGTTTAGTAGTTATTATTTCTTTAAGTCCTTCATATATTGATTCTTCTTTATTAAATACTAGTTTAGTATGATTATAACCAATTATAGTTTCTCTTGCATCTGTATCTGTTACAATTATAAACTTTGATAGCATTTGGGCGTCTATCAAATACATTCTATAACCATCTTTTTTAGTAGCATGTAAGATATAATCAGCTGATTTTATATATATAAAAGGATTAGGTTTATCTCCCAATAATACAAAGGTATCTTCTAGTTTTTCTTTTTTAATTAAAGATTTTAAACTATTTCTTAGACTACCTTTTCCAAGTATATATATTCTATGTTTAAATCCTTCTTCTATTAATTTCTTATGAACACTTATAAGTCTTTCTATAGCACTGTTTTCTTCTAAAGGAGATATTTGTAAGAAAGATATCATATCTTTCTTAATATCAGGTGCTTTCATTAAAAAAGCTTTTGTTTTAACACTTTTAATATCTATATAGTTATATATTACTCTACCAGCTATCTTAATATTATCAAACAACTGATAGAATCTATCATAGTTATAATTTGATGTAAATACTAATTCATCAAATGTTTTATAAGCATTTCTATTAATCTTTTGAACTCTTGTTGAATGTTTCTTAGATCCAACCATTTCTTCAATGTCTGAGTGTATCCAAGCAATTTTTCTTGCTTTCTTCTCGTAAGACAAGATCCAAGTAATTTCTTTCTCATTAAAAGCAATTACTACATCAAATCTATCTTTTACAAAGAAGTTATGATAAAGTTGTCTTTTTGAAGGAAAAACTAATCCAAAAAGAGTCATTTTTTCTTCAAAAGTACCCCTTTTATAGTTAGTAATATACATCATTTTAATTCCATCTAAATCACGTGTATAATCATTATCACGGAATAAAGATAAAATAGTTATATCATATTTAGTACGAAATCTATTAACTATATCTACTAGGACTCTAGATTCATCACTTTTTATTAAATCATTTACGGCAAATAATACTCTTTTCATGTTATCTCACCTATTTTAATTTTAGCATAAAAAAAATAATATAAATACTATCTATACTATTCTTTTACTTTAATTCCAAACATAGGAAGTATATTCTTTGATTGATATAAATCTACTGTTAAGTCTTTTAAAAACTTAGAGTCACATATAATACCAGCAATTTCATTTGTTGATAAATCAATACTATCATGATTACAACCTTGAAAGTCAGTTCCTTCTAAGTTACTATCTTTAATTTCTATATTTTTAATAGTTGTATCCATGAAAATAGATTCTTTTAAACTAGAATCTTTTATTCTTACATTATCAATTTTACTTCCAATTAGATTTAGAAAATCACATTGAGAATTAATTATTTCTACATCTTTAATGTTAGACTCACTAAAAGAAGTACCTACTAATTTACAATTATTAAATACTACTCTTCTTATATATTTTTTATTAAATACTTTATTAGATAAATCACAGTTATTAAATATAACATCTACTAAATCTATATTTATTAGTTCTATTTTTTTAAAAGTTATATTATCAAATATACATGTATCAAAGCTGGTGTCTTCAAGAATTAACTCTTTGGTAGGATTTTCTTCAATGTGAATACCTTCAAAGTCATTTTCAAAGAAACACTCTTCAAATGTCTTAGTAGTAGTTTCTTTTATTTTAGGAGATGCTATTTTCATTGTTATCACCATCTAAATTATAACATATTAATTTTTTTTAAATAAAAAAATCAGTCTTTAAGACTGATTTTATATTCTAATACCAATTATGTTGTTCCCAATGAGCTTTTGCTGCAGAGATACTACCATATGTTGCGATTATATAATTATATGTAGTTTCAAGTTGCACTTGAGGATCTCCGTTCATATAAGCTGTTGGATTAGGAGAATATGTATTTATATTTCCTTGTGTTAATTGTCCTAGACCAAAGTGAGTATCAGCATGATTTGCACTTGGTTTTAATCCACTTTCTCTACACATAATCCATGCCCAATCTTGTCTGTCTTGTTGAGACATACCCATACTAGATGTATATTGGTCAAATGTATTTAATACTTGTGTTTGTGTATTAGTTAATCCTTCATCATAATAACCAAATTTATTATCTATAGTATTACTTCCACGTAAACCAAGTTCATCTCTTAATTGATCAATAGACTTATCTCCTGTTGCTGGAGACGAAGTTGATGGATTTTCTCCAGGTGGAGTTTCAGGAGCAGGTTCTGAAGGTGTTGGTTCTGCTGGAGTTGGATCTTCTGAAGGAGTTGGCTCTGCTGGAACTGGATCATCTGAAACTGGTTCCGGAGGTGTTGGCTCTACTGGAGCTGGTTCTTCAGGTTTTGGTTCCTCTTGTTTTGGCTCCTCTTGTTTTGGCTCCTCTTGTTTTGGCTCTTCAGGTTTTGGCTCTTCAGGTTTTTCTCCTGAAGGAGTATCTTCACTTGGTTTTGGTGGCTCTGGTGTTTCCTGAGGCGGTGGTGTATCATCTCCACCTGGTTTTGGTGTCTCAGGCACAGGCTCTGGTGCAGGTGGTGGAGGTGGCTCTGGCGTTGGTGCTGGAGTTGGCTCTGGTGCAGGTGCTGGAGTTGGTGTTGGAGCAGGCGCTGGAGTTGGTGTTGGTGTTGGCGTTGGTGTTGGTGTAGGATCCTTAAACTCATTAGGAATATTTTGTTGTTTTGGCTCATTTGGATTACTACTTGGAGGTGGAGTTGATGGTCCAGATGGACGTCTTATTGAAGGTCCTCCAGCTCCAGTTGTTCCAAATAATCTTTGAGCAATTTCTTGGTCATATTCCTCAACATTTGAACCAGCATTGTGCATTTGACTACTGATTAAATTTCCTGCTTTTTCTAATGCTTCACAAACAGCCTCTGTATCTCTTGTTATTTTATCTTTAAATGCTTCAGCGGATGCACCCACCCATACAGCATCAATTGTTTGTCTTATATTTGCTGCATCACTTTTTAAAGTGGAACATGTAGGTACGACACAATTTACGTTTACATCTGTGATTAATTGGTTCATACCATTGACATCGTATCCTAAATTTGCAGTTGATATATTTAACATATATTAAACCTCCTATTCTATTATTATATTAGCACACTTTTTATTACATTTATTATTTTTTTAAACGTTATTTAATCATTTTTTACACATAAATAAAAAAAAGAAAAAGTTCTTTAAAACTTTTTCTTATTTTCTTTTCTTTTTTGATGTAGCAACAGCTACTACTGCAAGTGCAAGTGTAGAAACTGATGCAGTTACTACAGATCCATCAATTTCTGCTCCAGTATAAACGATTTCTTCATTTTCTTCTTCAATTTCTTCGTCTTCACCTTCACCAAAGATATTTTCATATGATCTTATTGTAGTAACAGTATCTACATAATATCTCTTTTCTATATGATCTTTACTAGCATTTACTACTGCGTTATAAGTTGGTTTAGTTCCAACTCCTTCAACTTTATATATTTCTTCTAATACTTCTTTATCTCTTATTACTCCATCAATATGATATTTTGCAGCATTAAGAGTAATTGTTACAATTGCTCCTGTTTTTTGATTCTTATAAGTCATCTTTTGATTTTTATTATCAGTAGTACTCTTTATTACGTACCAAACAATAACTTGATTGTCTTTTAAATCTATACCATATTTTGCTAATTGGTTTTTAATACTTTCTCTTGTTGCAGTTTTTTCAATTACATCACCAATAGTATTATTATTCTTAACTAAATATTCTAAATCTTCATTATGATTATGAGCATTTATATCATATACCTTACCTTTTTTAACAGCAACTTCACCAGCATATACATATTTTTCTTTTTCATAACCAGTAGATCCGTTTTCAAATTGAACTACTCCATCTAGTCTAATATATAAATTTGCACGGTTGTTGTCATTAATAGTTGCAGTATCAGAACCATAATTAACATTAACATCTTTATATACTACATCAGATAATACTGACTTAGTATCAGTTAATTCATAACCATTGTTAATTAGTTCTTGAATATAAGCATCAGCTTCTTCTTTTGAACTAAAAGTTTTAGTTACTTCATCTTTAAGGTTAACATCTTTTTTAACAACTGTTACATCTGTTGAATCAATAGTGGAACCATCTTTTTTAAGTTCTTCTGATTTTTCATCAATAAAACTATTTGCTTCTTCTTTTGTTAAAAAAGTTTCAGATGCTGTAGTTTCTTCTTTACCAACTACTACTTCATCTTCTCTAACTGTAGCTTCTACTGTTTCTTCTTTAGTATTTTTTTCTAATTCTTTTGCCTTTTTAGTAGCTTCTTCTTTAGAATCAAATACCTCATTTAATGTTTCTTTTGGTAGAACAGCTTCAGTACAAACTTCTACTCCGTTTTTAATTTCTTCAACTGTATACTCTTCAGCTTTTTTGCATACATAAGAAGTTTCTTTTGTTTCATTTATTGAAACAACATTCTCTTGAGCTAGTACACTAGTTGGAATCATAGCAGCTGATAATGATAAAGCTGCTAAAGTAATACTTTTTTTCATAATCCAAAACCCTCTTTTTGTCTTTTATGAGCCTATTTTCTCTAAAGACGGGGTTTAGTATAGCATATTTATATAAAAATGCAAATTTTGAACAAAAAAAAGAAGAACATATATTTGTTCTTCTATTTTTTAACTATGCTTGTGAATATGTAATTTGTATTGATTGAGTTAAAGCAATGTTTACCTGCGCTTGAGGTAATGCAGTATCAGGTATTGTATTTAAATATTCTAAAGTTAATACATTTGGAACAGATGTTTGAGATCCACTTGATGGTTTTGCAAGTGTTATTGTAGATGATGAACCAAAATCTCCACTATGAACTAAAGCAGTATTAACAGTTAAAGTTGCTTTTATATAAGTATCACAAAAAGTTTGAGCTAATTCATTTGAATATGTTGCAGGAGCAGATGATGTACAAGTTAATCCAACATTTGATCCTGCAGCTGTATTAGAAGCTAAAATATTTTGTGATGCAGTTGCCTTTGCAGCAAATGTTCCTTCATTTACAGTATACCAAGTATATTCTACTTTTTGTCCTGGCTCAGTAAAGTTTGCAAGTACAGTTGAACTAGAACCAAAATCAGTTGCAGTCAATGCTGGATTAGTAACTGGACCAATTGTTGCTCCACTTGGTGTTATAGCAGGAGAAACAGATGCTGGATCAGTGCCAACAACTGCAGTAGCAGTACTACCAAATCCTATTTTCCATGATTGTGCTGATACTGTTGCAGTACCTGCAATAGTTAATTGGCTACTTAATCCTGCCCACGCAACAGTGATAAATGCAAATACAGCACACATGATTACTATTCCTAATAAAACGCCTTGAAAGCTTTCTCTTTTCATATATAAACCTATCCTTCCTATATTACTAATTTAATTATAATTTATTATATTTTAAATAGCAATAATATTTATTTATATAAAAAAATAAGAAAAAGATGTAATTATCATCTTTTTCTTACTTAATTCTTTTAGATAATCTCTTTTGAGTCTCAATATATTCTTTTTCGACCTCACTCATATCTCTTCTCTTTAAATCTATATCAAGTTTTCTATAATCAAAATTATCAATCCAATTATTCTTATTATTCATTAATACAAGGGCTTCATTGCAAAATACATCTATATCTGATTTTTTTATAATCTTATGTATTTCTTCGTCTGGATAATCAAGACCAAATCTATTGAAAATAGTTTCTTCTATTTTCTTCTCATATAATTTATAATCTGGTAATTCGGGTTTTAAAGGACTTACTATATCACTTATATATGCTTCACTGGCATCATGAAGTAATCCATATAACTGTATTACTTCATCATATTTTTGTTGTTTTAAATCGTTACTTACATTTAAACAATGTTGAGCAACACTATAAAAGTATTTGCATTGTCCTCCAAATCTACAAATAAGTGATAAACCATGAGCAATATCTTTTATATTAACTTCTTCTATTCTTGGATCTACTGGATAGAAAAACTCACCAGTATAAGTTTCCATATATTTACCTTTTCTTGTTTCCATAAACCCTCCACCTATTTATATTATACATTAAAAATAAAAAAACTAACTAAAAATATTAGTTAGTAATTTACTTATGGTGCCCATGGTCGGACTCGAACCGACACGATATTGCTATCATTGGATTTTGAGTCCAACGTGTCTACCAATTCCACCACATGGGCAAGGAACATGTTAATTATATCATATTAATTATTATAACAATATAAAAATTAATCTGTTGCTACTATTTCTTCTTCCTCATCCATGATGATTTCTTCTACCTCATCATCTACTTCTTCTATATATGGTTCAAGTGAATCAATAAGTGGTGTGAATTCATCTTCACCTTGTTTAATAAATCTTTCAAATATGTTCATATTAAACACATCCTATTCTTAAAAGTATTATAACATAAAAAAACATTTGTTAGATACAAATGTTTATTTTACTTCATCTACTTCTTTGTCTTTATAGATAGATGTGAATAATTCAGTTTCATCTTCGTTTGTTTTTTCTTTCTTTTCAACAACTGGTAAGTCATCAATTGTTGCAAGACCAAAGTAATCTAAGAATTCAGAAGTTGTTCTATAAAGATTTGGACGTCCTGGCATATCAGACTTTCCTGCTTCTTTAAGTAAACCTTTAGCTGCAAGTTTTCTTATTAATTGACCAGATGCAACTCCACGCATTTCTGATACTTCTGAAGTTGTAATTGGTTGATTATAAGCAACTATAGCAAGTATTTCTAAAGCAGCTGGACTTAATTTAGAAGTACCTGGATTATATACTAGTTTTTCATAGTAGTCTTTATGTTCTTCTTTTGTAGTTAATTTAAAGGCATTTCCTAAATAACTAATTCTTAGTCCTCTGGAAATATCTTCATATTCTTTTTTTAATAATTTAAGTAATTCTTTTATTCTATCTTCGCTTAGAGACATAGTTTCAGTTAGAGTATCAATTGTTACTCCTTCGTCACCTACCACGAATAATATGCCTTCAAGAATACCTAGTTGTTTTTTTGTTTCATCATTCATGTTTATCTCTCATTTCTACATATATACTACCATATAAACTGTCTTGAGTAATAATTAATTCTTTATCTTTAGACATTTCAAGTATAGATAAAAAAGTAACAATTACATATGGCTTTGATGTATCTTCAAATAAAGAGGTAAATTCACATTTTTTTCTTACTTTTAAAATATCTCTTATTTGTCTTGTACGTTCAGTTACTGATAATTCTCTTTTAGTAATCTTAGTATTAAGAGGTTTATTAAGTTCTTCTCTATCTAAGAATGTTTTTAAAGCATTAGCAAGATCATCAACAGTAACATTTCCTTCTAAAGGACGTTCTGTCATATATTCTCTTAAGTCACTAGGAAGTTTTGTATAAAATACACTTCTTTTATCTTCTAATCCTTTAAAAGTATTAGCTATCTCTTTCATGGATTCATATTCTAATAACTTATTACGTAAGTCTTCTTCTGAGTTTATTTCGTATTCTTCATCTTCTTCTGTATCATTTTTTCCAAGTAATAATTTACTTTTTAAATGTAATAATTCAGAAGCCATGACTAAATACTCAGACATATCATCTATAGTCATATCTTTAGATTTATTAATAAAATCTATATATTGTTTTGTAATAGATTCTATATTGATATTATAGATATCCATTTTACTAGATTTTATTAAATGCAATAAAAGGTCCAAAGGACCTTCAAAATCATTTACTGTAAATGTTTGTATCATTTGCAATCATATCCTTTACCGGTTTGGGCATAGACTATGACTTTAGCAAGTACATCAGCTTTATAATAATTATTATCATTAAATGTTGGTGCATATTCATATGTTTCTAATGCTAAATTAGATCTAAATGTAAATCCTTCTTCTTCCTCGTTAACATTAGCATATTCAGGGCCTATTAAAGTAGCTTTATTAACATACTCAGTGTATAGGTTTAAATAATCTGCATCTTTATAATTCTTTTTCTTATAAGTTACTGTATCGCTCATACCTATTAAATAATTATTTTTAAACTTATACTCTATACTTCTTGTATCTCTTTTACATGTAAGAGTTCCAAATCCAGTTTCATCTGATGTAACATCAAATGATGGATACATAGATTCATTCATTTCAACAATTTTTCCATAATAAGGAAGTGTTGGATTAAAGTTTAAGTTTTTATTATAAAGTGTAATAGATGTTTCTTGGTTATCGTAGTCATTTCCTACTAATTTAACTTGACCCATTAAAGAGCCTTCTTTAGAAGAATATATTTCTAAATATATTTCTTTTTCATCTAAATTTAGAACACCTGAAAAACTAGATATATTACATTGTACTTGTCCTTGAGATAATACAAAGTTACTAAGTACAATATCATAAGCTTTAATCTTAGTAGATTGTGTTAGTTTATTAATTACTTTACCATTTAATATTTCATTGTTATTCTCTTCAACTACAACTGGTGCATTTGGATATACAAGTTTATATAGAAAAGAATTAGGTTGTTGTAATAATTTAGTACCAATTGGTAAAAGGATTAATACAACTGCAATAATTGCTATAAAGGCAAATAATAAACTAGGATTACCTATTTTTTCAGTTCTTAATTGACCAAGTACTACTGGTTGAACAGTTTTAGGGTCAACTTTATTAACACTGATATTTTGTTGTCCAACAGAAGTATTAACATTTGAATTGTTTGTTTCTTGGTTCATACTTGTCCCCTCAATTCTTCAGTTTAATTATAACAAAATAAGAATAATAAAAAAAGAGTAATTAAATAATTACTCTTCTTGATCTTTGGTATTTTTTTTACGTTCTTTTTTATTTTTATGTTTATTTTCTTTTGTATCTTTATTCTTTTTAGATTTAATTTTTCTTATGATAACAACTATAATAGTTAGTAATAGAATAATAATTGCAATGATTACTATAATGAATAAAGATTTCTTTTCTTCAGGTATCATTATATAGACACTGCTATTACCAGAAGGTGCAGTTACAAGTACGGCATATACACCTGCACCTGCTTCAAGATAAGTAATAACTGCTTCTTTATCTTGTGCTATAGCACTTACTACTACTTCTTTTTTAGCGTCTTTATTATAGTAATAAAGATGTGTACCACTATTAAAGTCTTTAGTTAAACTACCATTCTTTAAGTTTAGGGATGCAAGTAGTGTATTATTAGATGCATCTCCTACTAACGATTTAGCTCTAACTACTGTTACAGTATAAACTTTTTCAGAATTATCTTCTGCTTTAACGGCAATAGTAAATACATTATTACCTACACCTAATTCATCAGGTCCATGGTATGCTGCTGTACCATATCTCTTATCACTTATTTCATAAGCTATATTAATCTTTGAAATTTCATATGGAAGATATACAGCATAATTAGTTTGTTCACTTGTAAATGCTGGCGATAATATTCCTTGATCAATAGATAAAGAAACTAAGTTGTTATCTTTACTTAATACTTTATTTGGATCTTTTCCACGGGATGCAGATATTGTATAAGTTTTAGTTGAACCGTTTTCAGCAGTAACAACAATAGTAACGTTTGTTGTTTCCTCAGCTACTAAATTATTGTTATTAACTCTTACAGTTGCTTTTGAATCTTTTGCTGAATACTTTAAGTTAAGTTGAGATACTGCGTATTCTACATTTGTCTTATAGTTTGTTTGATTAGGTGAAAAACCTGGAGACAAACTACAATTTGAACAAGTTAGACTAGATAGACTATTATCTCCACTTCTATTATCTTTTCTATTAACATTTATTGTATATGTTTTAGTTGAACCATTTTCGGCTCTTACTGTTACACCTATTCTATTATTACCATAATTTAAGTTTTTATTACCTGTTCCAGATACACTTGCTTTTCCGTGAGCAGCACTAGCAGATACATTTACACTTGTAATATTTGTATCAACATTACATGAGTAATTTGTATTACCTGCTGAAAAATTAATAGAACAGTTGCTTACAGATAAACTTGATAAATTGTTATCTCCACTAGGAGGTGCAACAACATTAAAGTTTTTAGATACATTTCCAACAGTTGCAGATGCAGAAATATCAACTACTTCTGTATTTGATATTTTAACATTTGCACTTCCAATTCCATTTGCAGTAAATGTACATGTACCTATTACACCTGGTCCCATTCCATTACCACTATTATCAGAGAATGCAATCATACCTTGTTGCCCTTTACGGAAACTAAGTCCATTACCAGAACATCCATCAAATGAAATATTTGATGAATAAGTCATTTGTCCTCCGTATTGCGATAAATTATTTGATGCTGAATTTAATCTTAATGTTAAAGTTATTTTATTACCTTGTTGAACTGAATCAGGTCCTGTTAGGGAAATTGATGCAGTAAACGCTTTTACATTTATAGGTAATATAATCATCATTATAAAAATTAATATATAACTAAAATATTTTCTCATGCTTAATCCTCCTATTATTATCTTAATTATATAACATAATAGCGTATAACTCACGGAATTATTGGTTTTGTTAACATAATGCTTTACAAATAATAAAAGAAGCACTAGTGTGCTTCTTTATTATTTCTTAGATTCTTCCTTTTTACGAAGAGCTTCTTTTTTTCTATTAAGTTCTTCTTGTTCAAGTAACATCTTTAATTTTTCAGGATTCTTAGTTGCAAGACCTTCTTCAATAGCATCTACTAATTCATCTTTAGTAACTATATCATCATATGGATCATATGGAATAGCTTTTTGTTCATCAGTAGTTATTTTTGCAGGTTCTCCTTTATGTTCAATAGTTGGATTTAAAGCTGCAATAACATCTTCATCTCCATTTTCTACCTTAACATCTTTTTGAACCTTAGAATCTTGATTTAGTTCTGCATTTGGATAAACAATATCATCATCTGTTCCATTTCTTGAACCAAAGTTAAATTCTGGTTTAAAGTCTATAATTGGAGCTTGTTCAACTACATCTTTTTCTTCTTTCTTTCTTCTAGCAAGTAAAAGTAAGATAAGTAAGAATGAAAGTAATAAGCCTCCGATTATACCAGCAATAATAGCAAATTGTTGATATGTTAATCCAAGAATCTTTTTAGCATCCTTATAAACATTTAATGAATATGTTCTTGTATAGCCATTCTTATCTTCAACTTGTACAAGTACAGTATTCCATCCTTCTTTTAAGTTATCATTTCCAAATACTTGTACTTTAGAACCTTCTGGAGCTTTGTAGTTAATATCTAACTTATCTACATTTCCAGGAATATCTACTGAATAATATAAATTATCTGGATCAAACTTAGGATTAATATCATATCCTCCACCTATGTCGATACCTGTTAATTTAGTTCCATCAACATCAGTTGATCTTGTTACGTTAAGAATGATTGTTCTAGTAGTTCCATCTTCTGCAGTAACTTGAATAGTTACAACATTAACTTTACCTACTTGGAAGTTTTCATTTCCTGTTACTTTATATTTTGCTTTAGGATCTTTTAAAGCAATTGATAAATCTAATTTTTCAACTTCATATGGAACTGTTATATCATATACATCACGATCATTAGTAAATTTATCTGGTTCCATGATATGAGAAGAACCAATTACAAATGTACCAATTCCAGTTTCACTTGATTTCTTCTTAGTTGTAGCAGATGTAGGTTGACCACTCTTAGTATTTGATGGTGTTACAGGTTTAACAATATTAATTGTATAAACTGATTTAGAACCATCTTCTGCAGTAACTGTTACTGTTGCAACATTGTTACCTTCTTTAAGATTTGTTCCTCCTGATACAGCTACTGTTGATTTAGAAGAATTAGCAATACCAGCTATATTTAAACTAGTAGTGTCTTTATCTACATTAATTGTATATGTAGTCTTAGTTGGACTAAAGTCTTTAATAGTAGTTCCACCTATAGTTAAATCTTTAAGTTTAGAATCACTATCAAGTGTTGGTCCTGGAGTTGTTTGTTTATTAATTGTTATTGTATAAGTTTTCTTTGTTCCATCTTCTGCTGTTACAACTACTGAATGTGTAGTTGATGCTCCAGTTAAATTAACTGAACCAAGTCCTGAGATAGATTGAGTTGTATCTCCTTTTGAACCAGTTACTGTTACTGTTGAAGCACTATCAGGTACTGTTACAGTATAAACTGTAGTATCTGCATTAAATGCAGGGCTTAATGTATAACCGCTTACACCAAGAGATGCAAGTTTTGCATTATTACTCTTTGGTTGTGTTGGTTGTTGAGATGGTTGCGTTGGTTGTTGTGTTGGTTGTGTTGGTTGTTGTGTTGGTTGCGTTGGTTGTTGTGTTGGTTGCGTAGCAGAACCAATTGTAATTGTTTTTGGTGTTAATGTACTACTATAAAGAGATGAATCAGATTTAACTACTTCTAACTCTTTAATAGAAATTGTTGCAGTACCATTTCCAACTGCTTCAAACTTACATGTACCAACATTCATTCCTTGACCTACCATGAAGTCACCATTATCGGAGAATGCAATCATTCCCTGAGCACCACCCATGTATGACATTGATTCATTGTCAGCATGTTGTGAACAGTCTGGTTTACCATTTGATTTAAGTTTTACCTTAACTACAGAATTATCACTTGAAGTTAAGGCACCTCCTAAACCACCAAGTTTACCTCCATCACTAAGTGATGAAATGTAAATTGTTAGTGAAATGGTATCACCTACTTGTCCAGTAGATGGACCATTTAAACTAATTTGAGCAGTTCCAGCAGCATATACTGCTGGAATATTGCTCATTAGAAGAATGCTTGCTAATAATAAACCAAATATTTTTTGTGATATCTTTTTCAATAATTTCATTTTATTCCCTCCTATTTATGTTTAGAAATAAGTGCATTACCAAGGTAATGGTTAAGAATTGTTGTAGTATCTTGTAAGCTTATTTTACCATCATCATTAGCGTCCCCTGCTACGTAGTAAACATCAGTTAATGTTGAGTTCATCAAATAATGGTTAAGTACTAATGTATTATCTTGAAGACTTACTTTACCATCACCGTTAGCATCACCTTTGATAACTATTTTCTTTCTATCATTTTCTATATCATTTATTATTAATTTAACAATCATTCCTGTTCCAACTGGATCTCCATCTTCTAGTTTAGCAGTTTCATCTGAAGTCCAGATTTCAAGTTTAGAATTATCATTATCTAATTCATTCTTAATATCTGCTACTGTCTTCTTAGGAGATATAGTTGTAAGATTTCCATCTTCTATTATATGACCGTAATTATTAGAAGTAATTAACTCTCCTGAACCAGCCTTATAAATATTAACGTAATAATATAAGATATTACCATTTTCTGCTGTTACTGTAATTGGAATCTTTGTTGTTCCTGCTGTTATACCTGTGTAAGTATATACTGCTGGGAATGTTGTGAAGTTTTGTCCTTGAGTACCTATTGTAACAAGTGAAGTTTCAACTTCAGGTATTACTGTAATAGTCTCAGATAAAACATCATCGTCAACTGCATCAGCATATGTATAAGTTTCTCTATCAAACTCTGGAGTAAGTGTTCCAGCTGCTACAACTATGCTTTCAATAAATGCATTACTTGAAGCTTCTTTAATATAATGGATATTATAATTAATTGTTGTTGTATTATTTGGTGCTGTAACTTGTACAGTTATTACACCATTTGTTGTCTCAACTTCAGGTATTGTTATAAATCCTTCACTATTAGGTGTTACAATTGAACCACCTACTAGGAATCTAACAGTACTTGTACTTTGAGTAGTTTCATAGTTAACTTTTAGATTATTAAGTTTAAGATTTAACTTACCAATATGATAATCTGTAATGTCTTTTGTAAATGTTGTTGTTGTATAACCAGCAAGTGATACAAATGGATGTTCATCTACTGATAACATTTGTAGAGTTGCATCACTATTAGCTGCAGGTTCAGCCTTCTTAATAAGAACATTATATGTCTTACCTTCAGCTTCTGTATTTTGTGGTTTAACAACTATTGTAACTAGATTTGAACCTGTTACTAATCCTGTCTTTGTATAAACATATGGACTAGCAAGTGTTCCTGTTACAGCTGTTTCACTTCCATCAACATACATGAATGCATTAACATCTTCTGTATACATTGATAAGTTAAGTGAATTTACTTCCTCACCAACATTGATTGTATAATCAAGTGTTGTTTTTATAAACTCTGGTGTTAATACACCAACGCTTGTTTCAAGGTTAGCAAGACGTGCATTTGTTGAATATACTTTCTTAAATGCAATTGTGTATGTCTTCTTAGTAATTCCATCTGGAGCAGTTACTTGAATTGAAATTGATCCATCTCCTAATGAAGGAGGTATTTCAACGGAATTATTATTTTGAATACTACCATTTACATAGTATCTTATGCTTGAACTTGTATTTGTTGCAGTTGCTATTACATTCACTCCATCAACTGTGAAGTCAATATTTCCAATTGAGTAAGCAGTTATTGATGGATTAAATGTTGTTTGTGTTCCTACAAATGGATAACCATCAACATATAATGTTGAAAGTGTTGCATCATTACTTAGAGTTTCTTCAATTGTGAAGTTATAAGTAAGTGTTGTTGTTCCATCTTCAGCAAGTGTAGTAATTTGAATTACAGGTTTTTCTGTTTCAGGTAAACCTTGAGTTAATTCAGACATTACATATGTAGCATTTCCACTTATAACGTTTGTTGTTGCTACATTTGGAACACCTTCAACTGTGAAACTTGTAGTTCCTTTTGGAACATAAATTGTATAATCTAATGTTCCTGCTGTTATTGAACCACTTAGAGATGCATTAGTTAAGTTAACTCCACTTAAAGTAGCATCACTTGAATATGGTTTCTTAACTCTTATTGTATATACTTTAGCTCTACCAGTAGCACTTGTTACTGTAATCTTATAAGGTACGTATTCATTTGGAACTAAGGTTAATTCAGCGTCCTTAGTAATTGTTGCTGTTGTATCTTTTGCTATTGCAGTTACATCTGTTGGTCTAAGAGTAGCTTTAGTAGCATTAACTGTTATTGAATATTCTTCAGTATCTTGATTGAATGATGGACTTAATACATATCCTTGTACAGATAATGCACTTAATCTATTTTCATCAGATGCTTTTCTTGTAACGTTAATTTTATAAGTTTTCTTATCTCCATTTTGAGCAGTTACTTGTACTTCACAAGTATTAGCTCCTACTTTTAAGTCACATGTACCAAATCCAGATTGACTTGAATCAGGATCGAATAATGTACCACCTACTACAATAGATGCAACAGAGTTTTCAACGTCTGGTAATGTATACTCTTCTACTTCAGGATCAAAGTCTGGTACTGATTCATCATTAACTGTTAAATCAGATAATTGATTAAATGGTTTTGGTTCTCTTGTTATAGATAATACATAACTTTGAGAAGCACCAGCCTCACTTTGAACTCTAATGGTAAATGGATGAGTTCCTACTGTTATAGTATGTTCTTTAAGAACTGTTGCAGCATTAGTAATTGTTGCTCTTGGATCAGTTGGTTGAGCAGCAATGTTAATAGTACTAATATTACCAGGAATAGTAACACTATAAGCTGTCTTATCAGGAGTAAATCCTTCACTATCATCTTCAGTAGCTATTAAAGTATATTCTTTATATGCAGGATCTAATGGATCACCACTAGAAACTGTAATTGATTTTAATGTATTTACTGATGATGTACTTCTAACTATATCAAGTTGATATGTTGTTGTATCACTTGAATCTTCAGAAGTTACATTTACAGCAAATGTTGTATTTCCTGAGAAATTGAATGTTCCAATTCCAGTTACATCAGCATTTACATCTGTTGGTGTTGCACCAATAGTAACTGATGTATATGTTTCAGGAATAGTTATTCTATAACGGTTTGGAGTTTTACTATCAGGTACGAAACTTGGATTAAATGATCCACCTTCTACAGTTAATGTATGTAATGTAGAAATATTTGATTTACCTCTAGTAACTCTTAATGTTACAGGTTCAACTGTACCATCTTCTGCAGTAACTGTAATCAATACATCTGTTGGTTCAGTTGTTTTTAAGTTTGTAGCAGTAACTACTGCTGTTGCAAGTGCATCACTTGATGTAGCACCAGGTGCAGGAGTAACTATTGTGTTAGCTGAGCTTGCTTCACTTACAGCATTTGGAACTGTTACCTCCCAAACTTTATCCTCGCTATTATATGTAGCATTTGTTCCGTTTAATTTAATTCCGGAAAGTGCTGTACTATTATTCTTTGTTCTATTTAAATGAATAACATATTGTTTAGTATAACTTGAATTATCAGCTGTTGTATTTAATACGATTGTATTATCTCCAGTTGATATATTAAATGTACCAGTATAAATATGTCTATCATCAGTTGAATCGTTATCAACAACAAGTGATTGAAGATCACTGCTACCAGTTACCTTAGCAAGAGACTCTTCATCAGTATCTGTTAATAATGCTTTTACATTAACTGATGTAGTTGCATAAGGATATGGATTAGCAATTGTGTATTCTTCAGTATCTGGATCAAATTCAGCAATATCTACATCATTAATTGAAATCATAGATAATGTTGGATCTTCTCTTCTTAATCTTGTAACTACAATATAATATTTTTGAATATCTCCATTTTCAGCTTTAACCTCAATCTCTATTTGAGTTTGTGTTCCAAGACCAAGTGCAAATTCATTCGATAAATCTGTAAGAATTGTTGCTTTATCAGTATCTTGAACTATAGCACTTAACCAAATAAATTCTTGATCACCTGAAACTTGTAGTCTATATAAAGTTGTTGCTGGAGTAAATCCAGTTACAGTTGTAAATGTACCATCTTCAGCATATTTATAACTGATATTTAGTAAGTTATTATTTGTTGATTTAGATCTATTAACAGTAACTTTATAGTTATCTGTTGCTTCACCATCTTCTGCTGTTACTACAATTGGTATTTCAATTGTACTTGATGTACCAGGCATTTCGTATACCTTTGGTACTACTGGATCTGTAGAACCAGCATTAAGTGCATCACCAACTAAGTTAAGTGTAAATCCATTTGTTGCAGTAGGAACGTTTACTGAACATTCTTTGTTAGTTCCTGTGAAGTAGCAATATACTTCAGTATCATTTTCTGTTTCTACTGGAGATGTAATCTTAACTATTGCTTGTGTTAATGTAGTAACACTTGATTTTGTTCTCTTAATATTAATTGTATAATTTTCAATCGCACCAGATTCAGCAGTTACAGTCATTGTAACAACATTATCTGTTGTTGTACTTAATTCAGCAATTGATGCTGGACTGTATGCAACAGATGCACCTGTTGGAAGTGTAGCTGTAATATCAGTTACAGAATCTAGTGATGTTACACTATTTGGAAGTGTAACTAAATAAGTCTTATTTGAAGTATCTTCAGGATCTAACTCTGCTTCTACTCCTTTAACTCTTAAATCACTTATAGCTACATTTGTATTCTTAGCTCTTGATACTGTTAATGTATATGTCTTAGTTGTTGAGCCATTATGAGCAACACCTGTTAATACAATTGTATTTATACCTGTTGATAAGTTAACAGTTGCTGTATAAATATTAGCAGCGTCTGTTGAGTTACTATCAGGAATATCTGTTTGAGTAACAACTTCTTTTTCATTAGTTACAGATGTAACAGATGAAGTTCCTAATTCATCATTTGAAGTAGCTCTTACTTGAATTGTTGTATCAGTATATCCTACAGATGGTAATGTATATGAACCAGTTGCAGGTATAAATCCTGGAACTGAAGTCCATTCTCCATCTCCTACTTTAAACTCTAAGTCGCTTAATGTAGCATCATTTCTCTTTTGTCTTGTAATTGTTAAGTTATAATTTTGTGTTTGTTCATTTTCTGCTTCAACTGTAATAACTACTAAGTTATCACCAAAGTCTAAGTCAGCATCAAATGTATATATACCTGTAGGTTTAGTACCTGTTATTGTTAAATCTCTAGCAGCAGAATCATTTGGTCCTTTTACAGTTGCTCTTATAACTTGTTCTTTACCAATTTCAGTAACAGTTGCTTTAATTTGTACCAAAGTAACTGTTCCATCTTTAGTAACTTGATATAAGTTATCTGCAGGATTCCAATTTGATACTTGTTGTTCATCTACTTGTAAGTTACTTAATGTAGTTACAGAAGACTTGCTTCTAGAAACTGTTACTGTATAAGTATTGTTTGTAGATGAATCTTGAGAGGTTACAACATATGTAATTGTCTTTTCAGATTCTGTTGAAGGCATATTATAAGTTTGAGAATCATTTGGAATAAGTGTTGCTCCATCTGATCTAGTAACTGTATCAATAAATGCTGTTGTATCTGTTGGTACATTTATTGTACATTCTTTACTATCGCCTTCAAATGTACATTGAGCTGTAGCTCCAGGTGTTGAACCTGAGATAGATAAAACTACTTTTGTAATCTTAGCTTCACTATTTGGAGCTCTAGTAATTTTTAATGTATATGTTTTTGAAGTTCCATCTTCAGCAGTAATTGTGAATGTGAAATCTTTTGCTTCAGTTGTTGATAAACCAGTAACTGCTGATCCTTTAGAAAGTGTTGCACCAACTGGTACTCCTATAGCTACTTCTGCAGCTTGAACTGAAGTTTTATTATATGCAACAGTTACATTATATGTTGAATTTGTTTCATCACTTGAATCTAATACTGGTGGTGTAACTTGGTCAGCAACACTTAGTGATGTAACTGAATTATCATTATTCTTTGTTCTTTCAACATTAATCTTATACTCTTGTTGAGTATTATCTTGAGCTGTTACTGTTAATATTATTTGGTTAGTACCTGTTGGAATATCAACGGTACTACTAAATGTATTGTTTCCTCCATCATCAAGTGTAATAACATGTGTACCATTTGCTTCATCTTTTAAGATTGCAGATACTGATGAGTATTCATTAGTCTTAGTACCTGTTAATAAAAGTTGTGTTGTAGTATATGCTAACGTATTTGCATGGTCATATGTTCTATTACTATCTGTTTTATCATATGCTCTTGTAAAACCATCGCCAAGATTTAAAGCATCTAATGTTTTAACGCTATATTTTTCTCTTGTTAATGTAATAGTGTACGTATTATCATTACCAGCTTCATTATAAACTGTTATTTCAACTGTATTTGTACCAAATTGTAAGTTAGATTTCTTACCAGTTGAAATATCGGTACCAGTTGTATCACCAATCTTAGTAATCTTTGAGAACTCTACTGCTTTAGTAGCAGTTATATCAACTTCTGTAATATCTGCTGGAACTGTTGCAGTATATGATCTTGTACTTGCAGCAAATGCTGGAGTAACAGTTACATTTTGAGTTCCGTCTTGTTCATAAGTGATTCCAAATGAACTTAAGTAATTATTTGTACTCTTTTGTCTTGTTAAAGTAATTTGATATGTATTAATTGTACCATCTTCTGCTTGTACGAAGATTGCAACTTTTGATGTTGCTGGTAAATTAAATGATTGACTGGTATTATTTGCAACAAATGATGCACTACTTGGAGAAGGAATACCCGATGTTGCATTAGCCATTGCAATTTTTGCTTTACCAGTATCTTTTACTGATGCAGCGATTGTTACACTTGATGCAGAAGCATCATATGTATATGTATAAGGAATACTTGTATTGTCTGATGTAAATGTAGGAGTAAGTGTTCCTTGAGGACTACTTGTTATAGTCATTGTTTGTAATTTTATTTCATTTGATAATCTATGGAAATTAATTGTATATTCATCAGTTGTTTCATTATCTTGAGCTTTTGTTTTAACCTTACATGCGTTGTCTCCGACTTCTAAGGTACATGTTCCTGTTCCCGAAACAATTGTACCTCTTGAATCAGCAAGTGTTGCAGCGATTGTTACTGATGATTTACTATTAGCAACATCTCCATAATTATATTCTTTAATAGATGGATTAAATCCTGAAATTGAAGTTCCATCTACTTTTAAGTCACTTAATGTAGCTACATTAGATGCAGCTGTTCTTGAAATTCTAATTGTATAATCTGCACTAGTACAGCTATTTCCCGATATGCTTGAATATTTAGAATTACAGTTTTCAGCTTGTACTGTAACTACTCTTACATTTGGAGTATCTCCTGATTCAGTAAATGTCCAATCACCAGGACCTGTTGTTGTTCCATTTCCAGGAGCAACTACTGCATTTTGATGTGTAGCAGTTACATTAATTACTGTTGATGTATCATCAAAATTTGTTGTACCTGTGTATGTAAGACCATCACTACTCTTAGTAAGTGTAATACCATCAGTAGTTAAACTAGTAATTGATGCATCATTAGATAATCTATAAACGTTAATAGTGTAATTTTCAATATCACCATTCGCTGCAGTAACTGAGATAGTAAATGAATTCATACCAACCGATAATGAATTATTAATACTATGTAATGTTCTTACAGACGAATCATCATCTACTAAGATACTGTTTGATGAGTCCTTACCTGTTACAGCTGTCGCTGCAGTATCATTTGCTACTGCAGTAAGATTAATAGATCCAGCTGAATTTGGAACATAATACAAATATGTTTTATTTGTTTTACTACCAGCAGTGAAAGGTGTTGTAGAGTCAGGAGAATAAATATTTGTTGGTGTTTGTACAACTAGTGAACCTAAAGTATTATCACTTGAAGTTGTACCACCTGTTACCTTAGCAGATATAGTATTAGCCATTGCATATATCTTATTTGCTCCATTTTCTGCAGATGCATTTCCTGCAGGGTTTATAGAAGTATATCCGATATCTGATACAAGACCGTTTATACTTTCTGGTGGTTGAGGTGCTATTTGATAATTGAATGTGGTACCAGCAGGAGCATCACTTTTAACCTTTAAACCATAGAATATTAATGGTTGATGGCTATTTAAATACTTACTCGAACTAGCATATTGAGCTTTTAACGCTGAATGAGTTGTATCATAACTAACAGTATCTATAGTAAAATCTATAACATATGTATTTTTTCCTTGTTTATGATTAGGATACCATTGATCTGAAGTACCATTATCATTTGTATTATAATATGGTGTTGTTCCATCCGACATATAGATTGGTTCTAAAACATCATTGTTAAATACAATACCTAAATTCATGTTATTAATTGTAGAATAGCCAGTACCCTCGTAGTCGTAATCTACTCTTACTAATATTAAAGAGCCTGGATCTACAGATGCTCCATCTGCAACCTCATAATTGCTTGGGTCTAGTGAGCCATCGGCATAAAACCATGCACAGTTATTAATATAATCTAAGTCTGTAACTAAATCATCAGTATAACCGCCTTCATCGTAAAAAACACCCTCAATTGCAGATTTACTACATGTATATTGACGTAATGTAAATTTATCAACAACTGGCGTACCAATTGAATCAGCTTCTGATGACAAATTAGTATATACTGAATCTGCCAAAGAAGAAGGTATAATTATTATTAAAGCTAAAACTATCGCTAAATAAAGCGATATTTTTGTGATTTTTTTTCTATAAAAATGGAATTTATTCATATAAACACTCCCTAAACTCTATTCTTTTCCTATTCTATATAAAATTATAGCATTGGTATATTTTAAAGTCCATATACTAAATAAATTATTTAATTAAAATTCAAAAAAAACACTAGAAAAAATTTTCTAGTGTTCTTTTGATTAAATAATCATTTTAATTTGAGCTGTGTCAACGGCTGTTATAAAGGTATCATAGTTCATATCTATAGCTACTAATTGATACCAACTAAACGGAGTTGGATTATCAATTGCAGACTTTATTTGTGCACTATCTACGGCTGTTACATAACCATCACCTGATGAGTCACCACGAACACAGATAATACACTCGTCTAGAGTATAATCTCCAACAATTAATTTAACCGACATTCCTGTTTTAACAATCATTTCATCATTTTTGCTAAGTTCTGCCCCTGTTGAATCATAAATATGAAGATATTCTTCATTATTTTTTAATTCTTTCATAAAGTCTTTTACTGATTTACCAGCAGTTACTTTATAAATGTAATTAGATTGTCTTCCTAAGTTTGTATCTTTCTTACCTACTTCATAACCGCTTGTTTCTTTTACTCTTATGTCTTTATAGATAACTTTGACTTTAAGAGTATCTTTTACAGTGCTGTCAAAGTCACTTGTAATTGTAACTATAGCTGTTCCAGGAGATTTACCTGTTATTAAACCATTGACTGCTACATCAGCAAAGTCAGTTGTATCAATACTCCATGTTACATTTGTATAAGCTGTATCTACTGGAGTAAATTCATAATCTACTGATGTAGATTCTCCTACACCTAGAATTATTTCTTCTTCATCTAACTCTATATCTGTAACGGCTGTAGATTTATTAACAAATATATGAATCTCTTTAACTTCACCATTTGTACCAGTTACCTTTATTGTAACAATATTCTTACCTGATACTAATGGTACTGCAGTATCTTGACTTTCATTATTAACTGTAACTGTTGCCATAGGGTCGCCAGTAACAACAGTAAACTTAATACTTGCAGTTGTTGCTTCAACAGCCATGTCATATTCTGTTATACCATCTACATAATCAAGTGTACCAATACTTGGTGTAATACTAGTTACAGCAGTGTGGTCTGTAAATGGTCTATTAATATGAACATAGTATACTGTTTTACTATTATCGCTTCCTGTTACTGTTATTGATCTTTGGTTCATACCATATTTAAGAATAGATTTACCAAATCCTTTAACAGTAGAACCAGGAGCAGCTGTACCATTTATGGTAATAGTATCAGTATCGCTTGGAACTACTATATCATAACTTGTAACTGTTGAATCAAATGCTGGAGTATAGTCAGCATCTTCACAGTCTTCAGTAAGTGAAGTTAAATAACTTAAGTTACTTGTTTGTTCTTCACTTTGTCTAGTAATAACAACTGTATAAGATCTTGTATAATTACTTGCTGATGTAACAAGTACATAAGCAACATTTGCACCAACATTTAAGTTATAAACCTTATTACCTTGCATTACAGAAGTTGTATCTTCTGGTGTTGCTGATACTGTTACTTTAGTAACATTATTTGGAACAGTAACTGTGTAATATAGTCTATCTCCTGTAAATGCTGGAGTTAATGGATAATTTGTACCAGTTTCTTTATCCTTAACAGTTAACTTCTTTAACTTATTAGATGCATATGGGTCACGAATTACATAGATTGTATATTCATATGTTTCATTTCCATTTACAACTGTAACTGTTACTTCGTTTGTTTTAACTTCAAGATTAGTATTTCCTTCAACGTGTGCAATAGAAGTATCATTCGAAGTCTTATACTTAACAGTTGCTTCTGTTACTTCATATGGAACGTGAAGTGAATAAACTTGAGTATTTGGATTAAAGGCTGGAGTTATTTGACCTTCTTCTACCCAAAGGTCTGCTAACGTTGGTGAAGTATCAATATAGATTTCAACTGTAATATTATAAACCATCTTAGAACCATCAGGTGCTGTAACGGTTATAGGTATAGTTGTAAATTGTTCATTTAAGTAATACTCACCAAGACCAGTGATTGTAGAATCAACATCTTTAGCAGTTGCATTGATTCTTATATTTTGACCATCATTAACCCCAAGTTTTACAGTATAGTCTGTAATATTTGGATTAAATTCTTCCCTTATGTTTTGAGGAGAAGTTACTAGTGTATCAAGTCTATTTTCAGCACTTGCTTCTCTTACAATACTTAATTTATATTCATGTGTTGTTGTTCCATCAGCTGCTGTACAAAGAATACTTACATCATTTGTACCAAAGTCTAGATTTGTTGCACCTAAGTTTGTACAAGTAGTACCAAGTTTTTCAGGTGTACCTTTTATCATGACTGACTCAACATCTGACTTAACAGTTAATCTATAAACTGAGTCTGAATATGCATCAAATGTTGGTTGATATTCATATCCTACTACTTCAAGAGAAGCAAGATATGGATTATTACTTGATGCTCTTCTAGTATGAACTGTATAAGTTCTTGTGTTGCCGGCTGGTGAGGTTACTGTAATTGTAATGTCATTTAAACCAATACCGAAGTTTTCATTTCCGATTATATCTACTGTTGAATTAGGGTCAACTGGAACAGCAGTTATATCAAGAGATTCAACATCGTCGGCAACATCTATATTATATTCTTCAACATTTTGAGCAAATATTATTGGATGGTCTTTAATAATTAATTGTGCCAAGTTTGCATTATCATCAAGTCTATAAACTACTATTGTATAAATGTTTTCAGGAATAGATGTATCTGCACTATTAGTAACTTTAATAGTTAATACATTTCTACCATATGTAATATTTTGTAGTCCTACATCTCCTGAGATAACTGTATTAGTATCTCCTGTTGCATCTACTCTTACATGGTCAACAGAGTTAGCAACTGAAGCACTATAAGTATTCTTTGAAGAATCAAATACAGGTATAAGTTGAATGTTATAATTTTCATCTTCTGGATAAACAAGTTTTAAACCAGTTAATCTATTAGAGAAGTATTCTTCATCTTCTACAATAACTTTAATATTGTAATCCTTTGTTGTTGTACCATCTTCAGCAGTCATTCTAACAATAACATTATTACCAGTTGTTCCACCTTGAAGGTTTGTATTACCAATTATTTGGTAATTTGTTGTATCAACTTCAGGTGTAACAGTAAATGTTACATGACTATTAAGTGCTGATGGATGAACATGTGTTACATAAGATGTTGTATCTTTATTAAACTCAGGATCTAGTGAACCTTCTGATAATGAAATCATCTCAGCATTAGGATTATTATTCTTTTCTCTAATAATTCTAACTGTATAAGTTGATGTTCTACCATCATCAGCTGTCAATGTAAGTGTTGCAACTGTTGGTGTTGTAGTAGATAAATATGTACTTACTGAAGGATATGTACTATTACCAGATACGATAACATGTTCAGGATCTTCAGGAGTACCTCTTACATATACATTTCTTACACTATTAGGAACAGTTATTTCATACTCGTATGTTGTCTTTGCAAATGCAGGAATTACTCCTATTCCATTATTAAGTTCAATCTTTTCCAAGAATAAATTATATTCTCTATAGATTGTGAAATTATAATCTTCTGTTGTTTCACCATCTTCGGCAATTACTGTAATAGTAATTTCATTTGCACCATAGTTAAGGGCATGTGAACCAGCACCTCTTATACGAGACATTGGATTTGCCTTTGTATATTCAAAGAATATTGTTTCAACATTATATGGTACTCTTACATCATAATCATATGTCTTAGAATCAAATGCTGGAGTTAAATCATGATATGTCTTAACTGTAGCAGCATGATCTTCTTCAATATTTTCAAAATAATCATATACTTTTACATCTGTAAGAGCTGCATTCCTACTAAGAGGTTTATGAACTTCAATTTGATATGTCTTAGAGTATACCTTACTTTGACTTAATACTTGTATACTTACTGTGTTAGTACCAGTCATAAAATTATTATTACCTAATACATATACGCTTGCTTTTGGATCATTAGGTATTGCTGTTACATTTAGACTTGTACAATCAGCATCTACATCTAATGTGTAGTGAATAATTGATCTATCAAATGCTGGGCTTATTGAAGGATATCCTTCTACAACAAGTGACCTCAAGTCAACATCATTAGATGCATCTTGAATAATACCAATTTGATATACCGTTGAGTCACCATTGATAGCTGTACTTGTAAGTGAAATAACAGTCATACCTAAACCTATATCATATGTACCTGTTCCTCTTACGATTGTAGTTGATACATCTGGATTTGCATCAACAGTTACTTTATCGATATTACCAGGTAATTTTAATGTATAGTTTTTAACTGTTTTTCTGAAGTTTGGTGTTAATTGTTGGAAAACACCTTCAGCAGAAATTGTTAAATCTTTTAACCATGAGTTAAACTCAGGTTCTCTTATAATGTGAATAACATAAGTCTTAATTGTACCATCTTGTGCGGTAACAATTACTTTCGCGTCATTCTCACCTTCCCAGATCATATTATATCCAGTTATTCTTGTATAAGCATTTGGTTCTGCAGTTGCAGCACTTATATATACTTCCATTGGTACGTCTTTTTCACCGCGACCAACTTCAACTGTATATTCATATACTTCTGGACTAAATGATGGATTTAATGAATATAGATTCTTATGATTATCCATATGGGCAACTACTAAACTCTTTAGTAATGCATTATCAGATTCATTTTTAATTATGTGAATTGTATAAGTTTGAGTTAACTTCTTCAATCCATCATACACATTAATAATTAAATCTGTTTGTCCAATTGGAAGTCTATATTCTCTATCTTTAACTGGGTTTCCATCTATTAAGAACTCAGCTGTTTGTTCTTGATTCATTAATTGATATGTCCAATCAAGTAGTGGATAGTCATATGGAACATGTACTTCATATTCAACTATGTCACCATCAAATGTTGGAACTAAGAATCCTTCTGTTTCATCTAAATCAACAGCAGTAGTTCCTTCAAGTGCAAAGTTAAGAAGATTTGTATCAGTATGGAATGATACTATGAAATGAAGAGTATATTGTAATACTTGTCCATCTTCTGCTTCAACATTTACATAGTGATAGAACTCACTTGCTTGTGTTAAATCTACAGCACCAAGACCACTAGTGATTGTTGCTTTTTCACTCATTGTTTCAGCGTGAACAACATCACTTACTTGATCATAGTATTCATAGATATCATATTTATATAGACCAGGTTTAAATGTTTGAACCATATAACCATTTTCTACATATAAACTCTTAAGTGTATTTACTGAATTGAAATCCCATTTAAGTGTAATTACATATTCACTATAACCAGATAAATCTTCAGCAGTAACTCTGATTATAAATTTAACTGGATTATCTGAGTCAGTTAAATCTATATTTTCATCAGTTAGATCAATTGGCTCATCATATGTTACTGTTGCTCTATCATCTGTTGGAACATACTTAAAGTCATCAATTGATACACTAGTTTGAGTTGTAGGTATCATATAAGTATATTCATATTTAGTTGGAACAAATGGTGTTGGTTTTAAGTAACCAGTGTTAGTAGATAAGCTATCTAAAGTTGTAGCACTACCTAGAACACGTTTTATCTTTAAGTGATATGTCTTTGTAGTATAGTTATCACTTGCAGTTACAAGTATTGCATAATCAGTGTAATCAGTAGTTGATGTATTAACTGAATATGTTTTTGTAACTGTTGCTGAACCATCTTCAGGTACAGCAGATACGTCACTTTGTCTAACAACCTTCATACTATTTGGAACCATAACTGTATACTCAGTTATTGTCTTATCAAATTCAGGATCTAATGGTAAGTCACCTATTTGAAGGGACTTCAAGAATGCATTATTTGCTGAATACTTATGAATATTTATTGTATAAACTTTAGTAGTAGTATCTTCTGCAACAACAGTAATTGTTCTTACTGAATCTCCATCAGGAACTATTTGAGGATCAAGTCCTAATATATTAGCAGTTCCATCAGCAGTTGTTGCATCAAATGAAAGTGTAGCAACACCACTATTAATAATTAAACTATATGTATCTTGTTCCATTGAGAATTCCGGTTCAAGCTTACCAGAACTTGGAATAAGGTCTGTAAGTGTACAATCACTAGACGCATCTCTTGTTACAATAATTGTATATGTTCTAAGTGTACCTTCTTCACTTGTTACAGATAAAGTTAGAGTTGTTGTACCAAGTGAAATACCATTTTTGCCATCACCCATGATTGTTGATGTATTAGCTATCTTAGCACTTATATCTAGATAAGATGTACCAACATCAACATGTAATGTGTAATTATTAGTTTCTGGATCAAATTCAGGCACTAAATTCGATGCATAATCTTTACCTTCATATTTTAAATGTAATTCGTGAATTGTATTATCTGAATTCTTTGCACGAGTAACATCTATTACATATGTTCTCTTTATACCATTCTTTTCAGCTATAACACCAATTGTATTTGTACCAGTATCAAATTTAAAGTTAGCATAACCAGTAGTCATATAATGTGCACCACCAGTTGCAGCTACTAATTCAATACTAATATCAAATTTATGTTCAACATTTAATTTAATTCCATCTATTTCATTTGGTAATGAAATTGTATAAGACATGGTCGTACTATCAAATGCTGGAGTTAAATTCTTATAATCTCTACATGAACCATCATTGTAGAATTCTGTACAATAATTAATGAATGTTAAGAAATTATCAACGTATTCTTGATGTAAAACATGAATAGTATATACTTTTACTTCTGAATTATCACTTGCAGTAACTGTAATAGGAATATCATAAACTTTATTATCTATTGTCATTCCTGTTAGTTTATCTGCATCATATGATATGGTTGCATATGGATCTAGAGTTGTAATTCTCTTTATAATTACAGATGTATCCTCATTATTTTGATATAAATAATAATCAAATACATTTGGATCAAATAATGGATCCAATAAATAATCTTGGAATACAAGTTCTGATAATAAAGCACTTACTATTGGCTGCTTAGTAACATGTAAAACGTAAGTTCTCATTTCTCCATTTTCTGCAGTTACTTTAATAACAACATCTTTTGTTGTTACATTTTCAAGTGTTTTATCAGATACATCAACTGTTGATGTATCAACTTGTGCTTTATAGAAGAGATCTAACTCATTTTCTTCATTTGGTATTGATACATTATATTCAAATACAGCTGGATCAAATACCGGATTTGCACTTGGATTTGCAGTTTGTGTCATAATACCATTGTTTACTCTTAGCATTTCAAGAAGCGCATTATTAGAAACCTCTCTTCTAACAATAATTGTGTAAGTAAACTGGTTACCAGCACCACTTGTAACTGTAATAGGAATAATAGTAGTTCCAGACTCAAGCATTATTACACCTGTTCCTTCAATTATTGCTTCTAAACTCTCTGCTGTAGCAATAACATTAACGGACAATACTCCTTCAGGAACATAAACCTCATATACTGAAGCACTATTACTAAATTGAGGAATCAAATTATATCCTTCAACACTTAAGTATGAAAGATATGCGTTCATAGATGGAACTTTATTAACTCTTATTGTGTATGTCTTTGTATGTATCTTATCAGGAGCAGTTACTACAATTTCAACATCATATGTTCCTGATGGAGTATAAAAGACATTGTTATTAATTTTATAAGTAGCATCTGGATGCATAGGAGTTATTTCTTTAAATCTTAAGTAGCTTTCTTGAGTAGTAACTTCATAATAATAAGTATCTGGATCAAATGCTTTATCTAGAAGTACACCATCAAGAACTAAAGCTTTAAGTCTTGCTTCAGTAGATTGTTTTCTAGTTACAAGTATTTGATAATCTCTTACTTTTTCATCACTACTAAATACTTTTACAACTATTAAGTTTCTTCCAACATTAAGTGAATACTTACCTGTACCTTGAACAACAGCATCACTTGTATCTATAGGGTCAGCAGATACAGTGATGCTTGATGTTTCATAAGGCAATGTCACTTCATAGTAAGGGACATCTTTATCAAATGCAGGAGTTAGGGATCCTTGATCAACAGCAAGTCTAAATAACTTGTTGTTTGATGCTTCTTTTTCCTGTCTATGAACAATAATTGTATAAACCTTTTGGCTTTCTCCATCTTCAGCTGTTACTGTTACAGTAAGTGTATTATCACCTACTACAAAGTTATTAAGTACATTTGTATTAACAGCATAAGTTGCTCTTGAGTCCTCTTTTACAACATCTAGAATACCAGATGTAGCATCATATGGTATCCATGTTTCATACGTTAGTACATATGGATCAAATGCTGGACTTAGAGAACCTTCATGAAGAAGTAACCATTCAAGATTTGTTTGATTAGATTTATCTCTAATAACATTAAATGTATAAACTTTAGAAGTAATATTATCCCCTGCTAAAGTTCTAATCTTAAATATCTTAGTTTCGAAAGCATCTAATGGATTTTGTTCTTGAATTAATTCCCAAGTTGTTTCATCGCTTTCAGGAATTACTTCCATAAATTCTAAATTTTCAACATCAGCACTTACATTAATATTATATGTAAGGACATCATGATCTGGCGTAACAATTACTCTTCCACCACCATCATTAATAGTTACTGATGATAAATAAGCATTACTACTTGGTGCTCTTGTAATTGTTATTACATAGATATTTTCAGCACCAGCTTCGCTTATTACCTTAAAATTAATTTTATTAACACCTACAGCTAATGCATATATACCACGATTATTTTGAATTGTTGCATATTCATCAGCAATAGAACCTACAATTTTAATATCTTTTACTTCATTTGGTACTGATGCTTCATATTCATTAACAGTACCATCAAATGTTGGAGAATATGTTACATCTGTATCATATTCTTCAGTAGAATCATTGTATCTAAACAAATGTAAACTAGATAAAGTATTAATTGATGAGGCAGGTCTAAAGGCATTAACAACATAAGTTGTTCTTGAACCATTTTGTGCAGTAACAACTATGTATATTTTTGTATACTTACCTGGTTGAAGTCTTGGATTATGAATACTTACATTAGAAGTATTTACATTAGCTGGTGCAGTTATATCTAAATATTCTGTACCCATTGGAGCCATGACTTCATACTCTAGAACTGTTGGATCAAATCCAACATATTCTCCATGTTTTAAATCTAATTGAGTACTTCCAGCCTTAACAATTAATTGTCCTAGTGTTGAGTCTCCATTTCTTTCTCTTATAAATTTTAGTTTATAAGTATCTTTAGAACCATCCATAGCTGTTACTTCTATACCAGCATATGAATATCCAACTGGAATATCAGATATATGACCAGTTGTTGGGTCCACTGGAGCTGGACTACCATTTATTGCTAAATATTTAATAGTAGCATTTGCAGATTCTTTAATACCTGTAATATCAAGTTCTGTAATATTATTAGGAATTATATAATCATAATAGCCTGTATTAAGTCTATCAAATGTTATAGTTGGATTATATCTTACAAGATTTTCTCCTTCACCACTTGTAACCATGATATCACTTAATAAAGTACTATCATCTTTTTCACGATATACGTTTAAACCATATCGTTTCTTTGTATTATCCATGGCTGTTACTTCAATAACTACTCTGTTCCAGCCAAGTTCAAAGTTTTCATTTCCAGTTACTACAGCAGTAGCATCTTTATAATCAGTTTCATATTCTAAACCTAAAGAAGTATATTCATATGGAACTGATATTGTATATTCAATTACATCTCTATCGAATAGAAGTGATGTATTTGAAGGATTAACTATTCTTAAATTCTTAAGATCAGCATCTCCTGCCATATCTCTTGTAATCGAATAATTATAAACAGATACACATCCTTCAGTTGTTGTATCACCAGCAATAGCACATGCTTCTGATTGAATAACAATTGAAACATTTGTAGTAACATCATTCATTGTTACCTTTCCTGCACCACCTACAACTTGATTTGCATTTGTCTTATCAACTTGGAAATCTAATTGAGAGATTTGGAATGGAATTGTCATTGTATAGTCATGTACATTTGGATCAAATGTAGCTTTTGGTGATAACTTACAATAAAGTGGATCTTTACCACAATAGTTATCAGCTAAACCAACAATTCTAATATCTATTGGTTCAGATGAAGTAGATGCTTCTCTGTTGAATTTAACTTTATATTCTCTATCTTTACCAGATTCACTGGTAACAGTTAATACTTTCGTAGTTTCTCCAGGAGGAATATCAAATGTTCCATATCCTGTTATAGTAGCAGTTGAATCATCAGGTCTTGGTTCAATAGTTGCTGTTGTTTGATCAGTTTCAAGATTAACCGTGTAATCTTGAACTTGTAAATTAAAGTTTGGTGAATATGAAAGTGTTTCATCACCATGTTTAACAGTTAATTTAGATAAGAAATTGTTATCACTTAACACTGTTAATTTAACTCTTACAAAACCATTACCAGTTCTACCTGTCATCTTACCATTACTATCTGGGTTTGGCATTTCTTCATTTCCAGCAATTAATTCTGTATCTTTTAAATAAAATTCTTCACCTAATTTATAACCAAGTGGAGCATTCCCTCTTGAGTCAGCGGTAAGAACAAATCCTGAACCACCACCGCCTCCACGGTCGTCATCAGCTGAACCATCTGGGTGTGAACCACCACCGCCATACCAGCCACCGCCTCCGGCACCAGCATAACCATTATATTTATAATAACCAGTTCCACCTTGGCCAAATGTTCCAGCATTTGCAGAGTGAGATCCAGCTCCACCAGCTGTTTGTGTTCCAGGAGCACCACCCCAGCCATATCCCCAAGTTGGATATGTTCCGGATAGACCACCTCCGTATCCACCATATGACCAGTAGTGACCTACAGAACCTCCACCACCAGCTACAATAAATCTAGTATATAAATCGTCAATTTCTGTTCTTACATCAGATGCTCCTCCACCACCAGGATATCCTTCACGGCTTCCTCCACCGTTCCAGCCACCAGCAGTGCCTCCTGTGTTTCCAGAACCACCAACGTAAATATAAACTGTTTGATTCTTATCCATTAGTAATCTACCAGTTGCATAACCGCCACGGCCAGCACGGCCACTACCACGGTCTCCACCTTGTGCTCCCCATACTTGGAAAGTATAGTATCCTTTTATAGGAGCAGTGAATGTTTGATATGAACCAGTATAGTAGTAATCATATTTAAATATGGTTTCAGTATTACCTTTTTTTATCTTTATTGTATAAGTAAGTGTTGCACCACCTACAACACGTGATGTGATTGTTGCAGTTTGACTCTCAGGAATATATGAGAATCCCTTTAATCTTTGAGACGATCTAATGTCATATGCAACAGGAGTAACTGATAAGTAATACCAAGTTTCAGGTATTAATATTTCATACTCATATACATCCTTTTCACATAATATATCAGGTAATCCTTCAAATTTAATCTTTTGTAATTCAGCAGTAACAGCACCCGATGAAATAGGAGTTCTAATAACTGTTATAACATATGTTCTAACACTTCCGTTTTGAGCAGTAACACTTATATTAACAGTATTTTCTCCAATATCCATTTCATACTTTTTAGCACCAATTACTTCTGCATATGCATCATATGCATTAGCAATAAATGTAATGTAGTTTTCATAAGTATCAATTGTAACTGTATACTCTTTAATTGCAGGATCAAAAGTTTTATCCCAAGAACCAATATCACTAGTAATTGATTCAAGATAATTATTTTCACTTAAATAACTCATTACGGTAATTTTAGCAGCACCATCACCAGGATGACCTTGTTCATATGAACCATCTGTTACACCAGGGAATGATGTACTTCCTGGATAAGTGACGCCATCTTCAAATAGTTCAGTATCAATATAACCTGAACCACCGCCACCACCGCCGTTGTTGTTATTTGTTACTTTACCACCCCAGTAGCCGCCACCAGCTCCACCGGTGTCAGTGTTAGTAGTAACAGATTGACCAACACCAAGTTGGAAACCACTTGTTTGTGTTCCACCTGTACCTGGTTGTTGTGAACCATTGATGTAAGCATTTTCACCTTCAAGGCCTCCACCTACACCACCAGATCCGTCGTCTCCGCCATGATAAGAACCGCCACCATTGTCAGCTCCTCCGCCGCCTCCGGCAACCATAATTCTTCTAGATAAAACGTCTCCTTTATATCTAAAGTCAGTAGCACCGCCGCCACCGTAGCCACCAGCTCCACCAGAACCTCCTCCGTTCCAGCCGGCACCTTGGTTAAGACCACTGGCATATGAACCAGCACAACCAACTCTTATAAATATTTTTTCATTTTGAGCAAGATAAATTGTTCCTCTTGAATATCCACCTCTTCCACCATGTGAAGCTGAAGTATATTCAGAAACATATCCACCACCTTGTGCTCCCCATGCTTCAAGTGTATAAAGACCATCAAGTGGTGCAATAAATTGTTCTTGTCCTTTAGTACATCCATATACATATGGACTTTCTATATCATATATTGGTATTTGTCTTGTGTAATTTAACTTATATGTTAATGGTGCAGGACTACCATCTTCATGATATACATTAATTGTTATAGTTCCACTGTTAGCAACAATTAAATCAGCACCTTCTACTGTATATTTAGCATCTGGGTCATAACATTTAATTGTCATTACAGCATCATATTTATTGTAGTTTAATCTAAAGTTATAATTATATACATTCTTTTCAATATATAAGTATCCATAATCTTCAATATAGATATTATTAATTGCATTTGAATGTTGTCCTTTAAGATCTTCTCTTATAACTGTTACATGGTAAACTCTTGTTGATCCATTTTCAGCAGTAACAACAATATCATAGTCATTAGTACCTACTTCTAGAAGTTTCTTACCATCTCCTGTAACAATTGCTTTACTATCGTATGGTATACCTTCAAGATTAATTGCTTGAGTATACATTCCAACAGTAATTTCGTAATTATATACGTTTGGTGTAAATTGAACAGGATCACGAGTTCCATCTCCATCAAATGTTAAATCTGATAGGAAGTTATTTTCACTCTTTGTTGATAAAGGAGTGATTTTAACGTGTCCTGTTCCTTCATTACCATTTTGAGTAGATTCACCATCGTATGTTGGTTGTGTAGAATTACCAGCAATCATCTTAGCGTCTTTAAATATATAATTTGAATAGTGATATGAACATACAACATCTTCCGATGCAGAATCAGATGTACATTTGATATCATCTTTATCTCTTCTTGGTTGACTTGAGTTTTGTGATATTACAGCAACACATCCTTGATAACCTGATATATAAGATGAGCCACCGCCACCAGCAACATTATAACCAGCACCTTTAGCTCCACCATAGTAACCACTACCACCGGCTCCACCATCTTGTGAATAAGACTCGTATGAATTACCACCTTTTCCGAATAAACCAAATGATCCACCGGAACTTATAAGACCTACACCACCAGATGTTTGAGTACCACCTGATCCATTAGTGTCAGAACCACCTGATGCTGTACCACCAATTAGTGTTCCACCATATCCACCGTTTGTAGAATCATTAGAACCTCCACCGGCTCCAGCAACCATAATACGTGAGTTTAGTGAAGTACCATTATCCCATGAGCCACCAACTAAACGGATATCTGAGGCTCCACCACCAGCAGAAGCACCACTTAATTGTTTACCTCCACCGTTCCAGCCTCCTGCTTTAGTTCCACCGTCGCAGTAATTAGCTCCTTTACCACCTACATAGATGTAAAGTTTAGTACCTTGAGCCATATTAACCTCACCTGAAGTATATGCTCCTTTACCACCAATACCGCTCCAGCCACAATTCATTGTTCCACCTTGTGCTCCCCATGCTTCAAGTCTATAATCACCTGAAACTGGAATTTCAAACTCTTGTGGGCCACCTGAATAATAGAAATGATATTCATCTTCTACATCTCCAGCAGTATTTTCTCTTGTGTAATTAAATGTGTAAGTTGTTTCACTTGGAGATGCAAGTGGATCAGTTACTTTTATTGTAATAACACCAGTGTCATTTTCTAAAAAGTCTGCGCCAGTTATTGTATATGTTGCATCATTATCATATAAATAAACAGTTAAATCAACAGATACTTTTCCATATCTAATTGGTAAATCGTATGTATATAATCCATTATCAATATAAATAGTTGGATTATTAGGATTATCTATCTTTTTAATATATGTACTATGTGCACCTTCAGGTAACTCAGGTCTAATAACTGTAATTGTATAAGAATTAGTAAGACCACTTGCAATATCAGTAACAAAGATTACAACATTTTCAGTTTTTCCTACCTCAATATTTAAAGTATATGGTTCACTTACTTCAGTTGTTGTTGTATCATTAACAGTTCCTGTTATTGTTACATTATTATCAAATGTATCAAGTGTTAATACATAATCAAAGTCACCTTCAGTTAAAGGTGTATCAAATGTACCTCTTGATGCAGTTAAAGTTTTTAATACATTATCAAGTTTTGCATATTTTGCTACTTGAGTAACACGTGCATGTCCTGATGTCATATTACCAACTGATGCATAACCAGTTGATGGACTTACTTGTCCATATAATGGTGCTTGAGTAGTATCAACTGGTTCAGTTGTCCATTCATGTCCATAACCATCAACCATCTTAGTTTTCTTAAATACATATCCTGTATTTGAATATGATTGAGAAAGTGTTTCACCAACTTGTAATCCAGGTGCTTTAGATGAACCATCTGAATAAACACCAATAGAACCTAAGTGTCCTGAGATATATGATGAACCACCGCAACCAGCACCTTTATCTAGTTCATTAATTGATCCATTACCACCGTACCAGCCACCTCCGGCTCCACCGATAGCAAGACCATTAGCAAGTGGATTAGCATCTGCTTGTTCTTGAGTATATCCACGTCCAAATTCAAAACCACCAGATTGGTTAGCATAACAATTACTACTTGATAAACCTTCAACAAATAGTCCACCACCTTGAGTAGACCAAGAAGAAGAAGTTTCACTATATGCTCCACCACCACCTCCGGCTGCAACCATAATACGAGACGCAAGTGATTCAGTTAAATTAGAAGAATTCGAATTAGTTCTTATTGTTCTAAAGTCAGTTGCTCCGCCACCAGCACCAGATGAATATGATGTTCCTTTAACACCATAACCTCCACCGTTCCAGCCTCCGGCCCATTTACCCGAAGGAGAACTTGGTTTACCTCTATCACCAGCAGCACCTAAATAAATATATAATTTTGTACCACCTACTAAGTTTATTTCACCAGAAGTATAAGCTCCAAGTCCACCATTATAGTTTGTACTACCAGAGTTTGATATACCACCACCTCCAGCAGCTCCCCAGGCTTCAAGTTTATATGTACCACTTCTTGGAACAACCCATTCAATTGGAGCACCTGCTCCATCAAAGTTTTCTATTACTTTGTCATCTTCAAGTGTCATATTAGCAATTATAAGTATTTGATATGTAGTAGTTTGACTACCAATAGTTGAAGTAACTGTTGCTTGGCATCCTGTAGATATACAAGTTTCGGAAGGATTTGTAAGATTTGCTGGATAATAAGTTATATTTACTACTTGATCATCAGATTTTTTAGTAGTAAATAATTGAAATTCTTCATCATCTTCAAATAAATACATAGTGTATTGATATGTTCTTGTACTTGGATCATATATATTATCATCCTCAGTATCAGGATAATCATCTAAATTTGTATATAATAATGGATTAGCAATATTAATACCTTCATAGCCTTCAAAATAGATAGATTGTAAATCTGTATCAACTTCATCATCATATAAATTTAGTCCGACTACTTTACTAACATACGAAGAAACAGGGTTTTCAAACACAAAAACAAGGAATAATGCTGCAATTATTCCTAAAATTATGAAAAAATATTTTACTTGACCCTTATATATTTTCATCTTTAAACAACCCTAACTTATTATATAAACTATTATAAAATATATTTGTCTTATTGTCTATATAGAAAGAAAAAGAAAGTAACTAAAAGTTACTTTCTCTTTTTAATTAAGACTAAATGTCTCATCAGAAATATGATTCTTAATTCTTGCTGTATCAACTGATGTTATAAAGCCGTCTTTATTAACATCATCAGCTAAAACCTCAAATATATCTTCTGGTGTTTCATTAATATGATTCTTAATTCTTGCAATATCAACTGATGTTACAAATCCATCACCTGAGTTGTCTCCTCTTACAACAATTGTTAATTCATCATATACTACATCACGAACTATTAATTTAACTTTCATCTTTGTTCCAGTAATATTCTTAAGATTAGTAACCTCATTATCATCCTTATCAAAGATATGAATATTACTTGGGTTATTATCTAAGTTATCAATAAATGAGGTTAATTCTGTTCTTGGTGTAATACCAATGATGTACTCTTGACCAAGATTGTCTCTATTAATTGTATAAATATCATCTTTAGCTTTTATCTTGTTACTAATTACATTAACTGTAATAGTATCATAGATAAATTCATCATATGTACTCATAACTTTAATAACGGCATATCCAGGAGCAACACCTGTAATAACTGGTACTGCAGGATCTCCTTCAAGAGCAACAGTTGCAACATCTGTATTAAGAGACTCAAATGTTACATCTGGATAAGTTGTATCACTTGGATTTAATCGATACTCAATTGGAAGTTTTTCATCAATTGAGATTACTGCTTCCTCATTAGGAACAACAATTGATTCAAGTCCTTTAGGTCTGAAGATATGAGCTTTGATAATTCTTTCGCTTCCATCTTCTGCTGTTACTGTTATAGTGATTTCATTATCACCATAGTTAAGTGTTTGAACATCAGTTCCAGTTATGATAACTGAATCATCTGTTGGAACAGCAGTGAAGTAAATTGTTGAATTATTGCTATTAACTTCAAACTCATAAGGTTCTACTTGATCGTTGTTATAAATCATTTGTCCAACAGAAGGAACTAAACTAATAAGTGTAGTATCACTTCTTGCTGGTCTATTAATCTTAAATGTATAAACTCTTGTCTCACCTGATTGGCTAGTTACAATTATTGATCTAGAGTTAGTATCTCCAACAACTAAATCACTTTCACCAAAGCCAATTACTGTTGCAAGTGGTGAGATAGTACCATTTAAGTTAATAGCCTCGCTTCCTTCAGGAACTGTAATTGTATATAAGTTATTGTCATCTGGATCAAACTCTCTATCAAGTTCACCGATGTCACTTGTAAGTGTTAATAACTTGTTGTTAGGACTTAATACTCTTGTAACATTTAATGTGTAAGTTCTAAGTAGACCAGTTGCAGATGTAACCTTAATATAGTATTTATTTTCACCATATTTAACAATTGCATTAGCACTTTCTTCTGATGAAGAAGTATCTCTAGTAGCATTTGTATAATCTACTGTAGACGCTGCATCTTCAAGTACAGGTATTATCTTAATTCTATCAACATCATTATCAACTTCTAGATTATAACTTAATGTTTCTTTTACAAATCCAGGAGTAAGCGTTTCATAACCTTCAACTCTTAAGTTAGATAAGTAGTTAGAAGCTTGTTCTTGTCTAATAACTGTTATTACGTATTCAGTTTGTGATGAACCATCTTGACTTGTTACTGTAATAATCATATTATTAGAACCTTCTTGTAAGTCTTGATATCCAGTTTGAACATATGTTGCATTTGGATCTTCTAAAGTGATTGAGTCAAGTGAAGCTTCACCATCGAAGTCAAGACTTGTAACTTCATAAGGAACTTTAACAGAGTATGAAATAGTATTACTACTAAATACTGGTGATAACTCACCTTCACTTATGATTAAGTTTTCAATCTTAGAGTTAGAACTCATATCTTTAGCAAGATGTATTGTATACGTCTTTATATCTTTATTCTGAGCTTTAACTTTAATCTTTATATCCATTGTCTTACCAGTTATTTCAAGTAATCCATCACCAGATACTGTAGATGTATTCTTATTAGCAAATGCTTGAATAGTTATTTCTTGTAACTCTTCTGGTACTACTAAATCGTATTCATCTATTTCAGGATCAAATGCTGGACTTAAATCTCCATCACTTGTAAGAATTGATTTTAAAGTATTATCTGCATCAGCAAGTCTTGTAACGATTAGTGAATACTCTCTTTCATCTCCAGATTCACTTTCAGTATCTACAGTGAATAGATTTGTTCCAACATTTACCGCTTGAGTTCCGGCTCCTTTAACTTCTGTAGTATCAACTTCAGGTTCAGCTTCAATTAATACTGATGCTAAGTTACTTGGAACTATTACTCTATAAGGACCATTGTAAGTTTTCTCAAATCCAGGAGTTGATTCATATCCTGCAACTTCTAAAGTCTTAAGATACGTATTAGCATTCTTACCAACTGTTACATTAATATAATATGTCTTAGTTGTAATCTTATCTGCTGCTGTAACTACTACTTGAATAGTATTAACACCAACACTCATATTTTCATTACCAAGGATTGTTACTGTTGCAGCTGAATCCGTAGGAGTTGCTACGATATCAAATGGTACTTCAGAAGTATCTCCTGTTATATCATATGTATCCATAGATCTATTAAATACGAATGAGTGTCCTCTTACTACTAATTGATCAAGTGTTGCTACATTAGCATCTCTTCTATTAATTACTAGTGTATAAGTATTAGTTAACTCACCACTTGCTTCAGTAGATGAAACTGTAATATAGAAGACATTAGATCCAACTTTAAGAGGTACATAACCAACACCACTTAAAGATGCATCTGCATTTTCAAGTTCAGCATTAATTGTTGTACCAGTTACAGTATTAGATACTGTTGCTGTGTAGTAATTATTATCAGGATTAAAGTCAGGTGTAAGAACTCCATCACTTATTGTTAAACTCTTAAGTTTATTAGAATAGTAATTTCTTTCTTGTACCCAGACATATAAGTAGTAAACTCTTTGTTCTCCAGATTCAGAGTAAGCATTAATTGTAATAATGTTTCTTCCTGTTCTGAAGCTGTTATTATTTAGAACATTATAACTTGCTCTATTATCTTCCATAGTTACATGTAATGTAACACTTTGTGTTCCATATCTTACATATACTTGATGTGTATTAACTTCTTTATCAAATTCAGTAGTTAATCTACCTTCTTCTATATATAAGTCTTCAATGTAATTATTTGTAGATTGAGCTCTTGTAATGTTAAGTTTAATAACTCTATTCTTTCCATCTGGAGGTGTAACTACAACTTCTAGTTCATTAAGTCCAGTAGAAAGAAGTACTTCACCATCACCAGTTACTCTTACATTAGATGCATGCTTGATTGCTTCAATATTAATTGTTCTAACATCTGATGAAACGTTTACATTGTATTCATCTACATCATTTGTATAGTTAATTTCTATTTGGGCATCTTCAGTCTTATCCATGTCTGTAACTGTTAGGCTATCAAGTGTTAAGTCATAATTTCTATAAACATTAACTGTATAAGTCTCCGTATCACCAGACTCTGCTATTGCAACAAGTCTAAATATATTATTCTCAAAACTTAAGAAGTGGTTACCAAGTGATGTAACTGTAGTTAAACCACTTTCAGGAATTGCATCAATATCAACTGTATTAACAGATGCTCCAACGTTAACTAAGTATGTTCTACCATCTCCATCTTCTGGAGTAATAGTTTCTACTGGGTTACCATCAGTTACTAAATCCTTAATACTTATTGAAGTAAGGTTAGTATTTTCATCTAACTTCTTCATTACATTTAATGTATAAGTCTTAGATGCAGATTTATCTGCAGAAAGAACTATTACATTAACTGTATTAAGTCCTGTATGGAAGTTCTTATTACCAGTTATCTTAACTGATGATTTAGAATCTTCAGGAACTGCTGATATAGTAAGTTCTGATACATTTGACTCAACTTCTAAGTCATAGTTAATAATATCTTTACTAAAATCAGGTGTAATACTTGCTTCATTAACAACTAATGTTCTTAAGTTAACATTTCTATTAACTTCTTTAATAACACCTAATTTATAGATACTAGCTTGTCCATCTATACTGATGGCTGTTAATGTATATTCATTATAACCTGTATGAAGTTCAATATCAGATCCTAAGCTAAATTCTTGATGAGTTCCAATACCACCTATGATAGTAGTTGTTGGTGTACTTGGTACAGCATCAATTCTTAACATATCACTACCATCAGTAACTGTAGTAGTATATGAGAATGTTGTTTGTCTATAAGATGGAGATAAATCCCAGATTGTTCCCGTTGATACTGTAATACTCTTAATATAACTATTTTGTTCAGGTATCTTAAGAATATGTATGTAATATGTATTACGAGTTCCATCAGGTGCCCAGACATCAATACTTGCTAAGTTATCACCTGCTTGTAGGTATGTATAGTTATTAGCTCTCCAACCTGCTTTAGGTTCTTCTGTTTCGGCAACTATTTCTACATCCATGACATCACTTTCAACTTCAATAGCATATTCCATTGATCTTGGGTTGAATTCTGGTGACATGTAATATTCTTTACCATCTTTATCAAGTACTTTTAAACTCTTTAGATATGCATTAGGAGATGCAGATCTTGTAACTTCAATATTATAAGTCTTAACATGATTTCTTAAACCATCAAATACTCTTACTTCAACATTAGTCTTAGCACCAGGTTCTAGAGTATATGTAGCATTTTGATATTCAACACCATTTATAAAGTATTTAACATATTGTTGTTCGTTATAAACAAGACTTGTTAAATCAAGTGTTTCATATGCATATGGTGTTACATATTTATAATTTTCTATATCTGGATTAAATGATGGATTAAAGTAACATTTACCAGCTGTACATAGATTTGAATCTATTCCATTGAATGTGATATTTTGAAGTCTAGTTTCTTCTTCAATATCTCGGATAAATGTTAATACATACGTGTTATCATTACCACCTTCAGAAATAGCAACTATTTCATGAACTGTATCACTTCCATCTTCATTGAAGTGAACATCAGGTACACCTGACTCGATGAAGTTTCCTTCTTCGTCATCAGGGAATGTGTAATGAATAACATCATCTGTAACTGACTTATATTCGTGAACATCATATTCTGTTATTTCAGGATCATACTCATCTAAAATCTTACCATGATCGAATGTTAAAGTTTCTAAGTGAGCAATACTTGTTAGAACGAATACAATGTTAAGTCTATATGTAGTAGATGTAGTTCTATCTTCAGATGTACATTTGATATCCATATGTTGAAGATTATGTCCAAGTACTTGTACTGGAGTATTTGCAGAGATTGTAGCATTAGGATCTTCAAGTGTTATTGCTAATTGACTTAAGTTAACTGATTGAGTTCTTCTAGATACAACCCAGTCATATTCTAATGTATCTCTTTCAAATACTTGTTGTAAGTATCCAAGTTTAGGAACAATGTTAAGTATTCTACTCTTACTACCATATGCTCTTATAAATCCAACTTTATAAGATTGTCTTGTAAATCCATCAGCTGCTGTAACTGTAATGGTAAATTGTGTTTGACTCTTAGTTGAAAGATTTGTTGTACCAGATGTTGTTACTTTTGCATTTGGATCTTGTGTTGTCCAATTAAAGTTATCTCTTGTAACAGAAGATACATTATTTGGAACATTAATTGTATAAATGAAATTATTTGGACTAAATGTTTCATTTAGACCATAGCCTTTGAATGAAAGACTAGATAATAAAGCATTATCAGTAATAGTCTTATTAATTGTTACTGTGTAAGACTTAGTAGTTTTACCATCTTCAGCAGTTACTGTAATAACTCTTGTTGAAATACCATCAGGAACGACTTCACTTCCAAGTCCTGTGATAGTAGTTCCAGCCATTTCTGTAGATGCTGTGAATGATAAGACTGCTGTACTACTTGTAAGTGATAATTCATAGTTTGTTTCACCATAACTGAATTCAGGATCAAGTACACCAGCACTTGGTACTAATTCAATTAATTCTGCATTATCACTTGGTACCTTTGTAATATTAAGTGTGTAATCGTTTTCATCTCCATTTTCAGCAGTTACTTTAATTGGTACTACATTTAATCCTGTCTTAAGATTACGTTTACCAAATCCAGTTACTGTTGCATGAGGAGATACTTTACCATCAATAGTAACACTTAATACTGTTGAATCAACTGTCATTGAATAAGTATGTGTTTCTGTATTAAATGTTGGTTGATATTCTAGTTTTTCACCAGCATATTTAACAGTTAAGTCTTCTAGATTATTAAGTCCAGATTTTTCTTTATGAACTGTTACTAGGTATGTTCTCTTAATACCTTTTGTAGTAGTAATTACAATTGGTATTTCAGTAGTACCAGATTCAATTTCATAAGTACCTAATCCTGTTACTTTAGCAGAAGCATCTGATAACTCACCAATTAGTTCTAATTCTTCTACTTCATTTGGAACTTCAATAGAATAACGCATAGTATATCTTGAGTAAACTGGAGTAAGTTCACCAACTGATGTATATAAGTATTCTAAGAAGTTATTACCATATGCTTGTCTCTTAACATATATGATATATGTTTCTCTTGTTACTTTATCACTTGCTGTAACTGTAATTGTTACTACATTAGTACCAATTTCAAAGTTACTATTACCATTTATTTCATAAGTAGCTTTCTTATCAAGTGTAGTAATACTTAAATCAAGTGATGTAGTTTCATAGTTAACTAACATATTGTAAATTGTAAGGTTAGAATCGAACTCTTCAGTTAAATTATAACTTGCTTCTCTTATGTTCTCTAGTAATGCACTTACTATTTCTCTACGAGTAACATTAATAGTATAAGTTCTTACATTTCCGTTTTCTGCTGTTACAGCAACAACTACTTTGTTTGAACCTACTTTTAAGTCATTACCAGTTACTATATAAGAAGCTTTATCACTTTCAAGGAATATACTCATATCAAGTGATGTTACTTCATAATCAACTGTTGTTGAATATGAGTAAGTAGTTCTTGCAAATGATGGATTAATTATGAAGTTATTAGGTACAAGAGATGAAATATAGTTATTTTCATCACCTTGTAGTGTGATTGTAATAACATATGATTTAGTATTACCTGAACCACTTGTTACTGTAATAACTTTTTGATTTTCTCCAACCGTTAATGTTTGTGATCCAGCACCTTCAACTTTTGCTTCTGGATCTTCAGTCTTAGCAACTATATTAACTGCGTTTGTTCCTTTTGGAACAGTTAGAGTATAAGAAGTTATAGACTTATTAAATGCTGGACTTATATTAAATCCTTCTACTGCAAGACTTGTTAAGTTATTATTATTACTTGGTACTTTATGAACTGTAAGAGTGTAGTCTTGAACTGTTACTCTATCAGCTGCTGTAACTCTAATAATAACTGTATAATCTTTATTATTTTCTTTAAATGGACCATTGCCAATTATTTCATATGTTGCATCTTCATCATGAGTAACAATTGAGTCAAATGTTAGAGTTTGATCAAATGATGTTAACTCATAATTATTTACGTTAGTATCAAATGCAGGTTCTAGAATTACATTTGCAACTTCAAGAGCAAATAGTTTAGCATCACTCTTGTTTTGTCTTGTTATTACTAATTGATATGTTCTAGTCTTACCAGCTTCACTCTTAGTAATAACCTTTAATTTATTAACTCCTACTTCTAGGTTATGTTGACCTTCTCCTTCAACTAATAAAGCTTTTTCACTTTCAAGTGTTGCTCTAATATGAATTGTACCTACTTCATAAGGAACTGTAGCAGTGTAATATAATTTAGTCTTAGTAAATTCTGGTTTAATTTCACCTTCATCTATTGATAGAGATGAAAGGTAATTATTAGTAGATTTTGCATTTGGATCACTTGGATCTGTTACACCTAGAGTATCACGAATAACTGTTATTGTATAAACTTTAGCATCGTCTTCACCAGACTCTGGAGTTACTTTAACAGTTACAGTATTTTCTCCTACTTCTAATTCATCTGCACCAGTTATTTCAACTGTTGCATTTTCATTTTGAGGTGTAGCATGTATTGTAACACTTTCATATTCATATGGAATAGTAACTTCATATTCTGTTACTGTTGCTGAATAATCAGGTTCTAATACTCCTTCTTCAACATATAATTCACTTAATGAACTATCTGGGGATTTATCTCTATTAATAGTTAATACATAGTTATTGAATGTTACTCCATCTTCAGCAGTAACAATAATCATATAACTATTTTCACCACTTGATAAGTTATCATCACCAATTATTTCATAAGTAGATGTTGATGCACTTAGTACTGGAACAATTCCAGCCTTTTCTACATCAAATGTAGCATTTTGAGTGTATTCTAGTTCATCTCCTACTACTATTACACCAGCATTAGTTGTAATAGAAGTAAGTGTTGCATCACTATTAGCACTTCTTGTAATAGTTACCTTATATATTGTAACTGAACCATCTTCTGCAGTTACGTAAATGCTAATAACATTTTCTCCAACTGCTAAGTAGTAATCTCCAGTTCCATATATAGTAGATAAGCTACTACTCTTAGTTACTCCAATGTTAACTTTAGATACTTCATTAGGAACATCAAGAGTATATTCTAATACTTCAGGATCAAACTCTTCATTTAATTCTAGAGTATCTTCATTATTCTTTACTGTTATTCCTTCAAGTGATGAGTCATCTGAGTAACTTCTAGTAATATGGAATGTATAAGTCTTGACTGAACCATCTTCAGCAATTGCTACAACTCTTCTTGTATTAGCTCCTACGGAAATTGTATTTCCATCTGGGAACTTATAAGTTGTAGTTTCAACTTCTGGTGTTACGTCAAACTCTACACTTGTAACTCCTGCTTCTACTAATACATCATATTCTAATGTATCTTTATCAAATTCAGGAGTTAACTCATAAGTAGTATCTCCATTCTTAACTGCAATTACAGCTAAGTTTGTATTACTATTCTTTTCTCTTGTTACAGAGATTAAATATGGTTGTGCACTGCCATCTTCTGCAGTAACAACTATATAAATATTATTTACATATTCTGTTGTTAATTCATAAGTTCCATTTCCTGTTACAACAGCTATACCACTATCTTCAGCAATACCTTCGATAGTTACTTCATCAACATCATTAGGTACTGTTACTTCGTAATCAGTAAGAAGTGTTGAGAAGTCAGGTACTAATGAATAAGAATTGTTTTCTTTATCTTTAACAGTAAGACTACTTAATTTAACATTACTACTTTGTTCACGATAAACATTGATTGTGTAGACTTTAACAGTACCATCTTCTGCAGTTACAGTTATTTGTACTATATTCATGCCTACTTCAAAGTTTTCGTTACCAGTTATAACGTAAGTAGCTTTATCTGCTTCAGTTCTAATCTTCCATTCATTAATACTTGTATATTCATTTGGAATAGAAACATAGTATTCAGTAATATTTGGATCAAATTCGAAGTTTGTCTTTGGATCAATGATATCAAGTTCAGCAAGATCAGCTTCACTTCTAGTATCACGAATTACTGTATAAGTATAAGTTTTATAACATGAATCATCATCAAAACCATTTACTATACAGTATTCATTCTTAACCTTTATATTTACTACATTTTCATCTGGTCTAAGTATAACTTTACCATCAGATGGTGTAATAGTTTCAAGGTTATCGTATTCTTCTTCAACCTCTCGAGTCTTTGTAACTGTATGCATTATGCATGTTTGATTAACTCTTCTAGTTTCACATGAAGGAGAGTCTAAATCAGGTTCTCCTGTTTCAGGATCTACGTCACATGTATCAGGATCAATTTCTTCAGTACCAGATTCAGGATCCATGACTTCGTGTCCATCTTCATCAAGAAGACACTCATCTACTTCGTATTCTTCATCTACCAGGCGTGTTCTCTTAACATATCCATCGTATAATACTTCTACATCTTGGAAATAGTTTCCTTTTGTATAGATGAATTGAAGTTGTTTAATCTTACTTGGAACAGTTATTGCATAAGCACTAGAATTAGGATTAAAGCTAATTGGATCCATAATACAATATCTAGAACCACATAAGCTTGATACTAGACCATTTATTCTAATATCTTCTAGTGTTGTTGTATGAGAAACTGGTCTTGTAATCTTCATTGTATAAGTACGTTTATCATTATTCTCTGCTGTTACAACAATTGGATAATTATTTGTACCAGGAAGAATATGGAAGTCTCCAAGACCTTCAATTGTTGCTGATGAATCACTTGGTCTTGCTGTCATATTAAGTTCTGTTTCATCAGTTCCAACAGTTAATGTATAATCATATTTTTGAATTGCAAATGCTGGACTATAAGCTCTTAGCTCATTATCAACTTTAGTAGTAATTCCTGTTAAGTAATTATCTTCATTAAGTTGTAAGTAAGTAATCTTAATAGTACCATTTGTATTATTTCCTGCTGAATAGTAACCACCAGAAGGTGAAGGCATTGTCTCATCTCCTGAGATCATATCAGTGTCTTTAAATACCATGCCTGAATAATGGTAAGAACATGTAATATCTTTTAATGCTAAAGCATCAGTACATATCTTTCCATCGCTTCCAAGTCTTGGTTTAGTAGTGTTCATGTCTCTTATAGCAACCGAACCTAAGTAACCTGAGATATAAGATGAACCTCCACCACCTTTAGCACCATCACGAGTTGGATTAATACCACCCCAATAACCGCCTCCGGCTGCAGATGCATCATAGCCAGGTCTTGGTACATAACCAAAGGCTGAACCGAATGTTTGAGTTGCATAAGAACCAACATTATTTTCAGTACCATTTAAGGCACCACCAGCGCCACCTTTTCCTGATTCAGTTCCACCACCACCGGCAGCAACCATAATACGGGAAGCAAGGGAATCTGGTTCATTCCATGTTGTTAAAGTAGATGTAGGAATTAAACGTACATCAGATGCTCCACCACCTGTTGATGAACATCCACTTACGCCAGGATCACCTCCGCCATTCCAGCCACCGCCAGAACCGCTTCTACAACCTGTTAAACCTCTACCACCAACATATAGATAAACTATGTCATCTTTATTCATCTTTATACGACCAGTAGTATAAGCTCCACCGCCACCAGATGAACCACCAGCAGCACCCCAAACTTGGAATAAGTACATTCCTGTTGCAGGAGCTTTAAATGTTTCATAATGACCAGTGTAGTCATATTGATATACTACTGCAGGAACTGTTCCTTCTTTCTCAATATTGAAAGTATAAATCTTTCTAATTGAGTGAGGTTCAGTAACTGTTATCTTAGCAACTGTGCTTGTCTTAATATAACCAAATCCAGAATATCTTAGAGTTGCTTCTTCATCGAATGCAAATGCTTCAACTTCAAGAGCAATCTTATTATTTGGAATTGTAATGTTATATGTTGTAACACCGTCAATCATATAAACAGTTTCATCAATATCTTTAAAGTGTACTTTATAAAGGTCTGATGAATGAGTTCCTTCTTCAAGTCCTTTTCTGAAGATATTAATTGTATAAGTACGAACGACTCCAGATTCAGCAGTAACATAGATTTCTCTATAGTTGTTACCAATCTCTAAGTCTGTTTCATGAATATCATTTGAAACAACAGCTGTTGAATCATAAGCAATTCCATGTACTGTCATTTCATGAACATATTTATCAACTGTAATTGTATAATCTTGAATTCCAGGTTCAAATTCTTTATCAATTGTACCTGTTGAATCGAATTCAATATTTCTTAAGTAATTATTTTGAGAAGCAGTTATAACTGAAATCTTAGCATAACCATGTCCACGATGTCCTATTTCAGTAGTATTTGGATTATCTGTTCTAGGATTTCCAGTTTGACTAGACGTTCTCTCATTAGTCCATACATAACCAGAACCATCAATCATCTTAGTATTAGTAAATTGATATTCTGAATAATGCAATGAACATGTAATATCGTTTTTAGCAGATTCAGGTGTACATCTATCACCATTAGAATCTTTTCTTGGTGTTGTATCATTTGCTGATGTAACAGCTATAGCTCCTAGGTGACCAGAAATATAAGATGAACCACCAGAACCAGAACCATAGATGTGTGATGCACCACTACCACCGTAGTATCCACCACCACCAGTAGCGCCACATGAAGAACCTTTACCAAATTCTCCTGTTGCACATCCAGTTGGGTTTTCTTGACCAATACCAGGTCCTACTTGAGAACCACCTGTATTAGTATATCCACTTCTTGATGATGAGTAACCAACAAGACCACCGGCATTACCACCATAGTCTCCACCTTGGCTAGAACCACCACCTCCAGCTACCATGATACGTGATCTTAAACTGTTAATGTAATCCCATTCGCCTGCTATTAAACGGAAGTCTGTAGCACCACCACCTGGGTTACCGCCGCCACTTGATGCTCTTGTAGCATTGAATGCAGCACAGTTTCTACAACCTAGACCTTCACCAACATAAACATAGATTGCATCTCCTGCATCAAGATGAATATTACCAGAAGTATAACCACCACGGTTACCATTACCATTTACTGTATTATTTTCATAATCTCCACCTTGTGCTCCCCAAGCTTCAAACTTGTAAACTGCATTAGCTGGAGCTATGAATTTTTGATAACTTCCAGTGTATCCAAAGGATACTGGTACTTTATCTTCTTCTCGAATTTGTTGTTTATGATATGTAATTGTATAAACTTTATCTCCACCTTTAACAGCATCATGATGAACTGTAATGATTATTTCACCATCATTTTCTACCATTACTGAGTTACCAGAAATAGTATAAGTTGCTTCATAATCATATAAGTCAGGAATAAGGTCAAGTTCTACAATTCCGTATGAAACATCAATTGAGTATTCATATACATCTTTAGATACTAGTATCTTCTTATTTTCTGTTGGGAAACGTATTCTTCTAATTTCATTAGAATGTTTACCTTTCAAACCTTCACGTAAGATATCAATATTGTAAACGATACTTGAACCATCCTCAGCTATTGCTGTGATAGTTGTATAATTGTGACCTATTTCAAGGTCTTCATATAAGCCAGTTCCAAGTATTGTAACTGTATCTTCATATGGAGTTGCATATAAAGTAACTGAGTTAGTATACATTGTTACTGTTAATTGAATATCAGTTTGTCTTGTATCAAATTCATCTTCATAAGACCATAGTCCTTCAGAAGCATAAATTGATTTCAAGTAGTAGTTAGATGATAAAGTATTTTGTTGACTAATCTTAGCATAACCATTACCAGCATTACCAACCATTGTTGATGAACCATCTTTAGTTGGCATTTCTGTATATGATCCTTTTACATTAGTCCACTTATAACCTGTACCATCAATCATGTATGAATCAGTGAATGCATAACCAGTGTCACTTAAAGAATCTTCTAGTTTAGTATAAGTTGAAGCCTTAGCAGCACCAGTTTCACTTGATACACCAATACAACCAGGATGTCCGGAGATGTATGATGAACCTCCACCAGCTCCAGCGTATCCATTAGATGTACCACCACCACCGTACCATCCAGATCCTCCTCCGGAGTATCCGTTAGTACTTGAGATACTGTAGTAGTTTGCATAAGAACCACCATAACCGAATCCACCAATAGAATAATTATTTCCATTATTTGATCTACCAGCATTTTGTAATGCACCAAGTCCGTAATATCCAGATTGAGCAGTACCATTATAACCTGTTAGACCACCTCCGGCTCCAGCTACTGGTTTACCAGATCCACTAGTTAAGCCTCCACCAGCTGCAGCAACCATGATTCTTGATCTTAGTGAATCAGGATTATTCCATACATCTTTTATAGTTCTGATATCAGTTGCACCTCCACCAGCACCATAATAGTATGAACTTGAGTTCTTACCTTGAGCAATACCTCCACCATTCCAGTTTTCTGCAACAGTGTTAGTATAAACTTTCTTACCTTCTCCACCGATATATACATATAACTTAGTACCCTTATTAAGGTTAATCATACCTTCTGTATAAGCACCAAGACCACCATTATTACCACCTTGTGCTCCCCATAACTCGAACTTGTATTTAGCAGTTACTGGAGCAACCCATTCTTGTACGTTTTCAGTGTAACTAAATGTATATGGTGTATAAATCTTAGATTTTTCTTTAGTGTAGTGGATAGTATAAATACTATCTTCTGCACCAAGAGCACTTACTGTTATCTTAATGTCACCTTCTAATTCTGGTATGAAGTCATCACCTTCAACAACATATGTTGCTTCAGGGTCATAAGTGTAAGCAGTAGTAACAGCACTTAATGCTTCATAATTTAAAGTAACATTATATCTATAAACATTTGGAACAGTTGTTAATGCTCCCGAAACTCCTTCAAATTCAATTCTTTGAATTTCAGTTGAATGAGCTTCACCAGTATATTCTGCTCTTCTAACATTAATGTTATATACTCCAACTTCACCAGAAATTGTAGTTACAACTATTGGTATTTGATTATCACCAATAGATAGAAGAGTTTGTTTATTACCAGTTACAACTACACTTGAGTCATATGCAATATAATCAAAACTAATATATTGATTATATGTATCTACATCTACACTGTAGTCTCTTACTGTTGGTTCAAATTCTGGACTAAGTTCTCCAGTTGAAGGAGTAAGTGACTTCAAGTATGTATTATGAGATGTTTGAGTAAGTTTAGTTAATTTAACATAACCATTACCATGTTTAGCATAATCACTAATTGGATCATCTGAAACATTTGTAGTTGTTCTTGTTAATGTTTGTGTATCATATGATGTTGCACAGTTATAACAAGTCATATGTTTAGTAAATTCAGAGGTACTTGTTAATTGTCTATTACCAATGTAAGATGAACCACCTGCTCCACCTGAGTGAGTAGAACATCCTCCACCGAACCATCCAGCACCACCGGCTACTTTTAAGTATCCTGAGTAAGATGTACTTGGAATACATGAAGAACCAAATTCTGCATCCTTTTGAATTCCAGTTTGTCCATCTAGGTCAGCAACACCACCAGTGACTTGATCACCACCAGAACCTGTTCTTGGTGTTCCATTTAGTACAGTACCAGTTGAACCCTTGATACCACCACCAGAACCACCATTACCTGTATGTTGGTTAGAATAGTTAGTGTCACCTGTTGCTCCACCACCACCAGCAGCAACAATTAATACTTGTTCTTGTAATGATGATAGAGTTTGTAATTCACCATTCTTCTTAGCAATATGTGTAGCACCACCACCGGCAGCACCAATATATCTACTTGCTTGACAAGATATAAAGTTAGTACCACCGTTGAATCCAGTACCATTATCAGTTGCTTGGCATGCGTTAGTAGCATTCTTACCTTTACCACCAACACCGATATAAATCTTTTCACCTTTTTCAAGTGTGATTATACCAGCAGCATATGCACCATATCCACCTTTCATATCATAAGTGTCTGTTGCATAGTCTTGATAGTAAGAAATGTATACGTCACCACCAGATGCACCCCAAGTTTCAACTAAGTAAGTAGCACCTTCATCAGAAGTAAATGTTTGAATATCTCCTGTGTAATCAAATTCCATAGTTTCATATTCTCTTGTACCATCAATATGATAATTAATAGTATAAGTAATTTCACTTGGAGTTGATTCACTTTGAGTAACAACAATTGTAATAACTCCAGTTTGTTCTAACATAAGTTCATTACCTGTTACTGTAAATGTAGCAGTCTTATCATATGGAACTGGTGTTACTTCTGTTGTTAATTGATTTCTTTCAAAATCAACATCATATTCATATTTACCTGTTACAACTTCAATATTAGTTGCATTATTAAATTCAATTCTTTGAAGTTCAGCAGTATGTTCTCCTTCAGGAAGAGCTTCACGTGTAACTTTAATAGTGTAGATACGTGTTTCTCCACTTTCAGATGTAACAATTATATTAAAGTTGTTTTCTCCTATTTCAAGTAATTTTCTACCTGTTCCAACTATTTGAGCTACATTATCATAAGCATCAGCTTCAATATTATAGTAAATAGTATTCATTGGAACAGTAACTTCATAATTTAAAGTATTAGGATTAAATCCAAGAATAGTAACTGGAGTAATATCTTCACTTATAGTTTCGATATCACCATTTTCTAATTCTTCTTGAACTGGAGATATTAGATTTTCAATTGAAGTTCTAATATCTTTTAAGTAATTATTATTTGTTGTAGAAAGGCCTGTTATCTTAACATAACCATTTCCTTTCTTAGGTGTATCAGCCTCAGCATTAGTTGATACAGTATTTGAAGAGATTGTAAATGTATCTTCATCTGTAGATGTTAATACATTATAACCTACCATATGTTTAGTGTAAGTATGTGTACCTTTTTCTAGTGATACAAGTTTTGATGAAGCAATGTAAGATGAACCTCCACCTGAACCATTATCTACTGTAGAACCAGCACCACCATACCAACCGGCTCCACCACCGCCTCCACCAGCATTCTTGCTAGCTTCGTTATTTGCAGCAGCAGTATATGATGATCTACCACCATATCCGAATCCACCTCTTTGAGGAGGAGCTTGATATGTTATACTTGGTCCTTTTTCATAATTACCACCAGATGTTTGTGTACCACCTAAACCACGATAACCATCTTTATAATAAATGTGTTCACCGTCATTACCTTTAATACCTCCAGCAGAACCACCTTGTACTTTGTATCCGTTGTAGAATGCACTTGCACCTCCACCACCAGATACAATTAATACTTTATCTTTCTTATTCTCAAATGTACTTAATAATCCAGTTTCAAATGCTATATGAGTAGCACCTCCACCTGAACCGTTGTAAGTATTATTATTAATCCAGTGTTGTGAAGCACCTCCACCATTATATCCACCTGCATAATCTGTTGTAGCAGTCTTGTTAGAACCCTTACCTTCACCACCAACAGCAATATAAAGTTTAGTACCTTGTGTTAAATATGTAACACCAGTTGCATAAGCTCCATAACCACCATCAATAGCGCCAACTCTATAAGCGTATCCTCCGGATGCACCCCAAGTTTCAAGTAAGTAGTATCCAGTAACTGGAACAGTCCATTCTTGAATAGAACCTGTATAATCGAAACCTCTTGTGAAATCTGTTTCATCAAGTTTAGTTTGTCTAATGTAATTAATAGTATAAGTTGATACTAAATCATTTAAAGTAGATTTAACTTCAAATGTACCACTGTAATCATAAATAATATCAGTATTTGTATATTCAATAATTGAATTACTATTATATGGTGTTGCAACTACATCGCTTGGAGTTGGAGTAAATGTATAAGGTATTTCAACATTATATTCATATACTCCTTCTTCTGTATAGATTACATTTTCACCAACAGCAATCTTTTGAATATCTGAAGTATCTCTATTAGCATCATCTCTATTAACTTTAACAGTATAGATATTAACTTCACCAGATTCAGTTAATACAGAAATATTAATATTATTTTCACCAAAGTTCAAATAATATTTATCTTCCATTATTATTGTCGCATTTGGATCATAACTCTCAGCTATGAAGCTAATACTTTGAACTGTATTATTAACATCTACTGTATACGTATCCCTTTCAGGATCTAACTCTTCATTAAGTGTTCCTGATGAAGGAATAAGTTTCTTTAAGAAGTGGTTAATTGAAGTTCTATTAATTAGAGTAATCTTTGCATAACCATTTCCTTCTTTAGCAGTATCAACTATTGGATCAGTTGATTTAGCATTTACTGAGATTGTCTTAGTATTCTCATCATTTGAAGTTGTTACTGCAAATCCTGCCATATGTTTAGTATAAGTATCACTTGATGTTAAATCGGTTGAACCAATGTATGATGAACCACCAGCAGCACCTTGATGCATTGAACATCCACCACCGTACCAACCGGCTCCACCTGATACATTAAGTCCTCCACCATAAGAGTCATAAGCTAAACATCCTTGACCAAATCTTGCATAATCATCAACTCTATAAGAGTCATTATAGTATTCTGTTTGTCCAGGAGCAGTTTGAGTACCACCAAATCCTTGTGGATAATATCTCTTACCTTCTACAGCACCTTTAATACCTCCGGCATTTCCACCTTTACTTGAGTGGTTATCAATTGTACTTTGTGAAGTGTATGAAGTAGTACTTGAACCTCCACCACCACCAGATACTATTAAAACTTTATCTTTATCATATAGAAGTTCTTTTAATAGACCTGTCTTTCTAGCGATGTGAGTAGCACCACCAGCACCAGTACCATAATAGTAAGATTGAATTGATACTGTACCTTTGGCACCATTATAACCATTTCCATTTTTAATAACAGTATAGTTATTTGTATCATTTCTCTTAATTGATAATGAATCACCTTGTCCACCTACTACAACGTAGATTACTTCACCTTTCTCAAGTTTAACTAAACCTTGAGCATAAGCTCCATAGCCACCATCATAGTATGTATGTGTGTAAATTTCATTACTATAAGTGTAAGCATCTGCTGTTCCACCTTGAGCTCCCCAAGTTTCTAATAAATAGTAACCTGATTCAGGAACAATATATTCTTCAATAGAACCCGTATAATCAAAATCTACTGTTTCATGTACTCTTGTACCAGTTGAACTGTAATGTAATGTATAAACTGTTGGTTCAACATTTGCACCTTCAGTATTATCTTCTACTGTAATAGTAATATCACCAGTAGTAGTTAATAAGTATTTATTACCTTTTATCGTTACTGTTACATCATCGTCATATGAATAAGTAGTAATATCAGCAGATAATTGATTAATTTCAAATTCTACATCATATTCATATACACCTGATACAACTTGAATTGTTTCAGAGTTTTCTAATTCAATTCTATATAGTTCAGTTGAATGAACACCTTCTGGTAAAGGTTCTCTTGTAACAGTTAATGTGTATGTATTAACATTTCCATTTTCGGCTGTTACTACAAGATTAATTGTATTAATACCAGGATTAAGTAGATGTCTACCAGTTCCTTCAACTAATGTTGTTGTATCAAATGGTGTAGCTTCAACATCATAGTAAATTGTATCCCAAGGAACTAACACATTATAATCATTTACTAATGGATCAAATCCAAGAATTGTTGTTGAAGAATTATATCTTTCATCAAGAACAGTTGTTCCGTCAGCTAATTCTTCTTGTACTAATTCATGTCCATTATCAATACTACTTGAAATATCTTTTAAGTAGTAGTTACCAGACATTATAAGTGATGTAATTCTTGCATAACCATTTTGTCTCTTAGGAACATCAGTTGTAGGTATTTCTGAAACAGTATCAACAGATTCTGTTAATGTATCCTCTTCTTCTGAAGTTTCTACATTATTACCTACCATATGTTTAGTATAAGTAACACCATTTATTGTTGTACTAATTAATTTAGAGTTACCAATATATGATGAACCACCACCAGAACCACCATGAGTAGTTCCTCCGGCTCCACCATACCAACCAGCACCTCCACCAGTTCCACCACCAGCAGAACCAATGTTAGTAGAAAGTGTCTTAGATGAGTTACCACCTCTACCAAATGAACCATCATCAGCTTTAGATCTATTATAAGAAGCATTTGTACCTTTAGTAGATATACCACCAGCTGTTTGTGTTCCACCTAATCCGTAGTAACCATCATTGTTTGGATATGGTGTTCCATCGTTACCTTTGATACCACCGGCGTTACCACCCCATCCATAACTTCCTGAATGGTAAGCAGTTCCACCACCACCTCCAGCAACGATTAATACTTCATCTTTACTGTGTTCAAGGTCATATATCATTGAACCATCTGTTTGAATTGTGGTTGCACCACCTCCGGCACCATTATAAACATTGTTATCAGTCCAACGGTAAGCAGTTCCACCACCATTATATCCACCTCTATAGTCAACGTTAGCAGCAGAAGCACCATTACCTTTACCACCAACAAATACGTAAATTATATCACCACGATGTAAGTATGTTACACCTGATGCATAAGCTCCATATCCACCATGACCAGTATTAGATAGATATCCATATCCACCTTCAGCACCCCAAGTTTCTAATAAGTAGTAGCCTGTTGCAGGTACATTATATTGTGAATAATCTCCTTTGTAATCAAAATCAGTAACGTTTGTTGTGTTTTCTAATTTTGTTTCTTTTGTGTAATTAAATTTATAATTTGAATCTTGAGTATTATTATTAATACCTCTTACAATGAATGAACCAGTATAATCGAATAGTTTATCAATATCAATATATTCAACTCTTGTATCATCATCGTATGGATAAGCAACTGCAGTTAATGATAAGTCAGTATATCCAATTGTAATATCATAATTATAAACATCTTTATATAAGTAAACTGTTTGTGTACCAGAGTTACCTATGAATTCTACTTTTCTTATTTCAGAAGTATCTTCAACATCTAATACATTTCTATTTACTGTAATATTATATGTTCTTGTATTACCAGTTTCAGATGTAACAACAATTGCAATGTTATTTTCACCAGGTTCTAACACATAAGTGTCTAATCCTGTTACAGTTGCTCTTGTTGATGATAATTCACCAGTTAATTCAACCATATTAACATCATAGTTAACATTAATTGTATAAGTTTCAATAACTGGATCAAATGCTTTATCTAAATCTAATGTAATATTTCTATCAATTGAAGAGTCCATACCATATGGTTCTTTAACTGTAGTAGTTGCAACTAGGCTAGTTAAATAATTATTATCTGAATTTGCTTTTAAAGTAACTCTAGCATATCCATTATCATCATTACCAACCATAGTATATTCATTTTGATAGTTAGGCATTTCTTCCCAACCTGGAATCATTTCAGTATCTTTAAATATCTTTCCTGAATAATGATATGAACATACGATATCAGTTGTACCTTCTTCACATTGATTTCCTTCAGAGTCATTGCGAGTGAAGAATACGTTTTCATTTGCTATAGCAATAGCTCCAACATATCCTGAGATATATGATGAACCTCCGGCTCCAGCTCTCCAACCAGAAGCACCACCACCGTAGTATCCAGATCCAGCTCCGGCATATGATTGACCATAACGACCAACACCACCATAACCGAACTTACCACTAAAGTTACTTGATAATGCTGTTGAAGTATAAGCAGTTAAACCACGTCCACCATCAACTTGAGTACCACCTTCTGGAGACATATTTGACCAGCCTCCAAGATTGTTACCTCTAAATTTAGTGTCTCCACCCTTTAGAGCTCCTCCGGCTCCACCGTCGATATTCATCCATGTACTTGTAATTTCTCTATAAGCTCCTCCACCACCAGCAGCAACCATAATTCTTGCTCTTACTGATGGCAAGTAATCCCATTCACCAGGAAGTACACGTACGTCTGTTGCTCCACCACCAGAACCTTCTTGTTGGTTATAACTGTTTCTTGAAGTATATGCTTCAGAACCACCGTTCCAACCACCTCTATAAGTTCCTACAACTTGATTTGGAGCAGTAAGACCAATACCACCTACATATATGTAAACTTTTTCACCTTGTTTCATTGATAATGTACCTTTTGTATAAGCACCATTACCACCATCTGCTGTTTCTACATCTCCACCAGCAGCACCCCATAACTCGAAGATATAGTCTCCAGTTACTGGAGCAGTGAATGTTTGATATGTATTAGTGTATTCATAATTATAAACTTTTTGTAAATTATCAGAAGTTTCTTTTGTATATCTTAAAGTATATGTTGTATCTTCAAGACCATCAACTGAAACTACTAATTTGATTTCGCCTTCGTTATAAATTAATGGATTATTTCCAGTAATTGTAACGTTAGCATTTTCTGAATAAGGGTTTCCAGTAACGTTTACACTTAATGTTTCATATTTAAGTGTAATATCATATTCTGTAACACCTTCTTCAGTGATTATTGATTCATAACCATCAATATCAATACTTGCAAGTTCTGTTGAATCATTATCAGCAGGACGTACAACATTAAGTGTATAAACTCTTACATCTCCACTTTCTGATGAAACACTTAATTCAATTACATTATTACCAATACTTAGTATATGTTCACCAAGACCATTTATCTTTTCTGCTTCATTAAATACTTCAGCATCAATAGTAATTGAAGAAGTATACTTATCAACATTTATAGTATATTCATAAACATCATATTTAAAGTTTTCATCTAATCCATCATCTGCATAATCTGTATGAAGAGCTTTGATGTAATTATTCTTAGAAATAGTATATAGTGGAACAATTCTTACATGTCCATTATCCATATTTCCAAGCATCTTATTCTTTAAGTCAAGTGTAGGCATTCCTTCAATTTGAGATTGAGCTTTACCATCTACCCATTTATGACCAGCACCGTCAATCATTTCAGTATCTGTAAATGACTTACCGCTATAATGATAAATTGAATTAGTCATTATAACTTGTCCAGTTCCTCCATCAGCAACTGAGTAAACTCCATACATACCTGAAATATATGAAGAACCACCGGAACCTGCTTGCCAGCCACCTGAAGCACCGCCCCAGTAGCCACCACCGCCACCTGCACCAGATCTACCTAGGCTTGATGTACGAGAAGCACCATATCCGAATCCTCCTATATAATTTCTTGTATAGAAGTATGATTGCCAATCATCAACTGATAAACCACCATCAGTTTGACTTGCACCCATTGGATTAATTGTTGAGTAACCAATATTTGTCTCATATTGTGGTGCATAGCCATTTAAGCCACCACCATCTCCACCTGTAGTTAACTCTTGGTCATCAGCTCCACATCTTTCATAAATAGCACCACCGCCTCCGGCAGCAACCATTATTCTAGATTTAAGTGAAACAAGTTCGTTCCAAGTTGTTGGTGTACTTGTTGGAATTAAACGTATATCAGTAGCACCACTACCGGAAGTTTCTGTTTGATAACAGTTAGTTCTAGAAGTATATGCAGAACCTCCACCGTTCCAACCACCAGGGTATTCTCCCATTACACCTTCTTTAGTTTCGATTCCGGCTCCACCAACATATATGTAGATTGTTTCACCTTTTTCTAAGTGAATTGTACCTTTTGTATATGCTCCTAAACCAGATCTAACATATGTAGACATAATGTAAGGTCCACCTGCACCCCAAAGTTCAATTTGATAATCACCTTCTATTGGTGCAGTAAATGTTTGATACTCTCCAGTATAATCAAATAGATATTCTCTTTGAAGAACTGTACCTTCTTCAAAACTTTCTCTTGTATATAGTATTGTGTAAACTGTATCTTCGGCTTCTTCATCAGAAACTATGATATCAATTCCACCTTCATTATTAATTATTCCATCAACTGTATATTTATATTTTTCTACTTCTCTTCCTTTTGGAATAGTTATAGTACAATCTTGATCAATTGGATATACAGTTATATTGATATTTGTTTGTGTATAATTAATAGTTGTTTGATAATTGGTTACACCTTCTTGAACAGTAATGAATTCATCACCTACTTGGATATTTCCAAGTTTAGTTGAATGAGTTCCTTCTTCAAGATAATCTCTTACTACTGTTACTGTATAAGTATTAGCATAACCATTTTCAGCAATAACAACTAGTTTAAATACATTGTCACCGAATACAAGTGATGCATTATCAATTGTATTAACCGTTGCATTAGCATTCATTGTTGTACCAGCAATTGAAATATTAGTCTTTGTAGCAGGTACATGTATTGAATATTCATTTGTATCTCTATCGAAGTTTTCAATATAAGAACCATCTACCATAATTCCTGTTAAGTAATTATTAAGTGAGAATTGTCTTAATAGAGTAATAACTGCATAACCATTTCCATCGTTACCAGATTTAGATAAGATTGGTACTTCTCTTGTATCTTCAAAAGGTACATCTTTATCTATTACTGTTTCAGTTGTTGAGCAGTCATATGAAACAACTTCAGTTATTCTACATTCGTCTTCTTCTTCACCAGTTGGTTCATCATCTGTTGAACCACTTTCGACTTGAGCTAAATATTCATTATATTCTTCTTCAGTAGCATCTTCAGTCTTTTCTCCAGAGATACTACATGAAATTGTTTTTGTATAACATGTATTTGGAGTTACAACTTCTCTTTCAACATCATGATAATTAGTAAATGTTTCAGTATAAGAAGTTGGATCTCTTGGATTTAATGGAGTTTGATTTCCTTCAGTTTCATCAACTTTAGTATTCCATCTATATCCAGAACCATCTACCATAACCATATTTGTGAATGCAAATCCAGAAATATGAACGCTTGATTCAACATGACCTATAGGAGTATTTCCTAAGTTATCAGATGCTGCTTTAGATCCTTCATAACCTGAAATATATGAAGATCCACCTCCACCAGCTTTCCAAATACCTGAGGCACCGCCGTACCAGCCGCCGCCGCCACCAGACCATGAATAACCAGTGTTAACAGAACCATTACCAAGTCCATATGATCCCCTATAACTATTAACATAAGAAGTTGAGTTTGCACTTCCTAAACCTTGTCCACCAGTAGTTTGAGTACCACCACTTGGATTTAAGTATGAGAAATTAGAAGCATGTGAATTATATGTAGCTGCGTAACCTTCAAGTCCACCGGCGTTACCACCGTTAGAGTTTGAATTATCAGAAGTGCTGCAGTATTCGTAGAATGCTCCACCTCCACCACCGGCTACCATAATTCTACCCTTAAGGGATTCCATACTATTATATGCTCCACCAACAAGTCTTACGTCTGTTGCTCCACCACCAGAAGCATTAGTTTGTGAACAATTTGTTCTAGAAGAATAACCTTGTCCACCACCATTCCATCCAGCAGTAGAATATCCAGAAGCACCAGGTCCTATTGTTTTTCCTTCTCCACCTACGTAGATATATAGTCCATAACCAACTTCAAGATTAATCTCCCCATAAGTATAACCACCATATCCACCATTACCATATTGAGTATCACCACCACTTGCTCCCCAAAGAGCAACTGAGTAAGCACCATCAATAGGTGTTAAGAATTTTTGAGGACCACCAGTGTAATCAAAATTATATGTTATTTTATCTAATTTTCTTGTGTAGTTAATACTATAAACTGTATCTTCCACACCTTCAGCAGATACAGTAATTGTTGCTGTTCCACTATTACCTATTTCTAGGTTATCACTAACTGTATATGTTGCAGTATTATCATACTTAACTACATTAAAGAATAATTCTTGAGATGAAATTGGTACATCAATATCATATGATGTTTCATTAATATCAACATCAATTGTACCAATACCAGCTACTTCAATAGAAGCTAGCTTAGAAGTATGACCTTCAAGGTTTTCACGACTAACAGTTAAATAATAAATGTTAGCAAGACCACTACTATTAAGAACTGTAATTGGGAATGTATTAGCACCAACTAATAATTCTTTACTTCCTGTTCCAACTATCGTTGCACCTTCATCAGCAGTTGTTGCTTCTATTGTTATTTCATTATCATAGAAACCAACTGTCTTTGTATAATCATTTATTAATGGATTAACAACTTCGTTTACACTTCCTAAAGAAGTACTTAATGTATCTAGATGAGCTTCATAATTTAATTGACTATTTTCATCTGTATGACTTGTTCCAGATGCTGCAATTGATATTCTTGCATATCCTGCTCCAGAGTTACCAATCATAGTACCTGTGTTGTCATGATTTGGTATTGATGAGTTACCAGCAATAGTTCTAGCTGATTCTAAATACCATTCACTACCAAGTAAGTATGTTGATGGAGTATATCCAACAGTAGTAGCAGAAAGAACGAATCCTGAACCACCACCAGTACCAGAAGTATCGCTACCATTGTTACCAGTTGGGATAATTTGAGATCCACCAGCAGCTCCAGAACCATACCAGCCGCCGCCACCGCCGCCGCCGTCGTATGGAGTATGTGCACCTTTACCAAATGCACCACCACTACCAGCAGAAGTTGAAGAAGCAGCATAATTACCAGTACCGGAAGTACCACCTCCGACACCACCGGCTTCAGAGTCTTCACCTCCACCGCCGCCACCACCGGCAACGATGAATCTTGAATTTAATCCTCTAGAAGAACTCCATACTAAGTCTGCCTCAGTTGGTTCTGATGTGAAGTAACGTATATCAGTTCCTCCACCACCACCTCCGGCAGGTTCACCAGTACCAGAACCCCAAGCGTATCCGCCACCGTTCCAGCCACCGTCTGCACGATAGTCTGAACCAGGTTTTCCTTGACCACCTACATATACATAAAGTTTAGTTCCTTTTGTTAAAGTAATATAACCTTCAGAGTAACCTCCGTTACCTCCTACACCTAGGTCCCAACCACTTGGTTTAGCAGCACCTTGAGCACCCCATACTTGTAAGAAATATCTTGTTGTTGCTGGAGCAACAAATTCTTGATAATTACCTGTATAAGGGAATGCATAAGATGTATTTAGTAAGAAGTTTACATTATATGTTGTTGATTCTAAACCATCTTTAGATACTACTACTTTTACTTGAGTTGTTAAGTCATCTAGTTGTTCTTTAGTAACTTCATAAGTTGCAGCATCATCTAATAATATAGGTTGAACTATATATTCATCTTCAAGGGCACTTACAACTATTGTATTAGTATATGTACTAAGGTCACCTAATTCATAATAATTGTATGAAATACTTTGATATCCTTTAATCTTTAATTCTTTAAGTTTTGTACTTGAAATAGTTTCTTTATTGATTGTGAAATTATAAGTAATAATTTCGCCATCAGAATTCATTGCTGTAATAACTCTCTTAGTTGTTGGACCATTAAGTTTAATAGAACCTAATCCAGTAACAGTTAATTCTTCATCATATTTTGCTGAGAATACAATATCATCAGTATACTCATTTACACTAATAACATAATCAAATGTATTAGAATTATAATTTACATCCCATGTTCCAACATTTGTCTTAATTGTATCAATGTAAGCAACCATTGGAATGTAGTCTACTTTAGTAATCTTTGCAAAACCATCACCAGAGTTACCATACATAACTCCTGTTCCATCATAAGTAGGCATTCCTGAAGCAGTTGTTTCAGGTACATTTGTCCACTTATAACCAAGACCATCATACATTGTTGTACTTACAAAGTATTTACCAGAGTAGTTAACTGAGTCAGATACTAATCTACCAGTTTGTGATTTTGGTTTTCCTTCTTCTGTTGTACCAACTGATCCTAAATGACCAGATATGTATGAAGAACCTCCACAACCATAACCACCTTCTGAATCATATCTGTGGAATGAAGTACCACCATAGTAGCCTCCACCACCGCCACCACGGGCAGTACCAGCAACACCATTTGAAATACCAGTTCCAAGTGCATTACCAGAGATTTGATTTGCTGTACAGTAAGTAGAAGAAATATTTGTATATAATCCTCCACCAGCAGTACTACGAGTTGTAGATTCTGTCATCCAAGCTCCACCACCACCTCCGGCAGCAACCATGATTCTACTTGCAAGTGAAATAGCATCATTTGTAGATCCAGGTATAAGTCTTACATCTGTAGCACCTCCACCGGCACCAGATGAATCATTATTACCACTGTCGCGATGTCCAGAGCCACCACCGTTCCAGCCACCTGGAACAGTTGCATCTAGAGCATAATTATCGTAACCTTTTTGACCTACATAGAAGTATAGGTCTGTTCCCTTTTCAAGGAAGATATAACCACTTGTATAAGCACCTTTACCACCAGGGAACTTTCTACTTACATTACTTGCACCAGAGTAACCTGTACCACCTTCAGCACCCCAAAGTTCAATCTTATAGTAGCTGTCTTCAGGTATTACATATTTAGCAAGTCCTCCGATGAATCCAAATGTAGTAGATTCTCCTTCATTATTTACTAAGTCTGAGAATGGTCTATTCTTGTCATAAGTAATTCTATAAACTGTACTAGGATATCCACTCTTAGTTAAAGTAATATCAATATATCCTGTAGAAGAAGCAGTATTAAGTCCTGTTACTTCTACATCAATTCCTTCATCTGCTAAAGCATTTACTTTTACTCTTTGAGTATTAGAATATAAGCTCAAATAGTAATTAGTAACTGTAGCATCAAATGTTGGATTAATAAGTCCTTCATAACCTTCAACATCTAGACTATTTAAAAGTAAAGATGCTTCAGGATCAATTGTTCTTGTAACATAAATGTTATAGATTCCAATTTCACCATCTTGGTTAGTAATAGTAATTGGGAAATAATTAATACCATAATTATCTAATGATTTAACACCATCACCAATTACTGTTGCTGTTGAATAAGATTTTGTAACTATAAGTTCAATCTCTTCAACATCACTTTCAACTGTGATTGTATAATCTGATTTAATCTTATCAAATTCTTCGTTAAAATCACCGTGATCTGTTGTTATATTGTTTGCATATTGTGATAATTCATCAACGAATGAAATCTTAGCATATCCGTTTCCAGTATTACCAAGTTTCTTACCAGAACCATCATATGATGGAATATATTCATCACCTGCAAGCATTTCTGCGTTGTTGAAGATGAATCCTGAATAATGGTAAGAGCATTCTTCAATGTCATCACCTGTTGCACATACTTCACCTTTATTTGAAAGTCTTGGTGATGTATCTGTTTCACTCTTAATTGCTACAGCACCAGTGTAACCTGAGATGTATGATGAACCACCAGGTGCTGAATCTACTACACAACTTGTATGTCCAGATCCATAACCACCCCAGTAGCCGCCACCACCACCGGAACCATAAGAAGCTTGAGCATTACCACCGATACCAAATCCACCAGCGTAACCACTTTGATATGCGTTAGATCCGCCTGTTCTACCGTTTGTACCACCAGAAGTTTGAGTACCACCAGTAGATGGAATATTAACAACATATCCAGCACAACCATGTGAAGAACCTGTCTTACCAACTAAAGCACCACCGGCTCCACCACTTGAAGCACCTTCATATATATCACGATATTCATTTGCTCCTCCACCACCAGCAGCAACCATAATTCTACTTGCTAGTGATTTCGAATCGTTCCATGTTGTGTCAGCTTCAGCTCGAACAAGACGAACGTCTGTAGCTCCACCACCACCATAACCATTAACAATTGCAATGTCATAGTTTTCTGATGAAGTACCACCAGTAGAACCAGCATTCCATGAAGTAGCACTTCCTGAATCTGTTCTATGTTGACCAACATAAACGTATAATTTTTGACCCTTTTTCAAGTAAATAGTTCCTTTAGTGTATGCTCCACGACCACCTTCAGCATATCTTCTTGTTGGATGATTGTTACCTTGAGCACCCCAAAGTTCTATTTCATAATATCCATCTCTTATAGCAGTAAATTCTTGAGCTTTACCTGTATAACTATAAGTATTTGTAAATTCACCATCTACTTCAAAATTAAATTTATAAATTGTATCTTTAGCACCGTCTTTAGTTAATGTAATAAGTACATAACCTACAACAGCGTCATCAGTTTTATTATATTGAACTTTTTCTATTTCAACATCTTCGTCATTAGCTTCTACAACCCAGTAGTTCAAGAAACTCTTACTATGTGCTTGATAATTATATTCAGTTACTTTTGAACTAAATTCACTTTCAAGTTCACCAATATATTCAGGAGAATCAAATGAAACAAGTCTTAATGCATCATCTGTTGGTTCAACATATAAATCAAATACATATGTTGAAGTTTCTCCAGTACGAGCTGTAGTAAATAATGTTAATCTATTGAAACCATATACTAAAGAATAATCTACATCGCCAACAACTTGTGTTCCTGCGAAGTATGTTTTAGCATTAAATTTGAAATTAATAGCACTTGATGGAAGTTTAACATCATATTCATAAGTATATGAATCAAATACATCATCTAAAGCTTCAAATCCAGAATGTAATGCTTTAATTCTTGAAGAATTATTTTCTATAACTGTAATTCTTGCATAACCATCACCAGAGTTACCGGTTACCATAGTTGCAGAATTCTTAGATGGCATTTGTTGATATCCTGCAAGCATTTGAGGTTTATCAAATACAAATCCAGAATAATGATATGAACATACAACATCATTTGTTCCGTTTGCACATCTTGTAGTTCCATCTGATGCAAGTCTTGGTGTTGTGCTATTTAACGATGTTATAGCAACTGATCCAGTGTAACCTGAGATATATGATGTACCACCAGATGCAGGACCACCATAGTTTTGATCGTTTGGATAAGCACCGTAACGACCACCGTAGTAACCTCCACCACCACCAGCAGCACCATAATACATATCAATATTATTGTATGAACCACCAACACCGAATGAGTAACCACTAGTTTGTGTTGTACTTATACCGTATGTTCCACCATTCCAATATCCAAGTGATCCGCTATACGATAATGCAAGACCATTCACTATTGGGAATGTTGTTCTATTATTATATGAGCCAGATGAGTAGTATGCATGACCACCACCACCGGCACCAGCTACCATAATTCTTGATCTTAATGAACGAATTTCGTTCCATGCTGTAGATGATGATGTTGGTGTTATACGTATATCTGTAGCACCACCACCGGCTCCAGCTTGGTCATCAGTTCCGCCGGATACACCGTAGGCACCACCGTTCCAACCACCAGGAAGTCTTGTATGACTACTTGCTGATGTTGCAGAAGTACCTTTACCACCTACATAAAGATATAAATCTTGATTTTCATCAAATTTAATTTCACCTGAAGTATATGCTCCAAGACCACCATATTCGCGTGAGTCTGCATAGTAGCGACCATCACCACCTTGAGCACCCCAAAGTTCAATCTTATATTTAACACCCTTGGCAAATACAAGTTTTCTATATGTACCTGTGTAACCAAATGTTTGAACATCATTGTTTTTAATTAATGTAGATACTGTAGTACTGTAATTAAATACATATGATGTATCTAAATATCCATCTTTAGATAATGTAATAACATAAGTACCATAAGTAAGATCCTCACCATTACTATCTTTAGCTGGAGTCTTTTGAAGACTTACATCTATTCCATCTACATTTGTTGTATATGTCATATAGTCTTCAAAGTTTTCTACAAATGATGCAATATCATACGCAAATACATTTGAATTAAATGTTGGTGAGAAGTTAGCTGCATATCCATCTAATGCAAATAATGTTAAGAATAAATTATCGTTAGATGTTGTATCAACTTCTCTATAAATAACTATTGTATGTGAAACAACTAATCCACTTTCAGTAGTAATAGTTACATAGAATTTATTATAACCATAATTAAGTGGTAAATCTTCTCCGATACCTGTTGTAACTAATTCCTTAGCAGATTCTACTAATACTTGGACAGATGTTGTATCACTTGATACTGTTTGAGTGTATTGATCATTATTCATTGAATACTTTTGATCAAATTCTCCTTCAGTAGTTTTAATACTTGTAATTTCAGATGGTTCTATGAATTTAATTCTTGCAAAACCATTTCCTTCTTTACCAACGCTTGTATAGTTACCATCTGGTAAAGGCATTGTTTGATTTCCTGCAAGCATTACTGCATCAGTAAATCTTAATCCTGAATAATGGTATGAACAAGATTGGTTAGATGTACCTGATGTACAAATGCTTCCATCTTCAGCTGCTCTTGGTGAAATGTCATTTTCACTCTTAACAGCAACTGAACCAGTATAACCAGAGATGAATGATGAACCACCACCACCGGCAGCTAAATAAACATTAGCAGAGCCAGATGATTCAGCATAACCACCCCAGTAACCGCCGCCGCCTCCGGCAACGTCTACGTTACTATTAACATATGTACCGTTTTGGCCTAGACCAAAATCATAACCACTAATTTGTGATGCAACGTCTCCGTAGTATGCTTTTTGTGCAACTAAACCACCGGCGTATCCACCAGCTCTTTGGTAAGATGCACCTCCACCTCCTCCAGCAACCATAATTCTACTTGCTAAAGATGCGAAGTCATCATATTCAGTTGGAGCAGAACCGCTAACTAAACGAATATCAGTAGCACCTCCACCTCCACCGGAAGATTCATCATCTGAGTGATCCCAGTCTCCTGAGCCACCACCATTCCAGCCTCCCGGAGTAATAGCAGCGCGATATGCGTCTTTACCTTGACCACCTACATAAATAAATAATTTTTGTCCTTGTGTTAGATTGATTCTACCTTTTGTATAACCACCTCTACCACCAGAAGCAACATAAGTTGGATTAATAAATCTACCATCAACCATGTTTCTTCCACCAGAAGCACCCCAAGCTTCAATTTCATATACACCAGTATATGGTGCAACGAATTCTTGAACGCTACCAGTGTAATCAAATGCAGCATCTATTGTATAAACTTTATACTTGATTAAGTATTCAGCACTTTCAAATCCTGTTTTAGATACTAGGATTACTACACTTCCTTCTTTAGTATCTTCATCAAACGCCTCAGTAATTGTTACATCTGCAGAAGAATCATTAGCTGTAGCAATAACATAATCTTTGATATTACCTTGAGTTGTTGTAATATCATATTTTTGTTGATCAACATCAAATACGAAATCGCTTGATATTGATTCGCTTATCTTAATGTCACTAAGAGCAAGACCACCAGCAGGTGCTTTCTTAATAACATTGAATGTATAAACTTCAGTATTACCATCAGCAAATACTGCAATAGCTGTTGATGTATTAACACCACTCTTTGTCAATGGAATACTTGTATCACCTAATACGAATACATCTATATTATCGTATTCGAAATTAAGTGTTACTGAATCTTTTTCAGTAGTTATATCGTATGTATAAACAAATGGATTATAGTCTGGCATTTCACCATCTTCAGTAGTGATATTCTTAATACCCATCTTAACTAGTTTAATATGAGCTTTACCATTACCAGTATTACCAAGAGTTGTTGTTCCATCCATTGCTTTAGATGGAGTACCAATCTTGTTATAAACTATTTGTCCATTTTCCCAATAATTACCATTACCATCTACCATTACTGGATTAATAAATACTTTACCAGTATGAGAGTATGAATCTTCAATCGTAATATTGCTTGTAGTATTTTTACTTGTTCCATTAGCATTAATACCAATTGAACCATACATACCAGAAATATATGAAGAACCACCTGATGTATATGAACCTGCGTAGTTAGCACCGGCTCCACCGAACCAGCCGCCACCACCACCGGCATTATCACAGCAATTATATCCTGTACCACCTACACCGAAGCCACCAGCTCCACCAGGATTTGATGATGTATCAGGACCACCAGCACTAGTTTGTTTTGCAACTGTAACGGCATAATTACGAGAATCATTATTTACCATTGAGAATGGTGTTACGAATGAGTAAAGACCACCACCAGCTCCACCACCGGCAGCCCATGAATCTGTGTGTCTTGAAGAACCAGAACCACCAGCAGCAACCATTATTCTTGATCTTAGTGATGTTGTATCGCTCCAACTAGTTGAATCAAATACGTTTGAAATAACTGTACGAACGTCTGTAGCTCCACCACCACCACGACCATTACTACCGCGGTTAGTTCCACCACCGTTCCATCCGGCAGTAGCACCAGGTTGGTTACCTACATATACATATAAGTGTTCATCTTTTTCTAGATAAACAACACCAGATGTATATGAACCATAACCACCTCTATAAGTTGAGTTATAAGTACCACCTTGGGCACCCCATAAATCTATTTGATAATATCCTGCATAAGGAGCAACGAATGTTTTAGCTGTTCCAGTATAATCATATGTCCATTCATATGTTTTAGCATCTTTTTCAAAATAGTTATAACTGATTATGTAGGATGTATTGTTATAACCAGATTTGCTTAATGTATATGTTAAGACACCTTTTTTAGTTTCAGCATCATAATTATTATCTACTGTAACTGTTGTTCCTTCTATATTTGTTTCATATGTAATGTAATCAACAATGTTTTCTTCAATTGTTGTTGTTTCATAATAGAATTTATCTTTATTATATTCAAGTTCATCAACTACTAATCTGTTAGCATCAAGTTTTGTGAAGTATAGGTCACTTAATTCATTAACAGTTTTATTGATTTCGAATATATATGTTTGAACTGTTCCAGTTGATGTTACAACTGAGATTGTATGTTTAGTCATACCATCTTGTTCTAGAACAAATTCATCATCACCTAATACAATTACATCTGAATCAGGATCTAATTCAACATTGAATTTAACAACTGAATCACTTGTATATGCTACATAATGATGTTCAAGCATATCAAATTCTTTATCAATTGTTCCATTTGTTATTGTAATGTTTTTAATTCCAGATGCATTTAAACTAATTCTTGCAAAACCGTTTCCAGTATTACCCATTACCTTAGTAGATGCATTTGTTTTTGATGGTAAACCATATGCTGAATAAGCTTTCTTACCATCTATTATTTCAAATCCACGACCATCAATCATTACTGTATTTTTAAATACATAACCAGTATGTGAATATGAATCAGTAATATTTTCAGCAGTAGATGCTTTTGAAGTTCCATCTGCATTTACTCCAATACATCCCATATGTCCAGAGATATATGATGTACCACCTGATGTATATGAACCAGCGTAACTTGTAGCGGCTCCACCGAACCAGCCGCCGCCACCACCACCGGCATCCCATGATCTATAGTTTTGTACACCACCATATCCAAATCCACCAGCTGTTGATGGAGATGAACTAGTATTTGATTTACCACCTGTTGTTTGTGTTGCAACTGTAGCTCCATAGTTTCTAGCATCATTACCCATTTTATTATAAAGAGTAACATAACTTGTTAGACCACCAGCATCTCCACCAGCTGCACCCCATGTTTGTGAGTTAGAGTGTTTAGATGCACCAGATCCAGCACCAGCTACCATAATTCTTGATCTTAGTGAAGCTGCACTATTCCATCCTGTGTAAGATGTGTATGATACAGGAATTAGACGAATATCTGTAGCACCTCCACCACCACGACCATATGAGTTATATCCTTCGCCACCGCCGTTCCAGCCGGCAGCTGCATTTCCAGGTTGGTTACCTACATATACATAAATTTCAGTTCCTTTTGTTAAATAAATATCACCTTTTGTATATGCACCAAGACCACCGGAGAATGTTGAATCTATTGATCCACCTTGCGAACCCCAAAGTTCAACAGTATAGTAACCTGTATATGGAACTACGAATTTTTCATATGTTCCATTGTATGAGAATTCCCATACATCATTTGTTTCTTTAGTTTCTTTAACGTTATATCTAATTTCATAAGTAGTTGATTTATAACCTGCTTTTGAAATTGTTAATGTAACAGTTCCTTGTTTCTTAGCCTCATCATAATTTTCCACTTTAGTAACTGTTGCATCTTGAACGTTTGCCTCATAATATATTAAATCTTTAATTGAAGTAACATAACTTGTTATTTCATAGAATTGTTGATCTTTATCAAATTTAATACCATCTGTTCCATTTTCACTTACTCTTAAAATATTGAAGAATAATTCATTTTCTTTAGTAATTCTATTGATATTAAATTCATAAACTTTAGTATTACCATATTCATCAAGTACTACTACTTTATCTCTTGTTAAACCGTTTGTATTAAGTGTTACTTCACCATCTCCAAATACTGAGAAGTGTTTAGCATCTTCAAATAGTTCAACATTAATGTTTACTGAGTCAGCCTCAGTTGTTACTTCATATTGATAATCTAGTAAGTTAAATTCTGAATCCATAGTTGCATCAGATATTGTAATATCTTTAATACCATAAGCATCCATAGTAATGATTGCACGACCATTACCTGTGTTACCAGCAACTATAGTTGATTGATTATTCTTATCTGGCATACCTGTATAATGTTCATCTCTTTGAAGGCCGTACCATTTATAACCTTTACCATCAATCATTGTTGTATTTGTAAATATATAGCCAGTATGTGAATATGAATCTTCGATTGTAAAATTATTTGTTTTATTTTTACTAGTTCCATCAGCATTTACACCAATGGCACCAAAGTGTCCTGAGATATATGATGTACCACCTGATGAATAACCACCTGCATATGATGATGCGGCTCCACCGAACCAGCCACCGCCACCACCGGCGTTATCCCATGATTGATTACTTTGGTAGCCACCATATCCAAAGCCACCTGCTGTTGATGGAGATGAACTAGTATTAGGTCCACCGGCAGAAGTTTGAGTTGCTACTGTACAATCATATCCGCCAGAAGAACTATTTACTGCTGTCGACTTATAACTTGAAAGACCACCGGCAGCTCCACCTCCTGCAGCCCAAGATGATGAGTTAGAATGTCTTGAAGAACCAGATCCAGCTCCGGCTACCATTATTCTTGATCTAAGTGATGTTGCATTATTCCAAACTCTTGGATCTTGAAGTGATGCAGGAACTATACGAATATCTGTAGCACCTCCACCACCGCGGCCATAACCACCACTACTGGCTCCATAGCCACCGCCATTCCAGCCACCTGTGTAGTTTCCATTTGGTTTATTACCAACATAAACATATATTTTTGTCCCTTCAGTAAGGTAAACATTACCTTCTGTATAGGCTCCAAGTCCACCTGTATAAGTAGAATCAATACTTTCACCAGATGCACCCCATAAGCTTACATCATAGTAACCTGTATGTGGAGCAACAAATAATTGATATGTTCCTTTGTAATCGTATATCCAACTACCATATACATCTGGAGCTACATAATTATACTTGATTCTTATTTCAGTGTTAGCACTTCCTAATTTCTTAAGAATAATTGTAACAAAGCCTATTTTTGTATCTTCATTGTAGTTTTCTGATATTTCTACACTTATATCATTTGCTTTTGTATATCTTAAATAATCTTTTATACTTGTTAAACCACTATCAACTTCATAATGAGTAACAAGTGGATCATAAGTAATATTAGTTATTCTTTCTTCGTTATTATAAATATATAAACTATCTAAACTTGGTTGTTCATTTTCTACTGAGCAGTGAACTAAGATATTATAAATATTAACATTTCCATCTCCATCCACAACAGTAGCAACTAAATCATTTTCACCATAATGATCAAGTGTAATATCACCAGCACCAACTGCTGATATTACTGATTCACTAGGACCAAACGTTAAATTAATATTTCTTGATGTTGCATTTATTTCAATGTCCTTGTTTTCTCCATCAAATGGACTAACAAGAGTACCATTTGTAACATCTAGAGTTTCAACAGTCATATCTCTATGAACTACTGAAATTATTGCAAGACCATCACCAGTTATATTTTCTGTTCCGATATGAGTATATGTTGTTTTTGTAGGAACGCCAACTGCTGTTGCAGCTTTACTTCCATTTGCCCATTCATATCCATTACCGTCAATCATTCTTGTATTTGTAAAAATATATCCAGTATATGAATAAGAGTCTTCTAATTGGTAAAGAATTGCTGATTTTGAAACTCCATCTTCTCTTACTGCAATTGATCCATACATACCAGAAATGTATGATGAACCACCTGATGAATAACCACCAGCATATGATGAAGCAGCGCCTCCGTACCAACCGCCACCGCCACCGGCGTTATCCCATGATTGATTACCTTGGTAGCCACCATATCCAAAGCCACCTGCTGTTGATGGAGATGAACCAGTATTAGGTCCTCCTGCATTCCATTGAGTAGCTACTGTACAATCATAACTTCTAGCGCTGCCACCAAGTGAAGTGGATTTACTACTTTGAAGTCCTCCTCCAGCTCCACCATTTGCTACCCACGAATCTGAATTCGCGTGTTTTGATGAACCAGATCCAGCTCCAGCAACCATTATTCTTGATCTTAAAGATTCTGTGTTGTTCCATACAGTATCATCTGTAGTTGATGCAGGTACTAAACGAACATCTGTAGCGCCTCCACCACCGCGGCCATAGCCATTAGCACTTGCACCATAGCCACCACCGTTCCATCCTCCAGTACGATTAACTGTTGGTTGGTTACCTACATAGATATAAAGTGTTGTTCCTTTTGTTAAATGTACGATACCTTCAGTGTAACCACCTTTACCACCAAGATAAGATGAATTAATGTTTCCACCGTTAGCACCCCATAATCTAATTTTATAGTCTCCAGTAAATGGAACTACAAATTCTTGTTTTTTACCAGTATAGAAGTATTCCCAGTTATTTGAAGTAACTAAATCTGTTTTAAAGTATTTAATTCTATATTCTGTTGGTACACTTCCGTTTTTAGTTAAAACTAATGATACAACCCCATATTTTTCACTTGAATTATAGTTTTCAGTAACATTTACGGAAATACCATTAGTTGTTGTGTATCTAATATAATCTCGAATACTTTCAAGTTCACTATCTATTTCATAATATGTTTTTAATGGCTCATATTCGATATTTTCAATATCGTTATTTGTACCAGTTAGATATAAACTTTCAAAAGTTAATTGTTCGCTATTATTTGAGCGAATTAATATATTATAAACTTTAACATGACCAGCTGTATCCGTAATAGTTACAACTTTATCATTTTCACCATAATGATCTAAGTTTATTTCACCTGCACCAATTACTGATGTAAATGCTTCGCTTGGACCAAATGTTAAATTAAGTGTTCTTTGGTTTGTATGTATTTCAATATTTCCATTTTCAGGATTAAAGTTTTCTGAAAGTGTTCCACCTTCAACTTCAAGTGTTTCGGCTAATGTTGTTTGTAAGAATGTGATTCTTGCAAATCCATTTCCAGTATTACCCATGATTAAGTTTTCAGAATTTGTTTTAGAAGGAAGACCAGTAGCAGTTTCTGCCTTTGCTCCAGTTTTCCAACTATATCCAGAACCATCAATCATTTCTGTATCATAGAATGAATATCCTGTATATGAGTAAGATCTTTCAATACCAGTTTTATTAGTTTTATGTGTTCCATTATAGTAAAGTCCAACAGTTCCATTCATACCTGAGATGTATGATGAACCACCTGATGAATAACCACCAGCATATGATGAAGCAGCGCCTCCGTACCAACCGCCACCGCCACCGGCGTTATCCCATGATTGATTACCTTGGTAGCCACCATATCCAAAGCCACCTGCTGTTGATGGAGATGAACCAGTATTAGGTCCTCCTGCATTCCATTGAGTAGCTACTGTACAATCATAACTTCTAGCGCTGCCACCAAGTGAAGTGGATTTACTACTTTGAAGTCCTCCTCCAGCTCCACCATTTGCTACCCACGAATCTGAATTCGCGTGTTTTGATGAACCAGATCCAGCTCCAGCAACCATTATTCTTGATCTTAAAGATTCTGTGTTGTTCCATACAGTATCATCTGTAGTTGATGCAGGTACTAAACGAACATCTGTAGCGCCTCCACCACCGCGGCCATAGCCATTAGCACTTGCACCATAGCCACCACCGTTCCATCCTCCAGTACGATTAACTGTTGGTTGGTTACCTACATAGATATAAAGTACTGTTCCTTCTGTAAGTTTAATAGTTCCTTTTGTATAAGCACCTTTGCCACCTACAAAACTGCCATCATATGTTCCACCTTGGGCTCCCCAAAGTTCGATTTGATATTCAGCAGTACGAGGAACTGTATATGTCTGTACTTTTCCTGTATAACTAAATTCAGTAACTAAAGGAATTGATACAACCTCTGGTGTATCTCCTCCAGTTCCTTCACCATTTTCACCTTCCGCGAGAACGGTCGTGAAAGTAAAAACTCCAATTATTAAAAATATAAATACTAAAAGTATTTTCATTATACATTTTGTATAAAAATCATAAATATATCTCATACTATCATCCTACACTTCATTATATGTAAATTATATAATGAAGCATAAAAAAAGTCTATACAAAAACACGAAAAAACCATCGAAATTTCGTTATTTTTCGATGTAATTTTTATACTCATTTTTTCTTGTTTAAAAGTCTTGAGTTATTAACAAAAAATTATAATTTTTAGCCTATTTTTTTAGTTTTAGGCAATATTTAAATAAAGGCATTTTACAATGTCTTTACAAAATGAATCTTCTGATACTCTTTAGCCTAGTATCATATTTAAAGAATATAATGTTTAAAACTTTTTTTCAAGGTTAAATTTATTATTAAATAAAAAAGTTGAAAACTTTTACACTATATTTGCAAAATTAAAACATAAAAAAAGACGCTTTTTTTCGCGTCTATTTTATTACTTTTTAGCTTTTGCTTTAGTAGTTTTCTTAGTTGTTGTAGTTGTAGTTGTTTTTTCAGTTGCTTTCTTAGTTGTTGTTGTGTCTTTTTCGTCTTTCTTTTCATCTTCAAAGCCACATGATAATTGAACTTCAATTCTGTAGTCTTTTTCTCCAAAAGCACCTTCTGGATAAATAATTACTTTTGTATTTTTTTGATCGCATTGAGCTTCAGTCTTCTTATTAACGAATAATTTGTTTAAAGCATCTTGATCATCGCTATTAAATCTAATTAAATTTTCTAGGTCAACTTTAATTCCGATGTTAGCAAATTTTTTAACATTGTTTGCTCTTTCTTCATCAGTTGAACCTATCGCTTTATGATAGTATCCTTCATAAAATTGAGCACCTAATTCTTGTAATTTTGCAGTTAGTTCTTTTTCTTGCTTATTTCCTTTAGGAATTACTAATACTACTACTAGAACAATCACTACAACTAGCATTAATGCTGCAACTATTGTTTTTGGTTTATTTAATTCGCCATCTTTTTTGAAATTAACTAAGTTCTTAAAAAAATTTTTTACTTTTCTCATACTATATCTCCTATCTCTTATTAAGACAATTATAGCATAATATTTTCAGTTTGCTACAAAAATCTTAAATAAAAAAATAGAACCTATTAGGTTCTATTCTGCTACACCATCTAGACTGAAACTTTTTGCTTCAGTTATCTTAACTTTAATAATTTCTCCAACTGTTCTTTCTCCCGCTTCTACATTTACTAATTTCATAGTGTCTGTATAACCGCATACTTTACTTGGATCTTTTTCTGATTTTCCAGTTACAAGTACATCGACAGTTTTATTTAGATATTTTTGATTATTCATATTTGAATATTCATTAACTAATTTATTTAATCTTTGAAGACGTTCTTCTTTCACTTCGATAGGAGTATCATCTTTCATTTTAGCTGCAGGAGTTCCTTCTCTTGGGCTATAAATAAATGTAAATGCTCCATCGTATTTGCATTCATTTACCACCTTTAAAGTTTCTTCAAAGTCTTCTTCCGTCTCATTTGGGAATCCTACAATTATATCTGTAGTTATCGCAGCATTTTTTACTCTATCTTTTATCTTGTGGAATAATTCTAAGTATTCTTTTTGAGTATAACGTCTACCCATTAATCTTAAAATTCTATCTGATCCTGATTGAAGTGGTAAATGAATATAAGGCATTATATTGTCATACTTAGCTATTACATCAATCATTTCATCATTAAAGTTCCATGGGTGACTTGTTACAAAACGAATTCTTTCTATTCCTATTTTTGCTACTTCTTCTAAAAGACGTGCAAATGAGATTTCATCATCTCTATCAAAACCATAGGCATTAACATTTTGTCCTAGTAATGTAACTTCTTTATATCCTTTATCTTTTAAAATTTTTACTTCTTTTAAAATATCTGCAGACTTTCTGCTTCTTTCTTTTCCTCTTGTATATGGAACTATACAGTATGTACAGAATTTATCACAACCATACATGATATTAACCCAAGCGGAAATCTTAGAATCTCTCTTATAGTTTTCGCCTGTTTCATATACATTATCTTCATTAGATTTGACTTCAATATTAAGTCCTGGTTGTAAATTCATTAAGATATTAGGAAGTTCATGAATATTATGAGTACCAAATACAAGATTAATATATTTATGTTTTGAAAGTATCTCATCAACAACAGATTTTTCTTGAGCCATGCAACCACATAAACAAATAATCATATCTTTATTTTTAGTTTCTTTAATATGTTTACATCTACCTAAGAATCCAAATACTTTATCATGAGCATTTTCTCTAACAGCACAAGTATTAAGAATAACAATATCAGCAGTTTCTTCGCTTTCAGTTTCTTCATATCCTAAGTGTTCTAGAATACCTGCTATTTCTTCAGAATCATGAACATTCATTTGACAACCATATGTTCTAATAAAATATTTTTTACCTTGATATTCTTTATTAATAGTAGGGTTTACTGTAATGTATTCAGTATTTCTCATTCTATTTCTTTCTTCATTATAATCCGGTAATTTCATGTCCTTCACCTCATTCGTTTATAGATTATAGCATAAACTCAAAAAAAAATCTCTAACTTCTATATTTGTTAAAGATTTTTCATTCTAAATCATTATTATTTCTCATAAATAATACTTATATTAGTACTATTTTCCAGAGATTCTAGATGTTTGACATTTAAATTCATCATTGTAAGTATTAGTACTAATACTAAGAATAATAAAATCACCCCTCTCAAATCAACAAGTAATTTTGTCATAAATATCACTCCCTTCGACATATTAAATATAACACAAACAAGTGTTCGTATATATAAAAATATTTAAAATATTTTATATAATACATATGTTTGACATTTATACATATGTTTGATATATTTTTTATATAAGGAAGTATGTAAAATGGAAAAAGAAAATGTTTTAACTAATAAACAAGGTGAAACTTTACAATTTATAAAAAAGTTTATGGTGGCCCATGGATATCCACCTTCAGTAAGAGAAATATGTGCTGGAATGGGTTTATCTTCACCAGCTACTGCCCATACTCATTTAAAAGAACTTGAGACTAAAGGATATATAAGAAAAGAAAATAGTAAATTCAGAACAATTGAATTATTATGTGATAATGAATTTGAAGTAAAAAAAGAAGAAGTTGAGGAAACAGTATCTGTTCCACTTCTTGGTAGAGTTTCATGTGGTAATCCAATTGAAGCAATTGCAAATCCAACTGAATTCTTTAGTTTACCTGCTTCATTAATTCCTAGAGGAGAAGAAATATTCACTTTAGAATGTCGTGGAGACTCAATGATTAACGCTGGTATATTTGATAAAGACATTGTTATTGTTAAGAAACAAAAAGTATGTCATGATGGTGAAATTGTAGTTGCTATGACTGATGATAATGAAGTTACTTTAAAGAGATTTTATAAAGAAAAAGATCATATAAGACTTCAACCTGAAAACGATACAATGAGTCCTATTATCGTAGATAATTGTACTATTTTAGGAAAAGCAATTGGATTATATAGAAAGATAAAATAAAAAAGAGCTATTTAGTAGCTCTTTTATTGTGTTCCTAAATATGTTATTCTAACATGACCATTGCCTTCTTTAGCAATATTTTCTAGAGGTGTTTCTGAATGACTATATGCTGTAATGGTATAAGTATTTGTAGCATCACTTTCTGTTACATTATAACCTGCCATATGTTTAGTTACTCCCCCATAGCTTGCAAGATAATAGTTAGAGATATTAGATGATCCACCACCTAATCCACCTGATTCATTATCAGCATAGTCGGCAAAACCTCCATACCAACCACCGCCTCCTCCGGCGTGGTTAGTATTAGTAATATTTCCACCTGCTTGGTCTCCACCTGCACCAAAGGCATATCCACTTGTTTGTGTTCCAGCTTGTGATGCGTTGTTGTTATAACCTCCTGTTATACCACCTCCAGATACACCACTCCACCAGTTATTAGAGTTTACATTATAGCCATAAGCACCTGATCCACCTGCTGCAGTTATAAGAATACCATTATAATCTTTATAACTTTCTAGTGTTTTAAGTTCACCATTTACAAGTGCAATATGTGATGCTCCACCACCACTTCCTGAGAATACGTCTGTATTGATAACGTTTCCATTACCACCACCATTATATCCTCCAAGTGTAGTACCAGTATATCCTAATTCATTTCCAACTCCGGCACCACCTACAACAACATATAGAGTTGTTTCAGCTTTTACACTTATAACACCTGTTGCATAAGCACCGTATCCACCTACATATGTTGAATCATAAGAGCCTCCTTGGGCACCCCAAACTTCTAATCTATAAATACCATCGTTTACAGTAGTAAAACTTTGAGGTGTTCCAGTATAATCAAAATCTATTACAATTCTTTCCCAGACAGCATATAGAGTTGTTGAGTCATTAAATGATACAGTTGCACCATCAGCATATTCAACACTTCCATTTTCAGATGTTGACCAGCCTAGGAAATGGTAGTCATTTCTAGTAAACGCGTTAGCAGGTAAAATAAAACCTTTGCCTTTAGAAATTGGTGTTGGGTTCATTAGACCCATTCCACCATTAGCATTATAAGTTACTGTTAATGGAACTACTTCTGGTGCAACTACAATATATGGATCAGCTAAAGTTCCTGAACCACTATCAAGAATTACTTTATTGTTTAATGTTACAACAGGTCTAACGTATTTTTTACTGTCACTTTTTGCTTCATTAAAAATTGGTGTACTATCGTTTGCTTTCCAAAGTCTATTTTCGTATTTTTCACTTGAAAGCTTAAATACTTTTGGAGTCATTGTCCAATACTGTTTAGTAGTATACAAATAATTGTTTGTATCTGTTGATGTTCCAGTTATTCCAGCAAGATATAATTCATCTGCTGTTATTAATCCAACAGGATATGTAAGCGCTTGGTTTCCTACTGTATTAGACACAGTAAACCTGTCTCTTTGATTTGCACATGTAAGAATTGGTGAAGAAACACTGTATCTATTAAATCTTATTTCACCACTTGTTGTATATGCAGTATTTGTTGACCTGTCATTACAATAAGGTGTATCTTCCAAATAATAAGTATAATTTAACATATTATTTGTATACCAAGTATCAATTGCTGTTTTTATAGTACTACTTGTTGTATTACCTGTTAGATTACCTGTTTCATACATGTATCCTACTCCTTCTGGTAAAGTAGTTGTGTTAAAAGCAGATTGATCATCTATGCCATAAGATGATGAACACGTATTATTAGAAGGAGTTCCGTTATAAATCATCTTTACTCCTCCAGTTGATGTTGTTCTAAATATTTTCCAACAGAATCCTCCAAATATTACATTATTATCAGACGCACTTCCACTGTAATAATAAATTGGATTAGTACCGCCTGCATCATCTGCAGCATTTAAAGTATTTACAGTAGAACCCGCAGAGAGAGTCTCTATCTCTGAGAATAAAGTTGTTCTTGCACTCCAAATTGCATATAAGTTTATGTTTTCAGTTAATATTATAGACTCACCGTCTTGGTATGTTGGCAACTGATCATTTTTATTTGTAGACCAACCCAAGAATGTATAATTTTCTCTTGTATATGTATTAGTATTAAGTGGTGTACTTACGTTATTATTAAGTATTTGGTTATTCATGAAACCTACACCACCATTAGCATCAAATGTTACTACATGATTATGATGTGAACCTGATGCATCAACAATATATGGATTAGTTCTTGAACCATTTCCTGATACGTATTCAACATCCGCTTTTAAATATGCAGATGGTCTTACCAAGTAAGATGATGTTGATGTTGCTCTATCTAATCTATCACGATTTATTACTGCTACATAGTTAGCATAATTACTTCTATACATTGGTTGAATAGTCCATTCAATACCTGTTAATTTAGTAGTATTAAACAACCAAGAATCCTGGTTACATGTTCCACTTGCCCAACCTTGTCCATCACGAATACTCGCTTTTAAACAAACTTCTCTTCCAAGAGTTCCACCTGCAGTTGTTTGAGCATATTCAGCAGGTGATAATAAACCAATATTCTTTGTTGTATTTGTAGAAAATGGACTAGTTCGACAACCATTAAAAAATGACAATACACCACAGGAATTATTACCAGCTGTTGCTTCGCTTATCAATTGTCTTTCAAGTTCATCTGGTGAAGATTGATTATAATTATAATTAGTAGAACCATAATGCCATAGAGCTGGTTCTATTAAATCACTTGTATAGTAAGACTCAAGACTTGTTGAAAGTGAACTTGTACCCCAATCATTATTGTTGTCATCCCAAGTACTTGTTACTTCAGGAGTATCTTTAACAATTTTTACTCTAGTAGTACCAGCATTACCACCTGTTACACCAAAGTATAGTCCTACTATTCTCCATATTTCATTATTTATCATAATGTAATTATATGGGTCTGTGCCAATATAAGCATATCTATTAGCATACTCTGTATCATCAACTAAATCATGGATTAAACCTGATGGTACTCCATAAGTTAGAGTTTCTAATCTATGAGCAAGTGTATAATCAGTAAATACTGTATACTCATACTCTGTAACAAAAGTTGCATTAATACTATTACTTGTTTCATTAGTAAGCGTTACTGCACACGTATTACTTGTTTTTTCAGAAACTCTGTCCCCCAAGAAACAAGTATCTCCTTGATAAGAGTAAGTTAAACCAAATGTATCTACATCCATCTTTGTAACTTCATAGTCATCACCTGATGTATTAGCAACACCGACATTAAAAGTAATAGACTCTCCAGGACCAAGAGTTACTGGTAATGTAAATGAATTATCAGTAAATGTAGGTGTATTGTAACTCGCACTTCCAGTTGATGAAACATAAGTAACAGATGAAATGTAAGTAGTTGCAGCCTTTACAGTTGCACCACCTGATATTAACATGCTAGTTGAAATAGACGCATAGACAACTGTAAATGTTAAAGAAAACACCAACAACAAAAAAGATGGGAGTATAATTCTTTTGTAAGTTTTCATAATTATTTATCTCCCATTTTATCTTTTTGATATTCAATTTCTTTTCTTGATACAACATATTTATACATCGTTGCATCATCTATTATTATAAAGTGACATTCATGATTTGGTTTAATATCATAGAATAAAATCGGTTCACTTAAATTAATAGATGCGTCTACCATCTCTTCAAATTTTGTTGGATAAATGACATTTGAATAATTTGATTCATTAATATCATATTTACCACTTACGATTAATCTATCGTACTCTTTTAATATTCTATTTACCATATTTCTATATGGATCTTTATGTATTATTTTATTTAATTCAATTATTATTAGAATTAAGCATAAGAATATAACTACAATAGATACTATTGCTGCAACAAATAAAGCCACATTACTAATTCTAAATGCTTTAGTTTGACACATTGTTCCATTTACATTTAGAGCTTCTCCATCATCAATTTTTATAGTTGATTCTGTTAATGGAATAGTTATAGTAAATGTTCTTGTAACTTTATCTCCATCTGTGTAATCAGGAGATGAAATATCTAAATCCAGTTTAAATGTTAATACAAGTTTAGCAGTAGCTGATACACCTGTGTTAGCTTTATATTTTTTAGCTTTTAAATAATATGTATAGAAATCTACATCATATTTTTCATTTAAAACTAGATACTGACCTACATGTTCTTTCCCACTTGATCTATATAAATTTTCAGTTTCTTTCTTTAATATTTCATTACCATCAACATAGTCATAGACAATAATATCCCCTGTAATTGAATATGTATATTTATACTTTAATTCTCCTGTAGAATGTAATTCATAATTATATTTAGTGTTAACTTTATTTATTAAACTAGATACATATTTCATTCCTGATTGGTATTCTGCATTTTGGTATTCTACATTATCATTGTAAGTAACAGTATAGTTTGCAGAACCTGTTTCACTATAACCAATACATCCTAGTTTTTCATTAATCTTAACACTTTTAGTAAGCATATATGCTGTAAAAAATGCATATAATAATAAAGGAATCATTAGGCACACAAACCACCCAGTAATGGTAAATACTGGTTTTCTCTTGTTAGAAGAAGAAACATTTTTGCGGTTTTGTGTCTTTCCCATCTTATTCCCTTTCTATTGCATTTTTTAACCAAATTGCCGGTAGTCCAAGTCCCTTAATTGTATATTTAGTTACTCCTATTAATTCATTTTTAGTTACTACCCATGAGTCAATTGATTGATTTTCTCTATCTCCTTTAGTAATGAATGAGTATTCATTATTTTTAACATTTACTTTTACTACTCTATGAGTATAAATTTTTCCATTCATTCCAAATACAAGAACATCTCCTTCTTGTACTTCATCTATTCTTTCTTTATAGCTTTTATCTATAACAATAATGTCTCCAATTTTTATTGTTGGTTCCATTGATCCGGATGCAATAACGGCAATCCAATATCTAAATAAATTACTATTAAGTGCTACTAGAATAATAATACCCATTACTAAAACAAATCTAATCAGTCTTGCAAATATGTGTTTATCACGAGGATCATAATTTTCTTTTTTCGTTGCTTCTAGCAAATAATTTGAAAATATTAATGTTATAATTGGAAAACCAATCATAACCGCTGCTTCTAAATAATCACCTAACCCAGGTACAATAGGTACAAAATAAATATATAAATTCATTACTAAACTATATGATAAAGCACCTGAATAACCATAGTTTCTTGATAAAAATGATAAAGCAATATTTTCAAATAATACCATTAAGATATCTGTAGATACTATTTCTACAGTTCTTTTAAGCGAAGTTATATTTGTTAAATCATTAGTTATATTTAAATACGATAATGTAAAAATTAATATACTTCCCACAAATAAAATCTTATTCTTAGAACTTTTAACTATCATATCGTATCTAAATACTTCAGATACAATTACTAATAATAAAACTGGAAATACATTTCTAAATATACCTACTAAACTTTTACTATATGGTGAATATAGAAAACCTGATAGTAAACCTAGTCCATATTTAATTATTAAAAGACTAATTGTAAAAGTAAGTATAATCTTTATATTTTTCTTTTTATTAGTTATTTTTTCACGTTCAAAACCTACCAATAATATCGTAATTATTAGCATAAATAATAAGAATAGTGATAATGTGTATAAATTAAAAATACTTAAGAAAAATGCATTAATAACTAAGATGATTAAAGTGAAAACTTCAATCAGAAATAGTTTTATTTCACTTGTTTTCACAAAAATCACTCCTTATATATTTTAGGCTTGTGTAAATTTTGTTTTTAAGTTAGTAAAACTTACAGTTACTTCTTTTGTTGGTAAAGCATTAGCGTTCATTGTTTTGTCTTTATCAAAATATAGAGTTAATACTAAATCAACATCATGGTCTCCACCTGTTGTTAAAGTACTATCAAATACAAAAGTATTAACTAAAGTATTAAGTTTTGTACCTGCTGCTGGTGGTGTAGCCATCTTAGTTCCTGCAAAACCAGTTGAAGCTATTACATAGTCATATGAAATAAAACCACAAACAAGTGCTGCAGGGTCTACTGCAGAATAATCTCCATTAGAAACTGCTTGATATGCAGCAAGTCCAGTTGTTGGTGTATAAGTTGTTGCACCAGGATCTGAAGTTTTACACTCAATAGTTGGTTCTGTATAATCAGTTAATTTTGCATCAAAAGTTGAATCACTATCAATAGTGATGTTATATACCGCTTTTTCGCCAGGAGTATCAAATGCTGCAGCTAAACTTGATAATGTGATAGTACTTGTACTTGTACCAATTGAATCAATAGAAACATTATCAGCTGTTGTTGCTGTACTATCTACTGCAGCAGATTTAAAATAAACATTCCATTTTTGGGCTTTTACTGTAGCAGTTCCTCCTATTGTTAATGTAGTATTGAAAGCTGCCCATGCAATTGTAACAAAAGTGAAAACAGCGCAGATCATTACTGTACTTAAAAGTATAACTTGATAACCTTTTTTCATAAACTCACTTATCCCTCTCTACTATATACTACAATGAGTATACCATAGTTTTTTCTTTAATTACAATATAGAAGTGGTATATGTTTTTAACCTATAATTATATCTTCTATGTTATAATTATGATACAGGGTGATGGTATGAAAAAATTATCTATTTTTTTACAAAAACGAATAGCAAAAATCAATGTATTTGAAAGTTTATTAATCATGGTTTTTGTATTTTTTTGTTTTAATAAGATTAGCCATTATGACAATGATATTTGGTTCATATTAGCAAGTGGAAAATATGTTACTTTAAATGGAATACCACATATTGAAGTACTTACTTTTCATAATGATTACGTTCTTATTATGCAGCAGTGGTTAACGTGTTTAATATACTACTCTACTTATAAATATTTAGGTGTTAAAGCACTTACTTGGTTATTCACGCTTATATCTGGATTGGGTTTATATATGCTTTATAGATTTAGTTATTATTTTACTAAGAATAAAACTTTATCAGCAATTTATTCGATTTTTTATGTAGTATTTTTCTTACATAGCTATACAACTTCTAGACCACAAATATTAACTTATTTAATACTTATAAGTGCTTTATTTTTATCAGAAAAATACTATAAAACGAATAATAAAAAGTTCTTATATTTATTACCTATTTTATCAATATTAGAAATTAATCTACATGCGTCAATGTGGTTACTTCTAATATGTTTCGTTGGAGTATTTTTAGTAGATTCATTTTTTAACAAAAAGAATTGGATTTCTTATTTAATAACTATAGTAATAATGTGCTTAGTTGCACTTATTAATCCATATGGAATAAAGGCAATTACATATGTTTTATCATCATATGAAGTTTCTTCACTTAATAGTTATATTAGTGAAATGCAACCTTTAGCATTTAATACTTTTGCTAATATTTCTATTCTATTAGTTTTAGCATTATTAATACCACTTAATAGAAATGCAAAAGAAAAAATACCTATTAGATACTTTTTCTTACTATTAGGTACTCTTATACTTGCGTGTTCACATATAAAAAGTGTTCCTTATTTAGGAATGTCTATGGTAATTATATTATCTATATTATCTAGTGATATTAAATTAAGTGAATTATTAAAAGTAAATACTAAAAAGATACTAAAATATAAACCAATTTTTTACGCTATAAATATAACTATATTTGCATTTGCTTTAATTACATTATTCTTAGGATTATCTGCTGAAGTAAAAAATCCAAGTATGTTTAGTAGAATAGGTACAATAGTAGATTATTTAGATAAAAATGAAACAAACAAAAATGTTAAAATATATACAAGTTATGAAGATGGTGGATATTTAGAATGGCGAGGATATAAACCATATATAGATGCTCGTGGTGACGTTTTTCTTAAGAGTAACAATAAAAAATTTGATTTAATGAATGAATATTATAAGGCAATTAAAAATGATAGATTAACTTTAAATCTAATGGAAAAATATCAGTTTGATTATTTAGTTATAACTGTTGATTCTAGAATGAATAAATATATTGAAAAAAATAAATATAAATATAAATATAAATATTATGAAAAAGTTATAGATGAGTCTAAAACAACAGGATACTTACTATATAGAAAGGTATAAATTATGAAGAAAAAAATCGTTATAATTGGTGCAGGACCAGCAGGATTAACTTATGCATATGAATTACTTAAAAGAACAAAAAAGTATGAAGTTGTCATTTATGAAGAAAGTAAAAATATTGGTGGTATTTCTCAAACAGTTAAATACAAAGGTAATAGAATTGATATAGGTGGTCATAGATTCTTTACTAAGAGTAAAAAGATAAACGATATATGGCAAGAAATATTACCTTTGCAAGGAAAACCATCTAAAGACGATAAGATATTAAAAAGAAATATTACTCTTAAAACTGATGGACCTGATCCTGAAAAAGATGATGAAGTTTTATTAAAAAGAAATAGAATATCTAGAATATTTTTTGAGAAGAAATTCTATGATTACCCTATTTCATTAAAATTTGAAACTCTTAAAAATATGGGTTTTGTTACTACAATGAAAGTTGGATTTAGTTATTTAAAATCTATTATTATTAAGAAAAAAGAAGATTCATTAGAAAACTTTTATATAAATAGATTTGGTAAAAAACTATATAGTTTATTCTTTGAAGACTATACTACTAAAGTCTGGGGAAGAAGTCCTAAAGAAATTGATGCATCCTGGGGTGCTCAAAGAGTAAAAGGAATATCTATTTTAAAAGTACTTAGTAATGCATTTAAAAACTTATTACATATTAAAGATAAAAATAAAGAAACTTCTTTAATTGAAGAGTTTTATTATCCTAAATACGGACCAGGTTTCTTATATGAAACAATGGCTAAAAGATGTGAAGAAATGGGTGCTAAGATTTACTTAAACCATGAAGTAATAAACATAAATAAAAAGAATGATGTTATTAAAAATATTACTGTTAAATCAAAAAACGGTGAAGAGACTATCAAATGTGATTACCTAATATCTTCTATGCCTATTAAAGATTTAATTAATAGAATGAATGATGTTCCAACAAGAATAACTAATATTGCATCTTCTCTACCTTATAGAGACTTTATAACATTTGGCGTATTAACTAAAAAGTTAAAAGAAACCAATAAATCTAAAATTAAAACTATCAATAATATAATTCCTGATACTTGGATTTATGTTCAAGATAGAAGTGTCAAAATGGGTAGAATTCAAATATTTAATAACTGGTCTCCTTATATGGTAGATGACTTTAAAAAACATATTTGGATTGGTCTTGAATATTTTTGTAATGAAAATGATGAGTTTTGGAATATGTCTGAGAAAGAAGCTAAAGCTTTTGCAGTTAATGAACTAGTATCAATTGGCATGGTAGATAAAAAAGATGTAATTGATACAGTTAGAATAAAAATTAAAAAAGCATATCCTGCTTATTTTGATTCATATAAAGATATTAATAAAATAATTAATTATATTAACAAAATAGATAATATTTATTGTATTGGTAGAAATGGTCAACATAGATATAATAATATGGATCACTCAATGTTAACAGCTATTGAGGCAGTCAATTCTTTACTAGATGGTACTGATAAAAAAAATATTTGGAATGTTAATACCGAAAGTGAATACCATGAAGAAAATAAAAACTAGATTATTTAAAATCTAGTTTTTTTATATCTTATCAAATACTTTAGCGTTCTTATTAATACATCTTACTAAATCATCCAAATCATATTTATCAAGAGTTTCTCTAAACTCTTTATTATCAAGTAATAATTTAGAAGGATACTTAATTAAAACTTCTCTTATATTATCAATTTTTAAATCTTTTAATACATAATAATTTTTAACTACTCTGTCAGTGAAAATATTCATTTTCTTTAAAGTTTCTTCAGAAATATTTTTCTTCATTTCTTCATATTCTTCATCAGTCATATCAAGAGCAATTTTAATATTATCATCTATTTCTTCAACTGCAGGAACAACTATATCTACGATATCTTTTCCTTTATTTATTTCAATTGATTGCTCTAGTTTGTTCATATTTACTTTGTCTAAAACAGATACAATTGGAGATAGGTCATCTTTCGTTACATTTTCAAGCATAGTAAGCATAGCATCCAAGTTTTCACTTGAAAGATCAGTTAGTACTCTTATATTTGGATAAGTACATGAGATACCTAAGTTATGTTTTTTTAATATAGCTATTCTTTTATTGATTCTTGCATAGTCAATTTTACTCATTAAGTAATCTAAGTCTTCTGGTTTTAATTTAGAAGGTTCAATACCTAATGATAATAAATCTTCTCCTTTAACATTTTCTTTTACTTGAAATAAATTCTTATCTCTTTCATTGTCATCTTCTATTTCAAGTTCAATTATTGAAGGATCAGTTTCTTCTTCATACATTGGATTGATAATAGATTCTTCTCCCGGAAGTAATTCAGTATTTTTAACCTCTTCATTTCCTTCATCTTCTACATCATCATCTAACATATTTAAATCAATTGAGCTATCATCAAAGTTTGAACTATTTATTGTTTTGTTTATTAACTCATCTAAAGTAGAAGGAATGTCTTTTTCATTTTCTTCAATTAAAGATTCTGAAGATTTAAGTAATTCATCAACAGTTGGTTCTTCACTTAAAGTATCTTCTTTTTCTTCCTTTGTTTCTTTAGTAGTTTCTTCCTTTTTTTCCTCTACAACTGGAGTTTCTTCCTTCTTTTCCTCTTCAGCTGGAGTTTCTTCTTCTATTTGTACTTCTTCTACATTTGGTTCATCAGGAATAATTTCTTCTGATTTTTCTTTCTCAGGAATTATCTCTTCAGTTTCATTTTCTTCTTTTGTATTTTCTAATACTTCTTTATTATCAAAGGAAATCGGTTCTTGAACAACTTCCTTCTTTTCTTCAACTATAGGAGCTTCTTCTTTTTTATCTTCGACTTTTTCTCCCATTGCGTCTTCTACTTGTTTTTGAAATACTTCATCTTTCTTTTCTTCTCTAGGAATAAATGTTACATTAACAACCTTTTTTAATTCTTCTTCTACAAGAGAAGCATCTGGTTCAGAAGTTGTTATTTCATCTATTTCTTCAAATATATGATCATTAAATACTGTAGAAACTTCTACTAATTCATTTTCTCTTTCATTATCAGCTAAAAGATCAGACTCAGGAGAATTATCTACAGCAAGTTCAATATCATTTCCCGCTTCTACAAAGTCTATTATTTCGTTTACTTTAGCTGAATAGAACTTTTCTACAACTTTTGTTTCTTTTATATCTTGTGAAAGAGCATATTTCTTTTCTCTTAAATCAATAAGATCATCTTTTATCTTACGAGCTTTATCAGTTAAGTCTAAAATTCTTTGACTTTCTTTTTGAATAACTGCTCTTTTTTCTATTATTTTAGTATTTATTTCTTTATTACCTGCTTGTAATATTTCCTTGAAATCAGTACCACCAAATTTATCGTTTAGGTCATTTAAATCTTTTTCTAATTTTTCTATTTCATCTTCGATTTGGTTTATTTTATCTTTAGCTTTAGTTACTTGTTCTTTGTAATCAGCTGCTTGGTTTACTTTCTTATCCATGTCAGCTTTTATTTCTTCAAATAAACCCTCAGAATCACTAAGATGTTGTCTAATACCTTCGATAACGGATCTTAAATTATTATTAATAGTACCAATAATTTTATCCATAGTGATACCTCCTTATTCTTCTCCTAGATTATAACAAAAAAGAATAGTCAAGTAAATAAATCATGGTATAATATTTTTATGTAAAGGATGATTTTTATGAGCAATGAAGATATACGCATAATTATGTTATCAAACGAAAAAAATTTAAGTAAGCTAGCTACAAGAGATGAAGATGCTATTAGATTACGTGAAGAAAAAAATAAAGACGATTTAAGACCTAATTATTTTCATGATATAGATAGAATTATATACTCTCTTGCATATACTAGATATATTGATAAAACTCAAGTTTTTTCTAATATTACAAATGACCATATAACAAAAAGAATGATACATGTTCAATTTGTTAGTAAGATTGCAAGAACTATTTCGAGAGCACTTTCATTAAATGAGGATTTAACTGAAGCAATTGCTCTTGGTCATGATATTGGTCATGTCCCTTTTGGTCATTTAGGAGAAAAATATTTAAACGATATATCACTTAGATTTAATGAAGGATACTTCCTACATAATGTTGAATCCGTAAGAGAACTCATGGTTCTTGAGGGAGATGGTCATGGTAAGAACCTTTGTATTCAAACATTAGATGGTATGCTATGCCACAATGGTGAATTCTTACAAAATAATTACAAACCTAAAAAGAAAACAAAAGAAGACTTCTTACACGACTATGAAGAATGTTATAAATCATTAGAACATGCAAAAGGACTTATTCCTATGACAATGGAAGGATGTGTTGTAAGAATAAGTGATATCATTGGTTACCTAGGAAGAGATATAGAAGATGCTGTTAGACTTGGAAAACTAAAATTTGAAGATATACCTGATAGTATTAAACATATTCTTGGAAACTCTAATAAAGATATCGTTAATACTATAGTTGAAGATATTATTAGAAACTCAATGGGAAAAGATTCTATTTCCATGTCAGATGACATTTTTCAAGCAATAAGTGATTTAAAAGATTTTAATTATATACATATATATGACAAAGCTAATACTGATAAAGAAAAAGAAGAAATAAAGGAAATGTTTAATGCAGTTGCTGATGGAGTACTCACACAAATAAAGAATAATGATTTAGAAGCAGATATTTATAAATCATTCTTAAATAATATGAATCCAGATTATTTAAACAATACAACTCCTGAAAGAAAAGTAATTGATTTTATAGCTGGTATGACAGATGACTATTTTAAAAGTATATATTGCAAAATAAAAAAGCTTACTAAGTAAGCTTTTTATTGTGCATTAGTATTTTGTTCTGGTGCTTGTGTTGTTGGAGCAGCAGTAGTATTATTAGCACTTACATAATTTGTTATTGAAGTAACAAATTCTGATATTTTCTTTGAAATTGGAGTTTCTTTTGCTGGTTTGTTCATTAGAACAGCAACAACAAATCCAAAACGAGCTAATAATAATAAGAAACTAATGATTTCATCTGCAATCTTCATAACATTTTTGATTGGATTAACGAAGTATAAATTTAATTTGCTAAGATCAATTTGACTACCATATTCTAACCAAGAATTAATTGTATTAACAATACCATCAATTGAGTTAAATACTACATCAACTAATTTATAAATTAAATCCCATCCCCATGATACTAAAGTATAAGCAGCATAGAATGTTAATACTCTAATCATTACTCCTTTTACTTTTTCATCTAATTCACAGAATAATAGTAATAAAACACTTACTAGTAATAGTGTTTGCCATCCTGCAAAAATAGATGCTACTACCATTAAAGAAGCTAATCCAGGATTAATCTTATATTTTGTCATCTTCTATCACCTTTCTGTTTTTTATTATAGCAAAAAAACAAAAAAAGAAGAAGACTATTTTGCTTCTTCTGTTGCTCTAGTTTCACGAATAACTGTAATCTTTATTGTACCTGGATATTGCATCTCAGACTCAATTTGATTTTTAATATCGTGTGCAAGTTTCATGCTCTTTAAATCATCTATTTCATCTGGTTTAACAATTACACGAATTTCTCTACCAGCTTGCATTGCAAATGATTTTTCTACACCATCATAAGAGTTTCCAATCTTTTCAAGTTGTTCTAGTCTTTCAACGTATTTTTCCATTGAATCATTTCTTGCACCAGGACGACTTGCACTCATAGTATCTGCAATTTGAACAAGTACAGCAATAACACTTTCTTGTTCACAGTCACCATGATGTGATGCGATAGCATTAATAACAATTGGATCTTCATGATATTTTTTAGCAAGTTCTACACCTATTTCTACATGTGAACCTTCTGTTTCAAAGTCAATTGCTTTACCAATATCATGTAATAATCCAGCACGTTTAGCTAGATTAACATTTTCTCCTAATTCACCAGCCATGATACCACATAGATTAGCTACTTCTTTAGAATGTTGTAATGCATTTTGACCATAACTTGTACGGAAATTTAATTTTCCAATAATATGAACTAATTCAGGATCCATCTTAGAAATTCCAAGTTCATAAATAGCTTCTTTTCCAAGTTCAGTAACTTTAGAATTCATATCTTTACAAACTTTATCATAAATTTCTTCAATTCTAGTTGGATGAATACGTCCATCTTTAATTAATGTTTCAATAGTTTGTTTTGCAATTTCTCTTCTATATGGATCAAAAGATGAAATTGTAATAGCTTCAGGTGTATCATCAATGATTAAATCTACTCCTGTTACTGCTTCTATTGTATGAATATTTCTTCCTTCTCTACCAATTAATCTACCTTTCATATCATCATTAGGTAAAGAAATTGTAGATGTTGTAGATAAGTTTGTTACATCGTTTGAATATTTTTCCATTGATGCAACTAACATATCTTTTGCTTTAGCGTCAATTTCAAGTTTAGCTTCTGCTTCCATATCTTTGATATATTCAGCAATTTCAACTTCCATTTCAGCTTCTACTCTTTCCATGATTAAATCATGTGCTTTTTCTTTAGAGAATTTAGCAATTTTCTCTAATTTTTCCATTTCTTCTTTAAGTAATTCGTCCATCTTGTTTTCTTTTTCTTGGACATGTTTTTGTAAAGCGTTTAAATTATCATTCTTTTGTTCTAGTTGATTATCTCTATTTTGAAGCATTTCTTCACGTTTATCTAGGGACTTTTCCCTTTGTAATAAGCGTTCTTCACTTTCTTTGATTTCAGACTTTCTGTCTTTTATTTCTTTATCTGTGTCTTGTTTAAGTTTATAACTCTCAGCTTTTAATTCAGCTAAGGAATCTCTCTTATATTTTTCTGCTTCTTTTTTTGCGTTGTTTAATAATTTTTCTGCTTTCTTTCCAGACCCGAAGCCAGTTACGATAACTAATACTAGTGTTGCGATGATTCCAACTACTAGTCCAACAAAAATGAAAACGAATGATGAACTTTCAAGTGCTCCTATCATTCAAATTTTCTCCTTTACAATATATAGAAATTTTAAATTATTAAAAGTATCTATAATTAAATTATAGTTTATAAAGTTACCTTTTACAACAAAAAAATAAAATCCTCTTTAAAGGATTTTATTTTTACTTTCATTTATTCTTAAATAATTAGTATAAATAATTAATAAAAACGCATTTATAAAACTAGCAAACGAATAGAACGAAAATGAAATAACTACAAAACTAACAACTAGTAAAGCCACACTTATTGATACATTAATTTTAAAATTCTTTTTTTGGAAAATAGTAAAAATAATAAAAAATAAATCTATAATAAATAAAACTATTTCACCAATTAGAATTTTATCAAAACCAACATCTAACAAAGTGTATTTATCTGAAAGCAATTTGTTTTTTTGAATCGAAACCATTACCACCTCAGATATAATCATAAGAACAATTATAATAATTCCTATAATACGTTGTTTCTTTTTCATAGCATTCACCCACTTTTAATTATAATAGTTATGTATTTTTATAACAACAAAAAAAGGAAAATGTTTTTCCTTTTATTTATTAATTCCGTAATGTTCACGAACTTTTTTATCAATTTCTTGGGCAATCTCAGGATTATTCTTCAAGAATAGTTTAGTATTTTCTTTTCCTTGTCCAATCTTTTCTCCATTATAAGAATACCATGCACCAGATTTGTTAATGATATCAATATCAGATGCTAAATCAACAAGTTCTCCTTCGTAAGAAACACCTTCACCGTACATCATATCAACTGAACAAGTCTTAAATGGAGGCGCCATCTTATTCTTAACAACCTTAATAGTTGTTCTATTACCAATTACTTGATCGCCTTGTTTGATTTGTTCTCCTCTTCTTACATCAAGTCTAACTGATGAGTAGAATTTTAATGCTCTACCACCAGTAGTTGTTTCAGGGTTACCAAACATTACTCCTACTTTTTCTCTTAATTGATTAATGAAGATAGCAATAGTATTAGTTTTGTTAATAATACCAGCTAATTTTCTTAATGCTTGGGACATTAAACGTGCTTGAAGACCAACATGAGAATCTCCCATTTCTCCCTCGATTTCTGCTTGAGGTACTAGTGCTGCAACCGAGTCAATTACAACAATTTGTACGGCATTAGATCTAACTAATGCTTCGCAGATTTCTAGTGCTTGTTCTCCAGTATCTGGTTGACTTAATAATAGTTCATTTATATTTACACCTAAAGCTTTAGCATAAACTGGATCAAGAGCATGTTCAGCATCAATAAATGCTGCTCTTCCCCCTACTTTTTGTACTTCAGCAACAGCTTGTAATGCAATAGTAGTTTTACCTGATGATTCTGGTCCAAATACTTCTATAATTCTTCCTTTAGGAAATCCTCCAACACCTAAAGCGATATCTAATCCTAATGTTCCAGTTGAAACTGTTTCTATTTCAATATGGTCTTCGCTACCAAGTCTCATGATAGCTCCTTTACCAAATTGTTTTTCAATCTCAGCCATTACTTCTTCAAGTGCTTTATCTTCTTTTACTTCTGTTTTTTTCATTGTATACTCCTTGTTTAAATACTCTTCCTTACATATTAATTGTACTAAATAAATATTCTATTTGTCAACAAAAATATCAAACATATGTTCAATATCTATTTTCTGCCATAAAAACGTTATAAATACCTATTTTTTTAATATTATTGCAACAAAAAACAACGTTTTAAACGTTGCTTTTATTTTTCTTTAAATGCGTCTTTATTAACGATATAGTATTGAATTCCACTGATTACAGATAGAACAGTTGCAATATATAACATTGCTTGATCTACAGCTAATGGATGTCCTTGAATTACGATAAATTCAAATGGTAAGTTGTTAAAGAAAACTAATGTTAGACCAGTCATCATGCATATAGTTTTAATCTTACCAAGAACAGATGCTCCAACTGCGTGTCCATTTTGACCAGCAGCCATTTTAATTGAATCAACCGCAATATCTCTTGTAATAATTACAACAGGTATTAGTACATTAATCATATCATTGCAAGCAAGTACAATTAAAATACCATTTACTAATACTTTATCAGCAATTGCATCCATTACTTTACCAAAATCAGTTACCATATTTCTACTTCTTGCAAGATATCCATCAAGTGTATCTGTAAGAGAAGCAATTAGGAAAACAATACCTGCAATTATGTATTGTAAGCTTACTTCTAAATGTCCCTCTAAATATGTTGGAAATTCAATATTACATAAATCCCAAGGGAAAATTAGAAAAACAAGTAAAAATATTGATAATACAATACGAACCATTGTTATTTTGTTTGGTAAATTCATAACTTTCTTTCTCCTATCTCTTATTCTGTATAATAACTAAGTACATCTGTACTCTTATTACCCACTGTTATTTGATTAACACTCCAAAGGACTGCTAATATTACTAGTATTATTACCACTATTAAAGTAACTATATATGGTAAAGTCTTTTCCCTTGGAAATGCTCTCGTGTATGGAGATGCAATTCTATCAGGATCATCTATATTATCTTTTTTTTCATTTTTAATAGCACTAATGATTTCTTGTGTTGGAATTCTACTAGTGTGTTCAAACATGTATTCATTAAATTCTTTTATAACTTTATCAACGTCATAGCCTAAGTATTTAGAATAATCAACCAACCACTTTTTTAGTTCATAAATATCTTCAAATGAACCAAATGTTCCAGCTTCTATTTGCTCTAGAGCAATTACTGGAATATTAATATCCCTGGACACTTCTTCTAATGAAATACCAGCGGATTCTCTTAACCCCATTAATATTTCTCCTGTCTTATGCAAAAGAAACCACTCCTTAATGTTTTAAAATATATATAAAAAAGAAATAATCTTATAAGCCATGTTCTGTACTTCTTTCGAAGCGGTAAACATTTATCTAGCATTACTGCTTTCAGTGTCCCTTATCATTCGTTTCACTGAACTCTCCTACCAAAATTTGGATTTCTTACTTGCGGGGCTTACCACGTTCCACCTCAACCGTTTCCAGTTGAGCTCGTCTCTTTGGCGCTTTATGGCTACTATAACCATGGTTAGGTTACCTTGCCGCCGTCAGCTAAGCTGCCTAGGTTTTATCCTAGCACAAACACTACAGTCATCACAGACTGTGTAAGCATGGACTTTCCTCAACGCATATTTCAGCGCAGCGTTTACCCAGATTATTATTCTTCTTTACCGTAAACTGTTTTCTCTAAATTAGAGATTCTCTTTAGAAGGTCAACGTTATTATAAGATCCATTCACTACTCCAGGTGTTGAAGACTTAGCTGAATCTACAATATTTTTAAGTCTCATATATTCAGTTTTAAGTTTTTCATTATCACTTGATAATTGAGCATTTTCTGTTTGTAATCTTTTAATAATTGCAATGAACTCAGTATAATCTCTTATAACCATGTCTAAATATTTATCAACTTCTTGAGGTCTATAACCCATAGTATCTCTCTTAAAGTCTTTGTTTAAAATATCTTGAGGTGTTAAATAAATTTTTTCATTATACATAAAATTCATCCCTTCTTACACACACTATTTTAGTGTATTTTAGTTTTATTGTCAATTAAAGTCCAAAGTAAGCAAGCACCGATGAAGCTACGTTCTCACCTATTTTTTCCTTGTTTTTCATTATCCAATCGACATCCATTTCATTATCATGGTATCCAAGTGATAATTTAACATTTAATAATTTATTTGTTGTACTTGATAAACCATACGTAGTTTTTATTTCACCACTTACTTCACCATTATAAATATTGTATAGATTATCAATAAGTAAATGCGATAATCCATACGAAGTACCATAATCATAAATATATGACGATAGACCACTCTTTTCATGTGAATATGATGAATTAGAACCAATTGATAGGAATAAATCACAATTATTATTAATTGCACTTTCTATTGATGAAGCCTCATCTAATAAATAATTATTTCTAATAACAGTTATTCCCTTTTTAGTTAACTCTTTTTCAATTACATTTGATACTTCAGACATTTCAAATCTTTCATTAGTAAATGGTTCTACACCAATATTGTTAACTTGATTTGAAGAATATAAAAATACTTTTAAATTATTCTTATCACTTGTCTTTATATCAAATGTATTTGTTAGAGATACATTATTATTAATCTTAGAATAAGCTTTAATAGTTGTATTATCATTTATTTCTATTGGTTCAGTATAAAGTATTCCATTAATAATTGGATCAGACCCATCTATTGTATAGTAAATAGATGCATTATCATCTGCTAATAATTCTATTTTTTCACCCTTTTTAACAGTTGTATTTTTATTTATATAAACTGGTTTTATAGAGTTACCATTAAAAGTGAATTTAACTTTTGATTCAAGAGAATAATCACCCTTAATTGCTTTTACACTAATATAGAATAATACATTTGGATTAAATAATGTTTTGTCTAATAATAGTTCATTTGTATAAACTGATGTACTAAATATAGATTGATTCTTGTTATTATAAATTGTTACTTCATACTTCTCAGCATTTTCTATATTTTTAAATGATAGTTTTAAATCAGTATAATCTATTGTACTCTCATTAGTTGGACTAGTAATAGTAGGTTCTTCTAATGGATTAACTTTATAGTATAGATTTAGTTTAGAAACTGTTACATCATTATTAATTAATTCAAATGTATATATAGCATGTATGCTTTTATCACTTTCACTTGCTAGTTCATATACATCTTCTGTGTATATTTCATCTAATAATACATTTGTTGATGTTAATTCATTTGCATCATTAAAAATATTCTTAGTAATTTTTAATCTATATTTTTTGTTAGATATATCACCATTTAAATATACAAGTGCTCCTTCATCTGAAAGAATAATATCATCCGCTGATACACTTGGATCCTTAACATATTTAAATGAATAATGATTATTTGATTCTTTAGTTTTACCATCTTTGTTATAAGCTATTACATTAAGATCATAAACCATATTTTCAGTTATATTGTTAAAGTTTATTTCTAAATTGTTATTAGTAACAAAATCATCATATACTTTAACATTATTAATATCTGTAATTATTAATTCATATTTACTAGCTGACTTAACTTTATCAAAACTAATAGCAAATACTGTATCTTGTTTTTTAGACACATTAGTTATATTGAATGGAGATAATATACCAAATAAACCACTATAAAGAGCTATATTCGTTATGCCAAATATAGTTACTAATATAATAAATAATATAATTGTAAATTTGATTATTCTCTTCACTTTTTTCTTACCCTCTTATTATTCTTATAATACCATTATTTATTCAATTTATCTATTGCTTTAGATAAAGAAATTTTGCCGTAATTATAAGTTAAGCCACCTTGTTGATATGCTATATAAGGAGGACGAATAGGACCATCACATGATAGTTCAATTGAAGAACCTTGTGTAAAGCATCCAGCAGCCATGATTATTTGATCGTCGTATCCTGGCATATCACTAGGTATTGGTGTAGCACTTGCATCTACTGGAGATGATGCTTGTATTTCTTGAATATATTTAATTAGGTCTTCACTGTTGCCAAATTCAATGTTTTGTACAATGTCTGCTCTTGGTTCTAATGCTTCAGGGCTTACTTTATAACCAAGTTTTTTTAATGTAGATGCTGTTAGGCATGCAATTTTAAGAGCAGATGCAACAACTGATGGAGCCATGAATAAACCTTGATATAAACTCTTATTAATACCAAGAGTTGGACCAACTTCTCTTCCTTCACCAGGTAAGCTTAATCTTTCTGCAACTAAATCAACAAGTTCTTTTTTACCAACTACATATGCACCATTTGGAGCAATTCCTCCACCTAAGTTTTTAATTAAGGAACCAACTGCCACGTCACATCCAACTTCAATTGGATTTTTCTTTTCTACTAATTCACAGTAACAGTTATCAACCATGATAATAGTTGAAGGTGATACACTTTTAATAAGTGACGCTACTTTTTCAACTTTATCTATAGTTAATGATTTACGAGTTGAATATCCTTTTGATCTTTGTATTTCAACTACCTTAACTTTATTATTTGCTAGATAATCTTTGATAGCATCATAGTTAAAGTCATCATCAACTAAATCAATTTGATCATATTTAATACCAAATGCTTTTAAAGATGAATTATTTTCTTTAATGCCTATTACTTCATGTAAAGTATCATATGGTAGACCACTTACTGATAAAAGTAAGTCTCCAGGTCTTAAAAGCGCAAAAAATGTTACATTTAAAGCATGTGAACCAGAAATAAATTGGTTTCTAACAAGTGCTGACTCAGCATTAAAAACATCTGCAAATACATTTTCCAATTTATCTCTACCTATGTCACTATAACCATATCCTGTTGTTGATGTAAAACATGCTTCTGTAACATTATTATCTATAAAAGCATTTAATATTTTATTACTATAATAGTTTTCAATTTCATCAATTTCTCTAAATCTTTCGTTTAATTCTTTTTCTGATTCTTTTATTAATTCTTCAGTATTCATAAATACACCTCTTCACTTGATTATTATACATAAAAAAGACATATTTAGAAAGATATAAATATGCCTTTAAACTCGTATAAAAATGATTATTTTAATATAAAGAAATATAGTAAAACTGTAATACCTAAAATAATTCTATAGATACCAAATGCTTTAAATCCATGTTTCTTTAAATAATTGATTAAGAACTTAATTACTATAACACTTACTAAGAATGCAACAATGCATCCAACTGCAAGTATTTCAAACTCTAAGGCACTCATTACAGCACCAGATGCAATATATTTAGCAAGCTTTAATAAAGATGCACCAAACATAACAGGTATTGCTAGTATAAAAGTGAAATCTGCAGCTGTTTTTCTATCAAGTCCAAATACAAGACCACCTATTATAGTTGAACCACTTCTACTTGTTCCCGGGATAAGCGCAAGTAATTGAAATATACCTACTCCAATTGCTTCTCTCCATGTAACAGTATTAAGACTTCTTGTATCTCTTGATGATAGTTTTTTAATGTTATCCATTACTATGAATATAATGCCATACGCAATTAAAGCAATTGCAACTGTTTGAGCATTATAAAAATGTTCATCAAACCAGTCATCAAATAATAAACCAATTACTGCTGCTGGAAGACATGCAAGTATTACTTTTAACCAAAGAGATAAAGTATTTTTAGTATCTTCCTTATCTTTTCCAAATCCCCATGGAAAAAGAGTTTTAAAGTAAATTACTACTACAGCAAGTATTGCTCCAAGTTGAATAACTACTTCAAATAGTTTATAAAACTCATTTGTAACATTTAGATGAACAAGTTCATCTAATAAAATCATATGACCAGTGGAACTAATTGGTAACCATTCTGTTATACCTTCCACTAAACCAAATAATATAGCCTTTAATATTTCCATAATATCACCAACTATATTTTAACATAAAAGGAGGAAAAACTTTTCTCTTCCTCCTCTACTTAACTTTTATTTTACTCTATTCTTTTTCTTTTCAAATGTAGAATTAAATGAGCTAATAATACTACTATATGCCTCTTCTAAATCTTCTCCGTATAAAGTAACTAAGTAACCGTCTTCCACTTTTTCTAATAAGAAATATCCAATTCCATCTTTGTAAGCAACATTCCATACATTTTCAGGGATAAAGTTTTCTAATGGATGGTTATGACCAATATTATTATGGTTGTATAAAGAAATACGCATATTAAGTTTTCCATCATTTACTCTTTCTTTGTGAGAACTAGTATTACTTCTAAAATACTTTTCAGCTTCATTTCTATTTTCATTTTCAATGAATAATTTTTCCATACTTCCTCCTGTGTAAGATTTATTATACCAAATATTAGCTAAATACGATTATTTAATTTACCATTAATGAGTATTTGTAGTACATCTAATTCTAACTTTCCCTGAATTAATCTCATCCATTATCTTTTCTTGAACATTTATTAATAGTCTCTTATTTGTTGATCTATAAATTATTCCTCTTTTATATTTATCATCTTCATAGCATAGCATAAACCCTGGTGACATAGTTTGTGCTTGAATCCATGTTTTTTTCAAATTAAAAAGCGTAACAGTACCATAATTTAAATCTAAATATATCTTTCCCATTTTTATCACCTCTAGTGAAATTTATTTTAACATAAAAAGTAGATTATTCATCTACTCTTTCTTTTTTACTAGCTAAAAAAGATATTTTATCAACAATTACTTCAGTGATATATTTCTTTTCACCTTCTTCATCTTCATAGCTTCTATTTTGAATTCTTCCCTTTATACCTACAAGATCACCTTTTTTACAAAATTCACATGTATTACTTGCGATAGCACTCCATAAAATACAACGTATATAATCTGTTTCATATATTCCATCTTCATTTTTATATGATCTTTGTACTGCTATATTAATAGAAACCATATCATCTTTTTCAGTTTTTCTTAATACTGGATCTTCAGTTAATCTACCAATTAGATATACCATGTTATGCATTTTATTTTCCCCCTTTCTGATAAAAAAATTATCATTAGTTTTACTAAAAATCAAAAGTCAAATATTAAAAAATACAATGTTATTTTTTATATTTTTTTATAATATTTTTATTAATTTTTAATAATTCGTTTTATTTTTTAAACGAATTATTTATATATGTAATTATATATTTTTCTTTAAATAATTTTTTCACACAAATAAATATATACATGGTATAATAAATACGTATTTAGGGAGGAAATATAATGAAAAAGAAAATAATCGTTGGAGTTATAATCCTAGTATTAGTTATAACTGTAATTGTTGAATCTATACTATTAGGAGTAGGATATTATTCAAGAGTTCCAAAATTAAAAAATGGAGAGGAAAAAGTTGTAAGTTTATCAAATGGTTTTGAATATTCAGTTGATAATCTTTATGAAAAAGTTAAAGATCAATATGCATTACAATCACTTTTAGATGTAGTTGATGCTGAAATTCTTAATAATAAATATAAAGATGACAAATCAATTGATACTTACGTAGAAACTAAAGTTATTACAGCTCAAACAAATTATCCAACTGAAGATAAGTTAAATGAATATTTAAGTTACTTCGGATGTAATAATCTTGATGAATATAGAGCATATCTAAGATTACAACACATGAAAGAATTAATTGGTAAAGAACAAGCTAAATCTGAAGTTACTGATAAAGATGTTAAGAAATATTTCAAAGATGAATATATTGGTGATATCGGTGCTAAACATATTTTAGTTGCTCCTAAAGATGATGATTCTTCAGCTGCTCAAAATTTAGCTAAAGATATTATTGCTAGAATTGATGAATTAGTTAAAGCAGGTTCTACTGTAGATGAAGCATTTACTAAGGCTTATGAAGAAAACAAGGATAAAGGAGACGTTACTACTCAAGACTTAAACTACTTCAACAAAGGCGATATGGTAAGTTCATTTGAAACTGCTGCTATTGAATTAAAAGTTGGTTCTTACTCTTCTACTCCAGTTTATACTCAATATGGATATCATATTATTTATAAATATGATCAAAAAGAAAAAGGTAAACTAGAAGATGCTAAAGAAAAGATTACTGAAATACTAGCAGATAAGAACTATCAAGATAATTCTTCATTAATGCAAACTAAAGCTTTAAAAGCATTAAGAGAAGAAAATGGATTCACAATATACGATTCAAAATTAAAATCTAGTTACGAAAGATATATTAATTATTCATTAAATAAATAAAAGTCGACATTAATCGACTTTTTCTTTTGTTTTATAATATTAAAATATATAGTATAATTAATACGTGAAAAGGAGATAATTCCATGAATAATAAAACATATTCTTATAAAATAAGTGATAATTTAAAAGATGAAATATATGAACATTATAAAGATACATTTACATTAAAAACACCTCCTTATGCTGTATTTCAAAGTAATGATGGTGCTGGTACTGTAGTAACTCTATATGAATCAGGTAAACTTGTACTTCAAGGTATTGCTGCTGATATTGACTATGAATGGTGGAAACAAAGAGAAATGATGGTTAATAACAGAGATGTTGATGCTGATAAACCGGAAAATTCTATTTTTAATCATACAAGTACAATTGGATCAGATGAAGTTGGTACTGGAGACTACTTTGGACCTGTTGTAGTAACAGCTTCATATGTACCTAAAGAAAAAATACCATTTGTATTAAAATTAGGTGTAAGAGACTCTAAAAAAATTACTGATGAGACTATTAAAAGAATAGCTCCAGCTCTAATCAAGAATATTGTTCACGAAACTTATATAATGACTAATGAAGAATATAATAATTTAGAAAATAGTAATTTAAATAAGATAAAAGCTCAATTACATAATAAAGCACTATTTAAGTTGAACAGTAATCCAGAGAATAAACACTCATATATTGTAGTTGATCAATTCTGTGAAAGAAATCTATACTACAACTACTTAAAGGGTGAAAAGGATATCTGTCAAAAGATATGGTTTACTACTAAAGCTGAAGATAAGTGTTTAAGTGTTGCTGTAGCATCTATTATATCTAGATATGTATTCTTACAAGAAATGGAAAAACTAGCTAGTAAATATGGAGTTCTACCATATGGTGCAAGTGATAAAGTTGATGCTAAAGGTGTTGATATAGCTCGTAAGTTTGGTTTTAATGAACTAAAACATTGTGCTAAGTTAAATTATAAAAACACTGATAAAATTAAAAGTTTACTATAAAATATAGATTTAATAATCTATATTTTTTTATGCACAAAAAAAGGAATGTATTACATTCCTTGATTGTTTTCTGAACTTGTTTCTCCAGTAGGTTGTTCAGCTGGTACTGCATCTGTAGGTGTTTCTACTGTTGGTGTTTCAGCTGGAGCTTGTGCTACAGGTGTTTCAACAACTGGTGTTTCACCAACAGGAGCTTCTGCTACTGGAGCAACAGGTGTAGTTGTAGAATCAAAAGCAGTTGTTTCTACTGGTGCTGGTGCATCTGTATTAGTTTTCTTTTTACGGAAAATTGCGAAGTAAATAACACAAATTACAACAACGACACATACAGCTCCACCAATAATTATAGGTAAACTAATATTTGAGAATGCAAATTCAAAATCAATATTTTCATCCTTAATCTTAGATAAATCCCAAGTTAAAGTTTTACCATCTTCTGAAACAGTAGTTGCGTTATTAGAAGTAGCTTTAGTTGGTAAAGTAACAACTAATTTCATATCTAATAGATCAAAATAGTCTTCAGAACCTGAAATTTGATCAGATACTTTAAATGCCATGTTAGATTTGTAAGTTTTTCCATCTAAAATAAATAATGGACTCTTAAGAATTTCTTCTAGTACATCTTGTGAATCAGTTGCGCTTGTATTATTTCCACCATCTAAATAGAATCTGTCTACTTTTTCAGTTTTAGTAACTTCATCAATACTTACTTTTTTAGATGTAAACTTATATCCTTTAAGATTATCTTTTTCGTATTTCTCATATGAAAAACCAGATTTAGAGTTTTCATCAATCAAACTTTCAGTAAGATAATTCCATCTATCTTCATCAGTGATTTCTTTTTCTTCTTCCTCTTCTCCTTCTTCATCTTCTCTTTCTTCAGCATCGATACTATCTGTAGATTGAGATAAGAATAGGTCAATTAATTCATCATCCATTCCAATTGTGTATCCTATAGACACTTTTTTATCGCTTGTTATATCAACGTTGTAATCTTGTTTTAAACTACATCCAGCTAGTAAAAACATAGTACAAAGTACTAATAATAATTTAAACTTCCTTTTCATATATCCTCCATAGTTTAATAATAGATTATTTTATTTTATTAATCAATTACAATTAGTTAATTTGATAAAAATGATTTCGCTTTTTCTAATTGAGAGTCAATTGCTCCATCTTGTTTAAGAATATACTCAATATTTTGAGAAACCTTTATTCCTGGAGTTATACCTACTCCATCTATATTATTACCATTTGGTGAATACCATTTAGCAGTTGTATATTTTATCATTGCATCATCACTTAAAGAAGATACTTCTTGTACTTTACCTTTTCCATATGTTTTAGAACCAATCAGAATTGCTCCATATGATTCTTTTAAGGCAAGAGATAATACTTCACTTGCTGATGCACTATACTCATTAATAAGCACAACTATTGGATAATCTCTTTTTTCATCAGTATCATCAAATGATTCTCTATTTAAATCTTTTCCCTCAAGAGAATAAATTTTTTTACCCTTTTTTATAAATATATTAGCTATTTCATCAACACCTGATAAGTATCCGCCTGTATTATTTCTTACATCAATAATTAAGCTATCTATTCCACGATGTTCTAAAAGTTCAAGTTCATTTCTAAACTGATCTCCTACATTACTAGTAAACGAATCAATATAGATATATCCTATTCTTTTATTATCGTTAATAATTAATTTACTTGTAATAACAGGAATAGTAACATTACTTACTTTTAGATTATATTCAAATTCCTTAGTGTCTCTTAGTACTTTTATATATACTTCATCTTTCTCATGAATTAATGATGAAATATCATTTAATTCTAGTTCACTTGAAAGTTTCTTTTTATTAACCATTAATAATTCATCTTTTGCTTGAAGTCCCGCGGAGTCAGCAATACTATTAGCTATAACACTATAAATAAAGAATCTTCCATCTTTCTTATATACTTGTATTCCTACACCTGTGTAGTTATCTTTCAAGGAAGTAGTAAGGTTAGATGCATGAGTAGTATCTAATAGTTCTGAGTACTTCTCTCCTAAATAGTCAAACATTCCATTTATAGCAGAATCCGCAAGTTTTTTAGTGTCTACATCCTCATAATACTTATTTTCAATATCTTTATATGTTGATACTACATCTTGTAAATTAGAATCAAATATAGTCTTTTCAGCAATATTATAAACTATAAAAGATGTTAGACCACATACAATTAGACCAAAGATAAAGGCAATAATTACAACCTCAAGAAAAGTATAATTATTCTTATGATGAGCATTATCTAATTTATATATTTTCTTTAAGTTTTTCATTATTACCACCCTACAATAAGTATATCATAGAACATAAAAAAAGATGAAAATTATTCATCTTTTTTAGTATTTAAAACTTTAGCCATTTCTGCTTTATCAGTTTGATATTTAGTTACCTTTTTCTTCTTAATTGTCATTAATGTAGTTCTAGTAATAACTATATCTTTACTAGTGCTTGGAGAAGTATTCTCAGTTCCAGATTCATTATAATAAGTTTTGTTCATAGGATCTGACATATCAACTTTATATAATTTAGTAGTAGAATCATCATACTTATCAATTAAGCCATCAACATATTCTTTTTCAGCTTCATCTTTTGAATTATAGAATAATACTAAATATGATTTATCAGTTACATTAAATACTCTATCAACAGTTAATAATGATGAATCATATGTTACTGTTGTTGTAGTTGTTGTAGTTGTTTCTTCTGAATAATCTTTAGTAACAAAGTTTCCATTTAAAAGCGCTAATAATCCAAGTAAAACAAGTATAATTACAAGTATAATAAAAAATGCTTTTATTTTAACAAATTCTTCACTGTCTGTTTCTTTTCTTTTTAGTTCTTTAGTAATAAATACTACTTCTTTTTTTTCTTCTTTTTTATTTGTTTCTTTTTTAATCTTTGCCATATTAAACCACCTACTTCATTATACCATACTATTTATAAATATATGAGAAAAAAAATAACTATGTAATAGTTATTTTCTTGATACTATATATAGAAAATCTCCATCTCTAATAATATCTATTTCTCCTTCTGTATCATATCCTTGAGAAATGTTATATGTATTAGTATATTTGATTTCATATGAATCATATTCTTTTTTCTTTGTTTTATCTCCACCTGGAGTATAAATGAATTTAGATTTTTCACTTGAAGTAATGGTTACTGAATCAACTATTGGAAGTGTTCCCTTTCTATTTCCCTTAGTATTATCTTCAAGATAATTATAAACTGTATCCTGAGCTTTTATTTTAAATGTATCTTTATAATCAGGGAATACAAATTCTACTCCACCTACATCATATTTGTTTATTTTATTATCCAAGGAATAAAAATCAATTACAAATAATTTGGCAATAGACTCAGCATAAGCATCAAAGTCTACACTTTGTGATTCAAGGTTTGCTTTTAATTTTTCAAACTCTTCTTTATAAAGTTTAGTATCTTTATCATCAAGAGTGTATCCATATTTATCAAGTGCACTTAATGTTTGTTTAGTCCCTTCTGGCTTAGTTTCTGGTTTCTTAAGTAAAACTGCTAATAGTACACCTACTAAAGCCATTACTAAAATGATAACTATAACAAAGATAATTGATTTTTTTACAATTGGATTAGCATTTTCTTTCTTTTGTTTTTTTAATTCTTTTTTTTCTTCTTTAGTTAGTTTATCTTTATTTTTTTTCATCTAGTTCACTTCTTTCTTCATGTTCTTTAATAAGATCATATACTATTATATCATTTGATACTTCTAATATATCTTCTGTTTTTTTAACACGATCCTTAATATAATTTTCATCTAGAGTAATATTATTATCAGTTGATAATAATCTATAATCTCCTTTTGAACTTCTATAGTAAACTTTATTAGTTAAGAAGTTACCATTTGGGAATACTACAATGTTATCATTTTTAATTTCAAATATATCATGACCTAGAGCATATACTGGTTTAATACCAATCATATTAGCTACTGTTGGAAGTACATCTATCATACCCATTGGATAGCTTACTCTCTTAGGTTCTACTCTTCCTGCTGGGTCCCAGATGATTAATGGAACTTTTCTAAATAATTCATTATCGTAATAATCAAATTCATCGTATCCTTCGTCTCCTTCTTCATAGAATCCTCCGTCTACAAAATTATAATTATTATATCTACTAAATTGTGTCCATCCTATTTGAGCAGGATGGTCTCCATACATTACAAATAATGTCTTATTGTATAATCCTGATGTTTTAACATATTCAAAGAATTGACCTAGTTGTTTATCAGCATAATGAGCTGCTTGAATAAATCTTCCTATTGTTTCAATCTTTGGGTCTTTAAGATAATCAAGTATTTTTTCTTCTCCAGTTTCAGGGTCTTTTTCACCTGTATGGTAAGTAATATCAAATGATTCTTCACCTTCTAGATATATTGGATCCATCCAAGGAGTATGGTTAGATAACATGATCATTGTTCCCATGTAATTATTGTATTTATCACTTGTATCAATCATCTTCTTAATATCTTCTAACTTATTCTCGCTTTGTAAGAAGAATGATCTATCTGATAAACCTAATCCAACTATTTCATCTATATTATATGAATCTTCTGAATAGAATTTCTCATATCCTAGAGTTGGATGCATCTTACTTCTATTCCACATAGTAGCTTTATTGCCATGCATTGAGAAGGTATAATATCCTTTTGGTTTTAATAATGTTTCAAGTGTTTGATATTTTCTATTATAGTAAGAAACAAATACTGTACCACTTTGAACTGGCATCAAACTAGTATTGAAAGTAAACTCTGCATCAGAAGATGTACCTACTGATACTTGAGAATAGAAGTTATCAAAGTATAATGATTCACCTGCTATTTTATTTAAATTAGGAGTTACTTCTACACCATTTATCTTAAGTCCTATTAAGAAATTCATAATACTTTCTAAGTGAATAGCTATAACATTATAGTCTTCATACTTATTAGTATATTTATTATTTGAAGGTGTATATGGATGTTCTTGATAGAAAGTCTCGAATTTTTCATATGCTTCTTCCTTACCAAATAAAGATCTTAGTTGAGTTTGAACTGTTTGAATAATATCATTTTCTTGATAGATAATAATACCAAATCTTTCAACTATGTATTCTCTATTCCATTGTTTAGTAAGTCTTGATACGTCTTTTGATTCAAGAGTTGCTATATTTATGAATAATAGAATAAAACTAATAATTAAAGTATTAGTTAATAATTTCTTACTAACTTCTATTTTTTCAACTAAACTAATATAATCTCTTTTCTTTAATCTGATATGACAAATTAAAAATATAATTGGAGATAATAAATATACAAAGTTATTCCATGATAGTTTAGCAATTACTGCATCTGTTACTTCTCCTGTTTGGCCTAATGTTTGAAGTAATCCTACAGTTACAAAGTTATTAAAGAATTTAAAATAAATACCATTTATCATGTTAATGATTGTAATAATAATCATACATGTATTCCAATATTTAAACTGATTCTTAACTTTGAATAAATAACCTAGACTGCCTATTAACATAATTATACTTAAATCAAAGAATGTGGCTTTAAAGTTAAAACCATCTTTAATAGTAAAAGTTCTTACGAATATACAGCTTAATAATGTTAATATAACAAATAATATATATTGTCTATTGTATAAAACGAATTGAATGGCGTTATATTTAAAATTAGCAGCGGCTTTTTTAAAGTTAAAATTTACAATTTTCTTCTTTATATCTCTCATATGCTTTCTCATATTTATAACCTCTTATCTTCTTGATTATACCATGATATAAATAAAAATAATATAGTAGAAACTTTATTAATTTTATCTTGATTTCCTCCCGTATGTTTGATATATTAAGTATGTATTTGAAATGCAGGTGTGGTTCAACGGCTAGAATGCGACCTTGCCAAGGTCGAGACGAGGGTTCGATTCCCTTCACTTGCTCCATTTGTATATTACGTCAAACTTTGTAGTTTGATTTTTTTTATAAAAAAAGATGACTTATTTAAGTCATCTTCTTTTTTGCTCGTTATCACCATAGGCTAAATTACCAGCATAACCCATCGTATATAAAGTTTCTGGAGTTTGTACTGGTTGACTAATACCTAGTGACTCAAGAAATAATTTATTTATTATTTCAGTTTGATATGGAGTTCTAAATAACTTAACAACTATATCTTTATTATATTTATAGTTATTTATATCATCAATTTTTCTTAACAAATCTACTGTATCAATAACGCCTTTTCTTTTGCATGAATCTAGTAACTCTTTGCAAATTGTATTATAAAGTTCTTCTGATGATCCATTAAAAGCGTATTTTTCTCCCGGTCTTGGTTCATCACCATAAACTTTTACCCCTGCAGCTTCAAGCCATATATTTGCAAATATTGCTTTATCTATAATAGATTTATCAGTTTGAATTTGTCCAGTTTTAATATCTCTAATTTTTATTTTAGAAATATCGGAACCATGTTGATCGTTTAAGTCAATAAATAACTCATACTTTGATGCTAAATCTTTTAACTCGCTAAAAGTTGGAATTATTTTTATAGGAATATTATTTGGTTGATTCTGTTTACTTATTGAATCAATATCTATTCTTTTTGATGTTTCAAAATATTCAACTAACTTAGGATTATAAGTTCTTACTCCATTTTCATCATAATAGCCTATATATCCTCCCGCTTCTCTAACTTTTCTATCAAGTCTTTCTCTACTTAAATAATCATCAACCATACTTTGTCTTGTATCTTTAAAAAAGTTTCTTTCTGTATAAACAGTATTTTTCTTTAATACTTCTTTTCCGTTTTCGTTAACCATTTCCAATATATCATATCTCATATAATAAATACCGTTTGCTTGTTGTGCTTTATCAAACATTTGTTGAGCTATAAACACACTTCCATTACTTCTTGTGTATCTTCGTGTTGGATATGTAAATAATTCTCTTTTTTCTTGTGGTTTTGGTATTTCTTGATAAGATGATACTAATTCAATTTTATTCCCAACTGCATTCTTTCCAACTCTACCAATATAATATGTTTTCTTAAAAATTGAATCAGCAATATTTTCTCTAGAAAATAAAATATTACTAATTGCGTCTTCAAGATTTGGAGGAAGTTTTTCTCCAAACTTTTTTGATTCAACCATACGCGTAATATTTGTTTCACCATAAAGTATTAATGGTAATTGCTTTTTTCCATCTTTTGAAATTTCAACAAAATAATATCTATAATAAGTTGTATTATCTTTTTTTAAATCACCAATTTGAGCAACTATAAATCTTGAACCATCATTTCTTACTCCATGATAGGTTGTTGAACTATAATCTCTTGCTCTTGCTACACCCATTTGTGTATATATTTGCTTTAACAGTTGTGGATTTATTTGTGATAAAGTATGTTCATAATCTTGAGTTTTTTCACCAGGTGCAGGATGATGTCTTTTACTAAAAGTTGAAACATCTTGACCAAGGAACTCAAAACTACCTGATTTTCCAGATCGAAATACTGAATTATCCCATGTCAAATCAATAGGATATTTTTTTCCATCAATAGTTACAATATTCCAAGCATGTCCTGAGGTTTCTCCACTTTTAGTACCACCTCTAGCAAATTCACAGACAATATTATTTCTATCCAAAAATTCTTTTAAAATAACAGCATATCCGGCACATACGGTTTGTTTTGTAATTAATCCTCTTAAGCTTCTAGTTTCACTTGAAAATCTTTGTTCATATTTAGGATCATACATTATTCCAGTTTTTAATCTATCATAAATATAAATTAGTTTTTGAATACTTGACCAATTTTTATTAATCCCAAATTCTATTTTTTCAATTTCTTCTAATATCTTAATTGTTTCATTTCTTGTATAAATAACCGAATTGTAATAATAATCTTCTGTTGTTTCCTTTCCAAAAGTTTGTCCTTTATATCTAGAAATTCTTTCTTCATCATATGCACCAGCAATTCTAATTCCTACATTTTCATCAAGTTGTTTTAACATGGAAGAAGTTATTCCTTTAGTATTTTGTACTTCAACTAAGATCTTATAATTCGGATATTGATTACATTGGTTTTTTATATAGTTGATATTGAATGGTTCATCCAACTTAAATTTAATTAGTAATTGATAATTATTTTTCATTAATTTTCACCACCAAGCTCAACCATGTTCTCATTTAAAACTAAGATATTTCTATTTATTAAATTATTGAATAATTCTTTATTATTGTTATATTGATTTTCATCTATACTTATTTTCTTTAAATTCAATAAATCATTTAAAAAATTAAAGTTATTAATATTTGTATTATCAATGTATAACTCTTCTAATGTACTAATATTTAATTCTTTAGAATCTGTTATTTTTGAATAAGATATTTGTAAATATCTTAAGTGATTTAATGAATTTATTTTTCCAATTTCAATCGTTCCATTAACTATTGATAATTCTTCTAAATTTTCTAATAAATTTATAAAAGTAAAACTGTTTATTATGCAGTTTATTAAAGATAAAGATTTAAGTTTAAGTGATACTATTAAATCAGCATTTTCGAATTCACAGTTTTCGAACACAAATTCTGATAAGTTATTAAGACTTAAAAAAATACTATAGTTATTATTAAAAATATAACCATTCCTTAAAGTGATTATTTTTAAATTTTTTAGTTTTAATAGTTCTTTTAAAAATACAAAACTACTTTCATTTTCATTGTTATAATCAATAACAACTTCTGTTATCTTGTTTAATTCTTCCTCAGTAAAACCATTATCTATTTTATCCAATTTAAACATTATGTAATTTGCTAAGTTTTCATTTTCAATATAAATTAAGTTTTCCATTTCAAACACACTACTCTCTATTATGATTATAACATTCTATAATACTTTTAGTATATTTTTTATAATTAAAGTTTTCATAAAAAAAGAAGATTAAAAAATCTTCTTATCTATTTTGAATTAATTCTAGTTCTTCATTTGTAAGTTCTCTAATTTCACCCTGCTCTAAATCTTTAGGTAAGAAAAATTCACCCATACAAATTCTATTTAACTCAACTACTTTAGCTTTGTAACAACCAAACATTCTTTTTATTTGATGATATCTTCCTTCTTTTAAAGTTACATTACAAGTATATTCTCCTGTAATCTCTAGATTAGCAGATTTACACTTGCCATCACTTAAGTTAACACCTTTTAAGAATCCATCTTTCATTTCTTTTGTAACTGGAATATCAAGTGTTACTTCGTATATCTTTTGAACATGTTTTTTAGGAGATAAAATATTATGAGCAAATTCTCCATCATCTGTTATTATCATAAGACCTGTTGTATCTTTATCTAGTCTACCTGCTGGAAAAAGATCTCTTGCCATGTATTCATCTGGAACAAGTTCTAAGACACTTCTTTCATTAAAATCAGTTGTTGATACAAAACCTTTTGGTTTATTTAAAACTAAATATATATGATCTCTAGTATCTATTTTAATACCATCAATTGTTATAGATACATTATCTTCATACTTATCTTCTGGATGTTTAACTATTTCTTCATTTACGAATACTTTACCTTTAGATATTAACTTTCTAATTTCTTTTCTACTATAATCTGTTTTTTCTGAAATAATACGATCTATTCTTTTCATAATTACACCTATCTATTTTCTTTAAAACATTTATATACTAATTCTTCGATATTAATATTTATATTCTTATCAGCTTTGTTAGATATTAAAGTTAAGTATTCAATATTTCCATCTCCACCTCTTATTGGTGAAGATGTAATGTTTTTTACAAAGAATCCTTTTTGATTAAAATAATCAATCATATCTTTTATTATATCTATATGTATTTGTTTATTTAAAATAACACCTTTATATTTATCTGCTATTTCTTTTCCACATTCAAATTGAGGCTTAATTAAACATACCATATCAATACTAACATTTTCTGATGCAATTTTATCAATTATTCTTTTTAAGGAAATAAATGATACATCACATACTGCGATATCTATTTCTTTAAAATAGTTACTTTCAAATTCTTTAAAATTATTTTGTTCATGAAGGTCTATTTTAGAATTGTTTCTTAAAGTCTCATGCATTAGATTAGTTCCAACATCTACTGCTATGATTTTAGATGCTCCATGTTGAAGCGCACAATCAGTAAATCCTCCAGTTGATGAACCTATATCCATAACAGTTTTATTAGTCATATCAATATTAAACTCATTTATTGCTTTTTCAAGTTTTAAGCCACCACGAGAGACATATTTAAGTTTATCATTTTCTTTAATTTCAATTATATCTGTTTCTTTTACTATATAATTTGCTTTATTAATTGTTTTACCATTAACTAAAATGAATCCTTCTTTTATAAGTTCTTGAGCTTTTGATCTAGATGGTACTAGACTCTTTTCAACTAATTCTTTATCAAGTCTCATAATAAACCTCCACTTAAATAAACTGTTTTTGATTATAACATATTACATAATAATTATAGCAATCAATAATTTATTTTTTTAGTAGTTTTTTTATGTTATTACAATTTTCTTCGACTTTTAAAGATTCATTTATAGAGAAAATACAACTATTAGGAAATAACTCATTTAATGGAAGTTTATATTCATTTGATTTAAATTCATTATTAATTATTTCAAATTGATATAACTTAGTTAAATCTATAACTATATCAAATTTTATATCTTTATAATATTCTAAAGATTTATTTAATGATTCTAATGTAGCATAATTTTTTACATCTACTTTACTTGAAGAACTATCATACTTAAATGAATTATCTATGATACCTACCTTAGTATTTAACATAGAAATAAAATAATTATAATAGTCCTCAACTTTTAAATCATATTGATTAGATATATATGTAGAATCATTTAAATATTCTTTATTAGTACCTGCGATAATAAGTATATATTTTTCTTGTTTTCTTTTTTCTTTATTAATAGTCATATTATCTATATTTAATTTAGAAAATTCTTCTACTAGATCTACTTCATCTTCATCATTATATTTTTCTAATATTCCTAAAATATAAGTATATACTTGTTCTTTTGTATATCCATTCTTAACTGTATAACCATAATCGTCTTCATCTTTTTGATATTTAGAAACAAATGTCACAGTATGTTTATTCCTGTTATCTGATTCTTTAAAAGATATAACATTATCTGAATCTGTTCTGTGACCACAAAAGATGCATTTGTAAGAACTTGTAAAAGTTCCGTAATATTCAAGTCTAACGGAATGATCACATTGAATACTTTTTATATTCTCTTTTGCTTTATCACTTTCTTCTAGCGATTCTTTTATTTCAGTTTTTAGTATATCAAAGTATTGATTTAAATCAGGTATATTTGGAAACCACTCATCTTCTCTTCTTCTAAATGGAAGATAATAAGATCTATCTTCAATATTAGCTATTACTTGGTCATTATTATCAATTGTTCTATTAGCATTTATTAATTCTATTATTTCTCTTTTTTTCATTTTAATTTCCTCACAATTGCTTTTGAATTATCTTGTAAATATTCAAAAGATTCTTCTAATTCATCTTGCTTTAAACGATATTTATCTACAGCATCATAAATATAATCAACTACATATTCTTCTTTATCATCCATTAGAGCTTCATATCCAACTAAATTAGTATCAAATGGTATTTCTATTTCATATGTAGGATTATATTCATCATTAAATACATGTCCACCACAACAAGCACATTTTCTATTATGAGGTGACTTTATTACAATTTCATGATTACATGATTTTTGAAATGCAAACATTGCGTCTCTTTTCGCTTTTTCTAATTTCTCAAATTCTTTATATTTTTGGTTTCTATACTCTCTTATTATTTTTAATGCTTCAAGACTTTCTTTTCTATTATAGTTAGTACCACTTTTTCTAAAAAAACTATCTAATTCTTCTAGTGTAATATATAACTCATGATATTCTTTTATTAATTTTATATATTTCTCTTTTAACTCTTCAAATTCCATATTTTTCCTTCTTTCAATATAAGTGTATGAAATTTTTGTTGATAAGTATAATATATATGTATTATAGTATCTATAAGGAGTGCTTATAATGAATATAGACTTAGAATTATATAGAGTTTTCTATGTTGTTGCTAAAAACAAACATATGACTAAAGCTAGTGAAGAATTACATATTTCTCAACCTGCTATTTCACAATCAATTAAGAAGTTAGAAGACGAGTTAGGTGGAACTCTTTTTCTTAGAAGTAATAAAGGCATGGAACTAACTGAAGAAGGCAAAATGTTTTATGAATATGTTAAAGGTGCTTTAGAATTAATTAATAATGCTGAAAACGAATTTACTTCATTTAAAGATTTATCTAAGGGAGAAATTAAAATTGGATGTTCAACAACTCTAACTAAACTTGTTTTAATGGATGCTTTAAAAGAATTCCATTTAGATTATCCTAACATAAATATTAATATTACTAATGATTTAACTTCAAATTTAATTAATAGTTTAAAACTTGGTAAATTAGATTTTGTTATATTTAATGAGAGTAATATTAAAGAGTCAAATTTAAATTTAGAAACTATAAAAAAATTAAAACAAGGATTTATTTATAATCCAGATTATTTTAAAGATAATATAAATACATTTGAGGAATTAAATAATTATCCTTTAATACTTCAAAAAAAAGAATCTAATAGTAGAAAACTATTAGATTCACACTTAAAAAGTTATAATGTTGAATTAATACCTAATATGGAAGTTGTTAGCCAAGAGTTAATTACTGAATTTACTAACATTGGTTTAGGTATAGGATTTGTAAATATAGATTTAGCAAAAAGAAACTATAAAAACTTAAAAGAACTAAACATAAATAAAAAAATACCAAAAATTAATATATTCTTGGCAACTAATAAATATATATCTTTAACATTTGCTAGTAAAACATTTATTAATTATTTAAAAAAATAAAAACTGGTATAAACCAGTTTTTTATCTTAAATATGAAAAATCATCCTCTTCTTCAATAAGAGTAATTGGTCCTTTTACGGATACTTTTTTACTATCTAAAATAAGCTCATTATATAAGTGATTATAACCACTTTCTTCTAAATTAACTAATTGATATGGTGTAATTAATTTAGTTGCACCATTATAAGAGTTTACATATGTCCCATCCACTTTACCAACAGTAAATTCATTATCTTTATTTTCTAATAATGTTGCTCCATCTGTATTCGTTGCACCAATTATTGCATCAGAGGTAATATTTAGTTCTATTCCATTATCAGAGTTACAGAATCTAATTAGATTATCGCGTTTACTAATTGTTGCATAAATAATTTTTTCTCTATTAGGTGGTGTAGTTGCTTTATTCCAACTAATAATTGCATATTCTCCACTTGATAATTCTTTATCCCAAATCATTTGAGCTAGAACCTCAAGTCTAGAATCATATTTATCAGTATCGGGATTGTTAATTATTTCAGCAAAAAAAGGATAAAACATGTTATAGTGTTCCTTTAAACATTTCAATAAACTTAAACGCTGCATCTTTCTTATATTGTTAATCACTTTTATTCATCTCCATGTGCATTATAAAATGCATTGTTCTTCCTAGTTAGGATTTATTATAACATATTAAATTCAATTTACTATTAAAACTCAATTGTTCTACTTTCTTCTGTAAATGAAGAGAATGTGGCTTTTGAATTAGTTAAATATAGTACTTCAGTATTATCATCATTTTCAGAATACATTGTTCTTAAATCAGGGTTATTATCAAGCATATCTTTCTTAGCTTCTACTCTATCATCTCTAACAAGTGTTGTTTCTATTCTTAACCATTTACCATCTATAAATGAACATATTTCAACATTAGGATTCTTTTCTATTTGTTTAGATACTTTTTTTACTTTTCCTGTTTGAATATATAGTTTATCCTCATATATATTTATAGCACCAAATGGTCTTACTCTTGGTCTATCTCCATCAATTGTTGCAAGATAAAAAACATTACATTTTTTTAAAAATTCATATACTTCTTTCATATTTATTTCTCCAATTCCTTATAATAATATTCTACATCAATAATTGTTCCATCAGGATATTTTTCTTGTGATCTTCTGACAAAATTAGTAAACCCATAGTTAAAATAAATAGTTTTATTTTTAATTTCTGTTGGTTCTACTCCAATAGTTAATCTTTTATAACCTTTCTTTTTTAAATCATCAACGATATATTTAAATAATTTTGAGAAATATCCTTTCCCTTGATATTCTTCAATAGTTCTAAATGCCATCAAATATGCTGTTTTATCATCTATTAAGTCGGATATATCTTTTAGTACATTTCTATCAATTAAAGCCGTACCTTCTGTAATAATTTTACCATTTAAGATACCATAATAAGGAATAATAAAACCTTTCTTAAATCTATCAATATTATCTTTTTTCCAGGTTATCCAGTTTTCTTTTTCATCCTTGTTATGTTCTATTTCATAATCCCATTTAATATTCATTTCATCTTCATTTGCTATCTTGCATATAAATTCATCCATATAATCATCGTCTTTCAAAGATAATTTTATATCATAAAATTTCTTTTATCTACTAAAAAAGAGCAGTATAATGGAGTGAACCCCATTTTGGATACTTTAAAAAAAGAACAACTTAATATATAATAACATCTCATGAAAGTGAGGTGTTATTTTTACGGGTAAACATTATGATGAAGGATTTAAGAATATGGTATTAGCAGAATATAAAAAAGGGATTCATGGAGGAAGAATTGCCACAGCTAGATATTTTGGAATTCCGGAAGGTGCGTTAAATGCCTGGATTCAAAAAGATAAAAAACAAGGAAATCTTGATAATGATATAAATCATGCTAGAGGCAGAAAAAAAGAAGAAAATATAGATTATAAAGAAAGATATGAAATATTAAAAAATACCAAGCCTTCCTAAAGGCACAACGAGAGAAAAAATAACATTTATTAATTTATATATCAATAAATATAAACTTTCAAACATGTGTGCTGTTTTAGAAATAAGTAAAAGAACTTATTATAAATATAGAAATTCTGATGATCCTGATTATTTAGATTATATAATGATAAAAAAAGTATTTGATAATTCCAAAGGCACATATGGATATCGAAGGATAACTGAAGGCTTAATGATTGAATATGGTGTAATATACAATCATAAAAAAATTGCTAGAATAATGCGTAAATATAATATAAAACCAGAATATATAAGAAGAATTAGACCAAATTATAGTTACAAACGTATTGAAGAAAATGTAAGACCTAATTTATTAAAAAGAAATTTCAAAACTGATTCATTGAATAAAATTTGGGACACAGACATTACCTATTTAATATTTAAAGGTAAACGATTATATTTATCTACGATAATAGATTTATATGATAGGCATGTTGTTGCATATAAAATATCTAAATTTAATGATTTAAATATTGTAATCAATACCTTAAATGAAGCTATTGCAAAAGAAAAAGATGTACACGGATTAATCCTACATAGTGACCAAGGGTTCCAATATACATCTAATCAATACAAAGCTATTTGTGAGTCTAATGGAATAACCATTTCTATGGCAAGAAAAGGTACTCCAATAGATGATGCACCAATTGAGAGTTGGCATGCATTGCTCAAAAAAGAAACTTTGTACAACAATAATATCACATCCCTACAAGAATACCAAAAACTTGTAGAAGATTGGATATTATTTTACAACACATCTAGATTAAAATCAAAACAGATTAGAAAGTAATTCTAACCTGTTCTTTTTTTTGTGTGAACTATTTGGGGTTCACTTCATAAACTGTTCTTTAATTTCCAAAGCCAAATAAACTATTACTCTCATATCTCTTTAATGATTTATTGAAAAATATGATTGAAAAAATAAACCATAAAGCTGCTGCAATAGTAATTGTTCCTATGCTTAATATATTAAGAGATTTTACTATTTCTACTTCAACAGCACCAGCAAGTAATGATGGTACTATAAATATAAAGAAGAATCTTAATATACCTGTGAATGCACCACCATGATATAAAGTATTACTTAAGAATAATCCAAACATACCATGAGATACATTATCACCATCCATTAGATAGAATGATACAGTCATACATATAAGTGTAAATGAATAAATTATAACAGCTGCTATTAGTATTAGGTAAATAGAAACTAATATTTGTAATAAACTTAATTTAGCCCAGATAATATAAACTATAAAGCATGTTAAACCAAATATAAAATCTCCAAATGCACTTGTATGTAATTTTGATGTAGATACTTTAACTAATATACTTTTAGGAGTAAGTAAGTACTTATCTAAAGAACCTGTTGCTATATATGTAGGTATATTAGTAATGCCCGCAAATATAGATATTACAAGTCCATATCCAGTTGTACCAAATCCATATAAACCAAATATATCCATTGGTTTCCATCCATTTATTACCCCTACTGTTTTACCAAAGTAATACCATAATATAAGAAATGAAACATTATTAATTGCCATACCAATAACAGTAATAACAAATGAAGTTCTTAATTCTTTTTCGTTTCTTATATTTTTTCTTATATTTAATAATGCAAGTCTTATATTCTTCATACTAACCTCCATTTATCATGGCTTTTTCTTTTGATTTTTTATATACAAAAATTAAAAGTAAGCCAAATACTACTATCCATAGTACTTGTAGTCCAATTCTTGTTAAGTATTCATTATTCCATGATTCATATACTGTGCTAGATGCAAAATTAACTGCACCAAATGGACTTATAAATGCAAATACTTTTAAGAAAGGCGGAAACATTGATATTGGTAAATAGCTTCCACCTAGAACCATTATTAATTTATCTACTATCCAGTGAACTGGTCTAACATCTTGAATAAAGAATGCTAGTAATCCAATTACACCATATAGAAATAAACCAAGTACTTGTCCTAAGAATAAAACAATAATAAATGATGGTATAAATATTTTTAAATTAAGATTAGGTACGCCAATAGCTATAGTCATAATAATAGTACCTACTAAACTAATAAATAAAAATGAGAATAAACCTTGTCCAATTACCCTTAAGAAGTTAATAGTTAAATAACTTCTGGGTTTATTCATGTATACTTCTACATTACCACTTTTAACATCTTTCATTATTATGTCATCTATTCTTCTAATAGATAAAGTCATTATACAGAAGTATATAAACATACTCCACATAGTAGTTTTGTAATCTACTCCATTAATAGAACCACCATTAATTTTAAATATGTAAGCATATAGTAAGAATACTATAAAACATCTAGCTATCATATTAAAAATATCAAGTAAGATATTAGTCTTATCTTGCATTTGGTTTTTCATAAATATTCTTACTATTGTTAAACCAAATCTAGTCTTTTTCATAGATGCCTCTTATTATATCTTCAAGTGATTCATTATCAATATTTACGTCATCAATATCAAAATGTTTAATTAATTCTTGTAATGCTTTTTGAGTATGAATTACTTCAGTGTCTACTCTTACTATTATTTGATTATTACTTCTCTTTATATAAGTCATTCCCTCAGATAAATCTGGGAATTCAGTAAACTCTACATTTGGAGTAATAATAATATTTTTTACTTTTACATAGTCATTTATTAACTTTTTAGTAGATGTATCGATGATAATTTTACCGTGATTAATAATTACACATCTATCACATATACTTTGAATATCTTCAGTATCATGGCTTGTTAAAAAAATTGTTACTTTTTCTTCTTTATTGATCTTTAATAATAAATCTCTTAGGCTCTTTTTAGATACTACATCTAGTCCAATTGTAGGTTCATCAAGGAAGATTATTCTAGGACTATGAATTAAAGAAGTAGCTATTTCTGCTCTCATTCTTTGACCTAAAGAAAGTTTTCTAACTGGTTGCTTTATAAAATCCTTAAGATCAAAAAGAACAGACAATTCATTTATTCTTTTCTTAATAGATTCTTTATCCATATCATACATTGCACCAAACATCTCCATACTTTCTGTAAGAGGAAGATTTGGTAATAACTGACTTCTTTGTCCAAATACTGTACCTATTTTATATGCAAGTTTATTTCTATCTTTAATAGGAGTTAGACCACATATTTTTATATCTCCTTTAGTAGGATATAAAATACCTGTTAACATTTTAATAGTTGTAGACTTACCTGCACCATTTGGACCTATAAAAGCTATAGTTTCTCCTTCTTCTACATTAAAAGTTATATCATTTACGGCTTTTACTGTCTTTGTTTGTTCATGGAACAAATTATATATAAAACCTTTATTTTCATTTTTTACTTTGTATTTATAATCTTTAGAAAGATTTTTTACTTCTATAATATTCATATTAATCACTCCCTATTCTGTTTAATTTTATCATACTTTTTCAATAAGTGATTAACAGTTGAAAATAAAAAAAGCACGGAAAATCACTTATAGTGACTCCGTACTTTTAAAGTTCGTGTAGGTTATCCCCGAGATAGCTCACATCTAGTTGTTTATATCTCCTCACTTGTAAAAGATTATACAATAGTTTATTTATTTGTCAATAATTTATTGTTGTGACGTTTCTTAGTTTGTTTATTTTCTTTAAAATAACCTTTTCTACAAATAACTTTATCACATGTAGCAAGTACACCTGGTAATACAAATAATATTAGTATTACAGCTGCAAGAGTACCTTCAGATATAGTTTCACATATTTTTGCTGCAATTGCTGATGCAAAGTTTGCAACAACAAGTGTAACAATAATAAGAATTGATGAAGAACTAAGAATTGTATGAATTGATTTATTATATGCGTTAAGAACAGAATCTTTAATATTCATCTTCTTTCTTCCTTCAAGATAGTATGATGTATAAACAATTGCATAGTCAATTGTTGCACCCATTAGAATAGCTTGAACAATTAGAAGTGCTATAAAGTATACTTTTCCTCCTGATATAGTAATGCAACTCATTGTTACATATACAGCAGTTTGTATAATTAAAACTAATACAAATGGAATAATTAAATCTTTAAATGTGAATGCAACTACTACAAATATAAATAGCATTGTAAGAATAGTAATCTTATTTAATTCATTATCAAAAGTTTTACTCATTTCTACTGCCATGGATGAATGTCCTACAATATATATTCCTTCTTTATCTCCTAAGTCTTTTTCTAATCTATTTATAAACTCATATGTTTCTTTATCTTCAGGAGCATATGAAGAATTAATTACTAATCTAGAATAATTAGAAGATACGAGTAAATTCTTAGCTTTATTAATAGCTTCTTTTGCATCTACTATTTTTTCTCTCATTTCATCACTCATAAAACTACTAAATCTTTTATCATTTAAGATATCATCATTTAAATAATTAACTACTTCTTCTACTGTTAATTTATAATTATTATCATAATTATTTGATGAACCATAGTAGATGTAGACTAAGTCTATTAATGATTTATCTAAGTCATTACTTAACTTATTTAAACTGGCAAAACTTTCTCCTGTAGTGTATTTAATACCATTTATAGAATTATTCATAACAGAAAGTATTGTAGTTAACTTATCTTTTGTAGACTTATCAAACTTATTGCTATAATCTTTATTATTCATGACATTATTAACAATAAAATCTACATAATTATATAAAGAAATATTATTATTTGATGTTACCTTTTTATTATCATATAAACCAAATATTAAACTCATCTTATCTTTATTTATATTTAAAATATTAGAAAGTCTTGTTGAATCATATTTAGTATTATTAAGTGTTGAAATCATGACTGTTCTTACTAAAGATAATTCTTTTAATGAGTTATTATTTAATTTACCTTTTAATAGTTCATTATCTTTATTATTTATAATTAAATTAGAGAATTCTAATGGTGATAGTTTTGTACTACCTTGATTATAATCATATACTCCATATATCTTTTTAACTTTAGAAGAATCAAGATTAATAATAGAAGATATTTCATTATAATTAAAAGCAGTATCTAAGTTATTCATGATAGTAATAGCTAATGATAATTTACTATTTATTTCATTATTAAATGAAACAAATAAATTTAAATCATGTTTATTAGTATTAATAAAATTAAATAGATCTTTTAATGAAATATTAGGAATAGTATTTGTACTATTATCTTTAACACCATATATCATATTAATAACTAATTGATTCTTATTTAATACTTTATTTATTTCTATATTTGAGTATTTTGTATCTTTGTTACTCATTATGAATAAAGCCTTATTAAGTGATAAAACTTGTTCTTCATTTAAATTGTTTTTAATAGCATCAGTATTAAGTAAGAAGTTAACAAATGAGTAAGGACTCATAGTATTATCTTCAATATAATTATTTAATACATATTGTACTGGTGTACTAATATTAAACATTTCATATAATTTACTATTTGGAAGAATAGTGTCTTTATATGTAGATAATGCTATTAATTCTTTTAATTCATTAATAGTATTATCATCAAAATAGTTTTTGTATTCATCTTGATTACTAAGTGAAAGGGCAATTGATGCAAATTCACTTAAAGATAGTTTTGTATTGGTATTAAATCCATCATATAAAATATATAAATTATTTATAAGTGAGCTATCAATACCTAATAGATTAAAGTAACTGTTCATAGTTTCTTTATCAACAGGAGTTTCAACTACTCTTTTATCAGATAATGTTAAAAGTAGCTTTAAACTATTTAATGTGTTTTCATCAAACTCAGACTTATACATATCATCTTTACTCATAGAAAGAGCAATTGATGCAAATTCATTTAATGTAAGTCTTGTGTTACTTTCATTTGTAACATTATAGAATAAGAATAATTGCTTTATTAATGATTCATCTATTCCAAATATATTAGATAATTCTTTTGAGTTCATTTTCTTATTAATATTATTCTTATTAGTAAAATTATTTAATCTCTTTAACTTAGTAATTGTATTTTTATCTAACTCTTTTGAATAAGTTTTATCATTTGAAACATCATTAAGTAAGAAACTAGTAAATTCATTTATAGTCATTTTAGTATTAGCATTTTTAGCTTCATAATAAATGAATATACTATTTGCATCTTCATAACTAATATTTAATAATTCACTTATTTCTTTTATAGTTCTTTTTTTATTCAATTTATCTTTATTAGTAAAATTAGATAATAGATTTATATTTCCCTTCATGCTAGGTGTTATATCTTTTGATAATTCTTCATCAGTAAAAATATCACTTCTAACAAAGTTAATAAATTCATCTAAAGTCATCTTATTAGAAGTATTTTTATTATAGTAATTATAATAAATTATTTTTATTAGAGATTCATCTATACTTGTATCTTTACCTAGAGAACTTAATTTAGAATTAAGTTCATTATAAGAAAGAGGTTCGTTTATAGTATTTGAGTAACATAATACTTGATCTATTTTCTCATCACTTTCAAGAGTCTTACAATAGTTAGATATTATGTCTTCATATTCATTTTTATATACGATAGCCATTTGATTATTAGAATCAAATACTCTTCCTACTTCATCTTGTTCTGAACCTGTGTAAGTAGTTGTAATATTACCTTTTATAATAAAGGCTACTACAAATAAAATTACTATTGCAAATAATTGTGCAAAACGAGTTTTATAACTATAAGCGCCTAACCAACCAAGTTTAAAGTTAATTGGTCTTTTCTTAGTCTTTTGAATTAATTTATCAAATAATAATAGTAATCCAGGTAGACAAAAGAAGATACTTACCAAACTTAATATTACTCCTTTTGCAAGTACTAGTCCTAAGTCTTTTCCAATTGTAAAACTCATGAATATTAAAGCTAATAAACCTACAACTGTAGTTACTGAACTTGATGATATAGCTGAGAATGATGCATATAATGCTTTTTTCATTGCTTCTACTTTATCTTTAGATTTAGCACATTCTTGCTTATATCTATTAGATAACATGATTGAATAATCCATTGATAAAGCAAGTTGAAGAATAGCTACAATTGATTCAGTTATTTCTGAAACACTTTCAAACATTATATTAGTACCCTTGTTAATAAATACTGCTATACCAATTGATATTAAATAAAGAAATGGTTCTAAATATGAATCACTTAGAATAATAAGAATAATCATTGCACATATGATTGCCCCGATTACAATTGAAATCTTAAGTATTGTTTTATGTTTATCATAAATAGATCCTGACATAGCAAATGGTTTATATTCTTTTCTAACTGTGTCATATACATCTTTACTTGTTTTAGATTCAGCATAATCATCTACGTTAATAATATATAAAGTGTATTTATCTTTATTAAAAGATGATGAATCATCATATTCAACACTTTTTACCCCTTTTATACTTTCTAATTCCTTAAGTCTAGATGTTTTTTTATCTTTACTTAAATTCTTATACATGACATTTAAAGTTGATGTATCTTCTTCAGGAAAATCATCATGCATAATGTCATATCCTTGTTTAGTTTCACTTGTTGATGGTAAGTATTTCATTATATCTGTATTAATATTTACTTTAGTTGATAGATATAATGATATACCTGATAATACCACAAATAAAACTAAAAAAACATTTCTAAATTTTACTATAAAATCAGTTATTTTTTTCATATTATATTCCCTCTCATTTCTCGTACAGGCAACATTCTATCTCTAAATATTAGACAGTGTATAGAACATAAAAACACCATATGTCTAAATTTAGACATAGTCTAAGAATATGTACAAATTATTTATACACTGTCTATATTTTAAACAAAAAAAGTGCTATACTACTTCATGCGAGGTGGAATTATGAAAGTTAAAAATTTAAATTCTTCATCAAAGAAAACCAAATTAGCAATTAGAAATGCATTTATTGAATTAATTGACGAAAAAAAAGAAATGGATAAAATAACCGTTACTGAATTAGTTAAAAAAGCTAATATTACCAGATCAACTTTTTATACTCATTACAGTGATATATATGAAATAGCTAAAGAGTTAGAAGATGAAATAGTTAATCTATTTATTAATGATAATGATGAAATAACTAGTGCGGCTGATTGTAATAAGTATATTGATAGTGCTATTATTTTCATTAAAGAACATGAAGATAGTCTTAAAAAACTAATATCTGGTACTGATTCAAACTACTTTTTTGAAAAGTTAAAAAAGAAAATTAGTATAACTTTAGAAAATGTAGTAAGTGATGATATTAAGAAAAATGAATACTATAAATTAGATATAGATTTTTTAGTAGATGGTTTGTTTAATTTAATAATTAGATATTTTAAATCACCAAATTATTATTCATTAGATGAAATAAATGAAAGAGCAAAGCATTGGGTTAAAAACTTCATCTATTAAAGCAAATAAAAAGGAAGAATAATCTTCCTTTTTTAGTTCATTAAATAACGTGGTTATTCTCTTTCTTCTTTTGTTTCTATATTTATAGAACCTACTCCACCTTCAAGGTAAACTGTATTCTCTCCATCACCTACAGTTTTTCCATCAGGTAATTTATCTCCATTTAGTTTTATTTCTCCAAGTCCTTTATGAGCTTTGATTGTATAATTTTCAACTGAATTAAGTAATTTAAGATTCAATGAACCTATTCCACAATCAAGTTTATTTGTTCCAGTTAAAATAGCATTAATTGTTACTTCACCTGCTCCAAATTCAGACTTTAAGTTATTAATTTCACCATTTTTAATTTTAAATGCACCAGCACCTGTTTCAGCATTAAATGATTCAGTTGCTGTTACATCATTAATTGTAGTTGCTCCAGCTCCTACTTCATATTCAATTACTTTGGCATTAAGTTTATTTATCTTAACTTTTGCTGCTCCAACTTCAATATCTACCTTATCAAATAAGATATCTTCAGGAATAAATAATTTTAAATATGATTTATTAGAATTAAAGTGGAACCCATTTTTTGATTTGTCTACTAATTCAATTTTTTCATCTATTACATTAACTTTTAATTTTTCATTATTAGTTTCATAACCAAAGTCTCCAGTTACTATTTCAACAGTTCCTGCTTTATATTTAAGTGCTAATCTTCTAATATCTTGGTCTTCTTTAAGTTCAAATGTTTCTTTTCTTACTTCTCCAATTGAAGAATCTGAAGTAAACACTCCAACTACACCAAGAATAGCTTCAAGAATACCTGCAATAATTGCTATTGCAAAAGCAATTGCAAAGTATTTTATTATACGTTGAGCAGTTGTCATTTAATCTCAACTCCTCCAAATAAGCAGTTAGCATTTATATAAATTGTTTTAGTTGTTTTTTCTTTACTATTCTTATCGTGTTTATTATCAACACCCCCAAAGATAGAATTAGATACTACTTTAACAGCTACATCTTCAGGAATAATAATAGTTATTCCTCCGAATATAGAAGTTGCATCAATTGTTACATCATCTTCTAATTTAGCTCCTCTTAAATCTAATTCAATACCACCAAAGATTGCATCTAATGTAGTACCAGCAAATTTTTCATCTTTATAATTTAATTTTTCTCCTGAAAATGTTGCACAGTATTTAGAATTTTCATCTATTTTCTTAGCTTTATTTCTATTAATATTCATTAAAGTATTTTTGAAAATAAATGATAAACCTATTCCAATTAGTATTAATGGAACAATTAATTTAGAAATAAGCTCAAATGTAATTATATCATTACATGCAAGTAATAATAACACACCTACACCCATTCCTATTAAGTTTCCTATTGCATCACTTCCAGATATTAATCCCATGAAACATGGAATAATAATAAATAATGTCCACCATCCATCAAAGAATATTTCAAAATCAATGATGTTAAATGATCTTAACATTATTAGTACACCTAGTACTACAAATAATAGTCCCCATAAAATGTTTTTAAATGTTTTCATCTTCTTACTCTCCTATTTTTCAATTAATTCATATAATTGTTTATCTCCATCAATCATTCCTTCTTTTATCTCGTTAGCTGTGAAGTAGATATATCTATCCTCTCCATACTTATAAGAAATAGTTTCAAATGAATTTAATGTTGGAGATATAAATGTAATCATTGAACTAATTATTGTATTTATTATATCATGATTATTCTCTAAAATATCATATTCACTTTGATAATAATATATTTTTTTCTCTTTATAATTATGTGCAGATATTACAAAGTAGTTCTTATTTTGAATAAGTAATACTTTATCAACATCATGGAATAAATTTTCTTTAATACCACTGTTATTATCTACAATGAAATATGAATATTTATCACTTTCATCTCTTACAATAGATATAGACTTATCTTTATATTCTATCGTGTTATCTTCATCATTTGCAGTAATTATATAATACTCACTTGGAAGTTCTTTTTTAGGGTAATTTTCACATTTTATAGTATTATCTGGATAATTACTCATCGCAGTTAAATATCCAAGTAAAGCAATTATTATATAAGTTGTTAATACTATTTTAGAGTGATACGACTCTCTTTCGGCTTTTTCAGTTAACTTTTTAGGATTTGGCAATAAGTGATTAACTTTTGTTTTTCTAAAAAGTATTTCTGCATAAGCAACATAAATTGATGAATAAAGAATTGATGTAATAATACCTATTACATACATAGCAGTTGTTTCCTTTGAATAACTACACGCATCAAAGACACCTAGTTCACTTAAAATAATTGAAAAATCAAATATGGCATGTATAAGTACACATGACCAAATATTTCTGGTTCTATAAAAAATTACTCCAAGTAAATAACCTAATCCTAAAGTCTGTATAACTTGCATGACAGTAGAAAATACATCTTGCCCTGCAAAAATATTTAAAATATGCATTAAGCTAAAAATTATTGCTGATGCTAGAATAGATAATCTAATATGTTTTCTATCATTTCCGTATCTTTCAATAAACTCAGTTAATATCCAACCTCGGCATAAGAACTCTTCAGCTATTCCAATCATAAGACAATACAATGCTATACATAAAACATCTGTTGAGTTATACATGATAGCATCAACAATAAAATTTCTCATATAAATAGCAGAAACTATTAAAGGAGGAATAGCAAGTAAAATAGAAGAAATAATTGATACCCTTCTTCTTCTAAATATATATGTATTACCCGCTAAAACCATAACTACAAAAATAGTTATAGCCCAGATTGACTCAATAGTAACTAAAGAACCATATGATGATCCTCCTATTATTCTAAAAAAGAAACTATTAGTATAATTACTTGCTAGTTGAAATAAAGCAAATATTACTAACATGAATATAAAATAAATAAACATATTAATTGGTTTTCTATTTCTAGTTCCACATTCTTCGCAATATTCACTTCTACCATCTATTACATGACCACATTTTTTACAATATCTCATATAATCACCTATTATTATTTTATCATTCAATTGCATATAATAATATACTGTGTTAAAATAATTTTCAATTCAAGGAGAATTATTATGGGAAGATGTAATCTAGGATATGCTCAATCAACTATTGAATCAAATACAGTCATAAATATACCAAGATTTGCAAATGCCAAGGCTGGCGATACTGTGGCAATTACTCTCGAAAATGGAAATATTAATATGTACTTTGATTTCAATTATGAAAAACTTATTAATGGTATAAGTGTGCTAGATAAAAAGGATGCTATTCCAGATTTAGAAAGTTTACTTAATTACTGCAAGTCATTAGTATCAGTAACATCCGTTAATAGTGATTTACAAGTTGATTTATCTCAAAGTGTTGAATTAAATGATCAAACTATTGAATTAATTGGTGATGGTAAGAAATTAATTATGATTGGCAATATCAACGTAAAAAAACAATGTAGAAATTAATCTGCATTGTTTTTATTTATAAAAGCTATATTACAAGATTATTTACAATTGTTCATAATTATAATATATTTAATATATAGGATGGTATGAGTATGAAATCAAGATTAAAAGATATTGAGAAAAAAATTAAATATATGACAGTTGATTTAAGGGGACGTAAAGAACAAGAAAACGAAGAAAAACAAAAACAACGTACAAATAGATTATTCTTATTCTTATTTATTGCTCTTGCACTTTTCTTTATTATATCTGGTTTATTTATATTACCATTTGGATGGATACTAATTGTAGGTGGTGTATTCATCTTAGTATGGGGTTTATTACTAGCTTATTTATAAGAATAAAAACGCGTTTATTTACGCGTTTTTTTTTGTCTTATTTTTTCAATTGCACTTATTTGTAATGATAAAGTATTAACTATATCTAAAGAACCAATTGTTTTTAAGTATTCTTCTGAAAACTTACTTCTTTCAGATAAACCATATTCTAGTTCAAGAACTGCTTTTTCGGCATCACTTAAACCAGATTCAATAAAAAGAGATTCTAAATAAGCTCTATCTTCTACTCTTTTTTGATCTTCATCAGTTGCTTCATTTACTTTAACTATTGGTTGGTTTCTATATCCAATTATTTCATCTAATTTATTACTTAGAGCATTATTGATGTTATATGATAAATACATATCAAATGATTCATGTTTCTTTGGATCATAACTTTCAACAGAATCTACTAGAGCATTATTACCTTCTGATAAAAGTTCCGTAAACATTTCTGAATCAGTAACATATCTTAAAGCTTCATCAAAAACATATTCTATTCTTGATTCAATTACGATTTGTTTATTTTCTTGTGATGTATTTCTTAATAATTCTTCTTCTCTTTCTTTAGAAAGATGATTAATTGAAGATATAGTTTTATAGTAACTATATAAAGAATAGTCTAAATCACTTATACTTATTGAGTTTTCAACAAGAATTTCAATATTATTTAGTCTTGCAAATAAAAATAATAATCCTTTTACTACACTACTAGTAGATAGTTCATCTATTTCTTCTTCACTTATTTTGTCTTTACCATCAAAAATCTTAGTGAATTCTTTATTAACATTTTTTCTTTTTAAGATACGCATTGCATCTTCAAAAGATATTTCTTTTGAATTGTCTAAACTTTCTTCCAACTTAATTATAAATCTACTATTTCCCATCATACTTCTCCTGCCTGTTATTATATATGCAGGCGAGTTTTAAAGCAAGAAAAAAGTAGGTTTAGCCTACTTTCTCTTGAATACATCAAATATTGTTTTTTTCTTTGTATAATCAAATTCTTCAGGTTTTACAATAGATTCAGCATATCTATCAATGATATCACCAATTGGAATATTTCCATTGCAAGCACTTGGAATTACTTTTTCTCTTATGAATTGTCTTCCATCTACTGTATCTTCTTTATAATCATCAAGTAAATGTACTTTTGAATCTAATGGAATTACATCTAATACTTTTTCTTTTTCTAGATAATCAAGTACTGTATATTCTCTTCCATCTACTTCTACTACTTTACCATCATCATCTCTTACTTTAAAATCAAAGACTTTAGGATCATCTGATACACCACGATACTTAGCAATTTTATCTAACTTTTCATAATCAGGTTCTTCTGTTGTTTTCTTAATAGAATCTGCTATAACTGCAACTTTTTCTTCAGTTGTTAACATGCCTGGAGCAGAACTATCTGCTTCTCTTTCAATTATAGATAGAATATCTTCTTCAGGATTTTCTTCTGTAACATTTTTTAGTAGACTATCTAGTCTTGCTTCTTCAGCATCATATGGTTTATAGTTTGAAGCTTTCTTCATTGGAGCTTCAACTTCTTCTTGTTTTTCCTCTTTAACAGTTTCTTCTTTTACAACTGGGATAACAGTTGTTTTTTCTTCAACTGGTTTAGGAATAACAGGAATTGCTTGTGTATTAACTGTACTTAGAATTGCATCTAGCTTTTCTTCTTCAGATAATTCTTTTTGTTCTTCACGCTTAACAGGATTTTCTGCGTTTGCTAGAAGTGCATCAAGTCTTGCTTCTTCATTAGCATATACTTGTTTTTCTTGGGTGTTTTGAAGAACAGGTTTTTCTACCTTTTTAGCTTCTTCTTTTACAACTGGTTCCGAAATTTTTTCTTCTTCAGTTTGTTTAGGAATATCCTTCTTAACATAACTTCTTAAGAATTCAGGAATGTGAATTTCTTCAGGAGTAATTGTTCTTGGAGAAGGTACTTCTTCAGCTTTTACTACTTGTTCTTCTACTTTTGGTGCAACAGCATCTGGTGCTTTTTTAATCTCTTCTACCTTTTCTTTTGCAGCCTCGGATAATTTATTAATAACTCTTTTGGCGTAATTTTCTTCACCAGGTAAAGTATAAACTTCTCCGTCTTGTTTCTTTTCTTCTTTTTGTTCTTCTTTTTGAACTTTATCAGAATATCTTCTCAAGAATGCTGGGAAGTAATCTAATTTAAATCCATCTCTAGTCATGATTGGATTATCATCAACAATTTCTTCTTCATTTTCTTGAGGTATTTCTTCAACTGGTTTTTTCACTACTTCTTCACCAGGTAAAGCATTTTGTTCTTTTTTAATTGGTTCAATAACAGTTACTTTAGGTTCAGCTTTTGTTTCAGTTTCTGCTTTAACTTTTTCATCTTCTTCAGTTACAATTGGACCAAAATTGATTGCAGGTCTAATTAAACTTTGTTTTAGTAAGTTATCTACTGAGAATAATGTTTTAACTCCTGCTTTAACATCTTTAATTATAGATTTTGCTATACTATCAGTTTTCTTTTCAGTATCCTCAAATTCTACTTCGTTATAGTTTTCAATTTCTTGTTCCTCTTCTAAAGTTCCAAATTCAGCATTTAATTCACCAAATGCTATGTCGCTTTCGAATACATCTTCAAGATTTAAATCAGCCTTTTCTTCTTTAGCTACTTTTGCAACATTAACAAGAATTGGATCAATAACATTTTGAATAGTCTTTTTAATTTCAGCTAAGCATACTTTTCTTGCTTCATCTTTATTTTCAGCATTTTTAACATATTCAACTAGAGTTTGGTCTTCTATTGTTAAACCTTCTCCTAGTTCAGCAATTGTCATATCAATTGCTTTAATCATTATTTCTCCTAATTTATCACTTGATCTTTGACCATCAATATCTAAAAGAGAATCATATCCAATTAGATTATCAACGTTTGCATTAAATAAATTAGGTGCTTTTATTTTATCTTTATATTCTTTATCAAGACTATTAATTGCTTTTATTGTTGCTTCCAAATCAGCTGTTGTAACATTTAACTTAATAGCTTCAGTATAACCACTCTTTTGATCTGAATATCTAGGTATTTCAATATCAAATGGTATTTCACGTTTTTTCATTATTCCATATATTGCTTTGACAATAGAAATAATAGATTCACCATCAGTATTAATTGTTAGTATATGACAAGGGCTATCAGTTTGTGGATTATCAAGAATAGTACCACTATTAAGAATTAAAGTACCATTTCTAGATTCAAGAGATTCTCTAATATCATTAGTTGCTTTAGCAACTATCTCTCTCTTTGTATTGATATCTGTATCATCTAATAGAGAATCGTATAAGCCTCTTGATACTAAATAGTCTCTTTTTAACTCATTATCAAAAAATGCTCTTACATAGTCAATACTAGGTCTAGTTTTATTTTCTTCACTTTTTTCGTCAATTACTCTAAAACTGCTACCATTGTTTGTAGTCTTATTTGTAAAATCAGTAGATTCATATTTAGTCACAATTTTTTGGACAAAATCTCTTGATAAAACAGTCTTAATTTTTTTTCTAAAATACTTGATATCTATGGCCATAGTATCATCCCTATCCTTATACATTATTATTAATGACATTATACCACCTAAAACTATAAATTACTACAACAAAAAAGCATTATTTTATAATGCTTAATTGTATATTTTCTTGTTTAAATCAAGTCCTAAAAGTTGAAGTTTAATAATTATTATTTTTATGTCAGAATCTTTAAACCCCATAGCTTTTAATTTTTTTCTGTTTAGTATCCACACGTCTCCAACAGTTTGCATTCCTTGGTCTCTTAACATTTGACATATATCAGAAGATAATTCTAGTGTCTTAAGATCATCATGCTCATAAATATTTATATTTTTAGCCATTTATTTTCCCCTCCACTTATTGGATTCCCATATCATATTAACATTATATCATTTTTTGAAGATACATGTTAAAAAAAATTAAATTCATGTAAAGATACTTTACTTTTTCAATTTATTGTTTTGATACTTATAAATAATTTTTAATAACATTTTATCAGGTACAAAACGCATAAAGAAATGTGCAAGTTTCATACTAAAACCTGGTAATATTATTAATTTTTTCTTAAATAATCCATCTACTGCTATATGTGCTACTTTAGTTGGACTTATACCTAATGAGGCAAATGTACCCTTAGCAACTTTATTGAATTCAGTATCAACAGGTCCTGGACATAATGCACTTATATGAACATTAGATTTATCTTTTCTTAACTCTTCATAAATAGCCTCTGTTAGTCTTACAACATAATTTTTAGTTGCATAGTAAGTACTTAAATTTGGTCCAGCTAAGAATCCAGCTGATGATGCGACATTTAAAATATAGCCTGATTTTCTTTCAGTAAATCTTTTAATAAACTCTTTAGTTAGAATATGAAGAGTTTTGATATTAAGATCAATCATTTCAAGTTCTCTTTCTAAAGATGTATCTTGGAATTTACCAAATAATCCAAATCCTGCATTGTTAATAAGTACATCGATATCAACAGCTTTTAGTTCTTCTATTAATTTAAATACATTTGTTTCTTTTCCTAAATCGTAACAATAATAGGTAGATTTATGTTTCATTTTAGAAGAAATTTCTTCTAATCTTTCTTTTCTTCTGGCAACAAGGATAGTTTCATATCCAAGTTCATCTAAATATTTTGCTATTTCTTCTCCAATTCCAGAAGAAGCACCAGTTATTAATGCCTTCACCTATTTTCCTCCTCCAAATATACTTAACGTTTTAGCTAAAGTTGTAATTATTTTATCTGCATTTTTAATAGCAATAGGTTTAAATATTGCCTTTCCACCTACAGTTAATGACGATATTAATGCTGCAATAACAACACTTATTACTACTTCATTTATACCAAATTTTGAATGTAAGGCAATTGCAAGAACTGCACCAATTGAACCAGATATAATACCTGATACATCACCTACTATATCATTACAAGTTGAAGATATCTTTGGTCCATTTTTAACTATAAATAATCCCATTTTAGCTCCCTTTATTCTCTTAGTATTAAGAGCATGGAATGTTGCTTCATTACCTGATATAGCAGCTGTTCCTATTACATCGAATAATATACCCAAAGAAATAACTACAATTAAAAGTATAGCAAGTACAAATGTAGGAGCATATACTGTTAATACATTTGATAAAGCACTAAAAACTATTGATAATATAAACGTTAATATAAAAACTGTAACAATCCAATTATTTTTCATTCTATTCACCTATTTTAATTATAACATAATAAATTTATTGCATAAAAAAAACTTTAATTTCGTCTTTCCCCGTAATTAAAGCTTATTTGTATGGTATACAACGAATCAATTTTACGGCTTAGGTCGAGCTGTATTTCACCACTTAAAACTTAAAATTACTCTTAAGCGCTTTCGCCTTAATTTAAGTGACTACCTGTTACCAAATGTAGCTACTCGATTACCACTTAGTCCGTACCTTAATACTCGAAGTATATACACGCTAGAGGTTTTCCCTAACAAAAGTGACTATCCTTATATGCTTTTGCATTCAATATTTCATTAATACAATTTATATTAAATCCCTATTAAACACTCACATCATGTACGTTATTATATTCTCTGATCATTAAGTGACGTAGTAAAAGGAGTTCCGTTAGATGCCGTTCCAACTTATCCTTAAACTTTAAATTACTCACACACCCCAACTTGGGCAGAAGAAGCATGTGTGTAAAGTGTCATTCGACAATTGATGGATTTTTAGGCCCACCTTCAAATAGTATAATGACTAGCATAATGCTCCACACATAACTAAAGTATAGCATGTTTTGTTAAAAAAATCAAATTGGCACCTATTCTAGTGCTTTCTTCATATCTATAATTATTATGTTTTTAACCTTATCTTTGGCATCTTTATACTTAGTTGCACATGACTAAAATTTTTATAAAAAAATAGGAAGCAAGTGCTTCCTATTTAAATGTACCAATAAAACTTGGTAATTCAATTAATAAAATAATAAATATAATAATTGCTATTATTATTAATATTTTTACTAAATCTTTATTCATTTTTTCATGATCTATTGAACTAAGAACTTTGTTTGTTTCATTAAACTTTTTAACATTTAACTCTTCATTTGCTTCTTCAATAGCCTTCTTAGTTTCAGGATCATCTTTTTGAATAGTTTCTTCATAAGCAAGTCGTTCATCTACATTTGTTTTAACAACATCTAGATTTTCATCTTCAAACTTTACTTGTTTTAAATTATCTTGTTTTGCTTTTTCAAGCGCTTGTTCTTCTGTAACTTGAATTGGTTTAACAGTAGTTGATAAATCAATTGTTACACGAGTTGCTTTTGGTTTATCTTCACTCATTTTATGTATGATCAATTACTGACATTAAGTTAGGTACCATTTGTTTCTTTCTACTCATAACTCCTTCAAGTAATTGCCCCTCTTCAATTGATGATAGACCATATGCAATACGTATTAAATCTTCACATTTACGTGCATATAATACATTAGAATCATTAGTAATAATATTTGTTACAAATAATGCACAAATGTTATAACCATGATGTTCCATTATATCATCCAACTCATTTATAATATCTTCTTTAATATTTTTATAAGTACTAAAATCAGTAGTAAATACTTGACCTATTACCATTGAATCTTCTCCAATGTTATAAGTCTTGAAATCTCTGAATATTATATCTTTAGCACTTAAACCTTCTATAGATATACCACTTTCAAGAAGTGCCATTCCATATTTTTCAATATCTACTTTTGCAATACTTGCAAGTTCTTTTGCTATTAATTTATCTTTTTCAGTGGTTGTTGGGCTCTTAAGGATAAGAGTATCTGAAAGAATACCACTTAACATTAAACCAGCTATTGGTTTTGTAATCTTAACATTTGCTTCTTTATATAAATAGTAAGCAATACTACAAGCTGAACCTAAAGCCATGTTTCTAAAGTTAATTGGTTGACTAGTAACAATATCACCAATATTATGATGATCTATAATCTCTAAGATTTCAGCTTCTGGTAAACCAGTTACTGATTGATTAAACATATTGTGGTCAACTAATATTACCTTTTTACGAGTAGTATCATGTGAATCAATAGTTCTAAGCATACCTAAACAAATACCTTTATTATCAACAATTGGATAATTTGTATGTTTAAGTTTACTAGTAGCTTCTTCAAAATCAGTTAAGTAATCATTAACATTAAAGATAACAGTCTTTTGATTTCTCTTAATAGATTTAATTGGATTAGCTAAGCATAATAATCTTGCTATTTTAAATGAAGATTTAGATGAAACAAGCACATTTATCTTATTCTTCTTAGCAAGTTCTTTTTGAGTTTCAGTAAGTTTCTTATTCTTAACTAAAATAATCATTTTAACTTTCTTAGTTAAAGCATAGTTAATGATAGATTCTCTATCACCAACAATAAGAATTGTTTCATTATCTAAAGGAATATCTCTTATAAATGTAATATCATCAAATGTTGCTGCATGAGCATAACCTTGTATATCTTCATCAAACTTCATATATTCTGAAACATCTAAAGTTTTTATTAAATTATCAAATTTAGTATCTATTCTAATAGATTCATTATAAATCATGTCATAAGCAAGTTCTTTTAAAGAAACATATCCAACGAACTTTTTATCATCATCAATTAAAGGAATACCTGTATAAGCATATTTATTCATCATACTGTATGCTTCTACAATTGGTTTATTCTCATTAATCATATAGTTCTTATTATATTTAATATCTTTAATTTTAACTTTAACATCGTTAAGATATTCTGGTTCTTCAACACCAAAAGTTTTAAGTACAAATTTAGTTTCAGGATTTAAATCACTTAATATTCTTGGTTCAGTATTTAAACCAATTTTATTCTTTAAATTTGAAATTGCTATTGCACTACAAACAGAATCGGTATCTGGATTCTTATGACCAAATACATATACTTTTTCCATTTTAAACACACCCTATTCTATATAACTGGAAAAAACTACTTCATGAGTAGTTTATTTTTTATTATTGTTTATCGGATGATTTCTTTGCAGTTGTTTTCTTTTTTCTTCTACGTCTCTTTTTAGGAACAGTAGTAGTTTCAACTATCTCTTCAACACTCTCTTTTTGTTCTTTTCTAGTTTTAAGGTTTTCTATTTCTAATTCTGAGATTTCAGCACGATAATCTTCTAATTCTTTGTCGTAAGATTCGTGTTTTTTCTCCATATTGTATCCTGTTGCAAAAATCATATATAGTAGCACTGCGACAAACAGGTATAGTATACCACTAAAGTCGAATGCAGAAAAGTCAAAAAATACATGTGTAGTAATTATTGTAAAAGCCATTATTATTGGTTGAGCAAAGGCTAATACAAGAGCAAGTTTTATTGAACTACCTAATATATCTAAATTTTTATCAGTAAACATTTTACCTTTAATAATTGTCTTAAATACTTCTTTAAATTTAATTACTAAAAGATACATTAATCCATATTTAATTGAATATGCAAATGTGTATAGTAGTAACGCTAACTTAGATGATCCAAATCCTACATAATGAATCATTTGAGATGCATGTGATGAATCATAATAAGTTATTAAAGAATATAACTTAGATAATGTATTAGTTGTAAGTGTATTACCTGAAATAATATAAATAATTCCAGATGCAATAAATGATCCTACATATGCTACAGTCATTAATAATGCAAAGTATTTAATAATAGTAAGTGTTACACATCCTACTGAATATATTTCTTGTGTTTTATCTTTTTTTCTTTTTCTTGGCATAATAAATCCCTCTTATTCTAACAAAAGAATAGCATAAAAATTATTCAAGTTAAAGTAATCTACTCACTTTTTATTTCAAATAATGCATCTCTTAATTCGATAGCTTTTTCGAAATCCATGTTCTTTGCTGCTTCTTTCATTTGGGCTTCTAAGTCAGCAATTAATTCTTCTTTTTCACGTTTTGTTAACTTAGTAATATCAGTATTTTCAATAGTTTCATCTATTTCATTAGAAATAGGTCCTCTTATATCTTTAATAATAGTCTTAGGTATAATTCCATGAACTTTGTTATATTCATCTTGTATTTGTCTTCTTCTTGAAGTTTCACTTATAGCCTTAGACATTGCATCACTCATTGTATCTGCATACATGATTACATGACCATTTGCATTTCTTGCACATCTACCTATTATTTGGATTAAACTTCTATCACTTCTTAAAAATCCTTGTTTATCAGCATCCAGTATAGCAATTAATGATACTTCAGGTAAGTCTATACCTTCTCTTAAAAGATTAATACCAACAATAGCATCTACTTTTCCAGTTCTTAAATCATTTAATATCTTCATTCTTTCAAGTGTTTTAATTTCACTATGAAGATATGCAACTTTTATACCAGCATTCTTTAAATATGCTGTTAAATCTTCTGACATACGAATAGTAAGAGTTGTAACAAGTACTCTTTCATTCTTAGCTATTCTATCTTGTATTTCATTAATTAAATCATCTATTTGTCCTTCAGTTCCTCTTACATCAATTGTAGGATCTAATAGTCCAGTTGGTCTAATAATTTGTTCTACTGGTTTAGGAGAAATACTTAATTCATAGTCTCCAGGGGTAGCAGATACATATATAGTTTGATTTAATTTAGACTCAAACTCATCAAACATAAGTGGTCTATTATCAAGAGCACTTGGAAGTCTAAAGCCATATTCAACTAAAGTCGATTTACGCATTCTATCTCCATTAAACATACCTCTTATTTGTGGAACTGTTACATGAGATTCATCTATAAATAATAGGAAATCATCTGGGAAGAAATCAATTAGAGTTGAAGGAGTTTCACCTTCTCCTCTTAAAGAAAGATGTCTTGAATAGTTTTCAATACCATGACAGAATCCTGTTTCTCTTAACATTTCTAAATCATATGTACATCTTTCTTTTATCCTTTGAGCTTCAATATGTTTATTATTATCAGTAAAATATTTTACTCTTTCATTCATCTCAGCTTCTATTCTATTACATGCTTCTTCTAGTTTTGCTTTATTAGTAACAAAGTGAGTAGCTGGGAATAAAGTGATTGATTTAATTGTTCTAATAATAGTACCTGTTAGACAATCAAACTCACATATTCTATCTATTTCATCACCAAATAGTTCTACCCTTATACCATTTTTCTTTTCAGAAGATGGAATAATATCGATAGTATCTCCTTTAGATCTAAATGTGCCTCGATGGAAATCTATTTCATTTCTTTCATAGTTCATTTCAACTAATCTTTTTAGAATATATTCTTTACCATATTCAATTCCTTGAATTAATATTAATACTTCATTTTCATAGTCTGATTTATCACCTATACCATATATACAGGATACAGATGATACAACTATTACATCTCTTCTAGTAATAAGTGCTTCTGTAGCAGCATGCCTTAGTTCATCTATTTCATCATTAATAGATGAATCTTTTTCTATATAAGTGTCTGAAGAAGGAACATATGCTTCAGGTTGATAGTAGTCATAGTAACTAACAAAATATTCAACTCTATTATTAGGAAATAATTCTTTCATTTCAGAGTATAATTGTCCTGCAAGTGTTTTATTATGAGCAAGTATTAAAGTTGGTCTATTTGTTTTGGCAATAATATTTGCCATGGTAAAAGTTTTACCTGTTCCTGTTGCACCAAGTAATACTTGATTCTTTTCACCTTTATTAATACCATCAACTAATTTTTCAATGGCTTCAGGTTGATCTCCACTTGGACTATATTTACTAACTAGTTCAAACATATATTCTCCCTCCAATTCGTGACTATTTTACCATAAATAAATAAAAAAGACATCATCATGATGTCTTATCTTTTTTTGTTCTTTAAACTTACTACTGAAATTCTATTTAATAACATAGCAAGGAAGTAATAAGTTACATATCCAATTAAAATTGCACGAGTAAATTTGAAATCATTTAATAGTTTAAAGTACTCTTCTGAGTTAGTTTTAATATCAATTTCTTTATAAGCTGTATATCTTACAATAGTTAATATTAATAATATAATAATTATAAAACAACCTACTAAAGCATGTCTTCTAATATCTGTTTTAAAGAACATATTAGCAACATAGAATATAATTGATAATACTAAAAGATTTAAACCAATTATTAGAAGTAACATAACTACTTCAAATGATTTACTTGCTCCTATTATACTAGATGAATAAATTGAGTATGAGAAATAACCTAATATAGGAAATACTATTATTGAAAGTAATACTGATGGAATAAAACTTACAACAATATCCTTAAATGTTTTTTCTTCTTTTTTATTAGCCATTTTAATCACCTATTCTTTTTTAAATTATAATTTATTGATATTTTTATATCAATATTATTTTTCAACTTTTTCTCCACAATTTGTACAGAACGAAGAATCTTTTTCTAAACGTGTACCACATGAAGTACAGTAAATATATTCTACTTCTTTTTCTTCATGAACATGTTCTTTTTCTTTAATTTTTTCTTCATTTTCTTTTTGTTCTCTTTCATAATCATTCTTTAAATATTTCTTAATACTTAAGAAGATTGCATATATTGCAGCTAAACCTGCAATTAACATATAAACAAATGAAGGAACATTATCTAATTGAGTAAGTAAATATATACCAGTAGTAATAATCAATAATAATGCTGTTCTAAAAATATTTTCACGATTCTTATAAGATAAGAATAATGTAATAATCAATTCTGATACGAATGTGAGTGTTACAACAATATCATAAGCAACATATGTATTTAATGCTAATACTACAAGTCCTACAATAAATACTACTTCTCCACCTTTGAATCTTAATAAAACATATGAAAGTGCAAAGAATAATACTACTAGAAGTGCACTATCAATTAGACTTTGACTTAAAGTTAATCTAGTAATAAATGCTAATAATGAGTAAATTATTGCAATAAATGAAATAATTTTTTCATTATCATTTTTATCAAGTATGTGAACTATTCCAAATACAGCTGCCATTGCTAAATATAAAAAGTGTTCATTAAAGACATCTAATTTAGCACATACATATATTGCTAATGTAGCAAGTAATATGTTACCAAATATAGGTTTCTCTTTATATGTTTTAGATACTACAAAATAGTTAACCAACATCATACCTGATATTAAGAAATAATCAAAGAAATCATATGGATATTGGAATGATGCAAAAAGTGTAATTCCAATTACAGTTAAGAACATATTCTTAAATGTTTTATTATTACTTAATACTAAACCAATTATGGCAGATACATTAATAATTGCAATCACTTCTGATGAAGTAATTGTAATATATTCTGCTATTAAAGATAGTAATGCAATAATAGATACAATTAATTTAAATGGTAATAAGTATTGTTCATATTTATCACTCTTAAGTGCATAAGTTGATACTAATGAACTTAATAATACAATTATTACAACTGGAATAACTGCTTCTTTTGTAAATATTGTATTAATCATAAGCATTAATGTGAATATATCAAGTACAATCTTAAAACCAAGTGCTTGTTTTCTATTATTTCCAATATCAAGCACACTAAATAACATATCTATTAAAGCAACTACTGCAACTAATACTAGACTTGCTCCATCAAAACTTGCGTATAACAAACTCATCCAAATCATGAATAATTCTATACCAATTGTCATGAATGATAGGAAATCAAATCCTAGATTGTCTTGTCTTCTAACATTTATAATAAGTACTGCTAAATTTAAAATACTTGCAATTAATTCAAGTCCAATTATCTCAGTAAATTTAGTATTAAATATCATAAATAATGTATGTAGTAGATTAATTAATGTAAAAAAGCTTAAACTTTCTTTTTTAACAAATATATTAATAAATAATAAGCATGTTAATCCTGCAAAGAATCCATAGAACACGCTATGATAACTGTCTACATATACAAGTGCAATATCATTAAATAATCCTTCTAGTGTTATTACTAGAGAAGCAAGTGCTAAGTTTAGATATTTTTTCTTCTTTTGTATAACATACGATATCACTGATATTAATACACCAAACAAGAAAAATACTGTAACTTTAGATAAATCAAAATTACCAATACTTAGTACTTGATGCCCATCAAATAAAGAAAGTGTTCCAAGCACTGAAACCATATATGATGCAAAACCTAGATCATATATAATTGATGAAGCTGTGTTTAATTTTAACTCTTTTTCAACTTGGAATGATAAAACAACTAATATGGTTGGTATTATCAAACCTAATACAAATTTAACATAATCTAATTTTATTAATGAACTTGCAAATAAACTTATATCAGCAAAAAATATCAATGTTGCTGCAATAACTAAGATCATTTGCATTCTTTTTAGTTTTTCAGTCATAAGTCACCATCATTATTTCTTTTTTTCTATGAAAACAGCATCAGTTACTTTATCAATTTTCTTAACAATAGTAATTGATTCAACTATTTCATATATAGAACTTAGTGTTAATAATATACCTAATATTCTTACAATTGTATTAGCTGTATCATTTGGATGAAAAATCATTACAATACCAAGTGATAAAACAATAATTCCTGATACAAATGAGTATTTCCAATTCTTTGAATAGTCTTTAATACTAATAGCAATTTGTATTTTATACACTGATTTAATACAAACTAGTACACCTATAAATGTAGTAATGAATTTTGGTAAAATAGCATCATTTATAAATAGATATAAACCTCCTGCAAAGAATACTACGCCAAGTGCAAATGATGCACTTCCTATTCTTTCCATTTTTGCTATTTTAAAGAATGTAATAATTTCATATATTCCTATTAACATTAATCCAATAGCTATTATTTTAGTTAATAAGCTTAGTGAGTCATCCGGATAAATAGCAAGCATAATACCAATTACAAGTGTTAATACCGAACTTACTATTAAACTTCTTTCACTTTTTTTAGCTTTAGAAACAAATATTTCTGATAAATTCATTCTCTCACCTTCCTAGTATTATTATAGGTTTATAAGCACAAAAAAACAATATCAAAAGATATTGCTTGGGCTTTAAAAATAAAAATGCAGTAGGCACTGCATATAAAGTATAACACACATTATACTATTTCGCCAAGAGAATCTACTTCAATCATATAAATTAATCTATAATCATCTTCTTTTACTCTGATTTGTATGGCTGTATAAAAGTAATCTCCGTCATCCATGTCCTTTACATCAGTAAGAATTCCTTTTACTTTTTTACCATCTCTTAGCTCAACTTGTATATATTTATTTATTAAATCTTTTAAATCCATATTAAACTCCCTTTATTAATAAGTATGTATAACTTATTAAAAACAAAAAATTAAATAAAACAAAATACCACTTTCTTGTTTTATGATGAAATATATACATAGAAAGAATTGAACCAAATGCACCACCTAAGAAAGACATAAGTAAAAGGACTCCTTCTGGAACTCTTAGTTTTCTTTTTATAGCTTTTCTCTTATCTATATAATATATAAAAAATGATATTATATTTATAATAATTAGATACTTATATAATTTTTCCATAAAATTATTATAAAGATGTTGTATAATTATTTCAATAGTAAGGAGAATATATGAATATTGAAGTAAATAATTTAAATAAAATATTTGATGATTTTGCTCTTAAAGATATATCAATAAAAGTTCCTAAAGGAAAGATTGTTGGACTAATCGGTGAAAATGGTGCTGGTAAAACAACAATTATTAAATGCATATTAAATGCTATGTATAAGACTAGTGGTACAGTTAAACTATTTGGTAAAGAATATGAAGACGGACTAAAGAACGATATTGGTATTGTATATGATGATTCGTTTATAAATGAATCATTTAAAGTAGCAGATATTAATTTAATAATGAAAAATATTTTTAGTAAATGGGATTCTAAAAAGTATTATAAGTTAATAAATGAATACTCTATTCCTAAAAATATGGAAGTTAAAAAGATGTCTACAGGTACTAAGAAAAAGTTAGAAATTGCAGTATGTTTATCACATAATCCTAAAGTATTAATACTTGATGAACCTACAAGTGGTCTTGATCCAGTTGTTAGAAGTGAGATACTTGATATGTTTCAAAATTATGTAGATGATAATGATAACTCTATTCTACTTTCTACACATATCACAAGTGACTTAGAGCATATTGCAGATGATGTAATATTTATTTCTAAAGGTAGTATTGTATTTGATAAACCTTTAAAAGATATCAAAGAAGACTACACAGTAATTGAGTTAAGTGATAAAGAATTTGATAACTTTAATAAGAAACATATTACAAGATATATTAAAAATAGACTTGATTATCAAGTATTAGTAGAAAAGAAAAATATGAGTAAAGAATATAATAAGTATATAAAAAGATTAACTACTCTTGATGATATTATGCTTTTATATATAAGAGGTAAAAAATGCGAGGATTAATAATAAAAGATATGATGTTTTTTAGAACATCGTGGAAAAGTTTACTTATAACTTTTATTGGTACTCTTCTATTATCTATTGCACTAGGTAATTATACCTTAGCAGTATGTGTAGTACCGCTTTATATAATGAGTTCAGGAATAAATACATTCCAAACAGATGAGTTCTATAATACTATGGCTTATACATTAAGTTATCCTTTAACTAGAAAGCAAATAGTACTTGCTAAGTATATATTTACTTTAGTAATGGCACTTATATCTATATTCATAGGTGCAGTAATATTTACACTTATACATATTATTATTCATCCAGGCTATTATGGTTTAAATATTAATATGATGTATAACTTATTACTATTAGAAGCTGCTGCTATTATAGTAGATTCCATTTTCTATCCTATTATTTATAAATATGGATGTGAAAAATCAAGATTAGTATTATTAAGTATAGTAATGTTACTTTTAGGAGTAGGCTCAATTATAAGTGTTTCTACAAATGTATTTCATGCAATTAAAATTGATTGGGAAGCAATAATAACATTTGTTAGAACATATGGTATTTATATAGTATCTACTACAGCTGTAGTTATGTATACAATATCTTATTTCTTATCAATTCTATTTTATAAGAAAAGAGATTATTAAAATTAGATGTAAATTTTTATGTCTAATTTTTTTTATTAATTTAAATTTATACATAAATTAGAAATGTTGTAGTAGTATTAAGGTAGGTGGTTAGAGTACTATAGGTTATGTAGATATTCTTGGTGTATCAATTGATACAGAATGTCGTAAAATACATAATTTTGTTTGGACATAGTTTCTGGAATTACAACAAAGATTTACACATCAGACTACCAAGTAAGTACTTAAAACGTACTGATTACCTTATATGTTTTAAAAAAATTCCCATTAATCGCAGGATGCTTTTAATGGAAGGCTTAAACTAGCAATCACATACTTGTCGATGAAAGACGAGTGCTAGGCTGTTAAATGAGAGAAGTATTTATTCAAGTAAATGTGATTATTCGACAATTTTTATTTTTTGAATTTAAAGTGAACACAAGCTGTTCATTGAAGTCTTATGGAGTAAGATATCAAATTTAAACTTTAGTTGGTATAACCAAATAAGAAAAATTTTTTCTTTCCCCTAAAAACTACTTCTATATCAAACTAAATACTTTAAATTTGAAATCTGTTGAAAAAAAGAACCTGATGCTAGGTTCTTTTTTGATGCTTATTTACACACATATTCTTCTGTTTCTATTTTTAAATATTCATCTATTGTCATGTTATTTTTTAAGTTCATAAGTATAGATGTTTCATCAAATACTTCATCATACTCATTCTTAATTTCATCAATATTCATTTTAGTTAAATCAAAAGTAATAGTAAGCATTACTTTATCATTTATATCTTCACTAGAAGTTGTTATACCTTCTGTTCCTTCATAGATATTTAACATATTAGTTAGAGTATCTGATAAGGAGTCCCCGAATTCTTTTCTAGAAAATATATTACGATATATTACTTTAGATACATAGTTACCTTTTGTATATAAATACATGTAATTATAACTACTTCCAATAGGAAGACCATCCTCATCTTTAGTAATAGATTCATAATAACAGGTTATATTAGCATCAGTTATTTCATAATTAGATATATCATCTTTTTTCTCAGTAAATACTACTAAACATGAAATAATAACAGTAATAATAAAACAAATTGTAAATATTAATAATTCTTTTTTCTTCATACGAGTATTATAACACATAAAAAAAGACTAATGTCTTTTAATTAAAGTTTACTAACTTGTGAGCTATTCTATATCCTTTAATAACTGTCCATCTTCCCGCTTTTCCTGGAATGGAAGCAAGCCCGGACATAGTAAATGGATTACGTACAATTCTATAAACTTTAATATTCTTAGCCTTTATTTCTTTTAACATATCTTTATATTGTTTTTCTCCTGAATCACTTTTAGATAATCTTGAGAATACTATTGCAAGTGTAATAAATAAAGATAAATGTCTTTTCATAACTCTATAGTGTTTTTTATTTTTAATGTCTTTTATGTTATATAGTGTTCCTACTCTTGTAGATACCAAGACTTGGTGAGAACTTCTCTTTATTAATTGAGGTTCTTGAACTGATTGATCTTCTCTACCAATGAAATAATGATATAAATCAAGATTCATATAATAAATTGATTCAGTATGTCTTAAAGCCATGTATACAAATAGATTATCTTCATAGAATACATGTTTAGGTAGTTCTATATCTGCTCTATCAAGCATATCTTTTTTAAATATAAGAGAATGTAACATTAGGTATTGTCTAGTTTTAAATCTATGTATATCATCCCAGCTTAATACTTTGTTTTCATCAAATACATTTGAAAAATTAATAGATTGATTTTTTCTACCATCTGTATAAGTATATACATAATTGGTTACTATTAAATCTGTATTAATATCTTTTATTTTCTTAAGAAGTGTCTTTAAACTCTCCTCATCTAGCCAATCATCTGAGTCTACTACTTTAAAATATCTACCTGTTGCTTTCTTTAGACCCTGATTAATTCCTTCTCCATGTCCTCCATTTTCTTGGTGAACAACTTTTACTATATCAGGATACTTACGTTTATAATTATCTGCAATTTTACCTGTTTTATCTTTTGATCCATCATCAATGATGATTATTTCTATATCTTTTTTGTCGATAAGTAATGAATCGATACAATGTTCCATGTATTCTTCAGAATTATAACATGGTACAACAAAAGAAATTTGTTTCATATTATTTACCTCATCTTATAATTTTACCATCAACGTTTAAATCTTTATTAACCAAGCTATTATAAATTCTTAATTCTAAGAAAGTATCTTCAGTGCTTATATTTCTAAATAATACAGTTATAGTCTTTTTTTCCCCAACTTTTAAATTATTATCTATCGGTTCAATTAAACTATATTCAATATTATCATTTTGAACATAATAAATATTAAATACCGAATCTACATTACTATTACTAGTAACATTTAATTCAATTAGTTGTTCAGTATTTGCTGGAATAATAAAACTATTATTTTCACTTACAGTAGTAAGTGTATTATTTATTTCTATACTTGGTAACTCAACTCTATTAGTTGATGTAGGAGTGAAAAATGAGAAAGAAATAGTCATAAGAAAACATGTTAAAGTTAATACTGTAACAATTGAAAAATATAGACTTCTAGGTTTACTTAAAACTTTAAAAATTCTTTTCATAATTATCACTTTCCTAGCACTAGTATAACACATTTTTGTTAATTTACTAATATATATAATATATGTTATAATTTACACGGTGGTGTTATGAATACCTTTATAAATTATGTTCTTATATTTTATATAAGTTCATTTATAGGTTGGCTACAAGAGGTTATACAAACGATAATAAGCGAAAAAAGATTTATTAATAGAGGCTTTTTAATTGGTCCAATTTGTCCTGTTTATGGATTTGGTTCTATGGCAATTACTTTTTTCTTAACTAAATATGAGAGTGATCCTTTAGTTGTATTCTTTGGTGCAACAATTATATGTGCCGTTTTAGAATACTTTACTTCTTGGGCTTTTGAAAAGGTATTTAAGGCTCGTTGGTGGGACTATTCTAATATGCCTTATAATATAAACGGTCGTATATGTTTATTATTTAGTTTAGCGTTTGGATTAGGAGCTCTTTTAATAATATATTTCTTAAATCCAATTATAATTGCTGGAATTAATAAACATGTAAGTGAAAGTATACTATTAACTATAACTATAGTACTTCTTTCTATTCAGGCACTTGATATGATTGTTTCATTCTCAATTATATCTAAACTAAAAAATGTATCTAACTCAATTAGATCTGATAATACTGAACAAATTACTAAAGAAGTTAAGAAGTATATATATAATAGTACTAAACCTTATAGAAGATTATTAGAATCATTCCCTGATATTAAAATATACAATAGCATGGTACTAATAAAGAAGAGATTAACAGAATCTAGAAGAAAATATATTGAAAAGAAAAATAAAGAAAAAATCAAATATAAAGAAGCTAAAAAAAATGCAAAGAAAAAATACTTACGTTAATGTAAGTATTTTTTTTAGCACATTGTATCAGCACATGTTGATAAAACTAAGTTTTTATTATATGTTTGAAACATTTTTTCAAATTCAGTCTTTTGATAATCAACTATTTCACTTGTAAGTTCCATGTAAGGATCTTCTTCTTTAGGACTAATTCCTGTTGTCATCATAGTTGCTACACCCTTTTGTACTAATACAAAATTAGGTGCATATATTCTCTTTTCATCAATTGTAACTTTTTTCTCTTTACCTTTGCTATTTGTATATGTAAGAGGTTTGTATTCAGATAATACATTAGATAATTTAGTTAATAAAGTATAATATCCTGCTGTTCCTTCTTGTGTTCTAACTGCTTTATTATTAGAATCTAATTCATATTTATCTCTTATATTTAATACATCTAAATAATAAATCTTATCAACATTATTTTCCTTAGCTGTATTAATAAAGTTTTCTATAACACTTCTACACCAAGGACATTCAGCAAAACCAAAATAAACTATAAATGATTGTTCAGAATCAATCATATTAATTAATTCATCTTCAGTTGTGTAAACTATCATATTATCATCTATTATATTTATTTCTCTTACTGTTTTTCCTGTTGTTGTAGGTTTATTATTAATCTCTTCATATTCTTTTTTAAACTTCATTGAGTCTGTAACTAAATTTTCATTATTTGTTGTAATATCACTTTCAGTATATAGTTCACTAAATATGTATACTATAAATAATGCAACTATTAGAAATATACAAATAACAAAGGCTACTGTTTTCTTCTTCATGCAATATTTGCCTCATTTCCATTTCTAATTATAACATATATGTTTTTAGAAAATAAACCAAAAGTTAATCTAACAACTATTATAAAAGGTTCATATGTAGTATAATTTAGTATAGGAGGCTTTATATGAAAGCATTTTTAAGAAAATTAAAAAAATCGAAGCTAAGTATACGTTTAATTTACTATTTTGTAGTATTACTATTCTTAGTTTCTTATATATTATTTACTAAATCGTTGCTATCTCTTAGTAATATTGAAACAACTATAAGAGTTATAGTTATTATTAGTCTAGGTACACTTCTATTAATCTATTGGTTTATAGATTTGCTACTCTTGCTATCAAAGAAAAATGCAGCAGTAGTTGTTATAAGTGTATTTGCTATGTTAATATCATGTGTATCAATTGTAGGAAGTATATATATTGATAAAGCTCATGGTTATATTTCAAATATGACTGATGATAATGAAGTAGTTTATACTTCTAAACTAGTTTTATTAAAGGATACAGCATTTGCTAATAGTAGTAACTTTACTGTTGGTATGATCAATAATGATACAGATGTTGAAGGTAATACGTTAGCATATGAGTTAATTAAAAAAGAAAAAATTGATAAAATAAAAATCAATAAATATGATTCATATTATGAAATGCTTGAATACCTATATGATGGGAAAATAAATGGTGTATTCCTTGGTGGAGATTATGTTGAAACATTCTCACCATTCGATCAATACGCTAATATTGGTGAAGAAACTAAAGTACAATTTGAATTTTCAAAGAAGATGAAACCAACTAAGGTTATAGAAAACACTAATTCAAATGTAACTGAACCATTTACTGTATTATTAATTGGTGTAGACTCAGATAAAGATAGATTAAACTTTAACTCAGGATTTAATGGAGATACTTTAATGGTTGCATCATTTAATCCTAAAACATTAAGTGCAACAGTATTTTCTATTCCACGTGATACTTATGTACCTATTTGTAATAAAGGTATTTCATCAAAGATAAATTCATCATCAGCGTATGGAGGTCAATGCGTTGTAAAAACAGTTGAAAATTTAATAGATATTAAAATAGATTACTACGCTATGATTAATTTCAAAGGTGTAGTTGATTTAGTAGATAATTTAGGTGGTATTACAGTAGATGTTGAACCTCCTAATGTTAAAAACAAATATAATGGTCAAGTGTGTGAACAAGACTCTAAACGTAGATTTGGTAGAGACATCATTTGTATGGATACAGGTGTTCAAAGATTAAATGGTGAACAAGCACTTGCTTATGCAAGATGTAGACATTTATATTTATCTTCTGACTTTGCACGTATACAACATCAACAAGATGTAGTTCAAGCAATGGCAAATGAACTTAAAGGTATTAAATCAGTAGATGACTTTTATAAAGTATTAGAAGCTATTTCCAATAACTTAGTTACAAATATGTCTACTGCTAACATAATGAGTTTATATAATGTATTTAAAAGTACTATAGCAAGTGCTAATAATGATTCACTTATTAACATTCAAAAGACTTTTTTAAATTGTCGTGGTGAAAGTATAATAATACCTAATATTAGTAGAACAATGCCTGTTAGTGCACTTATTTATTCTGAAGCAAGTTTAAATGAAATTAAAGATGCCTTAAAGGTTACTTTAGAGATTAAAAAGCCTACTCTAATTAAAACATTTAGTTTTGATATAAATGAAGCTTTTGAGCCTAAAGTAATTGGAAAATCTACATATTCTTATAATGACAATAATACACCTCTTCCAAGCTTCATTGGTAAGAGTGTTGATTATGCGAAGTCATGGTGCCAAGAACATAATATTTCTTACACTATTGAGCAATATAATCCTGATGATGCAAATTATAATCCTGATTATGGTGAAGGATATATTGTATATCAAAGCTTATTAAAAAATACTATTGTAAGTACTATTAATGAAATTACATTTGGTATAAATGGTAGTACTTCATCTACTAAAACTACTAGTACAACTGAAAAAACTACAAACAATACTTCTGTTATAGATGATGATGAGGATGAAGGAGGAGAAGTTACTCCTGCTCCAACACCTGGTGTAGTAATAAATAATCCTACACTTGATGATGAAGACTAAAAAAAAGAATCTATCAAGATTCTTTTTTATTTTGCTAATATATATTTACCTAAACTATATTCAGCATAGTTATACCAAATAGTAATTGATGTATTACCTATACTTCTTAAATATAATGTTTCTTTTACTTCGTTAGAACCATCTTTATATACGAATTCACCTGTTCTAGAATTGAATTCATATTCTGCGTTATCTATAAGTGTTTCTCCTTCTTTTATTAAGGTAATTCTATCCTCGCCTATTTCCAATGACATATCATGGAAATCACTTTGCCATTTGTTATTTCTTATTTCTCTTATATCATAGACATTTTTTGTTGCTTCATTTTGATTATATTCATAATATAAATATCCAAATACTGACATTAATACTAAAGCTACAATGCCAAGTATAATATCTAAATTTCTATTAACTGGATCTACATATCTTCCTTCGTTCATATTAATCCTCCATTACATTTGGAAAATCAAATGATTCAACTTTCCACATTTTATCTTCAGTTTTATATTTTAATTTTAACATTGCTGATTTGTAATCTGGTGTTTTTAAACCTTGTTCCTTGTAATTAGTATTATAGTAAATGATTTTACCATTTATAGTTCCACCAGACATATTAGATGAAAGTGAATAACTATCAATATGTAATATTGATTTACCAATTGTATTTTCTAGTTTATAGACATTTCCGTCTTTTTCTAAAATAATTGGTAATCCTTCAGACATATATTTAATTGGTCTACCAGCTGTCTTCGAATAGAAGAATATCTTATTAAGAAGTGCTTCTCCATTATAAACAATACCATATTTATGATTATTATATATAATCATATCTTTTTCACCAGGTTTAACATGTTCTAGTAAATATGAAGTATTAATCAATTCATCGTTAGTAACATCATATAGGTAACTTAAGATATCAAAATATATCTTTACTAAAGCTTTTTGTTCTGATGTAGTTGTTATATTCTCTTTAGTAACTAATTCATCTTTAAATAGTTCATCAATATTATAGTCATAATAAGGACTATTTAAGTTACCTTGTTTTTTAGTAGTTGTTATAGTTGTTTCTTCTGTGGTAGTGTTTGTTAAATCCCCTGCTCTTGTAGAACTCTTATCTGCTGTTGTTAATAATTCAGGTATTTTTTCATTTTTATCACGTAAGCTTCCTATTAATTGAATAGCAGCCAAAACACATAAAATAACTAGTCCAACATTAAAAACTATTAATATAATATTTAATTTTGTAAATTTAAATTCATCTTTTATCATATATATACCTCTATATAAATATACCCTAAAATGATAAAAAATGCTCTATTTTTTCATTTTTTTAATAAAAATCGCAAAAAATTGCTATTTTTGTGAAAAAAAAAATTTGACAAAGGGGTTCATATTTGCTATTATATCTACTCGACAAAGGGGTTATATATTTATAATGTTCTGTTGTTAATGGAAATCTTTTATATCTTTCATTGATATATTTTATCATCTTCCTATCTTACAAATACATAAGTTTGAAAGAGATTTCCATTTACCACTTTTGAATTTATGTATTTTCTTATTATCTGAAGTAACCATAAGGTTACTTTTTTTGTCCACAAAAAAATAGATCCATTAGGATCTATTTTGAACTCTTTTTAGTAGCAGGTTTCTTTGCTGATTTCTTAGTTGAAGTTTTCTTTGCTTCAGCTTTTTTTGTTTCTACTTTCTTAGTAGTAGTTTTTTCAGCTGGTGCTTTTTTAGTAGAAGATTTCTTAGGTTCTTCCTTTATTTCTTCTTCAATTTCTTCAGCAACTTCTTCTTCATCTTTAGAAGAACTTCTACCAAAGATAATAGCAATGATAATAATTACTGTTACGCCTAAAACAATATATCCAACTACATCATTTGCTGATGTGTCTTTATTTTCTTTTACTGTTGCTTCTCCACTTCCTACTGATGCTACAATGTCAGTATATGAAGAATCACCTGAATTAGCTTTATTGTATGAAGTCTTAATTGCTTCAACTAATTCATTTGTTGCATCTTTTACTGCTGCTTTAACTGATTCATCTGTAGATGTTATATCAGGGAATCCTGAAGAATAGTAATCACCAACTACATAGAATGGTACTCCTGATGCAGTAGTTCCAAGTGTAGTAGCTACATTTTTCATTAAATCTCTATTTTGATCATTTGACCATACTTCATAGTCAACTAATTCAAACATGTAGTTAATACTTGTATCAGCTTCTAATCCTGAAATTACTTCATGAAGATGAGCACAATGAATACATGTTGAACCATAGAATACATATAATTTAACTGGTGTTCCTACTCCATCTTTTTTATCAGCTTTTTTAGTTGTTTTTTCTGTTGTTGTAGTAGTACTTTTTGCTTTCTTAGTTGTAGTAGCAGCATTAACACTTACAACTGGCATTAAAAGTACTAAAAATATTAATAAATAATTAAATAGTTTTTTCATTTTATTCCCTCCATGATTTAATTATAACATAAATACGCATGTTTAAACCAAAAAGTTTATTATCAAATAAAAAAAGAATAGTTAAAAACTATTCTTATGATAATACGAATGTACCAATTCCTAAAGGTAATCCTGTTAAATACCATAGAAGTAATAAAACAACCCACATTACTAACATGAATATAGCATATGGAGTTAGGTATCTAATTGATTTACCCATACCAGTTCCAGATTTATCATATTTATCTAAATAGGCTAAATATATAACAAAGTATGCCATAACAGGAGTTAAGCCATAAAGGACTGTTCCTGTTGATGAAAATAATAATTGTGCATATTCAGCAGAGAATCCACTAGTCATTAGAAGTGGAACTACAGTACCTGATAATATCTCCCATCTAGCTGTTAGAGATGGTAAAAATATTGTTGATATTGTACTAATAAATATTACAAGTCCTACCAAAGGTAATCCTGTAAAGTTAGATTTATAAATAATATTAGATAAAGATGCAGTTATTAAATATCCAATATTAGTATATTTATATAAAGAAACAAATATACTAGCAAAGAATATAAGAATAATAATCTTACCAATATCATCAAGTGACTTAGCAAGGAAGTCACATACATCTTTATGGTTTTCTATAGTTTTAGCACCAATTCCATATAGGAAGCCTATAAGGAAGAACATAAATGTAATAACAAATATGAATCCACTATTGAAGAATGAATTGGCTCCAAATAGTTTATCTATGTATCTTGCTTGTGAATAATCAAGGAAATTACCTCCGAATTGTACATATGGAATTATATTATAAATAAGAATTATAAAATATAATACAAAACCAGAGCCTGCAAAGAATAATCCTCTTACTTCTTTTCTTGTTAATTTATCTTTATCAATTATAATTTCATTTGAATCTTCTTCGTATTTTCCTAACTTAGGAATAATCACTGCTTCTGTTACATATGTTATAAGACCTGCACTAATAAGTGTTGCAAATAACATTATAAATAAGTAACAAGAAGATGACATTGAATATGATTCAATTATACTTGCTGAATTAACTGTTAGATTAGATAAAGCTGAGTCTAATCCACTCATGGTGAGGTTAATACCCATACCACAGGAAACTGCTACAAACGATGCAATTATACCTGATAAAGGATTTCTTCTACCATGTTTAAATAGTAATGCTGCAAGTGGAATTAATACTACAAACGATACATCTCCACATATACTTAAAATAATACATATCAATGTATAAAAATATGTAACTAAATACTTAGGCATTTTTTTAGTAACTAGAAAGAAGAATGATGATAGAAAACCACTTTCTTCCAAAATACCTACTCCTATTAATGAAATTAATAACATTATTAATGGTGCAAATGATGAAAAGTTAGATACTGTATTTGCAAATATGTATTTAATTCCTCTTAAACTAAATAATGATTCAACAGTAACTAAGTTTGTTTGATATGCTCCAGTTACAGAATTAACCGTATTATAACTAGCAGATGCTCCAAATAAATTAAGGATTCCACTAATAATAATTACAGCAAATGTTAATACTATAAATGTCATCATAGGATGAAGTGTTATTTTATTTTTTTTACTCTTAAATGGCTTCATCTATAACTCCTTTTAATTTCTTTTTAAATTCTTGTCTATCCATCATGATTTCATGACCACAGTTCAAACATTTAATTTTTATATCAACTCCTACACGGGTAATAATCCATTTGTTTTCTCCGCATGCATGAGGCTTTTTCATGATAACTTTATCATCCACTTTAAATATTTTATTTTCCATTATGAACCTCTATTTGAGTGTAAGGAATCTTTATACCTACTTTATCAAATTCATTTTTGATATAAGATAATGCTTTTCTTCTTACATCCCATTTGTCTTGAATCATTGTATTTATACTAATTAAATAATCTACACTTGATGAGCTTAAATCATCAACACCAAGATACTCAGGTTCGCTTATTACTTCAGGCCATTCATTCATATCTTTACAAATACGTTCCAAAGTCTTCTTAACTTTAGTTTCTTTTTCTTCATAAGCAACAGGTATCTTTAAACGAATGGTTGCATCTTTATAGCTCATGTTTTCAATCTTTGTTATTTCTCTATTAGAAATAATCATTGTAATTCCATCAGCTGACTTAATTTTAGTAGTCTTAAGACCAAATTCTACAACTGTACCTGTGAACCCATTACATGTAATAATATCTCCTACTACGAAGTAATTATCCAAAATAATGTTTACTCCCATAATAATATCTTTAAGTGCATCTTGTAATGCAAGACCAGCAACAGCACCTGCTACTCCTAAACCTGCAATAATACCACTAACATTTACTCCCCAACTTGAAAGAATAATAATAGCAGCTATTATAATTACAAAATATCTAACAACACTATTAATAAGTATTACTACTGTCTTTCTTTTCTTAGCATTATAGTTATGTGTATCACCTTTAAATAACTTTTTTATTACTCCAGAAAAAGATTCAACAATGATTACAGAAATCATTACAGTAATAATTGGTACATAGAATTCTTTAGATCTAAGTACACCTAATAACCATTCTTTAGTCATGATTATTCACCCACTTTTATATTCATTATATCCATTATTCTTGAAAGATCTGCTTCGCTATCAAAAGAAATAGTAATCTTATTAGATTTAATATCTACTTTTGTTCCAAGTTTATCTTTCATAGTTCTTTCATATATTCTATATCTTGTATTATCTTCTGATGCTCTTTTAATTGGTTTTCTCTTAATGATTTCTTCATCTTTAGATAATTCTTCTAAAGCATGAACACTAATACCTTCTTTTTTAACTTTATTAGCAAGTTCTTCTATCTTATCTTCATCTTCTATTTTAGATAAAACTCTTGCTGCAGACATAGAAATCTTACCTGCAACTACATCTTTTTGAACATCACTAGGTAGCTTTAATAATCCAAGTAAGTTAGTAACATATGATCTAGATTTTTTAAATTTAGATGCTACTTCTTCTTGAGTTAAATCCATTTTATCCATGAAGTTTTTATATGCTTTGGCTTCTTCAATTGGACTTAAGTTTTCCCTTTGAATATTCTCTAATAAAGCAATTTCCATCATCGCTTGATCGTCAAAATCTTTAATGATAGCTGGAATGGTTGATTTACCTGCTATTCTAGAAGCTTTAGTTCTTCTTTCACCAGCAACTAATTCATACCCTTTTATGCTTTTCTTAACGATAATTGGTTCTAAAACACCATGTTCTTTAATACTCTCGGCTAATTCATTTAGAGCTTCTTCATCAAAATGCAATCTAGGTTGATATGGATTACTTCTAATTTCTTCTACAGGAATTAGTTTAATTTCATTTTCTGGTGTAGTTTCAACAATTGATTTTTCAAGTGTATCAAAATCCATTTGACTAACATTAACTGAAAATAATTGTTCTAGACCAGTTCCTAGCGCCTTTCTCTTAGTATGTTTCTCGTTCGTTTGACTCATCTCTATTGATAACCTCCTTAGCTAGATTAATATATGCCTCAGCAGCTTTGCTTGTTGGGTCATAATCACATATTGGTTCACCATGACTTGGTGCCTCTACTAATCTAATTAATCTTGGTATGATTGTGTTAAATACTTTCTCGTGGAAATACTTTCTAACTTCTTCTACAACTTCTAAGCCAAGATTAGTTCTTGAATCTAATAATGTAAGTAAAACTCCTTCAATTTGTAATCTAGGGTTTAACTTTTGTTGAGTCATAATAATTGTGCTTAACAATTGAGTAATTCCTTCAAGTGCAAAGAATTCACATTGAACAGGGATAATAACTGCATCTGATGCACATAATGCATTAGTAGTTAATAATCCAAGACTTGGAGGACAATCTATAATAATGTAATCATATTGCTTTGAAACAGGTTCAATTACATTTTTTAATTGTTCTTGCATTTTATAGTTAGGATCTTGAGTTGCATTAGATACTAATTCTGTTTCAATACCAGCTAAATTTATTGTTGCTGGTAATACAGATAACTTAGTAAATTTAGTTTTAATGATAGCTTCTTTTGCATTAGAAGATCCAATTAAGCATTCATATATACTAGACTTAACTTCACTTTTATTTATGCCTAATCCTGTTGATGTATTTCCTTGTGGATCTAAGTCAATTAAAAGAGTCTTTTTCCCTAGTTTACCTAAAGAGGCTGAAAGATTAATACTTGTAGTAGTTTTACCTACACCACCTTTTTGATTAACTACTGAAATAACTCTTGTCATAAATATCACTGCCTTCTATCTAAATTATATCAAATTTCATTTAAAAAGAGTATAAATACTCTTCTTAAATAACCAAATTATTAACATATACCATCAGGTACTATTTCTTGATTTAAAATACTTAAATCTTTTAGTGAATAAATTCTTTTAAATACTGTATTAGTATCACATAAATAATATTCTAAGTTGTTATTATTTAGTACTGGATACTTATCTTTATAAAGAACTAAATCATCTGTTCCTTTGAAAGATGTTAATACGTTGTTAAGAATTGTATGTTCTTCTCCTTTTGATGTATATACCTCAGTTGTCCCATCATAAGTGAAAACAACATAATCTTCTTCTACAATTATGTAGAAGTCTTTATTGTTTCTTGCAAAGTCATTAATTGATTCATTAAAAACATATAAAGGAATTGCATTATTATTATATTGAAGTAATGCTATTCCGGATATACAATCTTTCTTTTCTTCATCATAGTTTGTACATTTAAAATAATAGTTTGTATTTTGATAATCTATGGATAATGAATAATTGCCATCAAATTTTTTATCCATGATAACATCTTTAAGTGTAGTAACATATGAAACTGGGGAGTCGTTTGGAATAAGTTCTTTTGTAGTTTCAACAACCTTGGTAGTAGTTGTAGGTTTTTCTTCTTCAAATTTAGTGTTTTCACCCATTAGTTTAATAAACATAAACATTCCAAAAATACTACCAGCTAATATTAAAGAAAAAATAACAAATGTAGCTGTTGAACTATATACATTTATTTTTTTACTTTCTTTCATATTACTTAAATAGTCCTATTAGAGATTTGGCATAAGATCCAAATATTTCTAGACTAAATCCTCCATCTTTTGAAGATATTAATGCAAATACAATAAAAATTATTAAAACAACGACTATAAGAACAATCATTATAATAAGAGTTGAACTTCTATCTTCGCCTTCCATATTATCACCTATAATTAGTATAACAAAAAAATGATTAAGAAAGTAGCATATTTACTTATAAATTAAAAAGTACTTCATTTGAAGTACTTTTTTTATTCTTTATCTGAAGACTCTTCGTTAGACTCTTCTTCACTTTCTTCTAAAGCTTCCTTTAGTTCTTTTTCGTTCATTTTAGTATATCCTTTGATACCAGCTTCTTTAGCTTGTTCTTTTAAATCTTCAATGGATTCTTTGCTATCTTCTTTTTTGCTTAATGTACCAGTTGCAACAACTTCTTCAATTTCTTCTTTAGTAATTGTTTCTCTTTCCATTAATACATTTGTAATAGCCCATACTAATTTTTCATTCTCTTTTAAGATTCTCTTTGTTTCTTTATAACAAGATTCTATAATCTTTTGAACTTCTTTATCGATTTCAAGTGCTACAGCATCTGAGAAATCACGAGCTTTATTATAGTCTCTTCCTAAGAAGATTCCTTCACTCTTTTCTTCTAAAGTAACAGGTCCTAAATCAGACATACCATATTGAGTAACCATTGATCTCGCAATCTTAGTTGCTTTGCTAAAGTCATCTGATGCACCAGTTGTAGTTTCACCTAAGAATAATTCTTCTGCTACTCTACCACCAAGTAAACCAGTAATACGAGCTAGTAATTCATTCTTAGTATGAACTGCCATTTTTTCTTCTTTAGGCATCATCATAGTATATCCACCAGCTACACCTCTAGGTATAATTGTAATCTTATGAACATCTTCAGCATCTTCAAGTTTTAATCCAACTACTGCATGTCCTGATTCATGGATAGCTACTAATTGTTTTTCTTTTTCTGAGTATTTACGAGATACTTTTGCAGGTCCCATTAATACTCTATCTGTTGCTTCATCAATTTCAGCCATTGTAATTTTATCTTTATTACGTCTAACTGCAAGTAATGCTGCTTCATTAAGTAAGTTTTCAAGGTCAGCTCCACTAAATCCTGGAGTTCTATGAGATAAGTTCTCTAAACTTACGCTTGGAGCAAGTATTTTACCTTTTGCATGAACTTTTAAGATATCTAATCTTTCAGTTGGATCAGGTAAACTTACTGTTACTTGTCTATCGAAACGACCTGGTCTTAATAATGCTGGGTCAAGTACGTCTGGTCTGTTTGTTGCAGCCATAACAATGATACCTTCATTAACACCAAATCCATCCATCTCAGTTAACAATTGGTTAAGTGTTTGTTCACGTTCATCATGACCTCCACCTAAACCAGTACCTCTTTGTCTACCAACAGCATCGATTTCATCAATGAATATTAAACATGGAGCTGAAGCTTTTGCTTGTTTAAACATATCTCTTACACGAGATGCTCCAACACCTACGAATAATTCAACGAAATCTGAACCACTTATATAGTAGAATGGTACATTTGCTTCACCAGCAACTGCTCTAGCAAGTAGAGTTTTACCAGTTCCTGGAGGGCCTTCTAATAAAACACCTTTAGGGATTCTTGCTCCCATTTTTTGGAATTTTTTAGGATTCTTTAAGAAGTCGATAATTTCAGCAACTTCTTCCTTTTCTTCTTTTAATCCAGCAACATCTTTAAATCTAACTTTTCCACCATCTTCTGATAGTTTAGCTCTAGACTTACCAAAATCAATTGAGTTGCTGTTAGTTTTATTTAATCTTGAGAATAGTAACATGCATCCACCTAATATTAAAACAATAGGTACTACATTAACTAAAACAACAAGCCAACTAGAATTTTCTGAATTCTTAATAATCTTATATTTGAATCCATTTAATTCACGATATTGTTCGATAGTTTCATAAGTACTGCTTGTTAAAGGTGCTTGAGCTGTAAAGTATTCATTATCTTTAGATTTTCTTAATTTACCTGTAACAATGATTACTCTATCTCCAGATCTTTCAGATACTCTTACTTCTTCTACTTTATCTTCTTGAAATTCCTTAAGTAATTCATCATAGTTAAGTTGTTTATAAGAATCATTACCTAAGCCAAATACAACTAAGATAATTGCAACAACTACAAATAACATTAAATAAGGACTAAATTTCTTATATTCTTTACTTCTCTTGTTCATTCTTCTTCTCCTTTTCGTACTTAATTATTATATCATAATTACTATCAATTGCCATATCAAAATCACTTTTCTTTAACCCTGGAATCCAAACTATTTCGTTTTTACTATTTAGTACAACTGGATAACTATTTCTTAATTTTTTAGGTACTTTTTCATTGATTAAAATATCTTTTACTTTCTTAGTACCTTTCATATTCTTAATTTTGATAGTATCACTTTCGTGTTTATTTCTAACATAATATATATCCTTAGGTAATCGAATTGTATAGTTTGATTTATCATTGGATGAAGGAACAATAACAAGTTTCCCTGTTGGAATAATAGTTTCTTCTTTTATCTCTTTATTATATTCTTCAAAAGAATTACTATCACTTGTAAATATTAACTTATTATATTCTTTAATTACTTTTACATCTCTTGGTAAATCAAGTTCAATATTTGGTTTACTACTCTTAATAACTTTAAATATTTCATCAATATTATTAGAACCTACATAATATAGATTATCAGGATACCAAGGTCTAATGATTTCTTGTAATACTTTTTCTTTTAAGAAGTCATCAAGTTTATTAAACATGTTAATATCTAGTGTATTATCAACATATATTTTACTTATTTCTTCATAAACTAACTTATTAACATAGTCATAATAACCTTGTAATATATTATGATACTTAATAAATTGTTCGTGAATATTTGAGTTTTCATTTTTTAAAAAAGGTAAAATATGATGTCTATATCTATTTCTAGTATGTTCATCTTCAAAATTAGTATTATCTATTTTATATGGAATATTATTCTTTTTATTTTCGTTTTCTATTTCTTCTTTTGTCATATAGATAAGAGGTCTAATAATCTTATATGTAGGTTTTTCAGTAATAAAATTAAAACCTGCATATCCATTTAGAGTAGATCCTCTTGCAATACGCATAAGGATTGTTTCAATTAAGTCATCACCATGATGAGCTGTAAATAAATATTTAGCATTATATTTTTTAATCAACTCTTCAAAGAAATTATATCTAAACATACGAGCAAAGTTTTCAAAGTCTTTAACAGGTGCATCAATAATCTCTGTACCCTCAAAGATAATATCATGATCCTTACAATAATCTTCCATGAATTTAAACTCATCAACAGATTCTTTGCGAACATTATGATTAACATGTGCACATACAACTTTAAATTTAAGAGACTTTAGGACATACAAAAGATACATGCTATCTGGTCCACCTGAGCATGCTACAATTACTGGTTCATCAGTACTAATATTTAGATTTTTGATAAAACTAATTGCTTCTTTCATATTAATCCTTTCAAATTATATGTAGTATAACTTAAAACACATAAATAAACAAGAAAATAAAAGGAAGAACAGTCGTTCTTCCATAGGAAATAGTGTTATTTAATTAGTTTTTTCTTAATTTTCTTGTTAATAGATAAATTGAAGATAACATTAATGTAGCTACGTATAATAAAATGTTATCTCCTGTCTTTGGATTTTTAATTGCTTCGCCAGCAGCTAAAGTATAAATACTGAAGTGATCAGTTTCAAATATAGCATATTTACCATCATCTGAAATAGTAACTGCATACTCTTCAACTTTATCATCTTCGTCAACATAATATACTTTTAATTCTTTGTTCTTAAACTCATCTTTAATAGGTAATTTTACTCTAAATTTACCGTCATCTAATTTTGTGATAGTTTCATTTGCTTTTGTAATCATTTTCAAATCAAACATATCAACATTATTATTTTTTAATACTTTTACAATCTTATCATATTCATCACCAGATGTTACTCTAGCAACATGAATAAGTGTATCTAATGGAATAATTCCATCAACAGATACTTCAATTCCAGTTCCTACATCTGATGTTTTAAATTCTCTTGCATCAGCATTCTTTTCTGAATCTTCATAAGCTACCACTGCAGCTACAGCTCCATCCGCCATTTCTACAAAATAAACTGGTGAATCTTTAGTAGCATAATCACCATATACAGCAGTATCATAGTTTATTGAAGCTATATATTCGTCTTCTGTAGCAAATTGACTAGCTACAGTATTCGAATCATTTTTATTTGTTTGATAGAATTGTCTATCTTTGATTTCAGTAAAATCTTTAGCAGTTAAAGGTCCAATATCACCATATGTATCTGATACACTTTTAACATCAAAATATTTAGATAATCTATCCTTTATAGCTTTTGGTACATCAGTTGTGCCTTCAGGAATAAATACAACTGCGTTATATTGAATAATTGTAGTAGGACCACATCCATAGAATACATCATCATATAAGAATGATAATTCTCCCATATTGGAATTATTTAAATAGAATCCTCCACCTGCGCCAACAAGCAAATTGAAATTCTTATATTCTATTGTTTTCATTAAATCTAATGAAAAATTAGAAAAAAAGAATGGAAAATCAATTTCACCACTGTATTCAGGATGAGCATCTAAATATGAATCAGCAGAAATCCTATATGTTAATGCTTCAACATCATTTAATTCTAATTCAATAGGATCATCTCCTAATTTAGCAATAAGTCCATCAACAACCTTTTTGATTGCCTCATCATATTCATATGTAATAGTTACATTTTTTGTAGCTACTTCATCATGGTCTTTATTATACTTTTTTAGAACACCTTTATTAATATCCTCAGCATCAATATCTAGGACATAATCATCCCATTCACTAAATTCTCCTTGAACACGTGGATACCACATTCTATCTTTTTCTTTAGTAAGTGGAATACTCTTTAGAGTTAGATTTCCTGATGTAATTGCTTCAGCAGGTCCATCAGCCTTAACTATAGGCATTAATGCGAACGCTAACACAAAAACACTCACGCATTTTAAAAGTTTTTTCATAACACCTCCTATACACTATATCCTAAATTCATTATATAGAATGATAATAATCTCAGTCAATATAATTAAACACATAAAAAGAAGAGACCTTCACCCGTCTCTTCTTAATAGATATATTCAGTGTAATTCTATATTTTTTTTCGTTAATTTTTATTGTAGATAAAGTGTCTTTTCTTTTTTATACATACATTAAATCTGTCACGTTTAGTTTTCCTAAATCATTATTACTAAGTTTTTAGTATACATCAACTTTTCTAATAATATTTCACTAATTATATTTAATGTTTACTAATCTTTCCATAAGACTTCTAAATATCACTTCTACGTTTAATTAACTATTGAACTTTTATCTTCAATAAGGAACTAGTCTTTACTCATTTATCTAATGGGATTATTCGTCAGTCAATAATTCTACACCAGCATCTTTAGTTTAGAATAATTTACTCTTGAAGATTTATTTTTTCATATGTTTTTGAATTTTTTATTCTCGGAAAACATATAACCAAATAACTCTTTGCATTGGATTTTTATTTCCTTTTGATAATTTTATATTTAACTAGTCCCATTCAATTCAATTTTGATATAAGGAATCGAATGGGTTTATAAAGTTCCGCTTCTACATACCTCCATGATTGGTCTTTTAAAATCATTTGCAATAATTGTATAAGCTTTCAATGCTTTCACGCTTCTAAGCATTATAGTTATTACACCTCCTACACACCTTATATATCTTAATTACAATATACATAAAAAAAGATAATATTTCATTAAAAAATAAAAAAAGTGTTAAATTCGACACTTTTTTACACTTTTTACATTTCTTCTTGTTTTACGTTAGCAAATCTAATAGCTTCAGTATATAAATAATAATAAAAAAAGAATAAATATTTCTATTTATTCTTAATCTAACATTTTTTTGCCTTTTGTAAAATTAACTGGAGAGATATCTCCTCCTTGGCACCAAGGAACATCATTTGTTGGTTCAATATTATAGAAATAACAAATAAAAGCTGATAAATTTACTCCACTTGTAACACATATAATTGTATCTTCATCATTATATTTATTATAAATATCATCAATGGCATCCATGTTTCTTTTAAGTAAATCTTTCCATTCTTCTTTCCATTCTTTTTCATTAAATCTTTCATCTTCGATTATTGGAACGTTATGATACTTATTAATGATTTCTGCAGTATGTTTACATCTTAAATATGGTGATGTTACAATTGCAGTTATATTTTGATTCTTAAAACGATCAGCAATCAATTCTGCTGACTTAATTCCTACTTCAGTTATATCTTCAAGTTGCCTTAATACTGGGTCTGAATGATTTTCTCCGATTGCTCTTTCTGCATGATGCATATAAATTATTTTCATAAATCCTCCTTATAGGCTTTCAGTGCTTTTACACTTCTAAGCATTATAGTTATTACACCTGCTACACACTTTATATATCTTAATTACAATATACATAAAAAAATTTTTCATTAAAAATTATAAAACTGTTAAATTCGAAATTTTATATCTATTGTTTTTAATAACTTTAAATAAATTTATTTTTTTGTTTTATACAATCTAACTATGGATGCAATTACTACTATTAATGCAGGAATAAATATAAACCAGTAATAAGTAAATGCTACGACTATAATGAACCATACATTTTCAAAATCATATGGGTCATAGACTCCAAATAATCCAGTTCCTTCCATATATGCAGTTATACACATAAGTAAAAGATATATAAAAGGAAACATTCCTGCGTAGAATAAAAATAGACTACTCTTCTTTTGTTCTTTTGTTTTATTGTGAAATACTAATATCGTTAAAAGTGCATTAACTGCTGCAATTATTAATAAAGGCATAAAAATCTCCTTGTTATCTACTAATGAAAATATAACATATTTATTTTTTATATTTTAAAAAAACTAATATTTAAGATGTACATTTACAAAAAGAAAAAAGACACGAATAATCGTGTCTTGAAACTTGTAAAATTATCTCTTACTGAATTGAGGAGCTCTACGAGCTTTAAGTAAACCGTATTTTTTACGTTCTTTAACTCTTGGGTCTCTAGTAATAAGACCAGCAGCTTTAAGGATTCTTCTATAAGAAGTTTCGCTTGTTGGATCTGTATTCTTGTCATATTCAAGTAATGCATGAACGATAGCTAATCTGATAGCTTCAGTTTGACCATTGTATCCGCCACCTCTAACTACTACATCGATATCGAATGTATCTAAGTTATTAGTTTTTTCTAGTGGTTGCATTAAATTCATAACATTAACTTCGAATGGTAAGTATTCTCTTACATCTTGTCCATTAACAGTGATTTTTCCTTTTCCAGGAACCATTTTTACTTGTGCAGTAGCTCTTTTTCTTCTACCACTTGCTGTTATAACATTTGCCATATTCTTACCCTCCTACTTAACCTTGTATTCAATTGGTTGTTGTGCTTTTTCAACATAATTGTCATCAGCATAAACTTTTAATTTCTTAATTTGTGCTCTTCCAAGTCTGTTTTTAGGAAGCATTCCTTTTACAGCTCTTTCAACCATTTCTACAGGATATTTTTCGATCATTAATGCTGCATTTCTTTCTCTTAATCCTCCTGGGAATCCAGAATGATTATAGTACATCTTGTCATTTAACTTGTTTCCAGTTAATTTAACTTTGTTAGCATTGATAACAATTACATAGTCACCACAATCAACATGAGGTGTATATGTAACTTTACCTTTTCCTCTTAGTAAGTTAGCAATTTCAGTTGATAATCTACCTAAAGTTTTATCAGTAGCATCAATTAAATACCAATTACGTTTTACAGTTTCTTTCTTTTCCATGAATGTTGTCTTCATAAATAAATTTTCCTTTCAAATATCTCTCGCCTTATTGGATTTCCCAGATCCGCAAAAACTTAAGAATTTAAAAAATGTACCATTTAACATTATATGGTATTAGGTATTATATGTCAAATACTTTTATGAAAAACAAATAAAAAAAGTGACTTAATAGTCAACTTTCATTAAAAACAGGCCATTTGCAGGTGCTGTAATGTAATTCCTTGTCTTTTTTCTCTTATCAATCATCTCTTTTATTACCTCTGGAGCTTCTTTTTCTTCTCCAGCAAGTAAGAGTGCACCTACTAAATTTCTAACCATATATCTAAAGAATGATTTACCAACAAATTTAATAGTTAGAATATCTTTTTCTTTTTTAAATGTTACTTTATATATTATAGAGTTATAGTTTTCTCTTTCACCTGATGTGAAAGCTTCAAATGAGTGCATACCTATTAAATATTTAGATGCTTTCTTCATTTTTGAAATATTCAGTTTTCTATTGTAGTTATATATATAAGAGTTAGCAATTGGGTCATACTCACCTAAGTTTATTTTATAAACATAGACTTTTCTTTTTACATCAAATCTTGCATGGAATTTATCATCTACCCTTTTAGCGAAATTCACATGAATGGCTTCATCAAGCATACTATTCATTGCTCTTTTAAGTCTATCAACAGGTATATCAACATCCATATCAAAATGTGCCTTTTGGTCTCTTGCATGAACTCCACGATCTGTTCTGCCTGCACCCTTAATTAATACTTCCTTTTTAGCAATACTAGAAAGTACTCTTTCAAGTTCTCCTTGTACTGTTAACTTCTCAGGTTGTCTTTCAAAACCATATAATCTTGATCCATCATAACTAACACTTATTAAATATCTCATTAACAAACACTCCTATAAATATCTTTAAGTAATTCTTTATGATCAAGAGTCATATCAAGTCCTGCTCCTTTTTCATTTGCTAGTTCGATAAACTTACAAACTGGAGGTAGTTCAACACTTGGCTTTTTAGAATTAATTAAATCTATTATAGAACCATTATAAACTATTTTTTTATTCTTGATAACTACTACATTATCAACAATTTGATTTAGGAATATTAAATCTTTAGAAATAAATATTAAGTTAATACCCTCTGCTTTTAATTTTCTTAATATTTGAATAATTGTTTTCTTTTCTTTATTAGATAATCCTATTTCAAAGCGTTCAAATATAATATTTCTTTTATTATTTAGTAACGCATGAGCAAGAAGTACATATTTAAATATTACTTTAGATAATTCTTTTATTTTTACCTTTAAGTATTTAGAATCAAGTTCTAAATATTTTAATACATTATCTATTCTTTTATTAGAAAAGAAACGTGAACCAGAAAGAAATCTTTTAACTGTCCATTCATCATCATACTCTATTCCTTCAATATCTATTCCTAGTGTTGATAAATCAAGAATATCTCCATAGAAACCAATTGATGAAGAAGTTAAATCTTTTAAATCATTTGTATATACTATTTCCATATTGAATTCACCAACTTTTCTATATCTTCATATGTTTTATCTACTAAACCATATAATTCAAGATTATGAGATAGTTCTACAGTAAATGGTAACCCTAATCCCATGTAAGGAAGAACACTATTACCATTTAGAATATTTCTCTTATCTCCACACATGATTGCTTTATAGTTATTCATTAAAACTATATCGTCAGCAAGTAATATATGCTCAGGATTTGTTGTTACATAAATCATTGATATATTATGCTCTTTAATATATTTAAATAATAGTTTTAATCTAGATTTATCTAAATATGAGAATAAGTCATCAATTCCTATTATCTTAGGATCAATTACTAAATATGATAATATTTTTACTAATATTTTATCTTCTAAATAAAGACTATCTATTCTTTCGTGTATTAGTTTATCTATTTTAAAATATTTAGTTATTTCATCAATCTTATTAGTTATTTCATCTAATCTATACCCTAATAAATGTAGATTATGAAATAATTCTTCAGCAACATATTCTTCTTTAAAGTCACCATCATCTAAACATACAACAATGTTATTTCTTAAAAATGAAATATCATATTCATCAATAGGTACATCATCGATTAAAATATCAGTGTTATCAATCTTATTGCATAACTTTTTTAATACAACTGTTTTACCAGAATTAGTTGGGCCAATTATACCTGTAATAATTCCATCTAGTTCTATAAATACATCCATATCCTTAATTAATAACTTTCTCATAACCTTCACCCTCTTTAAAAGCTATCTTCCTTATATAAATAATAACATAGTTTTTCTAATTTTTATCAAAAAAAAGACGAATAATCGTCTTTTATAAGTGTTGTTGTACTCTAATAAAGTATTTATCAACTTTAGAAAAATATTTTTTATCTTCTTTTAGAGTATAAATGAATAAATCTGACTGATTTATAAGTACAAAATCACAGGTATTTTCTTCAACAAAATAATATATATTTACTCTATAATCCATGGCTTTAAATAATAAATCATCAAATGAATTCATTTTATAGTATGTATAATGTGTAAGGTTAGGAACATCATCTAATTTAGTAAGTATAAAACCATATGTTTTAATGATTTCTTTTAGATCATGTTTAAACTCTTCTTTGCATCCTAGTTGACATACCATAGGAATACTTTGAAGAAGGATTAACATAATCGATCCACTTATTGCTATCTTCAAAGCTTTAGGTGATGAACATATAGTTGTAAAAAACATATTAATTACAGCAAATATACAAATTAAAAGTGGTAAATAATTCTTAATAACTCTCTTCATATTATTTAACTCCTATTGCTTCTTTAAATTTTTGTCCTGGTTTAAAGATATATTTTAAATTAAATAATACTTTACCAACTATTTTTTTATCATCAACAAATACTGCTTCACCTTTATCGCCAATTATATATACACTTCTTACTTCGTATTTTTCACCCTTAGCATTCTTCTTAGTGACAGTATCTACTCTATTAACAACTTTTAATTCTTTAGTTTTATCTTTATTTAAAACAAGAATAATATCTTTTTTCTTTAAACTTGATATCTTAGGTTTCGTTTTTATAATAGGTCCGTCTCCTCTTACAATATCAGTATATTCTGCTTTTTCTGTTTGTTCATATAACTTGAAAGGAGTAACTCCCGAAATAAGTAAGATTCCTGCAACAAATAATACTATTATAACAGCATCTAAAACACTAAATCCATTTACACATGTTATCATTGAATATCCTTCATAATGTTTAATTAATAATCTAGATGCAAATGTAATAAGTCCAAATGACATAATCATTTCAAACCCAAGATAAGTAAAATCTCCTAGATTAGGGATCCAAGGAATTATATTTCTAAACTCAACTACTAGTATTGCATAAATAATTGCAATAGTAATATCTACATGGTTAGAGTATATTGATAATAATATATTTCTTATAACTATAGGTAATATTACAGTAGATATATAATTAACCATTGATGCTGTTGTAAGTAGATTTGATGCATCAAGTTTTTGAGCTACTTGTATAACAATAATACCTACAGTTATTAAAACTGAAAATATCCCTGTATCTCTATTAGCATTTATTACAATATATCTTAGCATCTCTGTTGCAATGATGGTTATTATAGGTATAAATATTGAAAGAGTTGTACTTTGTACTGTTATACCTTTAAAAATACCAAATATATAAATACTTAAAAAATATAGAATTAAGGAAACTACTGTTACCTTCGTTATCATTACTTGATTGGATGTAGATTCATATCTTGGAAAACCATATAAAAAATATGCCAAGTATGCAAGTGCAATCATGAAAGCTGCAAGTATCTTTGGAGCATACTCTGGGCATCCAGTAACTAAGAAATTGAAGTAAATATATGCAAATACAAGTAAAAGAGTAAATAAAATAAATCCTTTAATTTTTCTCATAGTTTACCCCTATTTTATTCCTTCTGCGTTTAGGATACATATAACGATTAGTACCGCTAATACTAAGAAATAAATTAATATTTTATATATTTTTAATTCATTGGCGTCTTTAATTTTGGGTCTAATCATTTCTATCATTCCTTATAAGATAATAGTATTATTTTATTGTTTTTATGTCAATATAAGTCAAAATAAAAAGGAAGATATTATCTTCCTTTAATTACCTTAATAGCACCTGTTTTTTCAATTGTATTTTCTCTTGATTCTTCACCATAATTTAGTATTAAACCAATAACAAATACATATGAAATAAAATATAACCAAATCATTATAATTGCTAAATTAGCAAGTGCTCCATAAAGGGTTGCATAAGTAGACATATTAGATGCTGAATGTTGATATATACTTGTTATTATAAACCAACCAACAGTGGTAAATAAAGCACCTGTACCAAGATGAGTATGTTCCCTTACTCTATCTGGTGCAAAGTTATAAAATACCCTTAAGAAAATATATACTATTAAGAATAATAATGGTTTTCTTAAGAAGTTAACAAGTGTATATATACCATCCCAAATAATAATTCTATCAAATAGATCAAATAAGGCATCTACAAATATTGGTGATAGAATTAAAAATACTAATAACAATATAATATACATTGTCATAAAAAATGCTTTAATTCTTCTTTTAAACCAATTTGATTTATTAATACCATATATTTGATTACTAACAAGTATTACTGTATTACATCCATTTGTTGCTATATAAAACATCCATATAAAGATTACTATATCAAGAAATGTTATTTGAGTAGAAAACCCTGATAATGATGATACTAAGTAAGAACTTCCTCCTGGAATAATCTTATTTAATAAATCAATTAAATACGCTGTATTGATGTGCAGTATTGAAACTAAGTAACCAGCAAATGTAAGAATTGGTACAATAGATAAGAATATAAACCAAGATAATTGGCCAGGTAACATAGCCATCTCTGGTTTTTTTATTATTTCTAGTATATCAAGACCATAATTAGTAATACTTAATTTAAAATCGTTAAACTTTTTACTAATCTTTCTTGGCATCTTTTTCACCTTCAATTTCTTTATTCTCTCTCATTTTAATTGAAGCTTCATTGAATGCGTCCTCGACTAGTTTTGTATTATCTTCTACAAGAGAATATCCTATAGCTACTCCATTATCATATGATAATTTATTAAAGTTTTTAGTAATTTTCTTTATATAAGATAAAACTTGTTTTTCAGAGTAACCAACCATGTATACCATGAATTCATTACCATCTGTTCTCATAAGTTCTGAGTTATCAACTTGATTTTTAACTAATATATTAGCTACTTCTTGAATTAACTTGTCTCCTGCTTCATAGCCTAAAGAATCATTTAATTCTTTTACTTTATTAATATCAAATACAATACATGCTTGTGGGTAAATTTTATTCTTATTCCATAAAGGTATTTGATCATTTAAATAATTTCTATTCTTTAAAGAAGTAAGCATATCAATATATTTTATTCTATCTTCTTTCTTAACTTTAGTATTAATCTTAAGTTTCTTCTTATTCTTCTTATAAATAAATGTACTAACTATACCAACACCAATTATTGTTAATACAGCAATAGCTATTCTTTCAAGTAATTCTCCACCTGAATTGACTCTATTATAAGTAGTAATACCCTTTCTTACTAAGTCATGTGGATCTATTGTCTTAGTATAAGCACTAAATAATTTATAGAATGTATCAGAAGAATTATTATATTTAAATGAATAATAATGGTTTTGTACCGATGATGTAAATCTAACTGAGTAATTATTAGTTATTTGAGTTAAATAATAAGTAACTGTATTTTGATCTACAACTAAGATAGATTTCTTTCTTACAATACTCTTTAAGTCTTCCGTAGTTGAGAATGTTTTAATATTTATTCCTTCAATATCTTTTATTAATTCATATAGATATGAGTTTTCTTGAACGTATACATCCTTATATTGAAGACCGTTTATATTACTCATAGATAAATCTATTGAGTTATCAGCAATTACATAGTAATCAATTGCACCTAGTGCACCTGAATCAATAAAACCAGTTTCAAGTGTATAGTAGTTATAATATAAATCTACTTTTTTATTCATTACTGATTCAGCTAGTTTTCTAGAATTTAAATATTTTTCATAAGTAAATTCTACACCACTGAATTCTTGAAATAATTGTAAGTATTGAGCAGTAATACCACCATACTCACCACCAGTAAGAATTTCATATGGTAAGTTTTCTACAAATCCATATTCATATACTTTATTAGTTAAAGTATCTTCTTCTGCTCCTGTTATACCTAATTTTTCAATAAATAATTTATAGTTATTCTTATTATATGAATCATTAAACTTCTTATCTAAGAACTTATTAACAATCTTAGTATATACTGAGTTTAAAATATTGTTTTCTCCTAATCTAAAATAATAATACTTATTTAAGTCAGATATATGAGATAAAATATTTAATCCTTTTTCAATAAGTTCAGGCTTATATTCATTTAATGGAACTACTGCATAAGTAATACCACCTGTGTTAATAGATTCTGTTATCTTATCATATGACTCAAATCCAATTAAACTAGAAGGATCAATTCCATAGTAATTAGCAACATGTTCTCTATCACCATTTAATACACCTACAACTTGTCCTGCTGGATTAAACTTATTATTTAGTCCATTAAGAGCGCTTATTAAAATATAATGGTCCTTATAAAATAATAATTCTTTAGCTTTATAGTCTCTTGATATGTAGAAACCATATCCTTCGCCTTCATTATTATAAGAAACAGTATGATCATTAACGTTCATTCCTGTTTCATTTTTTAAGTAATCAATGAAATCAAAATAAACACCCTTACCAGTTTCACCAAATATTGAAATATCATTTGGAACTAATATATCATATACTGTTGAAGAGTTTTCATCTAAATATTTCTTTTCTTCTACAGTTAATCCATTTTTATCTTTAAGTAAATTAAAGATAATGATGGATAATAATACTAATACTAGAACGCCAATTATACCTAAAAGTATATTTCTATTTTTTCTACTCATTAGTATCATCCTTTTTTGATTCAAGTTTTTCAGTATCTAAGTTATATTTAGCCCAAGTAACAGTATTATTACTTGTTGATTTGCTTCCATATAAAGCTTTATAACCTTCTCTATGAATACCAAATTGTAAGTCATAATAACTTAAGTTTTCTTGAGAAAAACCTTCAAGTACTTTAACTCCACAGTTTTTCATTTCTTCTAGAGTTGTTTCAGGTTTAACATAGATATCTATATAAATAACTTTACCTTGAACACGAATAGTTTCTTTAACATAGTTTTCAAGACCTTTTATAATTTCTTCTGCTTTTTTAGTATCTTCAGTTACTACGTGAGACTCTATATCAGCTAGTCTATGTCCATATGGATCTGATCTTGTTTGACCAACAAAATATAGAATAAGAGCAGTTACTACAATAAGAATACATGCTAATGATATAATCATTAGTATACAGTAAATTCTATTATTTCTATAAAATCTAGATAGTCTTTTTCCAAATTTATCTTTCTTAATAGGAGTTTCTTCTCCTGTTTCTTTCTTTTTAAATTTTAATGGTTTCTTTAATAATTTTTTACTTTTTTCATTTGCCATTTTATCACCTCAAAAGTCTTATTTTTATTATACAATACAAGTTTATAATTTACAATTACACCAAAAAACTATTAGCTATTAACTAATAGTTTTTATTCTTTCTATAAATGTATCTTCATTCCAGATTTCTATACCAAGTTCTACTGCTTTAGCATACTTGCTTCCTGGATCGCTTCCAGCAATAACTACACTTGTCTTTTTAGATACAGAACCTGATACGTTTCCACCTAAAGATTCTATTATTTCTTTTGCTTCATCACGAGAATAATTATCAAGTCCTCCTGTTAAAACAAAAGTCATTCCTTCAAATATATCAGAAGTAGCCTCATTACCTCCTAAGTACTCAAGATTAACTCCCTCAGCTTTTAAGTCTTTAATCATTTGAATATTCTTTTCATCTTTAAAATAATTATAGACGGAGTTTGCAATAATATCTCCAATGTCTTTGATTGAAGATAACTCTTCAACTGATGCATTCATTATGTTATCGATTGTTTTATATTTCTTAGCAATTATCTTAGCAGTTTTAGCACCAACATTTCTAATACCAATTGCAAATAATAGTTTTTCTAAAGAATTCTTCTTAGATTCATTAATAGATGATAATAGTTTTTCGATAGACTTTTCTCCAAATCCTTCAAGAAGTTTTAATTCATCTTTATAGTCATCTAATCTATATACATCTATTATTCTAGTTAAATAACCTAAGTTATAGAAGTCTTCTACTATTTCTTCTCCAAGACCAACTATGTTCATTGCTTCTCTTGAAGTAAAATGTATTAACGATTCAATATCTTTCTTAGGACAATTTTCATTAACACAGTAGTAGTTTGAATCTTTCTTAACTAGTTTTGTGTGACATATAGGACACTCATCAGTCATTCTAAAAGGCACAGAATTATCTTTTCTAGCACTCATTACAACTGATTCGACTCTAGGAATAACATCTCCCGCTTTAATTATCTTAACGGTGTCTCCAACTCTTATATCTTTTGAAACACAGTATTCTTCGTTATGAAGTGTTGCTCTTGAAATAAGAGAGCCCATTACCATAACTGGTTCTAAAACGGCATTAGGTGTTACTTGTCCAGTTCTACCTACTGTAAAGATAATATCATTTAGTTTAGTTTCAACTTCTTCGGCTGGGAATTTATAAGCAATTGCCCATTTAGGATAACGAATTGTATTACCCATTATTTCATGACCTTTTAAATCATCTAGTTTGATAACTACACCATCTATATCATATGGTAAATCAGGTCTAGCGTTTCCTTTTTCTTCAATAAAGTCCATTACTTCATCTATATTATTAACAAGTTTATTATTTGGATTAACCCTAAAGCCTAAATCTTTCATGAATTTTAATGCTTCATGATGTGTTTTAATACCATAGTCTTCTGGGTTTGGTAAATGATATATCCAAACTTCTAGTTTTCTTTTAGCAGCCACACTTGAATCAAGCTGTCTAACTGAACCTGCTGCTGCATTTCTACAATTCTTAAATGGTTCTTCTCCATTTTTAATTCTTTCTTCATTAAGTTCATCAAGAACTTTATGAGACATATATATTTCTCCACGTACTTCAATATCAATATCTTTATTTAAATTTAATGGTACTTGTTTAATAGTCTTAACATTATTAGTAATATTTTCGCCTACTACACCGTTTCCGCGTGTAGCACCTGATACTAATACACCATGTTCATATCTTAAAGATACAGATAGTCCATCTATTTTTAACTCACATACATATTTAGGATCAGTTATTTCTTCTCTAATAACCTCATCAAAGTGTCTTATTTCATCCTCATTAAATACATCAGCTAAGCTCATCATAGGTATTTTATGAGTAATTTTTTCAAATTTATCTAGAATAACTCCACCTACTTTAGTTGTAGGAGAATCTTCTCTTTTCCATTCAGGATGTTCTTCTTCAATTTCATAAAGACTTCTTAAGTAATTATCATATTCTTGATCAGTAAGAGTTGTTGCATTGTCTTCAACGTGATATTCATAGTTAGCTTTATTAATTAAATCTACTAATTCATTATATCTTTCTTGATTCATATTTATCACCATATTTATTATATCAAAAATAAAGTCATAAACATAATAATTATTATTTATAAAAAGTATGTTATAATGAACTTAGGTGAAGGTTATGATAGAACACGGAAAAATAAGAAAATTAAATAAAGAATTAAGTCCTGAACTAAAAGCAATGGAAGATTATTTCATCAATCAAGTTGAAACTAATTCAGATAAATACTTCGATAGATATAATAATTTAGAGTCATCTTTTCACAGTCAATATATATGTTCTGACCTATTTAAAGAGACTTTTGATGAATATACAAAAAGTATTGAAACAAGAATGCATTATAGTGAAGTAATTCATAATTCATGTGCTGTAATGGCTGGTGAATTATTTGAACGTCAAGCAGTTAATCCTGATATTAAAAAATGTATTTTCTTAACAGGAGTTCCTGGTGCTGGCAAATCATATTTAATTCAATCACTATTTATGCAAGGAATAATTGATGCGGATACTATGGTATTTGAAGGAGATATTTCAAGCCCATCTATTAAAGAAAAATTCGAGATGGTTAAAAACAATGGTAAAGAAATACATATAATAGTAGTTAATCCAACATTAGAGCTTGCACAAGAAAATGCTATTAGACGTCATTTTGAAATTGGACGTGGAGCATCAAGTTCAACAATGGCAAGAATACTTGCTGGAATACCTAATGCTATTGCTAATCTATCTCAAGATTATGATATTACAGTAGGTATATTTAACAAATCATCAAACTATGATATTGAAACTATTGTTACTGATGATATCGATGAAATAATGGCAAATACTTATCATGGTACTAAAGAAGAAATTGAACAAAAACTTTTAGAATTAAGAGATCAATTACTTCCTGGTATAAGAGAAGAATTTGAAAAAAAAAAATTAGGGATTGAAGAAGAAGAATACATACCAACTGAAGGAGTAAAATATGGAAGATAATAAAAAACAAGAAAAACAAAACTTTCTAAAACAAATCCTAGAAGCAGGTAAAAGAATTGCTTCTCAAACAAAGGATCCAAAAGTAAACAAAGCCATCAAAGAAAGAGCTAATTATTAAAATAAAAGAATACTTCAAACGAAGTATTCTTTTTTATTTCCATAAATTATTTGGATAAGTTCCTTTTTTAATTTCTTTTAAGATGTGTTTCTTTAAATATTCTGCATCTTCCTTATAAGTCATACCTACCCAGATAGAATCCGTTGGATAGTCTTTTACTACTTTTCCTTCTTTAATAGATTCAGCTTGAATATCTGGAAGTAGCATTTCATAATCGTTTAAATTTTCTTTATGATTTTCAAACTCATCTTTCATAACATTTCCAATTTTTGTTAATATCTCACCAGTAAATCCATTCATTAACATTGAACATGAATTATCTTTATTAACATGGAATGATCTTTTTTTCTTATCAAGTGGAGTACATTTTACCTTATCTCCATCCATGATGCAAGATGATTCAATTATATCTGTTACTACACCTTTTTTAGACTTAATAACTCCACGTTTAACAGCACCATTTTCTGATAAAGTATCTGCTAAATGATAACCGATTATTGAATAATTATCTTCATCTAATGCACGAGATAAATCTTCAAAAGCTTTATCTCCATAGAAATCATCTGCTGTAATAACTCCAAAGTTACCGACAATTTCATTACGAGCACAATAAATTGCATGTGCAGTTCCCCATGGTTTTACTCTTCCTTCTGGAACTTTAAAACCTTTAGGAATATCATCTAATTTTTGAAAAGCATAACCTACTTTTACTTTTCCTTCTATTCTTTTACCAATTGTACTTTTAAATAAATCTAAGTACTCTTCTCTAATTACAAATACTACCTTTGTAATGCCATATTTAATGGCTGAATAAATTGAATAGTCCATGATAAATTCTTCATTTGGACCAACTGGGTATGTTTGTTTCATACCACCGAAACGAGATCCCATTCCCGCTGCTAAAATAACTAATGTCTTTTCTTTCATACACATATTCTCCTACTGATTATTATAGTTCAAAAAAATATTAAAGCAACAAAAAAAGAATAGTTTATTCAACTATTCCTCCCCATTCAACTGCTGTAAATCCAACTCTATTGAATGACTTTAATGTTTGTTCTTTTATATTAGTTTTCTTATTAACTTTTTTAACATGCATTGTAACTCTTAACAACGAATCTGGTTTTGGATCTATTATTAATTCATTTGTCTTTTGCTTTTCATCTGTTAATTCGAAATGTACTAATGATTTATTATTATCTTCAAGTATTGGTAACCAATACATAATAAATTCATTTCTTTCTCTATCATTTAATCCAATAATAGATAGTTTTTCTTCTAGGAATTCAATTGCATTATCTTTTTCTACATAGAATCCTTCTTTAAATGATTCTTTTTTGGTAGCCTTTTCTTCCCAATATAATGCATAATAATTATTCTTCCCATCGTTTATATTTCCTGACTTATCAACAAATACATTCCATCCAACATTATATTTAGGATATGTAGTTGTTAAAAATGAAGGATTTTTAAACGAAACTTTTACACTAATATCTTCTTCTGGATAAAGGTATAAAACCGGTTTATCAATAGACCCTTGCATCCTTGGGAATAAAAACATGCTTATTGCATCTAATCCTATTAAAACACTTAATACGCAATAAATAATATATCTTCTTTTCATATTAATATCACTCCATAACAAACCAACTAACATAAATTACTATTTGAACACATAATAGAATTAATGTTAATTTATTTAAATATTTAATTTTTACTTGGTCTTTTAAATTTAAATTCTTAATTAATGTAATTAATGAAAATAGTGATATAACTAATAAAATAACAAATGATATACAAAAATAATAATACTCCATCCTAATTACCTCTAAACTTTCGTAATACTCTTATGATTTTTCATCAATTTCTTAATGCCTGTTTTAAAAGCCACTTCAATTAGACTACCATCTACTTTAAGTACTGAACCAATTCCTAAAGTTTCATGTCTAATAATATCTCCTGCTTTTAAATCATCATTACTTCCTTCTACATACATCTTAGATGTATCCACTGGGGCTTCAAGTGAGAAGTCATTTACATTTTGATTATCTATAAATGAATCACTTATTTCTTTTAAAAATCTTGAAGGTGGATTAGATGATACTTTACCATATAGGACTCTACTTCTAGTATTAGTCATATATAGTATTTCTTTAGCTCTTGTTATCGCTACATAACATAGTCTTCTTTCCTCTTCAATTCCGTCTTCTTCATCAAATGACATTGAATGAGGGAATATTCCTTCTTCCATTCCTACAAGGAAAACTACATCAAACTCCAAGCCTTTTGCGGCATGAATAGTCATTAAAGTGATTTCATCACCACTTTCCCGATGTTGAGACATGTCAGCAACAAGTGTAACTTGTTCTAGGAAGTCTCTTAAATCCGCAGATCCTTCTTTTTCTTCAAAACTTTGAGCAACTGATTTAAATTCTAACAAGTTATCCAAACGTAAGCCAGCAGTTAAATCATCTTTACTTTCTTGTTCAAGTTCCTCTTTCATACCTGTTTTAGTAATAATAGTATCAACAAGTTCAGTTATACTCATCTTATTTGAGTCTTCAGTTAATTCATCAATTAATTTTTTAAACTCAAGTTCTTTTTTAGATGATAGACAATCATACATTGATTTGCCTTCACTATCAGCAAGATCTTCTAGTTTGTCTATCGTTGTATTACCAATTCCTCTTTTAGGAACATTTATTATTCTTTTTAAAGATACTGAATCAGAATGATTATAAACTACTCTAAGGTATGCAATTAAATCTTTTATTTCTTTTCTATTATAGAAGTATATTGAACCAACTATTCTATATGGAATATCATTCTTAACAATTTCCTCTTCAAATATACGTGATTGACCATTTGTTCTATAAAGAATAACTATGTCTTTTCTTGGAACTCCTTGAGATATTAAATCTTTTATTTCAGATACTACATAATGAGCTTCATTTGCTTCATCATAGCATCTCTTATATTTAATCTTTAGTCCGTCTCCCTTTTCACTCCAAAGTTTTAAATCTTTTCTATGAACATTATTTTTTATAACATCATTAGCAGCATTTAATATATTATTTGTACTACGATAATTTTCTTCTAACTTTATTACTTTGCACTCTTTATAATCTTTTTCAAAGTATTCTATATTCTTATAGTCTGCTTGTCTAAAAGCATAGATACTTTGATTCATATCACCTACTACAAATATATTTCTATATTTTGATGCTAGTAATTTACATAGTTTATATTGAATTGGGTTAGTATCTTGATACTCATCTACTAAGATAAACTTAAATCTTTCTTGATAATAATCTAGTATATCTTCGTTTTGTTCTAACAACTTAACTGGTTTTAAAAGTAAGTCATCAAAATCAACTACATTAGATTCTGCTAAAGTCTTTTGATATTTTCTATATACTGCTGTATATATCTTATCTAATGGTGAGCTCATAGTTCTTTCTATTTCAATATCACTTAAACCCTCGTTTTTTATAAAAGATATTCTATTACGAATAGTATATGGATTAAACTTCTTAGGATCTAAGTTTTCGCTTTTTAATATTCTCTTAATAATAGCTAAAGAGTCATCTGAATCTATTATTGTAAAGTTATTATCCAAATCACATAGATTATAATACCTTCTTAATATAGATAAACCAAATGAGTGGAATGTTCCTATGAAAGAAGATATATCTCCATGAAGATTTTTAACTCTTTCCTTCATCTCATTTGCCGCTTTATTAGTAAATGTAATAGCAAGTATATTATAGTCTTTTACTCCATTTTCAAGTAAGTGTACAATTCTTGTTGTTAATACTTTTGTCTTACCTGATCCAGCTCCTGCCATTACTAGACAAGGTCCTTCAATATGCTTTACTGCTTCAAGTTGTTCTTTATTTAATGTTTTCATGTAATCCATATTAATCACCTATATAATATTTTACTTTATTTTAAGTGTTTTATCTACCAAAAGAAAAAAGATAGCAAGTTTATTTGCTATCTTTTAAAAGTATTTTACGATCCTACTGAAACATATCTTTTTTGGCCTCTTCTAAATAGAAGAATAGCAAATATACAGAAGATAATAACTGTAAATGGAGATAACATATAAAGTATATTATTAGATTTACCTAATAAATATAACAATGGGTAATAGTTAACACATCCATATGGAATTAATACTGTGAATATGAATACAACAGGCTTTTTAAATACCCCGATTGGATATTGAGCCATGTGTTTTCCTCCATCACATATTAAGTTTTTAATTTCTAAACCTTGAACAGTTAAAAAGCAATAACTCGCGGCAATTAAGAATATTGCAGAGAAAATCATTACACTTCCCATTAACATAAATATAAGTATTAATACTCTTGGAAGAGTTAATGGTAAATGAAGATTAGTTATAGATATTACTAGAATAATAATAGTTTGAATCAATCTAGATAATTTAACTAAGTCAGCCTTAGAACATATTATTTGAAGCATAATACTTCTAGGTCTAACAAGTAATCTATCATATGATCCATCTATTATTAAATCTTCAAATTTGTCTACTCCTCGGAAGAATGTTTCGTTTATGGAAAAACCAAATTGAATAATTCCATAACAAAGCATTACCTCATAAAGAGTAAATCCTTTGATATTATTGAATTTAGAAAATAAAGCTATGATTATAAAATAATTTGAGAATAAGACAAAGATTTGAGCAATAAAAGCCATGATAAAAGACTTTTTATATTCCATATCTGTTTTAAAGTGCATAGATAAACTTTTTAAATAATACTTCATTCTATCCACCTTGTACAACTGCTCTTCTAAGAACTTTATTTGTTAGTATATTACCAAGAAGAATAAATGCAATTAACCATAGAACTTCACAAAGTAGAAGTTCTAAACCTTCTACGGGAGAAGTATAACCAACATAAATATTAAATGGTAAATCACATATATATCTAAATGGTAAGATATAAGCAATTTTCTTTAGTACTCCAGGGAATAAGGCAATTGGAACAACTCCACCTGAGAATATTTCACCTATTAAAGTAAATATTACAAGGATACCTTTTCCATCTAAAGTAAAGAAAGTTAAAATATGGAATATATATGCAATCGCAGTTACTAGAAAACTAGATAAAACTAATAAAAGAATAAATACCAAGAATGATAAAAGTGATGATGGTAACATTAATTTATAAGGACTTGGTAATAAGAAAGCAAGAATAATAATTGGAATGAATCTTAGTGAAACACCTGCTATTCTTTGACCATATAAAGATGCATACCACTTCTTAAAAAACTTAATTGGTCTACATAATTCATAGGCAATATCACCAGTTCTTATAAGTTTAATGAAATCCTTTTCAACTATCATAATATAAGTTAGAAAGTAAAATGCTTGGTTTAACCAAAGATAACTAACTACTTGAGATAGTTTTAAATCTAGATTTGCTGAACCTGATTCATAAAAAGCAATATAAACAAAGATATACATAAAAGCAAAAAATGCTTGAGTAAGTATACCAGCTATGGCTGCTGCTCTATAAGTAATATTATATATAAACTTTGTCTTAAATATAGAAAAGTATAATTTCATATATTAAAGTTTCTATATAGTTTAATTATTGTATTATCAATATTCTCATTTTCTATTTCAACATCTGTGATATCTATTTTACTTCCTAGTTGTTTTAAGAACTCTGATATAGTTATTTTATTAACATCAATTAAGAATTCATATCCAAGTTCATTTTTAGTTTGTTTTTCAACACCTTGTTTTTTAATTGTATTAAGTTTATCTTTGGTTTCTACAATTACCCTTTTGCAATTACCAAATTCATTCTTTAATTTTTTAAGAGTTCCATCATAAAGAATTCTTCCTTTCCCAATTAGAATAATTCTTTTAGCAAGAGCTTCAATATCACTCATATCATGAGTGGTAAGTATGACAGTAGTCTTATACTTTTTATTGAGGTTTTTAATAAATTCCCTCACAGTTTCTTTTGAAATCGCATCAAGACCAATTGTTGGCTCATCCAAGAAAAGTATTGATGGTTTATGTAAGAGTGATGCTGCTATTTCACAGCGCATTCTTTGACCTAGACTTAATTGTCTAACAGGTATTTGAATGATGTCTTTAATATCAAGCATTTTAACAAGTTCTTCTTTAGTTTTTTGATATTCTTCATCATCTAATTTATAAATTTCTTTTAATAAATCAAATGTTTCTTCTGCAGGAATATCCCACCAAAGTTGAGAACGTTGTCCAAATACTACACCTATGTTTCTAACATATTTCTCACGGTTTTTAAACGGAATCATTTTATCAATTTTAATTGTTCCAGAATCAGGTTGTAAGATTCCACTTAGCATCTTAATAGTAGTACTCTTCCCTGCTCCATTTGGTCCTATATAACCAACAATTTCGCCCTTTTCAATTTGGAAAGATATATCTTTTACAGCATCAATATAGATATAATTTTTCCTGAAAAAGGATTTTAAAGCTGCTTTAAGACCACTGGATCTCTTGGCAACCTTAAAGGTTTTATTGATATGACTCACATCAATATATGACATTTTAAAATTCACTCTCCTTCCAACGCAAAAAGGCTCGATAAGTACCGAGCCCGAGGTGGAATTTCCCAGTTCAGCATTATCAAGCTTTTTTGTAAATGTCAAAATTAATATAAAACCAAATATTTATCTTGTCAACAATTATTTTAATTTTAATATTTTTTCAAAGTTTTCTTCTTCAGATTTATTATATGTTTTATTTAAGTGATTCTTACTTATAAAGATACTTTCAATGAAGTGATTATAATCACTGACACTTAATCTCATTCCTTCATCATTTAGAATTATACTACTTCTTTCTAAATTAATTTTTCCATTATCATGTGTATTAATTGTGAAGCTATCCCCTTCATTTAAAAATTTATCAATATGGCCATAGAACTCAAGATTTCTAATTGGGGAATTAAATCTATTTCTTTCAGTATTAATAGATGAACATAAAGTGAAATTACCAGCTTCATATATCATGTTACTTTTGTAATAATTATAATAATCTAGTAATGGTTTATACTTTCCAAATAAATCTAAGTACTTTTTTATCATTTCATCGCTTATATTTAAATTAATTTTTTTATAATTATCATCAAGTGGATAATAACCATTTGTTACATATGAACTTAGTCTGCCTGCATTTTCTACCAAGAATAAAAAGTTTTCTTCATCTTTAATAACGGATGGATTATCTAATAAAATCTTTAGTTCTCTTGAATTATCATCTTTCTTAGAAGACTTAAGATAATCAAGAACTTCATAGTTATTTCCTATTTCTAGTTTTGCAAGTCCACTAGATTCATCTAACATTTTTTTATGAGAACTTAAAATAGTATCTCTAAGCGTCTTTAAACTAATTGAATTTTCATAGTTTACTTCTTGATTACCAAAAAGATAATCAGTTCTACTCATATCACTTGGTGCAATCGTGTCTGTGTAGATCAAATTAAATTCTTTAATTGCCTTATCTAACTTATTCATATATCCTCCTATTTTCATTTCAATTATAACAAATATAAAATATTATAAAAGAAAAAAGATTGAAATAATTCAATCTTTTATTATGCTCTTAATTTTGCATCTAAATTCTTAGTTACATATTCAATAACATTGTTGAATGCTTGCATTACTTCTTCATCAGATAAAGTACGAGTTGCATCTTTAAATGTTAAGTTATATGTCATTGATTTCTTACCAGGTTCAACATCACGATAGATATCAAATATTTCAATACTATCAAGAAGTCTTCCTCCTGCTTTTCTAATTGCTGCAACTAATTCATCATTAGTAGTATCATTATCAACTACAAAGTTAACATCCTTCTTAATTTCAGGATATTTAGATGTTTCCTTAAACTTAAGAGGTTTAACTGTTTTATTATATAATTCAGTCATAGATATTTCAGCAACATAAATTTCATCTTTCTTCATAGATGGATGAACTCTACCAATTATACCAATTGGTTGTCTATCAAGAAGAATTCTTGCTGACATACCTGGATGTAAATCATTTATTTCTTCTGCAACAAATGAGTATCTATTTTTAAATCCTAGATAATCTAGTAAATTGCAAATAATTCCTTTTAATGTATAGAAGTCTGCTTTTACTTTTGTACCATTCCAATTATTTACTAAATAGTTACCCTTTACTAACATAGATACTTTTACATCTTCTTTAAAACTCTTATCATATGTTTTAGCTATTTCATAGATAAGAATATCAGATACCTTACGAGCTTTATTATAATCATATGTATTAATTAAACTTGGAATTAAAGTTGTTCTTAATACTGATTTATCAATACTCATTGGATTTGGTAATAACATATTTTCTTTATCTTCATATTTAAATTGAGAAGCCATCTCAGGTGAAACTAATGTATAAGTTTTAATCTCATTTAAACCTAGAGTTCTAAGTCTTCTAGTAATAGCTTTTCTAATAGCAACATCTCCAACATAAACACCTCTTCTAGTTGGAACTCTTGGAAGTGTTGCTTTTAAATTATGATATCCATATAGTCTACCAATTTCTTCAGCAAAGTCTTCAACATTTGGTTCAACATCTAGTCTTCTAGTTGGAATAATTACGTGGAAATGTCCATCTTTTAAAGTATATTCAAAATCTAATTTATGTAATTCTTCTTCAATATGTGCATCATCAATTTCAATACCAAGTATTCTATTAATATCAGCAGCTACGAAATCAATTTCTTTTAAAGTTTTATCTACTTCGTCATGAAGAACTTCTCCTGAACAAACTTCACCTTGTGCATATCTTTCAAGAAGTGAACAGCATCTATCCATAGCAAGTCTAGTATATTCATAAGATAAGCCTTTACCGTATCTAATTGATGCTTCAGATTTAAGATTAAGTCTTTGAGCAGTTATTCTTGTTTTAGCTGCATCAAAGATAGCTGCTTCAATGAAGATATTCTTAGTATTTTCATCTACTTCAGTATTTTCACCACCCATGACACCTGCTATACAAGTTGGTTTTTCCCCATCAGTAATAACAATATCAGTTGGTACTAAATCTCTATTATTACCATCTAATGTAGTAATCGTTTCATTTTCTTTAGCATTTCTTACTAATACTTTCTTACCTAGTTTATCAGCATCAAAGAAATGAGTTGGTTGACCAAATTCTAACATTACGAAGTTAGAAATATCTACGATATTATTAATTGGTCTCATACCTGCTGCAATAATTCTCTTTTTAATCCAATCAGGTGATTCACCAATTTGAACATTTTTTACCATCTTACCTAAATAATAAGGACAGTCTTTAGTTTCAACTTCTAACTTAACATAATCATTTACGTTTTCTTTTGTTTCTTTATAGTTTGACTCAGGTAATTTAACTTGTTTACCAAGAATTGTACCTACTTCATAAGCAAAACCAATATGATAGTAGCAATCATTATTTCTATGTTTATGAATATCTACATCATATAAAGTTTCTTCAATACCAAGATACTCAATTGGATCTTTTCCAACTGGTGCATCACTTGGTAATTCTTCGATACCTTTAGCATAAGTTTCCTCAGTTTTTTCTTCAAGGCCAAGTTCAAATAAGGCACATATCATACCATTTGATTCTTCTCCTCTTATCTTACCTGCTTTTATTTCAAATCCACCTGGTAAAACAGCTCCAGGAAGAGAAACTATTACTTTAAGTCCTTTTCTAACATTTGGAGCACCACATACGATTTGTATTGGTTCACTTCCACCTACATTAACTTTACAAACATGTAAATGATCAGAATCAGGATGATCATTACATTCAACTACTTCACCAATAACAAGGTTATCAATGTGGTTAGTTATAACATTTTCAATGTTAACACCAGCTTTAGTAATTTTAGTTGCTAGTTCTTTTAAATCTATTCCTTCAAGGTCTACATAGTCCTTGACCCAATTCATACTTATCATATTAGTTCTCCTTTCTATCGAAATTTTCAGTTTCTCTTAAATCAGTATTATAGAATACTCTTAAATCATTAATACCATATTTAAGCATTGCACATCTTTCAGCTCCAAATCCGAATGCAAAACCATTCCAAACTTTTGGATCATAGCCACAATTTCTTAATACGTTTGGATGAACCATACCAGCACCACTAATAGTAATCCATCCAGTATTCTTACAAATATTACATCCTTTTCCCTTACAGTTGAAGCATGAAATATCCATTTCTACTGAAGGTTCAGTAAATTGATAATAAGAAGGACGGAATCTAGTTACAGTATCTTCACCGAACATTCTCTTAGCTGCTACTTCAAAAGTTCCTTTAAGATCTGATAGTGAGATATCATGATCTACAAGTAATCCTTCAATTTGCATGAATTGATGTGAATGAGTTGCATCATCATCATCTCTTCTATATGTTTTACCTGGGCAAATCATTCTAACTGGTTCAATACCTTTTTTCTCAAGCATAACTCTTGCTTGAACTGGTGATGTTTGACTTCTAAGAAGAATATCTTCATCCTTTAAATAGAATGTATCTTGAGCATCTCTTGCTGCATGTCCTTTTGGTATATTAAGTAACTCGAAGTTAAATCTATCTTCCTCTACTTCAGGTCCATCTACTACATCATAACCCATAGACATAAATACATCTTCAAAGTCTTCAATTACTTTTTCAAGTATTGAAGGAGCACCTTCTTTAATTTCTAATCCAGGTAATGTAACATCTATTTTTTCTGAAGATAACTTTTCATTTAAAATAGCATCATTAATTTCTTTTTCTTTTGCTGTAATAATATCAGTTACTTCATTCTTAATAGAGTTGGCAATCATACCTACTTCTTTTCTTTCTTCAATTGAATAATCTTTCATATTCTTTGTTAATTCAGTTATAAGACCTTGTTTACCAATGTACTTAGCTTTGATATCAACAATATCTTGTAATGTTTTAACATTCTTAATGTCTTCTTCAATTGAAGTCTTAATTTGTTCAACTTTTTCTTTCATAAAAATTCCCTTCCTTCTAAAAAATAAAAAAAGCCACGAATTAAAGGACGAGATATTACCCGTGGTACCACCTTAATTCATGACTTAATCATGCACTTATTAGTTTTAACGCGCTTAAGCGATCAATACTCCTACGTTGAAATTTCATCATATATACGCTAAGGATACTTTCAGCCGATGATATCCAATCTCTAATAGTTTAATATATGATTACTAAGACGTAATCTTTGCATTGCTAAATGTATTTTATTACATATAGCATTTTTAGTCAAACAAAAAACCGGTAAAAAACCAGTTTTTATTAGATTAATACTAAGATTACTAGTACAACAGCAGTAACTACAATCATAGCTACTAAGAATTTCCAAATAAATTTGAAATATTCTTTAATACTGATATCCATAGTTTGTAATCCAATTGCAAGCATTGCACTTGTTGGCATTACAAATGACATAATACCATATGCAAATTGTGATGCTAATGCTACAACTGCTGGAGTTTCAGTACCAATAGCTGTTAATAAGCCTGCAAGTGATTGCATTGTATATTGATATTCTACTCCAAAGATTGAAGTAATAGCTGTAGTAGTCATCCAAGTAAATACATTATCACCAAATATTTCATATATTCCATTAGCAATATTTGGAATTGTTGGGAAGAAGTAGAATGTTTCTAATACAATATAAATTATAAATACAATTAATACTGTTTTAGCTACTTTCTTCATTCCATCAAAGTATCTTTCAACTATTTCCATGAAGTTTACTTTATAGATAATAGCTAAAATAGTAACTACAACTACTGATAAACCAAATACATGGAATTGAGTCCAAGCACCAAATGCTGCAGAAGTAGTTCCTAAAATGAACTTAAAGATTGTGGTACCAAATAATGTAGCTTCCATTAATTTAGTATGTAAATCGTTAAATGCTGTAACTCCAATTGCACTCCAATTAACAAATGCAATTAAAGTAATAAGCATAAATATACTAAATGTAATTACCATTGGTACAATATTAACTTTTTTCTTCTTAGCTTTTACGCTCTTACTTGCACCTTTCTTAGTCTCAGCAACTACTTCCTTTGCTTCTGTTGATGCAAATAAATCAACTGCTAACTTTTCTTCTTTCTTACCGTTTACTTTTTGTTCTTCAATTGCTAAATAACTTAGTAAAACAGCACCAATAACAAATACGATTGCAATAGCAATATATTCTTGAGTGAAACTTGTTAATGAGAAGTTTGAAGAAATAATCTTTGCTACATTACCATTTAATGTAGAACTTAAAACTCCAAGTAAAATTCCACCAAATGAAGATATAAATGCATTAACTTTAGTTAATTTAACTTTAGAAGCAATGTTTAAAGTTAAAGGAACTAAAATGAATAATACAGTATAATCAGTTACAATACTTGCTAAAGCTGCATAAACAACCATAGAAACAATTGTAAATACTGTCTTATTACTAAATTTCTTTGCAATACGATCTGTCATTTCTTGATATGCATCGATTTTAGATATAAAGCCATAAAAACCTGCTACGATAAATAAGAATAAGAATACAAGTGGAAAATAGTTAAATCCTAATAGACCAAATGTAGTAATATCAAATAAACCTATTCTATTGAAATCATCAGTAACTAGTTGACCAGCATTGAATGATGCGTTTGGTACTAACCATGTTAAAACAATAGCTATAACTAAAATAATACATACTAGTTTAAATAAACCATGTTTTTCTAAAAATTTCATCTTTCCGTCCTCCTATCTACAATTATAACACAATAAAAGAGATGTAAATAAATTTTTTACATCTCTATAATACATTGAAAAAATATTTTAAATATGGTCTTTCAGCATTTAGTGTTGTTGGTTCACCATGTCCAGGATATAATGTAATATCTTCTGTTCTATCTAACATATTTTGAATAGATAGTTTCATATCAACGTTGTTTGCTCCATCCATATCGGTTCTACCAATTCCACCTTTAAAGATAAAGTCTCCATCAAACATTAACTTGTAATCTTTAAAATAAAATGAAACTGCATCATTTAAATGTCCAGGACAAGGAACTACATCAAATGTGAAATTATCAATTTTATTTGTTCCTTCTTTTAAATTATTTTTTGAATAAATTGGACAATTAAATCTATTAAATATATCAGTAATAGCACCTATGTGATCTGGATGACTATGAGTTATCAAAATACCAACAACTTGTTTTTGAGTATCTATGTTTGCAATTATTCTTTCAGGTTCAGCACCTGGATCTATTACTAAACAAGAGTTTCCTTTTTCAACAATATAACAATTAGTTTGTAAGTCACCAACGACAACCACTTTTATATTCATAGGATCACTGCTTTCTTTATATTTTAGCTTATGATATAATTATACTAGGTGGTAAAAATGAATGCAAGACTTATGATTTTTGTTACATTAGCTGTAATTATTGTTGTTCTTGTTTGTGTATATTTTTATTATTTATCAAAACTAAGATTTTTTAAATCAAGAGTTGATAGTTCCATAAGTGTTATTAATGATGAACTTGAAAATAGATATAATTTAATATTAGAAACTAAAAGTAATGTTGAGAAAATAACTAAAAAAGAAGTAGATATTTATTCTAATTTAGAAAATATAAAGAATACTAATATTACATCATATGATCTTGATATACAAATCACTGAAGCAATAAATACTTTATATTTAATACAAAATGATTATCCTAAATTAGCTGAGAAAAAAGAATTTAAAGAAACTATTAGAAAACTGGAAGAATCTGATACAAAGTTAACTGCTGCAAAATCATTTTATAATAAGAATAATACTTCATTAATAACTTTACTAAAGAAGTTCTTACCTGGTATTGTAGGTAAATTAAATAAAATATCTATATTACCTTATTATGATTCAGTAGATCTTTTTGAGGAAGAAAATAAAGATATGGAAGAATAAAAGACGTTTAAAAACGTCTTTTTATTTGTTTAAATTCCAATTAATTTCTTTAATATTATTCTTTTTTAAGAATTCATTTGCTTTTGAAAAAGGTTTAGATGCAAAGAAACCATTTCTTGCACTAAAAGGAGATGGATGTGCACTTTCAATTATTAAATGTTTAGGATTAGTAATAAGTGCTTTTTTACTTCTAGCATAATTACCCCATAGAATAAATACAACTGGTTCTTCTTTTTCATTTAGTTTCTTAACTATATAATCAGTAAACTTATCCCAACCAATTTTTGAGTGAGAATTAGGTGTATCTTTTATAACCGTAAGTGTTGAATTTAATAAAAGTACCCCTTCTTTTGTCCATTTTGTTAAATCCCCGCTTGTTACTGGTTTGATTCCTAAATCACTTTCTAACTCTTTATAAATATTTTTTAAACTTGGTGGAAGTTTTACTCCATCTTTTACAGAAAAAGATAGACCATGAGCTTCTCCTTCTCCGTGATATGGATCTTGTCCCATTATTAAAACTTTTGTATCTTTATAACTTGTTTGTTTAAGGGCATTAAATAAATCTTCCTTTGGGGGATATACTGTTTTTTCTTCATATTCTTTATTAACAAAAGAAATCAAGTCTTTAAAGTATGAAGTATCAATTATATCTTTTAAGACGTTATCCCAATCATTTCCTATCATTTTCTATCACCCTTTTTTATATATTCATTTATTTCTCTTATTTTAATTGCTGCATTGTTTATAAAATCACTCTTATAATCTATCTTTAATAGTTGAGTTAAGACGATTAAATAATATGGTTTACTTGCTTCAACATATCCAACATCATGATACGCAATATCATATTCTCCACCTTTTCTTAAGAAAGGTCCATTTAGATTATCTGGGTTTATCTTTTTAATAGTAGTATTTAACATCCAATTTCTTAACATATTTGAATGTTTATTATCTAATTTAATATACTCAATTACATTTTCTAAATAGATAAGCATATCTGAAGCGTTAATAAGACCAAATGAATCTTTTCCTTCCATAGTATGAATTGCACCTAAGGAATTACCAAATTCTTTTAGTTTTTCCCTACCACCTAGTAAATCTACTAGTTTTAAGTATGCTGTATTATCACTTACAACAATAGTTAAACGTAATAATTCTTCAAGAGAATAATATGTATCTTCTTTTTGATACTTAATAACACCTGAATCTTGTTTTAAATCATTCATAGTTACAAGTATTTTATCTTCTAATTTAAATAAGTTATTATCTATACTTTTAAACATTAATAAAACCGCTAATATCTTAATAGTTGATGCTGCATAGAATAAAGTATTCTCATTATAAGAAAATGTATTATCTTTATCTTTATAAAGAAATGCTACTTTATTACCTTTATAATATTCATCATTAAACATATCTATTAGATCTTTTATCTTTTTCTTTAATTCAACATCATAAATATCTTTAAACGTAGTTGATGTTTTAAGTTCCATATTATCACCTGTTATTATTATATCAAAAAAGTTACCAACTATTTATGGTAACTTTCATTATTTAAAATCTTAAATGATCTATATATTTGTTCTAAAAGTAAACATCTAAATACTCCATGTGGATAAGTATTTTTTCCAAATGATAATCGATAATTAGATTTTTCTAGTACTCTTTCATCTATTCCATCAGAACCACCTATTATAAAAGTTATAGATGAATAATTAATAAATGTTTTATCAATTAAATCTGCTAGTTCAGGAGATGATAAATTTTTACCACCTATTTCCATGGTAACAACAAAATCTTTATTGTTTAAAAGTTTTAATATTAAGTCCCCTTCAGATTTAATATTAGAGTCTTTTAGCTCCGTAACTATAACTTTATGATATTTAGTTAATCTAGTTAAATAATCATCTGCCATTTGAACTAAATATTTATCTTTTAATTTTCCAACACATATTATATTGATCATTAATTATTCAAATCCACTCTTTCTCTTTGTTTAGCAATAACAAAGTTTTTAAATTTAACATCATTTTCTTTTAAAATATCAAGTACTTCTTTTAAAGCAACATCAGGATCATTATTCTCTTTTGAAAGGTGCGCTAATGCTATTTTCTTAGTATCAGGACCAATTAACTTAGATAGATAAAAACCACATTGAGCATTTGATAAGTGTCCTTTATCAGAAAGAATTCTCTTCTTTAACCATGCAGGATATCTTCCATGCATAAGTAACTCAACATTATGATTTGCTTCAAATTCATAATAAGTATGGTTTTCTAACTTTTTAAATAACTTTCCGTTTATATAACCGGTATCAGTTATATATACAAATGATTCATTACCTTCATGAACAATATATGCACGACTAGCTGGTGCATCATGACTTGTATGAACCATTTCTACTTTTAATTCGTCTTCTTCAAAGTCTCCGAATTTAAAATTGATATTATTATAATCTTTAACATAATCTATTTCATTTACCATTTCTTCATCAATAAATATAACAGGATTATTTTTATTTAAAAATACTTTCAAAGCCCCCGTGTGATCAGAATGCGTATGAGTTATAAATATATAATTAATATCTTCAGGATTAACATTTATCTCAGAAAGTTTATCTTTAATATACTTATAATTCATACCTGCATCAATCAACATTTTCTTAGTTTTAGTTTGAACTAATACTGAATTTCCTTCTGAACCACTGGCTAGTATAGATACTAGCATCTGAAGGCCTCCCTACAAGGATTTAGAGCAGCTCCACCTTCAGTCATTATTTGGAAGTGAAGATGTGTACCTGTTGAGTTACCTGAGCTTCCCATGAAACCTATTACTTGTCCTTGGTTAACTTGTTGTCCTACATGAACTACCATTTGGTTAACAAGGTGAGCATAGTAAATTGTATATCCTTTTGGAGATTTAATAAATACATAGTTACCCCATCCATGACCACATCTATTACCATAGTAACCACGGTTTGGACAACCACCTGATGCTTCAACTACAACACCTGAAGTTGATGCATATATTGGTGAACCTAAACCAGTTCCTGAAATATCTATTCCATCGTGGTGAGATCCCCAACGCCATTCAAATCTTGATGTAATAATATAAGGTACATTAGTTGGCCAAATATATTCACCATTACCACGGTTAGGATTAACATAATTACCACCTGGATTATAGTAAACTTTAGTTCCTCTAGTAATTACCTCATCTACAGTTGGTACAATTGTTTCTTTATTAGAAATAATAAGGTTAACAATTTGACCATTTACATAAAGAATATCTTGAGTAATCTTAGTTTTACCATTTTGTCCAGCAGTTGTTACTTCTTTATAGTCTATATATTTAGAATTGTCTTCAATATATTTAGTTTGATAAGCAATATCTACTACTTCAACTACTTGTTTACTATATTTAACAGATACAAGTGGATTAATTAAACCTATATTTATTTCTTGTCCAGCTACTAAAATATCATCATAAGATATTTTTGGATTAGCAACTAATAATTCTGAAATATTTAAGTTATTACTTTCAGCAATCATATCTAAGTCTTCATTTTCTTTGATATTAACTGTTTTTTGTTTTTCGTTAGTACCAAACATCAAATACATTGCTAATTCTTCTTGATCATTAAATATCTTATTTTCAGTAGATATGTAATCTTCTTTTATAGAAATTGATTCTGCAAAATAAACTGAAGTAATTATTTCACCTTGATCAACTATTTCTGATTGACTACCTGATTCATAATTACCTAGTTCTTTTTCACCTATAAATGCTACGGCAGTTTTATAAAGTGCATTTTTAACTATATCTTTATCAAGAGTATAGATTTTAGTTTGAGTTAAACCTCTATCTAATATTGTTGAAGAAGATTCATTATTATAATTAATAGTTACAGTATAACCTTTGATAGTAAAAGGTTCTTTTTCTTTTACTTCATCATATATTTTTTTCTCTGAAACTACATCATTATTATAAGTATAAATCTTATTAATACTTAGCCCTTCAGGTGGATATACTTTATCAACTTTGTATTTTTGTTTAATTTCATCTTGTTCTTTATCTATCATATTTAATAGCGAATCTTTTGATTTAATTAAACCTATTTTTTCTCCATTTAAATATACTTGATAAGCTTCATCCGGATCTCCTAAGTCTCTATGATCCATACCAACAAAGAATAATAAAATAATAAGTAGACATATTGATAGTACACTAATTATTTTATGTTTCATAACATCACCTAATTTTCTTCATTTTCTTTATGAATTTTATCACACTCTTGGAATTTACTAATGTTTCTATGGAACATTAAATCAATATCTTTAACAGCACCATTTCTATGTTTTGCAACAATTAATTGTGAAGCTGATGTGTTATTTAATTTATCTGTTTTATTATAATAATCTTCTCTATATAAGAATGCTACAATATCGGCATCTTGTTCAATTGAACCAGACTCTCTTAAGTCTGATAGCATAGGTCTTTTATCTTCTCTTTGTTCTACTTGACGAGATAATTGCGCTAATGCTATTACAGGTATTTTAAGTTCCATTGCCATTGTCTTAAGACTTCTTGAAATATCAGATACTTCTTGTTGTCTATTAGAACCATAGCCTGGACCACCTGTAATTAATTGTAAGTAGTCAATTATTATTAATCCCAATTCGTGTTGTTCAGCAAGTCTTCTACATTTTGCTCTTATTTCACTTATAGTGATATTTGTTGCATCTTCAAAATAAATTGGTGCATCTGCAAGTACACTTGCAGCTTCATTTATTTGTTTCCAATCATCATTATTTAATTGACCTGTTCTTAACTTATAAGCATCAACTGCTCCTTCAGCGGCAAACATACGACTCATTAATTGGTCAGCACCCATTTCCAAGTTGAATAAACATACACCTTTACCACTTGAAAGAGCTGAATTAACAGCTAAGTTAAGTGCAAATGCTGTTTTACCCATGGCTGGACGTGCTGCAATTACTATAAATTGGTTAGGTTGTAATCCACCAGTTAGTCTATCAAAATCCCTAAAACCTGTAGCAATTCCTGTTACTTCATTACCATTTTTAGATAATTGTTCTAGATTTGCTAATGCTTGAGATACAACCTCAGAAGACATTTTAAAGTCTCCAGCTTGTCTTTGTTTTGTTACAGTTAGAACATCTTTTTCAGCAGCATCAACTAATTCAGTTGTATTAAGATTGCTATCTCTAGCAGTCTTTTCAATTTTTTCACATACTTCAATTAGTTTTCTTCTTAATGCTTTTTCTTTAACAATATCAATATAAGCATCTATATTAGAAGCAGATACAACAGACTTAATTACTTTACCTAAGTATTCAATACCACCTACAGAATCAATTGATTTTTCATTTTCTTCAATTTGATTCTTTAAAGTTAAGGCATCAATTACCTTACTGTCCTTATGTAAATCAAATAATGCTTCAAATATTTTTTTGTGTTTGTCATCAAAAAACATTTCTTTACTTAAAGAATTACATACTTTATCTAAAGCTGTTTTAGACATGATTGCACAACCAAGTGCATTCATTTCAGCATCTAGATTTTTTGGATCTGTGTTTAGTTCATTATTTATTTCTGTTGCTCTTGCCATATTATCCCCCTATTTGACGTTAATGTTTATTTTTGCTACTACTCCTTTATATAAGTTTAGTTCTACTTCATGAACTCCAAGTGTATCAATTACATGATCACAATGAATTTTTTTCTTGTCTATATCAAAATTCTTTTTCTTAAGTTCATCAGATATTTGTTTTGTAGAAATAGTACCAAACATCTTTCCGTCTTTTCCTGATTTTGCATTAAATACTATTGTTATTTTTTCTAATTCTTTAGCCATTTCTTTAAATGACTCCACAGTTGCCTTTTCATCTTTTTCTCTTTTTTTCATAGTAAGTTCAAACTTATTCTTATTTGTACTGTTATATGGTATAGCTAATCCTTTATTAATAAGGAAATTATTTGCATATCCATCAGATACATCGATAATTTGATCTTTTTTACCTTGTTTTTTTACATCTTTTAGTAAAATAACTTTCATTTTAATCACCCACCAGTTCAATAGTATTATATCAAATATAATATATAAATGCATTAAATAAAGAAGTAATAATTATATAGAAAATTGTTTAAATTATATATGTATGATAATATTTAATTATAGTAAGATAGGTGATTATATGAATTTTCTTGAATTTGTTCAATTTAAGAATGACGATATAAGATGCAGATACACTAGTAAAAATGGAAATAGAAAAATACTTAGTTCACGAAACTCCCTCGTTTTACTAAAAGGATTAAATAAAATACTTAGTAATGAGAAATATACAATTTATGAAAAACGCGGAAAAGTATTTTTGACGACAAGATCACAATCAATTTGTATTCACGATTACGATGATTTTAGATATGATCTAAAAAAATATATACCTAATGTTGTAAAACAAATTGATAGAATAATCACGAAAAGAAGAATTGTTGCCGTAAAGAAAAATGCATTAACTGCTACTGTACTTACAAGTTTAATCTGTACAGGTCTTTTAATTAACCCTATCAATACAAATAATATCGATAATCAGCAAATAATTATTGAAAACACTTCTATGCAAGATAGTATTAAATCTAACGAAGAACATGAAATAAATAATTATGAAAAAGTAGTAATAAACAATGATGACGCTATTCAAGAAGCTGTTGATGATGCAAACACTACACCAACATATAACTATAATATTAATATAGATTGCTCTGATAAATCAGAGAATCCTGAAATAATAGATATACAAGAAAAATATAGAGAACTTGCAAATAGAATTGGTAACAAATGGGGTGTATCTTCAAATTTAATACTTGCAATGTTAACACAAGAAACACATGGATTAGAAACTAATTTAATGCAAATAAACTTTAATACTAAAAAAGACGAAATATATACAGTTTATAACTTTGAAACTAATCAATATTGTAGTTATGTACTAACTGATAATCCTAATAATTATGATTCAAGTATTACTACAATTTCCAGAAAAGACATAGAAAATCCATTTACAAATATATCTATTGCAACTATTTATTATAGATCAGTATTAAATAAATATGCTAATAATAACCCTATTGCAGCAATAGAACTATATAATAAGGGTCCAGGTAACTTTAATACTAATATGAGTGCTACTGAGAATGCCACAGGATTATCAAGAGATCAAATATTAAATGATATTGAAAACGCTTATTTTATTGATTACTCAGGTACTTGTGGTGCAGGAGATCCTGATTATATACCTAATGTACTACAATACTTAAATGGTGATATCACTATTTTATTTAATGATGATTATAATAATATAAGTAAAATTGATTGTACTATTAATAAAACAAAAAAAGAGGAACTAGCTCGTTAGTTCCTTTTTTTATTCCCATTTGAAGTTTTCTACTTCTTCTAATTCTTTACCAGTTGATCTTATTAAATCATGGTGTTCTTTTAATTTATTAATACAGTAGTTCTTTAATTCAACATTTTCATTACCAAGTAATCTAACTGTATCTATAACTAAATGATATCTATCTATATAGTTTATAACTCTCATATCAAATGGTGTTGTAATACAACCTTCTTCTTCATATCCATGAATGACGTCATAGTCACGATCTCTATCATATGTTAATTCTCTTATAACATTTGGATATCCATGGAAGTTAAATATTGTTGGTACACCTCTTAAGAATAGAGAATCATATTCAGCATCACTTAGGGTTTCTAGTTTTATTAAGTCAACAACATTAATAACTCTTACTCTTATACCTGCTTTTCTTAGAATTTGAGTTGCAGCAAGTACTTCTAAAGTTGGGGTATCTCCTGCACAAACAAGTATTACTTGAGGATTCTCATCACTTGCAAATTCCCAGATACCAATTCCTTTTTCACAATGTTTAAGAGTTTCTTCTTTGCTTAACCATTGAGGTCTTGGATGTTTAGATGCAACTACTACATTTATCTTATTTCTTGATTTTAAACATTTATCTACATAGTAAATTAATGAATTAGTATCATATGGTAAATATATATTTGTTACATCTCTTTTTTTACATAGAAGATGGTTTATTAAACCAGGTTCTTGATGTGTATAACCATTATGGTCTTGTTGCCATATATGGCTTGTTTCAATTATATTTAAGGAAGAAATATCTTTTCTCCAAGGAATTTCATTACATAATTTTAACCATTTGGAGAATATTCCTATCATAGAATCAATTACTCTAGCGAATGCTTCATATGAATGAATTATTCCATGTCTTCCTGTTAATATATATGCTTCTAAAGCACCTTCAGCAAAGTGCTCAGATAGATAAGAATCTAATACTCTACCATAATGTGCTACATTTTCATCTTTTTCAGTAATATCTAATAGCCATTGTCTCTTAGTTGCTTCAAATACATGATTAAGCCTATTAGATGATGCTTCGTCTGGACCAAATATTCTAAAGTTATGATTCATTTCATTTAGAATAACTACATCTCTTAAATATTTACCTAATTCCATCATATCTTGAGCTTCAATATTACCATGATTAGCATCTAACATATAATTAGTTATAAGAGGTAATCTTAAGTCTTTAAGTATTAATCCTCCATTAGCAGCAGGATTAGCACTCATTCTTCTATTACCTTTAGGTAAGAATGAAGTAATTTCTGATTTAACAGAACCATCTTCATTAAATATTTGTTCAGGATGATAAGATTTCAACCAATTTTCTAATCTTTCTAGATTAGCTAGGTTGTCTTTATCAACTTGAAGAGGTACTTGGTGAGCTTTAAAACTACCTTCTACTTCTTCAGGTCCTGTCCAACCTTTTGGAGTTCTAAATATTATCATTGGCCATTTTATATTTGAAACTTTTTCTGTTTCTCTAGCATTCTTTTTAATCTTTATTATTTCTGAAATGACTTTATCCATTGTTTCAGCCATTTTTTCTTGTAATTCATCAATGTTTGAACCTTCAACAAAGTAAGGAATCCATCCTAGTCCTTTGAATAAGTTATTTAAATCATCATGACTTATTCTTGATAAAACAGTTGGATTAGATATCTTAAATCCATTTAAATGTAATATTGGAAGTACAGCTCCATCTGTTACTGGATTTAAGAATTTATTTATATTCCATGATGTAGCAAGAGGACCTGTTTCTGCTTCCCCATCACCTACTATGGCAGTACAAATCATATCTGGATTATCTAGTGCACCACCAAAAGCATGAATTAAAGAATAACCTAATTCTCCACCTTCATGAATTGATCCTGGTGTTTCAGGTGCAACGTGGCTTGAAATTCCTCCCGGAAATGAGAATTGTTTAAATAACTTTTTAAGTCCTTCCTCATTTTTAGTAATCTCAGGATAAACTTCAGTATAAGTACCATCTAAGTAAGCATTTGTAACAGCAGTTTGACCACCATGACCTGGTCCAACAAAGTACATCATATTTAAATCATACTTAGTAATAACTCTATTAAGATGAGTAAATATAAAATTTTGTCCAGGGATAGTTCCCCAGTGACCTACTAATCTTGGTTTTACATCAGATAACTCAAGTTTTCTTTTTAATAATGGATTATCTAGTAAATATAGTTGTCCTACTGCAAGATAATTTGTTGCATTAAAATATTTGTTTAATTGTTCATGTTCTTCTTGTGTTAAATAGTTATTCACACTAATCACCCTTTATTATATTAATTATAACATGATACCTATTTAATAAATAATAAAAGATTAGCTATTTACAGCTAATCTTTATATTAAAACTTATTATTATTTTTCATCTGTTGATTTAAAGAAATACTCTTGGCTCTTAGCTCTAAGTGATAAATCAGAGAAATCTCCTTTTAAGAATTGAGGATAAGCTGCACATGCAATCATAGTTGCATTATCAGTACAGTATTTAAGAGGTGGAATAGAGATTTTAATGTTTTCATTCTTACATAATTTTTCAAGTTCACTTCTTAAGTATCCGTTTGCTGATACGCCACCTGCAACTATTACTTCTTTGAATTCTCCAGGATGTTGATCTAATGCAAGTTTTGTTTTTCTAACTATTTCATCGACTGCTATATCTTGGAATGTACGAGCTAAATCATATTTTCTTATTTCTTTACCTCTTTGTTCTTCATTATGACTTAAGTTAATTACTGCTGACTTAAGACCACTGAAAGAAAAATCTAAGGAATCATTATCCATTGGTTTAGGTAGTTCATATGTGTGTTCACCTTGAAGAGCATATTTTTCTACATTAGGTCCACCTGGATATGGAAGTCCAAGCACTCTTGCTACTTTATCAAAACATTCACCAATTGCATCATCTTTAGTAGTTCCAAGAACTTCAAATTCATAGTCACCTGTCATTTTAACTAATTCAGTATGACCCCCACTTACTACTAAAGCAAGCAATGGAAACTCTAATCTATCTACTAAATTATTTGCATAAATATGGCCTGCTATATGATGAGTTGCTATTAGTGGTTTATCATAGACTAATGATAATACTTTAGCAAATTCAACACCAACAAGTAATCCACCTAACAAACCTGGTGCATAAGTTACAGCAATAGCATCTACTTCATCAACAGTCATCTTTGCTTTATTAAGTAAGTCTTCTAAAACCATAGTTATATTTTCTGTATGCATACGTGATGCTATTTCCGGTACTACACCGCCATATAAAGCATGTGTATCCATTTGAGTTAATACAGTTGTGGCTATTTCTTCATATCCATTTTTAACTATGGAAATACTTGTTTCATCACAACTAGACTCAATACCTAATATATATACATCTTTTTTACTAAGCATTATCTCTCATCCTTTCCATTATTATCGCGTCTTCATCTTGATAATATTTTTCTCTTCTATAAATTTCTTTAAAGCCTAATTTTTCATATACGTGAATTGCTCTTGAATTAGACTCACGTACTTCTAACATTATTTTGTTATATTCTTCATTATCAATTACATATTGTAGTAGTTCAGTACCTATTCCTTTATTTTGATAATCTCTTTTTACAATGATGTTAACTAAATCCATTATTTCAAAATGAGAATCAACATGAATAAACCCTACTATTTCTTTATTATCTTCATAAACATATACTCTTGAATAAGTGGTATTAAGAGTATCTTCCATGTTATATAAATAGTCAAAGTTATCATGTAGTTCTCTACCTATTTTATTGATTGCTTCTGCATCATAATAAAACGCTCTTCTAATCATGTTTAAGTGCCTCAATAACTTTTATATAAAGAGGATTTACTTTATGAGGAATTTCCTCTTCTTTAGTATTAAACAATTCATATATCTTGTCGAAATCTATAGAATTTTCAACAATAATACTCTCATAATTATTTTTTTCAATATATTCATTTAATTCAGAATTATTCATATAGAAGTAATCTCCCAATAAACTATTATCCTTATCAAATAGACCTCCAAATGCCCCTTTTAAATCCTTTATAATAGCTAATTTATTGGAGTTTGTATTACTTGATACTGCATACATTTCAAGGCTTGTAGCAGTCTTAATTTTAATATTTAATGTATATGCGAGTGTCTTTGCAATAGTTACACCAAGTCTTACTCCTGTGAATGATCCTGGACCATTTATACATAAAATTTCATTTAAATCATGAACTGTTATATTATTATCATTTAATAGTTCAACAAGCATAGGCATTATATAATCTGAGTGATGCATTGTTGATTCTTTTTGTTTTTTATCAACAAATTTACCATCTTTATATAAAGCTAAACTAATTAATGAGTCATGTGTATCAATGAATAAAGAAAACATATAAATTCCTCCTTTTTTAAACAAGTGTATTATAACACCATTACACAAAAAAAGACACCTAAGTGCCCTATAAAACGAAATTTACAACGTCTTCGTATTGTTGCCCATGTGGTTCCAATGTAATAATACGTGTTTCTTCGTTAACTACTTTAAATTTAATATCTAATCTTTCTTCAGGTAGTTTATCTTCAATAATATCTGACCATTCAATAATAGTTACACCTTTACTATTAAAGTAATCTTGGAAACCAATTGTTTCGTCAGTTTCTTCCAAACGATAAACGTCCATATGATAAAGAGGCATTTCCCCATTTTCATATTCCTTAACAATGTTAAAAGTTGGACTAGTAATATTTTCTTGGATTCCTAATGAACTTGCAAAGCCTTTTACAAATACAGTTTTACCTGAACCTAGTTCTCCATTTAAACAAATTACCATTCCTGGAAATTTCTCTGCTTCAATATTTTGAGCTAATTCCATTGTATCTTCTTCACATCTTGATGTAAATTTATAATCCATATTCTATCACCTATTATAATTATACCTATTTATATGTCACCCGCAAGAAAAATATTTTTAAAAGTGACAAGTATTTACTATACAAATTTCGATCTATATAAAAACTGTTAATAAATAAATGATTATTAACAAAAATTTAGGCAAA
>CAMNEE010000001.1:0-741729 GCA_946536225.1 uncultured Caryophanales bacterium | reverse complement strand
AATAAAAAAATTAAGAAATTAAATTAAGAATAGTAAATAATTACTATTCTTTTTTTATAGAAAACTATTCCTCTATTTCTTTTTTATAGTATACTTATTATAGTAGGATTGTAGACAAATATTAAAACAAGACATTGTTTTGATATTACTAGTGAGGTTTAAGGTGTTATAAAATGAAAAATGTATTTAAGAATTTGATACTTGTAGTATTATTTGTAATGGTATCAGTATTAGGAACAACAAGAGTAAATGCAGAAAGTAAATATATTGAAGCAATTGATATTAAAATTAAAGATAAGAGTGGAACAATTATAGTAGAAGAGCCTACTATTACTGATGGACAAATTAGTAGTGGAATTAGATTTAATGAAGTTGGTGATTTCGTTAATTATGAACTAACACTTAAAAACAATGAATCTGAAAAGTATAAAATTAGATCAATTACTGATAATAATGATAATGAAAGTCTTGGTATAGAATATACTTATGGAGAAGACTTTATTGCTGAGGGTGAAACTACAAAAATAACTATTAAACTAATTTATAAAAGTAAACTAATTAATAAGAATCTTTCTTTAAATGATTTAGAAATAAAATTAAATTTTGAAAATGAAACTGGAACTAATAGTCAAATAACAATTAATCCTAAAACAAATGATAGTATATTAGAATATTTTTTATTAGTTATAGTTTCTGGATTAGGTCTATTCTTTGTAATAAATAAGAAAAGAATTAATAAATTTAAAACAGGTATTTTATTATTAATAATAGCTATTTTAATTATTCCATTTGCTGTATTTGCAAACGAGAAGTTTGAATTATCATTAAAATTTACTGATGTAGAATTAAAAGGAGAATTTGAAGTATATCAAATAACAATTAATCCTAATAATGATACTTCAATAATAATAAAAAATATAACATATGGAGAACCTATTGGAGAATTACCAGAAGTCGAAAAAGAAGGATATGCTTTTGATAAATGGGAAGATGAAGATGGTAATGAAATAACAGAAGATACAATTATTACAAAACAAATAGTAATTAATGCTAAATATAATTTAGCTAAATATACAGTAATATTTGATTCCAACGGTGGTAGTGGATCTATGACAAATCAAGAAATATATAGTGGAATATTAACAAATCTATCCTTAAATACATTTACAGCTCCAGAAAATATGATTTTCGATTCATGGAATACTGAAGCAAATGGAGGAGGAACTTCGTATACTGATGGAGGAAAAATTAATTTAGTAAAAAGTGATGGTGAAACAATTACTCTATATGCTCAGTGGAAACCAACTACGCAGACTTGGTCAATGACATCCGATAATGTACATGTTACGGATGGTTATATAACACTAGAAGTAGGAGATCAGATAACTGGATATAGTGTAAATGTGGATAATACAACTTATGGTGATGGAAATTGGTTTGTATTGGGAGCCCAAGATGGAAAACTACTGATAACTCTAAAATCAGGGGTTGGGCAAAGAGCAGTTCAAGGTAATGCCTTAAACTGGCCTAGCTTTGTTGCAAACCTTGATAGTATTGCATCACATTATAAAAATCCAACTTATGCTGATAATTCAAGGTCTATTAATTTAAGTGATATTAACAGAGTAACTGGATTTACACCATATGAAATGGAGTCAATAACATTTACAAATGATAATGGAGTTATAAGAACTAAATATATCCCTGATAATGTTAATGACTATGCTCACACTTTATATTATTATGATTTTGAATCTAGTTCTTGGAAAAAACTTAGTAATGGAAGTAGCATATCATTTGCTTCTAATGGTTATCAGTATGGTCCGGGTCCAGGTCAAAATAATGTTAATGGAAGTGAAAAAGCATATGATCTAATCTTTAAAGATACACATGACAAGAATTGGATGATAGATGGTCATGTTGTAACTTATAGAGGTAATCAGTATTGGTTAGCAGATGCAGTTATAGTGACTTCAGCTGGGCAAGGACTGATTTATTATTGTTTTCAATATATTGATTACGAAAAAGTAGATTGGGTCATCGCAGGTAAATCTGAAGATAATCCTGTTGATAGTTCTTACTCAGAGTTTGATAATTTTGTGAGACCTGTAGTTACTCTAAAATCTGAAGTTCATATAAATGCAAGTGGAACAATTATTAATTAATAATTAACTTTACAATTTGTAATTAAAAGACTAAGCAAATTCACATATCTTAGTCTTTTTTTATGATATAATTCGATTAGGATGTGATCATATGGAAGATATATCAAAGAGTGAGAATCTTGTCCCATTTAAAGGAATAATAAATAATATTTTTGAGTGTTGTCTAAAAGAAGAATGTGAAAAACAACATGAAAATATAGATCCCAAAAATTACCATGATGTCATGATAAAGACAAACTGGATACTTTTATTATCTAATCCTGGATTAAATATGGAATTATATACTAAAGTTTACAACTATGTTAAAGATTCTATTGAGAATAATAATATCTTACAACTATTTAAGGAAATGGTTGAAAAGCATGATACCTTGATGAGAAAAGAATATTTCTATCAAGGAAAAGAAAAAGAAGAAATATATTGTTTTACTCCAACATTTATTTTTAGATATGGAAAATACTATCTTTTTAATTCCTGGGAATCTGATGAAAAATATGACTTTATTTATTTACCACTTGTATCAATTAATGGAGTTCCTGTTCCTGAAATTTTTTCAAAGTTTAAAAAAGCTGGATTAAATAAAGAACAAGCACTTATAGCAATGACTGGAGTGGGATTATTTAAGTATATTGGTCTTCCAGATGATGAAATGTATTTTGAAGTAGAATATAATAATGAAATAATAAAATTACCTGTTAGTAATTATTCTGGATTCTCCTTTGACCCTAATATTTTTAAAAAAGGAGGTTCAATTGTACATGAAATGTATGACTTAAAACCTCAATCATATGAAAGAAGTACAGATGAGGCAATTGATAATTATTCTTACTCAATCTTTCAAAAATGTCTTATGATCCTAAATGGTATATGTAGTAATAATTATGATAGAAGTGTAGTACAAAATTTATTTGCTACTACAGATTTAGATTCTTATGTTGTAAGTGATAACTATTTTAATGCAATGCTCATGATTATTTATTTTATGAATACTTTAGAAGAAGTATTAAAGATTGTTCCTGATGATATGAAAAAGGGTATAGCACTAAACTTCTTAGACACTATTTATAAAGATTCTGAAAACAATTATTTTATTAATGAGAATAATGAATCAGTTGTTATGTATCCATTACAAATTGTTAATAGTCCACACTTTGATGCAGGAAAATTTTTAAAGTCCATAAAAAATTGTTTTGCACACTTTTTGTATTCATTAGATAATGAATATATTAATGCTCGTGAAATAAATGTTTTAGGCGTTTATCAAAATATACAAATTCCAATGAATTTAAATATATTTTTCTCAAGCTTTAATCAAATTTTAAGTGGTTTGGATTTATCGAACCTATTTCCAATAGTATTTGAAGATAGGCATCCTTTACCATATGGTGTAACTCCAAGTCCTCTTTCATCAATAGAACAAGTTTCATCTTATTTAGATATATTAATGCTAAGTAATAATGAAGAAGTAAAGTGTAATGATAGAGAGTTAAATTCTATAGATACGCAATTACTTGCTAATAACTATAATGATATAGAAAGAGTTCATTATTTATCTGAATATAATGAAAAAGATAAAAGTTTATCATCACATACTTTCTTCTATGATATGAAATTTGACATTGCTCCATTGAGTAATGATTTAAAAGAATATGTTTTGGAAAAGGTATCTCAATATGATGAATTCTTTAAAAAAGATTTATTTGAACAAAGAAATTATATTAAAGACTTAATTAGATATAAAGTTTCTAAAGAAAAAGTACCTAATGACATAATCTTTGATTTTATAAATACTAAAGATAAAGCTACTGGTAATATACATTATTTATTAGAAAGTTATTCACCTCTTCAAAAAGAAAAAGTTATAAGACTTATAATTAAAACAATCTTGAATACATTATATTTAATTACAAATGGAAAATTTGAAGATTATGATGATTATTATGTTAATTATGAAAATATGGGATTCCTTTCAGGAATTGATATTACTTTTGAAAAAACAAAAATTGAAAACAAATTAAAACAATTAAAAGTTCAATATAGTAATATAGATAAAGAAATAGAAAAACTAAAAGAAAAAATAGAAACACAAAAAAATCAAATTAATAATCCAAAAGTTCCAGATCATGTTAAAGAAAAATTTGTTAAAGCAATCGAAGAATTTGAACAAGCAATCACTGAATTACCAAACGCTAAGAAAGAAGTAGAAGATGAAATTGTTGAAAAAAGTTCTATGTTAGAAAGCATGAATAATAATTCATATGTAATGCATCCACATGATGTTATAAGGCATATAAGAAATGCTATTTCACATAATAACATTGAAGTTATAGATATTAATACTGATAATATAATGAATACTAAAATAATAGTTAATGACTTTGATGAGAAAGATGGAGGAAAACAAACATTTCATTGTGAAACAACATTCGAAGATTTATTAGAATATATTAATAATAGCGAGTTCTTAAAAAGTATATTTAAGAAATCTGGTAAGCAAAAATAGTATATTTAATTAGTATAAAAAATTAAGTTGGAATATACTTAATTTTTTATTGATTAATAGATGATAAATAAACTATTCAATTAAATTATTATGATATAATCAACATAGGTGATAGTATGAATAACATCTTAGAAGATATAAAAAAGAAACTAAATATAGAATTTAGAGAAGAAGATATTCATGAATTTACAGAAGGTAAATCAGAAGCTAAAGTTTTTAGTATATGTGATAAATATTTAATCAAATGTAGTAACGAATATGATTTAAATGTATATGAAGCATTTCTTGCTAATGAAGAAAATAAATTTTTTCAAAAACTATACTATGTTAATCATGAATTAGGATATGCATGTTTGTCTTTTTTACCTGGAAAAAAATATGATAATTCTCTTGATACCGATTATTATATTAATACTGTTTATGATATTACTTCAAATTATAAAAAAATAGATTATGAAGGATTTGGTTATTTTAATGATGATCATAAAACCTGGGAAGAATTCTTACTATCCGAACTAGATTATTCCAATAGCATTGTTAAAGATGGAGAACTAGATGATTCAGTAGTAAGAAATGTAATTAAAATAATTAGTAAATACAAAGTCGAACCATTCTTATTACATGGTGACTTTGGAATTCATAATTTTATTATTAATGATAATAAACTATATGTTATAGATCCAATGGGAGTTGTAGGAGATCCTTTATATGATTTTTACTTTGCTATATTTTCTGATGTAGATATATATACTAAAGTAGACTTAAATGAATTACTGAAATTCTTTGAAAAAGACTCGGAATATAAAAGAGCAATGATGGTAGTTCAATTCTATATAAGATTATGTAGAACGTATAAATATGCAAGAGAAGACTATTCTACATATATAGAATACTTTGAGACTATAAAGAAATTAATAGATAATAAATAAAAAGGAGATAGTACTTATATGAAATTAACTGATTTAAAAGAAGAAAGTAACAATGTTAATCTTGATGAATATTTATATTTATATAATTATGTAAGAGATAACATGGAACACCCTGAATGGCTAGGTACTTTTACATTGAAAGGAATAAAAGTAGATTAAGTATTATGAAAAAAGCTTGGAAAATTTTAAAAATTAGTTTATATGTTTTAGCATTTCCTTTAATAATTATTTTTGCAATCATCAAAGGTTTTACCGAAGATGATTTAAAGGGAAAAGAAAAGTATAGATCTTCAGATGATAAGTTATATGGCTTAACTAAATATGAAAAAGAAGAGATTAAAAAAGGAAAATATAAAGCAAGTCAGTTTAGTGAAAAAGAAGAAGGAGACTCACTAGATAGTGATGACTATTATGAAGATGAATAGTTTAAATAATATTACACTTTTAAAAGACTAGGAAACTAGTCTTTTTATTTGTAGTAAATTTATTTTTGACAGTCTAAATATTATTATCAATTATGATATAATATACTTGAGGTGTTCATATGAAAATACTTAAAAGAGTATTAGTAGCTTTATTAATTATATTTATATTACTTTTAATAGTTATATTAGTAGCTTTTATTAATCTAAAACATAAAACAGATAAAGTCTTAGATGATTATAGTAATATATATTCAAGTGAAATTTATAAAGAAGTCTTTTTAATAGATAACGTACAAGTATTTGAACAAAATGTTTCATGTGGATACGCGGTAATTGAAATGTTTGCTAAGTGGAATAATGATCAAAATATAACTGAAAAAAGCTTATTTGATAAATATGGTAAAGTAGTTACTTCAACTGGTAAATCATTCGAACAAGAAATGAATAAAGAGTTTCCTAATTATAAAACAACAATGTATAAATATTTAAAGAGTTCTGAACTAATTGATAAAGTATATATTAGTTTATCTAAAGGAATACCTGTACCATTTGAATGGGCAGCAAAATATAAGGGTGAATGGACATTACATTATTCTCTAGTAATTGGAATAGATATACCAAATGATAAAATAACTATTGCTAATCCATATGGATATATAGAAGAAATAAGTATAAAAGAGTTTATCAATAGAACAAGTTTCGAGTCCTTTGAAAATATGCCGGCTTTTTTAAAACTTGGATTTGCATTTGGTATATTTGAAAAGAATACAATATTTATTGCTGATAAAATAAATGATACGAAGGAGAACAATGTAAATATGACTGATGCGAAAGTAATTATTAATAATAAAACTTATACACTTACATTAGAAAATAATAAGACTGTAGAAGAATTTTTAAACTTATTGCCACAAGAATTTACTATGACTGAACTAAATGGTAATGAAAAATATGTTTATATGAATAATACACTCGCAACCAATTCTTATAATCCTAAGCATATTGAAAAAGGGGACGTTATGTTATATGGAAATAATTGTTTAGTAATATTCTATAAATCATTTGATACATCATATAGTTATACAAAAATAGGTCACATAGATAATCTAGAAAACCTAGGGAAAGGTAATATAATTGCAAAGTTTGAAAAATGATAAACAAAGAATAGGTGATCTACATATTTAAATTACTTTGAAACTATAAAAAATCTTTTAGAAAAATAAAGAAATTAGAGCTTTCTAATTTCTTTTATGATATATATTATAAATAGGAGGTTTATATGGATAATAACGTAGAAAAGTTATTAACTAATCAAAAATTATTTGAAGAAAAAGAAAAGTTAGAAAGAGAACTTGAAGAGATAAATGAGAAAATAGAAGATTACCAAAAAACATGTGACCACATAGCTGTTTATACTGGTTGGGATGGATTATATCAATGTAGAGACTCAAGTTATTGTGAATGCCTTTTTTGTAGAGAAAAAGATCCTAAAACAAGATATCCAGTTATAGATGCAGCTTACTATGATGAGTACCATTTTGGTCACGGACAATTTTCATGGTATAGAAGTGATAGAATGATTAAACTGCAAAATGTTGCTTATACAATGTTAAAAGATAATCAAGAAATGACTAATGAAGAGTTGGTTAATGAACTAAGAACTCATATTGCAAAAGATAGAGAAGAATATAAAATAGGTAAAGAAGAAAAAGATAAAACACTATCAAGAATAAAGACTAGTAAAAACTAGTCTTTATTATGTTATAATTGTGACTGGATGTGGTTATAATGGATAAAATAAGTTTTGTAGTTGTTGGAAACATTTCATATGATTATAATTATTTTCCTAATAGAGATAACGAAGAATTAAAAGAAGTAATGAATTATGGAGGTGCAACAATTTACTCAGGAATACCAGCAAGTATTTTTACAAAAGTTGGTGTTGCTGCTAAAGTTGGTGATGATTATAGTTTAGATGTTTTAAAACAATATAACTTAGATTTATCTGGAGTAAAAACCGTAGAAGGTAAAACTACAGTCTTTAAACAAGTATTTACAAGTGAAGATGGACAACTACGAGACTTTAGTGAGTTTGTTAATCCTAATACAGTATTAAACCCAACTGATATTCCTACAAGTTACTTAGATGCAAAGTATATTCATATATGTACTAATTATCCTGAAGCCCAATACGAGTTAGTAAAATATTTAAAAGAAAATTCAAATGCAGTTTTAAGTATAGATACATTAGAAGACTATTATTATGATGAAAAGATGTTTGAAACAATAAAAAAATCTTTTGATCTAGTTGATATAGCGTTTATTGATAAAGAGTTTGAAAAACTATTTGATTGTAAGGCTAGAATTAAAATAATAAAATTAGGTAAAAGAGGATGTAAGTTTATATCTCCTGAAAAGACTTTTACAGTTGAAGCACCATCATGTGACTATGTAGTTGATAAGACAGGAGCAGGAGACTGTGTGACAGGAGTATTCTGTGCACTTAAATCAATTGGTAAAAGTGATGAAGAAGCTCTTCAAACAGCAGTTAATTATGCAACAGAATCTATTAAAGACTATGGTATGTTTCATTTAGTTAAAGATGTTAAAAAAAGTTTACAAAAATAAAAGAAGGTGAATATAATGGTTAATTATTTATTTAGTAAAATAATTAATGATAACTCAGTACAAAAAGAGTATTTATTAAAAAACATTAAAAGTGGTATGAATATTACTTATATATCATCAGTACCTGATAATCATGAAAGAACAGATGAACAAGTAAATAAGTTTACTTCATACTTTAATAGTATTGGTATTAACTTTAATGAAGTCTTATATATTGATAGCAGGGTATCTGAAAGTGAAGCACATTCATCAATTTTAAAAAGTGATGTTGTATTTTTAACTGGAGGTAGTCCTGAGTTACAAATGGAGCTTATTAATAACTATAATCTTGCAAATGATATAAAAACAAGAAATATAGTAATTGGTGTAAGTGCAGGAGCAATGAATCAAGGAAAGAGAATTGTTTATAAAGATGACTTTGATAATTTTAAAAATAAAGATTATGTAGGCCTTGGTTTAACAAATATAAACATATTCCCTCATTTTGATGAAAGTAATCAAGATATCGTGGATGAAGTTAATGAAGTAAGTGATATTCATGAAATCACATGTATTCCTAATGAATCATTTGTATATGTAGAAAACGGTAATAAAGAAATATTAGGAGACTACTATGAACCAAACAAAACAAAGGAACATCTAGAAAATAGGAAAGAGGATTAAAGATGAAATACGAATTTTTTATAGCAGGTAAGATGAGAAATAAAGACTACATTTTAAAAATATGTGATCTATTTGATAAACATAATATAAAATACTATTGTTTTCTTAAAAACGAAGATACAATGAATAGCTATGGAGATAATACTTCTACAGGTGAAGAAAAAATGGCTGCTTTTGAAAACTTAGATTTAAAAAGCAATGTTGTATTAAATGTTTTTAATGAAGATTTAAATGCCCAAAAAGCATCTAAAAATTTCTTGCTAGTACTACCTGCAGGTAAATCAGGTCATATAGAAGCAGGTATTTCATATGGCTTAGGAAAGAAGTGCTATGCAGTAGGTGAATATGATGCAACAGATTCACTTTATAATATCTTTGAAACTATTTTTAAAGATGAAGAAGAATTAGATAAGTTTCTTGCAACTTACAAATAAAGGTATTTTCTTGTGATAGATATAGAATTTAGAAAAATAACAAAAGATAACCTAGAAATTGCTTGTATGGTTCAAAATGAAATATTTCCTGAAGAAGATGCAAGAGCAAATTTCATTGAACAAATTAACAATGATCCTTATAGAAAAGAACTAGATTATAATATTGTATATTATGAAAATATACCTGTTGGTGTAACTGGAATATACTCATATCATGAGTATCCTGATACTGCTTGGTTAGGTTGGTTTGGTATCTTAAAAAAGTTTAGAAATAAAGGCCTAGGTGAAGCTACTTTAGATAAAACAATTTCCTTAGCAAAAGAAAAAGGATATAAGACTTTTAGACTATATACTGATGAATTTGCAACAGCTGCTCACAAGTTATATGAGAAAAAAGGAATGATTAAAGAATTATATGATAGAAGTGACGATAAAGATGAATATTTTATTGCTGATATTTATATATATTCTTTAAGCTTAACAAATCTAAAAATAGAACCATGGAATAATAAATTTTTAGGTTTAAAAGAGCAAGGAGAAAAAGAACAATTATATAAATAATTTTTTATATAAAAAATATAAATACTCAAGTGATTACTTGAGTATTTTTTGAGCGAAAAAATAAAGTGTTTTATGTTGACATAAAAAAGTTTTATGAATATAATTTAGTTATATTATAGAGGATATCAAAATTAAGTGTAGAATAATCTCTGATATGCTTAAAAAAACATGAAGGGCGAAGCAGACTATGGATGACAAAAGAATTTCTTCAACTATTAAAAGATATAAACATCAACAAAAAATCAACAAAATAGTGAAAATTCTTTTATTGTCCATTTTTTTTGTGCTTATACTTGCATATTTTGTAATTGGTATTATTTATAATAATGAAAGTTTTAGTATAACGCTTGACCGGAATCTTTATTATGAACAAGGAGTAATCATTTATGATGATCCTAATTATAAAGTGTATAGGTCTGAGTTATATGCAAAGTCACCTGAGACTTTTGACAATATCTCATACAAATGGCTTCCCGAAGATATTGACGAAAGCAATGGCGGTTCGCATAATGGCAAAAACTATTTAGCTTATACATTCTTTGTTGAAAACACAGGAAGTCAAGTAGTAGATTACTACAGTGAGCTATTAGTTGATGACGTTATCAAACATGTCGATGAGGCAGTAAGAATTCGCGTCTATAAAAACTCTGAATTTGTAACATATGCTAAGCTCTCTAAAAAGGGCACACCAGAGAAAGAAACTACTCCGTTTGCTAAAGATGGTGTAATTACAGTTGATCATAAAACTGATTTCAAACCTGGAGACATTGACAAGTACACAATAGTTTTATGGATAGAGGGTTCTGATCCAGAATGTAATGATAACATTTTGGGCGGTGAAATCAAAATTTCAATGAATTTTGTTTCAGAACATACAGAGATTTAGAAAGAGGACAAAACATGAAAAAGAAACACAGCATGCATATTAGAAAAACTAGACGTCTATTTTTTATATGCACAATTATGGCATTAATCTTAACCGCAGGATCATACGCATGGTTCGTTGGTATGAAAACAGTTAATGTTTCAAGCTTCGATGTTGAAATAGCAGCAATCGATGGCTTATCATTATCATTAGATGGTATTTCTTGGTCAGATACAGTTTCTATTAATCAAGAAAACTTCCAAGAAGTAAATGAATCTAATAATACAAACAGCTGGGGTGGAAGTGGATTAGTTCCAGTATCATCTGTAGGTATCATTGATACAGATGCATCTAGAATGATCATGTATGAAAAGGGAAGTTTTGCTACTACACCAGGTGGTTTTAGAATTATGGCTAGTCAAGTTGGTAATACAGCTGAAGGTCAACTTGAACAAGATGGATACGTTGCTTTTGATTTATTCGTTAAAAACCTTTCAGGTAAAGAATACTATAAAGACTTAAACGTATTAAATGAGGAACCAATTTATTTAACTCCTGATTCAGCAGTTAAAGTTTCTACAAACGGTGGTGTTGCAGGAACTGGTATTGAAAACTCAGTTAGAGTTGGTTTCGCTCAAATCGGTAGAGTAGAAGCTACTGAAACAACTCAATCAGTAATTACTGGTATTACTTGTAGTTCTGATGCAAAAGTTACTGGAATTTGTGCTGACCGTTCTGCACAAATTTGGGAACCAAATGATAAAAATCACGTACAAAATGCAATCAATTGGTATACAACTTCTTGTAAGAAGAGAAGTGGTGCTGATTTAACACAAGCAGCATCATACGATGGCGCTTGTAATACATTAACAGATGGACTATATGTACAAACTAACGCTATTAGTGGTGTTATTGACTATAGAGACCAAGTAGATGTATACGATGGAACTGATTACAATGGTTATACAGCTAGTATCTCAGATACAGCTCAAGCAGGTAAATTATTTGCTTATGATTATTTCACAGACTCAGAAAAATCATTAACTGGAGTAAATCGTCCAACATTCATTACTTTAGCACCAAACAGTATTACTAAAGTAAGAGTATACATTTGGATCGAAGGCCAAGATGTTGATAACTATGACTTTGCTTCATTAGGAAAGAAAATATCAGTTGCATTTGGTCTATCTAAAGAAAGATTCTATGACGAAGACTTTAATTATGAAAATCCAGAAGGAGCTGATCTTCCATCAGACGTAGTTAAAGCTAGTCACCCAGCTTACCAATATTCAACAACTACAAAAGCTGGAGAATAATAAAAACATCGTTTAATATGCAGGAGTATTTTTATACTCTTGCATCATTAAACAAAGAAAGGAACAATTATGAAAAATAACAGAAAAAATAGAAAAATAAGAAATCTTGTTGTTATTTGCTTTCTTTGTGCTATTTTAATTGGTGTTGGAACATATGCATGGTTCGTTGGTATGAAAACTGTTAATGTTTCTTCATTCGATGTAGAAATTGCTACAACTGAAGGTTTATTCTTATCTATGGATGGTGAGAATTGGTCTTATGAATTAGATGCAAAGAATGCAACTCCATACACAGGAAATACTAATACATGGGCACCTAATGGCCTTATTCCTGTTTCTACTGTTGGTGATATTGATTCTACTGTTTCAAGATTACAACTTTATGAAAAGGGTAGTTTAGCTACTACTAAAGGTGGATTTAGATTATTAGCTAGCCGTGTTCATAACTATGACAAAACTGAAGAAGGAAAAAATGGATTCATTGAAGGTGACGGATATGTTGCATTCGATTTATTCATTAAGAATATCTCAGGAAGTGAATACTATACAGAAAATAATGTATTAAATGAAGAAGATATCTTCTTAACAACTAACTCAGAAGTTAAAGTTGCATCAAGTGGTGGTGTTGCTGGAACTGGTATTGAAAACTCAGTAAGAGTTGGTTTTGCTCAAATTGGTAGAGTAGAAGCTACTCCAGGTGTTGCATCAACTGATAATATTACTAATATTACTTGTACAAATGTAGCTGCTGGAACTGATCAAGCTCAAGTAACTGGTATTTGCCGTCAAGCTCAAATTTGGGAACCAAATGATACTAAACACGTAAACAATGCTATCAGTTGGTATGAAACTAGTTGTAATACTAGAAAAGAAGATGGAGAAAATTTAACTTTAGCATCATCTTATAATGCTGATAAATGTAGCGGTGTTGTTGATGGAACAAGCAACAAAACTTATGCAATCAGTAGAGTAATTGGTATTGGAGATAATGTTGATATTTATGATGGTGAACAATATAACACTTATTTAGCTAACAGTGTTGCATACAATGCTTATAATACTGCAGTTAACTTAAATGATACATCTCTAAAACAAACATTAGATGCTGAATCAGCTACTGCTGCTGAAGCTGCTAAACTAGCTGCTCGTGCAGATTACAAGTTAGTTGATTTCCCATACTTCACAGATACAATGAAGAACTTAACTGGTACTTCTAGACCAACATTCATGACTTTAGCTCCAAATAGTATTACTAAAGTAAGAGTTTATATTTGGATTGAAGGACAAGATATTGATAACTATGATTTCGCATCATTAGGAAAGAAGATCTCAGTTAACTTCGGATTTACTAAGGAAAGATTTACTGAAGATGATATCGAATACGATGGACCATCTACAGATATCACTCCAAAAACTACAACTTCATCACAAACTAATGAAGGATAATAATTAACTAGTTTATCTAGAAAAGGTATGAATGAAGAGTAAGTTTTTTACTCTTCATTTATCTTATTTAAAGGTGTGGTCATATGGCTAATAAAAAGGTAGTTAAAGGCGCATCAAGAAATATTAAAAGAACAAATAAAAGTAAAAAAACAAGTAAAAGAAAAGTTGTTAAAAAACAACAAATTTCCTTATTTAACAGAATATTTACTCAAAGAAATGTAACTATTTTTGTTATTTTTATGATAGGTGTATTATTAATATTTTCTTCATACGCATGGTTTTCTACGTCATTAAACGTTAAGATTAAAGAATTTAATATGATAGTATCAAGGAATAGTGGTCTTTCTATTTCTTTTGATGGAATAAACTTTGATACAGCGATTGAAATATCACGTGATACATTGATAAATGATTTAACAAAAACTTATCCAAATCACGTTAATCAATGGGCTGCAGTTGGTCTTACACCAGTTTCATCAAATGGAATAAGTGATAATAATTCATACTTCTTTGATATATTTTCATCATCAGGAGTTAGATATAAGAATAAGCAAAAGACTCATGGATTTATTAATACGATGAAGGTTGTTGATACAAAACCTAGATCATTTAATTACTATATAGCTTTTGATATATTCTTTAAAAATGAAACTGGTTCACCAATTGCTGATAACCTTTACTTTGATGAAGGAACAACAGCGTATATGACATCAGACTCTGGTGATGAAATGCAAGGACTAGTTAATTCTTTAAGAATTGGAATTGTTAAAGTTGGTACTGCTCCTTTAGATGCAGATCCTAAAACAATTCAAAACTTACAATGTAATCACGATTGCAAATCGATTATATTTGAACCTAATAGTACAGCACATACAATGCTTTCTAGAGAAAGGGCAGCTAAGTATGATCTTGATCTAAAAGACGAAGAAGAATTCCCAACATTTGCAATGATAAAAGCTGGTGGACCAATCTACGTTGAAGATAATATCTCTGGATCAAGTAAACTTGACCTAAATTATTTTGCTCTTCAAAATACTATAAAAGAAAGAGACTTTGATAATCCTCTATTTACAGTACCTGATGGTATTACAAAAGCTCGTGTTTATTTATGGATTGAAGGACAAGATATTGATAGTTTAGAAACAGATTCTACAGGTGCTGATATATATGTTGATATCAATTTCATTAAAGATACAAATGGATATCAAGCATTCAATTAATGAAGGGAGCGTTTTTATGTTAAATGAAAAAGTTGATTTTGATTTATCTCTTCTTTCATTAGAAGAATTAATAGAAGTTTTTAATGATATTGATTCATTTATTCAATATCTTAATGACAGTAAAATAGAAGTAGAAAAGGAAGATGAAAATGCGTAATTTCCTAGACTTTGTTAGTAACGATGTTGAAGTTAAAAAAACATTTTTATCTTCACTTCCTACTAAAACAAAAACAAATATAAAAAAGTATAATTCTTCAATAGATGAAATCATTGAAAAATATACATCTTATAGAGAAAGTGTATTTAATTATATTAAAGCTAAGAAGAAAGCTTTAAATGTTCCTGAAGTGAAAAAAGATCTATCTAAAGTTAATAAGAGAATAGAAGTATTAGAAAAAGGTAGAAATATATTAAATCCTCTTAATACTAGTTATGAGAAAATGGGATTTGATGGTTTACTTTATAGAATGAGTAATTACTATGTATTTAACTTTGATTCAATAGATAATCTTATTAATGAGTTTATTGATAGATTCGCATCAGCTGGAATAAATCTAGATTCTAAAGATTTTAAATATAATTATTATGTTCATAGATACATGGATGTATTCTTAAGTGTAAGAGATGGAGTTAAAACTCAAGATGATTTAAATGCTACATTTGAAGAAATCTATTGGGTTAATCCAGATATAATTAGTCATATAGAAATAAACTTCCGTAAACTAATAAAAAAGAATATGAGAAAGTTTGAGAATTATATAGCTAAGATTAGAAAATCTTATATTAAAGAATATGATATTTCTAGTTATAGTAAATGTATTGAAGAATTAAAATCTGCATATTTAGAAAAAAAACACTTAAGTGATGAAAACGTATCAGATATTGTTAATAAAGCAATAAACAAAGAATTTGATATTTCTCAATACTTAGAATCATCTAAATTCAGAAAGTCTGCATATTCTTCATTCTTATCCGAAAGTGTTGATATAAACGACAAAGATAATATGAAAGTAATATGTAGCCTACTAAATAAATTATCTTTTAATCTAGAAGAATATGAGGGATATCTAAGTATTCTTCCAATTATTGAGTCTTTCAAAAAAGACTATGAAGATTTAAAAGATAAGAAGAGTAATAATTCATCAGAATTAAAGAGTATTGCATCATCAATTAAAAAAGACGAATCTTATCTTGCTAAAATTAACTCTAAGATTGCAAGAGGTAATAAAGATAAGAACTTAAAGATGGAATCTATTAATGTTACTCAAAAACTAAGAGATCTTTATAGAAAATATGATGATGAATTCTTTAAATCTAGAGTATTATCTATACTTAATCCAAACATGACAGTATCAGATGTACTTGAATTATTCTTAAGTTTTGATTACTTTAAGAAAATAACTATTCAAAAAGTATATGAAATAAATAATTATAATGAAGTAATTAAACAAAGCGATATTTTTGATGAATTTGCTAAAAACCCTACAAACTTAATTGTTAAAGGATTACCAGTTTTTGAACAAAATAATATTCCAAGAATTATAGCTAACAAGTATAAATTAAATAACTTACTAATTACTGAAGATGATATAACTCCAGATAATTTAAGTGCTTTAAAAAACAAGATAGATTTAATTACTCGTATATATAAAATAAACGAAAGTAATACTACAGTTGAGAAAATTTGGTTTATAGTAAATGCAAACAAAATTATTGAAAAAATGAAGGCACAATAATGCCTTTTTTTTGATGTTATGATATAATAAACCTAATAATAGTGACCAGCTAAGTGGGTGAGTACATGATGAAAAATAAAAAGATTATCTTATTCGTTATATTAGTTTGCAGTTTTCTTTTTATTAGCGTTATAATTCCTACACTAGCTAAACTGGTATCTTCTAAATCTTATATTAATAATGAATGGGATGGAACTGTTGCTTCCTCATTTAATAGTGGATCAGGTACTAAAGATGCTCCATATATTATTTCTAATGCAAGTGAATTTGCTTATTTTAAGGAATCATTAAAAAACGATGACTATACGGATAAGTATGTTAAGATTACTAATGATATTATTCTTAATGCAGGTTTCTTTAAAGTTGGTGAGGACTTCCAGTACATTAAAGATGATGTAGTTTATTATTTAGATGAAGATACTTATAAATACTATGAAGATAGTTCTTATGAAAATTATGTTGATGATATTAATGAGTTTGAAATGTTAAAATCTTTTAATGGTAACCTTAATGGTGGAGGACACACAATATATGGTTTATTTATTAAAGGAGATAATAGCTCATTATTTGAGAGCTTAACAGGAACTGTTAATAATTTAATAATTGAAAATGCTTATATATATGGTGAATATAGTTCATCTGGGTTATCTCTTAATAGTAATAATGCCATCATTAATAATGTGGTAGTTGATGGTAGTATTCTTAGTAGTGGTAAAAAGTATGATTATTATCTAAGTAATACTCTAAGTGACCGAGTTTTAGATGGAGATGATACTCTTAATATTGATGTTGACCTACCTGCTACAAGTGATTATACATTCATCTTAAGTGGTACATGTGTAGGCGATTCTCCATTTACTATCAATGGAAAAACATATTCATGTGAAAACTTTGAAGCAAATATTAATCCATTTGATATTAGAGTTTCTTCATCTTCCGTGATTACTCTTACAAATTTAAAATATGAGTATTCATATGATGTAAACATAAGTGCAGGACTAGTTATAAAAGCAAATAATACAAGCTTTGAAAATGTTGTTAATAGAGCAAATGTAGAGAATATTATAGCATCAGGTATACTTGGTATATCAAAAGACTCTAATATATCTGCTTCTTACAACCTAGGTAGTATAAATGGAGACGTATCATCTGGTATAGTTGATACAATTATATCTTCATCATCTTCTTTAAACTATGTTTATAATGAAGGAAATTTAACAAATACTTCATCAGGTTTAGTTAGTAATATAATTGATTCAAATATTGATATAAATAGTTCATATAACGCATATAATACTGCTGCTTTAGGTAGTACTTTAAAATCTACTATATCAGTAAATGATTCATATAATAAAATACCTAATGAAGACTTCTTAACTTATAACAAAAGTGCAATAAAAGTTTTATTTAATAGTGAAGACTTTATATATGATGATATTCCTTTGACAAAGCTTGATTATGATAACTCAAAATATGTAAATATTATTTTAGATAATAACATTTGGAATACTTTTAAAGAAAATCTTAATTATAAGAGTTTTGATGAAGATTTATCTTTCATACTAGTTAGTACAAAAGACTATAAAGCAATTAAAGAAGTATATTATTATTTATCTCTTGATGAGCTTACTAAAGAGAATTTGGAAAGTGTTGATTGGATTAATTATAATAGTCCAATTGAAGTTGATAAACGCGGGGCTTATGTTTTATATGTAAAAGTAGTTAATTATAATGATGAGGTAAGTTACTTAAATACAGATAGAGTATATTTATATGTAGATGATATATATGCAAGTATTATTGTTGATCGCTATAACTGGGATGATATTCATAAGGCTACTTACTCATTCTTAAGTAATAAAAAATTTGAAATCAAAGCATACAGCAAAAATGATATTAAGAGTATTGAGTACTTAGTAAGTGAAAGAATCCTTGATTCTAATAGTTTAGAAGAAAGTACCTCATGGATAACTTACACAGAACCAGTTGATATAACTGATGACACGGTTGTTTATGCAAAAGTAGAAGATAATGATTCTAATATAGTTTATCTTAATAGTGATCATTTTATTGATACTAAATATAATATTACAAATTTAAAATCAGGTAGTAACCTAAATTATAATAGTAATATGACTTATAATTCATCTCTTAACTTTAATGTTACACTTGATAATACTGATATTACATTAGATGGATTTGAAAGAAGTATTATTACTAATGAAGTTCTTCCTCTTAACACTCATATAGTGCTAAGTGATTTAACAAATAATAAAATATATGAGTATTATGTAGAAGAAAATACTAAAAAAGAAATTCCTTTAAACATCTTTAAAGAAGTAGGATTAACAAGTAATAAATCTTATTTAAATGACTCTAACAAAGATAACTTTAATGTAATAATTGATTTTAAAAATATAGAAGAAACTAATAAAGAATATAGTGTTTACTTTAAAGCAAATAGACTTATAGAAGAACTAACTAGTAATGTAATTAGTTTTAAACTTAATAGTATAGTTGATGATGCAAGTAGTAATTTAAGTATTACATCTAAAGGGAACAACACTATAAACTATAATTCTAAATCAACAACTAATATTACTTTTAATACATCATTTAATAGTACATATTTAAATACTAATTATGAAGACTTAGATAAATCACTTATTATTGAAGTAATTGATAAAGATGGAAAATTAGTTAATAAAAATAATTATAAGAGTCTTAAGTTTATTTATAAGTCTAATAGTTATTCACCAGATAATACTAATAAAACACTTATTAAACTAGATGATTTAAGTGATTTGGAAGATACACTTACTGTTAAAACAAGTGAGGACATCAGTGGTCTTCTTACTGGTAATAACTCTTTAATGGTGAGTCTTGGATTAACTTATAACAACGTAGTTAAATATAGAAGTAATAGTTGTTTAGATATTCCGATTGTTATAAATAAAAACAAAAATAATAACTATGGATTCACTATAAATACAAATAAAAGAATAGTAAGTCCAAGTGATCTATTTAAATTTAATATTAATAGTAGTATTGATAATCCAACTATAGAAGTTTCTTTATATAAAAAGAAAGAAAGAAATGGAACTAATCAAGAGTACGTAAAAGTAAATTTAAGTGATTATATAAATGAATCAATTGGAAGTATTTCCAAGGGTGATACACAAGTATCATTTAAAGAAAATGTTGAAAAGAACTCTTATATGTTCGAGTTTAGTTTATATGATGGTAATACTTTTATTGGTAAAAATAGTATAAAGGTAGTAGTAAGGTAAGTAATATGAAGAAGAAAGTATTGATAATAGCAATTATGTTTATGTTAATCAGTGTAACGGGTATTACTTACTCCCTTTATACAAATATAATGAAAAAAAGTGTTCCTATTTCACTTGCATCTTTTAGTGTTGGAGTAGAAAAAACACCAACACTTGATATAAATTTAAGTGACTTAGAACCAGGAAGTGTTAATCGTTATAATTTTTCTGTTCTAAATAATATTGATGAGTCTATGAGTGATGTTGCTATTACATATAACATAGTGCTTAAAACAGGAAACTATATTCCTTTAGATATTAAGTTATATGATAGTAGTAATAATCTATTATTTGATTCAACTTCTGGCGTAAGAACTAACGATGAACTTCTATTAAAAACAAATGACATTACCATGCCATATTCTAAAAATGTTAAAAATGATTATAGTCTAGTAGTTGAGTTTCCTGAAGAATATGATGGAGAAGAGTACTCAGGATTAGTTGACTATATTAATTTAACAATAGAAGCAAGTCAAAAAATAAACTAAGGGGGATCTATGAAAAAAAGAATAATAATATTAGCTGTTCTATTAGTAGTAGCATCTCTATTTTCTATTGGTAGAACATTTTCAAAATATGTTAATAAAACAAATTGGGATTATTCATATAATTCTAAAGACTTCTATTTTACAAGTGATTATTTAACTGAAGAAGAAAGTACACTTATATATAACTCTTGGGATGGAAGTGATATTACTTTTAATATTAGTAATGCTCTTAATAGTGATACTTATACAAAAGAAGATATTACTTATGAAGTAAGTTGCTTATCTAATGATACTACTTGCAAAATAAATGGTAAAAGTAGTGTTACTTCTGTTCTAACAGGTAATACTTATTCAAATGAAGAGTTAAAACTAACTCTTGGTGAATTTGAAAGTAATGCAAATGTAACAGTTGTAGCAAGAAGTATTAAACCATATAAAAAGACATTACAAGTAACATTTGATATAAAAAAAGAGACTTTAATTAATGATATTAATTATACATTAAAAAAATATGATAATTTATCTAAACTACAAATTAATAATAATGGTAATACTGAAAAGTGTATAAATATAAATGTATTAAAGAGTAATATTAGAGTATCTAAAGTCGATGATATGAATAATATTAAAACTAATAATGATGTTATTAAATCATTTGATTTAAATATAAATGCGAATGAAGAAAAGACTATCCCGATATATGGAAATAGTATAAGAGACGAGGATATAGCGGTTAGCTACTGTGATTAACTATTGCAGGTTTAAAATAATTATGATAACATTATCTATGTAATATAGGTATAGACAAGGTGGTAAACATGAAGACTTTAAAAACGATAAAGAATATACTTATGGGGATTCTTGTAACTGTATTTTATATATTCGCGTTACTAATGACAATTCTATTATTGAATTTCAATAAATTTGGAGTAACAGAATTCGGAGACAAATCACTTATAATCCTTACAGAAGAAATATCAAATGAGAATTATAAAAAAGGTGATTTAATAATTGTTCAAAAGACTAGATACGACATGATTAATAAAGGTGATGAAATATTTACTTATTCGGTTAATTCTAAAGGTGTTGCAACAGTAGAAATTGGAAAAGTCGGAGAAAAGTATGATAAAGAAAAAGCTATTTCATTTGAAAATGGTGCTTCATTCTCAGAAGAATATATAATTGGTAAAGCTACTAAAACCTACAATAATTATGGAACAGTACTTTCAGCTATAGAATCAAAATGGGGATTTTTATTTATAGTATTAGTTCCAGGATTTATAATTTTCTTATATGAAATTTATGCTTTAATTATTGAAATTAAATATGGTGAAGATGATGAAAAAGAGGATTCTAAAAAATAGAATTCTTTTTTTATTTAGAGGGTTAATTGTGTTGTAAAAGATATGCTCTTATGCTATATTTATAATAAGATCAACATAGGATAGATTGGATGTTTTTATATGAATAAGGCTATAAGAAAAACTTGCAACATTTTGTTAGATTTTTTAATAATTATATTGGGAATAATAATTCTTATTAATGTATATTCTTATATACAAATTAAGATTTTAAATAAAAGTTATTCCTCTTTTTTTGGTTATTCAACATTTGAAGTACAAACTGGAAGTATGAAACCAACTATTAGTCCAAGTGACGTAATAATAGTTAAAAGTGATAAAAATCCAAGTGTAAATGATATTATTACTTATAAGAAGAAAAATGACTTTATTACTCATAGAGTAGTAGAAAAATCAGGTAATAATTATATTACAAAGGGAGACGCTAATAATACCAGGGATGCAGCTATTACAAGCGATGATATAGTTGGAAAAGTAGTACATGTATTACCTAAATTTGGAATAATTAGGAAAACAATATTAAACCCATTTGTAATAATTACTTTAATAATTACAACTACTATTATTTATTGCTTATTTAATAGAAAAAAGAAAAAAATATATGTTGATAAAAAAGATTTAAAAGAGTCTACTCCAACAAAGATAGAAGCAACTATTCTTGATGACGATTATGATTATGAAGAGACTAAAAAAGACGTGGTTGATGAGATTAAAGAACTAGATCAAACACTTGTTGATGGTTCTACTTCTCTAAGTGAAGAAACAGAAGATGATGACTTAGAAAAAACTATGATGTTTAGAAAAATTTCAATTGATGCTGAAGAGTTAAATCCTCCAGCTCCTATTCCTGAAGAAGATGAAGTTACTCCTCCTGAAGAGGTAATCGAAGAAATAGAAAATGTAGATGAAGAAAAGAATACAGAACTAAAACTAGAATACTTAAATAAACGTAAAAAGAAGTTTAATAATATCTTAGAAAAAGTAATGTATTTTAAAGAAGAAGAAATATCTGAACTTACAAATATTATTTATCCTTCTAAATTTAAGAAGGCAAATGAAGCATCTATTAAGGGAGAACTTTTAAAAATCTATATAGATGGCAAGTACTATAACTTAGTTGGTAATGTAAGTGCTGATTATAATAAAAAAAATATGAACTTAAAACTTGGACAAATACTTTCAAGTGAAGGAGAAAGACTAATTAAGTCTTACAAAGGAACTGATAAAACATATTCAGCTAAAGTAGAGCTTATTACTAATATCTTTATAGCAATTCTATATATTGAAAACATATTTGCAAGTGATGCAGAACTAGATGAAAAGATTCTTAAATATAAAGAAAAAATAAGTAAATATTTAAATGGTTATTATGAAAGTGATAAAGAATTAAGCGATACTGTTAAGAAGCTAATTATATGTGAAAGAACATATAGAAGTGCAGTTAAAAAATTAGTTGATTCACTTAAGACTGATACTTTTGATCTTGAATTTAATGAACTTACTACTAAGAAAAATATATATGCTTTAAAACTTAAACATAATATTAATTTTAGTAAACTTTATAGTGATTATATAATTGATAAAACGTATGATGAAGGAATAGTAGCAGAAGATAAAATTCTTGTTACAATTAATATTTTACTTGGCAGAATTTCTCAAGATATATTATCTTGTAATACTACTAACTTGTATCTTTTATATATGCCAGAGACTCTTTATGAAAAGAGTAATAAGTTAGCTAAAGTTATGAGTATGTTAACTGATGAAATGGTTAAAAATAGAGTAATACTTGTTAATAAAATTGATGAAATTAGTAAGAACAAAAAGACTATTAAAGAAATGAAAAAAGAAGGTTTTAGATTTGGATTACTTGTAAATGATGAAAATACTAAAGTAAGCGATAAAACAAGTATTTCTCTAATAGACTATGTATTTGTTGATAAAAAACTTGATAAGAAAATAAATATATCAAGTACATTTAAAAATAATTTGGGTGTTAATGTCATTAAAGAAAACATTGATGACTTAATAGACGTTTCGGGGGGTGTGTAGTTGATGAACACATTTTTTAGATTTTTTTATGAATTTACTTCAATATTTTTTGAAGGAATAGTAGATATCTTTAAAGGATTTAAAGATGGAATAGTTCGTATTGCAAGTCTAAATGACTATTCTAAAGTAATTAATTCTTATAAAGATTCTTTTAATGCGGGTGAATGGATATTTGTATGGCTTTCTATAATTATTCTTTTACTTTTAGTTGGATTAGTTATACTCCTAATTGTTCGTAAGATAAAGAACAAAGTTACTAAGAATTATAATTCAATGAATAAAGAAGAATTAGTTGAAGAAATATCTAATTTAAATGATAAAGTAGCTAAACTTATGAAGGAAAAAGAAGAACTAATGGCTATGAAAGTTAGTCAATTAGGAATTAATCCTGATGATAAAGGCAAGAAGAGTAAGGATGATGAAGAAGAGGAAAACGAAGATGGACCAAGTGATATTCGTTTCCCTAAACTTACAGCTCTTGATAAGAAGTATGCTAACTTTGTTCCTAAAAAGTATGATAATAACTATACTTTAGATGGACTTATTGAAGACTTCAGATGCTTTGCTGCATCTCAATTAAAACTTTATTATGATCCAGTTATTTTAAGACCATTCTTTGCAGGTCTTGCTTGTGGTAAGTTAATTATCTTACAAGGTATATCTGGTACTGGTAAAACATCTTTAGCATATGCTTGGGGTAAGTTTGTTAAACAAGATTCATGTGTTTCCTCTGTAGAACCATCTTGGAGAGATAAATCAGACTTCCTTGGATATGTTAATGAATTTACTAAGAAGTTTAATGAAACTAAAGCATTAGGAGAAATATATGTAGCTGGTTTTGATGATGATGTTCATACAATCATCCTAGATGAAATGAACCTAGCACGTGTAGAATACTATTTTGCAGATTTACTTTCAATTCTTGAAATGCCTGATAGAGATGAATGGCTTGTTGATATAGTTCCAGCTGCTTGGCCAAATGACCCAAAAAGATTAGTAAATGGTAAACTTAGACTTCCAGGAAACCTTTGGTACATTGGAACAATCAATAATGATGAATCAACATTCATGGTTACTGATAAGGTATATGACCGTGCTATGCCAATTGATATCAACATTAAAGTTGATCCATTTAAATGTAGAGAACAAGAAGCAATTGATATTAATGCAAGTTACTTAGAATCATTATTTGATGAAGCAAAAGAAAAATATCCTTTATCAGATAAAGGATTAAAACAAGTTAAAGAACTTGATGATTATATTATTAAACATTTTAGAATTGCTTTTGGTAATCGTATCATGAAACAATTAAATGTTTTCACATCTGTATATGTTGCAACAGGTGGTAAAGAAGTAGAAGCAATTGATTATTTCGTTGCTAAGAAGATATTAAGAAAATTTGATCAATTAAGTGTTTCATTCTTAAGAGATGAAATTGATCCATTTATATCTTATTTAAATAAAAACTATGGTAAAGGTACAATGAAAGAATGTATTGCATACCTAGAAAATACTAAAAAGAATTTATAGGGAGTGACTAAAAATGGGTAAGAAGAAGACTGTTACAATAGACTCTTCTCTTGTTAAAAGAAAAGATGCATTTGTAAAAAATACAACATCTGAAATGTATTACACAATGAATAATTCTTGTGATGCTCTTAACTTCGAATGGTTAGATAAAATCATCGAGGCTTGCCCATTTATTGATCAAATAGTAAGACACCCTAAATTAACACTTATAAAAGAAGAAGTAGTCTCAACTATTGAAAGAGCAAAGAAGATTACTTCTGAAAGTGTTAAAGACTTAGCCAAACACTCAAGTTATATAAATGATATTGATGAAGAAACTGGAGATGTAAGACCTTCTAAAATATTAGAAGTAAGAAATGAAGAAACATATAATATCTATGAAAATAGATTTCTTTATACTTTTATTCATGACTTACAAAGATTTATCTTTGAAAGAGAAGATGAACTTAAAAATATTATATTAGGAAATAATAAATCTCTAGAATACAAGGCTGAATCCATGGAAGATGGAGAAAAAATTAATATTGAACTTAAGATTACTTCATCACAAGAAGATAATAGTAAAAAAGATAATAAGTTAGAAGATATTATAAATAGACAATTAGAACGTATTAAAGAGGTAAAAGAATTTATTAACAGTTGGTATAAAAGCGACATGTTTAAAGAACTAGATAAAGCTCATGTTCCTTTTATTAAACCACCTGTTAAACCTACTAATATTATTCTAAAGAATCCTAATTTCCAATTATCTGTACAAATGTGGGAATACATAAGAAATTATGGTGATAATCTAGATGAAGAGAATAATGAAGCACTTATAAGTGCTGGTAATGATGCTTTAACTTCACTTTTAGATAATTCATTCTTAATTGATTATTTTGTAATGGATTCTGTATCTAAAAGAAAAAGAGAAGAAAGAGAAAAAGTTAATAACTATTCTATAATTCTTCTTGCAGATATGGTCCGTAGAGTTCTTGATTTACTTAAGATTAATGGTAAAGACATAAGTGAAGAAGAATTATTAGATATACTTCTACACCAAGTTAAAATTGAGCAAGAAGCAAGACTTGCTGGTATAGAAGATATTAAGAAAAAATTTAAGTCTGAAATAAATGATTATTTAGAAAGAACTTATAAAAATTTATAGGAGGTTTTCATGAAAAAAGTATTAAACAACAAAGTGGTAAAGGCAGTAGTAAGTATTCTAAAAGGAATCTTCATGCTTATGCTTATACTATTTATATTCATGGTATGTTTACAAAGATTTAGTAATAATGAAGTATCGTTATTTAATTTTAGAATATTTACTGTTATATCAGGAAGTATGGAACCTAAATACAAAATAGGTGATGTGCTTGTTTCTGTAGAAACAAATCCTAAAGATATAAAAGTTGGGGATGTTATTAGTTACCATGGTGAAAAAAGAGATGTTAAAGGTAAAGTAATAACTCACCAAGTAATTAATATTGAGAAAGATGATGCAGGTAAATATTATTTCCATACAAAAGGTATATGTGATAATTGTTTAGTAGAAGATCCAATTGTATCAGAAAGCCAAGTATATGGAGTAGTTAAATATAAAATTAAAACTTTATCTATGATATATAAAGTAGTTGGTACTAAGACAGGATTATTCTTCTTTATCATACTTCCTTTATTCTATATAATTGGTTCAGAAATAATATATACATTACTTGAAAGAGAAGAAGAAAGAAGAAAAAAATAGGTTAAGAGATATATATAAACGAAAGGGATGATTTTATGTTTAAGAAAAGACATAAAGTTTATCTAAAATTAAATTTAGTCTCGATAGTATTTACAATTGTTTCGTTTATATCAGTAAGTTTTGCGTGGTTTGCTTACAGTGGGCTTGTTGATGTTAAAACAGAAGTAGGTGTAAAAGCTTGGTATATTGAATTTGAAAAGAATAATAAAGTTGTCTCCAATGACATAGTTATCTCTTTATCAGATCTTTACCCAGGGATGGAACCATTAAGTGAAGTCATAACTATTAAGAATTTAGGAGATTCCGATGCTAAATTAAAATATTCGATTGATTATGCACGTATTTTAGATGACAATAAAGATTATTATACTGTAGGAAATGATTATACTAGTGATTATATAGAAGATGCTCTAGCTCATAATTATCCATTTCATATAAATGCAAGCCTTAGTAAAACAAGACTTAATGCTAAAGATTCAAATGCAGAGTTTATTGTAACAGTCTCATGGCCTTTAGACTCAGGAAATGATAAACTTGATAGCACATGGGGATCTAAAGCATATCAATATGAGAAAAAAGAAGAAGAAAAGAAAAAGAAAGATTCTTCGTATAATAAAGAACCTTCAATTAAAATAGGAATTGATGTATCAGCAGAACAAATTGCTGATGATGTTGATGACCTTGATTATGATTTTGAATTTGGTAAAGTAGTATTATTTGATGTAAAGAATAATATGATTTGTTCTTCTTTAAGCGAAAGCTGTTTAAAGACATATGTAATTGATTCAGCTAACCTTATAGGAGATAAGAATGTATCTTTATTACCAGATATAAGTAGTTTTGAGTTAACAGGAACATATAGTAATTATAAGAGTACACTTGACGGGTTAGTTGCTTCTTGGAATGCAAAAACACGTGAACTTGAAGCAAAAGATATCCTTAAGGTTATATCAAATGATATTAATTCATCAGTTATTATTACTCCTAATATATCAGACTCAATACTAGGAACTGTAAAATATGGTACTAGAGCAGATACAATACTTTCTAAAGTAGGAAGTACAAATGGCTATATTAGCTATGATAAAAAGTTCATATTATTTAATACTAATAGTTGTGTATGGACTAGTACTAAATATAATAATGAATTAGGATACGCATATTTAATAGATGGTAATAAATCCAAGTTGTATGGAGAGAGTAATAGTACAACATGTAATATATTACCTGTTATAATTGCTCCAAAATCAAATATAATATCAGATTAATTTAGTCTGATATTTTTTTATTGCAAAAAAATAAGTGGTTAAACCACTTATTCTATTTTTTGAGTAAATTTAATTGTAGCATCAAGTGTTAAAGAATTATTATTACTAATAATCTCTGTATCACTTTCATCATCTGATTCTTCATCATTTCCATCAAACCATTCAAAGAATACTCTTATTTTAAATGATTTATTAGTATTTTCATCTGAGTAATCAAATGTACCATTTATTTCATTATTAACTACATTTATATATTCTGTTTCTTCAGGATTACTGCCTTCTTCAATTAATTTATATTTAGTAATTAATAGATCATCTAATACTTCATTCTTATTTATCTTTATATTGTAGTTGAATGATAATTCAACTGAACTTGCATCAATATCAATGTCGAAGTATCCAACTGATGATGGAGCAAGTTTATTATTCGCGACATTTTCATTTTCAAGTATAACCGGATTAATTGAACCAACTGATGATGAAGAACTTGTTATATCTTCATCGTTAAGAAGGATTTGCCAATTAGCAAGTGCCAGATCTATACTTTCTTCAGCAGCAGCAACATACCTAGAGTAGGTGTTACTTACTATCGAAAGAGTAAACGCAAGCACCGCAAATACGATTAATACTTTTAACTTAGTTTTAATCACAGTTGTCACCTCTTTTTATATTTTAATTATACATACTATATGTAAATTTTACTCTTTTGCAAGTGTAAAAAAGAAAAACTATACATAACATTTTACATATGTAAAAATGTATAATTTACACAGCACATGTAAAGAAATAAATTGATCATATTATAAGAAAAAGATTGTAAAAAGATGTTATAATAATTAAAGGATGTGATTATATGGATTATGAAATAGTAAAAGTAAAACCTGAAGAAAAAGAAAAATTATATCGCTTATTGGAGTTTTCTTTATATGATGGTTCTCAATATATTGATAATGAGCTTAATGATGAATGCTTATTTGATTATGGTTGGTTTGATAATTATTTTACTGATGAAGATAGAGATGCCTATTTTGTTAAAAGCAATGACAAATATGTTGGTATGGTCATGGTAAATGAAAACCTAAAATTTAATGAAACAGGAAAGTGTATAGCAGAGTTTTTAATCATGCCTTATTATAGAAGAAATCATATAGGTAAAAGAGTAGCTTATGATATCTTTAATATGTATAAAGGTGACTGGGAAGTTCAACCAATGGAAAATAACCCGACTGCTTATTCTTTCTGGAAGAATATCATAAATGAATATACAGAAGGGAAATATACTACTAAGAATGATGGTGTAGAAGATGTATTTATGTTTTCTAGTAGATAAGGTGTTATATGGAAATAATTGAATATAATGAAAAATATTTAGATGACGTTAAAGACTTACTAGTTGAACTTGAAGAATACATTTTAACTATTGATCAAGATCACTTAGACGAGCTTCATCTAGATTATAGAGATAAGATGGCTGTTGTTGACTTGGAAGATGTAAAGAATAATGAAGGTAAGTGTTTCCTTGCAATTGAAAATGAAAAGGCAGTAGGTTTAATAATGGGAACTATTCCTCCTTATGATGAATATGATTATCTTGATTATAAATGTCCTAGAAGAGGAAGAATAACTGAACTAATAGTTACATCTAAAATAAGAAGTAATGGAGTAGGAAACTTACTTATAAGTAAGATGGAAGAATACTTTAAATCAGTTGGATGTGAATATGTCTTAATAGATGTATTTGCTTATAATGAGTCAGCCATTAACTTTTATAACAAAAAAGGATATCATCCTAGAATGTTAGTTGATATAAAGAAGTTATAATTACATAAAAATGATTAAGTAGTAATACTTAATCTTTTTTTGTATAATATTTATAAGAATGTGTATAAAGGAGTGTATGTATGAAACAAAATGAATCATATTTTGATGGAGGATTATTTCAATTAATTGGATGGAAGTTATTAGGTGGATTTATAACTGTTATTACATTTGGTATTTGTTATCCATGGGCATGCTGTATGGTTTATAACTGGGAAATAAAACATACAGTAATAAATGGTAGAAGATTGTATTTTGATGGAAGTGCATTCCAATTATTTGGTAATTGGATAAAATGGTTACTACTTACAATAATAACTTTTGGCATTTATAGTTTTTGGCTATCTATTGCTCTAAAAAAATGGAAAGTTAAACATACGCATTTTGTAAACTAAAAGGTGATATTATGAGTAGAAGATTAAAACTTGATCATTGGTTTATTGGAGATAATTCATTCTTTATTTCATTATCAAGATTCTATGTTAGCATAAGTTCAAAAGAAGAAGGATATAAGTTAGATGTCTATGTAGATAGTGATGTAGATCTATCTTTATCTTTTGAAACTATTGAAGAAGCAGTAGAGTTTACAGAGGAAGTAATAACTAAATGTAAAAGTGTATATGAAATAAAAAATAATTATCAAAATAGACTAGTAAGAAAACGTACAATGTAGAAAAGAGCAACTATGAATTATGAATTAATAGAAGAAAAATATAAAGAACTTATCGATATAGCTAAGTCTTATATGAATAGTATAAATGACTATGAGCATAATATGAGTCATGTAGTGGATGTTGTTAATTATACAAAAGAATTACTAGATAATATCAATGAGGATATAGATAAAGAAGTATCTATTATATCTGCCTATTGGCATGATGTTGGTCGTATGAAAGATCCTCTTAATCATGAAAAAATAAGTGCAGATATGTTAAAACACGAAATGATTAAAAGAAATTATGATGAGACTTTTATAGATAAGTGTTATAAGGCTATTGTTAATCATAAATGGAATATGAGTCCTGAAACTATAGAAGGACTATTAATTAAAGACGCTGATAAACTTGCTTGGTTAGGAGTAAATAGATGGAATGAATGTTTGAAACATAATCAAAAATTAGATTCAATTATTTCACTTTTACCAAGTTTAAGAGATAAGATTTTATACTTTGATTACTCACGTACTATATACGATAGAGATATAGTTAAACTTCTTAAATTATTATATGAAAATACATATAAGTAAGTACCATTTTTTACAAGAAAAATATACTTACTTTTTTTGTGGTATAATAATACATAAGACTAGAAGTCTTATAAAGGAGGATGTTATGAAAATACTAGTAACTGGTGGTTTAGGTTACATTGGAAGTGAATCATCACTTTATCTACTTAAGAATGGATACGATGTTGCAATACTTGATAACCTAAGCAATTCTAAAATTGAAGTAGTTGATAGAATAAAAGAGTTATCTGGGAAAGATATTACATTCTATCAAGGTGATATGAATGATGAATCTTTTTTAGATAATATTTTTAAAAAGGAAAATATAGATGGAGTAATCGACTTTGCTGCTTACAAAGCAGTTGGAGAGTCAGTTAAAAAACCTGTAGAATACTATATTAATAATGTTTCATCAGTATTAACACTTTTAACTGTAATGAAAAAGTATGATGTTAAAAAGTTAGTATTCTCAAGTTCTGCAACTGTATATGGTACACCTGATGAGGTACCAATTCCTGAAACTGCTCGTACAGGAGGTACAACTAATCCATATGGAACATCTAAGCTAATGGTAGAAAGAATATTAAAAGATTTATATGAATCTGATAATACATTTAATATTGCAATACTAAGATACTTTAATCCTATCGGGGCAGATCCAAGTGGATTACTTGGAGAAAATCCAAATGGAATACCTGCTAACTTAATACCATATGTATCAAAGGTAGCAACAGGTAAACTTGAATATTTAAGCGTATACGGAGATGACTATGAAACTAAAGATGGAACTGGAGTAAGAGATTATATTCATGTAGTTGATTTAGCAATTGGTCATATAAAAGCTTTAGATAAATTAAATAAAGATGGTAAAGGATTACACATTTATAATTTAGGAACAGGAACAGGTTATAGTGTTCTTGAAATTATAAAGGCTTTTGAAAAAGTTAATAATGTAAAAGTACCTTATAAAATAGTTGATAGAAGACCTGGAGATATTGCAGAGTGCTATTCAGATGCAACAAAAGCGAAAGAAGAACTTGGCTGGACTGCAACAAAGACACTAGAAGATATGTTAAAAGATGCCTTTAATTTTGAAAAGATGAATAAAAACTAGGAGATTATTATGTGTGGAATTGTAGGTTACATAGGCAAGAAAAACACTGCAGATGTTTTAATTGATTGTCTTAAAAAGTTGGAATATAGGGGTTATGATTCCAGTGGTATAGCACTTCTAGGAAATGAAGATACACAAATTATTAAAAGTGTAGGAAAAATTAAAAATTTAGAAGATAAAGTTAATAAAACTAAGTTAATTGATTCTAATATTGGACTTGCTCATACAAGGTGGGCAACACATGGTGGTGTAACAGAGGCTAATGCTCACCCTCATAAAGTAGGTAAAGTAACTATTGTTCATAATGGTATTATTGAAAATGCATCTGAATTAAAAGAAAAACTTATTAAAAAAGGAGTTAAATTTGCTTCAGATACAGATTCTGAAGTAATAGCTGCTCTAATAGACTTTTATTATAGTGATAATCCATATAAAGCAATTGAAAAAGCAATTGCTGAGTTAAATGGTAGTTATGCATTAGGTATTATCTTTGATGATCAAAAGAAGTTATTTGCAGTAAGATGTGAGTCTCCTCTTATCCTTGGAGTATCAGATGGAGAATACTTTATAGCAAGTGATATTGGTGCCATTCTTAAATACACTAGAAACTATGTATTACTTGGTAAAAATGAAATAGCAACAATTGATAAGAATGGTTACTCAATTATTAAAAATGGAAAGAATGTTTATAGACAAGTTTTAGAAAGTGATTTAACTGAAGAATCTATTTCTAAAGCTGGATACGATCATTACATGATGAAAGAAATCATGGAAGAACCAGTTCTTATATCTAACCTAATAGATAAATATATAAATAAACTTGATGATTTAATTAATATTAAGAAGTATAAGAATATTCACATAGTTGGATGTGGGAGTGCTTATTATGCAGGTATGATTGGTAAGAACTTCTTTGAAGATGATGGAATAAAAGTTGAGATAGACGTAGCAAGTGAATATAGATATAGAAATATTATCTATGATAAAAATACTTTAGTAATTCTTATTTCTCAAAGTGGAGAAACAGCAGATACTATTGCAGCAATGCGTATGGCTATTGATAAAGGTGTAGATACTCTTGCAATAGTAAATGCGGAAGGTTCAACTATTCATCGTGAATGTAAATATAAACTTTTAATTGAAGCAGGAAGAGAAGTAGCAGTAGCTACTACTAAAGCCTTCATCCTTCAAGTATTAGTTTTAAGTTTACTTTCTTATAAAATTAATCCAGATGAAGCCTATCTTAAAGACATTAAAAAACTACCTAGTTTATTAAAAGTAATGCTTGATAAAACTGGGTTTTATAAAAAGTTAGCAGATCAAGTTTATAAACATGAAGATGTATTCTTCATAGGTAGAAAAGTAGACTATGCTATTTCCATGGAGGGTTCTCTAAAACTTAAAGAAATATCATATATTCATAGTGAAGCTTATCAAGCAGGGGAGTTAAAACATGGTACTATTTCTTTGATTAATCCAGGAACAGTAGTATTTGGTATTTTAACTGATGACTCAATATATGATAAGACTTTATCTAATTTACAAGAAGTTATTTCAAGAGGTGCTAATCCAATTTATATTAGTACGAAAGAAGCTAACTTTGAGAATAAAATTATTATTCCTAAGATACATAAAAAATTACAACCATTAATAACTGTACCACCTCTTCAATTAATTGCTTACTTTGTAGCAATTAAACGTGGATGTGATATAGATAAACCAAAGAACTTAGCTAAGTCAGTAACTGTAGAATAATTAATTCTACAGTTTTTCTTTTACTATACATGTTACTTATTTTATTCTTTTAATGTTAGTTTAAATAATTGCTTTAAGAAAAAAATACTATGTAATAAAAATAAGAGTAATTTCTTCATGTTTTATTTGATTTTTATAAATATATAGATTATAGTAAAAAGAATTGAGGTGATAGTATGACTAAAATGACAGTTGAAAGAATAGAAAAAGAAAGAATAAAATTAATATCAATGAACAATGGTAAAATTAATTTTAAAATACCAAGTCAAAGAAGACAATTTCTTGTATATTTGTCTTGTCTTGAACGTTATTTAAATGAAAATATTAATTATGATGTTTATAGTAAAACATTTGAAATTGAATATAAAAAATGGGCAGAGCTTGTTGATGTAACTATAAAAGCTAATGAAGATTTGATGCCAAATGAAGAAGTAGAATTAGATGGAGTTAAGGAAGAATGGAATAAATATGAGTTACTCGTAGAGAAAAACGGAAATGATTATTTTTCTCCTGAAGTACTTGAGCAAGAATGGATATTAAGATCATTTATTTGTAAATATTACCTAGGGTTAAATCCTATTAAAAGAATGTTTGGAATAGATAAACCTGTTCGTGAAATAGACCTTGCGCTTAATCATATAGATTTTAAAAGAAAAAATACTCTTCATAAAGCAGCTGATGCTAACAAAATTATATATTATAAAGTTTATTTTCAAAATTATTCATATGAAGAAACAAAAACAGAATATTATAATGATGACTTTGAACATACATATACAGTAAAAAGAGAAGTTATAGACGATAAGATAGATTTTACTGGCAACACAAAAGATAAATATATTTCGTTTTCATTTGTTTATGCTAAAAAAGGTGAAAATGGATTAAGAGAAATAATGACTGGGAAACCTTTAAAGAAATGGCCAGATAAATCTAAAGTTACAAGCATGCCAGAAGATTATATTTATTATGAAACTATTGAAGAGGTACCTGAATCAATAGTTGCAAATAATTTAGCTCCATTTCTTAATAGTACTATTGATGGAATGGCTGATGAATATATTAGTAGATTAAATGCTAAACAACACGATTTCATAAAACAAAATTATGGATGGAGTTTAGAAAACAATTTGGAAGAACTTAGAAGAAGAAAATACGAAGAAGAAGCGTCTAAAAGAAGTCCAAATAATGTTAATAAGTTAAGAGCATATAAGCCAAAAACTCCAAAAAACAAATAATAATTATAAGATAAGATTAAACAAGAAACTGTAGAATAATAAATTCTACAGTTTTTCTTTTACTCTACACATTGTAGAGTGAGGTTTTTATACTTCCTTTTATAATTAAATTGTGGGAGGGATAAAGATGGAAAAAGAAATAAAAAAAATCGTGTTAACAGGTGGTCCATGTGCTGGCAAAACAACAGCACTTTCATGGATTCAAAATTACTTTGAAAAGAAAGGATATAAAATATTATTTGTTTCAGAATGTGCAACAGAATTAATTAACTCAGGTATTAAACCTTGGGAAAGTACTAACAGTGTTGCCTTTCAATCACTTCTAATGAAGCATCAAAAAGCAAAAGAAGATTTAGCAGTAGAAAGTACAAACTTTATAAATGGTGATAAATTCTTAATAGTATGTGATCGTGGTTTATTTGATAATAAAGCATATATAACTGAAGAAGAATTCAGGGAAGTACTAAAAAATAACAATGAAAATATAGAAAGTGCAAGAAGCAGATATGATGCAGTATTCCATTTAGTAACTGCGGCCCTTGGAGCAGAAGAAAGTTATAACTTAGATAATGCTGCAAGAACTGAAGATATAGAAACTGCAAGAGCACTTGATAGTAAAACTCTTAATGCCTGGGTAGGTCATCCTCATTTAAGAGTAATTGATAACTCAACAGATTTTGAAGAAAAAATGAAAAGACTTATGAGAGAAATATCCGGTGTATTAGAAGAACCATATACATATGAAATTGAAAGAAAGTTCTTAATAGAACTTCCTGATCTTGCTTACTTAGAAAGTCTTCCTAACTGTGAAAAAGTTTCTATTGTTCAAACTTATCTAAGAAGTGATGAAAGGTACGAGAAGAGAATTAGACAAAGAGGAAGGGATGGCGCATATACTTATACATTAACTATTAAATATAACATAAGTGATATAAAGAGAATTGAAATTGAAAGAAGACTTACTGAAAAAGAATATTTAAATGAACTTGCTAATGCTGAACCTAACATGGCTCAAATAATTAAAACAAGATACTGCTTATGCTATAACAATCAATATTTTGAAATTGATATTTATCCAACTAATGAGAATGTTGCTATTCTTGAAATTGAACTTAATGATGAACACGCAAATGTAGATATTCCTGATTACTTAAGTGTATTAAAAGAAGTAACAGATAACCCAGAGTACCGCAACTTTAACATTGCGAAAAGACTAGTTAAAAGATAAAATAATAAATGGGTGTTGTATTATGAATATAGGAGAGAAGATAAGAAAGTTAAGAATAGAAAATAACTTAAAACAAAGTGAATTAGGAGACAAATTATTCATCTCAGAAAAAACTATCTCAAGCTGGGAAAATGGAAGAACAGTTCCTGATATTAGTATGCTATATAATCTATCTAATATCTTTAATGTTAGTTTTCTATATTTAATAGATGACTCTTATAGTGATAATACAAATGATGAAATATCTATAAGATTAAAAGTAGATAATACTACTTTTAAAAATATAGAATATAAAATTAATAATAAATCTAATAAAAGTAATAAATTACATCAAATAGATAAATATTATAAGACTAGTAATAATAACTGGTTAAGAATAAGAAATGAAAATGGTAAATATATTTTAAACTTTAAAGAAAAAATAGATGATCATCATTTTTCTAAATATGATGTTCAAATAGATAATATTGATAATATGAGTATTATTCTTAACAAATTAGGCTTAAAAGAACTTGGTATAATTGATAAATTAAGAGAAACTTATAAAATAGATATCTTTATTATTAACTTTGATGATGTATTAAATATTGGTAAATTTATAGAAATAAAACTACTTAAAAATGATGATATAAATAAAATAATTGATTTACTTAATGAACTTAATATAGATATGAATATGATTAACATGAAAAAATACATAGACTATATTTTATAATATGTTATAATACATCCTAAGGTGGGAATAATATGGATTTTAATACGTTGGTAAAATTGCATAAATTAATAATTGATAGTGATGAAACGGATTTAAGACCCGCTTTGAAAGATGAAGAAATACAAATAATTAATGATTCATTAGTTGAGATGAATAGAGAGTATGATGATATACATGAATTACTTCCAGATTTATTTAGATTTGGAGGATTAGTATTCTTAATACAACCATTCTATGATGCAAATAAAAGAACACTTATCCTTATGTATAAAAAGATAACAAGAGATAAAGGATTTGATATAGATTTTGATAGTATATTAAAAGATAATGAATTTATTAATTTAACGCCAGTCTTCTATGATGTAAATGAAATGGTATCTGAGTCATTTATGAGAAGAGTTGGCCAATTATTTGCTAGTAACTTAAAACAACAAAGAAACAGATAATAATTTTTTTGATAGGAGGGTTTTATATGGAAAAGGAAGTCAAAAAAACAAGAATATATGGAATTGATCCCGGATTTGGAACAGATGTTGAAGCAATAAATAGTTTAAGTGAAATTGATTTATATTTTGCAATTGATGCCATGGGGCATTCCTTTGGAGAATGAATCATGATATGGCAGATGGTAGAATTGAAGAATTTGATTTAACAGAAGATCAATATAGAATGGAATATCTTGTATATCAAACAAGAAAGTTTGGTGTAGAACTTGCCGATGCTGAAATTGATAAACACGTAACTGCAACTCCTTCATATTGGGCTTGGTTTAAGTTTTACGATAATCATTTTAAATACGCTTTAACTGATGAAGAATGGAGAGAATTCCGTAAAAAGAGGGAAGCTGGAGAAGATATTTCGGAATACTTACCAACTGGTAATTGGAAAGATTCCCTAGAAGAAGGAAAGAAAAGAGAAAGAAAATAGAAGATAGTTATCTTCTGTTTTTTTAAAACAATGAAAAGAGATGAGTAGTATGTCTTCTATAGAATATGCTGATATGTTTTTAAAAGTTCAAGAGTCTAATAATGCACCATATCATATGTTTTCATTTGATATAAAAGATTCTAAAAAAATGTCGCAAAGTGATAGATTACTTGCACAATATGACTTATTCTTATTACAAGGCTTTATAAAAGAGGAACTATTAAATTTAGAAAATAGTAATAAAAAGATTCTTTTAAAGAAAGATGAATTAAATAATATAGTAGGATTAATGAAAGAAAATCCATTTGTATTTGGAGACACTCTAGTAGTTACAATCTATAAAGATAGTCTAACAAGCGATCAAATGTATATGATATTTAATCGTTTAAAAGAAGAACTTGGTATTGAATATGATTTTAATATGGCAGATGCTTTATATGAAACAAATGATTATGGTGAAGGTGCACATAAATTATATCGTGGTTACTGTGCTCAAATACTCATGGAACTTCATAAAGTTAAATATAAAGATGTTAAAAAGAAACTTAGAAAGATAAAAAGATAAAAATTCTTTACATAACGTATTTTGTATAAAATTACTACATGTTATAATTATCCTGATAATAAGGAGACATTTATATGGAAATACGTAACAGAAAAGTAATTATTACAGGTGCTGCATCTGGAGTAGGAAAAGAATTAACAAAGAAGTTTATTTCCTATAATTCTATTGTTGTTGCAGTAGATGTAAGCAAAGAAAACTTAAAAGAATTAGAAAAAGAACTTAATACTGATAAACTTTATACTTACCAGTTAGATGTAACTGATAGAGCAGCTATCAAGAAGTTTAAAAAATGGTATGCTAAAGAATTAAGAAACTTAGATATCTTAATTAATAATGCTGGTATTATTCAACCTTTTATAAAAGTTGAAGACTTACCTGATGAAATAACTGATAGAGTAATGAAAGTAAACTTCCGTGGCCCTTATGATTTAATTCAAGACTTCATGGATTTATTAAAGCAAAAACACGAAACTTATATTGTTAATGTATCAAGCATGGGAGGTTTCTTCCCATTCCCATATCAAACAGTATATGGAGCATCAAAAGCAGCTTTAAAGATATTTACAGAAGGTCTTTATGCAGAACTATCTTCATCAAATGTACATGTAATGATAGTTCTACCTGGAGCAATGGCTACAAATATCTCTAAGAACTCAGGACTAGAAGTAAAAGAATCTTCAAGTAGTTCTTCTATTCCTATGCTTTCTGCAAGTGATGCAGCTGATCAAATTATAACTGGTATATCTAAAAATAAATTTAAAATCTTTGTTGGTAAAGATGCTAAATTCATGAGATTACTTTATAAGTTAAACTCAAAGAAAGCGATAGACTTTATTAATAAGAAAATGGCAGGATTAGGAAAATAATCCTGCTTTTTTTGACTTTCACATCTTCTTTTACTATAATAATTAGAACTTAAAGGGGAATTATTATGAATGATTATGAAAGAGAGTTAAGGTGGATTAAAAAACACTATGGTGAGTCCTTGATGCATATCTGTAGAAGTTACTTTGCACCAATTCTAGAACATCCTGGTAGACTTACTAAAATATTAAAAGACTTTGTATATCCAAATTCAAGAACACTTGGTAGTGATTTAATAAAAAATGATGCAGTACATGAATTTGTAGAAGCCGTATATTTAAAATATACTGATAAAGAAGAAAAGTTTATAACTATAGATAAAGATCCTTATGAACTTTTAAAAGAGGCAGGTTATACACTACACGAATGTAGGACTGAAGAAGAAATACAAGAATATAAAAAATACTATAATGATAATGAAGTAATATGTACAATAAGAGATGGAAATAGACTTGATACATCATTTGTTTTTTTTGCAGTTAAAGATAATATAGATGATATTAAAAGAAGTCTTCCAGGAAAAGAAACAAGAGAAGATGAGTATTCTACATCTCTTTTATCTATACAATTTCCTAAAAACGAAAACACTTATCCAGTTATTATATCTAGATATAATCATACAGTAGAAAACCCAAATAATACTTTTGGAGGTAATTTAGAAAGAATATCCCCAGGCTTAACTTGTAGTTTTAAAAAATTACTAGAAAGTAGAAACATGGAACTTCATAGTGCTACTTCAGAATTAAGAGTAAGAAATTATGTTGTTTTAGATAAACTATATAAGTATTACTTTGAAGAAAATGGAGAATATTATTGCCCAGGTAACTTAGTAGTAAGTGCTAAAGGTATGATTAAACTTCCAGCATCTTCCATGTTAGTAGAAAACTTTGTAATAGACTTTAAAAATAAAACTATAAAACCATTTAATGAAAATAACAAAAGTGCTCATGCTTTTACAACATTCTTCTTAAATAATCATATTGAAGACTTAAAGATATCTAAAAGAGAAGATGGAAAAAATGAAATTCTTGTATATTTAAAAAATAAAGAAGAACCAGTAGAAATAGTTGTTAAAGATAATAGAATATGTGGTTATAAAAATATTTATTTAACAAATTTAAAACATGAATTCTTATCTAATGCAAACAAGTTAAGTGAAATATATGTTCCTAATGTTAAAACAATAGGAAGACAATGTTTAGCATCAGCAACTCAAATTGAAAGTATTGATATAGATAAAGTTGTAACTATTGGTTCTTCCTTCTTAGGAAGAGATAAAAAACTAAAAAGTATAAAAGCAAAGAAACTAGAAAAAGCAGATGATAATGTTTTTTCTAAAGCACAAGTAAAACACGTAGCATTTCCAAAATTAAGAAGAGTAGGCCATGGTTTTATGAAATGTAATATAAATTGTGAGGATGCATATTTACCAAAACTATGGCGTGCTGATACTTGTACTTTTGAAGGTGCACTAAAAATGAAATATATTTATGTTCCAAAACTATATGAAGTGGAAAATTGCGTTTTAGAGTTTGCAGGACAATTAGTAGAGTTTCATGCACCAATTCTAGAGCATACTGGTCCAAACTTTTTGAAACATGCACGTAGTTTGAAAGTTTTAAATTGTCCTTCACTATATAGATATGGTCCTCAAAGTTTTGAAGAAGCAACTTCGCTTGAATATGTGAATATTCCAACAGTTCTTTGTGAAGAAGACTCACCAGATTTTTATAGTGACAATAAGATTCTTTATAAGCGTATACTAAATAATACTAAGAATGGTAGGTAATAATAAAAAAGGAAATGTTACATTTTCTTTTTTTGTGTCTTAATTTCTTTAATAAAAAAATTAATCGTATTTACTTAATTATTTAAAGTTGGTACAATTATAGTGATAATAGCGGGTATGAGTAACAACTATTATTTAAAAGTTTAAGGAAAGGGACAAAAAATGAGTAATATTCATGTAACAAGTGAAATTGGTACACTTAAGAAAGTATTACTTCACAGACCTGGTAAGGAATTGCTTAATTTAACCCCTGATACGTTAAGCAGACTATTATTTGATGATATTCCATTTTTACCCGATGCTCAAAAAGAGCATGATGCTTTTGCTAAAGCATTAACAGATAACGGTGTAGAAGTTGTTTATCTTGAAGATTTAATGGCTGATGTATTGAAGGATCCTGTTGTTAAAAAAGAATTCATTGAACAATTCATGAGAGAGGCCGGAATTAATACAATTAAATACCAAAACTTAGTACGTAATTTCTTAAATAGTATTACTAATGAAAAGAAACTTGTACTAAAGACTATGGAAGGTATCCAAGTAGGTGACATTCCAAAAGAAAAAAGAGATGTTGAAAAAACATTAGTAGATTTAATTAATACTCCTGATAAGTTTATTGCTGATCCAATGCCAAATCTATATTTTACTAGAGATAACTTTGCATCAGTAGGAACTGGAGTAGATATTAATCACATGTATTCAGTAACACGTAATCGTGAATGTATATATGCTGAATATATATTTAAATATCATAAAGATTATAAAGATACTAATCAATATTACAACAGAAGTTATAATTGGAGCACTGAAGGTGGTGACCTTCTAAATATTAATGAGCATATTATTGCCATTGGTATAAGTCAAAGAACTGAACCAGAAGCAATAGATCAACTTGCAAAGAATTTCTTTAAAGACCCATCTTGTAAGATTGATACAATCTTAGCATTTAATATTCCAGTATCACGTGCATTCATGCATCTTGATACAGTATTTACTCAAATTGATAAGTATACATTTACTTATCATCCTGGAATAATGGGCACACTTCAAGTATTTGAAATAACTGAAGGATATGATCCAACTACATTTGAAGATTTAAATGTTAAAGAAATTAATGCTCCACTTAATAAGATATTAGAAAAATATCTAAATCATCCAGTTACTTTAATACCATGTGGTAATGGCGATAGAGTAGCAAGTGAAAGAGAGCAATGGAATGATGGTTCTAATACTTTATGTATTGCTCCAGGTACTGTTGTTGTATATGACAGAAATGATGTTACTAATAAAGCTTTAGTAAAAGCAGGTATTAAAGTAATCGAAATAAGAGGTTCAGAATTAGGTCGTGGACGTGGAGGTCCTAGATGTATGTCTATGCCACTAGTAAGGGAAGATGTAAAATGGTAGATTTAAAAGGAAGAGATTTCTTAAAACTATTGGATTTTACTCCAAAAGAAATTAATTATTTAATTAAGAGTGCGATAACTTTAAAACACCAAAAACACGAAGGAATATCTCATGCTTATCTTAAAGGTAAACAAATAGCAATGATCTTTGAAAAAGATTCAACTAGAACAAGATGTTCATTTGAAGCAGGTGCACATGATTTAGGTATGCAAGCTACATATCTTGGACCAAGTGGTTCTCAACTTGGTAAAAAAGAAACTATTGCTGATACAGCAAGAGTATTAGACAAGATGTATGATGGTATTGAATATCGTGGATTTAGTCAAGAAACTGTAGAAGAACTTGCTAAATATTCAAAAGTACCTGTATGGAATGGTCTTACTGATGAATTCCATCCAACTCAAATGCTTGCAGATATAATGACTGCACAAGAAGAGTTTGGTGATTTAAAAGGTAAAAAGTTAACATTCTTTGGAGATGCACGTAATAATGTAGGAAACTCCCTTATGGTAGTTTGCTCTAAATTAGGACTTAATTTTTGTGCATGTGGACCAAAAGAACTTTGGCCTAAAGAAGAATTAGTTAAAACTTGCCAAGATATCTGTAAAGAAACAGGAGCATCAATTACTTTAACTGATAAACCTGAAGAAGGAGCAAAAGATGCAGATATTATTTATACTGATGTTTGGGTATCTATGGGAGAACCAGATGAAGTATGGACTGAAAGAATTAAACTTCTTAAACCATATCAAGTAGATATGGCAAAAATTAAACTTGCTCATAAAAATGTTATATTTGAACACTGCTTACCATCTTTCCACAATGCTGATACTAAAATCGGAAAAGATATTGCTGATAAATTCGGTATATCTGAAATGGAAGTTACTGATGAAGTATTTGAATCTAGCCATTCAAGAGTATTTGAAGAAGCTGAAAATAGATTACATACTATTAAAGCAGTAATGTTAGAAACATTAAGAAAATGAGTAGAATAGTAATAGCATTAGGAGGTAACGCCTTAGGACGTACTCCATCTGAACAATTAAGTATTGTAAAAAAGACTGCCAAGAGAATAATGGATATTGCCTCTCTTGGCAATCAAGTAATTATTACTCATGGTAATGGACCACAAGTAGGTATGATTTATAATGCAATGAGTACATATGCAAAAATAAAAGGTACTGAAGAAATGCCATTTGCAGAATGTGGTGCTATGAGTGAAGGATACATTGGTTATCATTTACAACAAGCAATACAATACGAAATTGAAAAAAGACACATGAGGAAAAGATGTGTAACAGTTGCAACTCAAGTAGTGGTAGATCCTACTGATCCAGGATTTAAAGATCCTTCAAAACCAATTGGAGAGTTTTTATCTAAAGAAGAAGCTGATAAGCTTGCTTCAATTAACAATTGGATTTATAAGGAAGATGCTGGAAGAGGATATAGAAGAGTTGTAGCAAGTCCATTACCACAAAAAATAGTTGAACTTAAAACTATTGAACAAATGGTAGAAGATAATAATATTGTTATCGCCTGTGGTGGTGGAGGAATACCCGTTATTGAAAGAATAAATGGTTATAAGGGAGTTGATGCAGTTATTGATAAAGATAAAACAAGTGCACTTCTTGCAAAAGAAATAGATGCAGATGTTTTACTTATTCTAACTGCTGTTGATAAAGTTAAAATCCACTTTAATACACCTGATGAAATCAGTCTTGATGAGCTTTCGCTAAGTGAAGCAAAAGAATATATGGAGGCTGGAGAATTTGCAAAAGGTTCAATGCTTCCTAAAGTTGATGCTTGTGTATCATTTATTGAACACACAAGAGGAGATAAGAAAGCAATTATTTCTTCACTTAAAAAAGCTGTTGAAGCACTTTCAGGAAAAAGTGGAACAACAATTATAAGGAGGAAAGACAATGGCAACTAAAAAAGGCCGCGGAAATAGAAAAAAACGTGAATCGTTTTCATTATCCGCATTTACAATAATTTTATTATTAATATATGCACTTGGTATTATTTCTCATTTATTACCAAATGCGCAATTTGACGCAGCAGAAAAACTTGTTGATGGAAGTGGAGTAGTTGGTGCATCACTATCACAAACTCTACTTGCTCCAATCTTAGGTTTTGCTGATGCAATTGATATTTGTGTATTCGTTCTTATCTTAGGAGCTTTCTTAAAAGTAGTTAATAAGTCAGAAGCTATTGAAGATGGAATCGAGTCACTAGTTAAAAAATTAAAAGGACATGAGTTAATCTTAATACCAATTCTTATGTTCTTATTCTCAATAGGTGGTACAACTTATGGTATGCTTGAAGAAACTGTAGGTTTCTATGCATTACTTGCTGCAGTTATGGTAGCAGCTGGTATGGATACAGTAGTATCAAGTGCAGTTGTATTACTTGGTGCTGGATCTGGTGTTCTAGGTTCAACAGTTAACCCATTTGCCGTAGGTGCTGCAATTTCTGCATTACCTGAAGGTATTGAAGTTAACCAAGGTATTATTATTTCTCTTGGTGTACTTCTATGGATTTCATCTTATATTATTTGTACATTATTCGTAATGGCATATGCTAGAAAAGTAATTAAGAAAAAAGGTTCAATCCTTTCAGCTAATGAAAAACGTGAAATGATGGAAACTTATGCTGATGATGACGATGAACCTCATCATAAGTTAACAGGAAGACAAGTTATTACATTAATACTATTCTTCTTCACATTCGCAGTTATGATTATAGGATTTATTCCTTGGGCTGATTTAAGTGAACCTATTGCTAATTTCTTTAGCAAATATACTGGTGTTTTAACAGGAGCTCCATTAGGAGAATGGTACTTCAATGAAGCATCTCTATGGTTCTTAATAATGACAGTTGTAATTGGTGTTGTAAATCGTATGAGAGAACATGAACTTGTTGATACTATCGTAGATGGTGCTGATGATATGGTTGGTGTAATTCTAGTAATTGCACTTGCTCGTGGAGCATCAGTATTAATGAAACAAACATACTTAGATAATTATATTATTATCAACGCTGCTAATGCACTTAAGAATGTACCAGCAATTGTATTTGCACCAGTAAACTATATTTTACATGCAGTACTTTCAGTTCTAGTTCCTTCTTCAAGTGGACTTGCAACATTATCTGCTCCAATTATGGGACCTTTAGCACAACAAGTAGGATTCTCAGTTGAAGCAACAGTTATGGAAATGGTAGCCGCAAATGGTCTTGTAAATTTATTTACTCCAACATGTGGAGCCATCATGGGTGGACTTGCTTTAGCCAAAGTTCAATATACAACTTGGTTAAAATGGGTTGGAAAAATTATAGTATTATTAGCTATTGTTAATATTGTTATCTTAACAGCTGCAATGCTTGTATTATAATTTGTTTATTATTATAAGTCTCACCATTATTTAGGTGAGACTTATCTTTTATATAGAAACGTGGTGATAAAATGAAAAGATTTTTTTCTTATTTTCTAATTATTATTTCTTGTTTCTTTGCTTTATTTGTGAGTGCAGATGCTAAGAATTTAACTATTGCAACAGAAGCAACTTTTCCACCTTATGAATACTATTCCAATGGAGAAATAGTTGGAGTAGATATTGATATCATGAAACGTGTTGCCGAGGAACTAAATGAGAAGTTAATTGTTAAAGATGTAACATTTGATTCTATAATTTCAGAAGTTAAAACAGGTAAAAGTGACATTGGGGCATCGGGAATTAGTTATACTCCTGAACGTGCTGAACAAGTAGACTTTTCAGATAGTTATATAGATTCAAATCAAGTTCTTGTTGTAAGGACAGACTCTTATATAACTGGAATTGATGATTTAAATGGTTTATCTGTTGCTGTTCAACTTGGAACAGTTGCTGACTCATACCTAACAGATAATTATCCGGGTATTAAAGTTGTAAGAGAAAAGAAATTCTTAGCAGCTATTCAAGATGTTAAAGATGGTAAAGTAGATGCTGTTTTCATGGATTATGTTCCTGCAACACAATTTCAAGGAAGTGAACTTAAAATACTTGAAAATCCAGTCATGTCAGATACATATTCCTTTGCAGTTGCAAAAGGAAATACAGAATTACTTGAAGCAATTAATAAAGTAATTGCAGAGATGAAGGAAACTGGAGAAATAGAAAAATTATTAATTAAACACTTAAAGAATCAAAATAATATTGATACTACTACAACTAATAGTAATTCATTCTTAAAGATGTTTGAAGATGGTAGATTTAAGTTTATTTTAGAAGGTCTAGGTAATACTCTTTTAATTGCATTCTTTGCAGTTATAATTGGTATTATTCTAGGAACTCTTATAGCTTTAATTAGATCATTTCATGATAATACTGGTAAATTAGTTATTCTAAATCAATTAGTTAAACTATATACAGATATTATTCGTGGTACACCATCAACATTACAATTAATGATTATCTATTACATTATATTTGCAAGTGTTGATGTTAATATTGTTCTAGTAGGTATAATAGCATTTGGTATTAATTCAAGTGCATATGTAGCAGAGATTATAAGAGGTGGAATAAACTCTATTGATAAAGGTCAAATGGAAGCAGGTTATGCTTTAGGTTTAAACTTTACTCAAATAATGAAGTATATTATTTTAAAACCTGCAGTAAGAAACTCTCTTCCTGCTTTAGGTAATGAGTTTATTACACTTATTAAAGAAACTTCTATTGGTGCTTATATTGGTATAGTAGAACTTACTAAAGCATCAGATATAATTGCATCTCGTACATATAATTATTTCTTACCACTTATATTTGTGGCCCTTATATATTTAGTAATTACATTTATATTATCTAGACTTGTATCAGCCATGGAAAAGAGGTTAAAAGTATGATTCTTGAAATAAAAGATTTAAAGAAAAACTTTGATAAGAAAAAAGTACTAAAAGGAATAGATCTTAAGGTTGAAGCAGGAGATAAAATAGGTATAATTGGTCCATCTGGATGTGGTAAATCAACACTTCTAAGATGTATTAATTTACTTGAAAAACCAGATGGAGGAAGTATTATCTACGATGGTAAAGATATTACTAAATTAAAAAATAAAACAAATGTTAATAAAGAAATAGGAATGGTTTTCCAACAATTCAATTTATTTCCTCATTTAACAGTTCTAGATAATATAATACTTGCTCCTGTTAAACTAAAACTAATGTCTAAGAGTGATGCTATAAAAAAAGCTGAAGAACTACTTAACAAGATAGGTTTACTTGATAAGAAGAATACTTATCCAAGTAAATTAAGTGGTGGTCAAAAACAAAGAGTGGCAATATGTAGAACAATAATCATGAATCCTAAGATAATACTATTTGATGAACCAACTTCTGCACTTGATCCTGAGATGATTGGTGAAGTAACTGACCTTATGAAAAGAATAGGTGAACTAGGAATAACTATGATTATAGTTTCTCATGAACTTAACTTTATTAAGAACTTTTGTAATAAAATAGTTTATATGGAAGAAGGTAAAGTAGTAGAAACAGGTACACCTGAAGAGATATTTAAAAATCCTAAAGATGATACTCTTAAAAACTTTATAGAATTAGTAAAGAAAAGATAAAAAAGAAAAATTTAATTTTTCTTTTTTTATGTACTAATATATTTATAACTTATATGTTATAATTTTAAATAGAATAGTAAGGTGTTTGAAATGGGAAAGTTTGAAGAATATTTAGAATATTCAAAGAAGAGTAAAAAAGAAGTATTAAAAGAATTAAAAACATCTGAAAAGGGATTAACTAGTGATAAAGTTCTTTATAGATTAAATAAAGACGGTAAGAATATTCCTATTCCAGATGTTAAACATAGTAAATTATATTTTTTATTATCTTCTTGTAAAGATCAATTTGTTGCTATACTTGTATTCTTAGCAATAATTAACTTTATATTAGGAGATAAATTAGGTTCTCTAATTATACTTGTAATAGTACTTATATCAGTACTTATTAGATATTTTCAAGAGTACTCAGTATATAAGTTTAATCAAACTTTAAAAAGTAAAATATATTCTACATGTTCTTGTATAAGAAATGGAGAAACAAAGACTGTTAAAATAGATGGTGTAGTAGTAGGAGACATAGTAACTCTTAATGCAGGTTCTATTGTACCTGCAGATGTATATGTGTTAGAGTCTCAAGACCTTTATGTAGATGAGTCTGTTTTTACAGGAGAAACAAAACCAATTGAAAAGTATTCAGAAGATGTTGGAGAAACTGATGATATATTTGAAATAAGTAATATTATTCTAATGAATTCAACAGTTGTAACAGGAAGAGCAACAGCTGTTGTATTTAATACAGGACTTAATACTTATCTTGGTTCTATGGGTAAGAGTTTAAAGAAAGAAAAAACTACAACATCATTTGATATAGGTATGAAAAGTGTTACTAAACTTCTTATTATGTATATGATAATAGTATCTTTATTTGTTCTTATTATACATGGAGCCATTAAAGGTAATTTAAATGAAGCACTTTTATTTGCTTTATCAGTTGCGGTAGGTATAACACCTTCTATGTTACCTATGATAGTAAATGTTAACTTAACAAGAGGATCTAAAGTACTTGCGGATAAAAAGACTTTAGTTAAAAGAATTGACTCAATTCAAAACTTAGGTTCTATGGATATCCTATGTACTGATAAAACAGGTACTTTAACTGAGAATAGAATTATTCTTCAAAAGTATATAGATATAAATGGAGATATAGATGAGTCTATTTTAAATGATGCATGGTTAAATGCTTACTATGGAACAGGACTTAAAAACATAGTTGATAAAGCAATCATAGATTATGGTGCTAAATATAAACTAATGGATTCTTTAAGTAATTATAAAAAGATAGATGAAATACCTTTTGACTATGAAAGAAAGAAAATGAGTATTGTAGTTAAAAAAGGAAAAGATAGTCTTATCATTACTAAGGGTGCCTTAGAAGAAGTTATTAAAGGTTGCTCTTATGTTAAAGTAAATGGAAAAGTTAAAAGAATAACTAAAGAGATGACTTCAAAAGTATTCCAAGTAGCAAAAGAAGAAGCATCAACTGGTATGCAAGTTATTGCTCTTGCAGAGTCTAACAAGTATCCTGGAAAGAACCTTTTTACTGCTGAGCATGAAAAAGGAATGACATTTATAGGATTTGTATGTTTCTTAGATCCACCTAAGAATAATGTAGATGTAGTAATAAAGAATTTAAAAGAATATGGTATTACAACAAAAATATTAACTGGAGATAATCCATATGCAACAAAGAATGTATGCCAAGTATCAGGAATTGATAATAAAGAAATACTAACAGGAAAAGATATAGACAAGTTAAGTGATTATAAACTTAAAAAGATGCTTGATAGAGTAAATGTATATGCACGTCTTAATCCTTTACAAAAAGAAAGAATAATTAAGTTATTAAGAGAAAAAGGACATGTAGTTGGTTACATGGGTGATGGTGTTAATGATGCACCTGCATTAAAAGCATCAGATGTAGGAATAGCTGTTAACTCAGGTACATCTATTGCTAAAGAAACAGCAGATATTATTCTTCTTGAAAAGAGTTTAGATGTTGTATGTGATGGAGTAGTAGAAGGTAGAAAAGTATATGGTAATATTATTAAATATATGAAGATGGCATTATCAGATGACTTTGGTGATGTATTTAGTATCATGATTGCATCAATCTTCTTACCATTCTTACCACTTCTACCAATTCAAATGTTAATACAAGATTTCATTTATGATTTCTCTCAAATAGGTATTCCTTATGATAATGTAGATGAAGACTTTATTAAAATACCTCGAATATGGAGTACAAAAGGTATTTCAAGGTTTATGTTAATAATGGGTATAGCATCATCTATAATTGATGTATTAGGATTTATTGTATTCTGGTTTGTTCTTGGATATAACACACCTGAAGAAGCAGCTTACTTCCAAACAGCATGGTTTATTGCATGTTTAGTAACTGAGTTATGTGTAATTATAAATGTAAGAACATCTCATAGACCATTTATAGATTCTAATCCATCACCTAAGTTTAAGTTACTAATAGTATTATCATTAGTACTTACTATATGTGCACCAATACTACTTCATAGTGTACCTTCATTTAACTTTGTAGTATTACCACTTTCATATTATTTATACTTAGGATTAATGGTAGTAGTCTATATGATAATGGCAGCAGTAATTAAGAAGATTTATATAAAGAAATATAATGAATGGTTATAGAGGGTGTGTTATGACAACATTGGATAAAGAGGAATTAAAAAGAAAGTTTAAAGAATATGTAAATGGGTTTGATATGAAAGACCCTAATATAGAAAGAAAGTATTATCATTCTCTAAGAGTAATGGATTTTGCTGAAAACATTGGTAAATCTATTAACTTAGATGATAATGATATAGAAATAGCTATAGTAGGTGGCCTATTACATGACTATGGTAGATTTCCTCAATGGGAAAGATATAATACTTATAGTGATGTAGATTCTATTGATCATGGTAATCTAGGAGTATCATTATTATTTAACGAAAATGAAATATTAAATTTTTATAATAATGTTAAAAACTTTGATGAGTTATATGATGCTATTAAATATCATAATAAGTATGATTTATCACCAACATTAAGTGAACATAATAAAGAACTAAGTTACATAGTAAGAGATGCAGATAAATTAGATATATTTGATATATTTGTAAATAATATATTATCTTTAAATGAAACTAATGATTCTATATCTAAAGAAGTTAATGATACTTTCTTTAGAAACGAAAGTGTTAGTTATAAAGATGTCAGAAATCCAAATGATGACATTATATTAAAACTTGCTATGTTATATGATTTAAAATATAAATACTCTAAGAATTATGTAAAAGATAATAATATAATTGATAAATTGTATTCTAAGTTAAACAACAAGGATATATTTGATAGATACTTTAAACACATAAAAGAATACTTAGGAATATAAGAAATCTAGGGATAAACCCTAGATTTTTTATTTATTATGCACTTTTTTCTTGCAAAATAATAAAAATAGTATATTATAAACAATAACTTTAGAGCAAATATCGTCTAAAGCGGGGGTTTTTGGTTGATAATTAAGTGTTTAATGGTATAGGACCTTAATTATTTCCTGAAAAAAGAAGAAGAAAGGAAATATTTATGAAAAACAAATTTTTAGGTTTATTAGTAATGGTTGCATGTTTCTTTGGTATGTCTAGTGTTAATGCTGCTATTATTAATAAAGAAACTGGTAATGCAATAAGTTATGATATTGCAACTTCACATCAATATGATGGAAAAGAATACAAACCAGTATCAAAATTAATCGATGGAGATTATGAATTAAAAGAAGGAGTAGATTTCGAAAGAGTTTATTGGACAACTCAAGACTGTAGATTAGATCCTCAAGATATCGAAGCTGCAGATGAAACTCCAAATTTCGTAAGACCAGGATTCATTTGGGAATCAATGACTGGTATTGGAAATTATGCTGGTAATATTAGTAATAGACATACAAACTATATTTATATGGGTACTTTACCATATAGTTATTCAAAATATGTAGGAGAAGAAGATCCAACTTTCCAAGCATATGACATTTTCTTTGTAAATGGTTCTTGGGTTAAAGGAGATTCAATTGAAGCAAATGCTGTTTCTAGTTATGAAGTAGCAAGAGCTGAAGGAGAAGAAGTAGGTAAATATACTATTTCTTTAAATAATGTATCTTTAACTAATCCTCAATTAGTTGCTAAAGAAGCTACTTATTCAGAAAGTTTAAAAGCATCTTTAACTGAAAGAGAAAAAGGAGAATTATTCTTCACACTTGTTGATGCAGGTTTAGGTAGTGGTTACCTAATGTCAAATGGTTATGTATTCTATCAACCATTTACATCTACATTAACTATTAAAGACTTTGCTAAAGTAGTTGTTAACTATGTTGATGAAGACGGAAAAGCATTAGCTGATTCTGAAACTATTGAAGGAAAAGTTGATGAAGACTACAAAACTGAAGCTAAAGAAATAAAAGATTATGAATTAGTTGAAGTTAAAGGCGAAGAAACTGGTAAATTCACTGAAAAAGAAATTACTGTTACATATGTATACCAATTTGTAATGGGTCAAGGTGGAGATGAAGAAGAAATAGTTAATACTGGTTCAGAGTTAAATGTTGCTTTAATGTCAGCTGTAACTGTAATTATTTCTGCACTTGCTTTATCACTTGTTTCTAAAAAAAGAAATAACTAATAACAATTAAATCTAGGTTTATATAACCTAGATTTTTTTTATTTGTAAATGCATTTTTTTCTTGCATATTTTTTAAAATTATTATATTGTAAACAGTAACTTTGGGAGAATATGTCAAAGTGGGGATTTTGGTTGATAATAAAGGTTTGTTTATAGTTTGGAGTAAACTTTCCTTGATTATTAATTGAAGAAAAAAAGGAAAGGTGAAAGAAATGAAAAAACAAATTATTAAGTTGTTCTTATTAGTAGCTATTTTATTTGTTGTTCCTTTTACAGTTGTAAAAGCAGATAGTTTTAAAGCTAAAATAACTTTCAATGTTATTGATAGTTACACTAATGAAGTTTTAAAATCTTACGATTTATCTAAAAATAGTGGTAAAACTATTAAATTAGATCAAGTATATACTAGTTCAAATACTTACTATACTGGCTTTAACTATACAGCAATGGGCGTTACAAACAAAACAAAAGATAGAGTTTTTGATTTTACTAATTGGTTAGACGAAGAAGGAACAGTTATTGGATCTGAATCTTATACAGTTCCAGAATCTATTAGTACAGTTGTTAAATCTCTTGAAGAAACTACTGATGGAAAAAGATCACTTGTTGTTAGTCTTAATAGCATAAGTGGTTTAACTGAAGATGTTGAATATACTATTAATGTATATTCTAAATTAACTGAATTTGTAGAACCACAACTAACTGCAATCTTTACAGATAATGTTTCAACTGGTTCAGGAAGCTGGAGTGGAAGTTCTTATAGTTATACTAAAACTTTAAAAGATCCAGAACGCGGAACTCCAAAAGATCATTATAATTTCCTTTATTGGAAGTTTGATGATGAAAGTAAATATACTGACGATACAGTTAAGTATTATGACAATGATAAAGTAAGTATTAAACTTACTAAAGCAGAAATAGGTTCAGGGTTTGTTGATACATTCCATGCTTATGCTTGGTGGCAACCATCTGTAACTCTAAATCTTTATGATGGTAATAAACTATTATCAAGTGAAGAATCATTTGAAGGAGTAGTTAATAAAATTACTTCATTAGAAAGATATGGATATAACTTCTTAGGATGGGTTAATGAAGATGGGGAGTTAGTAACTGAAACTGAATTTGCTGCACCAGATATTACTACTGAAAACAATACAGCAGTAACTATTAATTTATATGCTAAATGGGAAAAGAAGATTTCTAAAGTAATCGTTAAATACATCGATACAGATACAAAAGAAAGTATTGCTGAAGATGTAGAAATAACAGGTGCTGTAGATGATGAATATGAAACAACAGAAAAAGAAATCGAAAACTATGAATTAGTAGTTGTTCCTGAAAATAGTACTGGTAAGATTACTGAAGAACCAATCGAAGTTGTATATGAATACCAATTCGTAATGGGTCAAGGTGAAGATAAAGAGGAAGAAACTACTGAAGAAATTGTTAATACTGGTAGTGAAGTTAATGTTACATTAATGTCTGCAGTAACAGTTATTATTTCAGCTTTATCTTTATCACTTATTTCTAAAAAGAGAAATAACTAATAAATAAATGAAACTTGAGTTTACACTCAAGTTTTTTTATGATAAAAAAGGCTTACACAAATTAAAAAAATGTGTTATTATTAACAAGTTCGTGTAAATTTTATAAACAAGAAAGAAGGGGAAATATGAAAAATTTAAATTTAGGAACAGAAAAAATTAATAAACTATTATTAGCTTTTACAATCCCATGTGTTATTAGTATGCTTATTAATTCAATTTATAATATTGTAGACCAAATATTCATAGGTCAAGGTGTAGGAACACTAGGAAATGCAGCAACAAACGTAATATTTCCATTAGTAATTCTTTGTAATGCTATTGCAGGATTAATTGGAAATGGCGCTGCTGCAATGATGTCTTTAAGACTTGGAGAAGGTAAAACTGATGATGCTAAGAAAAGTATAGGAGAATCTATTCTATTAATTAGTATAGTATCTATTATAGTGGCAGTTGTATCATTCATATTATTACCTAAGATGATTTATTGGTTTGGTTGTACAAGTGAAGTTGCCCCATATGCACTATCTTATGGTAGAGTTGTTGTACTAGGTATTCCATTTGTAATGTTTTATTCTCTTATGTCTAATGTTATAAGAGCAGATGGTAATCCAGCATATTCAATGAAGTTACTAATTGTTGGTGCAATTATTAACTTAATCTTAGACCCAATATTTATTTTTGTTTGTAAATGGGGTGTTGCAGGTGGAGCTTGGGCTACTGTTATAGGACAAGTTATTTCATCTATTATAGCTGCTATTTATATACGTAAATTCAAGGCATTTAAGTTATCTAAAAAAGACTTTATTTTAACTAAACAAATATTTAAAGTATTAGCACTAGGAGTATCATCATTTATTACTCAATTAACTATATTAGTATTATTTGTATATATGAATAATATGATGACTAAATATGGTGCTTTAACTAAGTTTGGAGAAAATATACCTTTATCTGTATATGGTGTATTATCTAAGATTAATAGTATTTATATATCTATAGTATTAGGTATATCAATTGGTGCACAACCAATAATAGGATTTAACTATGGAGCAGGTAATAACTTACGTGTTAAAGAGATTATTAAGAAATTAATTATTATTAATCTTTCATTTGGTATTATCTTTAATGTAATTTATTTAGTATTCCCAAGAGTGTTAGCTGGAATATTTATTCGTCCAAGTGATCCAACTTATGATTTATTCATGGAGTTTGCTGAAAAACTATGTAGAATATTCTTCATGGTATGTGGTATTAATGCACTTGAAATGACTTCAAGTATTTCTATTCAATCTCTTGGAAATGTTAAGAAGGCTACTTCCTTATCATTTGCAAGACAAATAATATTATTCCTACCAATTTCAATTATTCTTGCACGTGTTCTTGGACTTGGATTAAATGGTATTTTAATAGCAGGACCTATCGCAGATACTATTTGTGCTATTTACTGTATTATTATACTTATTCCTGAGTTTAAGAAGTTATCTATTGTTAAGGAAGAAGTAAATACAGAAGATATTGAGGTTAAGGAAAACTATAAAGGTAAGAAGTTTATTGTTACTATATCAAGAGAATATGGTTCAGGAGGACGTTATGTAGGAGAGATTCTTGCACGTAATCTTGGAGTTAAATTCTTTGATAAGAGTTTAATAAAACTAATTGCTGATGCATCTGGTTTATCAAAAACATATGTATCATCATCAGATGAATCATTAAGAAGTGCAAAATACGTAAATAATAATGATGATAGAATCTTTATTGCTGAAGAAAAAGTAATTAAGAATATTGCTAAAAGTGAATCAGCTGTTATTGTAGGTAGATGTGCAGATTACATATTAAAAGATAATAAAAATGTTATTAAAGTATTCCTTTATAGTGATATGGAATCTAAAGAAAAAAGAGTAGTTAAATATTATAATGTAGAAAAGAAAAACGCAAGAAGCGTTATTAAGAAAATTAATAATGAAAGAAGAAAGCATTATAAGTTCTATACCAACCGTGAATGGTATGATTTTAATAACTATGATCTAGCTATTAATGTAGATAAACAAGGTGTAGAAGAAACTGCTAAAATAATAGAAAATTATATTAATGGAATAAATAAATAAGAAATGTTTTAAACATTTCTTTTTTTAATGTATAATTAAGATAATAGGAGTGTAATATGGAAGAAAAGAAAAGTTTAGTTTTGTATTTTAGTAGAGCTGATGAAAACTACAATGTAGGTTATATTAGTAAAGGTAATACAGAGATTGTAGCTGAATATATCGCTGATATAACTGGAGCAGATATGTTTAAAGTTGAAAGAAAAATACCTTATGCTAAGGACTATAATACATGCATTAAAGAAGCTCAAGATGAAAAGAATACAGGTATGATGCCTGAGTTAAAAGAAAGACTTGAAAGTATAAGTGATTATGATGTTATTTATATAGGTTCTCCAGTCTATTGGGGTGGTATGCCTATGCCTTTAATTAATCAATTAACATCTTTAAATTTCAAAGGTAAAAAGGTAAGAGTATTTGTTACTCATGAAGGATCAGGTCTTTCAACAATACCATTACAAGCTCGTGAATATTGTGTTGGTGCAGATGTTGATATGAATGGTCTTGCTATTGTAGGTTCTAAAGCAAAGGAAAGTAAAAAAGAAGTTAAAGCTTGGCTTGAAGGGGAATGATAAAATGGAAAATCAAAAGTTAGATAAAAAGGTAATTATAGCTTGTATTGTTTTAACAATTATAGTTGTTACTATAGTTATAAGTTATTTAGTTATAAATAACGAAAAAGAAATTGTAGAACTCAAAGATTACCAAGACTTTGTAGGAGCAACAACTAAAGTTTATGATGATAAAGTAATTGTATCTTATCAAATGAATTCATGTGGAGAGACAGTTGAACATAAATATACCGAAATATACAATAAAGAATTAAGAATATACTATGATATTTCTACTCACTGTGGAGTATGTGCACCTGAGGATTATGAAGATGAATTTAAAGTAAATAAAAAAGAATATGATAGTGTTAAAGTATATTATAAGTTGGAAGATAATCCAACATACTGTGGTGATGTAGCTTATAAACCAATTATATATTTATATCCTGGGGAGGATATGAATATAAATGTAAGTTTTAAGGATCCATCTAAATTAACTACAAGTTACCCAAGATATATAAATGGTTGGAGTGTTTTAGCACGTCCAGATGGAACTATTACTTATAATAATAAAGACTATTATGCTCTTTATTATGAAGCAAATAATAGTATTAAATTTAAAGAAGAGGAAGATGGATTTGTAGTAGCTAAGAGTGATCTTATACCATTCCTAGAAGAAAAACTATCTATACTTGGTTTAACTGAAAGAGAAGCAAATGAGTTTATAGTTTATTGGTTACCAATTCTTGAAGAAAACGAATATAACTATATTAGATTTGCTGATACTAGTGAAGTAGAAAATAATATTCCTCTTGAAATTAATCCTACACCTGAGACTTTAATAAGAGTTCTTATGACTTATAAAGGTGTAGATAAGAATACTCAAGTAAAAGAACAAGTACTTAAGAGCAGAGTAAGAACTGGTTATACAGTTGTTGAATGGGGAGGAACAAAGATAGATTAATATCTATCTTTTTTAGGAGAAAATATGGAATTTGAAAATGTAATTAGAACAAGATGTGCAACTAGAAAGTTTGATAAAAAAGTAGAAAAAGATAAGCTAGATAAAATACTTGAGGCAGGACGTCTTGCTCCAACTGCTAAAAACAAACAACCATTTAAGGTTTTAGTTGTGGAATCCCCAGAAGGCCTATCTTTTATTGATGAGGCATCTCCATGTAGATATAATGCTAAGACTGTATTAGTTGTATGTGGAGATAAGGATAACTCTTATCAAAAAAATGATATGCCTATTTATGTCATGGATGCATCTATTGTAGCAACACATATGATGCTTGAAGCAGCAAATCTTGGTGTAGATAGTATTTGGATAGAAATGTTTGATGGTGCTATAATAAGTAGTAAATTTAATCTTTCTTCTTCACTAGTTCCTGTATGTCTACTTCCAATTGGATATAGAAGTGATGATTGTCCTGAAAGTCCACTTCATAATACAAGAAAAGATATAACTGAATTAGTAGAATATAGATAATTTTAAAAATGCAACCAAAAATATACATAAAACAACCTAAAATTGGTAGAACGCAACCAGTTGATAATTATAAAATTAAACCATGAAAGGAGAAATGTGTATATGAAAAATAATTTATCTGATAACATTAAAAAGTTAAGAAAAGATAATAATCTATCACAAGAAGACTTAGCTGATAAACTAAGTGTTTCAAGACAATCAATATCTAAATGGGAACAAGGAGATGCTTATCCAGAAATGGATAAATTAATGCAAATGGCAGAACTCTTTAATGTAAGTTTAGATAACTTAGTACATAGTGATGTAAGTGAGGTTAAAGCAGAAGAGAATAGTAATAAAATAATTGGGAAATGGGTAAATGAAGCAACTTCTTTTATTACTGATACTATTAATTTATTTGCAAGGATGAATCTTAAGAGTAAATTAAAGTTTATTATGGAAGAACTTATAATAATCTTTTTATTAGGTTTTACTTTCTCTGTTGTCGGGGAGATATGTGCAGCTGTAGTAAGTAATCTTTATGTTATACCAGGTTATAAATATCTATATCTTATATTAGAAACTTTATATGAAGTATTTGCCTTTGTTGTAAGTGTATTATTAGTTATTCATATATATAAAGTAAGATACTTAAATTATTATAGAAGTATTATAAATGGTAAAAGAGAAGAAAAAACTACAGAAGTAAACGAAAAAGAAGAAAAAATAACAGTTAATCAAGTAGAAGATAGAATTGTTATAAGAGACCCTAAAACAAGTGAATATAGCTTCTTTAAAGCTATTTCAGATCTATTTATTTTATTTCTTAAAGCAATATCTTTTTACATAATGATAGGTGTATGCTTTGCACTTATAGGACTTGCTTTTGCATTTGGTCTATCAGTATTAATTATTAACTCAGGATCATTCTATGTAGGAGTTATTATTACAATAGTAAGTTCTATTATTTCTTTATCTGTTATATTATTAGTTTTAATTAATTTTATCTTTAATAGAATAAGTAATAAAAAAGTATTGGGATTATTATTTGTAATAAGTATTATTTTCTTTGGTATTGGAATAGGTATTACTACTGCCTCTCTAACAAGTTTTAATACATATGATATTAGAAGTGCAGAAATTCCAAATGATGGTATTGTTATCACTATGAATGATAAGGCATATATATCTAATGAGTATTCTATTGATTATATTGAAGAGGATAGAAGTGATATTAAAATCACTCCTGTAGATGGTACTTGTGAAGTAGAGTATACTATTCGAAGTGATGGAAGAATAGATTTGAATCAATATTGTAGTTTTATTAATAAAATTAAATTTATTATCAAAGAAGTTAATAATAAGAGATTCTATATTGATAAACCAGGTTATTACAATGAATACAAAATATTTGCATCTAAGAAGAATATAGAAAAGTTAAAAAAGAATACAATAAGTTATTATAAAAAAGTTGAAAGTGATAAATAAAGGAACTAAGAATTAGTCTTAGTTCTTTTCATGTATGTTATAATTTATATGTAATATAAAGAAATGGTGATATTAAGTGAGAACATTAGAAAACAACATAAGAATATTACAATTTACTATGGAAAGACCTTATATGTATGGCGTATTTCATATAATGTCTTTAATAAGTGTAATATTATTAAGTATTATCTTAATTAAATATGCTAAGAATAAAAAGAAGACAATATTTATCATGTCTTCTATTATGCTTATGTTTGAAGTATATAAACAACTATCATTTAGTTATAATGATTTTTCTTGGAGTTATTCTTGGTATGCTTTTCCATATCAATTTTGTTCAACTCCTATGTATGTAGGTTTACTTTATTCTCTTATTAAGAATAAGAAAGTATCAGAATACTTAGAATGCTTCTTAATGACTTATAGTCTTTCTGCAGGAGTATGTGTAATGTTATATCCAAGTACAGTTTTTATAAGTGAGACACTTATAAATATTCAAACCATGGTTCATCATGGATTCATGGTAGCAATGGGTATCTATTTACTATCTAAAGAAAAAAATATTACTCATATTTATAATAAAGCATTTGTAGTTTTCTTTATATTATCATCTATTGCTATTATATCTAATATAATTACTTATTATGTAAATATTGATAATGGATTAGAACTATTCTATATATCTCCATTTCATAATTCAACCTTACCAGTATTTAGTATTATTGATGAGAATAGCCCTTATATAGTGTTCATAATTAGTTATTATATAATATTTTCAATTGGATCAATGCTTCCGATTGGTATAAAGAGATTATTTCAAAAATTTGACAATAACGTAAAAGAATGTTAGTATACAAAGCACGTCTTGAGAAAAAACCCTTTTTGAGTTATCTAACACAAAACAAAACGCTAATATTTCTCAGGACAATAAAAAAACAAGTAGAAATACTTGCTTTTTTTATTGCATAACACTTCCTAATCCATTTACTGTAGCAGTACCTGTTATTTTAGTAAAGTTATATTCAGGATATGCTTCTGTATTAGTTAAAGTAATAGTAACTGTATCTCCATTACTTAAGTTATCTGATTTATCAAGTGTATAAGTTAATTTATTATATTTAGAAGGCATATTAATAGTTAAATAACCTTGTCCATCTAAACCATAGAAGTCTACAGTTATATGTTCTTCTGCATCTGGATCAAAAGGATTTACATCAGTTACTTTAATAGGAACTGTTGTAGTAGTAGATGTTAATTTTGATTCTTCATATTCATCCATTACTTGATCAAATATTTTATTAACTGATAGAAAACTAAAAACTATAGTTCCACATACAATAACAATAAATATTATTGCAAATATATATCCTCTTTTTGTAGGTACAATTGCTTCTTGACCATTAATATATACTTTTTTACTTAACTCATTTGAATTACCAGCATCCCCACGATTAATATTAATATAAGTATTAGTATAATGCTTAGTTATTGAATCATGTATCCTGCATGTAGTACCACAGAAAGGACACGTTGCTACATCACTGTTAAAGTCCATATTTTCTTTAGGTATAATACCTCCACAGTTACGGCATTCAATTTCTTCTTTTACTTCATTCTTATCTTCAAAAGTATTTTCGTTGTTTTCAAATTTCATAAGTTGATTCTCCTATCATCATAATTTGATTATATCATGTTATATAAAAAAACAAGTATTTCTACTTGTTTTTTCTATCCTCTTATTAACTTCTTTACATAAGGTATTTTACTTATTATAAATGATGCTATAAAGCTTAAAAAGTAAGTAAATATAGTAATTAATAGTATCTTTAATATAAATGGTATATTTATGTTATACATACCAATTACTTTAGCAACACCTAATGAAAAACCATGTATTAAGTAAATACCAAAGTAAGTAGAAGTAAGTAATTTTTTTACTTTCTTTTTAGTATTCTTAAATTTATTCTTAAAATATAAGAATATACCAATACTTGGTATAAGTATATTCCAAGAATAGTAATAGAAGAATAATTCACTAGGATATCCTATTTTAATTGTATCTTTAATAGTTAATATTATAGTTAGTATAACACTTATAATACTTGCTATATAAATATACTTAGTTATTCTTTTATTTATTTCAAAGGTATTTAAATAGTATCCTAATATAAAGAATATTACGACACTTGTAAAGAATATGAAGTATTTAATAACAATACCTAAATAAACATTTATAAGAGGTATTAGACTATTAAATATAAATAGAATAAGTAATAAGTATTCTATTTCTTTTTTATTCTTTTTCTTAGTAATAAGTCTTAGTATTGGTAAAGATACATAAAAAGCTAGTATTGTAAGTAAAAAGTCAAACTGGAATACGGCATGTCCTAGTATAGTAGACTTAATACTTGTAAGTATTAAGTTAATACTAAAAGGTATATTATTATTAATTAATTCATTTAAGAATGTATAAGAAGTATTCCAAAATAAATATATTAAAAATAAGTTTAATATATATTTTTTATATAACTTTTTATTGTCTATAACAAAATCTTCATTTAAGAATATTGCACCACTTATCATATAGTAAATTGGTATAGCATATCTTATAAGGGACTCTAATATAACCATAATTTTAAAATTAGTACTGGTTATATCTGTCGTGTAATAAACTTCACTTATAACATGTATAAGTACTACCGCTAAGGCACCTAATACTTTTAGTAAATCAAAATAATATATTCTTTTCTTCATAATACCCATCTCTAGTAAAATTATATAAAAATAAACTTGATAAAACAATAAAAAGGTATGCTATAATAATTAAACAGGGAGTATGAAGAAATGGAAAATAATAACTTAGAAGAAGCTTTAAAATTTTATTTTAAAGGTGCAAATTTAAAAGATGTTTTATATGATGAAGAAAATGATTATTCTTATGCAGATAATATATTTGGAGGAAGTATTCTTGCAACAGGTTACTCTTCTGAATTTAGAGAAGTACCTAATATAGGTAAAATGATAAGATTAATGGTTCTACATTATTTCAAAATGATTAATCCTGATTATGACTTTAAAGGTTTAAAAAAAGGCAAGCTATATGAAGAAGAAATGTCTGAATCAATGAAAAACTCTTCACCATACTTTAAACTTATATTTAAATATTTAAAACTAGATAAAGAATTACAAAATTTAATTGTAGACTATAGAACATGGGGGTTGTCACAAAGTAGCTTAGACCAAGTAGCTATAGCAACAATGAAACGTTATCAAGATCAAGATGAAGAGTCTTTAAAGAGAATCTGGGCATTCTATAAAACAAACGCTAAACTTAAAGATAAAACAAGATCAGGTTGGGATTCTAACCACTGGAATATAAAAGGAAGAAGAGAGACAGTATCAGAGCATATAGTAGGAACACTTCTTTTACATACTGCTTTATCATCTGACTTTGATTATAACTTTAATATTGATAATGTTTATCAAGTGCTTGCTCTTCATGAAGTAGGAGAGTCTTTAATAGGAGATATTACTCCATTTGATGGAATAACTCCTGAAGAAAAGGAAAAACTAGAACATAAAGCCATGGAAGACTCCATTGGAGATTTATTCTTAAAAGATTATTACTTACGTTTATTATTTGAGTTTGATAAACAAAAGAAAAAGAAAATGAAGTATGCTCACTTCATAGATAAAATAGAAGCAGATCTTACTTCTAAAAGATATCAAGATAAAGGACTACAAAATGATTTAAGTGATCAAAATGAAAATGTAGTAATGAAGAGTAAAAAAGTACAAGATATGATAGAAAATGGTGCTAAGACTCCTTTTGATATTTGGTATCTATGGGATAAATCTATATATGAAGGAGATACTGATTTCCCAGAGTTCTCTGAAATATTAAATATAATTAATTTTATTGATATTAATAATATAGAACATAGTTTATATAAAGAAGAAATAAAGAAAAGAAAACTTGAAAAATAGTTTTCTTTTTTTAATAATTTTTTACTTTACTAAATATTATTTATTTAATTACTATGTTATACTATTAATAGAATAATATAGGGAAGGATGTGATTAAATGATTTGTCCAAAATGTGGAACAGAAAACCCAAATGGTAATCTACTATGTCTTGGATGTGGTGCTGTACTTGATACAGTACAAGTACAAAAAAACATTAATCCAGGTGCTCAAGCCACTCCTTTTGCTGCAGTTGTTACTCAAGATATAACTGCCCCTATAGAAAACCCTATAAATACTATTACAAGAAGTATGGCTAAAAAGAATAATAAAAGAAAGTTCTTTAAAGTTTTATTTGTGTTCTTTATTCTTGGTATAATTGGATACTTTATATCAAGAATATATATGGATTATAAATTAGACTTTAAAGGAATTGGAGATACTAGTTTTTTTGTGGAAGATAAAACTGGAATGTACGCTGTATTTGATAGAAAAGGTAAACAATTAACAAAGTTTGTATATAAAGATGTAAATCCATTTTCTTATGGATTTGCTTATGCTAAAAAAGAAGATGGATCTACATCCATAATAGATTTAGATGGATTAGAAACATTTAATAGTAAAGAATATATTAGTTTCCGTCAATTTGGAAGTTTATTTATAGTAAGAGATGAAAATTATGATTTTCATCTAATAAAACCAGATGGTTCTATTATTACTAATGATAAAGTAGATTCATATGAAAACATTAATAATGTTATTACTATTACTAAAGATAAAGTAATAGATATCATAGATAGAAATGGAAAGACTGTTTATTCTATTGATAAAGTAAATGGTGAAGAACTAAAAATATCTAAATATACAGATAACTATATATCAGTTCTTTATAATAATATTAACTACTATATAAGTGTATTAGATTCTAAATTACTATATAAAGAAAATAGTACTACTATTAATAATATATCTTCATTTGATAAAGATAATAATGTACTATTATTATCTAATTCTAATAAATATAGAATTATTAGTAATAATACTTCTATAGAACTTGCATCTACTTGTAAGAATATGACAGTAGAAGACTACTTCTATAGATGTACTCCAGTTGATGGAGTTGAATACCTTTATAATGAATCGGGAGAAAATATAGGTAGTAAGGATACTCGTATTGAATATGAATCAAAAGATGTATATGCTTTATCTAATAACTTCAAAACAGTATTCTATAAAAATGGTAAAGAAGTATCTACTGTAGAAGGTATTTCTTTAGTAGAAGGTTTAACTAAGTCTGGTCTTTACTTAGTAGTAGATAAGAGTAATAACTATGACTACTATAACTTAGATGGTAAAAGAGTAACAGATAAAGGTTTTTCTAAAGCAGATATATTTAAGAATAATAAATATGCCCCGGTATGTGAAAAAGAAGGTACTTGTTATTTAATTGATAACAAAGGATCTAAAGTAACAGACAACTATAAAGATGCAGTCAATTACTCAAGTGATTTAGAAGACGTCTATGTAGTAACAACAAGTGAAGGTAAGAGAATAATTAATGGTAAAAAGAAGAGTTTAGGATTTGAGTATTACTCAGATATTATAATAGAAGATACTTCAAGAGGATTTGTTCTATTCTGCTATAAACAAGGTAAATTAACAGTTATTGATTATGATAAAAACTTGTTGTTACTCAAAACTTCAGCATATCCTGAAGATATAGTAACTCGTTATAATTACTTTATTAATAAGCGTTCTGCAAATGATGAGTACTTCTCATATTACTCAAGAAATAGTTTTTATGAATTATAGTAAATAAGTGGTCTTTGACCACTTTTTTATTTAATTTGCATAATAATAAAAGTAGTGCTATAGTAATTCTTGCTTGAAGGGATGTTTATGAAAATTAACAAAAAAATAGCACAAATATTATTAGCAGCTGGTATAGCAACAAGCACTTTATCAGCATGTAAAACAGAGTCTTTTAGTTCTACAGAAGAACCAATTGTTTCTTATGTAACAGAAGATTTATTTGAAAGTATTGAAGAAGAACCAATAGTAGAAGAGATTAAAGAAGAAGTTAAAGAAAATCCTGAAGATAAGTATAAGTTTAATGCCATTCTAGAGGAATACGAAGATGGTTCTAAACTAGTACATGTTGATGGAGAGAATATTATTATCTATGATGATGTAGTAGTTAAGTATGATGAAGAAGGTATTGCTTACTTAGAACAAGCTCCTCTTTCACATCAATATGAAAAAAGAGGTATGAGACTTATTCCCGAAGTAGAAGCTACTACTGCTGTCATGGTAAGAAAAGATGCAAGTACAGAAGGAGAAAAAATAGGTCAAATAGGAGTAGGTCAACACTTTGAAATGTTAGAACTTCTTGATAATGGTTGGTATAAAATCAACTACTATGGTGAAGAAGCATATGTATGTGGAGACTACGTAAAAGAAATAGTTACTTATGACTTTACTACTTCTATTAATAAGGTATTCACTTCAACTGCAGAAAAGACTCTTACTATCCCAGGATACTTAAGAGAAACTGATGCAGATCTTGAAGTAGTAATTCCTAAAGGGGAGTTATTTGAAGTATATATAGAAGATGATAGAGAAGATACATATCTTGTTAAAACAAGTGATTATGTAGGTTATATTACTAAAGATAATTTACTTGAATTAACTGGTACTATTGTAGTAGTAGATCAAAGTGATCAAAACTTAAAGATTTATAAAGACAATGTTATAGTAATGAATGTACCAGTTGTAACTGGTAAACCATCTACTCCAACTAATAATGGTTTATTTGAAGTAGCGAAAGAAACTTTTAATAGAGATTTAGTTGGACCAACTTGGCGTAGTTACGTTAATGTAATGATGTCTTTTGATGGAGGAATTGGTCTTCATGATGCTGAATACCATACTGATGAAGATGGAAAGAAACATGGTTGGAAAGCATACTATGAATTTGGTGGAGACTACCACTTTACAAATGGATCACACGGATGTGTTAATATGCGTCATAATGATGCTATTAAAGCAAGTACTGATTATGTTGATGTAGGAACTAAAGTATTAGTTAAAAAATAGAAGAGAACCTTAACGAGGTTCTCTTTTTATTAACTTAGCATGTAATACTACCTTATCATCATTGTTGTAACATGTTGATAGAGTAAGTATCCTATCACTTACTTCCACATTAGTATTAAAGTCATGTTGACTTCTATTTTTTATTAAATTAATGAAATTAGAATATTCATCATCACTACTAAAACTTATTTTTAAATAATCACTTGTAGTAGGTATTCTATATACACTAAATACTTGCCATAATGTATTCTCATACTCAGTTGATAACTTAACAACATAGTTATCAGTATTCTTTATCCAACTTGATGTAAGTATGTTTTTAAGGGATCCAAACATACTTTTATCAACTCTACTATGAGCATATATGATGGTATTTTTTTCATTGTATTCAAGCCTATTTCTATAATCTATAAATACCCAACCACCATTATTTTTACTTTTATCAAAAGCATGTTGTAAATAATAATCATTATTATATGCTTGTACAACAGGATAATTGATATTAGTACCATTTACTTGTAACCATGCTTTTGTATGGTTATTTATTTTCTTTAATTCATCAAAATCAACTTCTATTAAGTTCATTTTGATATAATCCCAATACGGATTAGCTTTATCTATTTCTCCTTGTTCAATAATAGTAGTATTTTCATTATCTTCAACTTCTTTAATCTCTGTAATGCTATCTATATTATCAGTTTGTTCACTGATATTCTTATTATCTATTACCCACATAACTATTTGATATGAGGAATATATAAATACTACTAAAGATATAACCAATAATATTATTCTTACTTTTCTTTTTAACTTTAACATATTACTTACTCCTAATACTATTATAATATTATTTTTGTATTTTAGAAAAGAATATATATGATATAATTATAAAAGAATAGAGGTTCGTATGGAAGATAAATTTTTACCAATAGGTACAGTTGTTAGTTTAAAAGGAGCAACTAAAAGAATAATGATTGCTGGTTTTTGTCCAGAATTAAAAGGAAAAATGTTTGATTATTCTGGAACACTTTTCCCTGAAGGATTAATGGGACCAGATAAAACACTTTTATTTAATCATGAAGAAATAGATAAAATATATCATAAAGGATTAGTAGATGATGAAGAAAAAGCATTTATTAATAAGCTTAATGAAACTTTAGAAAAAGTGAAAAGTGGTGAACTTAGCGTTCCAAGTGAGGAGAAATAATGATAGAAGAATTTTTACCTGTCGGTACTGTAGTAATGTTAAAAGAAGGAACAAAAAGAATAAGTATAATTGGTTTTTGTCCTGTAATAGGAGATGGAAGAGAGTTTGATTATGTAGGATGTTTATATCCAGAAGGACTATTAAGTCCTAATGAAACATTACTATTTAATCATAGTGATATAAAAGAAATATATCATGTTGGTTTAAAAGACCAAGAACATATAGATTTTTCTAAAAAAATGGTAGAAGCAAGAAAAAATGATAAGAGCAAAGTTAGTGAGAGTCTACCAAATATAAAACCAGTTAATTAAAAAGGGTGTGTTAATATGGGGAGACTCAATATAGAAAGTGCAACTGCAGGCCTTGATCAAAATAACTTAGTAGATCTTGCAAATAGTATTATTAATCTTATTAATGAAACTAATAAAAGTGTTAAGAATGACTCTTTAAATGTACTATCTACAATAGATACAGTGTGGGTTGGTGCATCAGCTAATATGTTTAAAGAAAAATTATCATATGACACTGATACTATTACACAAGTACTAAGAGAAATAGCTGAACTTGTTAAAGGTGAAATCAATAATGCAGGATCAAATGTAGAAGAATATGATAGTGCTATTGCGGCATCTCTTTTTGGTGCATCATATTCACCACAAACTAGTGGAGGTACCACTGATTTTTCATTTGCATCTGATCGAGCAAGCTTTGCTGAATATAAAGGTAATCAAGAAAGAGTATATAATAGTATTGTAGGTACTGCTGCAAAAGTTGGAGAAGTTCTTACAAGAACAGGTGCAACTGTTGGTACAGCTACATGTGGACTTGTTGAAGGAATTGCGAGTTTTGGAGAAGCAATTCTTGACTTTGGTGCAATTCTTGGAACTGGAGTTGCATCCGTTGGGACAGGTTTATATGATGGAGTTAATGCCATTGCATGTAAAATAACAGGTAATAAATATGAATCAGCAACTGTAAAAATGTGGGATGCAACAAAAGCACATGTTGCTACTGATTACACCTCAAGAACATTTGATAGTTTTTATAATAATACAGCTGTTGGACAAGGTTTAAAGAATAATGCATACGGATTTGATATTACAAGAAATATATCAAAAGGTGTAGGATATACAGCAGGAGTAGTAGCATTATCAATTGCAACTGCTGGAGCAGGTGGAGCTGTTGTAGGTGGAGGAACAACAATATCTACAGCAGGTATGTCAGCAGTACAAACTGGTGCTGCAATAACTACTCATATGGCAGGTATAGGTGCTGCTGCAGGAATGGGTAAAGGTAGTGCTGAAGCATGGCAAAATGGTGCTTCTACTTTAAGTGGACTTGCTTATGGTGGAGCAACAGGAGCGTGGGAAGGATTACAATTCTATGCTGGTGGTAAAATAGCTGGATTAAATTCTTTTGCATCAAAGGGTGCAAATACACTTGCAAGAGTTGGTCTTGATACTCTAGACTCTGCAGCTGAAGGTGTTGTTCAACCAGGCTTAGATTCTATTTATAATGGTAAGAATTTCCTAGAAAACTTTGAAGAAGCAGGTGGAGTTGGAAATATTGCAATGCAAGGTGCAATAGGTGGAATAATGTCATCTGGTGGAGAAGCATTTGATGCCCTAAGAGGTTTAAGAAAATCTTTAAGACCGGATGTAAAGGTAAGTGCAACACCTGAAGTAGAATCAAAAGGATTCTTTGAAAAATTATTTAATAAGAATGATCAACGACCAATAAAAACCACTTTTAGAAACGCTGCAGAATCTGTTGATTATGCAGGTGATTTTTTCAAAATGAATTCAGGAAATGGATCATTTGGTGCCAATCAAGGATTCTTTTATAACGAGTATTATTATAGTATGTCCGGTAGTAAAGTTAGTGAACGTCAAATGGAGCAATATATTAAACAAGGTGTTGTTAATTTAAATGATCCTAATATTAAAAAAGTTGGAACATATGAGTACTTTAGATTAAAAGAGGGTTTAAAGGCTAAAGGTTACACAGGTTCTCAAGCATCAGTAATTATGCGTGGTCTTGACCATGAAGGAGCATGTTCGTATGCTTCAGTTGCTAATGGTATCTTTAGTGAATTTAGTAGATCACCAGAAGCATTTAAGCAAACATTTGGTTTTGATATGTTTGTTAGAGATGAAACAACAGGAGCAACAAAATTAAACAGTGGTGAGTTGCTATTAGATATGTATACTTATGCAAATGATTCAAGAAATGGTGGCGAATTATTCTTTAAGGATTCTAGAGCTGGAGCATATACAGTTAAGATAGATCCAAACCAAAAAGACTTCTTTGGTAGACCAACATTGAGATCAGATATGCAACGATATACATCTACTTCTGGAGGAATGAATACATCTCTTTTAAATAATTATATAAAATCTAAGAATCCAAATTTTTCATTCCGCGTAGATGAAATCGTTAATAACCCACCAGGACAAAGACTTAATGCAAATCAAATGCAACAAGTTATTAATACAACTAATAACTATGCAAAAGCTAATTATCAATTGAACTTAGATATTTTCCAAAAAGGTCAAGAAACACCAATCAGAATGGTCTCTACAAATCCTAATCGATATGGAGATGTAAGTACTCTTACATGGAATGAAGGTGGAGGACATGCACTTCATATAACAGGTGCATCAAAAGATGGTTATCTTGTATCATCTTGGGGAAATGAATATATAATTCCATATTCAGACCTTATGGAAGGCTGGTTTAGAATTGATGCATTTGCAGTTGTACAATAATTAAGGAGGTTTTATGAAAACAATTACAATAGATGATTTTAATACAACTTTTCCTTGTATAGAAAAAGAGGATATAAATAGTTTAGATCCACAAAATCAAAAACTTTTTCTTGATTTGTGGTCTAAATATTATTCATTCTTAATTGAATACATAAATAGAAAAGTTGATTTAAATAAATATGATAAAGAAATGGATACTTTTGATAAAGTATCTAGTGAAGAAAAAGATATCTATCAATCTTTAGCAGAAGAAAAGGGATTATCTTATATTTATGTAAGAAATAATGTTCATGTAGAAAGACTTAGTAGTGAAGAAATAGAAGTCTTAAATAATAACAATGAATATAATGAAGAAATAGAAAAACTAATTGAGTCAACTTATCAAAGACTAATTGTTGAAAATCATGGTGAACCAGGAACAATAATTAACTTTGGTCCTCCTTCACAAGATTACTTAATTCCTAATAATGTATTAATAGTAGGGATTAGATATGACTTAAAGAAACAAGACGAAGATGGTGAAGAGAAAAAAGACTTAGAAACTAAGTATAATGATGTAAGATATAATCTAGCTAAATCTTTAAATGAGAACTTGGAGTTTCCTACTTATGTTATTCAATATGATGAATTTAGTGTTAAACCACTAAAAAAAAATCCATCTAATTTAACAAGATAATTAATTAATATATATGATAAAATAGATACAAGGTGATAATATGAAATTTAGTATTATAGTTCCAGTTTATAATGTAGAAAAATATATAAAAGACTGCTTAACTAGTATATTAAATCAAACATATGATAATTTTGAAGTAATAGTCGTTAATGATGGTTCTCCAGATAGCTCTGAAGAAATCATTAAAGACTTAGCTAAAAAGGACAAAAGATTAAAATACTTCAAAAAAGAAAATGGTGGAATATCAGATACTAGAAACTTTGGTATTGAAAAATCTACTGGAAAGTTTTTTCTATTCGTTGATAGTGATGACACTATCAATGAAGATTTATTACAAAAAGTGAATGATGCAATAGATGATAAAACTGAATTAGTAAGATTTGGAGCTAAAAAGATAAATAATAATGATGTAACATATGAGTCTCCTCAAGTGTTTACTGATATATCTGGATCAATTGCATTTGAAAAACTAATTAATTTATCTTTATTTGCAACAGTTTGGTCATTTGCATTTAAAAGATCATTCTGGGATGAAAATAAGTTTAAATTTGCTAAAGGAAAAGTCCATGAGGACTTTGGACTTATGCCACTTGTTGTAATGAAAGCAGAATATGTATCATCAATTGAGTACCCAGGATATAATTACATTATAAGAGAAAACTCAATCATGACTTCTAATTCACTTGATAAAGAAAAGAAGAAAATTGATGATACATTATATCACTATGATTATCTTATTAAAGAAGCGGGTAAATTAGATACAAAGAATGTTGATTTATTTAAAAGCTATGTTGCGAATGCTTTAATTAATAAAGCAATACATGCACCAAGTGAATTAAAACCTTCTTTAATAAATGAGATTAAAAAAAGAAAAGTTTATCAAAATCTTTTAAGTGATACACTTAAAAGAAAGTTAAAGAAAACCTTTTTTAAAACTTTTCCTAATACATATATAAGCATAAGTAAAAAGAATAAGTAGGTGAATAATATGAAAAAGAAATTATTATTTACAGCCTATAGTCTAGGACTAGGGGGAATAGAAACTGCTCTTTGTAATCTACTTAATCATTTAGATTATTCCGAGTATGATGTAACTTTAATTCTAGAAAAAAAAGAAGGTATTTTTTTAGATCAAATACCTTCTAATGTTAAAGTACTAGAATATAAAATATCAGATAAAAAAATAGTGTTATTTAGAAAAATATATAATAGATTAAAATTAATTAAATGGAAAAGAAAACTACATAATAAATATGATTTCTCATGTAGTTATGCTACATACTCACGCCCTGGTGCATATCTAGCACTTGCGGCTTCTACTAATTCCACTCTTTGGGTTCATTTAAATTACTATATTACCTATAAGAAGAGTGAATTTGATATGAAAGAGTTCTTTGAAGGAATTCATGCACCTAAATTTAAAAGAATAGTATTTGTATCAGAAGAAAATAGAAGAGATGTATGTGCACATTATGATGTTATTAAAGATAAATCATATGTATGTAATAACTTCTTAAATGGAGAAGATATATTAAATAAGTTAAAAGAACCATGTGATTATAAAAGAGGTAAAGAAACATTATTTATTAATGTTGGTAGACACGATGAATGTCAAAAGAGATTATCAAGAATTATAAATGCTTCAAAGAAATTAAAAGATGAGGGATATAAATTTAAAATACTTTTTATTGGTGATGGAGAAGATAACTCATCTTATAAAAAACAAATAAAAGAATTAAAACTAGAAGATACTATTTTAATGTTAGGTAAAAAGAAAAATCCTTTTCCATATTATAAAATAGCTGATGCAGTTCTTTTATCATCAGAGTATGAAGGATATCCAGTTGTATTCTTAGAGTCAATGATGGTAGGTAAACCAATACTATCTACTAAAGTATCTGACTACGAAGATCTAGATGGTAAATATGGAGTATTCTGTGATAAAACAGAAGAAGCTGTTTATGAAATGATGAAAGATTATCTTGATAATGGATTCAAATTAAAAGAAACATTTGATTATAAAAAATATAACAAAGATATTGAAAATAAAATAACTGAGTTCATAAATAAAAAAGCATAATTCAATTATGCTTTTTTATGTTATAATTAGTATTGACAATGGTAGGGGGATTAACATGAAAAAAGAGAGAAGTAGTAATATTGAATTATTACGTATAGTAGCCATGATAATGATAATTATTTATCATATATGGTGTCATTGTATTAGTATTCAATTATCCAATGATACAATGTATTTTATTGAACCACATTTTTATAAGAAATTGATGCTGTTTGCAGTTATATCTCCGTTTGGACAAATTGCTAACGCATTATTCATTCTTATATCCGGATATTTCATGATAGAAAAAAAGACTATAAATATAACAAAAATTGCTAAGAAGCTATTTAGTCAAGGAGTATATGCCACTATTGCGTTACTATTCCTATCAATAGTTATATACAAGATATATAGTAATGCAACAATTAGTTTTGTAACAATTAATTATTTTAATTATGGTTCCTGGTTTGTTGGTTATTATTTTGTAATCATTTTAACTGCATATTTATTACTGAATAAGATTGTTGGTAAAATTGACGAAAAGAAATATATAGAACTATTAGTTATATTGTTTGCAATTATTCAGTTCTCATACATAACTGAGATTTTAAGAAATATTGCATCAAATTTAGTTATATATTTAACTGGTGTTTTCTTATATTTATTAGGTGGCTATATTAAAAAATATGAGCCGTTTAAAAATGTTAAAACAGTATTCTTTATATTTGGTATTATTTTTACTTTTGTTTTGATTATAATATCAAATTATAATATAAATAGTTCAAGGATAGAAGTTTATAATTATACTGAACCATTCAGGGTTTTTATTGAAAATTATCCTAATAATTTTATAATTCCTATAACTTTAGCTGTTTGTTTTTTTGAATTATTTAGGCGTCTAAAAATAAAACAAAATAAGGTTATTAATTACATTAGTTCTTCTACACTAATGATTTATTTGTTACATGATAATGATTTGATATATAGTTTATGGAATACGGTAGACTGGCTTACTTTGCTTAAAAATACGCCTCATATATTTATGTACAAAATGTTTATATGGTCTGTGGGTATATTTGAATTATGTTTGTTATTATTTATTATATACAATTGTATATCAGGTAAAATACCAATCGTTTTCAAAAAAATGTTTGTGAAGAAATAATGTCGCATTGACTTGTTATATATGGATTGTTATAATTCGACATATTGTTGTTATTTAAAGTGAGGATTTTATATGGTTAAAAATTGGCAAAAAAAACATTGTTAATTATACGGAGGCTGCACTCCTAAATAATCTTGGATTATGGTATTTGAATAAAGATTATTATGATTCTAGAATGAGTCATCATTTCATTGAATGGAAAGTGTTTAATGTTGATACTAATTCTAAATGGATTAGAATAAAAAAGATTGACTTTATCAGTAGAGTAAATGAAATGTACAATTCATTTATGTCTAATTATAAATATTTAGATATTCCGATTTTTAAAATGATATTTATACCTGGAACATTATTTTTTATTACTCTTATTACTATTATAGTAATTATAAGTAAAAAAAGAATTGAATACTTAGTACCAATGTCATTAATAGCAGGTTTATATATTACTTTAGCTTTAGCACCAGTAATACTTTATAGATATATTTTGCCTATTGCTATGAGTGTTCCAATAGACATTGCTATAATTTATATAGTAAAAAGTATAATCAAAAAATAACTTCCATATTTCTTGTAAATAGTATTATATGAAAGTTATTGCGTGAATGTATGAATGATTAAATTTAATCTGTCAAAAAGATAATTTTTATATTATCTTTTTTGTTTTATAAATAAAACTATAGTTAATTTAATAGTAATATATGATATAATACTTTAGAAAGGGAAAGATTATAATGGCAAATAATGAATATAGTATTATATGCGATAATGTTAAAAAAAGTTTCAATGTATATTTAGATAAATCAAACACTTTGAAGGAAAGTATTCTCTCTTTATTTAAAAGAAATAGGAAAGAAAAGAGAGTTGTACTTAATGGGATAGATCTTAAAATTAAAAAAGGTGAGTGCGTTGCATTAATAGGAACAAATGGTTCTGGTAAATCAACTCTTTTAAAATTAATGACTAAAATTATATATCCTAACAAAGGAAAAATTCAAACAGATGGAAAGTTAACATCTTTATTGGAGCTTGGAGCTGGATTTCATCAAGATTTTAGCGGTAGAGAAAATATTTATTTTAATGCTTCTATTTTTGGCTTAACAAAAAAACAAATAGATGCTCGCATTGATGACATTGTTGAATTTTCTGAATTGGGAATGTATATTGATAACCCTGTAAGAACTTATTCTTCAGGAATGTATATGCGTTTAGCATTTAGTGTAGCAATAAATGTTGATGCAGATATTTTATTAGTTGATGAAATTTTATCAGTTGGAGATCAACATTTTCAAGAAAAATGTATAAATAAAATGAAAGAATTAAGGGATTCTGGAAAAACAATGGTTTTCGTTACACATAGTATGGGACAAGTAAAAGAATTGTGCAATAGAGCTATATGGCTATGCGATGGAAAAATAAAAATGGACGGAAATGCCAAAGAAGTAGTAGATGCCTATTTAGAGGCAACTAGATAGGAGACGTAGTAATGAAAATTTTTAATAATTTATATTCATATAGAGAACTTCTAAAAACTAGTGTAAAAAAAGATGTTAGAGGTAAATATAAAAACTCTATTTTAGGCGTTGTGTGGAGTTTCTTAAATCCGTTATTACAAATTGCAGTTTATGCTTTTGTCTTTGGTAGAATTCTAAATGTAGGAACAGACAATTACGCGGTATTTATATGTTGCGGATTAATTCCTTGGACTTTCTTTTGCAATGCTATAAATCGAAGCGCATATACAATAATTGAAAATGGTGGAATTATAAAAAAAGTATTCTTCCCTAGAGAAGTATTGCCAATTTCAGTTGTTTCTGCAGAATGTGTCAACTTTTTTATATCAACAATTATTATTATTGCATTTGTACTATTAACCGGATTGGGTATTAGTTGGACATGGGTATTTTATCCTATAGTCTTATTTGTTTTGTACTTTTTCCTTATTGCTGTTTCATTATTAGTTTCAAGTATTACAGTATATGTTAGAGATATTCAACATTTTATTGGTGTAATATTACAATTAATGTTTTATGCAACACCAATTGCTTATGAATCAAGTAGAGTACCAGCTTCTTTTCAATGGATTGTACAATTAAACCCAGTTGCATACATTATAGAAGCTTTTAGATCAATTTTTATAAATCATTCAGTACCAAATATGGGTGGTTTAGGAATTATGTTTTTAATTAGTATAGTTTTATTTATGATTAACTATGCCGTATTTGAAAAGTTACAAAAGAATTTTGCAGAACAATTTTAAAAAAAATACGGTCGCGTATTTTTTTTATTGGTTTTAATTTTGCACTATAAGTCGGTTTTGTTTGCTATACGACGTATGTTGTTTTATAATTAATAAAGAAAAATAAAGGAGGAATAATATGTATTCAACAACTATTACAAAATGGTATAAGAAAGATAAAGAAGTAACTATAAAAAGGAAAAATAAAAAAGTTATAATAGAAAACAATACGAATAGGGAATTGAAAATATTTTCAAAACCTATAATACGTTATAATCATAGATATTTAAATTTTGAATTTAAGGGAGAAATACTTAAAGGTACTGGAGCAAAAATTGCGTTTTTAACTAAAAAAAGAAAGATAGATTTTAGTGCTCCAATTAACACTAAATCTTCATCACTAACACCAACGAGAAGATTTTTATTACCTGTAATTATTATTGCACCAAATTCTAAAATAGAACTTGAAGGTGTTAGTTATTCATTTACTGAAGAACCTGATAACATTTATACAAAATATCTTGGAACTGGTGATATTTTGGTTATCACACCTTTATATCCATCTCCAGATAATCTATATGCATGTGGATTTGTTCATTCAAGAGTAAAATCATATGTAGATAGTGGTTTAAAAGTAGATGTAGCAGTTATAAATGCATACAATGAATCTACAAGTTATACATTTGAAGATATTAATGTATATAAAACAGGATATGACAACATGAGAGATATTCTTATGTCTAAAAATTATAAAGCAATATTTGTTCATTTTTATGATGTTAAATATGCCAAAATATTAGATACTTCATATTTAAATGATACACCAATATTCTTATGGAATCATGGAGCAGATGTTTTATATTGTGATGCTCCAGATTTATATACACCTTATTTTGAAGATAAATATGTTCTTCCAAAAGAATTAAAAAAAGAATATCTTGAAAGAGGAAAATATATAGCTGAACATGCTAAAGACCCAAATTATAATTGGATATTTGTCTCAGAATGGGAAAAGGAAAGAGCAGAAGACTTCCATAAAACAGAATTTAATAATTCAGTTGTAATCCCAAATATTATTGATGAAAAAATATTTGGATATAATAAAAAAACAAAAGAGCAAAGAAAAAAGATTTTTATGTTAAGAAAATGGGATAATTCTAAAAAATATGCAGTTGATACTTCTGTTTTAACAATATTAGAGTTATCTAGAAAAGAATTCTTTAAAGATTTAGAGTTTTATGTTTGTGGTGAAGGAAATTATTATAATGAATTAGTTGAACCGATAAGAAACTTTAAAAATGTTCATTTGATTAATAAATTTATGAGTCATGAAGAAATAGCAAATGTACAAAAGGAATGTGGAATCGCATTATTCCCAACAAGATGGGATACTCAAGGAGTTTCAGCATTAGAAGCAGCTTCATCAGGATTAGTAACTTTAACAACTGATTTACCTGTAATAAGAGAGTTCTTTAATTGTGAAAAACAAATCTTATCTCCAATTAACGATTTTGTCGAAATAGCAAATAAAGTAGAATATTTTTATAATAACCCAGATGAATTTTTGAAAGTTTCCGCAAGTTTATCAAAACACGTAATAGAAAAATGTTCATATAATAATACAATAAAAAAAGAAATTGAATATTACGAAACTAATAAATTAAATCCAGAAGCAATTATTGGAAAAGTTAATGAAATTGATGATACTCCTTTATTAACAATTACAATACCTTCATATAAAGCAGAAAAATACCTTGATAGATGTTTATTATCAATTCTAAAAAGCAAATATAAAGAGAAACTAGAGGTACTTGTAATAAATGATGGTAGTCCCGACTCGACTAAAGAAATAGGTCTATATTACGAAAAAATTACAACCAAAAATAAAAAATCTATTGTTAAACTAATAGATAAAGAAAATGGTGGTCATGGTTCTGGAATTAATAAAGGAATCGAATTAGCTAGAGGAAAATACTTTAGAGTCATAGATTCAGATGATTGGATCGATACAGATGAGTTTGATAAATATTTTGTTAGTTTAGAAAAAAGTGATTCAGACTTAATCTTTACTGATTATTGTGAAGCAAGAACTTTTGAAGATAAACCGCTAGTAAAAGATTGTTACTCATTTATGGAACCAAATATTAAATATAATTTTGAAGATATTTGTAAGTCTAATAAATATAGTTTTAGAGAATGGGGGCCATCTCTACCTACAACAACATATAAAACACAATTATTAAAAGATGCGGATTTCAAACTATTAGAAAAAACTTTCTATGTAGATATGTTATATAATGCTTATTCTATTATGTTAGCAAACACAGTAGAAAGGGTAGATGCTAATATATATAGATACTATATTGGTAATGTTGGTCAATCAGTAAGTACTGCTGGATGGAAAAGAAACTATGAACATCATCAAAGAGTCATTTTTGAATTAATGAATCTTGTAACTAATGATACAAGATTTACTGAGTCAAAAAGGGAATATGTATTACATAAATTATTATTACCAATGGTTGTAACACAATATTATATTTTGTTAGATTTATTCCATTCAAGAAAAAAATTTAATAAATTTGAAAAGGAAATAAGAAAATATCCTGAAATAAGGAAATATCCACAGTTCAATACACGCTGGATTAAACTATATAGAAGATCAAATGGATTGCTACTATTTTTACATCCTGTATTTACAAAAATAAAATATAGAATAGGAAGATAATATGAAAAAAGTAAAAAATTTAATAATTGGTGCCGGAATATCCGGATTAACATATGCAAATTATTGTGGAAATGACTATTTAATTGTTGAAAAAGAAAACGAAGTTGGTGGATATTGTAGAACAATAAAAACTGAAAATTTCGTATGGGATTATGCTGGACATTTCTTTCATTTTAAAACTGAAGAATTTAAAAAGAAATTTTTAGATAAAATGAATAAAGACGATATTATTTATAATGATAAAGTTACAAAAATATTATATAAAGGTAAATTCATAGATTTTCCTTTTCAAACTAATATACATCAATTAGATAAAGAAGAATTTATAGATTGTTTGTATGATCTATTTAATAAAGAAGAAAAGGAACATTATGATAATTTCTTAGATATGCTTTATGGCAAATTTGGTAAATCTATCGTTGAGAAATTTTTGAAACCATATAATGAAAAATTATATGCAGTTGATTTGAGAGAGTTAGATGTTGATGCTATGGGAAGATTCTTCCCATATGCAGATAAAGAAGCAATAATAAAGAATATGAAGAATAATGAAGTAAATTCATATAACGCTTCGTTCCTATATCCAAAAAATGGTGCGGGAAGTTTTATTGAGATTCTTTATAACGAATTAGATAAAGAAAAAGTATTATTAAATACGAGTGTTACATCAATTGATACGGATAATAAAACTGCAATATTATCTAATGGAGAAGAAATTGAATATGATATTTTAATCAATACTATGCCTTTAAATAAATTTCTAGAATTATTAGGCGGAAACGAAAAATTATTATCTGAAATGTCATATAATAAAGTATTAGTATTTAATCTTGGATTTGACAAACCATCTCCATTATGTACAAAAGAACATTGGTTATATATTCCTTCAAAAGAATGCAATTTCTATAGATGTGGATTCTATAATAATATCTTAGGAACAGACAAATTGAGTATGTATATTGAAATTGGATACAACAAGGATGTAGATATAACAAAAGAAATGATAGAAGAACAATTAAGTTTAACTATTGATAATTTAAAAAAATCTGGAATTGTATCTGAAGATATGAAATTAATCGAACATGTTTCTATTATTATGGACCCAGCTTATGTACATATTAAAAAGTCAACAGATGAACAAATTGAAAAATTAAAGTCAGATTTTGCAAATAAATCAATTTACACAATCGGAAGATATGGTGCATGGATTTACAATTGCATGGAAGACAGCATGGTTGTAGCAAAAGAATTAGCAGAGAAGGTAAATTAGATGTTAAAAAAGAGATTGAAAAGTAAATTGGAATCTCTTTTTTTGTATATTTTCAGAAATGAAATTAATAGACAAGAAGAGATTCTTAATAAAATTGAAGATTATAACAATAAAGTTACAACAAATCTATTTGATTTAAAAAGAGAAAATGAACTATTAAAAACAAAAGTGGAAGATTTATGTACACAAATAGATTATTTGAAGGTATCTAACATAAAATGTGACGGTAAGAAAGTTTTAATAGCAGGTTTTTATGGTGCACCTAACTGTGGAGATGAATATATGCTAGAAACGATTTTAGATTATTTATCTAAATATAATAATATAGATATAACAGTTTTACTTGCAAATAATAGCAATTATAAAATTAATAATAAGTATAACGTTAAATATATTCATTATCCTTATTCAAATATAGACTGCAATATTTATGCTCAATCATATGATTTATTAATATGGGGTGGAGGAGCTATTATAGATGACTCTAATTATTTAGATAGTAATTCGTATAAATATAGTTTGGGTAGTATGATTTTAGATCTATCAGAAAATTTCATAGTTTTCAAGAAGAATGTTATTTTCTTGGGTGTATCTTCTTCCCATGTACTTAATAATAAAGAGTATATTGATAGACTTAACAAGGTTATAGATAATAGTTATTTTGTATCAATAAGAGATAATAATTCTTTCGAATATTTATCAAAAATATTAAACACAAAAAATATGACTCTTTCAGAAGATATAGTATTGTCAAATAAACAGATAATCCCTTTTATAAGAAAAAGAAATAAAAATGATGTAAAGGAAATAGGAATTATATGGATTAATGATAAAGATACGGAAGAGGAATTGTTAAAAGTAATAAAAGCGTATAAAAGAAAATATAACGATTCAAAAATAAGTTTAATACCATTTTATGATTATTTTAAACAAGACATTTTGTTTTATGAGCACTTTATAGAAAAATACAAATTAAAAGATGTAGTGATAACTAGATTTCCAAAGACGATTATGGATTTTATTGAAATCACAAAGAATATTGATTACATAATATCCTTAAGATATCATGGTACATTATTAGCAAATGTATTGAATATACCAAATTTATCAATTTGTTATGATAAAAACAAACATTATAGATATAAAATTGCTCATATTAATGAGTTGTTTAAGAATAAAAATGTTATTGATTTAAGTTCTATCAAAGATAATAGTTTGAACAAATACACTGATTATTATAATGATGATAATTACATAGATAATGTAAAAATAGTTGAAAGAGAAAGTAAAAAAATGAGTAATACAATTAAATCTATAATAGTGGGCGATAAAAATGAATAAAGATAATAAGAAAAAGAATAATGTGTTTAAGAAAATTGTGAATAAAAAAAGCGTGTTAATTGTATTATTTACATTCATTATATGCTTATTTGTTAGTTACTGGTATGTTAAATACGAGGACAATGTATATGTATACGATTATATTGGTTATCAATTGAGAGCAAATTACTTGTATCAATTAATGGCTATCAATATAATGGATGGAATTAAATATTTGTTTGAAACGATTAGAATTAATGATTATAATTCGTTACCAGTATTTTTTATATTACCTTTTTATAAAGTTTTCGGAATTTCGAGAATTACATATATTCTATCAATTGTATTTTTATATATGGTTCCCTCAATATTGTTATTCTATTGGTTTGTAAACGAAACTTTTGAGATAAAAGAAAGCAAATTCAAAACAATTATATACTATATATGTATATTATTGTTTTCTGGATTCTGGAGTGCTACATTAAGGGGGTTACCTGATATTAGTGGTATTATTCCATTAATACTATTATTATTTATTGTTAAAAAATATAATTTTACAGATAAGCTAAAAATATATGTGCCAATCATTTTTGGTTTACTAGCGTATTTGCCTTTTATATTAAGAAGATGGTATGCATATGGTGTGGTATCATTATATTTTTCTTACTTTCTAATTAATTTATATTACTTTATAAAAAGTAATAAAAAGAAGGAATCGTTTATTAATGCAACGAAAAACTTCATAATTGCAGGATCGACAACATTAGCTTTGCTATTAATATTTCAATTACCATTGGTAAATACAATAATACATGAAAACTATTCAAATAGTTATTCAGCCTTTCAATATACGTTAAGCCAACATATTAACTCATTTTTAGGTGAATATGGTATATATTTATTATTATTAATATTATTGGGAATTGTTTCAATATTCTATTCAAAGGAAAATAGAAGAATAAAAATATATGCTACTTTAAACATTATTATTTTCGTATTTTTATTTACAAGAACTCAAGGAATGGGAGTTCATCATTTTCTTGGTATTTCAATCTATTCATTACTAATGGCTTTATTTGGAATTGATTTTGTAGCTAATTTAATAAAGAATAAATACGCAAAAATAACATTCTTATTTATCATTGCAATAATTTTCGTATTCAATTATGTTAATACCTATTGTATAAAGATTGAACCAAATTATATACTTCAAAAAAATAGATACTTTAAATTTAAATACGAAAACTATGATAATTTGTTAAAAATGTGTAACGATATGTCAACGTTGATAAATGAAAAATATGGTAAGATATCATCATTTGCAAGTTCGCAAATAATGTCCGATAGTTTAATAGACAATGCGTGTGGTTCGATAATAAGCAATAATCTAATTTATACTTCAACTGTCGACTTAAGAGATGGTTATAATTATAATTCTTTATTAAACAAATATGTAATTGTAACTGATCCAGTTCAAGCTGATTTAGCTAAAGATACACAACTTGTTTTGACAATACCTAATTCAATGATTCTTTCAAACGAAGGTATTGGTAATAGTTATAAAAGAGTGTTAGGCCCATATATTTTATCAAATGGAGTTAAAGCATATGTATATGAAAAGACTACTCATTTAACAGAAGAAGGTATTGATGAATATAACTCTATATTATTTCAAAAATATCCAGAATGGAAAAATGAATACTATTTGGTAGAAAAGTTATTACTGACTTCAATGACTAAATTAGGAAAAGATAATTCAGAGTTTAAAAGATTAGATGAAGATAGTTATTTTATAACACCAGGTATAGATCCAACAACAATTGAAGCAAACTTTTTTGATGATTTAGATTCGTTTAAATTAAAATTTTATACAAAAGATATTCCGAATATTGATGGAGCTGGAGTAATAAATTTAAAGATAACACAAAAAAAGAAAACAATTTTTGATGGAGAAATATCGCTTACAACTCCTGCAGAAATAGTATTTGATAAGAAAAATGGAAAAAATATAAAAATAGAAGTATCTAATGGTGAATTATTTAGTTATGATTTCCTATATTTTGATATACTAGAAATAAATGGGAAGGTGATTAGCGATGAAAAAAAATAATAAGTTATTTATTGTTATACCATGCTATAACGAAGAAGAAGTATTAAAAGAAACAACAAAGAGATTAAAAGCTAAATTAAACGAATTAATTAAAAAGAAAGTTATATCTAAAGATAGTAGAGTAATGTATGTAAATGATGGCTCTAAAGATAATACTTGGAATCTTATTAAAGAAATATCTGAAAAAGAAGAATTATTCACAGGTATAACATTATCAAGAAATAGAGGACATCAAAATGCGCTCGTTGCTGGATTATTAACAGCAAAAGAATATGCTGATGTAGTTATTTCCATGGATGCTGATCTTCAAGATGATATTAACGCTGTGGATGAAATGATGGATAAGTATTTGAACGAAGGTTGTGACATTGTTTATGGTGTTAGATCAGCACGTAAAAAAGATACATTCTTCAAACGTTTTACTGCAGAAGGATTCTACAAATTCATGGCAGCTATGGGAGTAGATATTGTTTATAACCATGCTGACTATAGATTAACTAGCAAAAGAGTATTAGATGAATTTGAAAGCTATAAAGAGGTAAATCTATTCTTAAGAGGAATATTCCCTTTAATAGGATTTAAATCAGATAAAGTTTACTATGAAAGAGCAGAAAGATTTGCAGGAGAGTCAAAGTATCCACTTAAGAAAATGCTTAACTTTGCATGGGATGGTATTACATCATTTAGTGTTAAACCATTAAGAATGATATGTACATTAGGTTTTATAGTTTTATTTGTAAGTATATGTATAATGATTTATACATTAATAAGAAAAATAACAGGTGCTACTGTTGATGGGTGGGCTTTTTTATCAATATCAATTTGGTTTATTGGTGGACTTCAAATGCTATCACTTGGTATAGTAGGAGAGTATATTGGTAAAATGTATAATGAAACAAAAGCTAGACCTAGATTTATAGTTAGTGAAAATTTATATGAAACAAAAAAATACACTAAATAGTGTATTTTTATTTTTACATTACAGTTATATAAAAATAATTAATAAATATTCTGTTTATAATTAAAATAATGAACAAAAACAATGATATTTATAGTCAAATGGCGATAAAATCATCTAATTAAAGAAGAAAAACTTAAAAATAATTGATTATTTTTTTTCTTCGACATATAATACTAATGAATGAATTATTTATTTGAGGTGAAAAAATATGAAAATAAATTCGATTAAAGTATCAGGATTTAGGAATATTGACAACACAACAATAGAAATTACGGATATTGTTAGTTTGTCATCAATTAATAGCTATGGTAAATCAAACTTTTTGCAATCAATTGTTTTTGGTTTTGACTTTATTCATCAACCAAACGATGTTAAAAAAAGTATGATGAATTTTGGTCCGTATAAACCATATAATACGAAAATTTTTTTTAAAGACTTTTCTTTCGAAATAAAGTTTTCTTATGAAAAAAAATCTAAAATTATGCAAGTTGTATATGGATATTCTTTTTCATGGAAAAAACATGAGAAAGATGAACCTAAAATTTTGAAGGAATATTTAAAAATAAAAGATGATAACACTCAAAAATTTACAACATACATTAGTAGAAATGGTGCTGAATCATTGTATAAATCGTCGATTAAAGGATCATGTAATAAGGAAATACAAATTGAATTTAACGAATTATTAATAAATAAGCTATCAGCATATGATGATCTTTATTATTTGGACCTTATAAAAGATATTAATAACGCACGTGTGTATGTAGATAGACATTTTAATACAAACAATGCCTACGGTATTACTCCTTTTATAAAAAAGAATACAGTAGATTATAATTTGAGCGACAATACTAATATACCAAGGATGTTATATAAGATTAGAAATGATTATCCAAATAAATATGAATTAATAGTAAATACAACAAAAGATATTTTCCCTTTTATTGCTGACATTCAGTTAAAAACATATGATATCGAAGATAATGATGAACTTAATAAGAGAATAAATGATAATTATATTCATGATAATAAGATATATTTATTGACTGTAGATGATAAAAATCTATCAAGACGAGTAACGATTAATGAAATGTCTGACGGAGTAAGGAGGGTTTTACTAATTTTAACTACATTAGTCTTGGCTGATATAAATGGTTATTCTTTGGTTGGAATCGAAGAACCAGAAAACTCTTTAAATCCCAAAATCTTACAAAGGTATCTTATTGTTCTTAAAAATTTTACAAAAAATACTAAAATTATAATTACAAGTCATTCTCCATATTTGATTAATTATTTGAAACCTCAGAATATATATATAGGATTACCTAATAAAAATGGCATTGCAAGTTTTTCAAAAATAAAAGAAAAATGTGTAGAAAGATTATTAAAAGATGCAAAAAATATGGATATGCTTGTTGGAGATTATTTGTTTGATTTGATGAGCGGTGATGATGAAGATTTAAACACTATGATTAAATATGTGGAGTAGACTATGAGTGGTAAAAAAAGGTGGATAATTATATATACCGAGGGTGAAACAGAAGAAGAATTTTATGGAAAAGTTTTATGCGTAATAAAAGAAAAATATAGTTTAAATAGATTTAATGCAGATAAAATTACCAAAAAGTGTCTTAGAGGAATAACAAAATTTGATAAGAAGCTTTTAAGAAAGTTTGAAATTGAAATAAGTCCACAGTGTAACAATTACGATGTGATAGTCATCCTTTGTTATGATACAGATGTTTTTGATTGTTCGTCGAATCCACCAGTGGATTGGAATAACGTTGAAGACAAATTACTTGAACTAGGAGCTGCCAAAGTCATTCATATAAAAGCAGAGAAATGCATCGAAGATGTATTCCTGCTTGATATACCAGGAGTATGCAAATATTTAAAAATTCCTGAAGTAAAAAAGATAACAGGTGATAATGGGGTTGATAAAATGCAAAAACTATTTAATAAAGGTAATAAAGTATATCAAAAAGGATATAAATGTGATGGTTTTGTTAGCTACCTAAATATTGAAAAAATAATGGCTAAGACTCAAAAAATGTTACAACCGTTTATTGACGAATTAACTCCCAAGGGAAAATAATTAATGAGTATAACACGGATATGATGCTCTAACTAACATATGTTATATATTCTATTTGCTTTGCGTATTCTTTGAATTACATGTTCGTATAAACTATAATTTATTTATAATTACTTCAAACCCAAAAAGTACATTCTATGTACTTTTTTTATTTGATAATTTTTACTATAATTGTAATAGGTGATAAATATGGATATGGAAAAACATCCAAAGATATTTAATACTTTAAAAAGATTAGGAATAGTTTTATTACTAATGTTTATTGTATTTTTGATAGCGGCTCTTCGCTCACTATCAAAAATAGACAATACTAATAAGAATAGTAGTAATAAAACAACTGGATCAATAATTGATTCTTTTATTCCTACAACTGAAGCACCTAATACTGAGATTCTAGAAGAAGTATCATCTATATTTAATCATGAGATGGATGTTAACTTTAAAGAAGAAGTAATAAATGCATATAAGTATAATAGATATATGAAACAATTAAGTTATACATATGATAGCAGTATTAATACTCATATGTATTCATATGAGAATAAAACTATTATTACACTTGATGACTTATCAGGTATTATTAAGATATTTGTATTTAATACAAATACAAATGCTCTTGTTAATAGTATTAAAACAGTTAATTCTATAAGTGATGATTATGCGTCTTCATTTGTAGTAATAGATGGAGAAATATACTATATAAATGCTAATACATTTAGGAGTGATAATTGCCTAATTATTAATACTCCTTTAGTAATAGATAAATATGATTTAACTACTGAAAAAGAAATAAATTATAAAACATATGATAAGTTTGTAGAATTAAAAATAAATTGTAAATAGGAGGAAAAGATGAAAGAAAACCCAAATGAAGAAACATTAGAAAAAGTAAGTACTCCTGAAGTTGAAACTCCAGATGAAGATGTATCTATCTGGGATGTTATAAGAGAGAAAAGAGAAGAAAGATTAGGAGAAGAAGAACCAACTGAAAAAGTTAATACTAATTTTATTCCTAACGATATACCAGGTGTTGTTCCAACTCCTTTAAAAAACGTTAAGAAGAAAAAAGGAATAGAACCTATTCATATGTTTATTCTTATGATTATTTTAATAGGAGTAGGAGTAGGAGTATTCTACTATTTATCAAGTAATTATGTAGATGATGGTAGTAACATGGCAGAACATTATACTACAACTACATTACCACCTAGTGAATAAAGATGAGGAAACCTCATCTTTTTTATTTAGTATAATTATTAGTATGTGGTAAAATATATAAAGTGATTAAAATGGAATATATAAAAGGAAAATATAAAAACTCAATATTTGCATCTTCTTCAACTGGTTATATGGTTGGACTTTTTCGTGTCTCTGAGTGCAGTGATGCTCTTAAAGACTATATAAATATTCCATCAACAATAACCTTCACAGGTTATTTTGCTGGTCTTAATACAGATGATACATATATCTTTAAAGGGGAGTATATTAAACATGAAAGATATGGATATCAATTTAAAGTAGAAACTTATGAAAGAATAGAACCAGAAGGCATAGATGCTGTAGCATCGTTTCTTACTTCCTCATTTGTAAAAGGATGTGGTAAGAGAACTGCTTTAAAAATAGTAGCAACACTTGGAAGTGATGCTCTTAAATTAATTAAAGAAGATAAAACAAACCTTTATAAATGTGGAGTATCAGTAAAAACAGCTGAAACTATATATAAATCTATCATGGATTACTATGGTCAAGATGAGTTAATTGTATATCTAAAGTCTTTAGATTTTTCTGTTAAAGAAATCACTAAGATGATTTCTACATATGGAACTAAAATAAAAGATATACTTGAGACAGATTTATATAGTCTAACTGATATAATAGACTTTAATAAACTAGATCATGTATTCTTTAAATTATTTGAAGAAACAAATGATATGAGAATACTTGGTTGTATTATAGAAACTCTAAAAGAACTTACCTTCAACAGTGGAGATACATACTCGACTGTTGAAGAAATATATAATACTATGCTTAATAGATTTAATATAGATTTATATGATAGATTTGATCATTATATAGAAATGCTTAAGAATAAATATAGTATTAAAGTCGTAGATCATAAATACTATTTAATGAATTACTATGAAGCAGAAAGAAATGTTGCTGATACTATATATCACATGACAACGCTTGTTCCATTTGAAATAAAAAACATTGATAAAAAGTTAGAAAGAATAGAAGAGGACTATAATATAAGTTACAATGAAGAACAAAGAAATGCTATTAAAGCATCTCTGTTAAATCAGATAACTATTATTACAGGAGGACCTGGAACAGGAAAGACTACTATTATAAATGGTATATTAAAGTTATTCCAAGAAGTAGAAAATATTCCTCCTCACAAACTTAAAGATAGAGTAGCTTTACTTGCCCCAACTGGAAGAGCAAGTAAACGTATGAGTGAAGCAACACTTTTTCCTGCATCAACTATACATAGATATTTAAAATGGAATCATGAAACTAATGAATTTAATGTTAATGAATATAATAAAACAAACCATGATTTAATCATCATAGACGAACTTTCTATGATAGATATAGAATTATTCTCAAGTCTACTAAATGGTATCTCTAACTACGCTAAAATAGTCCTTGTAGGAGACGCTAATCAATTACCTTCAGTATCTCCTGGTAATGTATTAAAAGATTTAATAGATTCTGATGTAATACCTCATATAGAACTTAAGAATATCTATAGACAAAGTAGTAATTCCTTTATTCCAATACTAGCATCTGAAATAAAGAATGCTTATATAGAATCTAACTTAGATGAAAAAAGAGATGATTATAACTTCTTAAAATGTGATAGAAGTGAAATTAAATTAATGATTTCTAAAATCATTAATACAGCAAAGAATAAAGGTTTAACAGAAAAAGATATTCAAGTACTTATTCCTATGTATAAAGGAGAAAATGGTATAGATAATATGAATATGTTACTTCAGTCTATTTTTAATCCTGAAAGTGATGATAAAAGTGAAATAACCTATGGTTCAGTTATTTATAGAGAATCTGATAAAGTAATAAACTTAGTTAATAACATTGATCAAAATATCTTCAATGGTGACATAGGTTATATCACTAGTATTAATCCTAAGAGTGAAGGAGTAATGGAAGTAGACTTCTATGGTAATCATGTAACATTTAAAAGAGAAGATTTAAGTGTACTTAAACATGCTTACGCTATGTCTATACATAAATCTCAAGGAAGTGAATTTAATCACGTTATAATACCTTTATCACCCGAATACTCACGTATGCTTTATAATAAACTAATCTATACTGGTGTATCTAGAGCAAAGAAGAGTTTATTATTAGTAGGAGACGAGTATTCATTTATAAAGTCTATTAATAATCAATACTCTGAAGTAAGAAAGACATCTCTAAAAGAAATGTTAATAAATAAAATAGATAGAATGGTATAAAACCATTCTTTTTATATTGCATATTATAACCTTGTAAGTTATAATACATTTACAGGGAGGACATAAAATATGATCATTCAAGAGACTTCAGCTTATAAACGAGATGTAAAAAGAAAACTAGAAAACAAAAATAAATATGAAGAATTAGAAGCTCTTGATGATATTAAAGTGTTCCTTCAAAGTAAAAAGAATATGAAAGAAGTAATGGATGATCCAGTCCATAATTTATATGGAATAGAACAAAAACATGGAAATTTAAAAAGAATTCTTTACTGCTAAGTTAAATAACAAAATAAGATTAAAAATGAAACCATTAGGAGAGTATCCATATAATTTAATTGAAATAGAAGAGATAAGTTTTAATGAAATAGATGATCATCACTATGGGGAGGGATAATATGATAGATATAAGACCAAGAGGAATAGGTTCATTATTAGAAAAGTACCTTGAATATAATAAGATTAGTCAAAGTGACTTTGCTAATATGCTAGGAATTACCCAAAAACATATGAATGAAATAATAAATGGTAAAACAAAAATATCTACTGAATTAATGCTAGGTATAAGTCTACTTACAGATATAGATGTTAATTTAATAGCATTTGCAGAACAAAGAAAAGAAATGTATGATTACCTACATACTAATATAGGTGATCATAAAGAAATTAATGAATTTCTTAATAGTTACCATATAAAAGAAATGATAAAGAATAATTGGATAAAAGTAAGAGATATAGATGATCAATCAACAAGTGCAATTGATTTACTTAATTTCTTAAAAGTTAAAAGTTTTGATATAGAATCTAATTATATTGATAACAAGATTCTTTATAAAAAGTTAGATAATGCTAATAATAGAAAGATACTCCTATGGTTAAGAAGATGTGATAATCTTTGCAATGGTGTAGAAGTACCTAAATATGATTCATCTAAATTAAAAGATTTATTTAAAGAGTTAGAAATCATTAGAACAAAAGAGTTTAATAAAGACACACTAATAGAATTATTTAAGAAATATGGAATGATATTAGTAATTGAAAACCCTCTTAAAGGAACTAAAATAAGAGGATGCTCTATGGTTAAAGTTAAAACTCCAGCAATATATATGACTACTTATTTTAAAACACTAGATTCATTTTATTTTACTTTATATCATGAACTAGGTCATATAAAAAGTGATTATAATAAGCTAATTAGTAAAGTAGAAGTAGAAGATACTGACGAAGAAAAAGAAGATAATTTCGCATTAGATAAAATGATTCCAAATGATATTTGGAATGAAATAATAAGTTATAATAAAATTGATGAAGAATTAATAAATAATATATGTGAAAAGAATAATATACCAAAGTGCTTTGTATATGGTAGACTTGCTAAACTAAATTATATAAGTTTTTCTAGTGAATTATATTCTAAATATAAGAAAACAATTGAACTATAAGATTTTACTTTTTATAAATAATACTATATAATACTTCATACCAAAAGGAGTTGTATTATGGAATTCAAAAATATATATGCTGAAGCTATATTTAATTATGGTTTTAACTTAGAAATGGAATCCTCAGTTCAAATGGGTAAAGATAATCTTCTTGCTCATCCAACACAAGGATGTACTATTGAACAATTTGAAAAAGGAAAAGCTTATCAAGAAATAGCACTTGAAATTGAAAATGGTACTATATCAAGTGCATATGGACCAAAAATAGTAAGTGATCTTCATTTAATTGTAGATATTAAAAAAAGAAACTTAAAATAGTTTCTTTTTTATTATCTTAATTCTAAATAAACAGTTGTATCAAAATGATGTTTTTCATCATTGAGACTTTCTAGAGTAGGAGTATCTATTAGTAAGTACTTATCTGAAAGAAGACCAAATATATTATTAACTGGGTCATCCCAGGTAGCATCTATATGTAAGTATTTACCATTTATTTTAACTACATTCCATATATGTGTTTGACTTGCTACTTTAAAGTTTTCTAAACCTAACTTATCAAGTATTAAAGCCATTGTATCAGCATATCCTGAACATATAGCTAAATGATTCTTGAATAAACCATATGCTGTATTTGATTCATAAGTAGTTCTACCTGTTTTATTAAGTTCTTTTTCATATTCTTGATCATACTCAGTAGTTTGTACTATTGCATCATGTGCTGCTTTTACTTTTTCTTCTATAGTCATTTCATTTGTTATTACGTCCTTTAATAACTTATCTATTTTTTTATCTACATATTCAATCATATCATCATCATAAAGATAAGATATATTATATTTAACTCTACCAGTTGTATCATATTCCACTGATATACTTGTATAGTTATTATATGGAGATATTAAGTTACCTATAATAGTAAGTATTTCTTCATTATCACTACTAGTGATATTTCTAACATCTTCTACACATTCTTTATATTCAACTGGACAGTAGAATGTAATAGAAGAGTATCTTTTATCTAAAGCAGTATAAGTAATATTAAGTATATCTTGATAACTAGTAGGACTAAAGTTATCTGTAATAGCTGCATATTCAAAAGATACATTCTTACTATAATCACTTCTAGTTTCTAAGAATTCCGCTTTTCTATAAGAATCTATTATATCAATTGTTTTATTTACTATATCATCTTGAAAGAAATATACAAGTAATACAATACATAAACATATAATAGCTGTTATTAGTTTTTTAATCATTATATTCACCAATTTAAATATAACATTAAAAATAATAAAAAAAAAGAAATGTCTTTTACTTAGACATTTCTTTAACTTTTTTATTTAATCTAGACTTTTCTCTAGCACAAGTATTCTTTTTAACAATTCCTTTTGAACAAGCTTTGTCAATATCAGGAATGAATTTTTTTAATTCAGCTTGAGCAACTTCAGTTTCACCTTTAGCTACAGCAGCTTCAATTCTCTTCATATCATTTTTGATCTTAGATTTGATAGCATGATTAGCAACAGCTCTTGCAGCATCAGTCTTAATTGATTTCTTTGCACTTTTAATATTAGCCATGAGTTCTATTCGCTCCTTCCGTAAATACATATAAGATTTTACCAAATATTAAATTAAAATGCAAATAGAAATAGTTAATTTATTCAAAAACTATTATTATTCTAGTTAAAAGAGTACTAATATGGTAAAATTAAATAGATTATGGAGGTACTTTATGTTTGATAATCTTGTTCCTGATAAGTATTTTAAAAGTGTCTATTCTATAAATTATAAAGCATTAAAACAATCTGGTATTAAATGTTTAATATTTGGTATAAATAATACTTTAGTAGGAGAAAATGTAACAACTCCTACTAATAAAGTAAAAGATTTATTTGAAGATCTTAAAAACATGGGATTTAGAGTATTATTAGTTAGTAATAGAAGTAAGAAAAGAGTAACACCATTTAAAGAATTATTATGTGTTGATTCTGCTTATCTTTCTTTTAAACCACTTAAAAGAAAGTATAAGAAAATCATGAGAATATATAATTTAAAACCTCATGAAATAGCTTGTATTGGTTCTTTCTTCCTTTATGACATATTAGGTGCTAATAGAATGGAGTTTACATCTATATATGTTAACCCTATAAGTGAAGATACTAATGCATTATCTAAGATAAACAGAAAAGTAGAAAACTTTTTCGTTAAAAAAATGATGAAGAGAAAGATTTTTAAAAGAGGTAGATATTATGAGTAGAATATGTGCTGGATGTGGATTTATATTACAAAGTATTGATAAAGATAAAGCAGGGTATATACCTGAGGCAAAAAAAGGCTCAGCATATTGCATGCGTTGTTTTAGAATGATGCACTATGGAGACTCTAATATGAACTTTTCTCCTAAAACAAGAAGTCAAATAATAACACGCGTAAATGGAGATAATAAGTTTGTAGTATTCCTAGTAGATTTCTTAAATATTAATAATGAAGTAATAGATATCTATAACTCTATTAAAGGAGAAAAACTATTAGTTATAAATAAATGTGAACTTATACCAGATGAAATATATAAACAAAAACTAAGTGAATATGTAAGAAAAGTATATAAAATAGATGGAGATATAAAAATAAAAGGTGGTACTAAAAACCATGGAGTTAAGTCTATTTATAGATATTTCTTAGATCGTGGTATAAGAGAGTCTTATGTACTAGGGCTTTCTAACTCTGGTAAATCTACATTTATAAATGACTTAATGAGTTTAAACGGCGTAAGAAAGAGTAAGATTAATACTTCATCAAATGCTAATACTACATTAGATTTTATTAAAGTTAAAATAGATGACAATCTAACTATCTATGATAGTCCAGGGTTTATCTTAGAAAATACTATTGAAACTAAAGCATATGATGAATATATAAAAGCATTAACATTCAATATGAAAAAAGGTGAGGTCCTTTCTGTATTAAATGGTAAATACTATTTTAAATTTGATATGGATACTCCTATTAATTTATTTATAAATGGCAAGGGTAAGAATAAAAAGTATTTTAAAGAAGTTGAAGTATCTAATACAGTTACAATGGATGATAACAACATGGATTTAGTTATATTAGGACTAGGATTCTTAAGAATTAAGTATAAAGGATCTATTTCTACTAATATAGATTCTAAGTATATAGAAACAAGAGTTTCTATGTTTGGTGAGTCTCGTGAGTAAGATACATGTAATGAGTGACTCTCTTGCAAATAAGATTGCTGCAGGAGAGGTTATAGAACGTATTTCATCTGTTGTAAAAGAACTTGTAGAAAACTCAATTGATGCTTCTTCTAAAGTTATTACTGTAGATTTAGTAGACTCAGGATTTAAAACTATAAAAGTAACTGATGATGGAATAGGTATGGATAAGGAAGACGCACTTCTTTCATTTGAGCGCCATGCAACATCTAAAATAAGAAAAGATGATGACCTTTTCTTTATTCAAACTCTAGGATTCCGTGGGGAGGCACTAGCATCTATTGCCAGTGTATCAAAAGTAGACTTAAAAACTAGTCAAGGTGGAGTTGGTACTCATATAGTAATTGAAGGTGGTAAACTTCTTGTTAATGAAGAAACTGATGCTAAAAAGGGTACTACCATGACTATTAATGATTTATTCTTTAATACACCTGCGCGTCTTAAATATCTAAAAAGTGCTACTACTGAGTTATCAGGAGTAACATCATTTATAGAACGTTTATCTATGTCTCACCCAGAGATTAGTTTTACATTAACTAATAATGATAAAAGAATAGTATTCACATCAGGTTCAGGAGATTTACTTAAAACTATTCATGAATTATTTGGTTATACAATTTCATCAAGCATGATAGAAGTACATGTATCAACTGATGATTATGATGTAAATGGTTATATTTGTAAGCCAACTGTACTTAAATCAAATAGAAACTATATGTTTACTTTTATTAATGACAGAATGGTTAAAAACATGGATATTAATCGTGGTATTAATGATGGATATCGTGATTTTAAACCTGATATTAAGTATCCTGTTGTTGTATTAAAAATAGAAACAGATCCTACTTTAGTGGATGTTAATATACATCCATCTAAAGCAGATGTTAAGATATCTAAAATAGAAGAGTTAGAAGAGTTATTAAGAAACCTTATTAGTACTTCTCTTAGAAAAACTCTTTTAGTCCGTGATATGGAAATAAATACTAATGTAAAAGCACCAGATATAATTGATGCTACTAAGAATATCCAAGAAGGTGGAAGCGACTTCATAGTAACAGAGAATCAATTAACCATGGATTATACTAAAATGAGTATTGAAGAAAAAGAGGAAAAGACTTTTGAAGAGGCAGCTTCCTTTGTCGAAAAACAAAGTATCGATAAAGCCATAAATGAAGACATTAAGAAGTTAGAACTTCATCCTGTTGGTATAATTGCTAAGACATTTATAGTTGCTGAAAATGAATCAGGAATGTATTTAATAGATCAACATGCTGCTCATGAAAGAATTAACTATGAGATGATTCAAAAGAAAATGAAAGAGGCAAAAGTTAATAGTTTAAGACTACTTGTACCAATTACTATTGAATTATCAGCATCCGACTATATGAAAATAGAAGAACATAAAAGTGAGTTAGAGTCTCTTGGATTTAAAATAGATGAATTTGGTATTAATACTATAGTTATTAAGGAACACCCAACTTGGATAAGAGAAGGCATGGAAGAAGTATTAATAAAACAAATCATAGATATGTTAATAGAAGACTCTGTTAAATTTGATAGAATGAAATTCTTAAGAAGAGTTGCTCAAACAACAGCTTGTAAAATGAGTATACGTGCTCATGAAGCAATTACTCTTGATCAAGCAAAAGAATTATTAAAACAACTTGTAGAATGTGATAATCCATATAACTGTGCACATGGACGTCCTACAATAATTCATTATTCAAATTATGAACTTGATAGAATGTTTAGAAGAATTATGAATTAATAATTCTTCTTTTTTATTTAATGTGTTATATTTAAATAGGAGAGTGTGTTTATATGAATAAAAGAAGTAAGGGTTTTACGCTAGTAGAATTACTAGCAGTTATAGTAATACTAGCAATTATTATGGTAATAGCAATACCATCAGTATTGGAAACTATAACAACAGCAAGAAAAAAGACATTTTTAGAGTATATTGATAAAGTTGCCTCTTCTACACAAACAAAGTATGCAGAAGATACTGTAAAAGGGTTAGCACATGCATCATCTAATATAATGTATGATATTAAAAAAGATTTAGGCCTATCTAACACTGGTACATTTGAAGGATACTCACTTATTACATCTGATAAATCTATATATATAACTTTATATAATGAAGATTTTGCTGTATATGGTGTTAAATGGGGAAGTGTTGATGTTATTGATGTAGATGATGTTAGCAATGTTGAAAGTGAATTATTATCTAGAGAAAATCTAGCTAAAACAGTTGGAATAGAACATTTTAATTATTATGAAGATGGAATATATAAAGAAGGAAATGTAACAATAACAAAAGCAATACTTATAGATGGGCAAAGTATTAATAAGTTAATGAAAAAGTTAGCTAATAATAAAACTATGTCTACTGAAGAAGATGATAAAATTATTAGACATGTAGTATTTACTAAGAACTTAAAAGATGCACCATCATCAAAGGTATTAGTATCTACTTCCTCTTCAGAAGAACCAATTTATATGTGGTGGAATAGTTCAAATAAAACAATATACCTAGGTTGTAAAAATAATATGATTTATTTAAATAAAGCCCCTGATAAGCAACATAATAAAATGAAAGCTCTAGAAGATATAGCTACTGAGCACTTCTTAAGTGATGATGCTGAATCTTTATATCGTTTCTTTGGTGAATGTAATGAACTAAAAGAAGTACGTGTTAGTCATTTTAAAACTTCTAAAGTTAAAAACTTCCGAGGATTATTTTTAAACTTATATAAAGTAACTGAAATAGATGTATCAAATTTTGATACTAGAAGTGCAGAAAAAATGGGTTATATGTTTAGTACATTACCTAAAGTAACTAATCTAGATTTATCTCATTTTAATACTTCGAAAGTATATGATATGGAATTTATGATTACAAGTACAAATATAAAAGAACTTCATTTAGAAAGCTTTGATACAAGAATAGTAAAAAATATGACGTATATGTTTGCTAGTAATACTAATTTAGAAAAGATATATGTTTCATCTAACTTTGTTACTGCCTCTGTAACAAATGGATCAAAAATGTTTAATAATTGTGGTAAATTACCAAATTATTCAAGTGCAGAAGTTTCAAGTGCTTATTTAAACAAATATGTTATAAGAGTTTAAAAGACCATTTAATGGTCTTTTTTTATGCTTAAAAATAAGTGTAAAGTACGAAAAAATGTTATTTATTTGTTGTTTCAAGTGGAAGAAAATGGTATATTATAATTGAACAGTGGTAGATTGTGGAAGAAAGTGGGGAGTTCCATATGCTAATGGGTGAATATCATCATAATATTGATGAGAAAAATCGTTTAGTTATACCAAGTAAGTTTAGAAGCGAACTTGGAAATGAATTTGTTATTACTCGTGGCCTAGATAAATGCTTGTTCGTTTATCCAAGACCTGCTTGGGAGAAAATAATAAAAAAACTTGGAACCCTACCATTTACCCAAAAAGACGCACGTAATTTTACACGTTTCTTCTTATCTGGCGCTGATATCTGCTCACTTGACGCCTCTGGTCGAGTAAGCATTGCCTCCCCATTGATCGATTATGCCGATTTGAACAAAGAATGTGTGATAATCGGCACAAACGATCGTTTAGAGATTTGGTCTGAAATTGAATGGAATAAGTTTATGAGTGAAAACTTAGATAATTTCTCAGACATAGCTGAAAACTTATTTAAAGCAGGTGAAGAGAATGCATTATAGTGTTTTGCTTAACGAATCAATTGAAGGATTAAATATCAAAAGTGATGGTATATACGTTGATTGTACTTTAGGATACGGAGGACATTCATCAGTAATACTATCAAAATTAACAACTGGAAAACTATATTGTTTCGATCAAGATGAAGAAGCAATCAAATATAGTAAAGAAAGATTATCTAAGATAGGTTCAAACTACCAGATAATCTATTCTAACTTTTCTAATTTAAAAGAAAAGCTTAATGAAATAGGAGTAGATAAAGTAGATGGAATACTTTTTGACTTAGGATTCTCTTCCCCACAAGTAGATGATGAATCAAGAGGTTTCTCATTTATGAAAGATGCTCCACTTGATATGAGAATGGATACTAATCAAGATTTTAGCGCAAAAGATGTTGTAAACGACTATTCTGAAGATAAATTACGTCAAGTATTTTACAAATATGGAGAGGAAAAGTTTTCAAACAGTATAGCACATAATATAATTAATAGTAGGCCTATATCCTCAACTATGGAATTAGTTGAAATTATAGAAAAAAGTGTTCCTTATAAATATTTTAAAGAACACCATCCTGAAAGAAAAATATTTCAAGCTATTCGTATCGAAGTAAATCATGAACTGGATGTTTTAGAAAGTGTTTTACCAGATGCAGTGAGTCTTTTAAACAAAGGTGGAAGAATAAGTGTTATAACATTCCATTCCTTAGAAGATAGAATAGTTAAACAAACATTTAAGAGCTTGAGTGAAGTTTCAGAAATATTCTCAGGATTACGTGATAGTGATATACCTGAAGAATTTAAACCAACAATAAAATTAATAAACAAAAAACCAATTCTTCCAAGTGAGAAAGAATTAAAAGAAAACTCTAGAAGTGCAAGTGCAAAGCTAAGAGTTATAGAAAGGGTGTAATAATGAAAAAGACAACAGGTCCAACAATCAAGTTATATAAGGGTGAAAAAATTATGTTATCTCTAGTTGTAATATTCTTTATTGCATCACTAGTGGTAACAGTTTATTCAAACGCATTACTTTCTAGTTCAAATATTGAAGTAGAAAAATTAAAATCAAAAATAGAAACACAAGAAAATGTAAATTCATCACTTTCAATGCAAGTTGATGAACTAGCAAGTCTATCAAATATTCAATCAGTTGCGGAAAGCTACGGATTAAGTTATAATAATGATAATATAATTGTTATTAAATAATAGAAGGTGACGAGAGTGAAATATAAGGACAGTAGAATAAGAATAAATTTATTTTTTATCTTATTTATTGTTCTTTTTTTTGTGGCTGTAAGTGCTAAGATGACTTATGTTGCCATTTCATCTGTAGTTGAAGGAACAGACCTTCAAAAACTTTCCAAAAGTCGTGTAACAGTTACTCAGAAAATTACTGCTGAAAGAGGAAATATATACGATGCATCTAATAACTTACTAGCTCAAAATATGAACTCTTATACTGTTATAGCATATCTTTCTAAATCAAGAACAACAGATGATAGATATCCTAAACATGTTGTAGATAAAGATTTAACAGCATCAGAACTAGCTAAAATATTAGAGCCACTTAACCCTAAGATGACTAAAGAGTATATATATAAACTACTAGATCAAAACCTATACCAAGTAGAACTTGGTCCAGGTGGAAGAAATATAAGTGAATATATAAAGCAAAAAATAGAAGAACTTGCACTTCCTGGAATAGATTTTACTAGAACTACTAAAAGATATTATCAAAATGGAGACTTTGCTTCATATATAATTGGATATGCTAAAAAATATGAAAATGAAGAAACAGGAGAAACTAATATAGTAGGTGAGTTAGGTATTGAAGGATACTGTGATGACTTCTTACGTGGTACAGATGGAAAGATTACTTACTCAAAAGATGCCTATGGTTATCAAATGGCTAACTCAGTTTCATACGAGGAACCTGCAGAAGATGGATATGATGTTTATTTAACAATTGATAAACAAATACAAATCTTCCTTGATAATGCTATTAGTCAAATACAACAAACAGGTGCTTCTTGGTCAACATTTACTATTGCTAATGCTAAAACAGGAGCTATTGTAGGTTCATCTACATCTCCTTCATTTAATCCAAACAAACTAGATATAACAGATTATAAAAACCCTTTAACATCTTATACATTTGAACCTGGTTCAACTATGAAAATATTCTCCTTCATGTCTGCTATTGAAGAAGGAAAATACAAAGGTGATGAAAAGTATCAATCAGGTACTATTACAGTAGATGACTATAAGATTAAAGACTGGAACCAATATGGATGGGGAAGTATCACATATGATGTAGGTTTTACTTACTCATCAAATGTAGCAGCAGTAAAACTTGCTCAATCAATTGGTAAAGAAAAACTAATAGATTATTATAAAAGACTTGGATTTGGTACTAAAACTGGTATTGAACTTGCAAATGAATATGATGGTTCTTTAAAAAGACTTATCTCATCAACATCAAATGTTGAACTTGCAACATCTTCATTTGGCCAAGGTATTACTATTACACCAATCCAAATGATTCAAGCTCTTACAACAATTACTAATGATGGAACACCTATTAAACCATATGTAATTGAAAAAGTAGTTAATCCTAATAATGATGAAGTAGTTTATCAAGCAAAACGTACAGAACTAGGAAAAGTTTATTCAACATCTACAGTTAATCAAATAATTGAACTTATGGATTTAAATGTAAATGGAGAAGATCCTCTTAGAACTGGTAAACCATATTACTCTAAGAATGTAAGAATAATAGGTAAAACAGGTACCGCTAACTATACTAATTCATCAGGACAATATGTTTTAACCACTAATAACGACATTAAATCATTCGCAGGTGTATTTCCTAAGGAAGATCCTAAATATGTCTTCTATGTTGCTGTAAAAGACTTCAATGGAGGTACATCAGGAATAGGTAAGGCTGTTGTTAATGCTGTAGAAAGTATTTCTAAATACAAAAACATTGATGAAAGAGCATCAGACATAGATACATCTAAGATTGTAAGTGTAGGGAACTTCATTTCTAAAGATATTAATTTAGCATCTTCCATGGTAAGAGATGCTAAACTTGAACCAATTATAATTGGAAATGGTACAAGAGTAATATCTCAATATCCAAAGAGAAGAGAAACTATAAGTGCTGGTTCTAAAGTATTCTTAGTTACAAACGGACTAGAATATACTATGCCTAACATGGTTGGCTGGAGCAGCAAGGAATTTGTTGATTTCTGTAATCTTATAGGTGTACAATATAATATAGATGGATATGGATATGTAACAGGTACAAGTATTACTCCTGGAAGTGTTATTGATTTAACAGTTCCTATTACTGCAACCTGTCTAACACTTACACCAGCAAAATTAATATAAATTTCAGGGAGGGTTAATAATGAAAGAAGAAACAAAAAAGAAGAAAACTAAAACAACAACAACTACTAAAAAGGTAACACCAAAGAAAACTACTACAAAGAAAAACTCTAATAAAGAAATTAAAGTAGTTAAAGAAACTGTTAAAACAGAAGTAAAAAAAGAAAAGACTAATGTATTTAAGAATATTTGGTCAGGAATAAAAAGAGTAGCAACATTTATATATGATAAGATACTTAATAATCCTAAGTTAATTATTATTGCTTTAGGTGTATTAGTATTGGCTTTTATAATTGCATTTGCAAATTATAAGAGCAAATATAAAATATTAGTTGGAGATGTTGTTACTAAAGATGTAGGTATTCGTTTAGTTCAAATAGATACTAATCCTAAAGTAAATACCTTCATGGCAACAACTGCAACATACTTAGGAGAAGATAAACAAGTATATGACTATGTAATTGGTTACTTTTATCAAGTAGGAGATGAAATGAAACCACTTACATATGCTAAGAAGTCTGTAACAGAAGGAGCTAGTCTTGCAGAATTAGTTTCAGCAAACTCTTATAAGAGTATTATTGAATTTGCAGGTAACAAATCAAATAAGAGTAATGTTAAAGTGTTTACTAATGAAGCAAAGAGTCATTTAGATAAACTTCATTTCATTATAAAAGCTAGTACAAATAAAAATAACAAAGGAGAATATGACATCAATATTGATTGTCCTATTAAATTTGTTAATATAGGTGCATAAAAGAGTATTTAATACTCTTTTTTTTATATATCAAACATTATAAAATAATGTTATAATTAATATAGTTATAAAAAGATAAGAGGTTTAATATGGCAAAGAAAAAAGATAGTAAAGTAAATGAAATTAAACTAACAGAAAAAGAAAAGAAACAAATCAAAGAAAATATCATGGATGAAATTAAAGATGATTTAACAGTAGAACTTTCTAAATCACTTGTTAATGAAGTTAATAAATCCTTCGATGTAGATTATAAAGAAGAATTAAAATCAAGAATCTCCGATGAAATATCAGATAATATTAAAAGTGATTTTGAAAAAGAAGAGAAGAGAAAAGTAAGAGGTAAGAATTTTAAAATCTTTAGATTATACCTATATATTATTATACTTCTTTGTATAATTGGATTTGTATTCTATAAAATGTATAAAACTGATAACTTAGATATAATTGGTATTAAAAAACTAGGACATTCTAACATAAATATAACTACACTTCCAACAACAGAAGAAGATAATAAAAAAGCCAAGTTATTAGAAAAATATAAAGATATATTAGCTAATGTTAAAATTAAAAATACATATTATATAAATGGTAATATCTTAGTAGATAACTTAACTAATCAAGAAAAGTTTGCACTTGCATATAATACTTTATCTGAAAAAGATATAGAAAAAGATGGATCATTCTATACGTTAGAGTCTACTAAGTTAGAAAATGCTTATAAAAACTTATTTGGTTTAGATGACTATCAAGCAATGGATTTTTCTTCTGATGGTAAAGATTTTAAATATTCAGCTAAAACTAACTATTATTTAGCTTTAAATGAAACTGAAACAGATAATGTAGATGTTATCATGAATATTGAATCAATTGATGAAAATGATGAATATGTATATGTAGATGTAATTACAGCAATTCGTAAGGGTGACTTTATATATTCTAAAGATAACTTAAATGCATCTGTTACTAAATATAAAGATACACTTGATTTAAGCCAATTTAAGAATAAACTTACTACTAATAGAGTAGTATTTAAGAAGTCTCTTAATAATACTTATCTTTATGCAATATATTAAAATACTTAAGGTTTTATCCTTAAGTATTTTTTTATTTAACTCTAGACAAATAAAAAACTCAGGAACAATCCTGAGTTAGTATACTTAATGGTGACCCGTACGGGATTTGAACCCATGAATGCATGCGTGAAAGGCATGTGTGTTAAACCACTTCACCAACGGGCCATTTAAATGGTGGGCCTGGGGGGACTTGAACCTCCGACCTCACGCTTATCAGGCGTGCGCTCTAACCAGCTGAGCTACAAGCCCATTTAAATGGTGTCCCCTTAGGGATTCGAACCCTAGACCCACTGATTAAGAGTCAGTTGCTCTACCAGCTGAGCTAAGGAGACATCTCTTTGCAAGTACTTCTTAATTATAACATATGAATTCTTAAATGCAAGAAAAATTTTATGTTTTTGCTAATTTTTTTTAATTTGGGTTTTTCTTCATTTTATGGTATATTTAATACGATAAAAAATAAAGTAAAAGGATATGGTAATCGTGAAGAATTGTTATATTATTATTAACAAAAATGATTATAAAACAACAAAACACTTAGTTGATAATATAATTGACTATAAAATTATCGATAAAATCTTAATAGTTGATAATAATTCTTCAGAAGAAGAAGTAAAGTTACTTAAAACAATTAAAAACGAAAAAATAGAACTATATTTAAATAATTTAGATCTAGGATATGCTGGTGCTATTAATAAAGGTACTAAATATTTAACTGAAAAGTATGAAAACTGTAATTTTATTATTTCTAATTCTGATATAGTAATCATGTCAGAAAAAGATATAATAAGCTTGCTTGAACTTTTAACTTATGAAAAAGTAGGTTTAGTAGGTCCTGTTATTCTTGAAAGAGGAAAAAGGGTACGTGGAAGAAAAATACCTACAATTAATAAAGATATTAAATTTAATATCTTTAATAAAAGAGAAGAAGATTATCCTAAATCATTTTATAACGATGATGTATCTCAAGTGGAAGTTATTAGTAGTGCATTCTTCCTAATAACATCATCTACTTTAAAGAAAATAGAGTTTCTAGATGATCACTCACATCTATATTATGAAGATAATATTTTAGCTTTTAAAATTAAAAAAGCAGGTTTAATGACTTTAATAGATAATAGAGTAGTAGTAAAACATTTATTCTCATCTACTATAGAAAATACTATGTCTTCAAAAGAAAAGTTTAAAGATTTATTTGATAGCCAAGTATATTTTCATACTAAATATAATAAAGCTACACCATTTAAGATTACATTACTTAAAATATCTAATAGATATAGATATAATTTATATAGGATAAAGAAACTAATAAAAAAGAAATAGAAATATTTCTTTTTTTCATTTATTTACTCAAGTTTTTATATGTGGTATCATTAACAATAGATAGTAGGGTGTTAAACATGAGAGAAAAAAATGGTTTTACTCTTGTAGAGTTACTAGTTACAATTGCAATGCTTGCGGTAGTTGGTTCTATTATAATTTATAATACAATTAATTTATCTAATGACACTAAAGACTTACAATACGAGAGACTAGTTGATAATATTAAAGATGCTACTCGTACATATGTAAGTTTATACCCTCAAGATTTCTCAGATCTTTATAATATAAGAGCATTCACTTATATAACTGTTGGACAATTAGTTGATGCATCTTTAATTGATGAAGAACTAGAAAACCCATATACAAAGAAACCAATTGATAAAGAAGATCAAATTAAAATTTATGTAGATGGTGCGTCATATGAAATGGTATATGTATACCCAGTTACTGAAAAAGATAGAAATAATGAAGTATGGTTACAAACCAATAATATGACTGTTGAAATATCAGATGATGGAATAAGTGATCCTATTTATCTATATGATGGAATATTCCAAACATATTCAACCAATGCCTTAAGTTTAGTAAATGAGGATGGTGCATTAATATCCACACTTCCTGAAGGTTTCTCAACTCTTTTAGACTATTATAAGAGTACTGAAGAAGGAAAAGGTTATAGTTTCTCAGGAACAACACCTTCACAATTAAGACAATGTTCATCTGGTAATGAGACAACTGGAGAACTTGTATGTGGAGAAAAAACATTTGAAAATAAAATAAATAATAAACGAGATTATAGGGATTTCTTCTATGCTACTCAAGCAGGTACATATTATATAACTTATAAATGGAAAGTACCTGGTTCTAAAACTACAAAGACAAAAACAAGAGTTTTAAAGGTAATAGATTATACAGAAAAAGCTCAACATGAAGCAACAACTGTTGTACCTGATACTCCAGATGATGATAGTTCTGATGATGATGCATCTGATCCATTTGCATCATCTTTACTACCAATTCATAATGTGGAAATAAGTCCATATGGATCTGATTTTAACCACATAATAGATACAGGTTTGGTACTTTTTAAAGCGGGTAAGGATAGAGACTTTTCAATGGTTATGGTAGCAAACGACTCTAAAATTGCAACATCAGACTTTGTTTCTCAATATATAACAGCCATGGATGAAACAGGTTTAAATTCATTTCCTGGTTTCTCATTAACAACAGTAAGAAGAAAAGATGTTAATAATATTATGCGTGTTGCATCTGGACTTTCTGCTGCTTATTCAAGCGTGCCTTATACTCCAAACGTTACATGGAAAATGGTATTCTATAAGGAAGGAGAAAATCTATATTTCAACTTCTGTAATAACTTTGATATATCATCTAAGCTATGTAAAACAGCCATAGATAAAGGACAAGTAAAGTTTAAAAATCCTACAGAGACTGATATAGAATTATTTATTGGGGGAATGAGTACTGTAGGCGGTTCAATAGGAAGAGTTCCAAATGGTAAACTTTATGATTTCAGAGTTTACGATGGCTCAGCCGCTGGTAAAGCAGAAGTAACAAAAATGTGATAAATTTTAAAGAAATTTATCCTTTTTTTATGGCTTTAAATAATATATAATTATATTAATGGTAGGAGATTATAAATATGAAAAGAACAAAAGCGCCACATACAGGGATGGCAATATTAAATGCGGATTTTAAACCAAACAGATGCGATGCAGCTGTTTATATGAATAGAAAATTAGATGTTACCGAATTCTATAAGTATATGAAAAAATTAAAAAAAGAACATCCTAATACAACTTTATTCCATGGATTAGTATTCTTATTAGGTAAAACATTATATTCAAGACCTAAAATGAATTATTATATTCAAGATAGAAAAATGTTCATGCATGATGATGTATCTATTGCATTTGTTGCTAAAGAAAAATTTGAAGATGATTCAGTTGAATTATTAACTGTAGTTCCAATTAAAGAAAAAGATACAGTATTAGATGTATCTGAATTTGTATACAATAAAGTTAAAAAGATTAGAAGTGCTAAACATGGTGGCTTAGATAACTTTGTTGATAAAATAGGTAACTTACCTAATATTATAAGAGTTCCTCTTATTGGATTACTAAAGTATATGGATAGAAAAGGATGTTTACCTAAATCATTAGTAGAAGATAATTTATATTATTCTTCAGCTATTGTTTCAAACCTAGGTACATTTAAAACTGGAGCTATCTATCATAACTTAACAAACTTTGGAACTGCTTCATCATTAATTACATTTGGTGAAATAGTAGAAGAAGATGGTAAGTATTATATGGAAATAGGAGCTACTATTGATGAAAGAATAGCAGATGGTTTCTATTTCGTTAAAGCTTTAAAATTATTAGAATATATGTTTAAAAATCCTGAAGTTCTAATGGAACCAGCAGGTGAAAAAGTACACATTCCAGAATCAGAAAAATAATATTAGACAAGAAGGGTAAAAAGTGAAGAAAAAGAATGGTTTTACACTAGTAGAATTACTAGCGGTAATTGTGATTTTAGCTATTATAATGGTTATAGCAATACCAAGTGTATTAAATATTGTAACAACAGGTAGAGTAAAATCTTTTGAAACATATGCTAAAAAGACAGTATTAGCTACTGAACAAAAGAATACTGAAGAAGAAATGACGCAAGCAATATCTGGTAAAGGTATTTATACTTACAGTATCAAAGAAGATTTAGATTTAAGTAATACAGGTTCTTATGAAGGATATGTAGTTGTAGATGATTGTACTCAAGAAGATAAACAATATTATGTCTATTTAGCTGACGGGGAAAATATGGCATATGATTTTCATGATGCCGATAATGCTAGAATAACCGAGTCTGAAAACTTCAAAACTTATAATGAAGAAGAGTGGAAAAGTAAAGCAGGAAGCAAAGAAATAGTTGCTGGTGCAGTTGTTGCTATGACAGGCGGATATTCTTGTGCTTTATATGGAAAAGATGCATCTGAAGTCTTGGGTGAAGGAAAAGAAGTCCCTAATCTTCCTGGAAGCTCAAACTCAGCAGTATTTATGGAAGGAGTAGATGTAAATAACATCATGCTAAACGTCCTTGCAGGAAATAAAGACTTTGTAATCGAAGAAGCAAACGGGAGAAGATGGTCAGAAAACATTAAACATAATGATCATACAGGAAAGTATTGGAGCATTCTACCAGATTTATCTGACATGACAGTCAAAGCAGTAACAAAAGCAAACAGTATAACTGAAGCACAAAAGTCATCTGCTAAAATTGTATCTACGAGTGATTCTCCAAATCCAATTTATATGTGGATGGATTCAGGTACAATTTATTGGTATTCAGACGCAACTAAAGTATTTGCAAATAAAAATGCAAGTCAAATGTTTAGCTGGTTAGGCGCAATTAAAACAATTGATTTATCCGGAATTGATTTTTCACAAACAACTGATATAAGTTTTTTATTCCATTGTGATAAAAGTATTACATCATTAGATGTTTCAAGCATGAATGTGGTTAATGTAAAAGATATGATTGAAACATTTTATTGTTTAGAATCATTAACTTCGCTTGATATTTCAATGTGGAATACACGTAATGTTACCCAAGTAGACTTTATGCTCGCTTACTTGCAAAAAGCAACATCTATTAAATTTCCTAAAAATTTAGTTAGTAAAAAAGTAACAGGAATGCAAGGTTTATTCTTTGAAGATAACGTTGTACAATCATTAGATGTATCAGGATTTGATACAAGTAATATTTCAAACTTCTATGGCATATTCTTGGGTTGTAGTGCTGTAAAGTATCTCGATGTATCAAATTGGGACACATCAAAAGCAACAAACATGGTATATTTATTTCTTAATGATACAGCATTAACTAGTTTAGATTTATCAAAATGGGATACATCAAATGTAACTGATATGTATTTTATGTTCTATAATGCCAAATCATTAAAAAGTTTGGATTTATCACATTTTGACGTATCAAAGGTGACATCATTTGAATCTATGTTTGGTATAATGAACGCTTTAACTACACTAGACTTAACAAACTGGCATCTTGGTTCAAATGTTAATACTACAAATATGTTTAGACAATCAAAAAAACTAAAGACAATATATGTTTCAGAATCATGGAAGAGTCATATAGGAACTGATTCTAATATGTTTTATCAATGTAATGCTATAGTAGGTGGAAATGGTACAAAATATAGTAGTACTGTTAATAAAACAAGAGCTGTTATTGATGGTGAAGATGGACAAAAAGGATACTTTACTAAGAAAGCAACATCTATTCCAAATAGGTAGATTATAAAAAAATACAATAATAAAAAAAGATTAAAATCAAAAACTACAAGATAATAATCTTGTAGTCTTTTTTTTTATGTGAACTATTTAGGGTTCACTTCATAAAATTTAAGTCTTTTTTAATTAATAAAATAAAAAAAACGAACTAGAGATTAGTTCGTTTAATTTCTTAATGGCGGAGTAGGAGAGATTTGAACTCTCGCGCCAGTTGCCCGACCTACACCCTTAGCAGGGGCGCCTCTTCAGCCTCTTGAGTACTACTCCATGCCAACAAAAAAATTATAACAAAAAGTAAGTTGAGGTGTCAATATAAACTTAATGTAAAAGGTTTTAATTTTCTTTATAAAAAAAGTATAATATGTTATATATATTTATGAGGTAACTAACATGAATGACAAAGAACAAAATAAGAAAAATGATATAGATTATGATTTAGTAACTGATTTAAAAAAGTCTAAAGTAAAAGACGTTAAACCAGATATTATTTCTAAAGAAGAAGCAGAAAAAATAGTTGAGAATTTACAAATGAAAGTTATTTCCAAAAACAACGCTAAAAGAAAACTAAGAAATTTTATTTTCTTAATTGTTTTTATTATTCTTTTAATAGGTATGTATTTCATGTATATAAGATTTATTAAACCTACTATTGGTAACTCTAAAAACAATGGTCAAGTAGATGAACCTATTAATGAAATAACTACATTAGATAAATTAAGATCTCTTGGTTACACTGAAAAAGAACTTGCAAGTAGAAGTACATTTGATCATAGTATTGAACTTGTTGAATATTCAGGAGAAGAGAGTAATAAATATACTAAAGATAATAAAGAGTATGAGCTTATACTAAATGGAGGAGTATATTCCATAAAAGGAGTTGATACTAAAGAACTTCTAACAGGAGTAACTTATATTAGTCCTTTAAAAGTATTTTCTAATAGTGTTTATCAATTTGCTATAAATGAGAATAATGAAATATATCTATTTAAAAATAGTTTAGTAGACGAGGAAGAATATACTTTTAGTAAAGTAAACACTTTAACTAATTATGTTAAACTATATACTTATTCAACAAAGAATAATATTTATTTCTTCTATAAAAATACGAGTGATGAATATATCTTCTTAGCAAGTAATATAGATAATCTTGAACCATTTACTTTAAAAGATATTGATTCTATTGCTTATATTAAACCTACATCTAATCTAGTTATATATAAAGATAAAACTATAACTATAAGAGGTGAAAAAGAAATAGATGGAGCAAGAGCTCTAATAGTAAAAGATGATGAAATTAATACTGTTATTACTGTTAACATGCATGCAATAACAGGGTTATCACCAAGTGCTAATAAAATAGTAAAAGTACTTATTAAGGATGAATCTGTAGCACTTTTATATGATGATAATCAATATAAAGAATATTTATATCATGAATTAATCAATTAAAAAAAGGCAAGAATTATTCTGCCTTTTTTTCTTCTTCTATCTTTTCTACATCTTTAAAGTATGCTTTAACAATTTTATCTCGATCTTCATCACTGAATCTAGAACCACTTGCGAGTCTATGACCTCCACCTCCATAGGTAGCAGCAAATTCAGATACACTTACATCATCTCTCATAGCTCTATAACTTATTCTTGAAGATGCATCAATTAATATAATAAACTCTAACTCAGGGTGATTAATTGATAACACATTTCCTAAATCACTTTTATAACGTTCTGCAAATACAACTCCAACATCATGTCCATCTATTTTATAATGTACAAGCTTTTCACTTCTGTTATCTATATATCTTTGTTCTTCTTGAGCTTTAAGTTTATTATATCTTTTTTCAAAAGAAGTAAACTTAAATTCATCATTCTTTTTTAATCTTCTAGTAATTGTTTTAATAAATTCTTTACTACCATATACACTTTTTAAATTATCTATTTCTCTTGGTATATCACTTGTAAAAGTAAATGTATCAAGTTCTCTTACATAATTAACATATTCTTTTATAATTGGTTTATCTAGTTCTTTATATTTCTTTTTTAAATATAAATAGAAAAGTTCTGTACCACATGTTTTAACACCATTAATATCAACTCTTACATCTACATATTCGTATTTGTTTGCAAATAGGTGAGTTTCATGATGATCAAATACTTTTACATTTAATTTTAAATTTTCTATATCATCATATATTTCTTGAGGAATTGTTAAGTCTGTTATAAATATTTCTTCGTACTTTTCAAAACCTTCATTTTTTAGTTCTTCCCACATAGTAGGTATATCATGTATTTCTACACTTTTATATTCAAACTTAATACCTACTAGATTAAGAAGAATAATAGGTGATATACCATCTAAATCTGTATGAGTAATTAATAATGTTTTCTTTTTCATTCTAGTAAACCTCCTGTTTTAATAATTCTACAAAGTCTTCCATGATAGATTTATAACTAATACCATTGTTGATTTCCTCATCATCTAAATTAGCAAGTGAGTTAATTACTACTTTAGTTGCTCCATTATTTACAAGGTTTTTAACTTTTTCAGTTTCTTCGTCCCCTTCAAGCATGAATATATATTTAATATTTTTATTTTTAACTTCACTTAAAGCTTTATTATAATCAGCTGATGTATATTCTTCAGACTTATCATCTATTGAATAAACTTTATAACCATATTTATTTTCTAAGAATTTAAATGCATTATTAGTAACAACTATTTGACTATCAGATGCATTTTCTTTAACCATTTTAAGTTCAGCATCAAATGTCGAGATAATTAATTTTAAATCTTCAAACTTCTCATCTATATCTTTTAATATAACTGTTGAATTAATATAACTTTCTAAATCATCTTTAATATTTTGAGTAACCATTAAATAGTTACCTGGATTAAACCATATTTCATCTTCAGAATAAATAGAACAATCTTTATTCTCTTTATTCTTTATACATAAACCCTTAGAAATATCTATTAGTTTTATATTTTTATTATTATTTAAAAATGTAATAGCTAAATCTCCTTCTTTAGAAAGTCCATTATAAATAAGCATATTACTCTTTGAATATTCTTTGGCCTTTTTATCAGTTATTTTATATTTATCTACATCAACACCATTTGGATAAACAGATGTAATAGTAGAATAATCACTATAAAGCATATTTATTGCATATGTAATAGGATACTTTGTAGTAACTATATCAATTTCCTCCATAGTGTCTCCTTTAAAACACCCTGTTAAGCATGTAATACCAAGTACACCAACAGCACTTAATTTCACTAATTTATTAAAAAACTTCATTAATAGTTTTCTCCCTTCAAATACACTTAAAATATACCATTTTACTGGTTTTTTGTAAATTGTAACTAGAATAAAAGTACTATATCCTGTATAATTAGAAAAGGTGATTATTATGAAATTTTTAAGTGATCTTGGAATTGAAGTAAAAAATGAAAACCTACTAATGGAAGCTTTAACTCATTCTTCTTATGCAAATGAACATGAGCACACTAAATTCTATGAAAGATTAGAATTCTTAGGAGATGCAGTTTTACAACTTGCATCCTCTGATTATTTTTATAAGAAGTTTGATTTGAACGAAGGACAAATGTCTAAAACACGTGCATCATACGTATGTGAAAATGCACTTTATGAATATTCTAATAAAATAGGATTAACTCCAAATATAAGAGTAGGAAATGGAACTGAAAAAACTCCATCAATAGTAGCAGACTGCTTTGAAAGTGTTCTAGCAGTTATTTACTTAGAACATGGTTTTAGTGTTGCTAAAAAATATGTACTAGGTATTATTGCTCCTTATGTTGAAGAAGGAGTTAAGTTTATTACAGACTATAAGTCTTACTTACAAGAAATGGTACAACCTGAAAGAACAACTATCGAGTATGTTGTAACTAACGAGGAAGGTCCTGCTAATGATAAAACATTTACTATGGATGTTTTAATAGATGGAATTCGTTATGGAACTGGAATAGGTAAATCTAAGAAAAGTGCCGAACAAAATGCAGCAAAAGATGCAATTGGAAAAATTGCTTAAGGGTGTGATAACGTGAAGTTAATAAGTATAGAAGCACATGGTTTTAAATCGTTTGCTGATAAGATGGAAATAGCAGTAAATGATGGTATTACTTGTGTAGTAGGTCCAAATGGATCGGGTAAAAGTAATATAGTTGATGCAATTCGTTGGGTATTAGGTGAGTCTTCCCTAAAAGAAATAAGAGGAGGAGATACTTCAACTGATGTAATATTTCAAGGTTCAGATACAAGAAAAGCAGAAACTCGTGCCTGGGTTTCTCTTACATTTGATAATACAGATCATTATTTAGCAACAGAACTAGAAACTGTAGAAATAAAAAGAGAAATATATAAAACAGGAGAAAATGAGTACTATATTAATAATGCTAAATGTCGTAAGAAAGATATTACAGATTTATTCTTAGATTCAGGTACTAATCCAGATTCTTACTCAATAATTGGTCAAGGTAAAATTCAAGAAATACTTAAAGGTAGACCACAAGATAGACGTGCTATTATTGATGAAGCAGCAGGAGTACTAAAATATAAGAAAAGAAAAGAAGATAGTTTAAGAAAATTAGAAAATACTAAAGATAATATAGAAAAAATAGACTTAGTTATAAAAGAATTAATGGTTTCTCTTGAACCATTAAGATTAGAATCTATCGAAGCAAAAAAATATGTAGAATATAAAGAAGAATTAAAAGGTATTGAAATAGCTTTACTTGCTAAAGACATTAGAACTATTAATGATGAATATGTTATTAGTAAAGATAAACTAAAAGTACTTAATGAAGAACTTTTAAAATTAGAAGGAACAAGTAATATAGATTCTTCTAAAATAGAAAAGTTAAAAAATAAACTAAGTAAGCTAGATGAAGAAATAAGTGAGGTACAAGATTCACTTATGTCTATTACAAGAGATATCTCTAGTCTTGAAACCAAGAAACAAGTATTATCTGAAAGAAAAAAATATGAAGTTGATGATCAAAAGTTAGAAAACAATATCTTAGCTTTAAAAGAACAAGAAGTAGATTTAAAAAAGAATATAAATGCTTTGAAAGCAAATGTAGAATTGCTTAAAAGTGAACTTGCTAAGAATGAAGAAGCATTAAATAAAAGTGAAACAGAATATAAAACACAAATAGCTAAAAGAGAAGTAGTAAGTGAAGACTTAAATAAAAAGAATAGAGAACTGCTTATCTTAAAAAATAAGATTGAAATGCTAGAAGCAGATATAGCAAATGACGTAGGTGTTCCTTATGCTGCTAAAAGTGTTATAGCTAATCCTAAATTAAAAGGTATTCATAATGTACTTTGTAAGTTATTTGAAACTAAGAATGAATATATTAATGCTATAAATGTGTCGTTAGGCGCAAACACTAATGTAGTAGTGGTTGATGATACTACATCAGCAACTAATGCTATTGATTTCTTAAAAGAAAATAACTTAGGAAGACTTACATTCTTCCCAATAAGTGTTATTAAACCAAGATATGTTGATCCTGATACACTTGATATTGCCAAAAGTGTTCCAGGTTTTATCGGGGTAGCATCATCTCTTGTTACAACTGATAAATTATATAGTTCTATTATTGATAATCAACTAGGTAATATTTTAGTAGTAGATAACATGGATACTATGAAGAATCTTGGTAACAAGATTAAACATAGATATAGAATAGTTACATTAGATGGTGAGATACTTCATACAGGTGGAGCACTAACAGGTGGTAAACTTAATTCTAAACAAACAAGTATAATTACTAATAAACTTACATTAGAAAAATATAAAAAGAATTTAAGTATTCTTAATAATGAAATTAAGTTACTAGATAATCATTTAAATGAGTTAAATGGTGATATTAAAATACTTGAACCAAGTCTTGTGTCAAAGAGAAGTGAATTAAGTGCTGCTCGTGCAGTAATAGAAATGAAAAATAATGAAATAAATGATGTAACATCTAGATTAGATTCTATTACATCTGAAATAAAAGGAACTAATAATGTTCTTAAAAATGAAGTAGATAAAGAACTAGATAAAGTACTTAATGACTTAGTTAAAACTTCAAAAGAAAAAGAAGAAATTAGTAATAAACTTGTTCTTCTTAAGACAGAAAGAAATGAACTTTCAAGTGAAATTGAAGAAATTGAACTAATAAGCAAGAAACAAAATTCTGAGTTTAACAAAAAACAAAATGAAGCTCATGAATTAGAAGTTGAAATATCTAAGATGGATGTTAAACTTGATAGTTATTTAAATAAGTTAAGTGAAGAATATGAAATGACTTATGAAAGAGCTAGTCAAGAATATACTCTTGAATTAGATGAAACTGTTGCTAGAAGCAAAGTTAATAGTCTTAAACGTAGTATTAATGAATTAGGTGAAGTTAATATTGGTTCTATTAAAGAGTATGAAAGAGTAAATGAAAGATATACATTCCTTGCAACTCAAAGAGAAGATCTTGAAAGAGCAAGTGCCGATTTACTCGAAATCATTACAGACTTAGATACAACAATGATTGAAAGATTTGAGAGTACATTTGCTAAGGTTAATGAAGAGTTTGGTAAAACATTTAGGGAACTATTTAAAGGTGGTAAGGCAACTTTAATACTTACTGATCCAGATGACTTACTAAATACTGGTGTAGATTTAAGTGCATGTCCTCCAGGAAAGAGTCTTAAGAATATGACAGCTTTATCTGGTGGAGAAATGACTCTTACTGCTATTGCCTTACTATTTAGTATATTAAATATAAGAATAGTACCTTTCTGTGTACTTGACGAGGTAGAAGCAGCGCTTGATGATGCTAACGTAACTGCCTTTGGTGAATATATAGAACATTATAGAAATAAATCTCAATTTATAGTTATTACACATAAGAAGAAGACCATGGAATATGCCGATACTTTATATGGTATTACAATGCAAGAAAGTGGTGTATCTAAACTAGTAAGTGTAAGACTAGAAGATAGATAAAAAAATATGTATAAATATATATACAAATAAATATAAAGATGTTAAAATTATTTTAAGAATATGTCTACATTTTAGTTGACATCGTATTCGAGCATGATTATCATAATCATGTTAAATATGTTTGGAGGAAAAGAAAATGAATGAATCAAGAAGAATGGAAATGATCAATCAATTCATGGACTCATTTAGTGAAAACATAGTTGGATTTAACAATACTGTTTTTGATGCTATGCAATCACTAGATGCTGAATTGGCAAATGTTCAAAGCAACGCACAAGTTTCTTACAATGAACCAGCTAACTTCGATAAGTTCAAAAAGAAATACAAACAAGAATTCTTTGAAGAACAATATCGTAAACAAGCTGAACGTAATCAAGAGGTAGAAGCAAGCACTAATTCAATTAATAATAGAATGGATGCTGTTAGAAGATCTGCTTCATTAGGTGTAAATGAAATTATTGCAGAAAGCTCAAGAGATTTAGAAAGCATGAGAACATTCAGAAATAGAATGCAAGCTGAATTAGACGATTTACAAAGTGAATTAAGTGCTAAGAAGCAACAATTCTCTGAAATAGTTCACAATGATGCTTTAAGTCTAGAAGAAAGACATGCTCAAATTGAAGCATTAAAAGAACCAGGATTAAATGCAAGAATCGAAGAATTAACAAGTAGAATTGCATCTATCGATGCATTTACTAATGAAGTTGAAAAACTTTCTAGTTTAGATGTTGAAGATACTGAAAAAATTCAAGATACTTTATTCGAAGTTGCACAAAACTTAGGAGAACAAGTAAACACTAGAGCTCAAAGCAAAGGTGTAGCTGAAGAAGTTCAAAAACAAGCCGAGGAAGTAGCTCAAGCGCAAGCCGAGGAAGTTGCTCCTGAACAACAAGAAGAAGCAGTTGAAAGTGTAACTAAACCAAATGAACAAACTGCTCCAGAAGTAGTTGAACAAATGGATGAAGAACAAATCAGAAGAAGAATGGCTGAATTAATGGGTCTTTCTTATGATGAATTTGTTAATAGAGAAATTAAATATGAAGTATCAAATCCTGGAAAGAATTATATAAATGATATTAATCCACATGATATTGAATATCAAATGGATGATTGGGCTGTTGATGAATTTAATAACTTAAGAGATAAATTACATCAAATAAAAGGCACTATAGTTACAGAAGAAAATCAAGAAAATAACAGAATTGATGAAATAAGAAAGAGAATGGGTGAATTATTAGGAATTCCACCATTCGAAGGAATTGAAAACGAAAACGAACATGCTATTGAATATCAAATGGATGATTGGGCAATTGATGAATTCCAAGAATTAAGAGATGAATTAAAGAAATTATTAAATGAACAAAAAACTAATACATCTCCAGCTACTCCAGTAGCACCTGTTCCTCCAGTTTCTGATGAACCAGTAGAAACTCAAGGAAATGCACAAACTCCTGTAGTTCCTGCTGAACAACCAGAAACTAATAATGAATTAAATGAAACAAATAATGATACATTAGAAAACATTTCAGAGAGAAATTTCTCTACTGAAGCACCAGGATTAAACTTTAATGCAAAGAAAACTGCTAATACTAATGCAAAAAGAGTAATTGGAAAGAGAAAAGCAGGAATCGCTATGGTTCTTGGTGGTGCAGCAGTTGCTGGTATAGCAGCTACAACATTATTTGGCGTTCCAGTTGCAACAGCAGTTTTATGCGGAGCATCAGTATTAGGAACTGCCGAAGCACTTGATACTATAAGTAGAGTTACTCGTGAAAAGATCGTTACAAGAAATTTAGATAAATTTGCTAAGAAAATGGGCTTAGAAGTAGTATATGATTATGATGCTGGTACTGTAGATTTTGCTAAAGCAGTTAAGAAGGGTGACAAATATGAATACGTACCTGTTAAAGATGTAAAAACAATGTATGAAATTGCTGCAAGCCGTGGACTTAGTGAAGAACAAACTAATGAGTTATTTAGAAAATGCACTAGAAAACCTGCATCAAATCCATTTAGTGCTATGGCACGTGGAGTAAAAGATTTATTTGTTGAAAATAAGTCTGGTAAAGATATATCAATAATTGGATTAACTGGTACTAATGCATATCAAAATGGTTTAGCAGATCTTTACTCAGAATTTGGTGGAATTAGAATAACTGATCCAGAAATAGAACAAAAAGAAATTGATAAAGTTGTTGAAGAAGCTAAAAATGCTGGTATGGACAAGATTAATCAAAATATTAAAAAACTTGAATATATTAGAGAAAATTCAACAAAATATAATTTAACTGAAGCTCAAATTGCTTTAATTGATGAAGCAATTGAAAATCAAAATGCAGTTAAAAGAAATGCTGGTTATAGAGCAAAGAACTTCTTAAAGAATATGCCAATTGTTAATAGTATTAAGAATATAAAGAATAGATTAATAGCTGGACGTTCTGAAGAACTTGAAGATGAAGATGAACTTGAAAATCCAGAAACAGAAGTTATTACTCAAGCAGAAGCTGAAGAAACACCAGCTGTTACTCAAACTGAAGTAGAAGAAACACCAGCTGTTACAGAAGCAGAAGCTGAAGAAGTAGTAGAAAGCGCTCCAGTTGCTCAAGAAGCACAAACTGAAGCTCCAGCAGCACCTGCACCAGAAGCTCCAAGTTCTACTGATAATCTTGATAAAATTGAAACAAATCTTAATAATGAAGTTGATAGATTACTTGCAGAAGATAGTTTAATTACAGATGATGAAGAAAAAGAAAAAGAACAAACTGAAGCTCAAGTAGCAACAGAACAACAAGCAGCAGAAGCTGTTGTAGAAGCTGCCCAAGCTTCTACAGAAGCTACACCTGTTGTTAACCCTGAAGTAGTTAAACAAATTCAAAATGCACCTGATCAAACTACAGTTGATATGATGGTTGAACAAATGAGAGATGCAAATGTTCCAGAAGAAAATATTGAAGCTGCTTTAGCTCAAGCTGGAATAGCTCAACAACAAGATCAAGGTAGAACATTAGGATTATAGGAGGATAAAATGACTGAGGTTGGTAATATTGTTACACTAGAAGACAATTTAGAATATTTAATTCTAGAACAACTTTTAAAAGATGGTAGTAAATATTTATATGCTGTAAGAGTTTTAATTGATGAAACTCCTACAGATGAATATTTAATATTCGAAGCTCTTAAAGATAATGAAGGAGAATATCTAAAAGTTGTTGAAGATAAAACATTATACGATGAATTAATTGAAGAATTCAAAGATATCGTATCTGAGAAAATCTTAAACGGAACTGTTAATCTTGAAGGAAGTAATTAAAAATTACTTCTTTTTTGTTGAATAAATTAGCACTATCTATTGACGAGTGCTAATTTTTGCGTTATATTTAATATGCACTGGTATAAATGTGCGAAGGATGTGATTACATGGGGGATAGACAACAAGAAATTTTAAGAGAAATCGTAGAATCCTACATTAAAACATTTGAACCAATTCCATCAAAAGCATTGGTTGAAAAATTTAATTGTAGTTCTGCAACAATTAGAAATGATATGGCAGAATTAGAAGAATTAGGTTATCTAGAAAAAGAACACACATCATCAGGACGTATACCTTCTGAAAAAGGATATAAGTACTATGTAGATAAGCTAATGAAACCTAAAGAAATGACAGGTGAAGATGTATTAAAACTACAAACTATATTAAATAATAATAAGTTAGTAGTATCTGATGCAGTAGAAAAGTGCATGGAAATTATAAGTGACATAACTCACTATACAACTATAGTAATTGGCCCTAATAAGAGCACTAGTACATTAAAACAAATTAATATTGTTCCATTAGACTCATCAATTGATGGGGATAGACCTGTTATTGCTGTATTAATAACTAATCAAGGTGATGTTGAGAATAAACAAATGGTTATATCAAAAGATATAAATATTAAAGAATTAACTCAAACATGTGATATTATTAATAAAGCTTTATCTGGAACACCAATAGATAAAGTAATTGAAAGACTTGAATTAGAAATTAAACCAAGAATTAGAGAAGTTGTTAATCAATATGAACAAGTATATAATTTCTTCTCATCAGCATTCCAAGACTTTGCTATGGATAAGTCAGATGTTGTATTTGGAGGAAAAACTAATTTATTAGATTTTAAAGAATACTCTGAACCTGATAAATTAAAAGAAATGGTATCAAAACTAGAAAACATTGATTTAGTTAAAAAGATTGATACTGATGATAACGATGTTAAAGTTTATATTGGTGAAGAAAATGAATTCGATTCTGATTCAACTATAATTAAAACTCATTATAGTGTTGAAGGAAGCGAAGGTACAATAGCTATTATTGGACCAAAGAGAATGGAATATGATAAAGTAGTTACTTTATTAAACTTCTTAAAGAAATATATAGAAAAATAGGTGACGAAAGTGGAAGATAAGAATAAAAAATGTAATTGCACACCTGAATGTGAATGCGGTTGCCAAGAAGGTAAAGAATGCACATGTGAAGGCGAATGTACATGTGGATGCCAAGAAGGCAAAGAGTGTACATGTGAAGGTGAATGCAAAAACGATAAAAAAGAAAAGAAACATGAATCACATCATGATCATAAAAACCACGAAAAAGTTCAAAAACTTGAAACTGAGTTAGCACAAGAAAAAGAAAAAGCACTTAGAATTCAAGCGGAAATGATGAATTTTAAAAGAAGAAGTGAAGAAACTATGGCTACTTTTAAAAAGTATGCTAACGAGGATATCTTAAAAGAACTTTTAACAGTTCAAGATAACTTTGAAAGAGGTTTAACACTTGAAAGCGAAGAAAACAAAGAATTATTAAAGGGGTTTAGAATGATTTATCAAAATATTGGTAAGATTCTAGAAGAAAATGGCGTAACTGAAATAGTCGCTGAAAATGTAGAATTTGATCCTAATGTACATCAAGCAGTTATGACTGGTAAAGTTGATGGTGTAGCACCAGGAATGGTAATACAAGTTTTACAAAAAGGATATAAATATAAAGAAAGAGTACTAAGACCAGCCATGGTTAAAGTATCTGAATAATAAGAAAAGAGGAATTATAATGGCAAAAATAATTGGTATTGACTTAGGTACAACAAACTCTTGTTGTGCAGTATTAGAAGGTGGTTCTCCAGTAGTTATTGCTAACTCAGACGGAGATAGAACTACCCCTTCTGTAGTAGCATTTAAAAATGGAGATGAAATAGTAGGTATTCAAGCTAAAAGACAAGCTATAACTAATGCTGATAATACTATTGCTTCTATTAAAAGAGAAATGGGAACATCTCATAAAGTAAAAGCTGAAGGTAAAGAATATACTCCTGAAGAAATTTCTGCAAAGATTCTTATGAAGATCAAACGTGATGCAGAAGCATATTTAGGAGAAAAAGTAACTCATGCAGTAATTACTGTTCCAGCATATTTTAATGATGCTCAAAGACAAGCAACTAAGAATGCAGGTAAAATTGCAGGATTAGAAGTAGACAGAATTGTTAATGAACCAACAGCAGCTGCACTTGCTTATGGTTTAGATAAACAAGATAAATCTCAAACTATTTTAGTATATGACTTAGGTGGAGGTACATTCGATGTATCAATCCTTGAATTAGGTGATGGTGTATTCGAAGTTAAATCTACATCTGGTAATAATAAATTAGGTGGAGATGATTTCGATGAAAGAGTATCTAAATACTTAATTGATGAAATCAAATCTCAAACTAAAGCTGATGTTTCTAAAGATTCAATGGCTTTACAAAGAATTAAAGACGAAGCTGAAAAAGCTAAGAAAGCTCTATCTACTTCAACAACTACAACTATTAGCTTACCATTCATTGGTATGGTAGATGGTTCTCCAGTTAACTTCGAAATGGATTTAACTAGAGCTAAGTTTGAAGACTTAAATAAAGATTTATTTGATTCTACATTAGTACAAGTTAGAAATGCACTTAAAGATGCAGGACTATCAAGTAGTGATATAGACCAAGTCGTTCTTGTAGGTGGATCTTCAAGAATTCCATATATTCAAGAACTTGTTAAGAAAGAATTAGGTAAAGAACCTAACAAAGGTGTTAACCCAGATGAAGTAGTAGCAATGGGTGCTGCTATTCAAGGTGGTGTTTTAACTGGTGAAGTTAATGATTTAGTATTATTAGACGTAACTCCATTATCACTTGGTATTGAAACTTTAGGAGATGTAATGACTGTATTAATTCCAAGAAATACAACTATCCCAACTTCTAAATCACAAGTATTCTCAACTGCTCAAGATAATCAACCAGCTGTAGATATTCACGTATTACAAGGTGAAAGACCAATGGCTGCTGATAATAAGACTTTAGGAGAATTCCAATTAACAAATATTCCACCAGCAAGACGTGGAGTACCTCAAATTGAAGTTACATTTGATATCGATGCAAATGGTATCGTAAATGTTAAAGCTAAAGACTTAGGAACAGGAAAAGAACAAAAGATTACTATTACTAATAATACAAATCTATCTGATGAAGAAATCGATAAGATGATGAAAGAAGCTGAAGCAAATAAAGAAGCAGATGAAAAACGTAAACAACTTGCTGATGCTAAGAATGAAGCTGAACAAGCAATATTCGCTGCTGAAGGTGCTATAAGAGATCTTGGAGATAAAGTTAAAGATGATGAAAAGAAAGACGTTGAAGAAAAGACTGAAGCTCTAAGAAAAGCACTTGCTGAAGAAAAACCTGAAATCGATGACATCAAAGAAAAGACTAAAGCTCTACAAGATGTAGCAATGGCTTTAGCTGGCAGAGTATATGAGGAAGCATCTAAGAATGCAAATAATGATTCTGCTGATGCATCAAATGACACTGCTGAAGAAGCTGAATTTGTAAATAAAGAAGATAAATAAGAAAAAAAGTTCTAGATAGTCTAGAACTTTTAACTATGGAGGATGAATAAATGGATAAATACAAGAATCGAAACGAAGTTCCTTCAAAATATAAATGGGATTTAAGTGATTTTTATAAAAATGATGAGGAGTTAGAGAGAGACTTTAAAAAGGGAGAAGAACTAATAAACCTTCTTCCTTCTTATAAAGGCTTTTCTAAAGACTCTAAAAAGACATTAGAATTATTAAAACTTATAATAGATGCAAATATAGTTGTAGAAAACCTTTATGTTTATACATATTTAGTTAACGATCAAGAATTAGGATTATCAAAGAGTATTAAGAATAAAGCAAGAGCAGAAAATCTTATGTCTTTATTCTCCGTTAATACTAGTTACTTTGAACCTGAACTATTAAGTTTAAGTGAAAGTGAATATGAAGATTTATTTAAAGAAGATGGTTTAAAAGAATTTAGAGCAATGCTTGATCAAATCTATAGAGAAAAAGAACATGTATTAAGTGATGCAGAAGAAAAAATAATTGCATCTCTTACTCATGCGGCTGATCACTATGATGATATGTCATCAACTATGCTTAATAGTGAACATGACTATGGTACTGTAGAAATAAATGGTACTCCTACAACTATTACATCAACTAATTATAGAAGTTTAATGAAAAATGACTCAAGAGAGTTAAGAAAAGAAATAAGAGAGAAATATTCTAAGACTTTAGAACAATATGGTGCATCTTCTGCAATGTTCTTAAGTACATATGTTGCACTTAATGAAACAGAAGCACGTATTCATAAGTTTAATTCTGCTTGGGATAGAAAAATGTTTGGTCTAAATATGAGTGAAAATGTATTTAGAACACTTGTTAGTACAGTTGAAGAACATGTAGACTCTCTTCAAAACTATTTTAAACTTTATAAAAGTGAATTAGGTCTTGATGAATTACATCAATATGATACTTCTTTAGAAATGAGTAAAAATACTAAAGAATACACTATTGAAGAAGCTCAAGATATTATTTTAAAAGCACTTAAACCATTAGGTGAAGATTACCTAAAACATATTAAAAAAGTATTTGATAATCATTATATAGATTATTGCGAATACAAAGGAAAATGTTCAGGTGGTTATTCATTCTCAACAATTGACCACGATTCTAGAATTCTTTTATCCTTCAATGGTAACTTAGATGATGTATCAACTATTGCTCATGAAGGTGGTCATAATGTACATCATCAATATGTTAAAGATTCAAATCCTCCAGAGTATAGAGAACTTCCATCTATAGTATGTGAAGTAGCATCTCTTACAAATGAGTGCCTATTATCTAGTTATTTAGCTGATAATGGAGAAACTAAAGAAGAAAAACTTGCTGGTATAGATAATATACTAGGAGTAATTATATCTAATCTATTTGGTGCTGTAAGAGAAGGTAAGATTGAAGAAGATATGTATAAAGAGTACTCTAAAAATGGTGCTGTAACTAAAGAATTCATGGATAAAGAAGTAATTGATTCATTTAAGAAGTACTATGGAGATACTCTAGTTTTAGATGAATACTCAAATGTTTCATGGATGAGAAGAAGCCACTATTACATGAATTACTATTTATATAGTTATTCAATATGTATAAGTGTGGCCTCCTTCGTTGCAAAACATATCTTAGATGGAGATAAATCAATGTTAGATAAATATTTAAACTTCTTAAAAACAGGAGGAGATAAATATCCAACTGAGATATTTGAAATATTAGGTATAGATCTAACTAAAAAGGAAGTATATGAAGATGCTATTAAGTATTTTGATAGCATGATTGATAAATATAAAGAAATAAGTAATACAAGAAAGTAGGCAGATTATATGGCAGATAAAATGGATTACTATGAACTACTTGGTGTAAGTAAAACTGCTAGTGATGCTGAGATAAAATCAGCATTTAGAAAACTTGCTAAAAAATATCACCCAGATAACAAAGAAACTGGAGATGAAGCTAAATTTAAAGAAATTGGTGAAGCATATGCTGTTTTAAGTGATAAACAAAAACGTGCTCAATATGACCAATTTGGACATCAAGCATTCACTAATGGTGGTGGATATGCAAATGGTGCCGGAGGATTTGGTGGTTTTGACTTTGGAGACTTTGACCTAGGAGATTTATTCGATATGTTCGGAGGAGGTGGCTTCGGAGGATTCGGAAGAGGATCTAGAAGTCACTCAAACTCTGCATCCAAGGGTGCTGATATAGAAGTAAATATTAATTTAACATTTGAAGAAGCTGTATATGGCTGTGAAAAAACTTTCAAAGTTAAATTATTTGACTCATGTTCTGAGTGTAATGGCAAAGGTGGTAAAGGAGAAAAAACATGTGCTACTTGTCATGGAAGTGGAAGAGTAGTAACTCAACAAAGAACAATTCTAGGTGTTGTACAAACTCAAACAACATGTCCAGATTGTCATGGTAAAGGTGCAACATTCTCTGAATCATGCTCTGAATGTGGTGGTAAAGGTATTGTTGAATCTTCTAAAGAAATTAAATTACGTGTTCCAAGAGGCGTTGAAAGTGGAGACACTATGCGCATGGCTGGAAAAGGTAATGCAGGTTTAAATGGAGGTCCAAGAGGAGATATCTATATTAACTTCACAGTTAAAGAACATGAATTATATAAAAGAGATGGAAGAGATATTTATATCAACATTCCTCTTACTATTACAGAAGCAGTTCTAGGATGTGAAAAAGATGTACCAACTATTCATGGAACAGTTGTTACAAAGATACCTGCAGGTACTCAAAACCTAGAAAAATTCAGATTCAAAGGTAAAGGTGTTGATGATGAGAAGTCAGGTAAACTAGGAGATGCATATGGTATTATTAATATCATTATTCCTACTAAACTTGATAAGACTCAAAAAGAACTATTTAAAGAATTAAGTGAAACATCTTTAGATAAGAATCCTGAATTTAAAAACTATTATAAATATACAGAATAAAAGAAAATCAATTTAATGATTTTCTTTTTTTATTTTCTACTTAAAATATATGCTATTATATACTAAAGGAATGATTAAGTATGAGTGATAGAGTAGAACATTTTGAAATAACTAGACCTAAAATAGAAAGAGTAGAAGAAGTATTTCAAAGCGATAATGAATATATAAAAATGTTTTATAAAGAACTAAGTAACCTTGATACTGAAATTCCTCTTTTCTATAAAAATCTTAGTACATTAACTTTTGAAAAAGATGATACTTTGTATAGTAGAAGAAAATCATCTTCGTATTATGATGCCCTTACTAATAATATAGTTACAAATTCAAAAGAGATGGATCAACAATTATCTCATGAACTATTACATATGTCGTCCTCTATTGTTGAAGGCGATACTATTCATGTAGGATTCTATCAAGCAAATGGTAAAGATGGATATCAAATAGGTGAAGCATTAAATGAAGGATTTACAAACTCACTTGATTATAGATTATTTAAAGATATAATACCTGGTAAAGATAAAACAAAAATAGATATATATCCAATTACTACTAAAATATCTGAAGATTTAGAATCTACTTTAGAGACTAAAAGAATGTTAGATTGCTATTTTAAAGCTGATTTAAAGACAATTTACAACTATTTATCAAGATTGATGGGTAAAGATAAGTCTTTAATATTTTTATATTCATATGATGCTCTATTACATTGTAGTGATGACTGTTCTAGATTTAGACCAATTATGCTTCATCTTTTATACCCTGATATACAAATCTTTGTAGTTGAAGCTTTTTATACTAAAATTACTGATTGTTATAGAGCTGGAACTCTAGATAGAAATTCTTATAAAGCTTATCTTGAATTAGTGAAAATAATGTTACTTGAAAAAGTAACTATCATGGGTATACCACTTACTCCAAAGTTAAAAGAAGCATATCCATATATTGAAAAAAGATATGATGGAAAATATAAAATAAGAGAAAAAAACAACTGCTTAGTAAAGTAGTTAATTATTTATCTACTCCATTATGTTATAATAATTGGTAATTGTTAGGAAGAAGATAATATGAGAAGTATATCAGCATTAAGTAATCCAGAAATAAGACGTATTTTCTTAAAACTAAAAGAACATGGTTGGCCTACATCTAATTATTTAAATAATGTAGATGGAATAAATTTAATACCTATGTCACAAGAAGAAATTGATGAGATATATCATAGAAGAGATATAGAACATTTACTTAGAAACAATATTTTCTATATACCAGGTAATGAAACTTTCTTAAGAAGAGAACTTATAAGATGTGCTCACTCAAAAACAATGTATATGTTGCCTGATGAGTATCGAAAATTAGTTGATAATGATTATAGTTTATTTAAATATCCATCAGTCATGGGATTTGAAAGATATGCAGTAAATTACTTTGCATCTGAACTTTTTCTTGATGAGTATGAACTATTTGATGCATATCAAATAAGTCCTAATCGTACAACAATCATGGGAGCTATTATAAATACTATAGGAATAGAAAAATTTGCTAAGATGTTTTTTACTGGAGATAATCATTGCCTAACAACGGAAATTTTAAACAAATTAGGAGAAGATTTTACTAAAGAGTTACTTGATTACTTTAGCATATATAATTCAGATGATGATTATGTAATCGAAGATTTTTTTCATTATTTGAATAAATTTCTTTATTATTTACCAGGTAATGGTTATATCGATGAAGTAATAGAAAAATACAAAAAATATCAAGATTATCAAAATGAAAAAATAAGAAGCTTAGGTAAAAACATTGTTCCATTTAGGAATTAATGTGAAAGGGTGGTTTAAATGGATAAAGCGTGGTTAAATGATTTAGAAATAGATAGATCTCCTAAAATAGAAGTAGATCACGTATTAAAAAATACTGATAATGATGTTGTTAGATATTATGAGACTGTCTCTAAACTAGGAGTTAATTTGGACTATTTCTTTCATAATGAGAAGACACTTAAAATATATCCTATGTTTGTAAAAGATAAAAAGGTTGTTAAGGCTGCTTATCACTTAATTAATAATCAAATCATAACTCCAATTGGTGATTATAGTGAAGAAATAACACATGAATTAACACACATGGCTACAACTTATTTTGATAAAGAAAAAAATAAAGTGTATTCGGGTTTTCATCAAGTAGACTTAAATAAGAATATGCAAGTTGGAGTAGGACTAAATGAAGGATATACAGCTTTATTCGATTTAAGAAATTTTGCTGATTATACAGGTAATAATGGTAAATACAAAAGCACGGTATATCCAATTATTAGACCTGTTGCTGATTACATGGAAATGATTATTTCTAGAAGTGATATGGAAAAAGCCTTTTTTAATGCTGACTTAAAATATATTAAAGACTTTCTTTCACTTCTTATGGGTGAAGAATTAGCTTTATCATTCCTTTATTCATTAGATGCTTTATATCACTCAATGGAAAACGGAAGAAAGAGGCTAATTATAGCAAAATTTATATATGAGGAAATACAACTTTTTTGTGCAGAAGCATATTATACTAAAATAACTGATATGTATAGAGCTGGTACATTATCACAAAGTGATTATAAATATTTTCTAGATGTTCCTAAAATGATTCTTATGGATAGAATAAAACTGTTTGGCAAGATAAACTTAACAAAAGATATGTTTAATGCATTTCCGTATATAGAAGAACGTTATAATAATAAATATTTAGACAGAGAAAAAAACAACTGCTTAATAAAGTAGTTGTATTTTTTTACCTCTTTTTTCTATCATACCCTCATCTCTAAGGTTTCTAAGTTCTCTCATCATTGCACATCTATCTATACATAAGTATGATGCTAATTGAGATAAAGACATAGTTAATTCGAATGATTTAGTTTTAGCTTCTTCTTTAGTTTGTTGATTGAAATATGTTAAAAGTTTATCACGAATAGATTTTTTACTAATAACTTCAATTCTTTTATTTTTAATTGATATTTGATCAAAGATAATTGTAAGCAAATTCTGTACAAATGTTATATAAAACTCAGACTTTATAAAGTCAGCATTAGTAATCTCTGCATAGTCTATGAATGTAATAGAAGTGTTTTCTTTAGTAATAATAGAACACTCTGGATTAAGTACAGTAGAGTAGATCATAGAACCAAATAAGTCATTTTGATTTAATTCATCAATTAATGTAATATCTCCTTCATAGTCTGTGATTAATATATCAACACTTCCTTCATCAACAATTCCTATAGTATTAGTTCTATCCATATAAGAAATAATATTAATACCTTTTGTAAACTTTACAGTACTTGCTTTAAAAATTTTAAATAGCTTTTCCTTGTTTTTATCCGTTATATCGGCAAATAAATTTTTCATATTTCATCATCTCTAAAAAAAGTTTATCAAATTTATGTAAGTGTTGCAAATGCAACAATACATAAAATATAAAAAATAATATAATTTAGGTGTGATAAGTAATCATAGAAGAAAATGGGAAGAGGTAAAAAAATTATGAAAGTTATCAAAAGAGATGGCCACATGGTCGATTATAGCCCTGACAAAATCGAGCAAGCGATTGAAAAGGCTAATGCTGAAGTTGAAGAGGAATTCCAAGCTAGCCCTGTTCAAATCAGAAACATCATCAAGTATATCGAAAAATTAGGAAAGAAGAGGATCCTAGTTGAAGATATCCAAGATATTATCGAAACAAAATTAATGTCTATTGGTAAATATGAACTTGCTAAACATTATATTACATATAGATACACAAGAGAACTTGTAAGAAAATCTAATTCTACTGATCTTGCTATCAAAGAATTAATTGATGGAGAATCAGAATACTGGAATACTGAAAATTCTAATAAGAATGCTAAAGTAGTTACTACTCAAAGAGACTATCTTGCTGGTATTACTAGTACAGATATTACTAAACGTTTCTTACTTCCTGAAGACATTGTAAAAGCTCATGAAGATGGTATTATTCACTTCCATGATGCTGACTACTTTGCTCAAAATGCTTTACATAATTGTGACTTAATCAATCTAGAAGATATGTTACAAAATGGAACAAATGTAAATGGAGTAATGATTGAAAAACCTCATAGATTCTTAACAGCTATGACTATTGCTACTCAATTAATTACAGCTGTTTCATCAAGTCAATATGGAGGTGCTACAATTACACTTACACATTTAGCTCCATTTATTAGACAATCAAAAGAAGCTTATGAAAAGAAGTATAAAGAAAGAAAATTAACTAAAGCTCAAATTGCAAAATTTGTTGATGAAGATTTAAGAAAAGAAATAACAGATGGAGTTCAAACTTTCCAATATCAAATAAATTCCATGACTACTACAAATGGTCAAGCACCATTCTTAAGTGTTAACATGTATTTAGGTGAAACTGAGGAATACAAAGAAGAACTTGCAATGTTAATTGAAGAATTCTTAAAACAAAGAATTCAAGGTATGAAGAATGAAAATGGAGTTTATATTACTCCAGCATTCCCTAAATTACTTTATGTACTAGAAGAAGATAATATTAATCCAAAAGGAAAATATTATTATTTAACTAAGTTAGCTGCAGAATGTACTGCTAAACGTATGGTACCAGACTATATTTCTGAAAAAGTAATGAAGGAATTAAAGATTAATGAACTTGGTGAAGGAGAATGTTATCCATGTATGGGATGTCGTTCATTCTTAACACCAGATAGAGGTATTACAAGAGGTAATGTTGCTAAAGCTAAAAACTATGTTCCTGGTAAAGGAAAATACTATGGTAGATTTAACCAAGGTGTTGTTACTATTAACTTAGTTGATGCTGCTTTATCTAGTGATAAAGATATGGAATACTTCTGGCAAATTATGGATGAACGTCTTGAACTATGTCATAGAGCACTTCAAATTAGACATAAACGTTTATCTAAAGTAACAAGTGATGTTGCTCCAATTCTATGGCAACATGGTGCACTTGCTAGACTTGATAAGGGTGAATCAATCCATGAATTATTACATGGAGGATATTCAACTATTTCACTAGGATATGCAGGACTTTATGAATGTGTTAAATACATGACTGGTCACTCACATACTGATGGCGGTAAAGGTTATGAATTTGCTATTCAAGTAATGCAAAAATTAAATGATAAATGTAAAGAGTGGAAAGATGCAGAAGATATTGATTATTCTGTATATGGTACTCCAATTGAATCAACTACATATAAATTTGCTAAATGCTTAAAAGAAAGATTTGGAGTAATTAAAGGTATTACAGATAGAAATTATATTACTAATTCATACCATGTACCTGTATTTGAAAAAATTGATGCCTTTACAAAATTAAAATTAGAATCTGAATTCCAAAAATTATCTCCAGGAGGAGCTATTTCATATATTGAAACTGCAAATCTTGCAAATAATATTCCAGCAGTAATGGAAGTAATTAAATTTATTTATGATAATATTATGTATGCTGAACTTAATTCTAAATTCGATTATTGTAAAGCATGTGGTTACACAGGAGAAATATTAATAGATGATAATCTTGAATGGTATTGTCCAAACTGTGGTAACAGAGATCATGATAAATTAAATGTTGCTCGTAGAACATGTGGTTATATTGGATCTAACTTCTGGAACAAAGGAAGAACTCAAGAAATAAAAGAAAGAGTAATTCACTTAGATAACGAAAAAGCTGAATAAATAGGTGACGCCAATGAGATACAATACAATTAGACAAACAGATATTTCTAATGGTCCAGGAATAAGAGTATCAATTTTTATGCAAGGATGCGTATTTCATTGTAAGAACTGTTTTAATCCAGATACTTGGGATTTTAAAGCAGGAAATGAATTCACTGATGAAACAATAGAAAAAGTCCTTAACTTATGTGAACCATCATATATAAAAGGACTTTCTATTCTAGGTGGAGAACCAATGCATCCTAAAAATATAGAAGGAACTACTAAACTTGCTCGTATGTTTAAAGAGAGATTTCCTGATAAGACTATTTGGTCTTGGACAGGTTACTTATTTGATGACATTAAGGATAATGAAGTATTTAAATATATAGATGTTTTAGTAGATGGTAGGTTTGTTGATGAACTTAGAAACCCAAACCTTAAATGGAAAGGTTCAAGTAATCAAAGAGTAATAGATGTACAAAAATCTCTTAAAAAGGGAGAAGTAGTACTTTCAAAAGAATAGACGGAGTGAAAATGAAAACAAGAGGATTTGAAATTGCAAAAGGCTGGGAAGATAGAGATATAAATTTTCCAGTTAGAAAAACATTACATGCAGCAGGATATGATGTAGAAGCTGCAGAAGATACAGTTATTCCTCCATTTGAAAGAGGTTGTAAACCAACACTTATTCATACAGGATTAAAAGCTTATTGCCAAGATAATGAATGGTATATGCTTGCAAATCGTTCAAGTAATCCTGGTAAGAAAAAGTTAGTTCTTGCAAATGGAATAGGTATAATTGATGCCGATTACTATGGTAACCCTGATAATGATGGAGAATTCATGTATGCATATTACAATATGAGTAATGAAGATGTGGTTATCAAGAAACATGATGTAATTGGTCAATTAGTATTCATGAGTTATTTAACTGTGGATGAAGATAAAGCTGAAGGTGTAAGAACTGGAGGATTTGGTTCAACTGATAAATAGTACCATTTGGTACTATTTTTTAGTTAATAAACACATTTACACATTATGTATATTATGCTCCCTAAAAATTTGACTAAAAGCCTTAAAACGAGTAAAATATGTAACTATTGAAAGGAGAAAGTATTATGATTAGAACAAATACATTTGAAAAGAAATACAGCATACTAGCTCCTTATATAACTGATGAAGGCGTTAGAAAAAATATGCTTCAAAATAAAGACTTAATTAGAAAATATGAATCTAATATGTTTATGATTAAAGCATATATAACTGAACTAGATAAAAGATTTGATAAACTAACTATTAATAAATTTATTGTAGATACAATATTTAAATTTCCTGATGAAGTATTAGTATCATTTATAACAGCTTATCTTAATAGTAGTGAGGAATCTAAAAATAATTTAAATGTTGTACAATTCTATAAAAAAGTATTATCATTTGGACCTGATGTAATTAAATATATTGAAGATCATGGCATTGTTACAAATCGTGAATGTAAAAAGTTACCTCAAAAGATTATAAATGATAGATTTAATCGTTTAGAACGTGGATTAACTTATAATGGTCTTCCTTTAAAAGAAGCGTTTGATTATCTTTCTCCAAACGAAAAAGAAATCTTAGTTGAATTTTTACAAACTAATAATTATTCCTTATTAGATGAATTATTTGGAAATTACTTTAATCTAAAAACACTTCTAAATTTACTAAAGCATACAGGTATTTCTACAGATATTATTAATAAAAATAATTATAATGCTCTAGGTGGTGAAGGATTACAAATGATTGTAATAGTTCTATTCTCATCTCTAGGAGATATAAATATTAAGAATACTATTAATAATATTAAAACATTACTTGATAATAAGAGATATGATTTAATTCATTCCTTACTTGCAAGCAACATGTTAATATATGCACATTATATAGATACAACAAATGTTGAATCATTAAGCGAAGAAGAAATGCTTGATCACATAAATGTATCTCGTGTAATCTTAGAAAAGACTGCAGCTTAAATGAACTATTTAATAGTTCATTTTTTTATGGTATTATATCCATTGAAATGAAGTGATTATATGGAAAACATTAATAATAAAGATGTATACTTAGAAAAAGTAAAACAAATACAAAAAAGATTTAAAAAAGATGAATTAATTTATGATTCTTTATTTATCAATTATCAAAATATGTCTATTTATGTAGGTCTATTCTTTATTAAAAAACTAAAATGCTATAAACTTATTTGGATTGATTTAGATGATTATAATAATAGATACTTTAATAGATATATAAACGTAGTACGTGTAAGTAATTATTATGTTAATTTACTTTTAAGTTTCTTAAGCACATATGATGGATTAACTGAAATATCAGATGTTACCTCAGATGATAAAATATTCTCATTTTATTGTTATAAGAAAACAGGAGATAATAAAAACATTAATATTTCTGTTAATAGATTCCTTCCAAGAGAAGCTTTTAAACTATGCGATTTAATTCTTTCGATGGGAGAATATTTACCACATAACTTATATTCACTTTTTGATGAATTACTTGCCCGTATAAACAATAAAGTAAATAATCAAGATTATTTAGAAGACTATGAAATAGATATCATGAATTGTAATCTTGATGATGTATATGGATCTAAGATATCTAAAGATGGTGAGTCTTTTTATTCTAAAGATAAAATTAAATATTTAGAAAAAATTGGAGATGAGTACTATGCTTATATAGAAGATAACGATGAAGTTTATACTGTAATTATTACACCAGATGAAAAACGTGGTACTACTCAAATATATTGTTCTTGTCCAGGAGAATATTTATGTAAACACTCAAATGCAGTTATAAGAGCAATAAGAGATAAGAAATGGAAAAGGTTTGCAAAAATAGTTTATATGAATCCAAACGTACCTGCAATTGAACGTATAGAAGACTTTAATTATTTCCTATGTGTAGATGTCGTGGATGATAAATTTGTTGTAATCAATCATGAAGGCAAGATTGATGAAATAGAAATATATGATCCAGGAAGAGTTTGTAACTGGAAAATAATATCTGATACTAAAGATAAAATGCTTAAAAATAAATTAAATATATAATTTATAAACTTTTGGTTGCATTTTGCTGCGAATTATTATATAATCAATTTGTTCGCAGTGATATGTCTGGGTAGCTCAGCTGGATAGAGCATCCGCCTTCTAAGCGGCAGGTCAGGAGTTCGAATCTCCTCCTGGACACCATTTTGAATATAAACCAATCATTTGATTGGTTTTTATTTTTGCTTTAAAAAAGCATTTATGAACTTAGATTTTAGTTGTTAAATAATTATTTAACTATTATAATAATAAACAACAAACAGGGAGTGATTACAATGGCAATGGAGCAATATACTGTTCTAAAATCTTTGATGGGGGAGGCAACAGTTCAAAGACTAATTTCTTTAGAAAAGATTAAAAAAGAAGCAGACGATTATATTGTTACAGATTCTAATCTTTTAGAACAACTATTTGTACAATGTTTAGACATATCACTTAATCCAAAGTTTTTACTTGTTCCTGATTCTTGTAAAGAAGATAAACTATTAAATTCTATTTACGTTTATACAATTGAAAAAAATTACTCTCTTGCAATTGAAGCTTTAATTGAGTTATATAAAGTAGTTCCAACTTTAGGAATTAAATTATTAATAGAAGCATTTAAAAAATATGATGATAAAAATATTTATATATTAAAAGATAATGTTATGAAAGATCCTGCTGTAACAGAAGGATTACATAAAGTTGAAAGAAAACTATTAATAAATATTGATATGTACAATGTAGCAGAAGCACAAAAATTATCTGATATATTAATAAATTCTTATGGTGAAGATGTAAAAACAATGTTTTTTATTAATATGAAGTTGATGGGAGACATAGGTACTAAACTTTCACTTGATCCTACGTATCAAGGTTCATTTGATAGAAATCAATACATGGGAGACCCTGCTTCAATTTTAAATGCTGTTCTTAAGTCTGAAGACCTTTATAGAGCAATAGAAATTGTTAATAAAGGAGTTGAAGATAATCCTAATTCTATTGAATGGCGCTTATATTCAAATACTATGAAACAACTAGAAGTATTACTTGAAAAGAATTCTAAGTCTTCACAGTTAAAATCAATGGTTAATGCATCAGTTGCTAAATCATATAGTGATGTTTTTTCAAACACACCATATCCAGGTTTTACTGTATCTCAAATAGATGAAATAGAAACATTTGATTTAAAAGAATTTGAAAACGAAGACTTCTTTGAAAAATATGAAGATGCATTCTTTAAAGAACATGATTATAATAAAGCAAGAGTATATTTACTTAAAGCTATAAAACAACAAGCAATAAATGGAGAAAGTGATTCATTTGATTATCTTATGGAAGAATTAGATAAGCTTATTATGAATGAAGAAAACGGTGTAGATTTACATAATTATAATGTTGCATTTGATTTTGCATTAAGTTATATAGATAAAGAAGAATATGATAAAGCACTTCCTTATGCTTCTAGAATGGCTAATGAACTTACATATAGTACAGGAAGAGCATACTCATTACTTGGTATTTGTTATGCTAATCTTGGTGATAAAGAAAAAGCTGCAAAATGGATATTTGCTGCTATTAATAATGGTGTTGCTCCATCATTTATAGAAGAATATATTGATGTTTTATATGATGCAGGTAAATATAATGAAGTAGCTATTGCAGCAAATAATTATGTAGCATATTCAAATGAGGATAGTGTTAAAGTACTTTATGTATTTGCAGCAGCTTTATTAAAAATTGGTGAATATGATGAAGCACTTATAGAATTAGATGAATGTGCCGCAATACTATCAGATGAATATAATTTAGATATATCATTTGAAGAAGAAAGAAATGCTATTGAAGAATCTCGAAGAGGTAACACTAAAGATTTCTCTTATGCAGATTATATAGATTACACTCTAGATGATGTTGCAATTGAATTAACAGATTCAATAGATCAATGTTACAAGGAAGCAGAAGATATATTAGTTAATTTAAATAAAGAAAGTGATCCTTCAAGAATAAATATGCTTGTAGATCATTTATTTACTGTTACTAGAATGTTATTTTATAAAGAAGATGTTAATAGAGCAGTTAATATTTTATATGGTATTGAGCCATATCTTGATGAGAAAATACTTCCAAAGGAAAAAGTTAAAACATACAAAAAAATGTTTAAAGATTTAACAATTGGACCAAAAAAGAGATAGATAATTATCTATCTTTTTGTTTTACATAGAAAACACACCAAAACTATTAAAAAATAATGAATAATGGTATAATTTATACATGGAAGTGATTTTATGAGCTTGGTTAAATACGCATTAAGTGGAAGTATTAAAAGATTTAGTGATAAACTTGAAGTTATCTCTAAAAAAACAGGAAAATCTAAAAAACAATTATTTAGACATTTTCTTCATTGTTTTAGAATAACAGGTGGAGGTTATAGTGATTACCTTAACTATGAGTTTTATAATAAAACAGATAAAGAAATAAAAGAATATGCTACTATTAAAACTCAAGATGTTTTCTATAGTATTGTATCTCCTGGAGCATATAAAGATTTCTTTTCTGTTAAATCTAATTTTTTAAAAAACTTTTCAAAATATATAAAAAGAGATTCTTTTTATAAAGGAACTAAAAAAGAATTAAAAGAATTCCTAGAAAGAAATAAAAAAATAGTCTATAAACCAGTTACAGGTCTTGCTGGAGACTCTGTAAAATCAATTGTTACAAAGGATATTAAAGATATAGACGCGTTTTATAAAGAAATTACAGAAGAAAAAGATATCTTACTAGAAGGATTTGTAGAACAACATCATGAAATATCTGAGTTTGCAAGTAAGAGTTGTAATACTATAAGAGTAATGACTTTTGGTTATAATGGTCACTCAGAAATACTATGTGCAATCATGCGTTTTGGTAATGGAGAAGCAGATGTTGATAATTTCCATCAAGGTGGCATGGCATGCTTAGTAGATGTTGAAACAGGTACTCTTGTAGGAGATGCTATTAATAAGAATGTAGAACATTTTAAGAAACATCCAAAAAGTGGTAAAAAGTTTGATGGATTTAAGATTCCTAACTGGGATATAGTTAAAAAGACATGTCTAGAAGCAGCTTTAGTAAGTGATAAGATTCATGTAGTAGGTTGGGATGTAGCAGTTACTGAAGATGGATGTACATTTATTGAAGGAAACAGAAGAGCAGGATTTGATCTTGTTCAAGTACTTTATCAAACTGGTAAAAAAGATATCATGAGATATGTATTATCGGAGATGAATAAAGAAGGAGAATTTAAAGGTCAAATAAAGGTGAAAATATGAAAAAGAATGGGTTTGTAGAAGGAACAGTTATAGCTACAGCCATCATCATATTAGTTAAGCTACTAGGAATGCTTTATGTTATTCCTTTCTATGAAATAGTTGGTTCAAGAGGAGGCGCACTTTATAGTTATGGATATAATATTTATTTATTATTCCTTGGAGTATCAAGTGCAGGTCTACCTGATGCTATAGCAAAAATAATTTCCGAATATAATGCTCTTGGTTATGAAGATGCCAAGAGAAGAGCATATAAAATAGGAAGAAACTTAATACTTTCTATCTCTGTTATATCATTTGTAATACTTATGGTATTTGCAGAAGAAATAGGAATGTTTATAATTGGTGAACTAAAAAATGGTAATACTTATAAAGATATTGCTTTTGTAGTAAGATGTGTTGCACCATCTGTACTATTAATTCCATTTTTAAGTATTACAAAAGGATACTTACAAGGACATAACTTCATTGCTGCTTCTTCTATGAGTCAATTAATTGAACAAATAGTTAGAATTTTTACTATATTAGTTGGTTCATATTTAGTAGTAAAAGTTTTTTCAGGAACAATTTCTTTAGCAATAGGTGTTGCTATGACTGGTGCCTTCTTTGGGGGCTTATTTGCATACCTTTACTTAAGATATGCGATTAATAAAAATAAGAAGGAACTTGATTTAAAAGAAAAAGCTAAAGAAGATAAAATAACTAATAAAGAAATAACTAAAAAGATATTTAAATATGCTATTCCTTTTATAGTTATTTCTATAGTTACTAATATATATAATTCAACAGATCAAATATTAGTACTAAGAACACTTGAATATTTAAAATTTGATACTGATACTGTAGAATTTTGTGCAAGTGCTATAAGTACATGGTCACCTAAGATATGTATGATTATTAATGCCATGGCTATGGGTATGACAATGTCACTTGTACCAACCATAGTAAGCGCATATGCTAAAAATGATTTTAAAGATGTTGAAAAAAGAATAAATCAGTCTCTTACTATGATAGTATTTATTTCATTACCACTTAGTATTGGATTAAACTTTTTATCATATAATTTCTGGACTGCATTCTATGGTTATAGTGATATAGGTGGAACAATTCTTAAAGTAACATCATTCAGTGCATTATTTGGTAATCTATATATGGTTGTTTCAACTATTTGTCAAAGTTTAAATAAATACAGCGCCGTATATAAAATATCAGCAGCAGGTTTTATTTTAAATGCACTATTAGATGTACCAATTATGCTTTTATATCATAAGATTGGTATTCCTGTTTACTTAGGAAGTATAACAGCATCTATTATAGGATTCTCAACATCAACGCTTGTTGGTCTTGCACTAATTAGAAAAGCAGGAAGACTATCTTATAGACAAACTTTAAAAACAAGTTTAAAAATACTTGTACCAGCTCTTATTATGTTAGGAAGTCTTTACTTAGTGAAATTAGTTATTCCATCATTTGAAACTACATCAAGACTTTGGTCAGTAATAAATATTGCAATATATGCATTTGTAGGAGCAATAGTATATATATTTACTTCCTATAAAACAGGTTTACTAGAAGAAGTATTTGGTAGAGACTTGCTTAATAAAATATTATCCAAAATTACTTTTGGTAAAATACAAGTTAAATAAAGTAGACATAAGTCTGCTTTTTTATTGTTATTGGGTAGTCTATGTTTTATAATTACCATAGAGTAGGATGTTTAATATGAAGAAGTTTATGATTACAGTTTTAGCCTTGCTAGTATTCTTACCATCAGTGGTAAGCGCAAGAAACTATCGTTTAGTTAATACAAAGTTATATGGTGGATCCTTAGATGACCAAGGAATAGATTTTATACGTTTAGAAGATGGAGGATACGCCATAGCAGGATTAACATATAGTACAGATATCCCAGGTCTTACGAATCTTGGTGAATATGACGGTCTATTATTTGTAGTTGATTCCAACTATGATGTTTTATGGAAAACAAATATAGGGGGAACAAAAGGTGACTATTGTACTGATATTATTGAATATCATGGATATTTAATAACAACAATTAGTTCACATTCTTCCCAATATACAAATAATGCAAACCCTGGAATGGGAGTTTTACGTTATAACAAAGATGGATCATATATAAGGGGATTTTCGTATCATAATTCATCGCCAACAAAATCTTTTGTATATGATGATAAAGTATTTTTTTCATATACAAAATATGATGGTAGTTATATTGCCTCATTTACTGATACTAATCCTGAATTAAATGATTTTGATACAAAATACAAAATTAATTCTTCAAATTATTTTGAAAACTATATATTTTTCCCAAAAGGAGACAATAAGTTTGATATCATTGGAAATTCTTACGGAGCCTTAAATGGTAACATAGGAACAAATATGGGTGATCAATTTGTTACAATTACCAGTCATACATTTAATAACCTAAGTGATGTAACAATTAAGCCTTATGGTGGTACAGGATATGATGCTGCATTTGGTGCTGTTGAAGATGATGAATATTACTATATAGCTGGTACAACAAATTCTACTGATTTTAATGGTGCATCCACTCACGGAAATTATGATGTATTCTTACTTAAGGTAAGAAAAGATGATAAGTCTGTTGTTTGGAATAAGATGTTTGGAGGAACAGAACGTGATACAGGTGGTGAAATCGTTAATCTACCAAACGGGAATATGCTAATTAATATTATGACATCTTCTAATTTGCCTAATCATGAGTCTCAAGGATATGATATATATCTATTAGAAGTTGATAAAGATGGTAACGTGGTAAACGAATGGTTCTATGGTACACAAGGGTTAGATTCAATTAGAAATCTAATAGTAAATCCTGATGGTTCATTAACATTGGTTGGTTATACTGACGCTCCTACATTTAATAACGTAAGTAACCATGGAGGGGCAGATATATTCTTAACAGATGCTTACCCTGAGTATATTGTGGATATTTCAAATACAACTCACGGTACAGTTACTACTGATAAAGAAAATGGTATCTTAAATGAAGATATTACAATTACTACAACTCCAGATGAAGGCTATGTTTTGGATTCTCTTATTGTAGTTGATAAAGAAGGTAATATAGTAACAGTTACTAATAATGTATTTAAAATAGGCAATAAAGATGTAACAGTATATGCTACATTTAAACCTAGTCTATATAAATTTGAAGAAAAAGATTTAAAGTATCAAAATAAAGCTATGTCATTTACTCTAGATGTTTCTACATCTTTGATTTCTAAAATATACATGAATGATTTAGAACTTGTAAGTGATAACTATACTTTAGAAGAGAATACTATAACTCTTAAAAACGAATATTTAACTACACTTGAAGATGGTGTATATACTTTAAAAGTAGAGTTTAAAAATGGAACATTTATAACTACAGAAATTTCTAAAGAACCAGAAGAAAAAATAGTTAATCCAAATACAGGATTAGATATAACTATTGTTTATGTTTTACCATTTATATTAGGTATTTTAATTCTTTTATTTAAGAATAAGAATAAATATACTTTATTTAAAAGATTATAAAAAGATATAAGAAAACACTTATATCTTTTTTAGTTTTATTTACATAATGTATTAAATTTTATATAATTAATTAAGAATAGGGATGAAGAAAATGGAAATAATAACAGTAGGAAAACCAGCCATTGATGTATATTTAAACTTAGTAGAATTCCCAATGGAAGGTGACGTATTCAGAATAAATAAGAAGGTAGAATCAGTTGGTAATGCATCTGCTACTTCTGCAGTTATGTTAGCTAAATGGGGATTTCATGTTAACTTTGTAGGTAGTATTGGAGACGACGGTTATGCTGATAAAATCCAAAATGTATTAAAAGAACATAAAATAAATACTAAATACATGGAAACAGACTATGAAGGTGGATGTGCAGTAAATAACTTTATTGTTGATTTAAAAAATAAAGCTATTACTAAAATCCTTTATTCATCTGATACATCTGCATGTAAGAGATTTAAATATGATTTTAATCCAGACTGGGCTGTTTTCGATGGAACAGATATTCCAGCAACCCTTGGTGTAATTAATACTAACCCAGGTTTAAAATCCGTTTTCTATCTTAATACAATTAATAAAGATATTAATAATATAGCAAAGAAATGTACTTGGATTATTACTAATCAAAATTATGCTGTTAATTTAACTAAAGCAACACTTGATGGTTCTGCTGAAGCATATGTTGCTATGTACCAACAACTAGTTGATGAAAATGGTCAAAGTAATTATATTATTCTTCTTAATAATCATAAGATTCTTTATTGTGAAGATGGCAAAGTTAAAATGCTTCCAGATTTACAATTTAATATTGAAGATGTTTCAAGTTATGAATCTATTTTCACAGGTGCATTTACATTTGGTCAAATCCTTGGAATGAGTTTAGATGAATCAATTAAATTTGCTAATACAGCAACTTCTCTAGGATTTAGTAAAATTGGAGAAGTAGATGCTATTCCTGAGTTAGATGTAATCTTAGAAAACTGTTCTATGAAAGAACGTTTCGAAGAACTAAAACTTAAGATTAATCAAGAGCAAGGTATTTTGGCTAACTATGTTCCTGAGAAAAAAGGACCTGTTGCAACTCAAGTAAATGCCCAAACTGCAGCAGCAGCTACTTCTAATGAAGTTCATCATGAAAATACTGTTCAACAAGCAGCTGTTAATGCTTTAACTCCTCCTCCAAATAATCCAAATGTTTAAAAGAATAGATCCTTTTACAGTATTTTTACCACAGTTAGATGTTCATGGTTATACCCGTGATATCGTTATGACTGTGGTAAATGACTTTATATATGAAAATTATCGAATGGGTAAAAAGAAAATAATTGTTATTCACGGAAGAAGTGGAGGAGTACTTAAAGATACCATTCATAAGAATCTAAAAAAGAATAAATATGTTAAAAACTTTTACTTGTATAATATGAATACAGGTTGTACAATAATCGAGTTATTTTAGAAAGGAGAAATTACTATGTTTGTAGATGAAGTTACTTTAAAAGTTGAAGCCGGTAAAGGTGGAGATGGTTGTACATCATTTAGACGTGAAAAATTTGTTGATATGGGTGGACCAGATGGTGGTAACGGTGGTAAAGGTGCCTCAGTTAAACTAGTAACTGATCCTGGTCTTAAAACTTTAATAGATTTAAAAATGATGAAACATATTAAGGGTGAAAAAGGTGTAAATGGTAAAGGTTCTAATAGAAATGGAGCTAATGCTGATGATGTAGTTATTAAAGTTCCATGTGGTACTACTATAATAAACGTAGAAACTGGAGATGTAATTGCAGACCTTACTAAAGCAAACGAAGAAGTAGTTATTGCCAGAGGTGGAAGAGGAGGACTTGGAAACCGTGCACTTGCAAGTCACGAAAATGTTGCACCTAAGATGTCTGAACTTGGAGAACCTGGTGAAAAGATAATTATTAAATGTGAACTTAAGGTTCTTGCTGATGTTGGTTTAATAGGTATGCCATCAGTAGGAAAATCTACTTTAATTAATATGATTAGTAATGCTAATGCTAAAATTGGAGCATATCACTTTACTACACTTAATCCAAACCTTGGAGTAGTATTTGCACCAAAGGGAACATTTGTCATGGCAGACTTACCTGGTTTAATTGAAGGGGCCTCTGAGGGTGTTGGTCTTGGATTAAAGTTCTTAAAACATGCTATGCGTACAAAGGTGCTTGCTCATGTAATTGACATGGGTGCTGAAGAAGGAAGAAATCCAATTGAAGACTACGAAAAGATTAAAAAAGAAGTAGAAAACTATGGTAATGATTTAGCTAAGAAACCTACTATAGTTGTAGCAAATAAGATGGATTTACCAAATGCCAAAGAAAACCTTGAAGCATTTAAAAAGGCTTATCCAGACTTAAAAATATTTGAAATATCAGCACTTAATAATGAAGGATTAAAAGACTTAATTAATTATCTTGCAGAAGAAGTTGCAAAGATTGATGAAGTTGAATTATATAAACCAAGTGAAATAGAATCACATATTCTATTTAAATATAAACAAGAAAAACCATTTACTATTCACAAGAATGGTAATATCTGGGAACTATCAGGAAAAGAAATTGAAACTCTATTCTATATGACTAGATTCACAGAAGATGAAGCAGTACAAAGATTTGGACGTAAGCTAAAAGGCATGGGAGTAGATGCTGCCTTAGAAGAGGCTGGAGCTAAACGTGGAGATGAAGTTAAGATCCTAGATTATATATTTATATTTAAAGATTAAGGAATGTATAAAATACATTCTTTTTTTGTTATAATTAAATAGGTGATTATATGAAAAAGAATATAAGTAGACTTTTATCATTTCTTTTAGGAATGTTTATTTTTATTCCTAACACTTTTGCTAAGACATTAGCAGAAACTTCATATAAATCAGCAAAAGAAATAGAAGCAATAAATAATTATAAAGGAACTATCACCTTTGGAGACATCTTTGTTTATTTACTTGTGATAATTTTAATAGGCATATATATTTATTATTTATTAAAGTGTAAGAATAATAGCATTAGATTAAAGTCACTTATTATTCCAATTAGTAGTCTTTTTGCTATTTTTATTCAAACATCAGTATATTCATATACTAAATATAAAGTACTAACATGTTTAATTGTTATAACTCTTTTAATATTATTAGAACTATTCTTAATTATTTATAATAAGTATTCTTTGAAGAAAAATATACCTGAGATGAATCCTAAGTATTTATCTATATACATATATATAATAGATATATTCTTAATCCTAGTATCATTTATCAAGTCAATTGGAACTATCTTTAAAGTAATTGGTATAATAGAACTATTACTATTTAGTTTAATATACTCATATAATAATAAGAGATTTAATAAGATATTTAAAAGAAAGGTGAAGATGGTGATGCTAGATGAAGAATAAACTAAGAACATTACTTGCACTTCTCATTCTTTATATACCTAATGTATATGCTAAACCATTAACATCCTCATGGTTTTTAAATGTCTTATTCTTTATTGTTATAAGTGTTATTCTTTTAGTAGTTGCGTATTTTATAAATAAAAGAAAGAATATAACTTATAAAGATTTAACATTTAAGAATAAATACTTACTAATAGAATCAATTATTTATTTAGTAGTATTTTTGGCAGTTGATATATGTGAATTTGTATTAGCACTTAACTTACTTGTAGTTCTTTATTCATATCAAGACTATAACAATAAGAAAATACTAGATAATATTACAGATGATAGACTTATAGTTAAAAAAATAACAGTATTCTTTTTAAAATATTTATTTTTAATATTTATAGTAGACCTTATTTTTAGCTTCTTTGCTGGTTTTAAAGCAATTGGTATATTCTTTATCTACTTCCTTGTAATTACTTTAATAGTAGCCTTTAAAATAGTAAAGAAGACAAGTGAAGAGGATACTTATAAAGTTAAAACAAAAGAAGAAATAAGTAAGTTACTAGGTAACTATGATATTAATAGATTATATAAGATGTGTTTTGATGAATATATAACAATTGAGGCTAATTTAACAACATACACTATTGATAATGTAAAAACTTATTTAGATGACAATATGTATAATTCTTATAAAGAAGAACAAACAAGTCTTTTAAATAAGAATGAAAAACATGTTTTAATTAATCCAACATTTGTATCTGGTGGTTTAATAGATTATAAAGTAGTAGGTAACATACAAGAGTTTCAATTAGAAATAGTTTTTAATACTATAGAATATACTGTTAATTTAGAAACAGGAACTATTACATCAGGATCAACTACGAGAGTTAAAAAGTATACTTATGTATTTACTTTTAATTATGAAAACAATGTTTTAAAACTAGCAAACAAAAAGAAATACAAAGAAGAATAAAAATTTCGTCAAAAGGAGTAAATGATACTCCTTTTTTTATTGAAATATGCACTTTTAAAATATATAATGAAACTATTGTTGGGAGGTTGATATAAATGGCTATAAGTGCCCAAGAAATGGCATTAGAAGAGAAAAAACTAAAAAACGTAGTTGGTATCATTGATGAGCAATTATCATCCGCTGGTTCTAATTTATTTGAAGAAGAGCAAGAATTAAAAGAATTTCAAAAGCTCATGTGGGAATCACAACAAGAAATGGACGAAGAAGAACTTGCATCATTTCTTTATGAAAATGAAGGTAAAGTTGATAGACTTGATGAAAAATTAAAAAAATTAAGAAAACTTGTAAAAGTTAAAGACAAACCCTACTTTGGTTCTATTGTATTTAATCAAGAACCAATTTATATAGGTATTACTTCAGTTAAAAAAGATTTAGATTATCATGTATATGACTGGAGAGCTCCTATTTCAACAATGTTTTATGATTATGATGAATTAGGAGAAGCACAATATAAAACTCCTGGAGGAATCGAAAGAGGAGTTATAACAAGAAAAAGACAATATCAAATAGAAGAAGGAAAAATTAAAGAAGTATTTGATACAGGTCTTAACATTCAAGACGATATGTTACAAACAGTATTATCTCAAAGTAAATCAGATAAGATGCGTAACATAGTTAATACAATACAACAAGAACAAAACCAAGTTATTAGAAATGAAAGAAGTAAAAATATCGTAGTTCAAGGTATAGCAGGATCTGGTAAAACATCTGTTGCCCTTCATAGAATTGCCTTTTTACTTTATAGATTTGAAGTATTAACTTCACAAAATGTACTAATATTCTCTCCAAACCAAGTATTCTCTGAGTACATCTCAAATGTACTTCCAGACTTAGGAGAAGAAAATACATTACAAACAACATTTCATGAATTTGCGTCTTCATTTATAAGTGAATATTACTCAGTAGAACCTTATTCATCTTTTGTTGAACGTTACTACAAAGGTAATAAGCAAGATAATAGTTTAATTAAATTCAAACTATCAGATGAAATGGGAGAAGCAATAGAAGAGTTTGTTAAATACTATGCAAAAGCATCTAAATTTGTAAAAGATATAGAACATAAAAATAAAGTTATTCTAGCTGAAGACTTAAATGATTTATTACATAATAGATATGCTAATAAACCTTTATTTGAAAGACTTGAACTAATTGGTGAAAAAATAAATAACTCTATGTTCAAGGGTACAAAAATGAATTTAAAATCTATTATATCTAAGTTAAAGAAAGCAGCTAACTTTACAACTGATTATAGAAAGATTTATAAAGCTTTCTTTGATTCAGCAATATTTAATAAAATGTATAACAATAGTTTTAGTAGAATAGAAAATAATTCAAACCTAAGTGAACATGTGCTTCCTTATGAGGATTCAACTCCTTTTATTTACATGAAATGTTTACTTGAAGGATATCCTTATAAAGTAGCAATGAAACATGTAGTAATAGATGAAGCTCAAGACTATACATATTCTCAATATAAGATGATTAGAAAAATATTTAAAAATGCTAATTTTACTATCCTAGGTGATATTAATCAAACAGTTAATCCATTTTATAAATATGATGACTTAAAAGTATTATTAAATCTATTTGAAGATGGAGAATATATAGAACTTAATAAAACATATCGTTCTTCACCTGAAATAATAGAATATGCTAATAAGATACTTGGCCTTAAGCATGTAAGTGCAATTAGAAGAGACCAAAATCTACCAGTTATTAAAAGACCTATAAGTGATCTAAAACACATTGGTAGAGATATTAATTACTTACATAAAAAATATAAAAGTGTTGCAATTATTACTAAGAGTATAGATGAAGCAAAAGCTATAGTAAAAGCTTTTGAAAAGAGTTATAAGATTATATCTTTAATAGATATTAATACTGAATCCTTTAATACAGAATTAGTAGTATCTCCTGCATATGGAGTTAAAGGATTAGAGTTTGATGCTTGTGTAATTGTTAATAATTTCTCAAGTGATCCATATCTATATTATGTTGCTGTAACACGTGCTCAACATGAGCTTATAGTTTACGAATAGAAGAGTGATTAAATAGTCACTCTTTTTATTGGTTATTTCTTTATAATGCCATCTTTTTCATTTTATAGTTAATATGCCAAATATATAACTTGTTAATTAAACTTATTTCAAGTATAATATTCACGAAGGAGTGATTAATATGTTACATGATATTTTAATGGTATTAATTGGATTAATAATTGGTGCTATTGCAGGTTTCTTTATTGCAAGAACACTTATGAAAAAATATATGGAAAAGAACCCACCTATTAATGAAAAGATGATTGAAGTAATGATGTCATCTATGGGTAGAAAGCCTAACCAAAAACAAATAAGACAAGTTATGGCTCAAATGAATAGAGTAAAGTAATATGAATATTGATATTTATAAGTTTAATGGAAATTCCAAAGTATTTGTTGATCAAGATGTAGTATTTCCAAGCGAATATACTACAGATGATATAAGTGAACTTAAAAATGTTCATGTATCAGGTTATTTTGATATAGATGAATATGATAATTTAAATTATGATTTCACTATTACAGGTACTATGGTATTAAAAGATAGCCTTACATTAGAGGCTGTAGATTATGATTTTGAATCTATATGTGAAGATTCAGCAGGTAATTATGAAAATTATTTAAATAAAACTCGAAATTTACTTGATATTTTACCTATTTTATGGGAGAATATTGTTTCGGAAGTTCCTATTCAAGTGAAAAACGAAGGAAGCACATTACAAAAGTTAAGTGGTAATGGATGGGAATTTGAAAGTAATGAATAATTAATTACGAAAGGAGTGAATGAAGATGGCAGTTCCATTTAGAAGAACAAGTAAAACTAAAAAGAGAATGCGTCGTACTCATTTAAAGAAAGAATTACCAGGTATTACTACTTGCCCAAATTGTGGTGCAGCAATTAAACCACACAGAGCTTGTACAGTATGTGGTCAATACAAAGGTAAAGAAGTAATCGCTGTTAAAGACGCTGAATAATCTTTAAAAAGTATTAAAACGAGAAGTAATTCTCGTTTTTTTGTGTAAATATAAATCTTTTTTGATTTTGTAACTTAGTTGTAACTTTCGGTAACTTATAATGAGTATGTAAAAAGGAGAAAAAAACAAAATGGAAATTTTAAAAGTTGAAAATTTAACTAAAGTATATGGAAAAAATACATCTAAAGTCGTAGCACTTGATAATGTATCATTTACAGTTAATAAGGGTGAGTTTGTAGCTATAGTAGGAGCGTCTGGTTCAGGTAAATCAACACTTCTACATTTACTTGGAGGTGTAGATAGACCTACAAGTGGTAAAGTATATATTGATGGAGAAGACATTTATAATTTAAATGATGATGCTCTAGCAATATTTAGAAGAAGACAAGTAGGATTAATTTATCAATTTTATAATTTAATACCTATATTAAATGTAGAAGAAAATATTACATTACCTCTTGCTCTTGATAATAGAGAAGTAGATAAGAAAGAACTTAATGATTTAATTGAAACTCTAGGTTTAACTAACAGAAAGAAACACTTACCTAATGAATTATCAGGTGGGCAACAACAAAGAGTATCAATTGGTAGAGCTTTAATTACAAGACCTACTATAGTTCTTGCAGATGAACCAACTGGTAACTTAGACTCTAAGGCAAGTGATGAAATAGTAGCTTTACTTAAGAAAATGAATAAAGAAATGAAACAAACTATTATTATGATCACTCATAATTTAGATATTGCATCTGAAGCAGATAGAATTATTAAAATAGAAGATGGACATATAGTTAAGGAGGATTAATATGAACTTACTTAACAGATTAACAATTAAGAATTTAAAATTAAATAAGAAACGTACAATAGTAACTATAATTGGTATTATGTTATCTGTTGCACTTTTAACAGTTATGTCTACTGTTTATTCAGGTGGAGTTAAGTCTTTAATAGAACTTGAAAAGAACTTACAAGGAAACTTCCATGTAGCATTCCTTGATGTTCCTATCACGGAAGTTAAAAAAATTGAAAAGAATCAAGGAGTAGAAAGCGTATATTTTTCAAGAAAAATAGGATATGCATCTATTCCTTCTAAAAATGATGCCAAACCTTATGCTTATATAGCAGCATTTGATGATGTTTCTATTAAAAACTTATCAATTAATTTACTTGAAGGAAGATATCCTAAAAATGATTCTGAAATATTAATTCCTTCTCACTTAGAATCAAATGGTAGAGTAAAATACAAAGTAGGAGATACAATTACTCTAAATATAGGTAAAAGAGTCTCTACTGAAGATGGTGCCGAGTTAACTCAAGATGATGACTTCTCGGAAGATTCCGAAAAAATAACTGATACACATCCAAAAGAATATAAAATTGTTGGTAAGATAGCTAGACCATCAAACAAAGTAGAAAACTTTAGAGCACCTGGTTATACATTTGTAACTTACTATGAAGGTAATAGTACAGAAGGTAATACTACCATGTACGTATTACTTAATAAATATGGTAGAAAAAATTACTATAAAATAGTTGCAAATATATTAGGTATTGATGAAGTAGCATTCCAAAAATTATATGAAGGTGACTATGAAAGCACCGAAGAATATGATGCTATCTCAAAAGAAGTCCAGAAAGCTAAATATGAAATATTATTTAATAAATATTTAATATTACTAGAATCTAATCCATTTGATAAAAAATCTTTAGGTGGACTTGCTACATTATTCATGATAGTTGTAATAATTACTATTGTTGCATCAGTATTCTGTATAAAGAACTCCTTTGATATATCTGTAACAGAAAAAATTAAACAATATGGTATGTTAAGAAGTGTAGGAGCAACTAAAAAGCAAATTAGAGCAAATGTCTTTAGAGAAGCAACTATACTTGGATTAATTGGTATTCCTTTAGGTGTAGCTCTTGGATTAGTTGCTGATATTATCTTTACTGCTGTAAGTAATACACTTATTGGAAAAATTAATATGCAAGATGGCTTTAAATTATATTTAAGTTTTAGACCAATGTTTATAGCAATTGCTATTATCGCTGGAATTATTACAGTATATTTATCAGCACTATCAAGTGCAATTAAATCAGGTAGAATTACACCAATAAAGTCAATTACTAATGCTGATGATATAAAGATCAAAAGAAATAGCATTCGTTCACCTAAAATAATTAAAAAGATATTTGGTATAGGTGGAGATATTTCATATAAAAACTTAAAGAGAAGTAGAAAAAAATATAGAACGACAGTTATTTCTATCGTAGTATCTGTTGCTATATTTATAGCGTTATCTTATTTCATGGTTTCTCTTGTGAATGTAACTAAAGACACTGTTGGAGGGTCTGATTATGATATTCATTACACTACTACAGTTTATAAAGCTCCAACAGCACCAGAAAAGATCCTTAAAACTTTAAAATTAGATGGTATTAAAGAGTATTCAATTAGAAGAGAAAACTCTATTAACTTAAGTTTATCTTATGTTGATAAAAAAGTATTATCAGGTCTGTCATATGTACCAACCGATGGTGAAGGAAAACTATATGCTAAAGTTGTTGCTATTGGTGAAGATGCTTATAAAAATTATATAAAAACTCTAAATTTAAAATATGAAGATGTTAAGAATAAAGCAATTCTTTATAATTATTTCTCATATACTACAGAAGATGGTAAGAAACACTTTAAAGAACTTCTTTCTCTTAAAGGAGGAGATAAAGTAGATGTTACAAGTATAGATGATTTAAAGTTTACTTTAGATATAGAAACCACTACTAAAGAACTTCCTTTAGGTGGTAACTTTGATAATGAAATTGTATTCATTGTATCTGATGAATTATATGATTCAATTAAGTTTGATTCTCAATATGAATGGGAAGTATATTTAACTTTAGAAGATAAAAAAGATGCTTCTAAGATTCAAGATGAAATAGATAAAATATTACTTGATGAACAATATAACTTAACAAATGTAATAGAACAAAATGAACAAACTGAAAGTGTTGTACTTCTAATTGGTATTACTTTATATGGTTTTATTATTGTAATATCTTTAATTGGTATAACTAATATATTTAATACAATTACTACTAACATGGAATTAAGAAGAAGAGAATTTGCAACTTTAAAGTCTGTTGGTATGACTAAAAAAGAATTTAATAGAATGGTTAGACTAGAGTCTTTATTCATGGGAGTAAAATCTCTAGTATTTGGTACTATACTAGGATTCTTAATATCATTCTTAATGTATAAAGTATTATACAAAGATGAAGTAGATGTAGAATTCTTATTCCCTTATAAATCAGTTATAATTGCAAGTATTGCTGTATTTATAGTTATATTTGCAATCATGAGATATTCTATTAAAAAGATTGAATCTCAAAATATAATTGAAACAATTAGAAATGAGAATATATAAAAAGAGATTAATTATAATCTCTTTTTTGTTATAATTATAGATGAGGTGATTGTTTTGAATATACTACTTATAGAAGACAATGAAATCATTTCTAAAAGTTTAAAATATAATCTAGAACTAAATGACTATAAAGTTGCAATTGCACCTGATATTATTACTTCTAAAGAATATTTAAATAATAGTATTAATTTAATTATATTAGATTTAAACTTACCTGATGGATCAGGAATTGATCTTTATAAAGATACTATTAAGGAGTTATCTATTCCTACAATTATTCTTACAGCTGTAGATGATGAAGACAGTATAGTTGATGCACTTGATTTAGGTGTAGAAGAATATATGACTAAACCATTTAGTACTAAAGAACTTCTTGCTCGTATTAAAAGAGTTATTCTAAAGAATACTTCTTCTTCGTTAATAAAAATAGATGATATTTCTTATAACGTTGATAAGATGGAAGTGTATGAAAAAGAAAGGCAAATAACTTTATCTTCTCTTGAATTAAAGCTTGTTAACTTACTATTTATGAATATCAATAAAGTAGTAAGTAGAAATGAAATACTTGATAAGATTTGGGAGTGGACAGGTAATGATGTAGATGATCATACTGTTACAGTATATTTTAAAAGAATAAGAGAAAAGTTTAATACAGATTTTATTAAAACCGTAAAAGGAATAGGTTATAGAATAGATGAAAAATAGAATAGAAAATAAAAATGTATTAATTCTCTCAATTATTATATTTTTAACAGGTTTAGTAACTTTCTCAGCATTTAATATATACGAGTATCACTCATATAATAAAAACTTTAATAAAAAGCTCCTAGAAGTAGTAACAGCTATAAGAAATAAATACCCTGATATGGGAGAAGATGAAGTTACAGATATAATTCTTTCTGATAATCTAGATGAAGAGTTAGTAACTGCGTATTCAATTGATTTACCAACATCAAATCTTTTAAAAGAAAATAGTATATTACATACTAAATATTTAATTTATACTTTATTATTGTTCTCTTTATTTATATTATTAATAATATTTATATATACTATCTATAATAAAAAGAGAAGCAATAAGATAAACGATATTGTATCTTTAATAAAGAAAATAAATAATAAAATATATGATATAGATATAAGAGATATGAGAGAAGATGAAATATCTATATTAAAAAATGAAATTTATAAAACAACAATCATGTTAAAACAAGAGGCAGAAAACTCTACAAATGATAAAGTAGAACTTAAAAAATCTTTATCTGATATATCTCATCAATTGAAAACTCCTCTTACATCTATTTCTATTATTCTAGATAACTTACTAGAAAATGAGGCCATGGACGCAGAAACTAGAAAAATATTCTTAAGAGAAATAAAAAGAGAAACTATTAATATAAACTTCCTAGTACAAAATATACTTAAACTATCTAAATTAGATACTAATACAGTTATATTTAATAGTAATACTCATACTTTAGAAGAACTTATTAATAGTTCTTTAAAAAACATATCTATAATAAGTGAAATAAATGAAGTTAAAGTAGTTACAGATATAGTTAAAACTACTCTTAAAATTGATTTAAAATGGCAATCTGAAGCTATTTCTAATGTACTTAAGAATTCTATAGAGCATTCTCCAAAAGGAAGCGTTATTGAAGTTACTACAAGAGATACATCAGTATTTACAGAAATAAAAATAAGAGACCATGGAACAGGAATAGATGAGACTGACTTAAATCATATATTTGAAAGATTTTATAAAACAAAGAATGCTAAAGGTGATTCCATAGGAATAGGTTTATCTTTAACTAAATCTATTATAGAAAAAGAAAATGGTTCCATAAGCGTCACATCAAATAACAAAGGAACTACATTTAAAATCAGATATTATAAATAGACATCATCATAATAGATGATGTTTTTATTTTGTAGAATTAAATAAATATATGTTGTATAATATTTAAGAAAGGTAGAATATCATGAATAAGAATAAACAAATATTAAAACATTGTCCTAACTTTTATAAAATAATTAATTTTGATTATTATGAAGATGATGATTTATCTGAAAAGATAATAGATATTTATCAAAAATATGTATTCGTGGTAAATCCTTCAAAAGAAAAAGAAGTTAAAAAATTAGAAGAATTAGATTATATAATTAATAAATATATTGATGATTATTTCTTTAGGAAAGAACTAAGAGCTTGGATGACTAATATTCAAGTTAGAAAAGGTGAAGACATCATGGAAGCAATAGTTTCTTGGATCATCAATGTATTTGATAATTATGAGGTTGGCTATACAAAGAATATTTATTTATCGAGGTGGATTTAGATGGAAGATTATTACTACGAGGCTACTAGCAAAAAAGAAGTTATATTTAAATTATTCTTAGGATTAGTAATAGTTGCATGTTTCGTTTTATTAATTATTTTTATGATTAATAAAGATAATGTTTCTATTAAGAAAAATATAGAATTAGAAGCAGGAGAAGTACTTCCTAAAGATGTTAGTTTTTATGTTAGTTCCAAAATAACTAATGAAAGTGATTATACTGTTACTGTTAAAGACCTTACTTTAGGAGAGAAAGCAACTACTGCAGGAAAGTATAACTACAAGGTAGAATACAAAGATAAAGTATTAAAAGGTACTATTACAGTAAAAGATACTACTCCTCCAAGAGTAGAAGTAAGTGATTTAACAATTGGTGTTGGTGAAGATTATAACCCAGATGAGTTCCTTTCAAAATGTGAAGATTATTCAAAACCATGTACAGTAGTTATGAAAGATGAAAAAGATGAATCTCTTAATACAAAAGTTGGAGAATACAAGGTTGAACTAATAATAACTGATGCATATAACAATAAGACTACTAAAACTGGTAAACTAATTGTTAAAGAAAATTACTCAAAAGAAGAAGCAGCTAAGAAAGATACTACATTTGTAGCAACTAATCCTGAAGTAGAAGATATTACTACAAAAGATGCATTTAAAATGTATGACCATGCATTTATAGATGATCCTCATGAAAGCAAAGAATATGAAGATATCTATGAAGTACTAGAAACTGACCTTAGAGAATATTTACCAGAAGAATACTCAGGACTAAATATAGTAAATCAAGAAATTATATATATGTATAATAGACACGGATTTATTGTAGGATTTGCTGTAAGAGTACAATTATCAAGTGGAGAAACAATATATCTTCATAAAAATTAAAAAAAGTTAAATTTTTACTTGCATTTTATTCTCAAAAGAGTATAATGATTATTTGTGGGCGTCATTTACCCGGAAGAACATAGATAATAACTTAAACACTTAATTATTTCTTTATACACAACTTAAATTATCTATATATAACATCCTAGACCTAACAACTTAAGATTCTTCCAAACAAATGGTTATATAAATTCTAGAGTTTAGCTCTAGTTTTTTTGTGCTCAAAAATATAAACTTTTTCTATTAAAACGAACAAATATTTGATAGAATGTTATATAGGAAATGGAAGATGAAAAATGGATGAGAAGTTAATCAGATTTTTTAAAAAAATTGGATTTAATGATATTGTTTCTTTTGAAAATGCGAGCCTTGAATCTTGTACTGTTCATAAGAAAACATCTACTTGGACAATTAAGATTAAAGCACCAGAACTAATTCCTTTATCATCTATTTTAAGTCTTAAAAAACTTTGTAAAGAAGGAGTAGACTCAGTTAAATCTATAGATATTATATTAGATTATAGTTCCTTAAATGAAGAACTAGTTTTAGAGTATTTTAAATACTTCTTTAATCTTGTAACTAGAGACTTAGTAAGTCTCTCAGGTATTAATAAAGATACTATTAGCATTGATGGGAACTATATTTCAATAGATGTTACTTCTAAGATGGAAGAAACTAATATCAAAAAGGTAGAAAAAAGACTATTAACTCTTTTAAGTGAATGTGGTGTAACTGGTTTTAAGATTAAATGTAATTTAAATGAAGAAGCAGAAAAAGAAGTTCAAAAGACTATTAAGAAAACTATTGATAATGTTGTTTTACCTAAAGTAATGGCATCTCCTCAAACAACTACTAAATCATGGACTCCAAAGAAAAAAATTGAGTATCAAAGAGAAGGAGTAGTTCCAATTAAGACTCTTACTAAAGAAGAAAATGCTGTTAACTTAGAAGCTTATGTAATAGATCTTGAAGGAATGGTTAGAACTAAGAAAACAGGCGGAGAGTTTTATTTAATAAATATTAAACTATCTGATAACTCATCTTCTATATTAGGAAAATACTTTGCAAGTGATTCAGATGAGTTTGAGAAAGTATGTAAAGAACTTAAAAAAGGTAATTGGTATCACTTCACAGGTCAAGTAAGAGATGATGCTTATGCTCATGATCTTGTTTTTAATATGCGTACATATGAAGCAATTGATAATCCAATTGTTAAGAGAATTGATGAAGCCGATGAAAAAAGAGTAGAACTTCATGCACATACAATGATGTCTCAAATGGACGGAGTTATCAATGAGGAAGATTTAGTTGATCAAGCAATTAAATGGGGACACAGAGGTGTTGCTATTACTGACCATGATTGTTGCCAAGCATTCCCTCATGTATTTGATAAAGTAACTAAATATAATAAAAGTAAGAAAAAAGAATTTGATGAAAAAATAAAAGCTAATGAAGAAACTATTAAAGAGTTAAGTGACTCAGGTAATATTGAAGGAGTAAAAGCTCTTGAAGAAATGAATAATGAGTTACGTGAAGAAAAGAAGAACTATGTTCCTTTTAAAGCTGCTTATGGTGTAGAACTTGATATGTTTGATTCTTTCCTTAATGTTTGTTTCAATGCTGATGATAGAGATATAAATAAAACTGAATTTGTTGTATTCGATACTGAAACAACAGGATTTAATCCTGGTATTGGAGACTCCATGATTGAAATAGGTGGAGTACGTATTAAAGATGGAGAAGTAGTTGATAGATTTGATGAACTTATTAATCCAGGTCATCATATTGATGAAGCAATAACAAAAGTAACGGATATATCCGATGATGATGTAAAAGATGCTGATAACGAAGAAAATGTTACTAAACGTTTTAAAGAGTGGATAGGAGACTTACCACTTGTTGCTCACAATGCTAAATTCGATAAAAATATGCTTGATATGGCATATCATAAATATAATTTAGGAGAACTTAAAAACCCTATTATTGATACACTTAATTTATCTAGAGTAATTAATTTAGATTTAAAACGTCATAGTCTTGCTGCTTTAGGTAAAAACTATGGTATTGATACAGGAGAAGCTGACACTGGAGATGAAGAAGAAAGTGATTCTTCTGTAACTTTAGTAGATATTCCTGAAGAAGTTGGTGCCTTACTTGAGGATATTAAACTAGATGGAGTATCTATTCTAGAAGTTACATCTATAGAAAATGATGTAAAAGATATAGCAACTGAAACTGTAGTAAAGGGATTCAAGAAAAAATATTCTATATCTAATGCATTCAGAGCATCTAAAACTGATTCAGTAGAGTTAGAAGTAATATTAAATAATATAGATTTTAGTGTTGTAAGCCCAACTGGTGTTATAAAGTTGCATCCAGCTTCTAATGATATTTCTATAGATATTACAAATGGATTACAAGAATATAACATTACATTTAATATCTATGTTGGACAACACCATGGTGCTGATGTCGACTCTGAAAATACTGCTTTAATATTTAATAGTATGTTAAAGCAAATAAAAGGAATTAATACTTTAAATGAACTAAATGACTTAGGTTTATTAGAATCTATTTCTATAAAGAATAATCCTAAGTATTTAAAGAATATACAAGATCTTATTTCTTATAAGAATTATATAAAAATTCAGATGGATAGTGACACTAACAAAGAAAATCCATTTGAAGAATATGGAGTAAATGGATACTCATGGAAGTTTGACTGGTGTCATAAAGATCACCTTCAAATGTATGAAAATATACCTGCTGAAAGTTTTACAGAAAACATAGCAAATGAATATGATGGTACAAAGCATATTACACTTATAGCTAAGAATCATGATGGCTTAAAGAGTCTATTTAAGATTATTTCCTTTGCTAATACAAACTTCTTAAGTAAGAATGCAAGAATACCTAGAAGATTAGTTAATGAGTTAAGAGAAAACATTCTTGTTGGAAGTGCATGCTTAAATGGTGAAATATTTAATATTGCACTTACTCGTAGTGATGAAGAGTTAAAGAAAGCAATGGAGTTCTATGACTATATAGAAGTTCAACCTTTAGATAATTATCGCTTTCTAATTTCAAGCCACGATATAGATTCAGAAGCACATTTAAAGAAAGTAATTAAGAAGATTATTAAGTGTGCTAAAGAAGTAGGTAAGATGATTGTTGCAACAGGAGATGTTCATAATCTAAATCCTGAAGATGCTTTATCAAGAGAGATTATAGTTAATCAAAATGTACCTGGAAAAGGTAGACATCCTCTTGCAAGATGTCTAAAACCAAAAGCTAAAAATAATACTAATAAAAAGAATATTGCTGATGCAATAGAAAAAGCTAAGAAGAATGGTGTAGAACTAAATCCAACAGATATAAAAGTACTTAAATATATCTACACAATGACTGCGTTTAAAGACATTCCTATTACTGCTGCAACTATTCTTGATATATATGCAACACCTAAAGGTGATAAAGCAAGTGATGAAATAGAAGTATTAAAGTCTGATGATGATAAGAAGTATAGAATAGAAAGTTCTCTAAGACGTTTACAAATTGCTGGTGTTCTTACAATTAACTTTGCAGATGGTACTTATAAATTACTTTCTAAATACTCATCAACTGGTTCTACCGTTCATGGTGATATACCTAATCAATACTTTAGAACTACGAGCGAAATGTTAGAAGAGTTTGCATTCTTAGAAGATAAAAAGTTAGTTAAAGAAATAGTTATTGATAACCCTAATAAGATTATTGATATGATGGACGAAATAGAGGTAATTGTTTATCCTGAAAAACCTTACTCTCCAATTATTGAGCATTCTCAAGAAATATGTCGTGATTTAGTATTTGACAAAGCACATTCTATGTATGGAGATCCACTTCCAAGAAACATAGAAGAGCGTATTGCTCAAGAGTTCTATGGAGATAAGATAACTGACTTAGTTAAAGCTCATATGGATAGTGAATATCCAGATATGAGTGAAGAAGAAAAACAAGAGAAGTTCTCTAGTTACTTACATGATGTAATCATGTCAGGATATGATGGAGTAGTAAAATTAAAAACAGAAGAGGTTAAGTCTCAAGAACCAGACTTAAGTGAAAAAGATGCTATAGAAAAAGCTAAGTTATTATTAACTGGTATCATAGGTGGAGGTTTTGACGTTATCTACCTTATAGCTCAAAAACTGGTTAAACACTCAAATGACGATGGATATTTAGTTGGTTCCCGTGGTTCTGTAGGTTCATCATTTGTTGCATCAATGATGGGTATTACAGAGTGTAATGGTCTTCCAGCTCATTACTATTGCCCTAAGTGTTGCCATAATGAATTTACTGATAAAGATGGTAATCCATTATCAGAAGCATATCCATCTGGATATGACTTACCTAATAAAAAGTGTCCTGAATGTGGAGAAATGATGGTTCATCAAGGAAATGACATGCCATTTGCAACCTTCCTAGGTTTTGCAGGTGAGAAAGTTCCTGATATAGACCTTAACTTCTCGGGAGATAACCAAGCAAGTGCCCATGCTTATACAAAAGTACTATTTGGTACTGATAATGTATATCGTGCGGGTACAATAGGTACAGTTGCAGATAAGACAGCATTTGGTTATGTTCAAGGTTTCTATGAAGATCAAATGTTTAACGATCTTCAAAATGAAGCAAAAACATATGGTATAAAAATAGCTTCTAAAGATGACTTAAAGAAGAAAAAATTAATTAAATGTAATATAAGAGATGTTGAAATTGAACGTCAAGCAATTGGTTGTACAGGTGTTAAAAGAACAACTGGTCAACACCCAGGTGGAATCGTTGTAGTTCCAGGTTACAAAGATGTCTGGGATTTCACACCATTCCAATATCCTGCTGATGATCCAACTGCTGAATGGAGAACAACACACTTCGATTATCATAAGATTGAAGCAGATCTTTTAAAACTTGATATACTTGGTCACGATGACCCAACAGTTCTAAGAATGTTACAAGATTTATCAGGCATGGATGTTACAACAATTGATTTAGGTGATAAAGATACTATGTCTATTTTCACAGGTCCTGAGATTCTTGGCGTTAAACCTGATCAATTAAGAGGATTAACAAAAGATGGACGTAAATACTGCCCAACAGGAACTCTTGGTATCCCTGAATTTGGTACATCATTCTTACTTGGAATGCTTGAAGAAACAAAACCAACAACATTTGCAGAACTTATAAAAATATCAGGTTTATCTCATGGTACAGATGTATGGTTAGGTAATGCTCATGACCTATGTACACCTGATGAAAATGGTGACATAAAAGTACCATTTAAAAATGTAATTGGTTGTCGTGATGACATCATGGTTAATCTTATACAATGGGGTCTTCCTGCTGGTAAAGCCTTCAAAATCATGGAGTTTGTTCGTAAAGGTAAAGCAAGTAAAGATCCTGCTGGTTGGAAAGAACACGCAGCCTACATGAAAGAACATAATATTCCTGATTGGTATATTGAATCATGTAGTAAGATTAAATACATGTTCCCAAAAGCACACGCAACAGCATATGTAACAAGTGCATTTAGAATTGCATGGTTTAAAGTACATCATCCAATTTGGTATTATTCAGCATACCTTTCAATTCGTAAAGATAAATTTGATATTGCATCCATGGTAGGTGGAGAACAAGCAATAAGAGATAGAATTGATGAGATGGATATGGATCCAAACTTAAGTGATGTAGATAAAGAAAAACGTGATACGTTATACATTTGTCTAGAAATGTGTGCACGTGGATTTAGATTTGAAAATATCGATATTGAGAAAAGTGATGCACGTAAGTTCCTTATAACTGAAGATGGTAAAGGTTTAATTATTCCTTTCAGTGCTCTTGATGGTCTAGGTGAAAACGTTGCTTTAAAGATTATTGAAGAACGTAAGAAAGCACCATTTATATCACAAGAAGATTTACATGATCGTGGTAAATGTCCAACAAGCGCTATGGAAAAATTAAAAGAACTTGGATGTTTCAAGAACTTAAGTGAATCAAATCAATTATCATTATTCTAAAAGTGAGATTTTTCTCACTTTTTTCATTTTTATGTTATTATGAAACTGGTGATAGCGATGAATGATGAAAAAATAGATGAATTAAATAAAGGAATTAAAATTTTAATATTCTTTGTAATAATACTTATAGTATTAGTATCAAGTTTCTTTGCTGTATTTATGTTATCAAAAGATAAAGAAACAACTAAAACTGATAATAAAGAGACTACAGCAGCTACTACAATAACAACTACTACAACAACTACTGCAAAAGATCACAAACTTTTTACATTAGGAACAGAATTCTACGAAGGTTTTTACTGGAATGATTGTGGTAAGAATGGTGATAACTATAGAAAAGAATACCTAGATAAATTTAAAGATATAGGTATTAAAGTAAATATAGATAATCTAATTAGATATAACAGTGATGATCAAGAAGCATTAGAATATTATTTTTCTGATTATGATACAGTTGAAACTAGAGTAATCTTTTACCCTAAAAAACCTTATGGTGTTAAAGACTATACTATTAAACTTGAAATAGTAAAAAAATAAACTCGATATCGAATCGAGTTTTTATATGTTATAATTGTTTTAGGGTGGTAAAATGAAATATTCAACTAAGGACTTATATCTTGCACGTCTTGGAAAAGTAACAAGTATTAAATTTTTATCATATGACCATTATAGAACTTATTATGATAAACTTAATAGATTTATATTTGCTAGAAAAGATGGACTTTATTATTATGACATTTTTACGGGTACAGAGTATCGAGATTTATCTCGTCTAAACGATGAAGGAGATATAATTATTGTTGAGAAAACTCCTATTTCTATTAATCAAAAAAAGGTATCTAAAGAAACACTTGAAAAGATAGTAGCAGAGTGTAATCCAAATGTTTTAATTGTAAAAGAAAGTCCTATAGAAGGTATTAAAAGACTCTTATTTAAAAAATAGTAGTAATACTATTTTTTTATTTATCTAAACAATACATTTATATATACGAAAGTATGTTTGGTATGCTATAATTAACTAGGAGATGATAAATATGTTTAACTACATAATTGGAACAATAACTGAAGTTACTGCAAGTGGAATAGTAGTTGATAATAATGGGATTGGATATGACATTTTTGTACCTAATCCATATGCTTTTGAAGAAGGAAAAGAAACTAAAGTATATATATATCATCAAATAACTGAAAATGGACAAGCCTTATTTGGTTTTAAAAATAAAGATGAAAAAGAATTATTCTTAAGACTTATAAATGTAAAAGGATTAGGTCCAAGAATAGCTCTACCAATGTTTGCAACTGGTTCTGTAGATGGAATAATTGATGCTATTGATAGAGAAAATGTTTTATATTTAACTAAATTTCCTAAAGTAGGAGATAAGTTAGCAAGACAAATAATACTTGATTTAAAAGGAAAACTTGCTCCAACTAGTTCAGGTGATATTGTAGATTCTGGTGAACTTGTTGAAGTATTATTAAATCTTGGTTATAAGAAACCTGAGATTAAGAAAGTATTACCTAATATAGATTATTCAAAGAGTCTTGAAGAACAAATTAAAGACGCTTTAAAACAAATGCTTAAATAGGAGAAAATATGGAGAGAATAATTGATAATGAAAAACTATCAGAAGATTTTGAAAGTGATCAATTTATTAGACCTCAGACTCTAGATGAATACGTAGGTCAAGATGAAGTTAAAAATAACTTACATGTCTTCATTGAAGCAGCAAAATTAAGAGATGAACCTCTTGATCATGTTTTACTATATGGTCCTCCTGGACTTGGTAAAACAACTCTTGCTCATATTATTGCAAATGAACTTGGAGCTAAGTTTAAAACTGCATCAGGTCCTTCAATAGAAAAGTCAGGGGATTTAGCAGCAGTTCTTTCAACTCTTGAACCAGGTGATGTATTATTTATTGATGAAATACATAGATTACCTAAGTTCATAGAAGAAATGTTATATCCTGCCATGGAAGACTTTGAACTTGATATTGTTGTAGGAGGTGAAGGAAGTTCTAGATCAATTAAAATTGATTTACCACCTTTCACATTAGTCGGGGCAACTACTCGTGCTGGAGATGTATCAAGTCCTCTAAGAGATAGATTTGGTATTGTTAATAAACTTAATTACTATACAGATGAAGAATTACAATCAATTGTAAAAAGAACTAGTAGAGTCCTAGAAATGCCTATTAATGATGATGCAGCCATGGAACTTGCTAAACGCTCAAGAAAAACACCAAGAATTGCTAATAGATTATTTAAAAGAGTAAGAGACTTTGCTTTAGTTGATGGAGATAATGAAATTAGTTTTGATTTAACTAAAAAAGCTCTTGATAGATTAAAAGTAGATAACTATGGTTTAGACCAAATAGATATTGAATACTTAACTGCATTAATTGAAAAATTTAATGGAGGTCCAGTTGGTGTTGAAACTATTTCAAGTGCAATTGGTGAAGAAATATCTACTCTTGAAGATGTTGTAGAACCTTTTCTTATGCAAGAAGGTTTTATTAAACGTACTCCTCGTGGAAGAGTAGTAACTGAAAAAGCCTATCAACATATGGGTATTACAGAAGGTAGATTGTTTTAATTAAAGAAATATAGATTATATTTCTTTTTTTATGGATAATATATGTAAATTAATAATTAATTAAAATCTAAATTAAATAATATATTTGCATATTTTGTATAATATAAATAGGATGTGTTTTTATGAAAATTAGTACTAAGTATTTATATCCAGGGATGGAATTAAATGAAGAAATTAAAACATATGAAGGAGACCTTTTTTCTAAGGGTACACTTATTAGTAAAAATATAATAAATACTATTATTAAAAACGATTATAGTGAAATAGATATCTTAATAAGTAATTCTAATGAAACTTTCAATGGAAACTTTAAAGAATACATAAAAAATGCTATTAAAGATAATAATATTGAATTACTTAAATATATTTCTACATTGTTTGAAAGAATCTATCATAATATAAGTTTTAATATAGACTTATCTAAATATACTTCTAAAGAGTATGATTTATATGATCATATTGTTAATATGACAATATTTGCAACAAGAGTTGCAACTCTTTATAACGTTAATGCTCCTAAAGATAAACAAATAGATATAAGTGAACTTGCTTTATCATGTATGTTATCTAAATATGGTAAACGTTGTAAGAATGAAGAATATTTTAAGAAGACTAGAGAACACATGAACTTTTGGGATAAAGAAAAGTTTCCTAATATAAAAGCAGAAGACTTCTATAAATATAATGATAGAGTTAATACTTTATATGCATACATTTTGCTTGATGAATTTGATATAGATGAAAATGTAAGAGAAAACATCTTACTTTCAAATGAATACTATAATAATCCATCATCTCCTCTTGGAGCAAAGCTACTTGATTATGGTTTTTCTTCATACGTAGCATCTTTAATAAGTGTTGCAGATACATATGATATGTTGCTTATAGAAGGTGCTATTAAAGATAAAAATGAACCATTTAAAGAAGTGGTATCAAAGATTAATAAATATGTATCTATTGGATACTTAAATCCTTTTTGGACTAAGTTTATACTATATGATATTCCTCTATATAAGGAAGGGGATAAAGTAATATTAACTGATTCTACAATTGCTTATGTTAAATCATACGATCCTAAAGATCCTCTTAGACCTAAGATAACAGATAAATCAGGAAATATTATAGAATATAAAGATGATTTAAGAGTATTAAGATTAGTGGATACAAGTTACTAAAACATTTGTAAATACATTAAAAAAGAAGTATACTAGTGTAACGATTTAAAGGAGAGAAAGACATGAGAACTGATGACTTTGATTATTATTTACCTGAAGAACTAATTGCACAGTCTCCACTTATGGATAGAGACTCATGTAAATTACTTGTTCTACATAAGAAAACTGGAGAAATTGAACATAAAGTATTCTCAGATATCATAGATTATTTACATCCTGGAGATGCTTTAGTAATTAATGATACTAAAGTAATTCCAGCAAGAATAATTGGAGAAAAAGAGGATACTCATGCTGTTATAGAGTTACTTCTTTTAAAAGATTTAGGTAAAGACGAATGGGAATGTTTATCTAAACCTCAAAAACGTTTACATGTTGGAACAACTCTTACATTTGGAGATGGTTCTCTAAAAGCAGAAGTAACGGAAATACTTCCAGATGGTATTACTCATGTTAAATTACTTTATAAAGGTATTTTAATGGAAATACTTGAACGTCTTGGAACTATGCCACTTCCTCCATATATTCATGAAAAACTAGATAAACAAGATATGTATCAAACAGTTTATGCTAAGAATTATGGATCAGCAGCAGCACCAACAGCAGGTCTACATTTTACTCCTGAGTTACTAGAAGATATTAAGAATAAGGGTGTAGAAATAGTACCTGTTACACTTAATGTTGGTCTAGGTACATTTAGACCTGTACAAGTAGAAGATGTAACCAAACATGTAATGCACACTGAAAGTTATGTTTTATCTAAAGCATCATGTGAAAAACTTAATGAAATCCGCTCTAAAGGAGGACGTATTTTTGCTGTTGGTACAACATCAACAAGAGTACTAGAAACCAATAGAAGTAGATTTGATAAGTTTACTCCAGAAGTAAGTGAAACAAATATATTTATTTATCCAGGATTTGAATTCAAAGGAATAGATAATCTTATTACAAACTTTCATTTACCAAAGAGTACTTTAGTTATGCTTGTTTCAGCACTTGCTGGAAAAGATAATATAATGAAAGCCTATAAAGAAGCAGTTGATAATAAATATAGATTTTTCTCCTTTGGAGATGCTATGCTTATAATAGAAGATTAATTTAAAAATAGGTGGTGTTTATATGATTTATAGAAGAGATTTAATTAATAGAAAAACTAATGAAGTAGTAATTAAAAATATTTACTATGTATTTGATCATGAAGAAAGAATATATTATGTAGCAGATGAAATAGTTATACCTGATATTAATCAAATAGTTAATATAATATTTACTTTAGATGAGGATTATAGACCAAATGGAGTAGTTTTTAATGATAGATTTGATGACTATTCATTTTTGGGTGAAAACGTTCAAGAATCTTACAATCAATATAAATCATCACTTATAGAACGCACTAAAGAAACAACATTTAAAAAATATGATAAATATTATGATACAAATGACAAATTTGTAAAATCTAGAAAGAGGGAATTACAAGGTGAAAAGAGAAAAAATGGGTCCGATAAACTATGAATTAATTAAGACTGAAGCACATACTAATGCTAGACTTGGAAAAATAGAAACCAATTATGGTACATATGATACTCCAATGTTTATGCCAGTAGGAACACAAGCAACAGTTAAAACACTTTCTCCAGAAGAATTAAAAGAAGTTAATTCTGGAATAATTCTAGCTAATACATATCATCTATGGCTTCGTCCTGGAGAGGATATAGTTGATGAAGCAGGTGGATTACATAAATTCATGAATTGGGATGGGCCAATTCTAACTGACTCAGGTGGTTTCCAAGTATTCTCTTTATCTAAACCTAAATGGATTACTGAAGAAGGAGTTAAATTCAAATCACACTTAGATGGAAGAGAATTATTACTTACTCCTGAAAAAAGTATAGAAATACAAAACAAATTAGATTCAGACATTGCAATGTCTTTTGATGAGTGTATTGGTTTTCCTCATACAAGAAAGTATGTAGAAGATTCAGTAGAAAGAACTCTACGTTGGGCAAAACGTGGCAAAAAAGTATTTAATAATCCAAGACAATCCCTATTTGGCATTGTACAAGGTGGAGAATTTGAAGATTTAAGAAAACACTGTGTAGAAGAATTAGTTAAGATGGATTTCGATGGATATTCAATTGGAGGAACAGCTGTAGGTGAACCTAAAGATGTTCAATACAAACAAGTTGAATATTCTTGTAAATACTTACCTAAAGATAAAGTAAGATATCTAATGGGTGTAGGAGATCCAATTGATTTAATTGAAAATGTAATACGTGGTGTTGATATATTTGACTGTGTTGCTCCAACAAGACTTGCTCGTCATGGTCATGCACATACAAAATATGGGAAAATAAATATTAAGAATGCTAAGTTTGAAAGAGATTTCACACCAATTGATGAAACATGTGATTGTTATTGTTGTAAAAACTATACTAAAGCCTATATTCATCATTTAATTAGAAGTGAAGAAACATTTGGTCAAAGACTACTTTCAATACATAATATTAGATTCTTAATTAGAATTGCTGAAGACTTAAGAGAAGCAATAAAGAATGATTCTATCCTTGAATACAGAGAAGAATTTATTAAAAATTATTATGATGGTAAAGTACCATATAAAGAAGATTAATTTATCTTCTTTTTTTATTTATTAATGATATAATTACCTTAGTAATAAAAGCATGAAGGAAGATATACGTGAAAAAAGGTCAAAATATAATTACATTCTTACTTGTAATTGGTCTATTAGCCATATTCTTAACAATTAAAGTATATAAAGAATATGATAAAGATTATAAAGCTAAAAGAACTTTATCGATTAAGAATCAAATAACATATAAAGCTAAAAGATGTTTTATAGAAAGTAAATGTGAAAATAATTCCACGATAAGTGATTTATATAAAAATGGTTATTTAAAAGATAATATTATTAGCCCTAAAACAGGAAAATATCTAAATTTAGATACTAAGTTACAATATGATAATGGAGTAGTTAAAGTTCTCTGGAACGAAGATGAAATATAAGTATTGCATGAATTATAAAAACATGCTATACTAACGTTGCTTTGTGAAAAAAGCTAAATGTAATCCGCTGGAAAATGTGTTCTATGATTATGTGGGTGTAATTTTAAAGAAAGGATGGTTTTTTATGAATTTAGTTGATAAAGTAAATGCTAAATCTGTAAGAAAAGATATTCCTGAGTTTCGTGTTGGTAATACTGTAAAAGTAGACTACAAAATTAAAGAAGGTAACAAAGAAAGAATTCAAGCTTTCCAAGGTATCGTTGTAGCTATTAAAGGTGGATCAGTAGGTAAAACATTCACTGTTAGAAAAAAATCTGGTAGTGTTTGGGTAAAAAGAGTTTTCAAAGTAAACTCACCATTAATTGATTCAATCCAAGTAGTTAAAAAAGGTGTAGTTAGAAGAGCAAAACTTAACTTCATTGACAATATGTCAAAGGAATATAACGCTAAAGAAGGAGAATAATATTCTTCTTTTTTTGTTATATAAATTATTTGATAATTTATTAATTCTTTATTAAAATAAAATTGAAAGAAGGAATGTATATGGAAAAACTAGAATATAATGTTAATACTTTACTTGCTATTAAAGAAAAATTAAAGTCTCACAAATATATTAGAGTTGTAGGAGAAGAGTATGCCAATATAGAAGAGTTTAAAAGAAAATTATTACTATTTAGAAAAGGATTCATGCCTTTTAAAACAGTTGTTGATTTTCCTCCTTTATACTATATAATTGATAAAATAATAACTGGTAGTCCAATAGAAAAGGATAACTTCTATACACTTTACCTAAAAAACTCTACAGAAGAAGAACTATATGCATTTCTAGATAAAGAAATTAATAATATTAATTTTGAAGAATTAAATAAAATACACAATAAAGCATTAGAAAATATACAAGTTATTAAACAAGAAAAACCAAATCTATTAAGTAGATTTAAGAAAAGAAAAAAGATAGATTAATTTCTATCTTTTCTTTTTGGTGTTCTTTTTCTTACTTGTAATTCTCTAACTTTTTCTTCAAGTACTTGATCATATTCTTTTCTATCATACTTGCTTAAATCAATTGGTTCTCCAAAGTTAATTTGAAGTCTAGCACCAGGGATATAGCTACCATTTATACCAAATGGAACAAGCTTAGCTTTTCCGAGTAGAGAAATAGTAGGAACACCATTTTTAAAAGGAACATATACTTTATATTTATGAGTTTTTCCTTCAGGGAATATTACAACATTATTCTTTTCTTTTAAAAGATCTACTGCAGTTCTAACAGCTTTTAAATCACTTTTATCTGGATCAATTGGGAAAGTACCAACTCTTGTAAAAAAGTTTTCCCATGATTTATATCTATATAACTTTTTATCTACCATGAATCTTAAATTATCATCTAAAGCTGTAACAAGCAACCAAGAATCTAATATATTTAAATGATTTCCAGCAAATAAATTAACTTCATTTAAATCTACATTCTTAAGACCATTTACTTCAATTCTATATACGAAATTCATAATCTTCTTTACACGACGTCTAAAATTTTTATAGTATTCGATATCATACTCCATAACAAAATCCCCCTAAATTGAGTACTATTATAACATATTTAATTAAACGAGGAAATTTTTATGTATTATTTAACTTTTATCAAAATATGTTATAATTTTATTGGTGATTTAAATGGCTACAAGAAGACGTAGAAAAAATAAAAATAAAGAAGAAGTAAATAATATAAAAGCAGTTGAAGAAACAAAAGAAGAAACTAAAGAAATTGTAGAACTACCTCCTAAGAAAAAACACTCTCAAGAAGAAATAGATGAAACCACTAAAAAAGCTGAAAGAGATACTATAAAAGAAATACTTCCATATATAATAATTATTATATGTGTAATAATTATAAGAACATTTATAGCAACTCCGGTTGATGTAAATGGAGACTCTATGAACCCAACACTAAAAAATGGGGATATTATGCTTCTATATAAATTAAGACTTAAAACAGTAGGTATTAATAGATTTGATATAGTTGTTATAAAAACGGATGATGGAAAGCTAATTAAAAGAGTAATTGGTCTACCTGGTGAAAAAGTAAGATATGAAATTGATGAAGATAATCAAAAAGGTATTCTTTATATTAATGACAAAAAGGTGGAAGAAAACTTCTCAGATGATGCTCATTTAGTTCAAACTTGTAAATTTGTATCAGAGCTATGTGGAGATGGTATAACTGTTCCAGAGGATGAATATTTTGTAATGGGAGATAATCGTGGAAACTCCAAAGACTCAAGAATGCTTGGAACAATAGAAAAAGATGATATACAAGGTATAACATCAATTGTTTTATTCCCATTTAATAGATTTGGTAATGTTAATAAATAATAGAAGAAGTAATTCTTCTTTTTTATTTAATTTATAATATAATTATAATGAAGGTGAGAGAGTGGACGAGAAAATAAAACAAATACAAAAAATAATAGATGAATCAGATAATATAGTATTCTTTGGAGGTGCAGGCGTTTCTACAGCATCAGGTATTAAAGATTTCAGAAGTGTAGATGGTCTATATTCTATTAAATATAAGTATCCTCCCGAAGAAATGTTAAGTATTGATATGTTAGAAAGAAATCCTAAAGACTTTTATGATTTTTATAAAACATATTTAAACTGTTTGGATGTTGAACCTAATGTGACGCATTTCTATTTGAAGTCACTAGAAGATAAAGGTAAATTAAAGGCAGTAGTTACTCAAAATATTGACGGACTTCATACTAAAGCAGGATCTACTAATGTTCTTGAAATACATGGAACAATTTATAAAAACTGTTGTATGAAATGTGGTAAAAAATATAAACCTGAAGATGTATTTAATAGTGAAGGTGTTCCTACATGTGAATGCGGAGGTATTATTAGACCTGAAGTAACTTTATATGGGGAGGCCTTACCACCTGCATTTGATGAAGCTATAAGAGCAATAACTTATGCAGATACATTAATAGTTGCCGGTACATCTCTTTTGGTTTATCCTGCAGCTAATCTAGTAAGATACTTTGGAGGTAAACATCTAATACTAATTAATAAAGAAAAAACTCAATATGATGATATAGCAGAAATAACTGTGCATGGAGATATGAAAGACATATTTAGTAAATTAAAATAAAGCACATTTCAAACTGGGTATTAAAACTCAGTTTTTATTGTTTTTAAAAATGAAAATTGTTTTCAATTTATTGTTGACTATATTTTTATATTAACATATAATACAAAATGAAAATTATTTTCGATTTAAGGAGACACATTTTTATGAGAACAGAAACATATAAGACTAAACAAAAAGAAAGTATTAATGCTGTTATAAAATCACTAAATAAAGATTTTACAATCAAAGATTTATATACAAAACTAAATTCAAGTGTTGGTCTAACTACACTTTATAGATATGTAGATAAACTACTAGAAGAGGGAAGAGTAATTAAACTAGATGATACTCATTACCAATATTTAGAAGAGTGTGAAGAAGCTAATCACTTCTATTTAAAATGCACATCATGTGGATCTCTTATTCATATTGATTGTGACTGTGTAAATGACTTATTTAGTCATATTACAAGTAATCATGACTTTTTACCAGAAAGTAAAAATATAATTATAAATGGTACATGTAAATTATGTGGAGGCAAATAATGATAGACGTATTACTAGATGCTTTAATGGATACTTTAAAAATAGTTCCATATTTATTCATAACATATCTAATATTAGAGTTATTTGAACATAAACTAAATAAAAAAACAGAAAATGCTATAACAAAATATAAAGCTGCTGGTCCAATTGCTGGGGGTATCCTTGGTGCTCTTCCTCAATGTGGATTTGGAGCTATGTGTGCAAGTTTATTTTCTTCAAAAGTAATTACAGTTGGTACTTTAATAGCTGTATTCTTATCTACTAGTGATGAGATGTTGCCAATTATGTTAGGAGAAAAAACAGATATTAAAACTCTTTTACTTATTATTCTATTTAAAGCAGTAATAGGTATTATAATTGGTTTCTTAGTAGATTTATTTATAAATAAAAAGACTGATAACAAAAAAGAAAAAATACATGAAATATGTGAACATGATCATTGTGATTGCAATCATCATGGAATTATTTTATCAAGTATAAAACATACTTTAACAGTAACTTTATTTATATTAGCTGCTAATGTAATAATTGGTTTACTAATAATGTTTATAGGAGAAGATGCTATATCAAATATACTACTTCAAAAGAATATTTTAGTATACTTACTAGCTAGTTTAATAGGTTTAATACCAAACTGTGCAGCATCAGTTATTATAACTGAATTATACTTAGGTGGTTTTATTACTATAGGTGTTACAACGGCTGGCTTATTAACCGGATCAGGAATTGGCTTATTAATGTTATTTAAAACAAATAAAAATTTAAAAGAAAATATGACTATATTATCAATAGTATATTTATCTGGAGTTATAATTGGATTCCTAGTAGACTTATTCATTTAAGTCTACTTTTTTGTAAAGGAAAACATAATAATAAACATAACGGCATATTTATTGCTATAATACTATTAATAGGGAGTGATATATATGCAAGAAAATTATAATAATGCAAACTTAGAAGTTGATAGAGAAAAATTAGAAAACTATAAAAAAGTTAAAAAAGGATTTGGAATAGCTAAAGCTGCAGTAGATACAGTTGGTACTATTGCTACAATTGTACTTGTTGCAATTCCTATGGATGGACCAGTTGGAGAATTAATTGCTCTTGCCGCAACTGGAGTATTACATGGACTAGTCGCTGGAGCAGAAAAGATATATGATGCAGCAATGGATATACCAAACCCAAATACTGATGTAGCTGATAATATAAATGATATAAATAATACTATAGCTGAGAATTCAGAAAACATAAGAAAAGTAATAAGTGCCGTACAAAAATTTACGCCAGCAAGTGAAGGAAGATCAAGATAATATGGATAATATAAGAGAATATATTGATGAAAATGGTAATAAAATAAAAGTAGAAGTAATTGAAACTTTTAGATTACCTAATTTAAATAAAACATTCATGGCTTATACTTTAAATGATGATGGACTTTCTTCTAAAGTTACAGTTCGTTTTGTTGAAATACTTGATGCTGAGTCATCTACACCACATATTAAAGCTGTAGATGATAGAGATGTTGAAGCAGTGCAAACTGCCTTTAAAACATTACTAGGTTAAGAGCATATTATATGCTCTTTTCTTATTAAACAAGTGTTGATTATTTTTCTTTGCTATCATATAATAATTACCTGAGGTGATAACATGGATAAAAGAATAGAACAATCACAAAAAAGAATAAAAGAGACTTTTATAAGTTTACTTGAAAAGAAAGACATTAGTAAGATAACTGTAAGTGAAATATGTAAAGATGCTAAAGTTAATCGTGCAACATTTTATAAATACTATGAAGATCAATATGATTTATTAAATAAAATACAAACTGAGTATATTAATCAATTAAAAAACATACCACCAGCAGCTGGTAAGAAAATACACCTTTTTGTAACTGAAATACTTGATATTATCTATAAAAATAGAAGAGAAGTAGAAATGTTTAGTAAGGTAAGTGGTATTTATTTCTTAAATCCATTTGTGGAAACTTGTTATAACATTTGTTATGATCTATGGAAAACACGTAATCCAAAACTAAGTGATGATGAAATATCTAGAGCAGTAGTATTTTTATTTAATGGTTCACTTGGAGTAATTGCTTGGTGGATGGCAAGAGACTTCAAAGATGACAAAGATGAAATAGCTCAAATAATTGAAAATTTATCTTATCGTGGTATAAAAAATACTTTAAAACTTTAAAGTATTTTTTTATTGGTTAAATATGCTATAATCATAATTGTAGGTGATAAATATGGGATTAAAAGTAAAAAACGTATGTAAGTCATACGGAACTAAACGTGTAGTTAATAAGATATCCTTTGAACTTGAAAAACCAGGTATATTTGGTTTACTTGGAACAAATGGCGCTGGTAAAACTACAACTTTAAGAATGATTCTAGGTATTTTAAATAAAGACGAAGGTGAAATATCTTGGAATGATTCTCCAGTTAATAGAAAAAATATCAATTTTGGTTATCTTCCTGAAGAAAGAGGTCTATACCCAAAATCAATAATAATGAATCAATTATTATACTTTGCTGAATTAAAAGGAATGAGTAAAGAAGAAGCTACTAAGTCTATCAATAAATGGGCTAAAATTCTTCAAGTTGAAGAATATCTAAAAGTAACTCCTGAAAAACTATCTAAAGGTAATCAACAAAAGATTCAATTTATGATAGCAATTATTCATGATCCTGATTTAATAATTTTAGATGAACCTTTCAGTGGTCTAGATCCAGTTAACTCATCAATTATTAAAGATGTAATTATAGATTTAATTAAAAAAGGTAAATATATTATTATGTCTGCTCATGAAATGCATACAATTGAAGAATTCTGTACAGATTTACTTATTCTTAATAAAGGTAAAACTGTTTTACAAGGTAATTTAAAAGAGATAAGAAATTCTTATCCTGCTAATAAGCTATTTATAGAAACAGAAGAAGATATTTCTAAGTTTATTAAGAACAATAAATTAAAACTAATAAAAGAACACGATAATATCTATGAAATTTCAATAAATGAGGAAAAAGAAGCTCATAAGCTAATTAAAGATTTAATAAGTAAAAATATATTGATTAATAGATTTGAAATTGCTAAACCATCTTTAAATGATATATTCATAGAAAAGGTAGGTGAGTAATATGAGAGATACATTTATAGTTGCTAAGTATACAATTAAAGAAATGCTTAGAAGAAAATCATTCATTATTACTACTATAATTATTCTTTTAATGATTGTTTTAGGATTTAATATTCCTAATATAATTGAAAGTTTTAATTCAAGTGAAGAAGATGGAGGAGTTGCTACTACATTAGTACAAGACTACGATAATGTATTTGGTTCAGCTTTTAATGAAGATATAAAGTTCCCATCAAATGTAGTTCAAAAAACTGATCTAAGTATTGATGAGTTAAAGAAAAAGGTAAACGATGAGGAAATAGAAGATGCTCTTATTATTAATTTTGATGAGAAATCTAAAACAGTAAAATATGAGTACATTGTTAAAGATGCAACATATATATCTGGACTACCTAGCGAATTAGAAGAAACTTTAAAAGAACTATATCAATATAATAAAATTTCATCATTTGGTTTAGAAGAGGAAAAAATAGAATCTTTATATCCAAAATATGAAACAACTGTAACAGCAGTAGAAGAAGAACCTAAAGGTAATATATTCTTAATGATGTTATTATCAATTGTATTATTCTATGCTATATACTTTAATGCATTCCAAGTAAGTTCATCTATTACAACTGAAAAGACTAGTAAGATAATAGAAACAATTGCAACATCTACTAGTCCAACTAATATTGTAATTGGTAAAACATTAGGAACTGGATTTGTTGGTTTAGTTCAATTAATGTTAATAGTTGGAACTGCTTATATAAGTGCATTCTCATTCATGGATAAAAACCTACTTAATAGTATGCTTGATACATCTACTTTAACTATTGGTTTTGCATGTATTCTATTTGCATATTTTATACTAGGATATTTATTCTATTCATTTATATATGCTCTAACAGGATCTACAGTATCTAAACCAGAAGATGTACAAACTGCAAATCAACCTGTTGCTATTCTTACAGTAATTGGTTTCTATTTTGCATATTTCACTTTAATAAATCCAACAAGTACTCTAAATAGTATTGCAGCAATCGTACCTTTATCAAGTCCATTCTGCATGCCTTTAAGAGTTATGATGGGCTTATCTAGTACAGGAGAAATAATTACATCTCTAGTAGTACTCGCATTAACAAGTGTACTAATAGCATATATTTCAATTAGAATATACACAAATGCTATTCTTAACTATGGTTCTAGATTAACTATAAAAGATTTAATAAAAATGTTTAAACAAAGATAGATTTTTAAATCTATCTTTTTATTTGACAATTAAATATTACTTTTTTATAATAAAAACCACTTAGAAAGAAGTGTTTATTTATGAAAATATATAATGTAAGAATAGATAAGTTTGAAAGTATTCTTCATAGCGAATATAGTTATAAATTCATTTATGCTGATAATACTTCAAGAAGAATTGAATGTATTAAAGTTGATGGTAAGTACTATGATATCAAAACAGGTCTTCCTTACGAATTTATTAAGGACGAAGATAATAAATTTATTATTAATCCTAAAGAAGTAAAAGAAAATGTCTTTTATGCAGTAGATGTTCGTCCTATGTCAAGTGAAGATTCAGTAGTAAAACATATTGTTAATCAAGTAAGAGCAAAACGTGTATTATCTAGAATTAAAAAGAATAAGTAATTAGAGTTAGAAATAACTCTTTTTATTTTAAAAAAATCTAATAAGTTATATAATTAATATGAGGAGATTTTATGAAAAGATATAATGGTTTATTTGTAAAAACATATAGAGATTTTAAAAATAAGAGACTTATTCATAGTTTTAAGTATGCGTTCTCAGGTATTGGTTCTGCATTTTTGTCAGAAGCTAATATGAGAATACATGTACTAATGATGATACTTGTAATTCTAGCAGGAGTTATTTTTAAGATATCAACTCTTGAGTGGATTATATGTATAGCTTTATTTGGTTTAGTAATATCAGCAGAATTATTTAATACTGCAATTGAATATGTAGTTGATATTGCATCCCCTGAAAAACAAGAAAAAGCACGTCTCGCAAAAGATATAGCAGCTGGTGCAGTACTTATTACAGCAATTGCTGCTGCAATAATAGGATTAATAATATTTCTACCTAAAATAATTAATTTATTCAATAATTAGTAAAATATGATAGAATAGATTCTATTAGGTGGTGATGAATATGGGTTATTATAAAGATTTATCGGTTCTAACTGGTGAAAATGGCGTTAAAATTAAGCCAGGAAAACTCATAAAGTCTTCAAGAGTAAGCAAATATAAAAGCAAAGCTCTTAAATTAAAGAAGATTGTAGACCTTAGAACACCAATGGAAATAAAACATCAACCTGATCATTACACAAGTTCAACTACTTATAAAAATATCCCTATGTTTGATATGAGATTAACAGGTATTGAATTTGATAAAAATACTATCCTAAATGAACTAAATAATATAAGTACTATTGAAGAAGCTTATATTGAAATGGTTACAAATAAAAAATATGTAAATAATTTAAGTAATATAATAAAAGAAATTATTTCATCAGAAGAATTCCCAGTTTTATATCACTGTACTCAAGGAAAAGATAGAACAGGAGTAACTACATTTGTTCTATTGTCTATTCTTGGATTTGATAAGAAAACTATAATAGAAGATTATCTATCAATTAAAGATATGAATAGAGTTAAGTCTAACTTAGCATTTCTATTTGTGTTAATAATTAAAAGAAACTTAAAAACAGCTTATAAAATAAAGAATTTTCTACGTGCCGAAGAAAAATTTATACAAGCAGCCATTGATGCAATAGAAGAAACATATGGATCAACTGAAAACTTTATAGCAAACGCTTTAAATATATCGGATGAGGAAATAACTACATTTAAAAATAAAGTTTTAGAGAAAAAGAACAAGTAAAGAAGCAAAAAATTGCTTCTTTTTAGTTTGCAAATTACTATAAAAGAAAGTATAATTTTTACGTGGTGATGTAATATGTTAGGCTTATATTTAAGCATAATTATATTAATTGTTTTAATTGTTTCTTTGATTCTTACTCAAGGACATACATCTTACTTTAGATTTGCCATCAAAGTATGGGTAGTATTAATGTTAGTAGAAGGTACATTATTTAATTTAAGTTACTTTACTACTAAAAATTATAAAGAAATTAATATTACTAACTTTGAAATAGCAGAAGGAATTAGAATTAATAACGATAATAGTTTAACTGTTATTGATACAAAATATAGATATATAGACATAAAGAATATTAATGAACATTTAGATAATATTTATATTAAGCTATCTAATGCTAATGAAAAAGATACAAAAATGAATATAGCATTTGGTTTTACAGATGCTGCTAATTCTAAATTTAAAAGTACTCCTGCAAGAGATGTCTTACTAAAAGATAATCTAGGAGAAACTATTAAACTAAATCTAGTTGGTAAAACAAAGAAATTTAGAATCTACTTCAATGGAGCAGAGAACTTTAATTTTAGAATAGATAAAATATCATTTAATAAGCCTGTAGAATATAATTTCTCAGCTATTAGAATCATGGTTATATTTCTATTTATTTCTCTTCTTTATGCACTTAAGAATAGTCAAATATTTAAATATAACTTACAAGATAAGAGAAGCAAAAAACATATTATTACAGCTTTAATTTTACAAATTGTATTCTTTACTTGTATGTTTCCTATGAATGGTTACTTTATAGCAGAAAATTTTGAAGAAACTGCTCCTCAAAGAAACCAATATAAACTACTTGCAGAAAGTTTAAGTAAAGGTAAAGTAGAACTAGATGTAAAACCTAGTCAAATACTAAAAGATTTAAAAAATCCTTATGATACAAAACAAAGAAAAGATGCTTTCCAAGATACTGAAGATACGTATTTGTGGGATGTAGCTTTCTTTAATAATAAATACTATGTTTATTTTGGTGTGGCACCAGTTATAATTTATTATTTACCTTTTTATTTAATAACTGGAACACACATTAAAACATGTATATGTGACTATATAACAGGTATATTACTAGTAATAGGTATATTTATACTTATTAAGAAAATAGCTTCTATTTGGTTTAAAAATACTTCTTTAGGTACATATCTATTCTTAACTTTAATGATGATTAATGGATGTGGTCTAATGCAAGTATTTGGACGTCCTGATCACTATTTCTTACCAATAGTAATGGGTGTTACATTTGCTGTATATGGTTTAATTAGTTGGTTAAAAGCATATGAAACAGATAAATATAGATATTATTTTCTTGGAAGTTTGTGTATGGCATCTATTGCAGCCTGTAGACCTCAGTTATTACTTGCTGCATTCCTTTCAATTCCTTTATTTATAGGTAAGTTGAAAGAAGGAATATTTAGTAAAAAGAATATAAAAAGATATATAGCATTATTAACACCATTTATTATGATTGCTATACCTTTGATGTATTATAATTATATCCGTTTTGCATCCCCATTTGATTTTGGTGCTAATTATAACTTAACAACAAATGATATGACTAAAAGAGGTTGGGTATTTAGAAGAATTCCTTTAGGTTTATTCTATTACTTATTTAATCCTATTAACTTTAGTTTAAAATTCCCATTTGTATATAGAACAGCCTTACAAACTAATTACATGGGTACAACTATATATGAGAACATGGGAGCTGGTTTCTTAATAACTAATGCTGTTACTTTATGTGCATTTACAATATTTAATAAGAGTAAGAAATTTAAAGATAAGACTCCATGGATTGTTGGAACACTTTGTACAATATTTGCTGTAGTAATAATGATAGTAGATACTCAGATGGCAGGAATATTACCTAGATATTTCTTAGACTTTGGTTTCTTCTTATATATTGCTGCGATTATTAGTATATTTGCATCTAATAAAGAAATAAACTCAGACGAGAAGTATTTAAAGATATTAAAAATCCTATTAGTATTCTTAGTAGTATATAATGTATTATTTCAATTAAGTGATAGCTTAATGGTTAAATATGGATATTATTATTATGTAAGATCATTATTTGAATTGTGGGCATAAGAGAGAATTTTATTCTCTCTTTTTTTGTAAAAGTCAAGTCTTATATTTTTAAAACTAGTATGATACTATTTAGGAGGATAGGAGGTTAAATAAATGATAGGTACAAAGGGAGATCAGTTTGCAAAACAAACAATTGAAAAAATATTAAGGGATGGTACATGGGATAAAAACCCACGTCCTCATTATGAAGACGAATATAATGGTATATATTATCCACTTGATAGAACTATCGTAACAACTGATAATAAAGAAATTTATTTACAAGATAATCAAATAATAGCAAGCGATAAAGACGGTATTATTACAGTTCATACACCTGCTCATACAAAGTCAATCAATCATATCGAAGTAACTTATGACTTACATAAGGGAGAATCCCCACTTATAACAAGAAGACCGATTGCAACACAGACAGCCTGGACAGAGCTTCTTTGGATTTTCCAACAGGAAAGTAATGACTTAGTAGAATTTGATAAACTACTTGGTAAAAACACTTGGGTAACAGATCAAGAGATCTTTAACTGGTGGAAAAAATGGGCACTAAGAAATCCAGATGGATCATACAAGTTAAATAGAAAAGGACATCCTTATATTGGTGCTTGTTATGGAGGAACTGTTCATGACCATAAGTTAATGAAAGACTTCATGCGTGAAATGGCTGAAGATCCAGATAGTAGAAGACATCAAATAGATCTATGGCAAGTTGATGATTTTAGAAAGCCTCATGCTTTAAAGCCATGTGCATTCCTTACTGAATGGAATGTTCGTCATGAGAAAGATGGAAAAGACTATCTAGATTTAAAACTAGTTCAACGTAGTAGTGATTTCATGACTGCTGGCTGTATTAATCAAATTCAATATGTTGAATTACAATATGCTATTGCTCGTCACTTTGGTTATAAAGTAGGAAGATTTACTTGGTCAGTAGATAATGTTCAAATATATGATAGACATATCAAACAAGCAGAAGAACTAATCGAAAGAGAACCAATTGATTGTGAACCAGCAATCTGGGTAAATGAAGCTAAAGATGACTTCTATGATTTAAAACCAAAAGATGTTAAGGTAGTAAATTATCCAAGAGAAAAGATTCTAAAGAAAAATCCTCAAATGGATTTACCATTGGCAGTATAATATATGAGTAATATAACAATAATTGCAGCAATTGGTGAGAATAGAGAACTAGGCAAGAATAACTCATTAATATGGTATTTACCTGAGGATTTAAAGTTCTTTAAAAGTGTAACTATGAATCATCCTGTTATCATGGGTTACAATACGCTTTTAAGCCTTCCTAAAAAGTTACCTGGAAGACCATATATAGTACTTACATCTAAAGATTTAAAAAATGTAGACTATAAAGTAGTACATTCAATAGATGAATTACTCGAATATGTAGAAACACTTGATACAGAAGTCATGGTAATAGGTGGTTCATCAGTTTATAAAAGTATGCTTGATTATGCAAACACTTTATATTTAACAGAAGTAGAAGCAAGTGATAAAGAAGCTGACTGTTTTTTTCCTGAATTCAACAAAGATGAATGGAATATTGAAACACTATCTAGTCATGAGTCTCCTGATGGTATAAAATATAAACATAGGAAATATACTAGGTAGGTGAGGGAATGTTTTATAAAACAATAAGTGGTAGAACTATCACATTTCTAGGTTGTGAAAAGTCTCCAAATGTAAAAGTTAAAAATGATAACTTTAAAGGTATTAATAGTCTAGAAGAACTATTTAAAAAACTATTAGAGTCTGGTTGGACAAAAGACACTGTCTCTAATTATTATAGGGATAAATATAATAGAGACATTAATCCAACAGAAGGCCAGTGTACTATAACAGGTATACTAGTTCAAGAAATCTTTGGTGGAGTTATAAGAGAAGTTAAAGTAGGCGAGGGATACCACACATTTAATGAAATAAATGGACACTTTTACGACCTAGCTAAAGATCAATTTGATATAAAAGGTATAAATCTAGATTATACAAATACTAATATACTAAGTAGAGAAGAACTATTAAGTAATGAAGATATAAATAGAAGATATAATATTTTAAAGAATAATGTTTTATCTTCTTTAAATAAGTAATTTTGAAGAAATAAAAAAGGAACAATCAAGTTCCTTTTATTTTTTATAAATAATAGCTGTCGGAATAGGTCTAGTTTTATGTTCAAGACTCGCATTAATTGGGGTATTAATCATCTTATTGTTTTCGATCATTACACTTGAAGTTCCTCCATCTAAAGCAATTGCATTAATTGCTCCATAGTTATATAGAATATCAGCAACTTCAACTATTGATGCCCCTCCTGTTCTAAATTCATTTGTATCTATTACAAGCATCAAAACAACACCATCTTTTCTTTGACCAATTGCTGTTCTTGCAGTAACTCCAAATCCACCATTACCTTCCATATAAGTTTTTTCTCCATTAAGTATAAGAATAGGAGTAGAAGTAACAGCATTAATAACACCATCATCTAGTATTTCTTTAGCACTTTTATGCTTATATAAAGACATAACACCATCTTTGTTAAAACCAACTACAGCTAAATTATAATACTCATAATCAGTTATAACCTCACCATTAACTATTGTTACTCCTTCTGGGTTACCACCAAGACTTGATCCTGCTGGGTCAATAAACCTTCCTCCATTTATGGCAACTAAAGCATCTAATCTCCGAGCCATATCTATTACATATTCTCCAGAGTTAAGGGCATATTTAGATAAGGCTACTTCTATTTTACTTGGGTTATATATTGCAGCCAAATAGGCATTTGCTTTTCTATGTTTAAACTTAATTATTCTGTATTCTTCATTATCTTTTAAATTATCAAATAACTGTTTTTCGTATTCATTAGTTTCATCATATTTAATATCCCCTGAGAGAGTTACCAAACTATCATCAACATCATCATTTGATTCAATATAAAAGTTTTTATCTAATACATTCTTAATAGTTACTTCATTATAAAAGAATTTAGCTATATATTGATGACGCATAGTATTAATAGAAGTAGTTATTAAAAAATCTCTTATATTGTTAATTGGTCCATATAAAAGAAATAAGAACATAAAACTAATTAGATATATAAATATACTAAATATATTAAAAAGATGCTCACGTGCTTTAAAAACAAGTAAAAAAGCTATAATAAAAAGTAATAATGCACTTATATTAAAAAGAACATAACTACTATTAGCTCCAATTACAATAAATACAAATAAACAAGAAATAATTATATTTAATAACCTATACTTCATAATAATCACATGATAATTATAACATATAAAGATTTATTAAACTTAATAAATATCTTATAATTAAATAGGTGATTGTATGAAGACTATCATAATTGGAGATATACATGGTTGTATTGAAGAACTAAAAGAACTAATAACTTTAGTTAACTATAAATTAGAAGATAAACTTATTTTACTAGGTGACTATATAGACCGAGGTCCATCTTCTCTTAAAGTTTTAGAATACATTAAAGAGTTAAAGGATAATAGTAATAATGTATATTTACTACTAGGTAACCATGACTATCGTTTTATAAATGATAATATTATGTTTATAGATAATATTGCTTGGATACTAACAGGTAAATATAAAACTTTAAAAGATATAGGAGATAGGGAAGAAGAGTATAAAAAATGGTTAAAGAAAAATACCATTAAGTATTATGAAGATGAGGCTTTTCAATGTGCTCATGCATCTATAAAAAAAGAAAAAATAAAGAATAATTCTCTTTATACACTTATATATGATCACTTCTCATCTAAAGCAAACACTTACTCAGGTCGTCTTACTATCGTAGGGCACTCATCAATGAAGGAACCTAGATATTATCCTGGTGAAGGTAAAAAAATAGAGTTCTTAAAGTATGATTTGGAGTATGTTTTACCTAAGAAAGGTATAATTCACTTAGACACAGGATGTGTATATGGTAATAAACTAACAGCAATGATAATACAAGATAACAAATTTGTGTTAAAATATATAAGCAGGAAAGCAGGGTAGGTATGGATGAATTAAAAATACCAAGACATATTTCTATTATCATGGATGGAAATGGTCGTTGGGCAACTAAAAGAGGATTAAAAAGAAGTGAAGGTCACTTAGCAGGAAGTAAGATGCTTGAACGTCTTGCACTTCATGCAATTGACTTAGGAGTAGAAGTATTAAGTGTATATGCTTTTTCTACAGATAACTTTAAAAGAAGTGAAGAAGAAGTAAATTATTTAATGAATCTATTTATTAAAATGTTTAAGTCTAAATTTAAAACACTTAATAAAAAAGGTATAAAAGTAACTTTCTCTGGAAGAAAGGAACCTTTAAGAGAAGATGTGTTAAAGTCTATGGAAAGTATTAAAGAATTAACTAAAAATAATACTAAAGGTACTTTAAATATATGTCTTAACTATGGAGGACAAGAAGAAATAGTTGATGCTATTAAGAAAATAGTAAATGATAAAGTAGATATTAATACTATTGATAAAAATACTTTATACAAGTATTTATATAATGATTTACCTCCAATAGACTTACTTATTAGAACAAGTGGTGAATTAAGAGTATCTAATTACATGATTTATGAAATGGCTTATTCAGAGTTTTATTTCACAGATACACTTTTCCCAGACTTTGATGAAGCTGAACTTGATAAAGCAATCGAAGCTTATAATGGAAGAGATATTAGACTAGGTGGTAATAGTAAAAAATAGGTAGAAATTTATTCTACTTATTTTTTTATATGTTAAAATATATATAGTAGGTGAAAACATGATAGCATTTAACATATTATTTATTAGTCTATTAATACTATTTTTAACTTATAATTTTAGTAAAATAAGTAAATATACCATTATTGATGTATTAATAACTATAACTATATCTTTAATGTTAAATAGTCTAATTACATATAATAGTTTTATAGATAATTTAATACATATATCAATGTATTCAATTATTGTGTTTAGTATTATATCTTTAATAAAAAAATATAAAATAAATACCTTTTTAAAATTTATATATTGTATATCTATCTTGTTTATTCTAGAACTAACAGTCTTTAATTTTAGACATTATGAAACACTTTTTAATAAACCTGCGACTGTTAGTTTTGATTCCATTAATGAAGGTGGATCAACTATTGTTAAAACAATAGAATTTAATAAAAAAATAAATAATTTTTACATAGATTTAGGTTACCCATCTTCTGTTTTTAAAATAAATATATATGCAAGAGATGATGCAAACGAACTATTTACTCACATGGGTAAAATGTCTTATTTTGATTTTATAGAACAATCTAAATATAACTATGTAACATTCTCTGGTAAAACCAAAGAAATTAAACTTAAGTTTGATTCATCAAATGTTCAAGTAAATAGTATTGTAATTAATAAGAAAACACCACTTCTAATAAATAACACAAGAATAATAGTTTTATTTTTAATATCTATATTATTTTTCTTATTTAATCCTAAGTCTAAACTATATAAGATTAAATTGTTTAAGAATTTACTATTTATATTACCAATTATATTAGTAGAAGTAGGATTAATTTACACGATATCTACTATTTATCCTCATGATCTAATACTTGATCAATATAATGGTTTAACAACATCTTTGTTGGAAGGAAAGCTATATTTAAAGGAAAACACTAATGAAGTACTAAAATCCCTAGATAATCCCTATGACTATGGATATAGACAAGCTATAGTAAAACGTAATTTAAATCATTATTATGATTCATTTAATACTAAAGAAGATTTAGAAACTACTATCAACAAATATTATAAAGATCATAATTTAGTAGAGAATAAAAATAGTGAATGGGATCAATCATATTATAATAATAAGTATTATGTTTATTTTGGTATAGGACCAGTTCTAACAACTTATTTACCTTATAGAGTGCTTACTCATAAATCACTTGATAACTATAAACTAATTACCTTTATGTTAGTTATAACATCAATTAGTTTTATATTCTTCTTATACACTTTATGTAAGAAATATTTTAAAGATATATCACTAGGATTATTTTATTTAATAGCATTTGTTTCTGTAAATGGAATAGGTATATTTGGTATATCATGTGACCCTACATTCTATATGATACCAATAATATATTCATTATTCTTTGTAATAAATGGACTTAATATAATTATTAGTATACATGACTCTAAAAAGAAATATTATAGTCTATACTTTCTTGGAGGTTTCTTACTTTCATTTACCTCTCTTTGTAGACCACAAGCGTTACTTGCAACTATTCTAGTAGTACCATTTTTAATTAATAGATTAAAAAATATTGAAATAACTAAAGATGTAAAAGTAAAAGAATTAATAATGTTTATTCTACCATTCATAATAAATGGACTAATATGTTGTACATATAACTATTTAAGATTTGATTCAATATTTGAATTTGGTGCGTCATACCAATTAACTATTAATGATGTTTTACATAAGGCACCAGCATTTAATAAAATATTACCTAGTTTAGAGTATTATTTACTATTACCTCCTAGAGTACTAGGAACTTATCCATTTTTAGAACATATTAACTTTGATTCTTCTTACATAGGTAATATTTATGTTGAATATATGTATGGAGGAGCTTTCTTAACACACGTTATATTACAATCAAATTTACTATTATTTAAGTATAAAAATAAAATAAATAAGACTCTTTACTACTTTAGTATTATGTCTATTATACTTGGTATTTTTATAGCAGTATTTGATGGTATAGAAGGTGGACTAGTATATAGATACTTCTATGACTTTTTATATCTACTTTATATACCAGCTTCAATAGTACTATTTACAATATTTAAGAATCTTGACAAAGAAGGATTTAATAAATATTTAAAATTACTTATACTATTAATAGTAATAACTCTATTATTTATGTTTTTCCGACAATTATCTGGAATAGGTTCACTATCACGTTATTGCAAAAATAATACTGCTTATTACACATTTAAGTATTTATTTAAATAATTAAAAGGAGAGAAAAAAATGAACAACAAAGGTTTTACATTAGTTGAATTACTAGCTGTAATAGTAATTCTTGCAATTATAATGATTATTGCTATACCATCTGTACTTAGTACAATGACTACAGCAAGAAGAAAGACATTTATTGAGTACATTGATAAAATTTACCAAGCAACTGAGAAAAAAGTTTTATCAAAAGAAATGTTAGGTGAAAAGACATCATGTGTTCTATTTGATATAACAAGTGACCTAGGTATTGATAACACTGGTGACTTTAAAGGATACGTAATACCTGTTAAAGATAGTGGTAAATATAAATACTATATAACACTTTGGGATAACAACTATATGGTATATGCTTTAGAATACCAAGGTAACAATAATGATAGTGCACTTCTTGATTATGATAGTACTAAAACAAATGAATTATCTGCGGACTACTTGGCAGTAGTAACAGGATGTACTTCATTCATAGAAGAAAAAACTAAAGAAGAAAAGCATGCAAATCCATCTGAACCGGTTCCTTATACAGGAACTAAAAAGGGTGCAAACAATTGGGTAGCACATTATACGAATGGTGTGATGGATGAGTGTTATCACAATGAACCTAGTAATTTTTGTACTGGTACTTTTTTTGCAAATATTGATCAGTATCAACCCCCAAAAGAATTTCCAGATCAAATTGATGTATGTCTAGAACATAAATCATTAGAATGCTGTACATCAAATAGAACAGAAGATAAATGGGATAATTACATATACACATCTTACATGCCAGAATATAAATCATGCGGATATGTTTGGAGAAACGAAGGCGGAAAATACTTTTTAATGAGAGTTACAGCAACTGGTGGTGGAGGTCTTCCTGCATCAGGAGTAACATACGAAGCAACAGAATAAGAAGCAAAGTAAAACTTTGCTCTTTTTTTTATATAATAAGAAAGTTATAATAAAATTAGATTAGGTGATACCATGGATAAAAAGAAACATAAGTTTTTAATTGATACCCTAGGAATTGATATAAATCACGATGATAAAAGAACAGATTATTCCAAAAGATATGCTATTACGTCCATTATATTATTATTTTTTATTGCAGGATTAATAGGATTTCTTTGGGAAACATTATTAGAGTTTAGAAGAAGTGGAGTAGTAAGAAACCGTGGTTTTTTAACTGGACCAATTCTACCAATATATGGATATGGTGCTATTCTTTCTATATTACTATGTTATAAATATAGAAAAACTCCAATTAAACACACTCTTTTAATAATGCTTTATAGTAGCGTTTTAGAATATGCTGCATCATTTATATTAGAGCTAATGTTTAAAGTTCGTTGGTGGAATTATTATAAATATCCTCTTAATATAAATGGAAGAGTATGTTTAAGAGGGACAATTATATTTGCTATACTTGCGTCTTCTTTTGTATATATAATTGCACCTACAGTAGATAAAATAATTAAAAGAATTAATAAAAAACTAGTAGTAGCATTATGTTTCCTATTCTTATCACTTATGGCAATAGATACAGTATTTTCATTTATAGAACCAAGAGTAGGAGTGGGAATAACTAGTAACTATAAACCAAGGAGGTAAGTATGAAAGATAGATTAAATAAATATGCAAGTAGAGAATACACATTTACTAAAAAAGAAAAATTATTTATAGTGTTTTTTATAATGCTAGTATCTGGTTTCTTTGGATTTATTTATGAATTCATTTTTTACTACTTTAACGGTGGTTTTAAAGAGTTTTATTGGCGTGGTGCTAACTTTATACCTTGGATAGATATTTATGCCTTAGGAGCTTTATTAATATATAAATTAACCTTTAAATATAGAAAGAGTCCATCTAAAGTGTTCTTTATAGCAGGTATTTCTTGTGGAATCCTAGAATATATAGCAGGACTATTAATATTTATCTTAAGAAATGGTTATAGAAGTTGGAACTATAATACTGAAATACTTAACTTCGGTAATATACAAGGATTTGTATGTTTAAGAAGTATTCTTGTATTTGCTATATCAGGACTAATACTGATATATCTATTATTACCATTTATATTTAAATTAATTAAATCTAAACACTTTAATACTATATTTATAGTAACTACTATTATTATTTCTATTATTTTAATAGATGAAATATATAATTTAGTATTTGCACGTATTTTAGATATTCCAAGTGCTGGTTCTATATACTCACAGCATGGAATTAAATATCATACTGCCAAAATTTAAAAATAAAACTCTAGTTAATACTAGAGTTTTTATTTATCAAGTCTTTCATGAACATAATCAAGAGAATTTAAAAAATATTTCATTTTATCATATATGGAGTATCCTATACAAAAGTCTAATGCATATTCATATACAATTGGTCCATCATAGTGATTAACCTTTAAAAACTGAATACCTTTAAGTAATTGACTCCAATGAGGATCATCTTTAAATATTAATTTATGATCAAAACAGTCTGAGAAACTATCATAATTATATGTATGAATATGTACATTAACTATTTCTTTAACTAAGTATTCATCAATATCCGTTATACCACCATTTTCAATTAAATCATGACCAATATCATATGTGAAGTATAATCTATCATCATTAAGTATAATCTCTGTTATATCATGTTTATTTAATCTATATTCTTTATGTAATGAATTAAGATTCTCTAAAGTAATTATAAGTTTATTATTGTCCACGTTATCAAGTACTTTATTTAAGTAATCAATAGACTTATGAATACTTTCTTCTACGATATCATCATATAAAGAATGAAATACTACATTTATCTTATAATCTAACATATCACTTAGACTCTCTAACATATGCATATATTCAATTTGTTTATCTATATCAAGACTACTATTAGCATGTATTTGTAAATGAAAATCTTCTTTTTTACAAATAAAAGCAAGTTCTTTTAAGTAACTAACTTCATTAGGTTTAGTATAATCAACATTAATCTCAATACCTTGGCAATATTTAGAATTATTCTTAATAAAAGCTACTAACTCACGAGGTATTACATTCATAAATTTCCAATTAATAGACATTAAAGCTTTCATATCATCATCTCTAAAGTAAATTATAACATCTATATAAAAATAAGTGGAGTAGGAGTAATAAAAATATTATAATTAAAGGGGAGGATAATTATGAAAGTATTAACTATCAGACAACCTTGGGCCTCACTTATAAGAGAAAATATTAAACATATAGAATTTAGAAGTTGGAAAACTAATTATCGTGGTATTATTTATATTCATGCATCTTCTTCAATAGAAAAGAATGAATTAGAAAGATTCTCTTCTCTTGATTTAGATTATCCAACATCCAGAATAATAGCTAAAGCAACACTTGTTGATTGTATAGAAATTACTCCTGAAGTAAATGAGAAAATAAAATCATTAAATAATATTGCATATGGTAATAAAGATAGGACTGGTTATGCTTGGATACTAGAGAGTATTGAACCTATTAATGATAAAAAAGAAATAAAAGGAAAATTAGGTCTTTGGAATCTATAAATATAGGGTAGAGAAGGGGGATAATATATAAGTACACTTATTATAAGTGTATTTTTTTATCATTTTTATATATATCGTTATTCGATATATCATATATTTTAATAAATTAATTAATATTATTAATTATATAAGTATATTTATTAAAAAATAGTATTACTTTAATAATTAATAAAAGATATTTTTTTAATACAAGTCCCCTTTTCATATCCTAAAAAAAATAGGGGACCTCCCTATTCTTTATTTTTATAATTTTTAATGTATTATTATCCATTTAGTATAAGATAAATATAGATATTAAGATCATTAATAATAATATTAAATATAAAATATAAAACTCATTAATCAGATATATCTATATGTATATATTTTTAAATTTCTACACATAAAAAGAGTAATACTAAATGTTATTAATTCTAGAAGAAAAAGTATAGTGAATAACTAATCACTTATTTATACAATTTATAGAAGTTAACATAATATATATTATGTGAAGTTCAATATTAGAATAAAATAAATGAATAATTATACGTCTTTTATATATAACTTATTAGGATATATAATAGTTTACTACTATATTTATTAAGATACTAACCAATCTACTATCCATGAATCACTACTTTAATTAATTGTATAAAATATGTGTTTTTATTATTTATTTAATAACTACATATTATATTATTATTTATATTTAATTATTAATAAATTAAATTTTAAAAAATATATAATTAATGATCAAGACAATAATAATAATAATAATAATATTGTACTAATATAATATAAATAAAATAAATAATATATTATCGATTATCTATCTAGACTTATATATTAAATTTAATACAATTTTTTTAAAATTTGAAAGTAGGGGGAGTAAGTGTATGGGCATATTTTTTCCACTACCACTCTCCTACTTCACTTATCGATAAACAATATACATTAAAAAAGTAATAAAATTACTATTTTATTACTTAATTAGCTACAAAAACTATAAATGGTTCAGCAGAATTAACTGGTGTATCAACTACCCCACTCTGTCTTACTATAGTACCACTTTGAGCTCCTGCTTCACTAACATATTCAGTTCTTATTTCAACACCTAATTCAGCAGCCCATTTAGTTGCTTCTTCAATAGTTTTACCTGTAAAATCAGGGTAATTAATAATAGCATTTGTATAAGCTTCTTCAGTTGATGTAGTAGTTGCTTCTGTATCAGTTTCAGATGTAACAGGTTGAGTTATGATTGGATTAAATGATCCAGAGAAAGGTAATCTTTCGGAATTAGGGTTTGTTGTAGAGTTATCTTTATGATTTAGTTCATTATAAAGCCAAATACCAGAAATAACTAAACCAATTAAACCGACAATTAAAACTATAACTGGAACTATACTTTGTTTTTTAGCAACAACATTGATATTAGCATTTGCTGCATCAGTTGTTAATCCACCACCGCCAATGCTTGGTTTAATTTGAACAAGTCTTGGTTGTGCAGGTGTTTCCTCAACAGGAGTTTCTACTGGTGTTTGAGAAACTGGAGCTGCAGGAGCAACTTGAGCCTCAACTGGAGCACTTTCTGTTTGAACAGGAGCTTCTGTTGGAGGAGTTACTACTGGAGTTGGTGTTTCAACAGGAGTAGTTGTTTCATTATTCACTTCATTATTGTTTAATTCATTATTCATATATACCATCCTTTACTATTTATATATTATAAAACATATATACTATTTTTTAAAGTTTATGATAAAAAGAATTATCAATTATTTCTCTTCTTAATAATATTAAACCTAACGAAAGAAGTAGAAGTGGAACTAATACTTGTCTTACTCCTGTCTTAGGATTAGTAACTTTTTCGAATATATAATTAAAAGTTGTATCATCAACAATATAATTATCCATTCCTTCTTCCCAGCGTCCAGTATAAGTATTATCAAACGCTTTCATACCAACAGGAATGTCATCTTCCGTTAATACATGGCCAAATTCAACCTCTATTACAATGTCATCATTAGATCCATCTGCCCAAGTACCATTTTTAATCTTAAATGTTACTTTTTTATAAGTAGTTAAGATATCATAAGTAGACTCTGTATTAGTACCTGTTCCTAGATAATATACAGTAGATGCAGGAACACTTATATTAATATCTGTTGGAACAGAAGAATATTTTAATAAAGATAATTCATTCTTATTATTATCAATCTTAACCATCTTTTCATCTATAGTAAGACTACCTGATGTAGTAAATGCAGCTTTGTCATATTGAGAAATAAATTTAACAGTACTGTTATTTATATTTGTATTTCCTGATACATAAACAGGATATTTAAATGTATTATCTACTTCTCTATTATCTAGAATAAAAATACTGTCTTTAATATCTAAATTTCCCTGCATTCTAGTCATGATTGAAAATACTACCTTTGACGAATCAACACTAGTATTACCAATTATCTCAGCAACAGCTAAGTCTATATCACTTTGTTCGATTGTTAAGTTTCCATAACATCCTACACCACTACCTATAATATTACCATTGTCTAATTCTATAAACTCTGAATCAATCTTACTAGATTTAATTTCAACTGGAATTGGAGTAGCTATACCAGCATTACCAGTTAAATTTGAATTATCAATAGTAACTTTATAATCAGTAGTTGGTGCTTGTTGAAAATTAACTATACCATATATAAAACTACTAATATTATTCTCTTTAATGTAATCAGCTAAAGAATCTAAATCAAAATTAATATCACTATCAATAATTTCAACGTCTTTTAATGCACCAATAGTATGTAAAATATTTAAATTACTATTTTTAACTTTTAAATATCCCATTAGAGATAATACAGAACCAGAAGCAATCTTAGAACCATTATACTCAGACTCAAATACAATAAAACTTGGGTCCATTGTAATATTATCAAGTTCAACAGAACCAATACAAGCGATAGCTCCTTCGCCTTTAATTGTAACATTAGTTAGTTTTGATGATGAAGATCCAACATTATCATCAGCAATACCACATATAACGTCACGACAAACTGGTACATTTATTGTAGTGTCAGTAACAGTAAAAGCGCCATTTGAAAGAATTAATGACTCAGTTTTAATATCAGAATTAGTTATTACTAAATTTGAATTGCTACTAATATGACCATAAGCTTTATTAGTTGTAGTATTAGTAGTAATATTGTCAAAAGTAGCATTACCATCTGAAGCAACATTTATTAAACCCTGAATTGAACTATCACTTACGTTTAAAGTACCATTTGAGTGATACCTATGAGCATTTCCTTTAATAGTAGAATTAGTTATACTCATATTTCCTGTTGCTTCAAAGTCTCCACCTGTAATATTAAGTGTAGAACTACTTATTGTAATATTTCCAGATGATGTTACAGCCCCTCCAAAATTTAATTTAGCATTATTAATAGTTAAATTAGAAGAAGTGCCTGTACCAACAGTTATACTATTAATACTAATTTCTTTATTGTTTGAAGTAATATTAATACTTTTATTAACTGTACTAATAGTATCAATAGCAACACCTTCTTTAAGCACTATATTACCAGAAGAATCTGCTGTTAGTGCACTTGCATAGTCACTAGTTGCCACATTATTTTTTCTTACTTCTAATGCTCCGCTTCCATTATAACTTATTGAATATAAGTCATCAGCAAAAACATTAAGAGTAAACATGAAAAAACAACAAAAAATAAAACATATTTTTTTCATAAACTCACCTACTCTATATATATTATAGAATAAACAAATCTACTTTTAAATATGTTTTTAATTTCTTGGGAAGTATTCTTTATAATCATTATGTAGTTCTTCATTACTTAAATGAGTATATATTTGAGTGGTACTTATATCTGAGTGACCTAGAAGTTCTTGGATTATTCTTAAGTCTGCACCATTTTGTAAAAGGTGTGTTGCAAAAGTATGTCTTAAGGTATGAGGACTAACATCTTTCTTAATACCTTTAACCAAACATTCTTGTTTAATCATTTTAAATATACCTTGTCTAGTCATTTGTTTTCCATGATTATTTAAGAATAAATAATTATTAATATCTCCTTTTAACATAGAAGGTCTATAGTTTTCTAAATAGTTATTTAAAGCATTTATTGCAACATCATTAATAGGAATTATTCTTTCTTTACTTCCTTTTCCCATGACTCTTACAATACAATCTTCCACATCTATATTTTTAAACTCCAAATTAATTACTTCACTTATTCTTAGGCCAGTTCCATACATTACTTCTAAAATAGCTTTATTTCTTGCAGAAAATGCATCTTTTACTTCTATATCAAGAAGTTTATTTATTTCTTCTTCAGTTAAATAAACAGGTAGATGAGTACCTAATTTAGGACTCTTAAGAGCATCCGTTGGATTTGTCTTTATCTTACCAACTTTAAGAAAATAATTATAAAAAGCCTTTAAAGTACTTATATTATGGGAAACCGTACTTGGTGCTAAATCACTTAATACACTAATATACTTAATTAAATCATTAACATTTAATTTAAGTAAATCTTTCTTATTATAGTAACTCTCAATCTTCTTTAAATCATTATCATAACTAAGAATAGTATTATTACTATAATTCATATCTAGTTCTAAATAAGATAAAAATTCTGATATATAATCATTATTCATCTACTCACCTTGACTCTTAACATATCTTTTTTCTAGTGTTAATGTAACAGAATTACGTCTTTGTTTATATGCATCTGCAATAGGTGCATGATTACGTTCATTCTTAAAGTCTTTTTCATTTAATCCATAGACTCTCATAATATCAGCAAACACAGGGTTAGCAGTAGTTACAAGTGCATTCTCATATTCTGATAAATATGGGCTCAAAAGTTCTCTTATTTCATAATCATAATTAATATATCTACTATTTTGACTTTTTAAATACTCAATATGCTCTTTAACCTTTTTATCATTTACCTCGGCATTATATAAAGTAATAACAGCATATCTAGAAGATAGTTTTGAATCATAATTCATCTCATAACAATAAGTTCTTCTTGCTCCGTGAAACTCTAAAGTATAGTGACCTAAAGAATAATCAACTTCGTAATTTGGATTATCGCGAATTACATTATACGCTCTTTTAGCAAGTGAGTTTATTACAGCTTCTCTATAAAGTTTAAACTCTGAATAAAGTTTTGCTTCCCCATTTGTAATACTTTTATCAAAAGGAGAGAGTTCTCCATCTATTAAAGCAATAAATTGATCATATTTTTCACTAGATAAAGTATTTTTTAATACTTTTAATCTTTTAAGCAAGTCTTCTCTATTATAAATTTCAATACTACCTTTATCATTTTTTATCATAATAGCCTCCTATTAATATTATATTATTTATCATTTAATAACTCCATATAAATATTTCATAATAAAGGAAATTAAATATCAAAAGTTAATACTTATTTGTTATAATATTAAAAGGAAGGTGATTATATGGAATTACTAGCTGATAAGATTAGACCTACATCTTTAAGTGATGTAATTGGTCAATCACATTTAATTGGTAAAAATAAAGTAATAAGTAATTTAATTGAAAATAAACATATATTCAGTATGATTCTATATGGTCCACCTGGAACTGGTAAGACAACACTTGCAAATGTAATAGTTCATGAACTTAATTTAAGATTTAGAATGCTTAATGCAGTTATTAATAAAAAAGAAGACTTTGATGTTGTTATTGAAGAAGCCAAGATGTATGGAGAAATAGTTCTAATTGTAGATGAAATACATAGAATGAATAAAGATAAACAAGATATCTTACTTCCATATATAGAAAATGGAAAAATAATTCTTATTGGGCTTACTACTAGTAATCCATATTATAAGATTAATCCTGCTATTAGAAGTAGATGTCAAATATTTGAACTTAATAGCCTAACAGTTAATGATATTAAAAAAGGTTTAGCAAGAACTATTCCTCTTCTACCTAAATGTAAGATAGATGATGAAGCATTAGAAAGAATTGCTTATCTATCTTCAGGAGACTATAGAAGTGCTTTAAACCTACTTGAAGTATGTTACTTTAGTACAAAGACTCATAAGATTGATATTAAATTAGTTGAATCTATTAATAATAAACCTGTTATTGCTGGAGATCGAAATGGAGATAATCATTATCAATTAATAAGTGCTTTTCAAAAAAGTATAAGAGGATCTGATCCAGATGCTGCAGTTTACTATTTAGCTAGATTAATAGCTATTGGAGATTTAGATATTATTTATAGAAGAATGTCTGTTATTGCTTATGAAGATATTGGACTTGCTAATCCTTCCATGGGACCAAAGGTAAGAGCTTGTATAGAAACATGCGAAATGTTAGGTTTGCCTGAAGCAAGAATACCTCTTGCTGATACAGTAATAGAGCTTGCCTTATCTCCTAAGAGTAATTCGGGTATATGTGCTATAGATGAAGCATTAGGTTTAATTGAAAAAGGATCAACTGGGGATGTTCCAAAACACATTAATAGTGAAAATAATCCTTTATATAAATATCCTCATAGTTATCCTAATCATTGGGTAGATCAACAATACTTACCAGATAATATTAAGAACGTTAAGTTCTATCATGCATGTAATAATAAATATGAAGATGGTTTAAATAAAACAAATAAAGAAATGAGAGGTATAAAATGAATATAACAATTCTAGGAACAGGTGTATATGGTCTTTCTATGGCTATTGTCCTATCACAAAATAAGAAAAATAAAATAACTATGTGGACTGAAAGTAAAGAAAACATTCCAAGATTTAAAAATTATCAAACTAAAGGTGTAGAAGCTTTTAATGGACTAAAGGTGCCTAAAAGCATAAAGATAACTGATAGTTATGAAACTGCTCTTAAAGATGCTGAAATGGTCTTTATAATGTGTGCTGCAAGGTTTGTTGGAAGTGTTGCTAAAGACATGAAACCATATATAAATAAAAAGATGAATTTTATAATTGGTTCTAAAGGTATTGAACAAGGATCATGTAGATTTGTTCATGAAGTATTCCTAAATGAAATAAAAACAAAGAAACTTGCTGTTATATCAGGTCCATCATTTGCAGTAGATATAGCAAAACTAGAACCAATTGGACTTGCATGTGCAGTTAAATCACATGAAGTATTTCTTAATATGAAATCTATTTATAAAGGAACTAATATTAAACTAAGAGAATCACGTGATATGGTAGGAACTGAGTTATGTGGTTCTATTAAAAATGTAATAGCTATAGCATCAGGTATCTTAGAAGGTCTAGGTTACTCAGAGTCAACTAGATGTTTCTTAATAACTGAGTCTCTTCATGATATTAGAAGTCTAATTGTTGGTTTAGGTGGTAAAAAGAACTCTATTCTATCATTTGCTGGTGTTGGAGACTTAACCCTAACTGCAACATCTACTAAATCAAGAAACTATTCATATGGTGTTCTTTTAGGTAAAAATGATAAAAAGAAAACTGAAGAATATTTAAATAGTACAACTGTTGAAGGATATTATACTTTAAAGAGTATTTATTCACTTATTAAGAAAAAGAAAATAAAAATGCCTGTTATTGATCTTATTTATAAAATAGTTATGAAGGGTGAAGATCCTAATAAACTAGAAAAATTCTTAATGGAAAAAGAGTAGAAAAAATTCTACTCTTTTTATTTGTTATTTTTAATTTCTGATTTATATAGTTTTTTATAATCTTCACATGTATCAAGAAGTTCTTCATGACTTCCTTCAGCTTCTATCTTACCATCATTTAAGAATAGAATTCTATCACTATTAATAATAGTTGAAAGTCTATGAGCAATTATTAATATAGTATATTCGCCTTTCATGTTTTCAATTGCTTCTTGAATCTTACTTTGTGTTTCATTATCAAGGGCACTTGTTGCTTCATCAAATAAAATTATTTGAGTCTTTTGAATTAAAGCTCTTGCAATAGCAAGTCTTTGTTTTTGACCACCTGATAAATTTACTCCACCTTCACCAATAACTGTATCATATCCATCAGGAAGTTCTTCAATAAATTCACTTAAACAAGCTGTCTTACATGCTTCCTTCATTTCTTCTTCAGTTAAATCATCCTTAACTAGTCTTAAGTTATCTCTTATACTTAAATTAAATATATAAGGGCTTTGAGAAATAATAGTTATATTATTTCTAATGGAGTATTTATCTAGTTTATTAATGTCTTTACCATCAATAAATATCTTACTGTTAGGTACATCATACATCTTACATAAAAGATTAAAGATTGTAGTTTTACCAGCGCCACTTTTACCTACGAAAGCAACAGTTTCACCAGACTTAATCTTAAATGAAATATTCTTAAGTACTTTTTTATCTTTGTAAGAAAAATATAAATGTCTAAATTCAAAGTTACCTTTAATATCATCTATATGTTCCTTACCAAACTTCTCTTTATTAAACTCATTTGAATCAAATATATCAAATACTCTTTTAAATGATAAATTAAAGTCTTTAATAAAGTTATACATATCTCCAATATTATATATAAGTCCTTCAGTTCTACCAATGTAATTATATAAAACTAAACCTTCTGCAATAACAAGTTTTCCTTTATAAATAAGATAAACTATTAAAAGTATAAATAATAAATATCCTACCCAATAAGTAATATCTGTAATAAGAGAATACTTTCTATTGTTATAGTTCATTTGATATCTTATATCATTATAATCAACTGACTTATTATGTAACTCAGTCATGAAAGATTCTTCAGAGTTTAGCATCTTTATATCTCTTGCTCCTCTTACAATCTCTCCAATAAAGCTTGTTATCTTTTCGTTTTTCTTTCTTGCTACTTTATCAAGTTCATTAAACTTTTTAACACGTGTTCTATATATTAATCCTAAAATTGCTGTTTCAACAACACTTAATATAAATGCATACTTATTTACTACAAAAATAGCAGCAAATACACCTAAGTTGGAAATAATCATAGAAGTATCATTAATTAACACTCCATATATATCTGAAAGTCTTCCAGCATCCCCGGTTAATCTTTGAATAAATAAACCAGTTCCATTTTGATCTAAAGTGTTATTATCAAGTTTTAATATTTCTCTACCAAGTTTACTTTGTAACTCAATATAGTTTTCTCTATAGATTTTATGATAATTTCCTCTTAAAAAGAATGATAGTGTATTAGAAAATATTCTAATACCTATAAAAACAATTGCTAAATAAACAAGTTGTAATAACTCATTATTCGTTAATTTAACAATCATCCTTGCACTTAACAAAGGAGATACAACACTTATAAATATAGTAAAAATATTAATAATAATGTTTGCAACTATCCTCTTCTTTTGGCTATTACCAAAATTATTTAATTTTTTGAAATTCTTTAAAAATTCACCCATTATATTCCTCCTGTTTGAAAATTATAACACTCCACATTACTGGAGTGTCAACAAATAATTTTAAAGTTTATGAATTAAAAACAAGAAGAACAATACCAACAGCTATAATTAGGAAGAAAACAAACACAAGTAAGTATGAACTACTATCAAAATTAACCTTTTTCATTATCCTTCCTCCACTTCATTAATAATAATTGTATTAATAAATCCTTCACTATCATAATTAAATGATATAACTGAATCCTTAGACTTATCGATTAAATTAATTAATTCATTTAGTTCTTTTTCAGTTTTATATATTACACCATTATAATTTATAACAATTATGTGTTCCCCGGTAGAATTAGTAAGAATAACACTATTAATAATTGGTGTTAAAATACCATTACCTTTAGTACCTTCATATATAGTATATTTATTATTAAAAAACTCTGCTTCATACTCATCAGGTATAGTTGTACCATCTGTAGTAACTTCATTTGTTATAGCGCTAGTATTATTATCTTCTTCATTATTTTTATTATTAAATCTTAAATATGTAATTCCAATCACAGTGAAAGTTAAAAGTAAAATACTAAGCACTGAATAAAAAAATATTCGAACAGGATGTTTTAGTACTGCAAAATCAAATAATATTTCATTGTCATCTGATGAATTCTTTGTATAGTTAATATAATTTGTAGCATGGCAAACAGAACAAGTAACTACGTCACTATCTTCATTTATTTCAATAATAGAATCACAATTTTTACATTTAATTTTAATGTTCGCCATAATACCATATCCTTACTTTTTAATTTTAACACAATAATATAAACAAAAAAAGAAGTAGAACTCTACTTCTTTTCAATATCAGTAATTGTAAATTTATTTATATATCCTTCATTATCATAATCAAGAGATACATTATAATAACTATTTTGTTTTAAAGAGTCTCTTATTTCTACAATACCCTCTTCTTCTGTTGTAGAAATATCTTTATAAGTAACTTTAATTTGATGATCTTTATTTTTCTTATTAGAAGTAATAATATCATCTAATGTCTTACTAATAAGTAACTCTATATTTTTTCCATTTACTAGTTCAATTGGACCATTAAAACTTTGTATTTCTATTTGTTTTACTTGTTTAGAGTATACTTCATTAGTATTTTCATTACTATTTATTCTCTTACTTGTCTTATTAAAAGACATGAATGAAGAAACAGATAAAGCAATTATTATACCGAATATTACAATAGTAAATACAATAATGAATATTCTAGTATATCTTATACCTGGTAGTTTATTAACTTGTTTAAAAGTATCCATATGAGCATCGAGTGCACCTTTAACAGTATCATATGCTTTATTATAATCATCTTCTACTGAAAACTTAGCACCGCAAAAGTCACAAGTAACTTGTCTTTCTTTTTCTTCTATTTTTAATTTAGCTCCACAATTTTTACATTTAATTTCCTTTAATTCCATTATACTCACCAATTAAATAATATCACAATTTTTCTAATCTATGAACATCTAAAATTACTTTTTAATTATGTCATTAAAAATATATGAAACACATAATAATCCAGCTGCATTAGGTACAAAAGATGCACTACCAAGACCTGCACTTTTTATTGGGGCTTCTGTTGAAGACACTACCATAATTTTCTTAGGATTTATATGATTTTCTTTTAATTTATGTCTAAGTATTCTTGCTAAAGGATCATAATTAGTTTTATCAATAGAAGTAATAGATAACTTAGTTATATCAAGCTTCTTAGCTGTACCTAAACAAGTAATAAGCTTAGTATCCATCTTAAGTGTTTTTTCTATTAAACTATATTTTACTTTTATATCATCACATGCATCTATTATATAGTCATAATTATTCTTAAGTAATTCATCAATATTATTCTCGTTAAGCATCATTTCAAGTCCTTCTATAAGAATATCTTCTCTTATAGTTTTAGCTCTTAAAACAGCTTCTTTTACCTTAGGAGAACCAATGTTAGTAGAGTTAGTAATTAATTGTCTATTTAAATTAGATATATCAATAGTATCCATATCAACTACTGTTATATTATTAAATCCATTTCTAACAAGTGCTTCTAAGGCAGCACTTCCTACTCCACCTACTCCAACTAGTAATATTTTCTTAGAACCTATTTTATTTAAATTTGCTTCTCCAATTATTTTTATTAATCTATCAAACATAATACCACCTAATTAATTATAAAATCTATATTTCAAAACGTCTAGATTTTATTCTTTTATAAACTTCATCTGCAGGATCTTTATACTTACTAGGGTCTATACTAAATGCTTGATTAATTGGATGATCAAGAGCATTTACTACTGGATCTCCTTCAATATATTTATTTAATACATATCTTAAAGCCATATTTCTATTATACTTCTTCAACGATACTTTATCATAACTATCAAATCTATAAAGATCAGCATCTATTACTCTTAAGCCATCGGGAGTTATTATTACATTTCCTGGATTAGGATCAAACATATATATTCCTTCTCGAGTTAAATGATCTGCTAAATCAATTAAGAATCTTAAAGATACAATAGTATATTCTAAAGGTAAATGAGGAAGTATTTCTTTTACTGCAGGAATATACTCATACATATAGTTTTTTATTAAATTATTATCATCTAAATTATAATCTATTAAATGAACAAAAGCAGGATTATCTACAAGTTTTAATTTATCAAATACATCTCTATCCATGATATATTTCTTTATATCACCAAGTAAATGTAACTCAGGATTATATTCTTTAATACATAGTTCACCAAAGTGATAAATTGTAGAACTAGAGCTTTTCCATATATCATCAAATAAAGTCATAGTAATCCCTTCTTTCTTTTTTGTTTATTATAAAGATTAAATAATTCATTGTCAAAAAAAGACTAAAGCCTATGCTTTAGTCACTTGAATATTTTCGTTTATTTGATGACTTATTAAATCAACATAATATTTATATCTATTAATAGCAGCTTCTTTATTAGCAGCAAGTAATTCATCTGCAGCTTCCTTATTCTTAAGTTTTAAAGATCTATATCTTACTTCATTACTTAAGAAATCATCATATTTTTCAAAATCAGGCATCTTTGAGTCCATCATAATTTGATTAGTAACTGGATTATATCTCATAAGTAGAACATAACCAGATTCAACAGCAAGTTTTTCTTCTTGTAAAGAACAAGACATTCCACCTTTTATACCATGTTCTATACATGGACAATAACAAATTATAATAGCAGGACCTTTATGCTCCATGGCTTCTTTCATTACACTTATTGCTTGCATCATATTAGCACCTAAACAAATAGTACCAACATAACAATTAGGATAACTCATAGCTATTCTAAACATATCTTTTTTATGATTCTTTTTACCCATGCCAGCAAATTGAGCAACTTGACCAATATGAGAAGACTTACTCATTTGACCACCTGTATTAGAATATACTTCTGTATCAAGTACCATTACTTTAATGTTTTCCTCACTTGATAATACATGATCAATTCCATTGAAACCTATATCATATGCCCAGCCATCTCCACCTTGACATATAACAGTTCTGTTTTTAATATAATCCTTTAAGTCAGCAACTCTCTTAGGTAGCTTAACTTTGTCTAACTTTTCATATATTTCTTTAGTTTTTTGATTATCTTCAAAGTTATCAAGTAACTCTTTCATAAGAGGTTTTGCTGTTTCATTGAAGTTATCCATATTTGCAAGAATAGCATTTTTAAGTTGACTACGTTTATTCTTAAAACTTAAATGCATTCCATATCCAAATTCAGCATTATCTTCAAATAATGAATTAGCCCATGGAATTAAATATGGTGTAGAAGGAGCACTTCCTCCATATATAGAAGAACATCCTGTTGCATTAGCATATATTATTTCGTCCCCGAATAACTGAGTCATTAATTTAGTATAGGCAGCTTCACCACATCCAGCACAAGCACCACTAAACTCAAACTTAGGTTTTTCAAATTGAGAACCTTTAATAGTAAACTTGTTAAATAGTTTAGGATTTTCATAATTCTTAAATAACTTATTTGCTTCCGTTTGCTTTTCATATGTAGCATCTCCCATAGTTAAAGCCTTAGCTCCAGCTTTACCAGGACAAACAGATGCACATAAACCACATCCAAGACAGTCTTTTTCAGAAATACTTATGATATATCTATATCCCTTAGTTCCCATGGCTTCAATTCCATCTTCACTTTCACCTTCAAGTAAGAAAGGTCTAATAACAGCATGAGGACATACAAGAGAACACATGCCACATTGAATACAATTATCTTTATTCCATTTAGGAACCTTTGAACTAACACCACGTTTTTCTCTACTTGTTAAGTCTCCTTCAAATGCACCATTTCTTAGTGCCTTTACTTCACTTACAGTTAAAGAGTCTCCTAGACGTTTATTCATTCTTTCAAATATACTTAAAGGTACTTCTTTTAAATCTTTATTTAAACTATCCTTTACAATTATTTTTTCTACACTATCAAGTGCTTCTTTAATTGCATCTTGATTATTCTTAACAATGTCTTCTCCTTTTGTACGGAAAGCTTCTTTTATACTCTTATTAAGTAGATTAATTGGATCTTCACCAGCTAAACTCTTTTTATTTAAGCGACATAGTAAATTTAGAATAACTACTTCCATGATTTTAGATATTTTACCTTTTATACCATGTTCTTCAGCAATTTTTTCAGCATTAATGGTAAGAATAGTAATATTTCTTGAAGAAATAATATCTAAGTCTTTCTTAGTCATCTTATTTATACATTCTTCTTTATTAGTTGTATTAATAAGAAGGAAACCATTTTTCTTAATCTTATTTAACATTTCATACATTCTAAAGTATTCATCTTTAGTAACAACTACAATATTGGCATTAGTAACATAATAAGGAGCTCTTATAGGACTTTGACCAAAACGAAGATGAGCAATAGTAACTCCACCACTCTTTTTAGAATCATATTCATTATAGCTTTGAACATAATTTCCAGCATCTCCTACTAAATGAATTATATCTTTAGAAGCAGATACCATTCCATCACTACCAAAACCATATATTTGCATTTCTAGTGTTTTTAAATCAACAGTATAACTTTCATCTACTTCTAAAGAAGAATGAGTAACATCATCTACTATACCAATAGTAAAACTTTCTTTTAAATTATTACTCTTAAGCATATCATATACTGCTTTTATTTGAGCAGGAGTAGTATTCTTAGAAGATAATCCATATCTTCCTCCTACAACCTTTATTTTACTATTTTTTAGTACTCCTAAGACATCTAAGTATAAAGGTTCACCAATTGAACCTGATTCTTTAGTTCTATCTAGTACAGCTATTCTTTTAACTGTTTCAGGTAATACTTTTAAGAAATATTTTGCACTAAAAGGTCTATATAGATGTACTTCAACTAAACCAACTCTACGACCATTTCTATTTAAATCATCAACAACTAATCTTGCAGTATCATTAACAGAACCCATAGCAACAATTACTTCTGTTGCATCTTTTGCTCCATAGTAATTAAATGGTTTATATTTAGTTTTAGCAAGTTTATTAATAGCCATCATATATTTATTAACAATATCAGGTATATTATTGTATAATTCTTGTCTTGCTTCAACTGATTGGAAATATACATCTTCATTTTCAGCCATTCCCATTTGCTTTTTAACGCCTAAATTTAAAGATCTTTCTTTAAAACTCCTTAAAGCGTCTTTATTAACTAACTTTAATAATTCATTATTATTAAGTGTTTCAATAACATTTATTTCATGACTTGTTCTAAATCCATCAAAGAAATGTAAGAAAGGAAGACTTCCTTCTATAGCACTTAAGTGAGCAACTGCAGCTAAATTATGTGCATCTTGTACACTTGATGATGCAAGCATACAAAAACCAGTTTGTCTTGTTGCATAAACATCTCCATGGTCCCCGAATATAGATAAAGCATGAGTAGCAACAGTTCTTGCTGCACAATGTATTACTCCAGGTAAACACTCCCCCGCCATCTTATACATATTAGGAATCATTAATAATAATCCTTGAGAAGCTGTAAATGTTGTAGCAAGCGAACCAGTTACTAATGCACCATGCATAGCACCAGCAGCACCAGCTTCACTTTCCATCTCAGTAACATGTACTTTATCATTAAATAAATTATAATTTTCTCCTGCACTCATAGCATCTACATGATCTGCCATGGGACTTGAAGGAGTAATTGGATATATAGTAGCTACTTCTGAAAATAAATAAGCTATTTCAGAACAAGCAGTATTTCCATCAACGGTCTTTTTCATAATCACACTTCCTTATTATCTAATATAAATTATAGCATCATTATTATTTATAATCATTATCATTACAAAAAGTTTTTATAAAAAAAGAATAGAAGTTTTCTTCTATTCTATTTAACAACAAATGGATGTTCTAAATCTTGCCAATGTAAATACAAAGGAGCACCTGTTGTATTTAATTTATCAGCGTCTGCTTGAGTTCTAGCATAACACTTAGTAGACTTAATTCCTTCTACAAAACCACTGAATTTAGAACCAGTTATACGAGATGTATCAACCATTGATAAATCTAAAGTATCCATACTAACATTTCTAAACATATTATATGCTTCTTCTACATTAGCAAAACTAAGTTTAGGAGTAACTATAGCAGGTATTTGAGAATAACCAAACATATAATTAAATTTATGACAATTTGTTGTATCTAGATTATTTAAAACAACGGGATTCTCAGTTTTAAAAGTATCAAACATATATGAATTATCTGTACTAGCATCCGCTCTTAAGCCACTAACATTTAATTTTTTAATATTAGCATGAGTAAACATATTGTATAAACGAGGAGCATTCACAAGATTCCAATTAGAAATGTCTACCTCATTAGCAGTCATATAACCAAAAGCACTATAAACATCCCTTACATGACTAACATCAAAATGTCTTAAATCAAGTTTGTCTAAATGAGTACCATTAAACATCTCTTCAATTACTTCTACTTTAGAAGTATTAAAATTACTAACATCAAAATCACTTGCAGTTGCATGATAGAACATACAACCCATATTTTTAACATTTCTAGTATCAAAACCACTTACATCTAAACTAGTAGCACTTGAGTAATAAAACATACTAGTAAGATCTGTTGCATGAGATGTATTAAAACTAGATAAATCTATACTTGTAGCTTTTGAAGAATGAAAAGTATTAAAAAAACTTGTAACGTATTCTCCATTAATAGTTGAACATAGTTGTGTAGTAACAGGCTCAGTAGATTTTTTATCAGTTAATACTACATGCCAACCAACTGTTTGATTTTCTATGAATGTTTTATCTTTATATGTATAAGTATATTGTCCATCAATAAACTTAGCACCAGGTACCATATCACCATCAAAAGTACATGTCTTACCTCTTGGTGTTCCAGTTGGAGTTATTTCAACATCATCAGCTGTAATGGTATTACCATCCCCATCTGTATAAACACTACAGTCATAGTATTTAGCAACTCCGTCAATTTTTAAATCATCATCATTTTCATCAACAAAGTCTTCTAATTTAGCTTTGTCTACATTTTTATAATCTAAACCATATACTTTATATTCATCATTCCATAAAGTAATATAGTATTTATTTTCTCCATCTTTATTCTTAGAACCAATTAATACAAAGCCATCAAATGATCCTGTATTAGATAATCCTAAATCAGTTTTAACCTTATAAACAATACAACTTGCGTCCCCATTAAATAACTGATCCGACATATATTTATCTTGTGCTGCAGTATATACTTTTGTAATGTATTCAACAAAACTCTTTTGTTTTGCTGTAGTCATGATTTCTAATACACTTGGTATTGCTATAATCATAATAATAGCAAGTATTACTATAACAGCAAGTAATTCTACTAAAGTAAAACCTGATTTTTTTCTTCTCATTGTCTTCACCATCCTAATATTATTTATTCTATAGATAATTATAAACATAAAAAAAGCCTAAGACAAGAAGTGTGATAAAAAACCCGCTCGCACGAGGTGGTAGAATACATGCAAAACTTCAGGATTCCAAGTCAGAATAGCCTGGCTTTCAACACCATTTTGCAATTAATTCCCCAATTATATCACTTAGTCGGTTTTTACATTAAATCCTATCTTAGGTAACTTAATTATATCATTTATTATAAAATACTAAAATGAATAATTAATTATTTACGTAAAAAAAATTCTCAAAGATTCACTTTGAGAATTAATTTTATTTTTTAGTAGTTTTTTTAACAGGTTTTTTAGTTGTCTTTTTCACTGCTGTCTTTTTAACTTTACTAACACTCTTTGTTGCAGTAGTTGTTTTCTTAGCTGGAGCTTTTTGAGCTTCATTTTTACCAAGAGAACCAACTGCATATACGCTTACAATTAAAAATGCAAAATTAGCAACATAGAAGAAATATGGATATTGCATTCCTTCATAGAATATTACATCATTAAATTTATAACAGATACAACCAATAAATATTACAAATACTATAAACATAGTTGGTAAATAAATATTAGTATTTTTAAGCTTCTTATCTTTTATTAAGAAGCATGAAAAATACAAGAAGAAGAATACAGTAAAGCACATCGTAAGTGCACAAATAATAGCTATAAAACTATATACTTCTAAGAATCCTTCATTTGCATAGAAGTATGAAAATACCATAAATGCAAATGCTACTAAATAAACTAAACTTAGTACCGACCACACACTTATTCTTCTAAATTCTTGAATTAAATAAGAAGCAGCAAAGAATGCTATTAATAACGCAAAGAAGAATGCTAATGTATTTTCATCTATAAATGGTATATAACCTTGGCCACTAACGGCTGTACCAAGAGCAAGATATAAAGCTCCTAATAAGAAAGCACCAATGTAATATAGAACAATAAATATCTTATTTTTCTTATTCATTATATTCACCTCTTAATTTTTCTAATTTAATTACATTATCAATTATATTTAAATAATTAGCTCTATGTAAGGAATAAATTGAAGGTGACATACTAGCATATGAATAATCATATACATAGAAATTAGATCCAATAGCAAATTGAGAAGTTCCAAGTGATTGAACTAACTCTTCTTCTAGTATAAGTATAGTAAACATGCTTTGAGTAATTTCATTATTATATTCTTCCTCTTCTGCTGTATCTTTTGCACCACATGCAGCACGAAGATCAATATACTTATCAGTTGTTATTCTTAAAGTGTTTAAGTCCTCATCAACAGTTATAAAGTTCTTCTTTAACTTTGAAATTGTTATAGCATTATCTCCTTTTCCGTTGTCTTTAAAAGAGGTGTTTTCATAATGCTTAACAAAGTCATTTAATGCATTCTTACATTTGTCATTTGTTATTTTATTGATTTCTGTCTTATATACATCTAGTTTCTTTATATTATCTTCTGAATCTCTTAAATCAAGAGTTTTAATAGAAGTACAATATTTAAATATAAATCCAAATGTCATAAATAGCATGAATGCTAAACCAAAAACAGCAACAATATTTCTTGTGTTATCTTTCATTTTTTAACCCTTTTCCTTTCCTATTATAATTATAACCATATAATTATTTAATTACATTACTGTTTAATAAACTTTACAAATAAAAAAGAATATAGATGTCTATATTCTTTTTTATTTCTATGCTTTCCAACGTGCCACAACATCACAGTTTGATGAATATGGAGGAGGATTTGGCATATCCATTTTAACGATAACTGGTATCTTAAATGCATTACCAAAAGCAACCATAGTACCACTTTGAAGTGAAGTTAACTTATCAATTACATCACCTGAGATATTAGGAAGCATTTTATTAATATAATCAAGGTCTAAAGGATGTGTCATCTTTAAGATACAGAAGTTAGAAGTTTGTCCAATAACTGTATCAGATAACTCAACAGGTCTTTGAGATATTAAATCTAACATAACACCGTATTTACGGCCTTCCTTAGCAATACGTTCAAATATATTATAACCAAGTAAGAATAAATCAATATCACCTTTTTGAACATATCTATGAGCTTCTTCAATAAATAAGTTGAAAGGTATTTGAGCTCTTTCTTCTCTACTCTTTGCAAAGTCGAATATCATCTTACTAAATATTTTAACTATTGTTTTAGCAAGTTGATCATCAATATCTTCTAAGTTAATATTAACAATTTGACTACGTTTATCATTATGAACTATTAATGATGAAATATAGTTTTCTAGAGATATATAATTAGGAACATCGAAGAATTCTCTATTAGATGAGTTATTTAATGCATGTAATCTAACTTGAATAATTGTAGCATTATCTTCCATGATCTTATTACCTAAGAATCCATCACCTATTAAACAGAATGACATTGCTTTTTCTAAGTCATCAAGAGTAAAGAATGCATCTTCAGGAACAGGCATATGAAGTTCTAGATTATCATCTATAAACTTAAGTAAATATTCATTAATTAATACTGATTCACCAAATTCACCATTTCTATCAATACCAAAGCATTCAGAGAATTTTCTAACATAACCAATTCCTTGAATATCAGTATCTACATTAAATTCTGGTGTAGAACAGTCTTTTAGAATTGTAAATATATCATTTTTCTTACCACTTGCTTGTTGATTTGAGAATAGTACACTCATGATTGCTTTTGCAATTAAATGATTCTTAAGCTTACGAGTTATTTCATCATCTCTTGAGAATAACTTAGCAAGTTTTAAAGTTCTTTCAATAATAGTATATTGATGATGGTTATCAGCTTGTAAAAGTAAACATAAATCATCAACTGTAAGTAAGAAAATTGGAATTCTTAACATTACATCTGTTGAATCAACAGGATTACTAGTTATGAATTTATATTGATAATTTGGATTTAATTGATTTAATACTTTAAATGCATTTTTATATTCACCATATGCATCAAAGAAGAATAAATTAGCATTAAAGCTTAAGAAATTCTTATTTAAGAATATGTTTTGAACTATTCTAGCAACTGAACAAGATTTACCTGAACCAGTATTACCAAATATAGCCAAATGGTTTGAAAACATATCATTAATATCTATAAATACATCTTTACCAGAGTAAATTGCACTCTTACCTAAATAAACATTTTTTTCTTCATCCTTACCAAAGATAATATCCATTTCTTCAGGTTCTATAATTCTTAATTTAGAATCTAATGTTGGTTTAATAATAGTACCAGCAATAAATCTATCACCTACAAATTGTCCTAGTAAGTTAACATGAGCGTCTGTTCCTTCAAGTTTTTTAACTTCACCAAGAATTTTCTTTCCTTCTGGTGTTTCAAATACAACATGCATATTCATCAAATTAGGAACTACCATGTTATCAGTATGTATTTCTACTATTGCAGTTACATCATTAATATTTTTAATGCTACCAAACATCTTTTGTTGTTCTTCAACAGGAGGTATATTTTTTAAATATGAGTCTTGATCAACTATATCTCTTGGATTAGACATTTCAGCACTTTCATTTACTGTTGCATCACCAACTGGTTTTGCATTTTCTATAGCTGTAGGTGTTTCTACAGGTGTTGGTGTTGATGCAGAGGCTTGAGCAGGCATTTCTACTGGTGCTTCTACTGGTGTTGGAGCAGCTACTGGTGCAGGTGTAACTGGTTCTTCCTTTTTTTCAGCAAATGGTATAGATATATTTATATCTTGTACATCTTGCACTTGAGAAGGAGTTTCATCTAAAACATCCATTACACTACTATCAACACTTGGACTAACAAGTATATTTGCTTGCTCATTAACAACTGGTGTTGCTGCAGGAGCTTGAGCAGGCATTTCTACTGGTGCTGGAGCAACTGCTGGTGCAGGTGCAACAACTGGAGCATCAATAGGTGCTTGAGATTCTGGAGGTGCTGCCATTAAATCAACTGGTGTTATTGGTGGCTGTGTAACAGGGTTAACTCCTCCTAAATTAACAGGAGCAACTGGTGCCACATTTGCCATATTTGTAATTTCATTTGGATTTAATTGTTCATTCATACTTACCAACCTCTTATCTTATATATAATAATATCATTTATAACAAATTTTATAAATACTTTAGACTAAATCTATAAATTTAAAATCTTCTTCATTAAATTCTATTTGGTAATTATTAACATACATAGTTATTAATAAATCACCACGTTTTACTTGATCACCTTTTACTTTATGTAAATAAATACCAACAGAATAATCAATTGTATCATCAAGCGTCATCTTAGAAGCCCCAAGTTTTGCAGCAAGTTTTGCAGCTCCAAGAGCATCTATATTATTTATTATTCCGTCTTCCTTAGCTCTTATCATTATTTTCTTAGGACTAACATGTACCTTTGATATGTCACCACCTTGTGCAGTTACAAACTCAGTAAACTTTCTAAAAGCAGAACCATTTGCAAGAGTTTCACGTGCAAGACTTACTCCTTCTTCGTAACTAATACCTTTAGCCATATTAAGAAGTTTAGCAACTATATCAACACATGTTTCTTTTAAAGTGCATTCTTTACCTCTTAAAACATTCACTGCTTCAATTACTTCAATAGCATTACCAATTCCTTGACTTAAAGGATTACTCATATCATCTATTACAGTTTCAACTCTTCTATCATATGCTTCTCCAATAGCTTTTAGGCTATTAGCAAGTTTAGTAGCATCCTCTTTATTTTTCATAAGGGCACCACTACCATATTTAACATCAATTAGTATATTCTTTGCACCAAGTGCAATCTTTTTAGACATAATAGAAGAAGCTATTAAAGGAATAGATTCCGTAGTTCCTGTTACATCACGAAGAGCATATATTACTTTATCTAAAGGTGTTAAATTATCAGTTTGAGCACTTATTGCAAAACCAAGTGTATCAACTTGATTAATAAATTCTTCTTTAGATAAATTAACGTTAAATCCAGGTATACTTTCTAACTTATCAATAGTACCGCCTGTAAAACCTAAACCACGACCACTCATCTTAGCCATATGTAGTCCAAGAGCCGCACACATTGGTCCAAGTATTAAAGTAGTAGTATCTCCTACTCCACCAGTTGAATGTTTATCAACTACATTGTCCATTTTATCTGATAAATTATATTCTTCACCAGATTTTAAAAATATATCAGTAAGACTAATTGTCTCTTTTAAATTCATTCCATTTATAACAATAGCCATAAGTAAAGAAGACATCTGATAATCAGGTATTTCTTTATTTAAATAGCCATTAAAAGCATATGATAATTCTTCATAATTTAATTCTTCGTTGTTTTTCTTTTTAGTTATTATATCTATGATATTCATATCATCACCTATTATGTATTATATCAAAAGAAAACAGAGTTATAAATATAACTCTGTTATTATTAATTATTTTTTAAATCTAATTATATTTAATAAAAGAATATTCTTTCTTTTCTACTTTCTCATAAATAGTAGTCTCACCAGTTGCTTTAACTTTAACAGGTACAAAGTTTCTTATTAACTTACCATTTTCATATATTTTACATGAGTAGAAAGTACCTTGGAACACTCTATAGTCAGGAGCTCCACCATTGCTAACAGAAAATAAGAACATTGGGTATTTAGCTTTTAAATTAACCGTAGGATTTAAAACCGAATATTCCTTTTCGTTTACTTTAAAAGTCTTATTATCAAAAGTTACTTTTATTGGAGAAACAGATGGATTTTTTTTATTAAGACTTACTGATTTATCTCCCCAGTAAATAATATAGTTTACGTAAGTACTTGTAAATTGTCCAAAGATAGCAAGCGAGTCTTCAGATTTATAGATTGTTCTACTACCCATTATTGCATCAAAATTATTATCATCAATTTCTAATTCTATTTTAGTATTATCTGTTGGTATTACTTGAGTATTTATATATTTATGACCATCTAACTTTAAACCATTTAAGAATTCATATTTAGGATTTTTAATCTCATTAACAATAGATGAACTTGCATCATAATATGAATTAAATCCTGCTATATCAACAAGTTTTTCAATACTAGCAATTACTTCTATACTTTCAACATCTTCAAGTGACTCAACACTTATATCTGTACTTTTCTTTAAATTTATTAAATATGAATTGTCATATAAGTATACATAAAAAGATCTCTTATCAGTTTCAGTTGCATCAATTAAAACATATCCTTTATAGTCCCCAGTGTTATTAAAATCAAAATCACTTACTATATCATAAACAATAACACCTCTAATAGGTAATCCTTCTAAACTTCTTGTTGTATATTTTTCTTCCGCTTTTAAAACTGCTTTATTTGCATATTCAACAAGAGATTTTTTTCTTGCTGTTTCCATAGTACTTAATACTGCAGGAATAGCAATAATCATAATTATTGCCAAAATAACTATAACTGCTAATAGCTCAACTAACGTAAAACCTTTTTTATTATTCATTCTCATCTCACCTATTATAAATATAACATTTATCTTTCTAATAATAAACAATACAATAAATAATTACTTTTTATTACCAAAAGAAAAAGTAAGATATTATCTTACTTATTCTTCTTTTTTAATTCAGCAAGAATTGCTTCAAGAAGTTCTTCTTGATGATTAGCTTGTTTTTCTTGCTTTTCTTCTTTAACTTCTTCTTTTTTCTTACCAATTGAAGTAAGCTTATTAAATGCTTTTAGTATCATGAATAATACAAAAGCCATGATTAAGAAATTGATAACTGCAGTTATAAAATGTCCATAATCAAGATATTGACCTCCATAAATAGCAATCTTACCATTTACTTCAGCACCACCAATACCATTGATAAGTGGATTAATAAAGTCAGTAGTAAGTGCAGTTACAATTGATGCAAATGCAGAACCAATTATTACACCTACTGCCATATCCATTACATTGCCTTTTAAAACAAATGCTTTAAATTCAGCAAACAATCCTTTACTTTTTTCTGCTGCTTTTGCAGCTTTTTCTTTTGCAAATTCCTTAACATTCTCACGCATAAATTATTCTCCTTCTAAAACAGCTTTAATTCTTCTAACACCAGCAGAACTTGCTTCTTCTTTCTTAATAATGAATTTTCCAAGTTCTTTAGTATTTTTAACATGTGGTCCACCACAAAGTTCTTTTGAAACAATACCATATTTTTCATTACCAATTGAATAAACAGTAACTTCATCAGGATATTTTTCTAAGAACATACATTCTGCTCCTGATTTAACAGCGTCTTCCTTCTTCATAGTTTCAATAGTAACGTCTAATCCAGCATTAATCCATTCATTAACAATTCTTTCTGCTTCCATCTTTTCTTCATCTGTTAACTTGTGATCACAGTTAAAGTCAAAACGCATTCTTTCATCAGTAATATTAGAACCTCTTTGATGAACATCAGGTCCAATTACTTTCTTTAAAGCAGCATTTAATAAATGAGTTGCTGTATGATATCTAGTTTCAATTTCTGAGTGTCCAGCAAGTCCACCTTTAAACTTACCAGCAGAAGCACTTCTAGATAATTCTTGATGTTCCTTGAATTTAGCATGATATCCATCAACATCAACTTTTAATCCAGCTTCTTCAGCAAGTTCAACAGTTAACTCAATTGGAAAACCAAATGTATCAAATAAATGGAATGCTGTAACTCCATCTATTTCCGTAGAATTACGAGTAACTTTTTCAAATTCTCTTAAACCTTTTTCAAGTGTTCTATTAAACTTAACTTTTTCATTTTTAAGTCCTTCTAAAACAACTTCTCTATTAGTTTTTAATTCAGAATAATAAACGTCATACATATCAAGAAGTTTAGTAGCAATTCTCTCTTCCCAATTAGAATTAATATCAATATTAAGTCTCTTAGCATGTCTAATTGCTCTTCTAATAAGTCTTCTTAAAATATATCCTTGATCAGTATTACTTGGTTTAATTCCAGCAGGATCAGCTAATATAAATACAGCTGTTCTAATATGGTCAGCAATAATTCTCATAGATTTTTCATTGCCTTCATAAGTTAAACCAGATATACTTTCTATTTCATTTATAATTGGAGCCCAAATAGATGATGCATAATTATCTGTTTTACCTTCAAGAATAGCAGTTGTTCTTTCAACACCCATTCCTGTATCTACATTTTTCTTAGGTAACTCTGTAACAGATCCATCTTCATGTTTTTCATATTGCATGAATACATCGTTCCAAATTTCTACCCATCTATTATCTTCAGTATCAAACTTTTCAGGAATTGGGTCATCACTTCTCCAATAGAACATTTCTGAATCAGGTCCACATGGTCCAGTTTCACCAGCTATCCAGAAATTATCATCTTTAGTTGGAGTAATTCTTTCTTTAGGAATACCTAAACTTAACCATAAATTGTAAGCTTCTTCATCAAAAGGAATTGTATCATTACCAGCAAATACCGTAACAGCTAATCTTTCAACTGGAATATTAAGTACTTTAGTTAAAAATTCAAAACTCCATGAAATAGCTTCCTTTTTAAAATAATCACCTAAAGACCAATTACCTAACATTTCAAAGAATGTATGATGATATGTATCTCCAATGTTATCTAAATCATTAGTTCTTACACATTTTTGATAATCAGTAAGTCTTGTTCCATATGGATGAGGTTGTCCCATTAAATATGGTACAAGTGGTTGCATACCAGCTGTGTTAAATAATACAGATGGATCATTCTCTGGAACTACAGGTGCAGAAGGAATTTGTTTGTGTCCCTTTTCTACAAAGAAATTAATATATAAATCTTTTAAATTAACACTATTAATTTTTTCCATAATTTTATTCACACTCTCTTCAATAGTATCATTAGTTGTATCAATGTAAATAGCATCTTTTACTCTTACTAAAGGTGCAACTTCTCTATGCATATCTGCATAATCTCTTTCAATGATATTCTTTTTTATTTCTTCAAATGTTACATCTAACCCTTTAGAAATACTTTGGTCATATCTTCTCTTAGTTCTAACATCAACATCACAGTCAATATAGAACTTATAAGTTGCATCAGGAAATAATACACTTGTTGTATCTCTTCCATCAATAATAATATTTGTGTCATTAACTAGTTTTCTAATTTGCTTATTAATAGCATTTCTATAAACTTCAAATCCATTTACTAATTTCATTCTTGAATTAATCTCTTCAGTTCTTAATTCATTAGTAACTTCTTCTCCATTCACGAATATTTTGTCTTTAACAAATTTAACATCAATATTATTTGCTATTTCCACTAAATTATCTATATTGCTTATATCAACATTTCTTTTAAGTGCAATATACATAACTGCCCTATAGTATACACCAGAATCTACATAAAAGTAACCTGTTTTTTTAGCAATTAAGCTACAAATTGTACCTTTTCCAGACCCAGCAGGTCCATCTACAGCAATAACTTTATTCTTACTCATTATTAAGCCCTCCTAATTTATATTTTACATCCAAAGTATTTACAATACCAAGGAGCATTTGCTTTTACCTTTTTACCTATTATAAAACTTTTTTCACCAATTACATATGTTCCTGTTGCAGTATGAAATATTTGTACATCAGGATAATATTCAAGTTCTAATTCCTTACCATTATTATCTAAGAAAACATAATCATCCGTAGATAATTCTTCTCCAAGTTTAATCATAAATAACTTACTTAAATCTTTATCTTTTTCTCTATCTCTCATATAACTAGTCTTTTCCATAACTGGTTTAATATCTAAATTATTTCTATAAATATAATCATAATCTTCACTATAATTATCATCTACTATTTCTATTTCAACTCCACCTATAGCACCTACATCATGATTAAACTCATAGAACGTTCCATATGGAGCAATAGGAATTGCAGAAGTAATTGGATATTTTTTATATCCAGTTTTTTCTACAACAGTTAAACTAAATACTGTTACACCATTAGTTTCAATAAAATAAAATCTTGAGTCATCTCCTAGTTTTTCCATAAAGTGGTTAATACTATCAAGATTGAGTTCTCCTTGATAAGATACCTTATCAATAATAGTTAAATTACCATCATTATAAAGTTCATCAAAACTCTTTCCGCTTGGAAGACAATCAATATAATCAAAATAGTAATTATAATCTAGTATATATGGATTATAAGTTATCTTAGTATCAGTAAAAAATGTACCAACATTTCCCATTAAAGATAACATTTTATTCTTATAATCTTCATATACTTTTTCAGTATGTACATCATCTCCAACTTGAGTATCTTTAACACTCATAACATGTACATTATCAGGGAAAGTTGCAAGAACTACATCGGTTTTTATTTCATTTCTATCATCATCATAATATGAAAGATATTTTATATCTTCATACTTATCTCTAGTATTAAAATTAGTATCATAATAATTATCAATATATGGAATTACATATCTTTCAAAGTCTGTTTTTGTAGCCTCTCTAAATACAACTAATACTACTATTGCTACTACTGCAAATATTGTAAGAGACCCTGCTATAGAAATAGTGGTTATCTTATTATATTTTTCTCTTTCTTTTAACTCTGCTTTTTCTCTTTCATTCATGAGTTTTAAAAGTTCTTTTTCATCTTGAGTATCAGTTACATCCTTATAGAAGTCTACTACATAATTAACCATTCTTTTTCCAAACGGAATCTTTTTTCTTTCTTTTCTTTCTTCTTTTTCCATTTGTTTAACTTCCGCGTCTATTTCTTTAAGCATTTTTTCACGTTTTTTAATTTGTTTCTTATAGTCTTTTTTATCTTGTCTATTACGTTTAAAGATCCTTATCTTTTCTTTAAAGTAATCTTTAAACCAATGATTTTTTTCTTCCATATATCATTCACCTATTATCATAATTATACTAAATTACTTACTTATTTTAAATTAAGACTATCAAGTTTATCTAAAAATTTTTTACTATGAATATATAGTCCTGTATAACGTTCATAGAATATATTAATAATATTATTTATTTGTTCTATTAGTACTTCACTTATTTTAAGAGAAGATATACTTTCCAAATTAACAACATAGTAATTTCTAAGCATCTTTACTACTTTTAAATCATATATCATTTCATTTGTATAACAGTCTTTACAAATAAGTCCTCCTTCATCAGGATCAATTGTAATAATATCCTTTTTACTACCACATCTTGCACAACTAGTTAAGTTAATTGGAGTACCTAAATAATCTAAATATTTTATTTCTAATATATTAGTAATAACAATAGGATTCATTCCTTCATTTATTTTATTAACGGCTATATTAAATAAATTAAATACATCACTTCTTTTGTTTTGTTTCATAACTTGAGATGCAAGTTCTGATATATACATAAAATAACTTGATGCTTTTAAATCCTTTTTTATATTATCAAAGTTATTAATAATAGTTCCTTCTTTTAAAGTAGATAATCCTTTTTCTTTATAATATATTACATACTCTGCGTATACTAACTTTTGAGAAATAAGTCTTAAGTTACTTTTTAAATTCTTGCATCCCTTTGAAATTACTCCTACTATTCCATCTTCCGTTAAAATATTTAATATCTTAGAGTTTTCTTTATAATCTGTTGCTTGAATAACATATCCTTTTATTGTTTTTAACATAAACCCTCCAAATAAAAGAGAGATTATTACTAATCTCCCAATCCTAAATTATCATTTAAGAAACTTTCTTTGTTTCTCCAATTCTTAATTGTCTTAACATATAATTCTAGGTAAACAGGTTTCTTATACATCTTTTCAATATCTCTTCTAGCTTGTATACCAATTTCTTTTAACATACTACCTTGTTTACCAATTATTATTTTCTTAAGGGAGTCCCTAGAAACAACTATATCTACTTGCGCTTCTATTAAAGAAGCTTTTTCATTATAACTTTCAAGAACACATGTAATTGAATGAGGAACTTCATCATTAGTTAAATTAAGTATCTTTTCTCTTACAAGTTCTGTTACCATGAACTTAGGATCATTACTACTTACTACATCATCATCATAGTATTTAACTAAATCTCCTAAGTAATTCTTAGTTATATTAATAAGTTCATCTATATTAATATGTTTAAGCGCGGAAACAGGAATAATTTCTTGGAAATCATATAAATCTTTATATTTAGTAATGGCTTTAAATATACCTTCTTTAGTAAGTTTATCTATCTTATTTAAAACTAGAATAACAGGAGTATCAGTTTTCTTTAATGTTTCAAGAATAAATTTATCTCCCTTACCAAGTCCTCCGGCAGCATCAACTACAAATAGTATTGCATCAATATCATCAAGAGAATCATATGATTCTTTATTTAACTTCTTAGCAAGTCTATCTCCAGCTTTAGCAATACCAGGAGTATCAACAAACACTATTTGAAAGTCATCACCATGATAAACTCCTTGGATGGTATTTCTAGTAGTACCTGCAACATCAGATACTATAGCTATCTTTTCATTAACTATTGCATTAATCAAAGTGCTCTTACCAGTATTAGGTCTTCCTACGATACTTACAAATCCACTTCTCATAATATCACTTCCTTATTTATTCTATTGTTATTATTATATCACGAAATAATGTTTAAATCATTTAATATTTCATCTTGTTTTCCAAAATGAATCTTTTCATCTTCCTCGCTTCTTGTATGATCATATCCAAGTAAATGAAGAAGCCCATGGCAAACTAAAAAACTAAGTTCTCTTTTTTCAGAATGTCCATATTCTTTTGCTTGTGCTTTCATCTTAGGAATACTTACAAATATATCTCCTAATTCTCTTACCTCAGTTTTAATTTTATCATTATCTTCTAAAGCAAAAGATAAGACATCTGTAGTTCTATCTATTCCACGATATTCTTTATTCATTTCATGCATCTTTTCATCATCAATAAATATAACATCAAAATATGCATTTTTAACATTTTCTTTTTCAAGTGTATGATTAATAACATCATTTAAATAATCATATTCAAAATCAACACCAAACTCATCAATAATATCAAATTTATTCATATAAAACCTCCTATTTAATTGCAAAATATACAAATAAGCATATCACTATTGCTACTACTAGAAATAAGAATGCTTTTACAGTATTAGTAATAAAGTTATCTTCCCTAAATATCTTCTTCATTATAACGAATGTTATAAAACCAAGTAATCCACCAAGGGAATTTAATATAATATCATCTATATCAAAAGATCTACCTATAAACATTTGAATAAATTCAATTGAACTGCTCATTAAAACAGTAAATCCAAATGATATAAATACATTCATTCTTTTAGTAAACATATAAATAATATCTGTAATAATATATCCAAATGGAGCAAATACTACAATATTACCAACTACATTTCTCCAGAATAATGGAGCTGCTATATCATAACGCAAAATCTCTTTAAAAGGAATAAAATTATTATATCCATAACTACCATAATCAGTAGTTGTAACTAATTGAAACAAAACAAATAAATATAAAATATATACTAGTAATTTTGTTTCTTTATAAAAACTTATTTTACTTTTAGTATAAGTAGCAATTACTACACGTAAAAGAATTGCTACTACTGTAAATAAAAACACCATAGGAATAATATTATTGATAATATCAAAAGTCTTATTAGGTATCATTTAATCATTCCTTTCAAATATATTATACTAAAAACTAGACTAATAATAAATAAAAGAGCAATAATAATTGCTCTTAATTTAATTTTGATTTAACAATACTAGATGCTTTAGACATATCAATAACACTGCCATATTTACTAGTAAGTTCTTTCATTACCTTACCCATGTCTTTAATAGTTTCAGCACCAACTTCTGCTATTATTTCATCAACATGTTTAGATAATTCTTCATCACTCATCTCTTCAGGTAAATAAACAGATAATATTTCTACTTCTTTCTTTAACTCTTCTACAGTATCAACTTTTCCATACTTAGTATATTCTTCAATAGAACTATTTCTTTTCTTAACTTCTCTTTTAATTACTGCAAGTACTTGATCATCAGTTAATCCAGATCCATTTCCACCTAAATTAATTTCTTCATTCATTAAAGCACTCTTAAGCATTTTTATTACATTAAGTTTAAACTTATCTCCTGCTTTCATAGCAGCTACTAAATCTTTTTTTACTGTCTCGTACATATTACTTATCTCCTTCTATAAATTTCTTCCCAGTTCTTAAACAATAATTAAATATTAATAAACTAAATGTTATTAATGCATACATAGCTGGGAAAATATATGTATTTATTCTATCAACAAAATGTGGACATGTTAAGTTAATTTGAAAATTAAATATCAAATTTATAAAAAACATAGCCATGGTAGAACCAATTAATACGTTTACTATTTTAATAGACTTATTAGTAAATGGATTCTTTAGATTATCAAAATCTAAGAAGAATGCAAATGCTATTAAAATAATAGATGCAATAGCATATTGTAAAGCATTCTTAGCATAACAAAGTATACTAAAAACAACATATTCACGTGGCTCTTTAATAATTTGTTCAGAAAGTTCAGTAGAATTAAAATAATTACTAAACATAAACATAGTATCATAGTCAGCATAATGAGCTAAATATTCTCCATTTACATTTCTATTTAATAAACCTATTTTATTAAATGAATAAACTGTAGATATTAAACACATTACAACAGTTGCTATAACACCAATATAAATAATAACTCTAGATATTAAACTAACTTGTTTAATAGAAAAAGGTATTTTCTTCCTACTACCACGATTAGCCATATAAACCACATCCTCATAATTAATTCTAACACTAGTAATATTATTTTGAAATAATTACGAGAATAAAAAAACTAGAATTTCTTCTAGTCTTATCTTCTTTTATCTCTTTTACGTGAATTTTTGATATTTTCTTTCTTTTCTTCACGTCTCTTAACGCCTGGTTTAGTGTATTCTTTGTGTTTCTTTAGTTCAGAAGGGACACCACTCTTAGCAACTTTCATTTTGAATCTTCTTAAAGCTCCATTTAAGTCACCATTTTTAACTTCTACTTTTGTCATTACAACTTCCCTCCTTCCAATAACCAATGATATTATAATACAACTTATTCACCCATGCAAGTACTTTTTTGCACATAAAAGACGAGAATTACTCGTCTTTATCCTCGTCCTCGTCTTCTTCGTCATCTTCATCTTCAAGATCACCTAATTCATCACTAAAGTCATATGTTTTAGTATTCATTAGATCTTCAAGAGCTTCATCTACATCTACGACTTCACTTTTATCTACGTGTTCTTCTTTTTCATCTTCTTTTTCATCTTCAATAATAGAACTTTCAAAGATATAATCATCATCTAAAAGTGAATTAGCTTCATTCTTTGATAGTTTATCTTCTTCTTTAATTTCAGTGTCTTCTTCAACTTCTTCATCTTCTTCAGAGTCACTATCATCTTCGTTATAATATTCGTCATAATACTTTTCTTCTAATTTTTTATAACGATCTTTCTTAGCTTTCTTTTCAGCCTTTTTCTTAATTTTTTGTTCTTTCTTTAATTCTTCTTTTTTAGGATCTTTCTTTCTAAATAGAAGAATACCAGATACAACAATAATAATTATAGCAACTACAATAATAACAATAACTATAATAGTTTTGTTGTCTTTTTTCTCTTTTCCTTCTTCTTCCTCTTCACCAGTTATAACATTACCATCTTTATCAAATTTAATCTTACCAGATTTGATATCTTCCCAAATAGTTGGATAGGCTTTCTCAAATTCGTCTTCATCCATCTTTTGTTCTTTTTCATTAGCATCAATAAATGTAATAGATTTATCTTTATATTTTTTAACAATAATAGCATCATCCGGAAGTCTTACAACAGTTAAATTGTAAGTAGTTGTATTATCTTTATTAACACTAGTAATTTCAATAGTAATTTTATTTTCACCAGTTGCTAATGCTTCAGCACCATTAATAACAATTTCAGCATCTTCATCTTCAGCTTTATATTCAATATAATCAATTAACTTTTCAACTGAATTAGGGACACTTATAGTGTAATCTAATTTATCACTCTTAAATTGAGGATCTAAATGGTAGTCCCCAATTGTTAAACTTTCTAATTTAGAAGAATTATATTTAGTTTCACCTCTTATAATTCTAAAAGTATAAGTATCTTTATTAGAACCATCTTCACTTGCTACAACCAAAGTTACTTTATTGTCACCTTTTTGAAGATTACTAGCTTTTACAGAAGTAGAACCTCTAGAAATATCAATTTTATCATCTGCTTCAGCAACTATAGAACATCTATCACATGTATAATTAAAAGTTACTGAAATAAGAGTATCTTTAAGATTATATACAGTATAGTCATATGTATCTTTATTGAATGTTGGGTACATTGATCCTTGACTAACAGTCAAAGCAGATATCTTTGAGTCAGTTTTAAGTGATGGTTTACCTTCAACATTATAAGATCCTGATTTAGTTACACCACCAGGTCCCACAACAGTAACAGATACATTATTATAATTACTATAGTCATAATTATTTAATTCTATTTTTGCAATTTCTTTTTCTTCTCCAGCATTAATAGGATCAGAAGCTTGTCCATTCATAATTCCATTAACATATTTAATAGAACAACCTACTTTTGGTTCACTAGTATTACAATCAAGTTTAACAGAACCACCTGCAGGTATTCCTGGATCAGCTTTTAAATAAACAGGAATTGTAGTAGTTCCTGGTGTCTTAGATTGTTCTCCAAATCTAAGTGTATGTGCATTAACAACACTTGGTAACAATACTATACAACTTAATAAACAAATAAATAATTTTAATTTTTTAATCATAAATTTAATCATTCCTTTATTCTGGATAAATTATAGCATCAGTTTTTTTAAAACTCAATATAGCTACATTATTTTGACTAGTATCTCATTCATGACATATATCTTATCTTCAGGTATAGATAAATATCCTTTTTTATATACTAGTAAACCATCTTTAATGGCTTTTTCTATCTCAGGATAGATATCTTGAATATTTTCTCCATACTTATCATAGAACTCATCAACATTTATTCCTTTTAATTTTCTTAAGCCAAGCATAAGTTCATTATCCATCATATCATTATAAGAAAGCATATTATTTTCTTCTCTATACTTTCCTTCATTATAAAGTTTTAAACTAGCAGTATTCTTATATCTAAAACCTGCTTTATAACCACTGGCACCTAAACCATAACCATAGTATTCTCCATTGTCCCAGTAGTTAAGATTATGACGAGATTCAAATCCTTCTTTAGCAAAATTAGATACCTCATAATGATTGTATCCATTTTTCTTTAATATCTTACATATAGTTTGATACATCTTTTCATCTAACTCAGGTGTAACATATTCACATCCATTTATACCAAGTTTAGTATGATCTTCAATCATTAAACTATACGTACTTATATGAGCAGGATTTAGTTTTAAAAACAATTGTAAGTCTTTCTTTAAAATAGATAACTTTTCTCCTGGTAAAGCATACATTAAATCAATATTAATGTTATCTATACCACGATTCCTAATAAGTTCAAACTTTTTCTTTAAATCCTTAAAATCTGCTTCTCTTTCAAGTAATTTTAAGTTATCTATATCAAATGATTCAACACCAATACTAATTCTATTAACTCCAGCTTGAACTATATCATCTAAGAATTCTTCAGTAATATCTCTTGGATTACATTCAATAGTATACTCACAATCAGCATCTTTAATAAATATTTCAAGTATTTGAAATAATCTAATTCTTTCTCTTCTATTTAAACAAGAAGGTGTACCTCCACCTATATAAATTGTTTTAACTCTTTCTCCATCATAACTATCAAGTATTTCTTTTTGTAAGTTTTCTAAATAATCATCAACAAAAGGTTCAAAGTGTAATAACTTAGTAAAATCACAATAAGAACAGATATGTGTACAAAATGGAATATGAATATAAACTGATTGCATTTAAATCACCTTTTCAATAAAATTATAATATTTTACATATTAAAATACAAATAAAAATAGAAGATTACTCTTCTATTTAATATCAATTGAATATATTTTCATAATGATACCTGAACCATTTAGTTCTTTTTCTTCTTGAAGAACGCCACCATTATTTTCTATTAATTTAATTCCACCAACTGACTCTTGAGGACAAGAAATGATTATTTTAATAATACCTATTTCCTTACATTTTCTAATAGCTGCTTTTAAAATATAGTCTCCATATCCTTTTTTTCTATCATTTGGTCTTACATTTAAATAAACTTGACCAACTTTATCTAAATTAAGATTCTTTCTCTTAATTGTTAAATAACCTATTAAACGAGCACCATCATAAACAAAGAATGTAGATGTAGGTATTTCTCCATCATTTAAAGGAGAACCTATGTTAAGTCTAATAGTGTTATCAAGCCATGTTTTATAATCCATATCTTTTAAATATCCAAGTGGCGTTGCATCTGCATAGAACTTTCTTGCTTCATTAACAAACTCATTCCATGCTGCTTGATCAGTTATACTTGGAAATTTAACTAACATCTTTGAAGTTTCACCCATTTTAATCACCATATTCATTATACATTTTTATTAAGGTTAATATCAAGAGAACTACTTATTTTTGACTAATCTATAACCTTTTTCTAATCTTTTTACAAATTCTTCCGGTAAATATTTGTTAGCATCACGAATAAGAGAATCCGGTATACCAAATAAACCCTCAGCAATAGAACCAGCAATTGCTGCATTAGTATCCGTGTCCCCTCCCATACTAATAGTTTTTAATATTGCTTCTTCAAAATCACTTGAATTAAGAACTGCATGTATTACATTAGGTAAAGTCTCCTTACAAGTAGTATTAAATATCTTGAAAGGTATATATTTAAAATCATTAGATAAACTTAAAAGTTTTTCTCTATCTTCAGGTGTTTTTGTTTTTCTTATAAAGTCAGCAAGACATAATGCGTATCCTCTTGCTTCATCCGAGTTGTGACTAGTATTAACAGAATCATATAAATGCATATACATAACTAAAGTATTATCAATAATCATAGGAATTGGCGATAATCTCATAAGTGCACCATTACCTGTACTGTTTCCGTACTTTTTCCCTTCCGCCCATTTAGAAAATCCTGGAGAAAAGGCGCTTTTAAAATAAGGCTCAAAATCAGGTTTATAATTTTTAAACTCTTGATAATATTTCTTATACATTTCAGCATATGGTTTGTTTTCTAAAATAGCCTCTAATGTTGCAATAGTAAGAATTGTATCATCCGAAAAAAATGAATCTTTTTCAAGTATTTTTCTAGGACTTATTTCTCTTATGTTTTTAGTTTGATCGTATTCATAAATAGAACCTGCTAAATCTCCAATTATTGCACCATACATATTTATCACCTCACTTTTTATTATAACAAAAAAGAATAGTAAAAATTACTATTCTCTTGAATAATCACATGAAGAACATTTAATATCTCCATCATGTTCAACTAATACTTCCCCACATATAGGACAATTTTCCCCAATTGGTTTATCCCAATAAGCTGCCTTACACTTAGGGAAGTTTGAACAACCATAAAAAACTTTATTTCTTCTAGTTAAACGTTCTATAATCATTCCGTCTTTACATTTACTACACTTACAAACTTCTTTAACTTCTTTTTCTTCTTTTTCTTCTTGTTTTATATATTTACAAGTTGGATAGTTTGAACAAGCTTCAAATTTACCATATCTACTCTTACGAATAACCATAGGGCTACCACACTTAGGACATGCCTCCCCAGTTTCCTCAGGTGCTTTCTTTTGCATTTCTTTTAAAGCTTTTTCTAGAAGAGGTTCAAATCTATCATAGAAGTTTCTTAATACACTCACATTATTAAGTTTATTATCTGCTATTTCATCTAATTCAGTTTCCATCTCAGCAGTATAAGTAACATTAATAATACTTGAGAAGAATTCTTGAAGTTTATCTGTAACTTCAATACCAACTTCAGTCGGTATAAACCTCTTATCTTTTACAGATACATAATCTCTATCTTTAATTGTTTTCATTGTTTGAGCATAAGTAGATGGTCTACCAATACCAAGTTTTTCCATTTCTTCAATTAAAGTTGCTTCTGTATATCTAGCAGGAGGTTTAGTAAACTTTTGACTTGCCTCAACATCACGAGTAAGAAGCACTTCACCAGTCTTTAAGTCAGGTAATGCTTTTTCATCACTATTCATGAAGTCTCTATAAACTTTTAAGAAACCATCAAATGTTTCAATAGTACCACTTGTCTTAAAACCATATCCATTATTAATTAAGTTAATAGTAGTAGTTAAAGTCTCACCTGGTGCCATTAAAGAAGCTAAAGCACGTGCATATATAATTGAATAAACTTTATATTCATCATCACTTAAATATCTTTTAACACTATCTGGTGTTCTTAAAACAGAAGTTGGTCTTATAGCTTCATGTGCATCTTGTACATTTTCTTTTTTCTTAGAAGTCTTAACTCCTCCTAAGTATTCTTTACCAAATTCTTTTTCAATATAATCAAATGCTTCATTAATAAATAAGTTAGATAATCTTGTTGAATCAGTTCTCATGTAAGTAATTAAACCAACAGAACCACTTCCAATATCTATACCTTCATAAAGTTTTTGAGCAATACTCATTACTTTGCCTGAATTAAATCCATATTTATTAAAACATGCTTGTTGAAGAGTAGATGTAATAAAAGGCATAAGAGAATTTCTCTTCTTACTCTTTTTATCAATTGAATCAACTTTATATTCTTCTCCAAGTTCAGCAAGTACTTTATCTACTTCTTCTTTAGTATGAAGTTCTAGTCTTTTACCATTCTTGCTAGCAAGTTCAGAATCAATATTAGAAAAGTGAGCAACTACTTCCCAATATTCTTCAGGAATGAAGGCCTCAATTTCTCTTTCTTTATCTACAACTAATTTTAAAGCTACAGATTGAACTCTACCAGCAGAACTTCCTTCTGTCTTACTTCTCATTAACTTAGATAATCTAAAACCTATTATTCTATCTAGTATTCTTCTTGTTTCTTGCGATTTAACTAAATCCATATCTATTTTACGAGAATGATTAAATGCTTCTAAAACAGCTGGTTTGGTAATTTCATTAAAAACTATTCTTTCATAGTTACTATCTTTAAGACCTAAAGCATCAAATAGATGCCATGATATTGCTTCTCCTTCACGGTCTGGGTCGGTTGCAAGATAAACATATTCACTTTCTTTTATATCTTTCTTTAATTCTTTTATATCTTTATTTTTACCTTTAATAACAACATAATTAGGTTCAAAATTATTATCAACATCAACACCTAATCCAAATTTACCTGATGTAGCTAAATCTCTAATATGTCCTTTAGAAGATACAACTTTAAAGTCACTTCCAAGATAAGCACCTATTGTATGTGTTTTAGCTGGAGATTCCACAATTACTAACTTCATATCTATTTCCTCTCTTCATAAAATAAAATTCAAGAGAAATTATAAAGTAATAAATTAGATATTGTCAACTTATTCTTTACTTTTTCTCTTGAAATAATTTTTTACTCGTTACTATTTTGATTTTCTGTAGTAGTAACTTCTTCTTTAACTTTATATTTTTCTAAACCTTCACCAAGATATTTAAAATAGTTATTTGTAATAGCTGATCCACTCATAGATTGTCTAGTAGATATTTCTTTATTAATACCCGCAATAACAGCAGCATCATAACGTTGTTCACCATAATAAGTCATCTTATTAGTTGGAGCATAGTACATTCCTACTTCATCAACCCATGACTTATCACTAAAGTAAGCACGTGATATATGTGATTCACTAAAGATATCAGTACCTAAGTAAAGTCTTGGATCATATTCAACATCAAACATATTAAGAAGTGTTGGTAATAAATCAATAATAGTTGTATATGATTTAACTTGAATTGGTTTAGTAGCAGCATTATAAATTATTAATGGTGTTCTATCAATATTAGCATTAGTTGTACTACCAAGAGTAACTTTATAACCTGCATTATTAGCATTTAAATACTCATTAATTTCATTTTGAGTAAGTCCATATGGATAATGATCTCCAAATAAAGCAATAACAGTATTATCTAATTCACCTTCATCTTTAAGTTCTTTTAATAACTCAGCTAAGGCTTCATCAAATACTTGAAGTTTAGATAAATATCTAGCAAGTCTACTGCTATATCCTTTGTTTCTATATTTTTCATAATATCTATCACTACAAGTTTGAGGATCAATATATGATTGATGAGGTGTAACTGTTGCAAAGTAAACCATAAATGGAGTCTTGTCCATATAATATGGTTTAGCTAGTTTATACATCTCAGCATCATCAGCTTCTGTATAACTCGTTGAGTAATTTACTCCTAAATCTTGAGCTCCATAATAATTCATTGCACCCATATTAGGTAATATTCTACTTCTCATATAGAATTTTTGAGTATAATCATGGAAACCTGCTGTAGTATATCCTGCTCTATTAAATACATTAAATGAAGCTTGAGGATATTTATTATAAGAATAAGCATTAGTTGTACAAGTATTATTAATTGACCATAAAGAAGTTAATACAGTCATTTCATTATTACCTGTAGAACAGTTGTTTCTAGGACTAAAATTATTTCTAAAACTAATTCCTTCATTGTACATCTTATACATTGTTGGAAAATCTTCTTTATTCATAATAGAAATTTCATTAACTGATTCCATTAATATAATAATTAAATTTTTACCCTTAAAAATACCAGTCATATCATTCTTTTGAGTAATTTCTCTATTTTTAAAGTAATTATTTAAAGTATTTAAAGTATCATTTGATGTATTTGCAATTAAAGCGTCCCACGCTCTATCATCTATAGTTCTCTTATAATCAACTGGAACGTTTTCTTCTTCTTTTTCTTTTTTATCAGCATTTTCTCTTGCTTCCATCTTTAAAATATAATTTGAATCAATTCCCGTATATTGATTAACTATATCACTGAAGCAATATACAACTACGCCAAAGTTATTTACAACTAAATTAGAGTTCTCAGGATATAAAAGTAATGCAATGTTTGAGTCAGCTTGTAATTCACTTTTGAATTTATCTGATTTAACAGTATAGTAATATAAGAAATTTAAACCAACTAAAATAATTAAAGCCACAATAAATATATATATCTTTTGCCCAACATTAAATTTAAATGATCTTCTTCTTTTACTAATAAACTTATCTAAAAATATATAAAGTACTATAAAAGCTATACCTAATAGTAAAAAACTTACTTTTTCTATATTTAAACTTCTAAGTACATCCTTAACGTACTCTCCTACTTTGGTACCTTGATCAGCATTTCCAATTCCCATGAAAAAACCAATCATTTTATATAAAATATGTTCAACTAATATATAAATAGTAACAATTCCCATTACTATAGAGTTAACAATCCTTTGAATATTTCTTTTAAATATACCAGCAATTCCGTTTATAAATAAAGAAATAACAAAAGAACTTAAAAGTATTCTTACAGTAGAAAAATTAAATACACCAGTATTACAAACTATCTTTAAAAGTACTTCTTCCAAAAAAATAAATAATGTTAAAAAGAAAGTACCAAATACTACCTTATTAGTAATAAAGTTATAAATAGCTAAAACCCAAGTTGGAGTTTGAGCATATTTTTCTTTAACTGTTTCTTTTAAATTTTTATCTTTTTCAAGTTTTTCGTTTTTCTTTTCTTGTTTCTTTATTTTTTTCTCTTCTTTTTTATTCTTCACGATTGTCACATCCCTCATTAATAATTTCACTAATTGGAGAAAAAGTAAACCTATAAAAAGGTTTTACCCCATATTTCTTTACAGCTTCTATATGATCTTTTGTAGGGTATCCTTTGTGTTTTCTAAAACCATACTCTGGATACTCTTTATCAAGTTCATACATCATCCTATCTCTTGTAACTTTAGCAATAACTGAAGCTGCCGCAATTGATTCTGACTTATAATCTCCCTTTACAATAGATAAATAAGGCATACTTAAATCAGGTAAATCCATAGCATCAGAAAGAACTACATCAGGTGTTATATCAAGTTTACTTATTGCTTGATACATAGCTTCTCTTGCAGCTTCCAAGATATTTATTTCATCTATTCTTTTATTATCAACAATACCTATTGCATAGTGAACATCTTCATTTGTTGTAAGTATATCAAAATATTTATCTCTTTTTTTCTCAGTTAACTTCTTTGAATCTGTTAATCCTTCTAAATGAAAATCATCAGGTAAAATACATGCACATGTTACAACTGGGCCACATAAAGGACCACGACCTACTTCATCAACACCACATATTATAGTCTTTCCTTGATTAATAAAATGACGTTCATATCTATAGTTATCTGTTTCTGCAAGCATTAAATCTAATTTTTCAATTATTTTTTTATCAGCTTTAGAATTAACACTTTCCTTTAACTTTAAAAAAGATTCAATATCTTTATATCGATCTAAAAAATAATATATATTGTTTTCAAATTCTTTTATTTCCATAAAAAAATTATAACATAAATACCCTAAATTTTAATTATTATTTCAAAAGAAAATGAATGTATATACATTCATTTATTCTCAAAACCAAAGTATGCTGGATTCTGATATTTACAAGATCCATCTTCATTATAATTATCATCGTAGTGTGTAGTATGAGCTAGTATACTAAATTTATTTCCACTTGCATCCTTGCCACCATTAACAATATACTTTTCTCCACCGCACATATTTAAAGATTCATTTTGAGCATAAAATTCTTTTATATTTAAATTTTTAAATAAAGCTTGTGCTTCTGCTGGTAAAGATGAAAAAGAAATTATATCACTTTCTTTTATTTCTTTATCAAGATAACCATTGAATATAAATTCATCATTATAAAGGAAAACGATATCTCTATCATCTTTAGAGTAGTCATCACTCCAACACCAACCTTCAGAATTATCAGCACAAAAAACATGCATATACATACCTTTATAAGTACCAATGTTTTCTAAGTCTAAATCAGTAGTAATGTCATAAACATACTCAATAGCAAAAAAATCAGGACTTTCTTCCGTATCTGAATCAATTAAGAATTGTGCTTGACCTCTAGTAGCAACTTTTTGTACAAATGCCATAAATGATTTTTTCTTTGCTACATCTATTGTAGATAACACAGATGGTGTTGCAAGAACCATTATTATACCAAGTACAACAATTACGGCTAACACTTCAACTAAAGTAAAACCTATTCTATGTTTTTTCTTTAATTTTTTTATTTTTTTATTAAATTTAACTAATTCTTTCTTCATATAAACTTACCTCATCTTAAATCAATAATAACATGTTTTTAGGTAAATAAAAATAATACAACAAAAAAACACAAATTAATTGTGTTTTTAAATTCTATCAAATGTAACTTCTTTTATATTTTCGTTTCTAATATCATTGATAACCATAGTAGACACTCTGTTATAATCTACTTCTCCACCACGTATAATACATCCTAACTTTTTACCAATAATATCATACATAGTACCAATATCATCATTATCAAAATAATCTATACCATATCTACTACTTAACTTACTTGGATAATACTTACTAAGCTTATTAAGAATATGACATGCTACATGATCATTATCAAATACTTCTGTTTTAATAGCACTCATAGAAGCTAAATTACAAGATACTTCATCACTTTCAAACTTAGGCCATAAAATACCAGGAGTATCAAGTAGTAATAAATTAGCTTTTGTTTTAAGCCACACAAGGTTTTTAGTTACACCTGGCATATTTCCTACACCAGTAACCTTTTTACCTACTAAGCGATTAATAAATGTAGATTTACCTACATTTGGTATACCTACTACTAATGCTTTTAATTCTTTATCTTTTAAACCTTTTTCATTTCTCTTTAAATTTACTTTTTCAGCAACTTGTTTAACAGCAGCAAGAATAAATTTTAAATCATCATTAGTATTTAAATTTACAAGTACTACTTTTATACCTTCATCTTCATACTTTTTAATCCACTTTTTAGTTTCTTCTAAATCACATAAATCCTTCTTAGTCATTATCATGATTCTATCTTTATTCTTAACTATATTATCTATATCTTCTATTCTAGAAGAATCAGGTATTCTAGCATCTACAACTTCAAAAACTAAATCAATAAGAGGAAGGACTTCGCTTATCTCTCTTTTCGTTTTGGCCATATGACCAGGATACCAGTTAATATTAGTTTTATTTTCATTCATGAGAGTCATCTCCTTTAAATCTATAATTAATTATAACATAAAAAGTAGGATTTCTCCTACTCGTCAGTTCGTAATATCTTAATCTTACGATGTTGTTGCTATACCAAAATCTACATATATGTATTGATTATTTACTTGTTTAACTATTCTATAACTTCCTAATGGTAATTCTCCATATAATTTTTTCCAATCAATAACAAATTTAACTTCATTGTTTTTATCAACTTCATATCCTAAATCGTTAAATCCATAATTTCCAATTTTAGTTTCTAGTGCAAACCATTCTCCATTATCTTCCTTTTCTATTCTATACCATTCTCCATAAACATAAGGTTTTTTATTTGTATCTTTTATTGTTATAGTAGCTCCAGTTAGTGAAATATCTGAAATACTTATACTTACATTTTCTACATTAGTTATTTCTCTTTTATTATAATATTCACATTTTTTAGATAATAAAGAACATTTGACATATTCCCCATCTTTTACTGAATCGTTCACTTTAACGGCAGATTTCAAATAGATATAGTTATTATCAACTTCATCAATAGTTATATGTAACTGACTTATATTAGGAGTATTACTATAATCTAATTCTAATACCTCTTTATCTACTTTTTTGTTATGACTTGTATATTTTATAATATTTCCTTTTTCGCCAATACAATGAATGTATGCAACATTATCTTTAATGTAAGAACTTTTACCATTGTTGTTACACATCTCATTCTGTTCAATATACTCTTTTATTATATCTCCATCTGATTTTTCATTTTTGGAAATAATTATAATAAGAACGAATATAACTGCTACAAGTATTATCCCAACACCAATCCAAGTTTTTTTATTCAAAATAATCACTTCCTTGATAGTATTATACCATATCTTTTAATACTTAATTACATCGTAAGATTACCATTTTCCGAACACTCAGTAAAAGTAAAAAGCCCTTATTATATAAAGGGGTTAGTTAAATCATGCTCAAGCAGTTTATATTAGTTTTACTTTCATTCATTCCTACCAACTCATTAATTTATAATTCATTTTTAGTTATGAAATAAAAAACTGTATCTCCCCATGTACCATCAGGGTTTATTCTTCTTTTCCTTAATTTTTCTTCTTTTTTTATAAAACTTGCAAGAACTCAATTTTACCTTTTTAAGCAGTTTTTATTTTCAAAATACATTTCTTTTGTCAAATAATATTGATAATCTTCAACAGGTTCATCAACATATGTATATTCTACCATTTTTGTTTTATCTAATCTAACAAATCCAAATTTTTCCATTATCATCCATGAAGCTGGATTTTGAATTGCAGCCCCTGTTTTTATTCCTTCTATTTCACATTCATTAAACATATAATCCATCATAGCCTGAGCTGCCTCATTACCATATCCATGACCTTTATACTTAGGATCAATATACCATCCAACACCTCTTATACTTTGATCATCTATTTCATAATCTTCACTTTTTGCTTCATGGCATGAAACTCTACCAATACATTCTCCAGTATCTTTTAAGAATACACTCCATCTAAATACATCTAAGTCATTAGCATGTTTCATATCCTCTTTATAATAATCTTCTTGTTTATTCCAATCTTTTAACTTTTCAGCATACTTTTTAGGAACAGTTAAATAATATCTATTAACATCTGGAATCATTAATACGCTCCATAAATATTTTTGTTCCTCCATAGTTTGTGCTTTAAGTATTAACCTATCAGTTTCTATAGTTTTACTTCCTAAATATTTCATATACTTCACCTCTTTTTATTGATATAAAATGTGTCAACATATTACAAACCAACCATTTTATATTAATTTTCATTCATGAGAGTTATCTCATTTTATTATTAATCTCATTAAAATTATTCTCATATTTTAACCATTTTTTCTTACTTACCATTACTATAGGAACATTAAATTCTTTAGCAGCTATCATACTTTTTTGAAATAATTCTTCATTATTATCATCACTAAAATATATTATATAGTCAGGTTGAATTATTTTTCCGTTTTTATCATATCTCTTATATGCTACTTCATTTTCGTGAATATGAGAATTAGGATTATGTATTTTTTTTGATTCAATCAATAAATTATGAGGCAAGCAAAATTTATCATAACCTCTATTATCTCCAAATAGGGATACAGAAGGATACGGATAAAAATAATCATAACTGTCTGTATGTTGATGCATACCTAGATTTTTAGTAGAAGAACCTAATATATCACTAGCATTAAAACTATAAAATCCATAACAAACGTCCTTTATGTCGCAGGTTTCAGAAAACTCGGGTCCTATAGCAGACATACTAATAAAATTTTCTTTTCTAGAATTCCAATCATTTTTATATCCACTATTTATATTAATTCTATCGAAGAAAAAGCCTCCCAAAACATGTACAAACATAAAACATTCTTCTGGAGCTTCATATATTTGAATACCATCAACTTCTTTTAATAAATCCTCTTTTTGAGGTTTATAACAATTTTCTAAATAAATACTTGAAAAAACATCAGCTAAATTATTATATAATCCATAAAAATCGATAACTTCTTTAGTCGAACTATTTTCAAATATTTGTTTTAACTCATTTATATTATTTGTATTATAAATATATGATATTTCTTTAAATAAATCAGATATTCTCTTTGGAACTTCTATGTTTTCTATATCGTTATTAAATGCATATAAAAAATCCTCAACAAAATTTATACTAACATTATACTTTTTTATAAAAATTAAGCACTTCAAATATTTTTCTTTATCATTAAAAGTTAACCATTCACCATCATATTCAAACGAATACAACATAGAATCATCCATATTTTTGTATAAATTATTACATAATTCACTTTTTATTTCAAAATAGTTTTTTATATTATTATAACTTTTTAAAGACTTATTATTAATCATCAAAAAAATAAGATTATTAATAAATTGTTCATCAAAAATATTAGTAGAAGCAAATATATTTGAATTATATTCTATTGCTTCACCAAAACCAATTTTATTATAAAACAATTGCAAAACTTTTTTATAATCTATATTCGGATTTTGTTTCAAATATCGATCCAAACATAAAAATAATACTTTTTTCTTATTTTGATAAAGTTTTCTACAATCAAAGATTCCTTCTTCATATATGTAATCTTTATTTAAATTATCAATTACTGATTCTATACTCATTATATTTCACCTTTTTTTCTTGTTAAGATAAAGCTGTTCTCAACCAATTTATATTAGTTTTATTTTATTCATTTGGATCAGCTCCCTTAAATTTCTAACTTTTTTTAATACCTTTATTACTTCTTGATTCTCTCTATCAAAATATTTTTTTCTTGGATTTTCAGATGCTTCATTTATCAATGAAGCAAACTCATCTAAATCTATTAAATCTAACCGAAAATTATCTTTCACTTCATTTTCAGTTCTATTAATGCTTTTTAAATCAATACCTCTGTATTGACCAAAATAAAATTTGGTTCTTATTAATCTATTAATAACCTCATCTCTTCTGGTTGGATAATTAGGTTGGTAGAACTCAAGAAACAATAATTCTTTTAAACTATTTGCATCATAGACAATTCCTGTTTCTTCTTTTAATTCTCTAATAATTGCATCATCTGCTGTTTCACCTTTGTCAATTGAACCACCTGGTAATAAAATAACTCCACCATAATGCGAGACTAATATTTTATTATCAGATAATAAAACTACTCTTACTTTATTACCAAACTTTTGAATATCATCATCATGTAATTTTGTTTCGTTTATAATTATAGTTTCCATTATCCCACCTCTTTTTTTGGCCTTGACTAACTACTCTCACCATACCAATTCCTAAGTGATTTTTAATTTAAAATTACTATATTTTCACTAATTTTCATCAATTTTAATTATATCAAAAAAGTAGGATTTCTCCTACTTGATTGAATGTAAAACATAATAGCAATTATTATTTTTTATAGTATCCTATTATTACTTTCTAATTATTCTATTATTTTTTAATTCTTTTTCTAATTTTTTTGATACTTCTTCTACAGTCTTTTCATCAAAAGGATTAGGCATATTATATTTATCAATTAATTCTTTAAATGAGTAATATGATGCAACTCCTCCTATTTCTTTAAATAAACCTATATTTTTATCACATTTATCCCAAATAGATAATGCATCAAAACAAGCAAGAGCATAATCTATATAATAAAATGGATTATAGTATATATGAGAAACACTATAAAAAGTTCCACCTGTACTTAAATTAATATGTCCATCATTCGTTTTATCCATATTATATTTATGGGATAATTCTAACCAAGTTTTTCTAATATCTTCTAACTTTAAATCTTCTTTAGAATATATTACTTGTTGAAATTCATCTACTAAGCATCTTTGTGGTAAATCATTTATAAAATTATACATTTTAAGGAAACAATATTTTTTATAATCTTCTTCACTAAAAATATTACCTAGATGATTCATCATAATAAATTCCATAGCATAAGAAAATATTTCAGCAACTTCCATGGTTGGATATTTCAATAAAGCAGAAACAATTTTTTTCTTATCTTCTTTAGATGCACAATACTTTTGAAAAGAATGTCCTATTTCATGAGTTGTGGTTTTTACATCAAAATAAGTACCTTTATAATTACCTGTAACAACTGGTACACATGTTTCAACTAAATAATTCGTAATAGAAAAATTAACTTTATCACTTCTAGAAACAAAATCGATATAACCATTTTCTAACATAAAATTAAACATTTTAGATAGTTCTTCATCAACTTCTTTAAATGATTCCATCAAATGTTCAAGTAACTCTTCACCTTCATATTTGGGTTTAGGCATCTCAGTAAAGAATACTGTGTCATAATATTTTAATTCATCTATTCCTAGTTCTTCCTTTTTCCATTCATTTAATGTATTACAAACAGGAATAATGTATTTAATTATATTATTTCTAAATTTAGTTATATCTGAATAATCATAATCAAATCTTTTTAGTTTATAAATACTATATTCAACTGCATTTTTAAATCCAAGCTTTTTAGCTATTTCATTTCTAACCTTAACAAGTTCAAATAGAATTTTGTCATATTCTTCTTGATTATCATAATAGTAATCATTTATAAAATCATGTGCTTTTTTTCTTACACTTCTATCTTTACTGCTGAAGTCAGCACTAATTTTTCCTATTGTTTTTTCTTCACCATCATAATCTAATTTAGCAAGATTTAATTTTCTGCATTTCATCATTAATTCATTTTCTTTTTTAACTAAATCAGCAATCTCATCACTTGTTACTCTCATTTGATATTCAATTATTCTAAAGAAATTAGCCGGTAAAACACGCTTTAATTCTTCTTTATACTTTGAGTTATTTATTTCATTGTAAAAAGGAATAAATAATGAATCATATTTAACTTTATTAGCATTCCAATAATCCATTTCATTAGAGAAAAATTCATCTTTAGCGTTTCTCATATTATTAATATCTGCATAATCATACATTTCTTCAATATGATTTTGAATATTAATTATTTCTTTTACAATTTGGGTATATTGTTCTGGATCATTAGAACAAGTAAGTTTACCTAATAAACCATTAATCTTAATTTTAGTTTTATCATAATCTAGTCTTTCATATTTAATATCATTAAAATTTATCATATTTTCATCCTTTTTTATTTACTTTAAATAATGTTCTTAATTTATAAGCCTTTAAAATAATTTTTTCTTTTTAGGTTTTCTAGATAAAACCTTACCGTTTTTTCTAACTATACTAGAAAAACTCATTGATACATATTTATCAGCTTCAGCATACATTCTAGCTTGAGATAATTCATATTCTCTTATTTTTTCATTTGTAGCGCGAACTGCTTTTCTATATTCTAGACTATCTTCAGTTCTTTTAGGTTCTCTTTCAAGTATTTCTTTAATAGTATAAGTTTTTTTATTATTATCATTATTTTCCATAATTATCACCTTTTCTTTTATTAGTTTTAAGTAATACCTTTATTTTATTATTTTTTAAAATACTATTTAGTCTTTTCTTTAAATCATAACGATCAAACTCATAATATAGTTCACCATCATAACACTCTGCTACTTCATAGTTTACCATTTCACTTATTGGTTTAACTATTGTAGGGATTTCTTCATCATCTTTTATTTTTTCTCTTTTTCTAATTAAATCTTTATGCCAATTATCAAAAACACTTATTGCATATGCTTTACCATCATCACCTATTAAAGCACAATATTGTCTAGGATCAGCATCAACTAACTCTTCTATATCTATATCATTTGACCAAATAGCACGAAGTATTCTATACTCATATATTTCTTTACCATCACAGTCATATCCAAGTATATCATCCATATTATCACCTTGTACATAGACTATTATAGCATAGATTATAGTTTAAACCTCAAATAAAAAAATAAATACATTCGTATTTATTTTTTATTTATATAAAGTATATCTATAAACATCAAAATGTGGTGCAAGAACTTTTTGTTTTTGTGTTGTATGAGCTGATTTTTCTTTCATTTCATCATCATTTAACTTTATACCATAGTCATCTAGTATTAAATCATGAAAATAATTTGTAAGTTCCATAATTCTCTTATCATCATCACTTAAAGAACTCGCATTTTTTAATTTTTCAATTTTATTTTTAAGAGCATCAACTTTAGATTCATATATTGAATATGCCATAGAGTTAGCACCAATTAAAGCCCTACCATCAGCATCTACACTAGGTTTTAAATTACCTACAGATGTAAATCTTAATTCTCTTTCAAGATCTTTAATTTCATTTTCTCTTTGTCCATCGTTTTCTTTTATTCTTGCTATTTTAATAGAGCCATAATCACTCGTTTTATCATTATGATTAAATACATACATAATCTCTTGAGATTCTCCAAAAAGAGCATCTGCTTCAACTCCAGAACGAGAGTTATCATTTGTAAGAAGTCGAACATCTTTTTGATTCTTAAAAATATTTATTGCTCTATGATATACATTATATTGAGCAAGACTTTTATAAATATCAAGTTGTGACAAAGCATATCTATCTTGTTCACTAATAATATCATTTCTTAAAACAGAAAATTCTAGATTAACAAGTGAATCAAGATACTCTGTTACCTCAGGCACAAGTATTCCTCTATATTTTTTAATAGCACTTTCTAATTCTTCTTTTGATTTTATTAATTCAAATGATGGTCTTCCTAATGCATTATAAGACTCTAAAAGTGGTAATAACATAATTTTCCTCCCTAACAAAATAGTATTATTACTATTTACCTTTCTATACAAAATTAATTATAACATTAATGATTAGTTTCTTTTATTTTTTTAGTTCTTTTTTTATTATTTTCTTCACTCTTATAACAAAATATTTCTTCATTAGTACTAAAGTCCTTAAATGGTATTTCTATTTTATATACCTTTAATAAATTTATTACATCTTTAACTGTTTTTTCATAATCTCCTGAATAGAATCTAGAATCAATTCCAATATAAAGAACATCATCTAAAGATACTCCTTCAGGAACAAAATATTCATTAAAAGCATAACTATAATAATCTTCACTTTTATCTTTTATTTCACAGTATTCATCATAAGAAACATGTGTTGTTTCATATGCTTTTATTGAACCTTTAATAGCAAAAAATATATGTTCTCTAACAAATACTCTAAACTCTAAATCATCTTCATCAGGCATTACACTTACAAATTTACCCCTATTACAGTTTTCATCACTATCACACCATATATATAAGTCTTTAACCGTTCCATCAAATGACACAAATGAGTCTTTAATCTTACTACTAGGTAGAATAGCACCTGTTTGAAGAATTGACTCAAGTCTATTAATATCATCAAATCTAATACCATGATAAAGATTAAAACCATACTTTTCTATTCTTTCAGCTGATAATCTATACTTTTCAGAAAAAGTACGTTTAACTCTATTTTCATTTATTTCTTTATACACATTGTCACCTCGTTTTTTTAAAATTAATATCTTTTATTTTAAAAAGAAAGATATATTTCTATATCCTTCTATTTATCATCTTCTTTTTTATTTTTACGTCTATTAAGTATTTTCTTATATCCAGAAGCTAACTTATTTTCATCAACTAAAATGTTCTTAGCAATAGTCATATCATTTTTATCAATAACATCTTGAATTGCATCTTTTTCATAATAATTTCTCTTTGAAACTCCATCTGGATCAAATTTCTTACTAACACAAATATCTAATTTTAACCAACCATAAGAAGTCAAATTAAGAGTTGCATTAATAAATCCATCATCAATTTCTTGTTTAACAGTGCCATCATCACTAGAAAGAGAAGATTTAGTCATTCCAGTTAAACTTCTAAATTCTTCAAGAGAAACTAAAATATCACGTATTTCATCATAATGCTTATCTATTATTTCTAAATAAACATTATTTGGACATTTAGAATATAATTCACCTGTTTCACTATCTAAGTATACATCATACCAGTTATACATCCCACTATAAAAACACATATGAACATCTTTTTCATCCATATTTAAAGAAATACTTCCAAATCTATCACATATTTCTTTCTTTTTAAAGAGTCTTCCTACTTTTTTAACAATTGAGTTTTCTTTGTTAACTTTTTGTAGTAGTTCATCTGCTTCTTTCTTTTTATATAGTTCTTTAGTAGCTTCATCTACGATATTGTATAAATCGTATAATGTTATTTCTCCTTCTTTTAATTCAGGATTGTTATTATCTTGAAGATAACCTTGTACTTTTTCAAGTATTTCTGTATATTTGCTCATATTTCCCACCTTTCAAAGTATTATAATTGCTTAACTTTTTAAGTGCAAGAAAAACTTTTACTTTTAGAAATTATATTTATAAAAAAATACTCAAGATTCACTTGAGTATTTAATTTCTTTTCTTTTTAGGTTTTAAACTTCTTTTCATAGTTGATACTTCAGTCTTAGTTAAATAATCATTATAGTCATTAACTAAATCATTTAAAATATCTTCTTGTTTTTGGAATTTAATATCTGTACTATTGTCTTTTTCTTCTACAAGTTCTAAAGTTGCTTTTTTTTCTGCTTCTTTTTCTTTTATCATTTCATTATATTTATTAATATTTTCTTCAGATTCAGCTAATATTTTACTAACTTCTCCAGGACGAATAAATAATGAATAAATACCCATAGCAGACATAGTTATACCAAATGCTTCTGATGCAGCTATTCCTAAAATACCTGGTATAGAAGTTAACTTAGATACCATAGTTGGATCTCCAAATAAAACTAAAGGAATAATAACAGCAGCTAAGCCCAATCCTAATCCTGGTGCAATAACTAATGGACCAAAGAAAGTAATTTCATCCATTTCAAACTTTGCATCAGTATATCTTTTCTTTTTGCTTTCAACATCCTCATTTAATTTTTTAATTGTTTTGTCAATTTCCTTTATTTTTAAATTATTCTTCATATAATATTTCCATTCCAATTGGAAAATATTATATTTTCAAATATAATAATTGTCAAACAGTTATCAGTTATTTAAAAGAAAAAGTCACATCTATTAATAAACTATCAAATGATTCATTTTCTCCAAGAGGTGTATAAATCATATCTGGTGCTTTTATATTTACTTCTAATCTATATTTATTGTCTTCTAACTTAGTTAAATAAACACTATCCTTTGTAATATCAAATAAATAATATGATTCACTTGTTTTTAAAGATATATCCCAGTATATATTTTTAACAATATTAACTCTTTCGTTTAATTTGAGTGTTCTAGGATCTATTTCCTCATCATTAGAACAAAACTCTATCTCCATTCCTTTTTCACCAATTATATATATACTAAAACCAATAGTTTTATTATTTATAATATTGGCATCTATTTCTTTAATCTTTATTTCTTCACCATCAAAAATCATATATTCACCTCTTAGTACCAGAGTTATTTATTTCTTAATAATCTCTTGGCTAAATCACTTGCTTCATCTATCTTGTAATCAAATGCTTTTTTATCAAGATTACATATATCTAAATGGCATACCTTATCATCAGGTATTAGTAATTTATTATCCCTTGCAACTCTTACCATATAATTAAAATAATAATATAATTCATCCATACTTAAACTATTATCACATCTTCCATGGTAACTATCTACAAAAGATTTTCTTAAAACACTATAATCAACATTCTCACCTACTTGATCTAAATAAGCTAAAACCAAGTAATAAAAGTCTTTAAACTTTTTATCTCCATTTAATATATAGTCATTTTCAAATAAACGACATAACCCAACGTAACCTTTATTATTCCCTGTCCAAACATTAAAGTCACTTGTCATTATATTAATATTCTTTTCTCCTTTAGGAGTTAGTTTAATATCTTTAATAAGAACAGCTAAAATACTTCCTAAGTCATCATTTAAAACATCATGACCACGTTTTTTAGTACTTTGCATAAAGAAATCATTACTAAAACGAGAACTTTCTAAATACTTACTAACTTCTTCTTTAGTAAGAGTACTTAATCTTAAATATAAATCACGATAATCATCATCAGATAGATTATAAAAAGTATTTAAAAAATCAATTTCTTTTTTATCTTCACTTGAATTCTTATCAAAGTCTCTTAGCCTATACTTAATTGTTCTAATCCACCAATAAGCTGTAGTTTCATATATATTTAATAAACATCCATTATCTCTCATACACCTATTCTCCTTACACTTAAATAAATTATATCATATATAAAATTATATAATAAAAAAAGACATCAAACGATGTCTTTACCTAACAACAATATTTTTTAATTAAACTAAGTGATACAACACTTAAGAATAATAATACTATATACATACTTATATTATCTAAAGTCTTTGGATTCTTAATTGTTTCAGGAATACTTATAGTTGCATCAACTTCACCATTTGCATAAACAAATGTAACAATATGATTTCCTTCACTCAAAGTATCTAAATATTCACTATTAAGTGTAAGAATAGTACTACCATTCAAAATATTAAAGTGTTTATTTGAGATAAATAATCCATCTACTTTTATTCCAAGTAAATCAAATATATCTCCATTAGCAGTAATAACTAAGTCTTTTCCTTTTTCATAAGATGAATTATTGCCTTTAGTTACTTCAAAGTCTTCTTTATCAATTTCTTTAAGGACAAAATTTGCCACTAGATTTATATCATTAGAAAGTTCTAATGTTATTTCTTTATCAAAAGAATAAACTTCGTATTTATCATCTTCATCTGTTTTACCTTTTGTTACAATTAACCAGTTAGCAAACTTATAGTCTTCATCATCTTCAACAGCTTTAAGTTTAACTTTATCACCTCTAGCATAAAGACTAACTATATTTGTTGTACTTTCATCATATTCTTCATCTACTAAAGCATATTTAAAACTACCAATACCATTTCTTTGATTAACTGCTAAAGAAACTGCTTCTATAAGTTTGATATCTTTAGTAACATTAAGTCTAAAGTTGATAGAATCATCTTCATTAAAAATAAATTCCATTCCATCTTTTTCAAAAGATGAATTCTCATCAAAAGCTATTCTTTCAAGAGTAACAGTTAAATCCTTTGTTTTATACTCTTTTCCTTGTAACTCAAAAACAGCTAAAATGGAATAATAAAAAGCAAAATATTGAGTAGATGTATCAGTTAAAGTACAAGATAAAACATTATCTTTAAGTTCTAACTCAAGATAAGACTCCTTAGTTGAAATAACATTATAATCTTCATCATATTCATCAGCCGTAACAATAGTAATATAAATATTACCCTCAGTACACTTTCCAGCACTATCTTGTTCATCAGAACAAACTTCTGCAGTCATTCCCTCTCCAGTTTCTTCATTTCTACCATCTTCAACAAGTTCACTAAAATTATCAACAATGCCATTAACCGTAATACCTTCTGCTTTTACAGTAGGAATAAATAAAATACCTACTAAAAGACATAACAAAAATTTCAAACCCTTTCTCACGCTTTTACTTAACTCTCCTTCCTATCTTAATTATATAAAAAGAATAAAAAAATAAATACATATTTTTATAAAAAATTATATTATTTTAATAAACTAAATAAAAAAGATAATCATTTCGATTATCTTTAATATTAAATTAAGCTTTTGATTTTAAATATCCACCCGAACCAACAAATGCTTTAGTTTTATCTATATAATTACTGTTAAAGTTAGGTAGATTAGAATCATCCATAAACATTTCATCACTGCTAGTAACTTTCGACATATCCCAACCAGAACCAACATAAATATTTTTTAATTTATAGCAGCCATAGAACATACGATAAGAACTAGTTAATTTAGATGTATTAAAGCTACTAAGATCAACAGTTTCTAATTCCCAACAATGAACAAACATACTATCTGTATCAGTAAGACTAGAAGTATTAAAGTGTCTTAAATCTAAGCTAGTTAACTTAATATAACTAAACATATAATACATACTTTTAACTTTTGAAGTATTAAAACTACTAATATTTAAACTGGTTAATTTATCACACATTGAGAACATACCTTTCATGCTAGTAACATTCGATGTGTTAAAATTACTTAGATCTAGACTAGTAACCTTTAAGCCAGCAAACATATACTCCATATCAGTTACTTTTGATGTATCAAGCATACTTACATCAAGCGTTGTTAAACTTGTCATATTAGCAAACATCCAATCCATATCAGTTACTTTTGATGTGATAAAATTACTTATATCAATACTAGTGAATGACTTACAATTAGTAAACATTTGCCCCATTTTTGTAACATTTCTTGTATCAAAATTACTTACATCAATACTCTTTAATTTTTCACAATAACCAAATAAACTATACATATATCTTACGTTAGATGTATTGAAGTTACTAACATCTAAACTAGTAATACTTTCACAATGATAGAACATGGCCCACATATCCGTAACATTTGAAGTATTAAATTTGCTAACGTCTAAACTAGTAACCTTTGTACAGAAATAAAACATATCAGACATATTTGTTACATTTAACGTAGTAAAATGACTTAAGTCTATTGAAGTAACATATCTAAAATTAGAGAATAAGTAACTAGTATCACTATTTAAATTTATATCATTGCTACTTGAATAAATATAAATTGTAGTACCGTCAAGCCAAGCAAGTACTTCTTTTGAATTATAAGGTGAAATATTAGCTACTTTTACAGATGAACCAGGTTTTGTATTAGTGAATTTGATAGCTTTTACTGTTTTATCTTCAGTTTCATATGTAGCTTTGTCACCATTTGCAAGTTTCTTTAAAGCAGTATTAACTTGTTGACCAGTACATAAAGATGCAGTTGTAGCATTTGGATCATTTGTGCCTGATCCACATGCATATATTACACCACTACTAGATCCACTTGGTTTTGTAGTAGATTTTGTTGTAGACTTAGTAGTGGATTTAGTAGTGGATTTAGTAGTAGGTTCAGTAACATCACTACCACCTCCACCATTATATTCAGGATTTAATTTTTTCCAGAACTCTTCATCATTAGTTTCTCCTTCTTTATTAATATAGTTACCTTTATAGTTAAGTGAGAAACAATCTTCACCAGGTGTCGCAACTAACTTTGTTACTACATTATAAGCAGTTAGGAGGTTCTTTGCATCTTGATAAGTCATTGTATCATCGAAGGCCCTGATACTTGTATATTCTCCTGGTTCAAATCCATATGTATTATAGTCTAATGTACCACCAAAATAGTAATTATTATACATATAAACCATTACTCTTCTTGTATTATTATCAACAGGCATTACATATACAAATGCTACATATGAACCAAGATTAGTAAATCCTAAATCTTCTAAATCATATAAAGCACATGCAGGTTTAGTTAAATCTTTATTATAATCAGAATTCTTATATTTATCATTTGCAGCTTCAGCTATTATCTTACCAACGTTTTTAAATCCTTCTTTTGTATTATCCTCAACATCTACATAATTATTATTAATAATTTCTTTATCTTTATATACACATGTGGATGATGATGATAAACTACATAAATACTCAGGTGTAAGTTTAGGGTCATTCTTATCATAAGTTTCTAACTTCGCATTACTCATACCTTTGTTCTTAGAATAATCATATCCAATTACCATATCTTCATCATCATGAAGAGTAATTTTATAACTATAGCCATCTTCAGTTACAGTTACCAGTACATATGCTTTATAATTACCTTTATTATCAAAATCAAGATCATCTAAGTCATATATAACCGTATAACCTTCTTCTTCGTAGTCAACCTCTTCAAGTAATTTTTTACTTAAACTATTGGAAATTATTTTTTCACCATAGTTTATAAAAGACTTTACTCTTGCACTTCTCATAACTCCAAGTACAGATGGTATTGCTATTACCAAGATTATAGCAAGTATTACTATTACAGCAAGTAATTCAACAAGAGTAAAACCTTTTAAATCTTCTTTAATTTTTTTAATTAAGTTTTTTATCTTTTTCATAAACTCACCACTCCTATTATAAGTAAAATATATTTTTTATATTTTTTCAATATAAATACAAAAAAATAAAGATTATTTATCTTTATTTTTAATTATATAATTAATATCTTCTATTGCTTTATCAATATTAAATCTACCATTACCAACAGGATAATAAACAGAGTAAAATTCATACTCTTTTTTATTTATCTTTTTAATAAACTTTTTCTTTCTTACTTCTGAAACTGAGATTTTTTTATCTAGCACAATAGAAGAAACCTGATTACCAAATAAAACTATTATTTTAGGATTAACTATTTCTAATTCTTTAAAAAATAATTTTAAATACTTTTTATAAACACTATCAGGAAGAGGTCTTGCATCTACCTGAGTACATTTACCTAAGTTAGTTATAAATACTTTATGTTTACTAATATCATCATAGACTTCTTTTGCAAATTCTGTGGTCCATTCGCTTCCTTTTATAGATTTAATATGATCATATATATTCTTATCAAGTAAGTTTACCTGATAAAATAAATCCCAGATATTTTTTGTTCCTATCCAAGGAGACTTTAAACCAATCCATGTCTTACTAGATGCAATGTTTCTTCCTGTTGGATTCATAAATACGAAACAAATATCAGGGTTACTATCACACCCACCATTATAAATTGAATCTAATTCTTTAGCTCCATATTTAAGTTGTAATTTATCATACTCTTTTTTCAAATCTTCTAATGTCATAATACCACCATGTATTTATATTATATTTTTATCTATCCAATCAAATATTTCCTTACTTCCATTTACTAATTCATAAGAAGATATTTCACATGTTTCATAATCATGAATGTTTTTTATTTCTTCTTCAATTTTCTTAAATAAATGTTCTTTAGTTCTAAATTCTAATCTATACTTGTGTGTTTCTTCTAAAGAGTTTTCCCACCAATACTTAGAGTTACACTCATATATTTGAGATCCTGCCACTAAGTGTTCATCAAGTAATCTATCTATTATTCTATTTGCAATATCCTTTTTATCACATAAAGTAACTACAACTATATATCTATCCATATATTTCCTCCATACCATTATTTTACTTCTCTAGTTATCCAAGTATCTATTACTTTAACAATATAATTAATTTCATTATTAGTAAGTCTTCTTCCTTTAGAAATATGATGAATTCTTTCTAAACATGATCTACAACAGGCCCCAACTGCATGCTGGGCAATAAAAACAGGATGAACTTGTCTCATAGGGGTTTGTTTACCATCATTAGGTATTACCTCAGGTGCTATTCTCTTTTCTACTAACTCATATGCATCCCTTTTTATTTTATCCATTCCTTTAACTTTTACATAGTCTTTCATCTTTTTATTTAAATGAAAAGAACCACGGAACTTAGACTTAGATAAACTATCAAGTAATCTATTAATTTTTATATCATCATTCATAATAATCACATACTAAGTATAGCATATAAAAAGAAAACTATTTTTAGTTTTCTTCTCTTAAACACATAAACTCTTTAAAAAAATTCTCACATTTTTCTTTAGACATATCATCAATCTCTTCACATGGGTATGTCATATTTAATTTTAAGTATTTCTCTCTACCTAATCTATGGAATGGTAAAAAGTCTATTCTTCTAATGTTTTTAATTTTATCTAAATAATTATTTAGATTTAGCAAATATTCTTTATTATCATTAAAACCAGGAACTATTACTTGTCTAATCCAAACATCAGTGTTGCTTTTATTTAAAGCATTAATAAACTTTTCTACCTCACCATAAGATTTACCAGTTATATATTTATATTCATCTTCTTTTAAATGTTTTATATCAAGTAATACAATATCAATATATTTAAGAAGTTCTTCATATTTACCGATTCCAACACCAGCAGTATCTAGGCAAATATGAATATTTTCTCTCTTAAGTTTCTTACAAATTTGAATTAAAAAATCTACTTGTAAAAGAGGCTCACCCCCTGAAAAAGTTACACCTCCATTATTCTTAAAATAAGCTTTATTTCTAATTATCTTATTATATAATTCATCTACACTTATATTACTTTTCTTTCCTTTTTGCATCTCAGGATTATGACAATACTTACATCTTAAAGTACATCCGTTCAAAAATACAACTGTTCTTATACCTGGACCATCAACAAGCCCAAATGATTCTATTGAATCAATTGAACCATCAATACTACATTTTTTCATGGAACGTTCTAGAAATAACTTCTAATTGTTGCTTACGTGTTAATCTGTTAAAATTAACAGAATAGCCTGACACTCTTATTGTTAAAAGAGGATATTTATCAGGATGATCCATGGCATCAATTAATGTTTCACGGTTTAGTACATTAACATTTAAATGATGTGCTCCTTGAGAAAAATATCCATCAAGTAAACTTACTAAGTTATTTTCTCTTTCTTCTTCATTCATACCAAGTGCATCAGGAATAATTGAAAATGTATTAGAAATACCATCTTTACATGCTCTTTCATAAGGAAGTTTTGCAACACTATTTAAAGATGATATAGCGCCACTTGAGTCTCTTCCGTGCATTGGATTAGCACCAGGAGCAAAAGCAACTCCTTCTTCTCTTCCATCAGGTGTTGCACCAGTCTTAGATCCATATACAACATTTGATGTAATAGTTAATACAGACATTGTTACTTCAGCATCTCTATAAGTCTTATGACTTGCAAGCTCATCTTTAAAGTATTTAAGGAGTTCAACAGCTATATTATCTACTCTGTCATCATCATTTCCATATTTAGGATAGTCTCCTTCTATCTTAAATGATGTAGTAATACCATCTTTATCTCTAACAGGAGTTACCTTAGCATACTTAATAGCTGATAAAGAATCCACTGCTACAGATAAACCTGCAACACCATATGCCATATATCTATGTACATCTGTATCATGTAAAGCCATAAGTCCTGCTTCATATGCATATTTATCATGCATATAGTGTATTATATTCATTGCATTCGAGTAAATTTCAGCAACTTTAGATAAAACTTTTTTATAATTTTTAACTACCGTATCATAATTAAGTACCACTTCTTCATTAAAAGGTATATCATCAAGAACTTTCTCTCTTAGTCTTTCGTCTATACCATGGTTAAGTGATAGTAACAAAGACTTAGCAAGATTACATCTAGCTCCAAAGAATTGCATATCCTTACCTTCTCTCATAGCAGATACACAACAAGCAATAGCATAATCATCACCATAAATAGGTCTCATCAAGTCATCACTTTCATATTGAATAGCATCAGTCTTAATACTCATACGAGCACAATACTTTTTCCAATTCTCTGGTAATTTTTCACTCCAAAGAACTGTTAAATTAGGTTCAGGTGCAGAACCAAGATTACTAAGTGTATGAAGTATTCTATAACTTGTCTTAGTAACCATATTTTTACCTTCAGTAGAAATACCACCTAAAGAACAAGTTACCCAAGTAGGATCCCCTGAAAATAATTCATCATATTCATTAGTTCTTAAGTGTCTTACAAGTCTTAATTTTATAATAAAGTTATCAATTAACTCTTGAGCTTCTTCTTCAGTTAATACTCCTTCTTTAATATCTTTCTCAATAAAGCAATCAAAGAAAGCATCAACTCTACCTAAACTCATAGCAGCACCATTATTTTCTTTAACTCCTGCTAGATATCCAAAATAAGTCCATTGAATAGCTTCTTTAGCATTTTTTGCTTTCTTAGTTATATCAAAGCCATATTTGCTTGCCATAGAAGCAATACTATCAAGTGCTCTTATTTGCATAGATACTTCTTCTCTTAATCTAATCAGATCATCACTCATAGGCCCAGTTAAGTTATTTAAGTCTTTTATCTTTTCAGCTTTTAAAAAGTCAGTTCCATATAAAGCAATTCTTCTAAAGTCCCCGATTATTCTTCCTCTTCCATATGCATCAGGTAAACCAGTTAGTAAACCAACATGTCTTGCTTTTCTTATATCACTAGTATATGCATCAAATACTCCTTGATTATGTGTTTTTCTAAACTCATTAAAGTATTTATCTACATTCTTATCTAATTCATATCCATATGTATTAAGTTCTTCATAAACCATTCTAATTCCACCATATGGGTTAACTATTCTTTTAAGTGGTTTATCAGTTTGTAAACCAACTATTACATCATCATCTTCTGATATGTATCCTGCATCAAAAGAATCAATTCCTGACATATGTTTTGTATCAATATCAAGAACATGTTTTTTTAATTCTTCTTTTAATAACTTTTCACATTTATTCCATATTTTTTTTGTTTTTGTGGAAGCGTTCTTTAAGAAACTTTCATCTCCTTCGTAAGGGTTTATATTCTTTTTTATAAAGTCACTTACGTTTATTTCATTTTCCCATTTCCCCCCATGAAATTTTTCCTCTGTCTTCATTTTTATCCTCCTATGATAATCATTCTATTACAGAAAGAAAAAAAGTCATTGTTGCATTTGCAACAGTGACTATAATTTTACACTTTTTATTTTTTTATTTAAAATTTACATAAATGTTGGTTTTAATACAACATCTACAACGTTACCATCTTCAATAATACCTTCATATAAATATTCATTATCATATATATCTAAAACAACTATTTGGAAAGACTCTATTTTATTAATTGAGCTTTCTACAATTAACTGAATAAGTTCATTTTTTAACACAACTTTATTCCTTTGAGGTTTATATTCTTCATTATTAACAAATATTCTTTTTATCTTAAAAACTGAGTGATCTGTATTTTGAAGTATAACTATAGGTACTCTATAATAAACATCTTTAATATCTGGTTTATTAAATACCATCTCAGGATATTTTTGATTATCTTCTTCCTCTTTTACACAGAAAAGTGGTCTTAAACTTTCTTGTTGTATAAGTTTATACTTTTTATTTTCTTGATGTATAGTAAATAATACACCTGTAAAAGTAATACCACCTGTAATAATTGAACAAATAATTGGAATAATAATAGAATTAACTACTTCACTTAAAAACATCTTTACACCTACTTTATATCTATCTACATTATACAATAAAAAGATGTATTTCTACATCTTTATCTTTCATTTTTAATACTAATACATAGTTTTATCTTTATTATTTTTAAAATCTTTAAATACTTGTAATGCTTCATTAGATTCTATTCTTTTTAAATCTAGTGTGGTAACATCACTATTATTTGATTTAATAAAGTCATATATTAAATCATCTCTAAAACCTATATCACCAGCATCCTCGCGAGTATTAGCATAATATGCTGTCTTTATATTTGCCCAGATGATTGCACTTAAGCACATAGGACAAGGTTCACTACTAGCATAAATAGTAGTACCACTTAAATCATGTGTACCAAGTACTCTTGCTGCTTCTCTTATAGCATTTACCTCAGCATGAGCTGTTGGATCCTCGTCTTTAATAACTGTATTATGACCTCTTGCAATAATTAATCCATCTTTAACAATAACAGCCCCAAATGGACCTCCATCTTGATAATTATTAGCTTCATTACATCTAGATTCTATTACAGCCTCATTCATAAATCTCTCATTCATCTTTTTCATCTACCTTCTATAAAATTATCTTTAATATATTTACAAAGTATTACTAAACCACTTCCAACTAAAGGAATATAGAATGAGAATGTTCTAGTAGCAATCATTGCAGCTGGAGCTGTAACTTCCCCAAATACTGTTATAAAGAAAGCATTAAGTAAGAATTCACTTACACCTGCACCACCTGGAAGAGGTACAAACTCAATTGCGGTTTGAACACTTATTTGAATAATTATTATTTGTAAATAACTATATTCACTTAAACCAAATGATCTATATATTACATATGAAATTGAAAACATACATAATCTTTGTAGTAAAGTTAAAAATAACTCAAATGATAACTCAAAAAAATGTCCTTTAAGAAGTTTTACACTATTCTTATATTCTTCTATATTTTTTTCTATAGTTAAATCAAAATTCTTTTTAAATAATCTAACAAACTTTTCTATTAACTCTAAAATAGTTTTTAATAATTTATTATGAAATAATAATAAATATCCACCTATTATCATAAAACTATCTACTGCTATACCTATAATATAAAATACTACAAATAAAGGACTTAAGCTAAGTATTAATTTACTATCAAAAATAAATATTAAAATAGCAAATACTACTATAATAATTTTAAAAAAAATAGTATTTAAAAGAAGTGTTATTAAACTCTTCTTTTTAGGAATCTTATCTTTATCCATATAGAATAATTGAACTGGTTGACCACCTGTGGAAGAAGGAGTTATACCACTAAAGAAATATTCAACCACAGAATAAAATACTCCTTTATGTATCTTTATATCTTCACCAAGTAATTTCAAATTACGTTTCATATATGTTCCTTGTAAAATGAAATAAAAAAACATTAGACCTAAAGCTATAAGAACATATTTCAAATCTATATTTCTAATATCTTTTACAATACTATTTATATTATGATGACTAAATAATGTATGAAAAGTCAGATAAAATATCAAAACTAATAAAAGAATAGAACATACATATTTAGATACTTTACGTCTTTTCATAATTATTCCTTTCTAACTAATAGAGTTACCCATTTTAACTATAGTTTCAATACCATCTTCACTTGCTCTTAATATATCTGGGTTAATACTAGCTTTATCTTTTTCAATTAGTAAAACAATTGTTGAACCTCCAAATTCAAAATGACCTTTCTCATCACCTTTATTAAAATTCTTAACAGGTTCATTGACGATCTTACCAATCATCATAGCACCTACTTCAACATATTTAACAACACCTAGATTTTTACAATCAAGAGTCGTTACTACACGTGCATTTTCATGAAATACTTTATATTTTTTAAAGGCAATTGGTTGAACTGTATGTAAGGCACCTTTTATATATTTAGATTTTTTTATTTCTCCTTTATCAGGAAAAACATAATGATGATAATCATCTACACATAGACGAAATACAAGTGCATAACCACCTTTATAATCATCATTACTTTCTTGTAATAATTCATTAACAGTATATATAGAATTTTTTATTTTAAAAGAAGAATTATCATCAATTTTATAAACAATTAATTTTGAATCAGCTACTGCTATTAATCCATCTTCTATTTTTCTTTTTCCATCTTTAATTCTTCTCATAAAAAAAGCATTAAATGAAGAATATTCTTCATCAACATATTCATTCATATTAATACTATTTTTCTTAATAAACTTTTTTATCTTACCTTTAGAAAGGCTTGAACTCATATATTTATTATATATATTTCTAATAGGCTTAGATATTACCACTTTAAGTATAAATCTACCAATTACATTATTATATAAAAACTTAAGCCCAGCACTTTCCTTTTCAGTAACATACTCTTTATTTTTTAAATTATAATATTTAATCATAGAATAACTAAAATAATAGCAAGTAGTAAAGCTAGAATTGGCATTAAAATGTAATACCAATTATCTTTAAATTTAGGAATCTTTATATTAAAGTTGAATAAGAATGCAACAATTAAAGTAATAATAATTAATATAACTTCAAATGTATTATCCGCAACTCTTGTATGAAGTAATCCTACTAATGGATAAATTATAGCTGTAGATGTTACAGGAATACCTGTAAAGTATGCAACAGGTTTATCTTCATCTGCATTAACATTAAACCATCCAAGTCTTGTAACACCACCTATAACAAAGTAAATATATACAATTAGGTGATACCAATTATTCATACCTATAGCAAGCATAATTACAACTGGAACAGCTATAAAACAGAATGTATCTGCAAGTGAATCAAGTTGAATACCAAATTCTTTTTCAGCTTTATCTCTCTTGCACATTCTTGCAAATTTACCATCAAACATATCACATATACCTGATAGCATTAAACATATAAGTGTATACTTAATTACATTTTCACTTGAGAATGCGCATTTATTAAATGCATACCAAAGAGATAATACTCCAAATGCAATTCCCATATATGTTACTAAACATGATTTTCTTATTTTACTCATAATTATTCTCCTAAACTATTTATTTTCCCTAGGTTTTAAACCTAGTATCTTTGTATTATAAAACTCAGACTTCTTGGCTAATTGATTATTTAACTCTTCAACACCATACTCTTCAGCAAGTGTTTCCTCATCTGAAAATAAATTCGTACCAAGTCCTAACTTATTAGAACTAATTTCACCACCAATAGCAGCAACTGTAGATGGATACATATCAATTGCCATGGCTTTTCTATTTTTTGTATTTTCTGGTTTAACTGCTGGATTAATAAATGCATTAAAGATATATCTATTGTCATCTCTATCATAGAAATATTCAGTTTGCATATTTAAATGATCTCCAACAATAACTATTGTTGTATCTTTATAATAATCCTGTGCTTTAACCCAATTTACAAATTCAGCTAATAATTTACTTGTTGTAGCATAAACATTATCAAATTGTTCATCAAATTTATTCAACGTATAGTCTCCTACAAATCCATCATTAGGATGTGTATCTATCGTAATCATAGCAATATTAAATGGTTGATCCTTCTTTGATGCTTCTTCAACACGTTTCTTAGCTACCTCAAATAAATATTTATCGTTAAATCCCCATACTCCCAAGTCTGATTCATCATATTCGTAACCTAGACTATTAAGAGTACTGATATCAACTATATTATAGTTACCGTGTTGCAAATAGAACTCTTCAATACCTCCGAAGTCTGCTCTTGCAGCAGTTATTACTTCATTATAATATCCATTATCTTTAAGTAAATCACCTAAAGCATAAGCACCATTCATATAATTATTTCTTTGATATTGTGTTCTTGAAAGATGTACTTTCAAAGGAAGACCAGTATTATTAGAAATAATAGCTGAAGTTGTCCAAGAACCACCATATTGATTTAATAACCCACCTGCTTTTGAGTTACCACTGAAATAATATGTATCACTTTGATTAAGCAAGTCATATAACTCAGGTATAACTTCATGATCCCAAGAACCACCTTGTTCTTTAGTAAAGAATGTGGTTTCTAAAGATTCTACTATTATATATATCAAATTACGTTTTTTATTAAATTTTATATCATCTTTATTCATAACATAATTATCTTCAATAAATGTAGATTTAATTATATTACTAGCAAAGAATCTTGTAATTCTATAATTATATATCGCAGCAACTAAAGATAGAATTACATATAGATAAGTAAAGAACTTTCTGTGATTAATTACTATATCAAATGGATATATTTTATGTTTCTTTCCTTTAATAGAAACATAAATGCTTTTATTAACTAACACATTATAGAATATTGAGTAAACTAGTGCCATTATACAAATAAATATTGGAATTGAAAACTTAATACCATTCCAATACATACCTAAGTCACCATTCTTAGCTCCATGCATCATATAGAAATAAAACTCATCAACAGATTCATTTCCAAAAAATACTTTAGTATATATTTCAAAACATACAAATGCAGTGATTAATGAAAGAATAACAAGATGGATTATCTTTTTTTTATTACTTTTTCTTTTTTTCTTCATCTTCTATAACCTCAAACTTTATATCAAATTTATTTATTAAAAAGTTATGTATAATAGCAAGTATAAAACCTATAAATAAACTTAATATTGAGTAATTAAATACATATTTTAAACCTACTCCAAAGTCTAACATATGCCAAGCTTTTCTAAGTAAAAAAATACATATTAAATTGTTTATTAAACAAAGCGATAAGTATCTAATAATAGATTCAAAGAATGTTTCTTTTTTCTTGCTAAATAATTTATATAGTAAAGCCATGGGCAAGAATATATAAATCAATTTTTCCATCTTAACCACCAATTAAAATTATAGCATTTATCTTATAGATAAACAATAATAAAAGAGCAACCAAAATCCCATGAACATAAAAAAAGAGTCTACTTAATTGTAGAACTCTTTTATGAATTTAAAGACTCAGATTTATAAAGATTTTTATATATTTTAGAAGTATTCATTAACTCTTCATGTGTACCAGATGCTACTATTTTACCCTTATCTACAACATGTATAACATCAGCATCTTGTATAGTACTAAGTCTATGAGCAACAATTACTACTGTGTGTGTTTTAGCAATATCATCAATTGCTTGTTTAATGAATCCTTGAGAATTATTATCAAGAGCACTTGTTGCTTCATCAAATAATATTACTTTAGAACCTTTAGAAAGCGTTCTTGCAATAGAAAGTCTTTGTTTTTGACCACCTGATAAGTTTACTCCACCTTCTCCTAAAAGAGTGTCATACTTCTTAGGAAGTCCCATGATATAGTCATCTATATAAGCTAACTTAGCATACTTTCTAACTTCACTTAATTTAATATTTTTATCTATTAATTTAAAGTTATCTAAAATAGTTCTATTAAAGATAAATGGTTCTTGTCTAATAATAGAAATATGATGTACTAACTCATCTTCTGTTAAATCTTTAATATTTACTCCATCCAGAGTAATCTCACCCATATTAGGATCAAATATTCTGGTAATTAAATTAAATAAAGTTGATTTACCTTGACCAGATGCACCTACTATTGCAACCTTTTTATTAGGTTCTATTTTTAAGTTAAAGTCTTTTAATGTAACATCTTCATTTGGATAACCAAATGTAACATGTTTAAACTCAATTACACCTTTTATATTTTTAATTCTTTTATCTCCAAACTCTACATCATTATAAAGAGTATTTTCTAACAGTTCATTTACTCTTTCAATAGATACAGATACTTTTTGATATGTTTGAGATAAATCATTAATATTTTCTATTAACCACATATATCTATAAACATAATAAGTCATTGCAACAAAGAATGTTAAATTAATTTGTTTATAGTATAAAAGTACTACACATGTAGCAAATACTCCTACTTCTAAAACAGCTTTAATTATTCTAGTATATCTATTAAAGTTCTTTTGAATATCAATTTCCCTCTTAGATACACCAAATAAATCTTCATTAATATTTCTTGCTTCATTTACTAGGTGTTTCTTAATACCTAGTGTTTTAATTTCTCTTATGCCTCTTATTGATTCGTTAACTAAAGAAGTAAATTTATCTTGTCCTGTTTTTCTTTCTTTATGAGCATCCTTAAGTTTAGGATTAAATATCTTTAAAACAATAAATATAGTTGATAAGAAAGCAAGTATTTCTATACCAACAATCCATGAATTCATGAATACATATATAAGTATAATAAATGAACCTATTACACCTGTTACCATTGATAATAAATGGCCAAATGTAAATGATAAAGAACTAGAGTCATTTGTTATACGATTAATTATTTCACCACTGGATTTTTCCTCAAAAGCAACAGCTGGTAAATTAAGTGCTTTTATATATGTATTATATCCAAGTTTTCTAGTTAATTTACTTTCAACAGTAAGAAGTAAAGCATTAGAAAATGAGGACATAAGTCCATCAATAAGTACTTCTATTGAAAAATATACACCTAAAAATATAAGTGCTTTTTTAACTTGCAAAAGTGTTATAGCTTCTACTGCTGCACCATTTAAATAACCTGTTAAAAGACCAGCCAAACTTTCTATCACAATTAAAATGGACGCGAAAATTAGCTTCTTTCTATCTTCTTTAATTAACTTTAATAGAGGCCTAAATTTGTTTTTCTTTTTCATAATATTGCCTCCTTAAAAAATAATAAATTGTAAAAGTAATTAGATAGTAGGATGTGAGAAAACAAATCTATTTTCCCCATTCTCTACTACTAATCTGATATTTGAATTAAAAATCTTCATTTTCTCACTCCTTTCTCTTTAAATTCACTTTAAAGTATAAAGAATAATTTTATTAATGTCAAACAAAAAAGAAAAATATTTTTTCTTCTTTTTTAATCTAATTTTTTAACTAACGTTTTACCATTATAGAATTCTAGAATATCTTTATCTAATTCTTCATTCTTAAATACAGTAGAATGTGTTCCAGGATATGTTTTCATTGTTACATCTATTCCAGCACTTTCATATATTTCTTTTTGCTTTTGAAAACGTTCACTTATATCACTTGATAAAACAGAATGTATAAATGTTACTTGTTCAGGAGTATAACCAATTTCAAAGTAAGGAGTCATTAGTCCATCTTTATTTAAAATATATTTAATTTTACCATTATCATCTTTTACAGGTATTTTATTTCCTTCCGCGTCTCTTACATAAACAGGATGACCATTATGATCATAATAGTCTACTAGTAATTCCGAGTTAGCCATAGCTGGATCATTTATATCATTTTCTCCAACAAAATAAAATTGTTTAATTTTCTTAAATTCTTCTAAATCAAATGTAGGTACATCACTTGTTCCAATTGGATAAGTAAGTTTAATTCCTTCGTACTCATCCATAGGAAGAATACCAAGACCACTTGTACCTCCAGCAATAACCATCTTAACTAAACCAGAGTGAAGAGCGGCAAATAAATTTGCCATCTTAGCTGATGCAGAATATCCAACTGTAACTATTTTATCATCATATTCATAACCTGCCTCATATATAAGTCTTTTAGCATCTTCAACCATATTTACAATTTGAGTATCTATATTTTTAAATTTAACTAATTCTTCATCTTTTATATTAACTCTTCCTTTTTCTCTATTTTTCTTTACAAGAGAAAAGTCATTATCACGAACATTCTTAGCATAATAACTTGTATATAAACCAGGAAGTCTAGGAATAAGAGGAATAATCATGGCATTACCATATTCTGAACATAATTTCCTAAATATAGGTGGTATTTGTCTATCAAAAGCTTGCTTTTTGGCATCCTCTATTCCTTCATTTAAAGATGTTGAAACTCCAGGAGTTAAACCACATAAAAATAAATCTACTTCTCCATCAACATTATAAGGAATATATAAACAATAAGGAAAATTAAACCCAAAGTAAGGATTAGCATCTACAAACTTGATGTATCCATCTGGATTAGTTTCATCTTCCTTCCTATTATAAAAATTACATAACAACTCTTTCATATTATCACCAACTTAAAATTATTATAACATAAAAAAAGAATACTAACTTTTTAATAGTTAATATCTTCTTTTGTAATTGTTTTAAGAATATTTTTACGTTTCTTATCTCTAGTATTTGTAGCATGTTTAATAACAGTCTTTTCAAATACATTACGAACAAATCTTGCATTACCAAAGTTCTTATCAAGTCTATGTTCATCAATTAACTTATTAACTTCATCAATTGCATCATCATTTAAAATGAAACCTGCCTTTTTAACCATACCTTTAAATATTTCAATTAATTCTTCATTAGTATAATCTTCAAACTCTAAAGTATAACCAATTCTAGAAACTATACCTGAGTTAGAATCTAAGAAGTCTTGCATTTCTTTTGTATAACCTGCAAATATAACTACAAGATCATCTCTATAATCTTCCATTGCTTTTATTAAAGTAGCAATAGCTTCTCCATTATAAGAGTTTTCTCCATCTTTATCTGCAAGTGCATAGGCTTCATCTACAAAAAGAATTCCTCCCATTGCACGATTAACTACATCCATAGTCTTAACAGCAGTTTGACCAACATACTCAGCTACTAAATCTTTACTACTTACTTCAATTAACTTATTAAGTCTAATATATTTTAAATCATAAAGAATAGCTGCAATAAGTCTTGCAACTGTAGTCTTACCAGTTCCAGGATTACCTAAGAATACCATATGTAAGTTAACATTATTAATCTTTAAATCATCTTTAGTTTTATTCTTTAAAGTAATTAAATCTACTAAATCATGTAAAGCCTTTTTGACCTTTTCTAAGCCTACTAATTCATTAAGTTCAGCAAATACTTCCTCTACGCTTTTTTCTTCTTCTAATGATGGTAATTCTTTATTAAAAGTGTAGTATTTATACAAATTATTAATATAACTAGAATAATCAATATTACTCTTTTCATATGTAGCACTTATATAATCTAGTAACTTAATATTAAAGTCATCATCACCATGTATTTTATTTAATAAATCATTATAAACATCATTAACACTTGGTTTAGCACCAACTATATTAAATATAAAATATTCATTTAATAGTCTTTCATCATTAAGTAAGAATTCTTTAATAACTTCACTTTTACCATTAATAATTGTAATAGATTCTTTATTTAATTCTTCCATGAATAAATAGAAGAACTTCTTTTTAAAACTAACATTTTGCATATTTATGGCATCTAAGTTACTAATAGATACAACTCCATTTGAATAAATATCTGTAATATCTTCTTCTTTACTAATCTTAAATAAACTTAAATTTCCTACATTACTATTTTTACAATAATTATACTTTTTAACATAATATCTAATAATACTAACTACATTAGATACAAGTACTGCATCATCTGTATTAACAGTTATATTAAATGGAATATAATTAGTTTCTTTCTTTTCAGAATATAACATTATATAGTTAATTATCTTTTTTAATAACTCTTTAGATTTATCATCAATAAACAAATTATCTACATCAGTTAAAGTTTCTTCTGTTTCTTCCTTCACTTGTTCTTCAGTTTCTTTGTCTCTCTCAACTAAACTATCTCCAAAGAAGTCTCTATAAACATCGTTTAATATTTTAGTATCCATATCAATCACCTAGTATAATTATAACATGCATTAAAAAAGAATAGTATTTAACTATTCTGATTTAACATTTATTTCTAAAATTTTATCTTTTAATTCTTTTTCGATGTTTTCAAGTTCTACTTCAGCAGCAGCTCTCTTAGTTCTACCATCTTCATGAATCTTGATAACACCTTCAATAGTATCTAATAAATCTTTATTAGTTTTCTTTAATGTTTCAATATCAACAATAGCTCTTTCGCTTTCTTCAGCAATACCTAAAGTACCTTGTTTTAAAGTTTCAGCATTCTTAACTAACATTTCATTAGTAAGCTTAGAAACTGCTTGTTGTTGTTGAAGAGCAACTTTAGCATTATTAATACCTAAAGCAAGAACCATTTGATTCTTCCATAAAGGAATTGTATTTGTAATAGAACTTTGAATCTTTTCTACTAATTCAGCATCATTACTTTGAATTAATCTAATTTGAGGTGCCATTTGTAATGAAATAATTCTTGTAGTTTTAAGATCAAATATTTTCTTTTCAAATCTATTGATTTGAGCTTCTAAATCTTGAACTTTTTGTACATCAAGTTGTTCTCCTGATTCTTCTGCTTTTTTCTTTAATTCAGGTAAAACTTTAGTTTTAAGTTCTTCTATTTTTCTTTCACCAGCAATAATATATAAAGAAATTTCTTTAAAATATGCTAAGTTCTTATCATATAATTCATCAAACATTGATACATCTTTTAAAAGTTTAATCTTACTATTATCAAGGCCCTTTTCAATAGCATCAATATTGTTTTCAATCTTATTATATTTAGCGACAATAGTAGTAAGTTGTTTTTTAGCACTATTAAATAGTTTAGCTAAACCTTTCTTTTCACTTATACCATCATCAAAACTCTTAATTTGTCCAACTAAGTTAGCAAGTAAATCTCCTACTTCACCTGCATTTTTAGTTTTAACATCATCTAATACTGAATCAGAAAACTCAGATACTTTATTTTGTGCAGCTGCACCAAATTGTAAAATTTGAGTTGAATCATTAATATCTATTTTTTCATTAAATTCATCTACAGCCTTTTTCTCAGCATCACTTAAATCATCATAGTTAAGTGATTTTTCAATTTTCTCCTCAGTTATTTTAGAACCAGATTCAGCTAGTTCTTCAATCTTTTCATTCTTTACTTCTTCTACTTTTAATTCTAAATTACTCATGTTTGCCTCCTGTTATTTTAAGTAATCAATTAACTTATTGTAATAGTCATATTTTAAAGTTGAAACTGTACTTGTAAGTGTACTTGGTACATTTACACCAAGTGCTTCAGCACTATAATTAGATCCTACAAATCCAGTTCTATATCCATATTTTTCCCAAGCAATCTTTTGAATTTCTTCATCTTGAAGTGCTTTATATAACTCTTTACCAGCTTCAGTAAATGCTGCCATGTTATGTGTATTCCACATAGTTGGTTTTGGATATAATAAAACCATATTATCTTTAACTTGTTTGTATCCATTTGGATTAGATATTGCAAATTCAATTAAACTCTTTTCATAGTCAACAATAATTGGTTCTCCACCTAAACCAGTTTTTAAGTATCTTTCAAAAAGGTCAGCTGGTGTATTATTCATATAACCAGATTTAGTATAGTAAACTTTTAATTTAGCTAAATTAGCTTCAACATTCTCATCATTAATATCTCCATTACTTAAAATAGATAATAATAATCCATAATAAGTAGCACCAGGACTTGAAGTAACTGGGTCTGTAGAAGCTATATTAATTTTTCCATATAAATCAGTTAAACCAATATCTCCCCAACTCTTGCTTTCTAGAATTAAATTAATTAATTTTGACATATCAGTTATGTAGTAAATATTATCCTCACCTACAGTAACTATACCTTGATTAACAAGTTTTTCAGCTACTTGAGTCCAACTATAAAGAATAATTGGAGTATAAAGAACTAATCCTCCATCAAGAACAGTCCATCTATCTGCTTCTCCATTTTCCTTATTTGGATTTAACTTATAATAATCATAAAATCTTTGATCTGAAGTAAATAATGCATCATAAGGAGTTGTACCTTTAGTATGTATATCAAATCCGGAAGAAATATTAGTATTTCCTAAACCTACAGATTCACGAACTAAAGGAAGTTTAACAGTTTTACCATTACTCCAAGTATCATATACAACATTTAATTTATACTTCTTTTGTAATATTTTAATAATGTCCTCGTCATTAATAAAATCTTCCTTACCACCACCAGTAGCTACATAAACAGTAGTAAGTGAACCAGTTGTTCCTCCGCCAGTTACGAATTTAATAACAACGATTAATAAAATAAGAACTACAAATATTCCAATACCTATTACTTGTTTTTTATTCATCTTTCTCATCCTCAACTTTCAACTCATTTTTATCTAATCCATCTGCTTTAAGCATTGAATTTAGGACCTTAATTTCTACATTTGTATCAATCATATCATCTTGATACAAATTGAATAAAAATTTCTTAAATACATCATTTATTTCTATTAAAGTGTCTTCAGTATTTTGGTAAAACTTCTTAGATTCTTTTGAAGTTAAGTTTTGATTTTCAATCTCATCATATCTATCAACAAGAGTTACCGTAACTGGTAAATAATAATCAAAGAAGTTTTTTAACTTTCTTTCTCTTTTAGGAAATTTTTCAACTGTAACTATTATCTTATCTACGCTTTCAACAATTTCTTTTAAAGTTTGTTGTAAGCCTTCACTTTCTAATTTAGGAATCATGGATTTAATATGCTTATTTTTTACTTTTGCATTTTCTACTCTTCTATAAAGATCATAGTTTGTATCTTTTAGTTCAGTGTACTTATTAGTTTTAAATACCAATTCCCCCGCCGCAAAAGCAGCTGCACCTATTGCAATAGATGGAAGAACAGGAACACCTAAAGCTAAGTAAGGTACCGCCATAAATGTTCCACCAACTACTGCAGAAAATATTTCAGCATTCTTCATCTTGATCACCTAGTTGTAACTTCTAACTTCTTTAAATGCTTTTAATAGTCCACTCTTACCATCAAAAACTTTAGCATTTGTTAAATCTGCAATCTCTTCAAGTTCACTTTCAACTGCATTACCAAATGTAATACTATAAATTGGAACTTTATTTTTTGAATTTCTATATGCATATGATAAATCACTAAATGTGCCAACATTTACTTGACCATCAGTCATAGCAATAATTGTTTTAGTATATTCATCACTTTCGTCATCTAGTATTTCAATACCTCTATTAATAGCTGAATATAAGGCAGTTCCACCAGATACATATTCACGTGATATTGAATTTATTATATCTTCAGTATCTTGTCCTGTTGATGTATATACGTGTTTAATTTGATCAGCAAATGTAATAACTGTTATTTTATCTCCTCTTGAGAATTGTAATTTATCCTTTGAGGCAGTGTCATAATCAAGTATGTAGTTCATTGAACTAATAAGTTCTCTTGCCCCATCTCCTGACATACTACCAGAATAATCTAAGCAGAATACTACATGTGTAGGTTTTCTTAATTCTTCTATATATAAATTCAAGGCACTTGTAATCATTGATTTTGATGGGAATCTAGTGACTTTTAAGTATTTGCTAGTATTAATGCCCCAACTAGTATCAAATACTTTATTATCTGCCTTATCACTTACTCCACCATACCAAGTACGAATTCCATTATTGCTTAATATTTTTTGTCCTTCTTCACTTAATAAATATGATTGAATACTTAAGAATGTATCTTTTAAATCACGTCCAGCATCTAAAAAAGCAAATGAAGAGTCATTAATTGCTACTCCATCAGTTGGATATATAAAGTATAATTCTTCTTTTCCTTTTTCTCTTAAAGATTTATTAATATCAATAAGTGAACTTTCTGAAGATATTACTGCTTCATAAGAATCATCATTTAAGAACATTTCTTTAAGATAAGCCTCATCTCCACTAACTCTTGCTACTCCTGAGAATACATCTTTTAAATCCTTAATTAATCCAGGATCATGAATTATTTCTTCAGTTAATATTTCAGGGTTACCTGCAAGAGATGTTAAGAATCCTAAATATGCAGTAGCACCAGTATTAGTTTGAGTAACTGAATTCATTACATAACTAATTTTCTTTGCTCTAATTAAATTAACTATTTCATTATTAGTAACGTCTTTATTTATAAGTCCTAGTTCTTCTGCTTTGCTCTTTTTAATACCAAATACAACTGGACTAATACCAAGTGATTTAGTTTCACTATGTAAATATTGATTTTCTAACATATAAAGCCACATAGAATTACTAATCCATACAGCATCATATGCTTTACTATTAATATTTAGTTCATCAACGATGTCGATATCTCCCATGTAAGTGAATTTAATATCAATATCTTTCTTTTTTCCATATTTGACTAAATCATTTTCTATATTTTTATAATCATATGAAGCTAGTATATTAAAGTCATCATCTTTACTATCAAAGATGCTACCATTATTAGAGCATCCTTTTGCTAAGCTAAATACCGCTATAAAAATAAGTAAAAAAATTATAATACCTGATTTATTATTATTCTTTTTGATATTGTTATCCATATAATCACCCTATATCCTATAAAATTATATCATACCTTATATTTATAATTGAACTCTTTTAATGAAATATTTACCATTTTTTTATCTTTTTTTAAGTTTCATATAAATAGCTGTAGCATTATCATTTCCTGCTAAAATGCTTCTAGCTTTTTCTATTTTTTCTCCCTTATATGTTTCTATTTCTCCAAGAGTAGATAATGTAATAATTTTTTCTATTGGTTTATCCTCTAAAAGTAAAGATTCTATTTTTTTATCACTTAAAACAGAAGATACCCCATCACTGCAAAGAAACAAACCGTCATAATTAGTAATAGCATTTTGTTCTATTTTATAATCCCATCTATCAAGTCCTTTAGCATATGCTGTTAAATATGCTTGATTCCTTATAAATCTTAAATCATCTTTAGTAATCTTACCTTTTAAATATAAATCCCAGATATGGTTATCATCATTAGTAACTTGCACTAAACTATTATTCTTAACATAGTATACCCTTGAGTCTCCAATGTTATAAATATATGTATTACCTGGTGTAACAAGAGCCATGCTAAGTGTTGTAACTCCCATTTCAGTATTTTTTAAAATATTTATTCTAGATAATTCAAGGACTTCTCCCATACATTCATGTAAGTTCATACTTTTATTTTTAAAATAATCCACTATTGTCGTTACTAAAGTTTTAGATGCAATATCTCCCTCGTAAGATCCACCAGCTCCATCACACAAAATAAGTAATTTATACTCACCCCTATCAATAACGGCTGCAAAGTCTTCATTTTTTTCTCTAACTAATCCAGGAGTAGATAAAATACTTATACTATTATCACTAGTTTCTTTAATTATTCTACTATTATCAAAAGTAAAAGACTTTATTCTTTTTTCTTTTTCTTCATAGTATACTTTTCTCATTAAGTCTTTATCTACACGAGGAGAAAAATACTCTATTATTTCTTCTCTTTCGCTTAAGTTAAAAAACAAATAGTCATTTTCTAACATACTCAAAAACTCTTCTTCATTATAGTTATAATAAGACGCATAGCCTCTTACAACCATGAAAGTAAAATCAGATACTTTTTTAAAATAATCCTCGTAAGTAACAATACCTTTCATTAACTTTTCATATAGACTCATAAAAGTACACCTCGTATATTTATTATAACACTAAAAAACAAATAGACTTTTATCTATTTGTTTAAGCTGTCTCTCCAAAGAATTGATCATACCAAATAATAAATGTATAAATGGTCCATACTTTCTTATACATGTTCTTATGATCGTCTCTTTGCTTTTCAAGAAGTTTTAAAATTTTCTTTTGTTTAAAGAACTTAGCCGCAGTTTCTCCCATGAATTTATTCTTTATTTCATTATAAAGATCATCATCTTTCATCCATTCTCTTAAAGGAATAGGAAATCCTAGTTTCTTTCTATTATAAGACTCATTAGGTATTGATTTACTTGCAGCAAGTCTTAATGCTGGTTTAGTAGTTGTACCACTGATCTTTGCAGAGCTTGGTAACTTTCTTGCAACTTCAAATACTTCCTTATCAAGGAAAGGAGTTCTTGCTTCTAATCCAAACATCATAGTATTTCTATCAACTGCATGTAAGAAGTCTTGTACTAACCAGAAATAATAATCAATTACTTGTCTTTGTACTAAGTTGTCTGCTTTATCATATTCAGCATAATAAGGAGCAACTATATCTTTAGTATGTACTTGATTTTTTAGTTTAATTAATCCTTGGGCTTCCTTATCAATAAATACTCTACCAAGGCCAATATTATAGTCTTTTAACTTTTGTCCTCTTCTATAAAGGAAATTAAAGCCTTTTACATCTCCAAAAAGACTAGCTACATTAGAAATAGCATGTCTAATAAAATATGGTATCTTCATATATCCAGGAGCAGATAACTCTTCAAGATAAGTTCCATATCCACAGAAGAATTCATCAGCACCTTCTCCAGACATTACTACTTTAACATCTTTACTTGCAAGTTCTGCAACAAAGTATAAAGCAATTGCACTTGGATCTGCTAAAGGTTCATCCATATAGTATTGAATTCTTGGAAATGCTTTAATATATTCTTCTTTACTAATCTTCTTTGATTTATTATGAATTCCTAATTTATCCGCAAGTTCTTTAGCATCGTCAATTTCACTATAACGTTTATCACTTGAACCTACTGTATAAGTTTTATCAGGTCTAGCAAGTGAAACTAAATATGAAGAGTCAATTCCGCTTGAAAGAAATGATCCAACTTCTACATCAGCTATTTGATGATGTTTAACAGAATCAACCATTGCTTCATGAATATCTTTAGCAATGTCTTCTATTGGTCTATCAGTTGGAACGAATTCCATCTTAAAGAATCTTTCTATTTTCTTCTTACCATTTTTATAAATTAATTGATGACCTGGAAGAAGTCTCTTAACACCTTTAAAAAATGATTCTTCTGTAGGAACAGAGTTAAAACAAAGGTAAGCAGAAAGAATAGATTCATTAAATTCCTTCTTAAACTCAGGGTGATCTAAGAATGCTTTTATTTCAGAAGCAAAAATAAGAGTATCTCCATTTTCATAGTAGTATAAAGGTTTAATACCCCATTCATCTCTTGCCATGTATAACTCTTTAGTTTTCTTATTCCAAATAGCAAAAGCATACATACCTCTTAACTTCTTAGTTAATTCATGTCCCCATTCTTCGTAACCATGTACTAATACTTCTGTATCAGACTTAGTTTTGAATTTATATTTTTTTTCAAGATCTTTTCTTAATTCTTGAAAATTATATATTTCACCATTAAAAACTATAACTATACTTTTATCTTCGTTGTACATAGGTTGACCACCTGTAGATAAGTCAATTATAGATAGTCTCTTATGGCCTAATGCAACATCTTGATCAGTATAAATACCTTCTCCATCTGGACCTCTATGTTCAATACGTTTATTCATGTTTTTAATAATTTCTTCCTTGTTATCTATCTTAGAAACGAAACCAGTTATTCCACACATAAAAATCTCTCCTTAATTTTTATCACTATTAATATAATAACATATAAATAAAAAAATATCTCGATTTCGAGATATTTTTAATTAAATCTTCTAGCTTCTATTTCAGCCATTTTTTCCCAAACTTCAGATGCATTATCAGGATTGATAGAATCATATCCAAGTTCTCTTAATGCTTGAACTTTTAATGTATTAAGTTGTTGAGTTCTACTTAACTTTTCTTCATTCTTTGCTTCAATTTCTTGAACAAATCTTTCTCTTGATTTAATAATATTATTTTTCTTTAAAGCAGAATCTCCAGAGTTGTATAAAGTAAATGCTGAATGAATTATACCTTCAAAAGTAAATTGTTTTTCTTCATCAAACTTAAATACATCTGGTTTAATAAATCCACATGATTTAGAAAGATATGCAAGTAAATATTTAATCTCAGGTACATTATCAATAGAAAGTAACATATGATAAACATATTGAAGAGTATAATAATATTCTTCATGATTAGGAGAATCAGTAAGCATTTCTTTAATTAAATAAGTAATATCTGAAAGTAATGCATGTTCTTCTTTCTTTAATCCTTTTAAATCTAAATAATCATTTTCTTGAGCTTCTCTAACGCCTTCTTGAAGTCTTGCTTCAACACCATTTAAATAGTCATTAGTAAGTTCAATATTTTCAATTGTATCATCATCGCAATCTTCTATATCAAATAATTTTAATAGTAACATTTTTTTATCTTTAGGCCATTTATCAATAGAATCAAAACCTAAATAATTATAAACCATTTGTCTAGATACACCTAAGTATTTAGCTAGTCTAACTTTAGATATTCCTATATCTTGTAATAATTTATTTAATTGTTCCATATCAATCATCCTCATCTCATTTTACATAAATAATTTTAACATTTAACATATTAAGTGTCAACATTTACATAACTCTACACTTAAATTACAGATACATATATTCTAAGTATTTTCTCTATATAATCCTTTCTTTTTAGTGTATTTATCCACTCTTTTGGAATAGACTTTTTACTATTAATAATACCTGCAAGAAGGCCTGTTACACTTCCTCTTACTCCATTTGCACCACCTATTGCGGAAGAACTCACAAGTGCATCTTTAAAGTTATCAGTATTAAGTACTACCCAAAGAGAACTTTCAAGTATACTTACTACCCCATCATCATCTTTTATATCTTTTATTTTTAAATCTTTGATATTACCCTTAAGAATTCTATCAAATTTACTAATAGTATTTTCACTAAAATACTTTTTATAGTTATATCTTTTAACTGATGCTAAAGCGCTTTTTTTATCGCTTCCATTTAAAAGATAAAGAATATATTTTAAATAAATAAAAGCACCAAGAAACGCCATTTCATTATTATGACTTATTAAAGAAAACTCTTTTACTAAAGTTAGTAAAGTCTCTTCACTTACTTTTTTATTTGCTGAATATATAGCAAGAGGATATATACGCGTAAGTACACTTGCATCCTGCTTACTATCTTCCATTCTTCCATTAATTGAGGCATCATGAGTATTCCAATAATCCATTAAAGATAGTCTTAAAGTCTTAGATATATCAAAAAGAGTACCAACTGATGAATATGTATTTTCATTTATCCAATCACATAATCTATCACATACATCATTCATATCAAATACACGTTTATGGCTAAATGAATCCATGATTGCTAAGTTACTTACGGTATCGTCTGAGTATGCTCCACCTTCAACATCATATGCACGAAAACTCTCCATTTCAGTAACAGGAGACTTCAAATTCATATCTTCATTATCTAATTGAACTCCAAACGCTTCTCCTACTGCTAAACCCATTAAACCATCTTTAAATATACTCATTATCATCACTTCATTTTCTAAAATAATTATAACACAAAAAAAGATTTAGCATTTTCTAAATCTTTGTTATTTTTTATTTTAATAATATTCCAAGCCTATCTGTAAGTTCTTTTTCAAGCACTTCTTGAGAATCAAACTCAACTGTTTCATTAAAATCTATATATATGCTTCCTTCATTATCACCAAATACAACACCATCAAAAGCACCAAGTGAATAATTAAACTCAGGATAATTCTTTATATCATATTTCAAATAAATATTCTTATCATTATATGTATAAGGAAGATATCCATACTTCTTAGTAGGTTTAGTATATTCCAAAATATCTTTATCAACAAAAGTAATATTATATGAATTGCTAATATTACTCTTTTCTATAATACTTATTTCATTGTTAGAGTGTTTAAGACCATTATTAATAGTGTTTATATAAAAGTTCGTATCTAAATCCATCTTAAAGTTATTCAATACTTTTAAATCAGTATACATTTTACCTAAACTAATACCTATGTCACTATAACCACTTTTAATAGTTATATCAATATTTCTATTAAATGCGTCAAAGAATTTTAAATATGATTGATAAGATAACCCATATTCCTTACCACTAACAGTAAAATAATAATCTTTTTCTCCATCACTATCTATAAATACATAACCATAGAAATGATCTTTTTCTTCTGAATAATAGAAATTAAAAGAACCTAAGCTAATCTTTTTATATCCTTCATTCTCAGTATAATCTTTAATGCTATTTTCAATAGCAATATCAAGTTTATGAAAATTCATTAAAGTATCTACAACATATATATTTGATTGGCTTAAATTCTTTTCTAAATTATTAAGCAAGAACCAATTATTTTTATTAAAGTTTATTTTATATATTGATGATGATATAACACCATAATAATCAAATCTAATATTATCAAATACTAAATTATTCATATTACTACTAATATATTTTCTATAGTTTTTATTATATTTTTCTCTATTAGTTATTCCGTCTTTTACTTCATCATAAAACTCTTCAGGTACTTTATTAAAGTCTGTGATTATTGATAAGACACTAACATCAACATCTTCCTTAGTAACATTAACAGTATTATTACCACGACTAATAATACCTACTCCTAAGAATACACATATAACAAACATAAAAAGGATGAATAATACTAAAAATATTTCCCAATAAGGTATTTTACCTTTACCAAATTTAAACGATAAAACATTTTTCATATCATCACCCACTATCTAATTTAATTATAATAAACAAAAGAAAAACCGTAAAGACTAAAGACATTTACTAGACAAAAAAAGAAGAGCCTAAGCTCTTCCTGCGTATTTTCCATCAGCTGTAGTAATAAGAATTTTTTCTCCTTGTTGAATAAATAAAGGAACCTTTACTACATATCCAGTTTCAATAGTTGCATCTTTTTGTGCATTATTTGAAGTGTTACCTTTAACAGCATCAGTTGTTTCAGTTACTTCATATTCTATTTTATCTGGTAAATTAATACCTAAAATTTCACCTTCATAAGTTACGATTTGAACTTCCATTCCTTCTTTTAAGAATTTAAGTTGGTCTTTTAACTTATCAGCTGGAATTTCCATTTGATCATATGTTTCATTATTCATGAATACATATTCATCACCGTTCGCATATAAATATGACATAGGTAATCTATCTACTCTTGCTCTTTCAACAGTAATATTAGTATTGTAAGTATTTTCAACTAAAGCACCAGTTCTTAAGTTTCTTAATTTCATTCTCATGAAAGCAGAACCTTTACCTGGTTTAACATGTTGGAAATCTTCAATCATACATAATTTACCATCAACAATAATAGTCATACCATTTTTAATATCATTAATACTAATGTTCATAGGAATACTCCTTTCTTTAGTTTTTTATTTATATATTTCTACTACTTAGCACTCTTAGTAGCGATTTTAACTTCTTTAAATACTTCTACTTTACGAGTAATTGGATCATACTTTCTTAATTCAAGCTTTTCTCCATTTTTAGTATTTCTTGTAGTAGGTCTAAGCATATATCCACTAGCAGTACTCTTTAAACCAACATTATGTCTAGCACCACTTTTTTTTGTGCTTCCTGATTTTTTAGCCATTATATGTGCCTCCTTTTTTATCAAAACTATTGGTATTTTACCATATATATAAGCATAATTCAAACATATTTATCACATTTATGATAAAAATAATTATCCTATTATTATGCTAAACCCCATTAGTAATTACTTTAGTTGTAGAAGTTGCTTTTTCCATTTCTTCTAACTCTTCAGGAGTATAAACTCTATCATCTGTAGAAGAAACATCTTTAACTTTTTCTACAACAGGTTCATTATAATCATCACGATATCCTGAATATACAGAAATAGTATACTTATCAGCATCAGCACCTCTATTAAATAAACTATATAAGTATCCAGTTATTGAGAAATGTTTTATTTGATTGCTTAAAATATAAACATCATTATCTCCTTCTTTAGTAAGAGTAACAAGTGTTTTTACTGAATCATATTTTGTTTCTTTAAACTTTAAAGCTGCATAATTATAAAAGTCTTCTTCTGTAACATTATTTTCATTATTTAGTGCTTCAGTTAATATTTCTTTTGTAGTATTATCAAGTCTCCATTGCCAATAATAAGTATTAGCCACTTCAAAAAATACTGTAAATAAAAATACTCCAACTGGTATCGCAAGAATAAATAATAATTCTTTTCTTAATAGGCCTTTATTATTCATAAAATCACTCCTATATTAATTTTATAATAAATAAAATATTACTTCAATTTAAACGCTAAGTATTTACATATTATTTTTTTAAAGATCTAATATATATTTCTTCTGCTCTTTCAAGTTTATCTTGATTTTCTTTATTAAACTTTCTAACTACATCAACATTATTAGCAAGTTTAACCATTGAATCTATATATTCTTTTCTAATTTCACCTATAGGTAATAAATTATTTGTTGGAATAACTGGACTAATCTTGTTAAAGTGTTTTTTATCTTTTAGGGCAACACCAATATTTATTTGTTTACCTTTATAATCTTGTAATATATTAGGATTATATCCACTAGCAGTATAAAAAGTTCTTTGCATCGTATCAAAAAAATAAGTATTTTCGCCCTCATTAACTTTAATAACCGCATGATTATTCTTATTTTTATTTTTATCTTTTTTATCATCTTGAGAATTTAATTCTTCAATAGTTTCATAAACACTATCAAGTAACATTTTACAAAGTGTAATATCTTCTTTGCTACCTTTTTCTTTTGCTTCTTCTAGTTCTTTTTCAAACATTTTTCTAATAAGGTCTAAATCTGTATCAACTGAGTAATCTCTAGAAAAACGACAAGCTTCAAAATTATTATCAAAACCTAACTTTTCAAAAAAGTTAGCTCCCATGGCAGCTTGATGTCTACAAACACCATGGCCATTTAAAGTATAACCTGGAAACATACCTCCATCATAAACTATGTCATGAAAAAGATTATCTGATTCTTTACAGCTTAATAAATTATGATTAATTATATATTGATATAAAGCATAATGTTCAATAGCTGACTTATTATCAATTGATTTAGATAAATTAACCATATCATCTAACACTTCATTATATATTTTTCTAAACTCATTAAATTCAGTATTATTATCAATTGCTTTATCTACAACAAGATATTTATAAAGAGTTAAACCAATAAAAGCTAAAGAACCTATACTAAAATAAGGTGTAATTTCTGGAGCCGGTGAAATCAAAGGACCAAATGCGCTTATTGCCCATGATGCATTAGCGAGTACTCTAACGTTTTTTCTTTCTACCATTAAATTTTTAATCGACATATCTACGTGTTTTTTCATAATAATCCCCTTTAAGTGCCGTTTATTATATAGCCAACAATAAATAAAGTCAAAAAAAGAATACTATTTTTGTTTTAAGTATTCTTCTAAATATTTCTTTAAATTTTCGGCTATCGTCTCAGGAAGTATAGACGCAAGTTCTTCTACACTTGCTTCGCTCATTTTCTTAATACTACCAAATTTCTTTAGTAGTTGTTTCTTTCTAACCTCTCCTATTCCATCAATATTATCCAATATACTTGAAATACTTCCTTTACTTCTTAACTCTCTATGATATGTAATAGCAAATCTATGTACTTCATCTTGAATATAAGTTAAATAATGGAATAAATCACTTGTTCTATCTATTTCATATACTTCTTCTGTATCTCCATCCATTAAAGCATTAGTCATATGTTTATCATTCTTAACTAAACCACATACTTTAATCTTATCAGATAAATAAAGAGAATCTATTACTTCTTTAACTGCATGTATTTGACCTAATCCACCATCAACAAGTATTAACTCAGGAAGTGGAGTTTTCTCAGTTAAAGCTTTAAAGTATCTTCTATAAGTTACCTCTCTCATAGTTCCATAGTCATCATTAACATCCATTGAAACTTTATATTTTCTATATTGATTTCTAGCAGGTTCTCCTTCTATGAAACAAACCATGGCACTTACTGCAAAAGAACCAAATAAGTGAGAGTTATCAAATGATTCTATTCTATGTACTTTTATTCCTAAAAGTTTTTCTAATTCTTCATTTGCACCTTTAGTTCTTTCTATTTTTCTAACATTTTGTTTTAAGTTATTTTCATGATTTATCTTGGCATTCTTATAAACTAAATCTAGAATCTTCTTTTTATTACCTTTTTCAACATATATAAAGTTATCACTTATAGCTTCATTTAAAATATCTTTACTAATTGTATTTGGAATAATAATTTCTTTAGGTATTTCATGTCTTTGATAGAATGAAGCAATATATGTTTCAATTTCCTCGATCTCATCATCACTTTGAATATTAATTATTTCATTCTTAGATCCAATTAATTTACCTTTTCTAATAAAGAATATTTGAATAGACGCAAATGATTTATCATAGAAGTAATTAATAACATCTCTGTTAATTAAATCACTTGAATCTATCTTTTGTTTTTCTTGAATTATATTTACATAGTCTAAATATTCTTTTAATTCTTTTGCTCTTTCAAAATCAAGATTCTCACTTGCTTTTAATATTTTCTCGTGTATTTTATTAACTATTACATCATCATTACCATTGAAGAAAGATGTAATGTCATTAATAATTTCATCTTGCATTTCTTTAGGTACATTTTTAACACAGTAACCTAAACACTCATGAATATGGTAATATAGACAAACTTCTTTAGGAAGACCATTACATTTTTTTAAAGGATATAATTCATTAAGTAATTTAACTATTCTCCCCGCAGCAGTAGCATTTACAAATGGCCCATAAAGAATTCGTCCTTCCCTCTTTTTAATATTTAAATATCTAACTACTTTCAAAGAAGGATATGGATTCTTAACTAGTTCTATATATGGATAACTCTTGTCATCTTTAAGTAAAATATTATATTTAGGATTATATTTTTTTATTAAGTTAATCTCTAAAAGAAAAGATTCTAATTCAGATGATGTAACAATATAAGTAAAGTCATATATATTCTTAACTAGTTCTCTAGTCTTACCAGTTACTCTACCAGTAAAATAAGATAATACTCTATTTTTAAGATCTTTTGCTTTACCTACATATATAATTATTCCATCTTCATTTCTCATTTGATATGAACCTGGTAAATGAGGTACTAAATTTAATTTTTCTTTAATGAAATCTATTCTTGAGTCCATGTTTTCCTCCTTTCAACAGTCGCATCATATTTTAGCATAAATTAATAATTATTACTAATTTTCATTATTCATAAATAAATTATAATAATTATATATAAATAATAAAAGATTATTATCTATAAATATTTTTGCGTATTTAAATAAATTATGCTATTATATGAAGCACTTAAAGGGGTATCATTATGTCAATGAATTGGGATAGAGAAAAAATAGAAACATCTGATAATCTAACAGAAATAGAAAAACAAATTCTAATAGATGAAATGGAACAAAGAAAAAGTCCTGTTAATGTATTCTCAACATTAACTTTAAAAAACTATGAATCATTTTGTAAAGAATATAAAGAGATGGACGAAGTCTTAAAATCCTTAGGTGAAAGAACCTACAACTATATAGAAAATTTTTATAATAAATGTTTAAGAGTAACAAATAAGTTTAGTCCATGTATTTCAAATCTAGAGATAAATGAGAATTTTATACTAGAACACATGTCTAACTTTGTTGTGTCTTTATATGATAATGAAATTTTAAAAGAATACAGTGAAATCATGAGTCAAGGAAGTCTAGTAAATATTCAAAAAAGAACAGAAGATAATAAAGCAATTGAAGACTTTGAAGGAAGATGTATTTGTAGTGACTCATCAAAAGATGCATATGTATCTGTTTATTTAAATGGAAACATATCTGATTTAACCCTACTAGCCCATGAAATTGGTCATGCTATAGAACATAAATTATTCTTCGGTAAGAATCATCCAATTACTAAATATTATTTAACAGAGACAACTAGTTACTTATTTGAACTTTTAATGTCAAACTATATTACCAATTTTTTAAAAATACCAATTGCTGGTCAATCACTTATGGTAAATAGAACAACTGCTATCATGGATAATGCCTGGGCAATGAAAATACAAAGAACTTTTTACGATCTAGGTGAATATAATCCAAGAGCGGCAGCAAAAGAAATAAATAATTATGGAAGAATGGTTCAAGAAGAAAGCTTAACCATGGAAAATGTAGCAAGAATTAATAAATTTTATTATTCAAAATTAATTAACTCATATTTACTTGCTCTACAAATATTTATGAGAATATTAGATAATCCAATAGAAGGATTTAATTTATACAAAAGAATTCAAAGTGATCCTACAGAAAACTTAGATACTCTACTTAATAAATATGGAATAGACTATACAAGAGATGAAAATAATTATGCTTCTATGTACAATGCTTCAAAAGAACTTAGTTTATCTCTACTAAAAAGAGTATAATTATATTAGGCGGTAGTATGAAACTAATAAAAACTGAAGAAGTTATAATTAAAAAATCTCGTTTCATTGGTTATCTATATGAAATAGATTCAAAAGAAGAAGCAAAAGAAATAATAGATGAACTTCATAAAGAACATAAAAAAGCACGTCATATACCATATGCCTACAAAGTAAATGGAACAGCATCTAAGTCTGATGATAAAGAACCATCTAATACAGCAGGAATGCCAATTTATAATTTACTAGAAAGAAAAAAACTAGACAACTCTTTAGTTGCAGTAGTTAGATACTTTGGAGGTATTAAGTTAGGTGCAGGCGGATTATTCAGAGCCTACATGGATGCAGCAAATGCTGTTACAAATGAAGAATAAAAGCATTAGTATTAACTAATGCTTTTTATTTGTATTAAATAAGTTTTGAAGACATTGTTGTCTTCTTTTTTTCTTTTGTCTTTTTAATTCTCTTTCTCTATTATAATGATAGTTTATTGCATTTTTAATTTCTTCTTCATTATCAAAAAATTCATATTGAAATCCTTCTTTTGTTTCGACACTTCTATATGATTCACTATGAGCAATCTTCTTTAATAATTTTTTCATAAAAGCAAGATCTTTATAAGTTAAACTATCAATAAATTCATCACATGTATTATCTCTTAAAAAGTTCATAATTATCACCTATAAACATTATAACATAAAAAAAGAGTAATTTATTACTCTTTTGTATCTATGATAATAGTAATAGGTCCATCATTTTGAATATCAACTAACATATCTGCACCAAATACACCAGGATATGTTTTTATTTCTTTATTTAACTCTTCATTATATGCTTCATATAATTTAATAGCGTCTTCCCCATGCATAGCATTTATATAACTAGGACGATGTCCTTTTTTTGTATTAGCTTGAAGAGTAAATTGAGATATAGAAAGTATTTCTCCACCCACATCAAGTATTGACTTATTCATAACTCCATTTTCATCGTCAAATATTCTTAAGTTTAAAGTTTTATATGCGCACTTTTTAGCATCTTCAATTGTATCTTCTACATTTACTCCAACAAGTACACATAAACCCTTTTCTATTTTATTAACTACTTTATCATCTACACTTACAGATGCACGTTTTACTCTTTGTATGACAAGTTTCATTATACTCTCCTTACATCTCTAACAAATGGTAATACTTTTACATCATCCATGAATAATTCAAGTGAATCTTTATCTTTAACTTTTACAACAATATCATATGATACACTTGAACCATGATTCATTTCATTAACATTTGAAAGAATTATATTTCTTGTTGTAGCTTTAGCTACAATAGATAATAAATCAAACTTTTCATCTTGTAAGAATATTCTAATTTTAGAAATATATATTCTATTTTCTACATTACTATTTTCATTCCATTCAGCATTAATTAATCTTTCAGTTATACCACTTATATTAACACAGTCTTTTTTATGAACTGTAATACCATTTCCCTTAGTAATATAACCAATTATTTCATCACCAGGAACTGGTTTACAACAACTTGCTAAATTAACAAGTAAATCATCAAAACCAGATACTATAATATCATTCTTATAGTTATTAACATTAGTAATAGAGTTTCTATTAACTTTATCATATAAAGCATCACTTACTGATTCTTTATCTTGGAATATTAAATTAACTATATAAACTGGAGTATATCTTAAAGATCCAATTAATAATAGTACATCTTCAAATGAACCTACATGTAATTCATTAATAAGTTTATTAATATTATCATCACTTAAAGTATCATTTAAACCTAACTTTTGTCTTCTAATTTCTTTTTCAAGTAAATTTCTACCACGTTCAATATACTCTTCTTTATCTTGTTTACTAAAGAATGATTTGATCTTTGATTTAGCTTGCGTTGTTTTAACAAAGTTCAACCAATCCTTATTTGGAGTTGATGAAGCGTCTGTTCTAATCTTAACAACATCCCCATCATGTAATGTTGAATCAAGTGTAACAATATTATCATTAACAATTGCTCCAACACATGTATCTCCTACTTTTGAGTGAATTCTATAAGCAAAGTCAATTGGTGTTGCACCTTCTGGTAATTCAATAACATCACCTGATGGAGTATTAACGTATATTGATTTAGCAAGTATTTCACTTCCAACAGACTCTGCAAATTGTTCATCATCTTGAATGTCATCATTAGATGCATCAATTGTATTTCTAAACATTTGTAGTTTTTGTTCCATGACTTTAAGAGCAGCCTTAACGCCATGCTCTTTATAAGACCAGTGAGAAGCCATACCATGCTCAGCAATTTCATTCATTTCTTTTGTTCTTACTTGTACTTCAATAGGAATACCTTCAGGTCCATATATACCTGTATGAAGTGATTGATAAGAGTTACCTTTAGGCATTGCAATATAGTCTTTAAAACGTTTAGGAATTGGTCTATATTTAGCATGAATTAAACCAATTATTAAATAACATTCACTTATCTCATCACATATAACTCTTATACCTAAAATATCATATATCTTATTCCATGTATGACCATTAGTAAGTTTATTAGAAATAGATGAAACTGATTTTACTCTACATTTAATCTCAAAATTAATACCATTATTACGAATTTCATCAGATATCTCATCCATAACTTCATTAAGCATTACATTTAACTCTTGTCTTGGAAGTGGTAACTCTGACTCTATTTCTTCATAAATATCAGGTTTTAAAATTCTAAAAGATAGATCTTCTAGTTCTGACTTAATTTGATTAATTCCAAGTCTATGAGCAATAGGAATAAGTACATTCCATGTTTCTCTTGCTTTTGCTTTTCCCTCTTCAGGAGTCATTCCTTCAATAGTTCTTAAATTATGTATACGACTTGCAAGTTTAACTATAATAACTCTTACATCTTCTGATAAAGCAACAAGTACTTTTCTTAAGTATAAGGCACTTGATTCTGAATCATCTACTAAATGTAATTTATTAACTTTCATGAGTGATTCAACAATATTTCTAACATCTTCTCCAAATAACTTTTCTATTTCATCTAAGTTACCAGTTCCTCTTTTAACAGATTCATGAACCATAGCTGAAACAATAGTAATCACATCAGAGTTTAGGTTTGCAACAATCTCTGCTGCTGTTAATGGATGAATTAAAAAATTATCTCCATTTTTTCTCATCATTCCTTGATGTTTTTCTTTTGCATATTCATATGATTTCTTTACAAGTTCAATATCTTCTAAAGAATAATTATTTTCATTACATTTATCTAGAATATTCTTTAAAATATTCTCTTCACGCATCATAATCACCATCCTGTTTAATAACACTCATCATATACTTTTCAAAGTCTTCTGTACTTGTATTAAGTATATCATTTACCATGGAAGCTAAGGATAAAGTTGGACTCTTTTTCCAGAAAAGTTCTTTACAACAATTCCAAATATCAATTTCTCTTATAACTTTAAAACCTTCATTATATAACTCATGTTTCTTAGTTCTTAAAGCAGGTTTTAGTTTATTATATAAATCCTTTTGAGTTTTAATTTGGTCCATATCTAGCTCCCTCTTTTCTATATAAGATTATACAATAATTTTGGGTATTAAAAAAGTCTACAATTCCATGTAGACTCTTTATTTTTTTAATAATTTCTTATCACATACATTTCTTAAATAAGAATATAACTCATCTGAATCTTTATTAAGAAGAATAATGAATAATTCTCTTTTTAACTTATCCATTTCTTCTAAATCCATGTTGCAAATATATTTATAAAGTAATTCATTATTAAATAATTCTTGTACTTTTATATAGTACTCTTCTTTATTTAAGAATGGGTAAAACTTTCTCATTAGTCTTACTACAAGCCTTGCAATATAATCTTTATAATATTCGTTTATACTGCCTTCCCTATTAAATAAAATTTCAAACTCTTTTATTAATTGAAAAGTAGTCACATCCATTATGCTATCAAAACTTCTAGTTACTGATTCATTAGTTGCTAAATAATCATAAGTAAACTTATTTAAATGAAATACACCATCACTTTTTAAATAAGCCTCATAATTGAATAATACGTCCTCACCTCTTCTTAAAGCTTCGTTAAAGAACAAACCATTTTTTAATAGGAATTCTCTTTTATAAAACTTAGCCCAGACTGGTTCAATACATTCAATACTTCTACCATTTATTATAAACATATCTCTAAATAGTAGATTTTTATCTATTAGTTCCGAACCAAATATTGATTTATTATCTCTTATTTTTTCTTCTAGAATATGACTTCTAGTTAAATATATATCATATTTATTTAAGTAATCTAATAATTCTTTAGAAAGTTTAATTGTATCATCAGAATCTAAGAATGTAATATATTCACCTTTAGCTTCTTTTATACCAATATTTCTAGCATGACCACATCCACCATTTGTTGTTTTTAAATATTTAATATCATAATCTTTTACAACACTCGTATAATCAATACTTGATCCATCATCTACAAGTATTACTTCACAATCTTTATATCCTGTGCATGTATCCAAACACTTCTTTATTAAATCATAAGGTGTATTATATAAAGGAATTATAATACTTAGTTTAATCATTTTCTCTTATACTCTAATTTTGGATTTGGATACATAAATCTTGTCATATTTTGATGTTCAGGGTTTCCTATTGAATAATGAAGTGCTGCTTCTGGTGAATTATCAGTACCATGTATTAAATTAGTAGAAAATGGATCCCACACTATTGGTTTTCCATCATACCAAGTAAATTCTTTATACCACATATCTCCACATAAAGAATTTCTTAAATATTTCTTATCTTTATAAACATCATTAGGATCTCCCTTAACTAACATAACTGTTGAGTCACCACTTAATGCTCTTATACAAGTTTCACCTAAAGGATGACTAAATAACATTGGTTTTATACCTGTTTGTTCAGTTTGTTTAGATAAATTAACATCATATTCTCCTGTATAAGGATATTTACTAGTGTATACATTTCTAATATAGTCTTGTAATCCTAAAAAGTATGCTGATGTTTTAATCATAATTGTAGTAAATCCATGTTCATACATGAATCTTGGATTAATATATGAAATTCTTGTGTCATTTCCATCAATATTTCTATATATTTCATTCTCAGGATAATTCATTTTTAATTCTTGAACAATGGCTTGAGATAATTCTAATTGTCTCTTTATATCTTTATTAGAACTAATTAAATCCTTTAATTCTTCAAACCAAATATCAACTTGTTTCTTTAATAATTCTTTTTGATAATCCTTCTTTTCTATATTAGTTTTAGAATAAGGTCTAAGTGTCTTTAATAGTTCAGTTATTTTTTCTTTTAAAGCATCATCTTCAATATGCTTAAGTAATGCTTTTAAAGCATTTCCTGCATATCCATTTAATATTTTATATTTTAAAGATGACATACAAATATCCACATATTCATTAACTGATGCTTTATCAATTGAATTAATACTATCTAAATATATTATCTTTTTAAATAAATCTATAAAGAATCTCATTTCATCATTAACTTCAACATATTCTTCATAAAATGGATTAGAAAGTTCCTCGACTGCTCCAAATTTATATCCTACATATGGAGTTGGGTCAAATTGATAAACAACATCATCATTACCAGTTACTAAAAGCATGGCATGAATTGAAGTAATATCTTCTGGATCAAATTTTCTTCTTCTAACCATTACATATTTAACATCTTTACAAAGATTTAATTCTTTTAAATAATCCATTGCAACTAAACAAGCAGTATGACAATTACCATTTAAATCAATTAATTCTGTGTCAGGATTAGGGAAAGGATTTGGATAAATAGTTTCCTTAACAATATCACATATTATTTGCAATTTATTTTTTTCAGTTAAATTACTAAATTCTTCATTAAACCCACATTCATAGAATGTAGAATTTGAATTTGTAATTGGTGTTAATTCTTCTAATTTTGGTAATAAATTTTTCATAATAAGTCTCCTATATCATAATCCCTTTAAATTCTTTAGTTAACTTATTTTAAATTTTATATTTTTCATTTAATACTTGGAACTCTTCGTTTACTTTATCGCAAGTCTTTTTTCCACCTTCAAAACTTACTACATACGCTTTCTCTGGTTCAATATATTCATCAATTTCAAATTTAATATTTTTACCTGTATATATACTTCTATAACGTAACATTGAATTATCTTTCTTATATCCTAAGAATGATAAAATGTCTTCACAATTTTCTAGATTATCAAACTTTATAGTTTTAGATTCTTTTCTAACAATTAAATCATCGCTACTCATTTTATTTTCTTTAAAATCTAAAGTCATTATATCTTTCTTATAAGTGATTCTTGCTATCGTATTATTTTCATGTCTATAAATTACTCTTTGTTCTTTATACTTTTCTTCGAATTTATAGTTCTTTTCTATATATTCTAAATACTCCTTTAAATCTTTTACTTTATAACAATATTCATATTCCATCTTCCTATACCTCCATTATCTTATTTATGAACTTGATTGCATTTTTATAAAAGTCATAATTCTTTTCTAATGTCTTTCTTGAATTCAAAGCCATCTTCTTCATTTTCTTTAAATCAAGAAATTTAGTAATCTCTAATGCAGATTCTTTCAAGTTATTTAAATCAACCAAAACCCCATCATAGCCACTCGTAATTTGTTCTTTAAGTCCTCCTTTATCATTTGCAACGATTAATATATTATCTTTATATAATCTTCTTACTTCATTAACAATAAGTCCCATTATTTCTTCTTCAGAAGGGATTAAACAAATAATCTTACCTTTAAAATTATTTAATATATAACTAGGTAATCCAAATGGTGGATCTATATAAAGTATTCCATCATTTTCTTCTGCAGATCTTTTATAATATTCTTCAATAGGTTGCCCTTTAAAATATAATTGAGCAACTACTATTGATGGTATATTTAATACTTTACCTAACTTAAAACAAGTATCTAATTTTTTATATTCTTCTGCTCTACCATAAGAAATCATAATAGTATCATAATTATTTAATTCATCTATTATTTGTTTTAGATTATTATCATATTTAAATATTTTATTCTCATATAATAATTCACCATTATATAAAGGAATAATAGAGTCTCTGTTTAATCCATATTCATTAACTAAATGATCTTCGAAGAACTTACATATACTTCCTACATAGCTATTCTTTTCATTGTTAATATAATTTATTCCATCCATTTCCCATTCAAGTCTTTCATTATAGTTTTTCTCACTATCTTTAATAGCAGAATCAACTTTATGAATCTTAATAGATGAATGTAATATTAATACTTTGATGTGTTTATCTAAACACTTCAATTTATTAATTAAACAACAGAAAGGAGTGTCATTACATATAGTTAAAACTTTATCATAACTACTAAAGTCCATATCATTTATTACTTTAGCGGTATTCTCACATAATAATTTCCAATTTTTAACTGTTCCAAAATTAACAGTCTTATTACTTCCATTACTTATCTGATAAATTGTTACATTCTTCATATTATTATGTTTATTAAAAATATAATCATCATAACCAAAAGAAGTTTTATCATATTCAGGAGTAAATAAATTAATCTTATAATCTATATTTAAGTCATTACATATTTTGTCAAAAACATTAATATATCGAATAGTCATAGAACCTACACCATTATAATGGCTAACAATTCCATCATGAGCACATATATTTATTAATAGTCTCATCGACAAATTTCTCCATATCTTCATATTCATATTCGATTATTTCATAGTTTTTGCAAAACCTCTTTATATTATTAACAAGTATCTCTGCCATTTTTTCTTGGTTTTCTACAGAACCATGCGGAGCACTTGAATTGTTTTCTCTTAATCTTATTTTCTTATTCTTTAAATAAATAGTATAAACATCATTTCTTGCATAAAGAGGTTCACCATATTCCTTAAACCAATCTTTAACACGTTCTAAATCTGGATTACCATTTAAGTAATCAAGCATTTCATTATATGAAAGTGTACTAATTAGTCCTTTATCAATAAATACTAAGGAACTATTATACTTATTTATTTTCATTAAATCATTCTTCATAAAAGAATCTTGGTCTAATTCTTTCGTATCGATTATAAGTTCATCGACACAGTTAACATTATCAATACATAAACTTTTTATGTATTGAATAATGGTGGTTTTACCTACCATAGGTAAACCCTCTAAAATTATCATCTTCATACCTATCTCCATCTTGTTGCATAAAAGGAAATGGAGTTTTTTTATCCTAGACCTTAACACCATTATTTCCTTTTACGACTATAATAGCACAAGATTAAATAAGAAAAAAGAAATTTATTTATCTACTCCTTAGTTTTAATAAATAAGCACAAAAAAAGTGGTTTAGGCCACTTAATATTATTTAAAAAACTTTTTAATACCAAAAGTCGTTTTATGATAAATCTTGTTCTTTATAGAGCGTTTAGTTTTTTTTAAAAAACCTATACCTTTAACTCCATATAAAGGATTAATACTATTCTTTACTTTTCTAGTAAATTTCCCAGTTGTATTAGCTCTTATTCTCTTAGCAATATTAGGAATCCTAAATCCTACCTTAGGGAAAAATTTCTTTTTACCACTAGTCTTTATAGCTTCACTCTTGTTGTTATTAACGATTTCTTTATCATCATTTTTAAAATGTTTCATATTTGAATTGTTTCTTATTTTCTTTAAAATTTTATAAATCAAATAGACAGGAAGAGCAAAAACTAATGCAGTAAATAACATAACAAATAAAGAACCAATTAAAGACAATTTATAAATATGAATGTAATACTTTTTAACATTGTCATTATCATCAATAAGTTCAATAATAAAGCTGTTATTATTGTCATCGTAATTAATATTTTTTATACTGCTTAACTTTTCATTTCCGCGATAAAAATTTACTTTAACATTACTATCATTCAACTCATATTCAAATGTTATATTATTTTCCCAAGCAAATAATGAATGTTCAATATAAGATGAATCCAAAGAAATACTAGAACCATTTATTTTTAAAAAGTCTAATTTGGAATATAAATATCCTTGTTCTCTTTTTATTTTTAACAAATATTCTTCGTATTCACCATTGGCTTCATTAACTTTTATTAAAAAAGTTCTTTCTTCATCTAATTCAAAATCATTTGTGTTTCCCTCAATCTCATAAGAAGAAAGCGGATCAGATAGAATAACATTAATAGTTATTGATTTAGAATTAATAATATATGACATTTCTTTATTAATTTTACCAATATCATCATTATTAACTAAAACTTTTTTAATTACACTATTATTCTCAGTTGGAATTGTTGTTGGTGGTATTGTAGTTGGTTCAGTAGTAATCGCCGTTGTTGTAGTTGGTGGCACAGTAGTCGTTGTTGTGGTTGGTGGCGGTGTTGTAATCTTTCTAGTAGTGTTTTGATAAGAGTTTCCTCCACCATTAGGACATGGATCACCTGATAAAGGTTCACCTACTGCACTCCAACCACTACTAACGTTAGACCTTTCTGCAACATGCCAATGTTTATCATTTCCGTGATATCCATAAGTTACCCCATTAGGACAAGTTTTAATTGAATTCTTTCTCAAAGCACCAGATGATGCAAAGACAGTATCAATACAAAAATATAAAGTAAATAGTATAAATAATAAATAAATAGTTTTTTTCATGTTCTCACCAACAGTTATAACCCGTATAAACGCCTCATAATTCTACTTTAGTATACTACAGATATAACTTTTTAGCGATAACTTCAAATAACAAACATAAAAACTACTAATAAAAAAGAAGCTATTAAGCTTCTTTAATAATATCTAATGCTTTATTAAGTCTTAGATCATATTCAATAGCGTCTTCTCCACCTACATATTCAGTGAATTCTTCTTCTTTAATTTCATATTTCTTAGCTTGTTCTTTAATATAATCTTTAACTTCTTCTTTAGTTACTTTAATCTTTTCTTCTTTAGCAACTGCTTCAAGTAAGTATCTTACTTTAATTCTTGCAGTAGCTTGTTCAGACATCATATTCTTAACATCTTCTAACTTAGTACCAGTCATTTGTAGGTATTGTTCGAATGTAAATCCTTGTTGTTTTAATTCTTGAGAATATTGTCTGATCATTCTATCTACTTCAGAATCAATGATTTCTTTATTAATTTCAACTTTCATGTTATCACATGCTTTATGTAATACTTCATCATTATAAGCATTTTCAACATCTTTAGTCTTAGCATCAGTTAATTGTTTCTTAACATGTTCTTTTAAAGATTCTACTGAATCTACACCTTCAATTCCTAAGTCTTCGAAGAAGTCTTTATTAATTTCAGGTTTAACTCTAGTTTCAATCTTATTTAAAGTAACTTTAAATTCAACATCTTTACCTTTTAATGATTCAACATATTCATCTGGGAATTTTAAGTTAAGAATCTTTTCTTCTCCAACCTTCATTCCAACTACGCCTTCTTCAAATCCAGGAATAAATGAATGACTACCAATTTCAAGTGGATAGTTAGTTCCAGTTCCTCCATCGATTACTTCTCCATCAACTTTACCTTCAAAGTCAATAGTAGCAGTATCTCCAACTACAACTTCACCATTTTCTTTAACAACCTTTTCAGCCATTCTATCTCTCATCTTTTCGATTTCTTCATCAACTTCTTTAGCTGTTACTTTAACAGTTTCTTTCTTAACTCCAAGTTTCTTGTAATTTCCAAGTTTAACTTCAGGATGAGAAATTAAAGTGAATACATATGTAATACCATCTTTAGAACATTTTTCAACTGCAACACTTGGTTCACATACTAATTCTTCTTTGAATTCATCTAATGCTTTCTTGTAAGCATCTTCAATAGCTATATCTGATGCATCAGCAAATAATGATTCAATACCAACTTTCTTAATGTAGATTTCTTTAGGAACTGCTCCTTTTCTGAAACCAGCCATTTTAATATCTTTTTTATTTTTGTTATAAGCTTTATCGATTGCGTCTGACCAATCTTTACCTTTAACTTCAATTTTAACTTCTTTAACGTTTTTCATTTCGATCTCTCTTTTCTTTTTAACTTAAAGTATTATACATAAAAAAACGCCTTTAATCAAGGCATTTTAAAGTGCTTTTTATTTTTTATAATAATTACATTCTTCTTTAAATAAGCAATCCTTACAATTAGAATTTTGAGCTTTGCATATAAATCTACCAAACAATAAAAATTGATGATGAAGTCTTCCCCATTTTTCTTTAGGAAACTTCTTCATTAAATCTTCTTCAATTTTTCTTACATCATCACTTTTAGTAATCTCAAGTCTCTTAGCAACTCTTGAAACATGTGTATCAACAGCAAAAGCAGGAACGTTATAAATATTATTTAAAACAACATTTGCACTTTTTCTTCCTATTCCCGGAAGACTTTCTAAGTATTCACGATTGTTAGGTACTTTACCATCACATTCTCTAACAAGTCTTTTAGCTATTTCTACTATATACTTACTCTTTTTAACTTGGTTACCACATGGTCTAATAATGTCTTCTATTTGTTTTTCTGATGCTTTAGCAAGTTTAAATATATCATACTTACTAAATAGAACAGGAGTAACTTTATTTACCCTTTCATCTGTACACTGAGCACTTAATAAAACGGCAATTAACAACTCATAATCTTTATTATAGTTAAGAGGACAATATACATCAGGTACCATCTTATCTAAGTATTCAACTATAGTATTAGTCTTCATCTTCTACCCAATTATAATCAAATAATTCTTTACTTTCTTTTTTAGAAGCATATTCAATAAATCCTTTATGAATATCATCAACAGACTTATAACCTTCTTCTTTCCAATTATAAAGAATAGTTTCTATATATTTTAAAGATCTAGCATTATTATATATTGCTTCTCTTAGGGCTTCTTTAATCATCTCAGGATCAAACTCTTTAACCCATCTATTAATTATTTCATATTCCATGGAACTAAGTGTTCTACCAAATTCACTTTCAATTAAGCCAAATAAATCAAGAGTTGATTTCTTTTTTAAATTAGTAGTTATATCTTGAGTAACACTTTCAATTAAACTATCAAGAGATATTACCTCTTCTAATTTTCCATCTTTATTTTTACTTAAAGATACCTCAAGTAAATTAAGACTAGTAAGTTTTTCAAATGATTTTAATATTTCTTCTTCGCTTAAATATGTAGTATCTTTAATATTTTCTATATCCAAAACTGGAACTTCTTGATTAGATAAATAAATTAATAAAATAGTATCACTTAAACTTAATTCAAGTTCATGTGCAACTTTTAAAACAAAGTTTTTAACAATAAAGTCTTTTTGTTTTAAAGTCTTAAATACTACTTCATTCATTCTAATCACTTCCAATTCTCTATAATATATTTTTTTATTTCTTCTTCCTCGTTTTTAATATCTCCATTCAAGATATTTAATTCAACATCTTGAAGTATTTGTTTTATTTTTATACCTGGTTCTATATGTAATAAATCCATTATATCATTTCCCGTTATATTTATGTCATTTTTTGTATAAATTGGCATATCTTTATAAACATTTGATATTTGTGCTTCACTTATGCCCAATATTTCTCCTGCAATAATACAAGGATATAATCCATATTGATATAAAACAATATTATCAACTATACCATATTCTAGTATTTTCTTAATACATTCAATTAAGGTTTTTTCTTGATTACTAAAGTTATAACCAGTTGACTCTATTTGAGCCCACATTCCCTCACTACTAATAGTATATTTAACATCATCATATTTTAAAGATAATACTTTATCTAATGATAACTCCTTAATTAAATCCAATCCTTTTATTTTATTAGAACACTTAAATATCTTATCTAGTTCCATCTTTTTTCTATCACTAGAAATAGTATTTATTAAACTACTATTTAACTTAATAAAATCTAATAGATTATCTTCTATTTTAAAATCTAATATAGTTGCAAATCTTACTGCTCTAAGTATTCTAAGAGGATCCTCAATCATTTTATCACTTATATTACCAATACATCTAATAATTTTATTATCTATATCACTTTTTCCATTAAAAGGATCATATATTTCACCATTAATATCCATATACATAGCATTAACAGTAAAGTCTCTTCTTATCTTATCTTTTTCAATATCTTTAATAAACTTATAATCTGTTGGTTTTCTATTTTCAAATAAGTACTCTTCTCTATAAGGCATAATATCATAATTATATAAAGAATCTTTTATAGAAAATCTACCATAATTATCCATACTAGAAGTTATATTATATATTTCTTTTATAGTATTTGGATCTGCATTAGTTGCTATATCAACATCATATGTATTAATACCTAAAAGATAATCTCTTACATACCCACCTACTACGTATGCATCATACCCTTTATCAACTAATTTTTTTAATATATTTGCTATCTTATTATTCACAAACCTCACCATATAAATTATATCATTTAAAACAGTTAAAAATATATCAAATAATATTCTTTTAACATCTATTTGATACAAATAAAAAAATAGTCATAAAGACTATCTTTTAATACCTTTTAACTCAGTTGGAAGTTTTGATTTTAACTCTTCAATCTTTTTCTCGTCATATTTAATATCATTACGAGCATCAGTTAAAGCTTCACCTTTTAAACCATTTTCAATTTGAGTATTAAGATAATTAATATCTTCTGTATACTCTTTAATTAATGTTAGTCTTTCTTCGTTAGTTAATTTTTCTTCATCTTTATATCTTATATCATCTGCCATATCATTACCTCTTAAACACATTTTAACATAATTTATTTTTATAGTTAAATTTTTTTATCACTTAATTGATAGAAAACTTAAATTACTATATACTTATTCTAGGTGATAATAATGGATATAGTTAATACTATTTATATAGTAATATCAATTCTTTCAATATTTTTATATGTAATGAGTGTTCAATTTAAAAAGAAAAGAAATATTCTCATAACTCAAATTGGTGCATCTCTTTGTTACTTAACAGTGTATGTTATTAAAGGTGCTTGGTCAGGTGTAGCAATTGAAGCACTAGAAGAACTTAAAGACATTGTATTTATTAAATTAGAAAAACACGGAAAGAAAATACCTAGTATAGTTTTATTTTTATTCTTACTATCTTTAGTAGTTGTATCAATAATATTCTACGATGGACCTTTTTCTTTATTACCTCTTGTAATTAACTTACTACTATTTACTTCAACATACTTTAAAAATCCAATTTATATTCGTGTAGCTATGTTAATAGCAGGAATTATGTGGGGTATTTATAACTTCTGGTTAGAAGCTTATATAATACTAATTGGTAATGTACTTGAAGTAGTATCTGCAAGTATTTCTATTGTTAGATTTGGAAAAGCAGAAACAAAAAAGAAAAAGAAAACAAAAAAAAGACGTTAACACGTCTTTTTATTTGTCGTAATTTTCTAAGAATGATGTATATACTCCATCTTTCTTAATACCAAGTACACAGTTTAAATTAACATTATCCATAGCTTTAAATATATTTTCATCAATATTAGGATTAATCTTTCTTAAGTCATTTATTAATCCTTTTATTTCTTTTCTTTTACTCTTAGATTCATCAATTGCTGCTTCTTCAGTAAACTTACAAGCACAGTTTAAGAAAGTTAACTTATTATAGTTCTTCCAAGAAATAATATCGCGCTCTTTAACAAAGAACAAAGGTCTAATTAATTCTAAACCTTCAAAGTTATCACTATGAAGTTTAGGCATCATTGTTTTTACTTCACTTCCATAAAAAATTGATAAAAGAGTTGTTTCTATTACATCATCAAAATGATGACCAAGTGCTATTTTATTGCATCCCAATTCTTTAGCTTTTGCATAAAGAGTACCTCTACGCATTCTTGCACAAAAGTAACAAGGACTATCAAACTTACCACTATAAACTGTAGAAAAAATATCACTATCAAACATTTCTAGAGGAATACCACATTCCTTAGCATTACTAATAATTAATTCCCTATTTTTTTCACTATAGCCTGGATTCATACAAACAAATCTAGCTTTAAATTTATATTTACCATGACGCTCTAACTCTTGAATACATTTAGCAAGTAAAAAAGAATCTTTTCCTCCAGAGATACAAACCATGATATTATCTCCTTCGTTTATTAATTCATACTCAGCTACACCTTTAACAAACTTAGACCATATTTCTTTTCTATATTTAGTAATTATACTTCTTTCAATTTCTTGATCTCTAGTAAACACTCTTTTCATGTATCCTCACCTGTTTCTTCTAACGCGGTTATTATAAAAGTAATTACCTCATTAGTCAATTATTCTTCAAAAATAAAAGAGTTAGTAAAACTAACTCAATTACATATTTCTATATTTATTACCAAATAACTCTAAAGCTTTATTAACCTCTTCTTCATTATCAAGATTAACTAAATCATTATTATCATCTTTCATAATAATCATATCTTTAAAGTCATCTTCATTAACTAGATATGTATATTTATCTATCTTAGCTAATATAATATAACTTTTATTATCAATTTGTAACAATTCTATAGTTTCTTCATTCATCTAACAACACCCATTTCGGCTAATTCATTATCACTATCATATACCTCTTCAGAACCATTTTCAATAGAATTATCACTTATTTCCATTTTTCCATCTGGTGGTATTAAATACATTTCGGCAAATTGGCCTAGTAATTCTTCAGCTGCACCTTTAACAACAACATCTCTAGGAACTACAGTTCTTTTGATAATTGCATCTTTGCTTATTCTTCTAGGTGTAAGTGATGCAGCAACTATGTTGTCACATATACCTTTAAATTGTTCGTTCATAGTAACCTCCTACTCTACATTTATTATACATTTATTTACGAGTATATAGAGTAAAAAATTAACACTTGCTATGTAAATAATTTACACAAAATAAAAGAAGATATACATCTCCTTTTACTTCTGTTATTAAATACCAACTTTATATCTTCCTATTTTTTCTTATTATCTTTAGATTTACTATCAATAATTTTTTTACTAAGTGTTCTAATCTTTTCTTGTGTGTATTGTAATTCCATAGATTGTGTTTCAGACATATCAATTAAAGATTGTAATTCTACTTTCATTTGTTCATCTTCATCATTAATAGTTTCCGTTAAACCATTATCTTCTCTATAAATTGTTGTGTTTCCAAATGGAGTTCCACGAGTAAGTATAATAGAACCAGATAATTTAAAAGTGTCGTTTATTTTCTTCCCAGCACGTTCTATTTCTTTTGCAGAACAGCCTTTAGCAACTAAACTTCTAATAACATCTTCAGATACTGTTACTTTACCTTTAGATGTATAAACACTATACCAATCACCACCAAGTTGAATAGTTTCACCATTTTTATTAACAGTGTACTTATTTCTTTGCACCATATATGTGTGGTAATTATTATTCTCCATACAAATATCTTCCTTTCATCTTGCTTTTATTTTAACACAGATTCTTTCGTTTGAATTAATTTTTTTAATTTATACTTTTCATCATTCTTATATCTTTCATGAGTTAAGCGTGCATGCTCGTATGCATAATATAAAGTATCTAGATAAAACTTATGATTAACGTCCTTATTATCTTTACCAATTGGTGATAATACTATACTTTCCATATTAGTATTATATGCACATAATAAACTATTAAAAGTAGCTTTATAAATTGATGTTAAATCATTCCCATCAATAGTTGTATTAATTACATATCTATCAGTAAAAGGAACTTTAGTAATAAATGAACCACCTGTTTCAAGCTCACCCATATAAAACTCATCTACACATTTTTTTACCTTATCAGATATTGCACCATCAAATAGATTATCAACTAATCTTGAACTATCTCCTACAAGTACCCCATTCTTAGCTGATTCAGTAACAATTGCATTAGCAAAATTATGTTCTAACCAATCATCTATTTTCTCATTCGAAATTGTTACATCTTCATTTTTAAAGTTTTCTTTTAAGGCTTCATATTCTTCTTTTATTTCATCAATAATTATTACTCTAGTCATACTTAACCTCTTCTCTTTGTTGTCTCAATATACTGTTTAATAAAATTAATAAGAGCATCACATACTTTTTTTAATCCATCAATATTTTCTATATCTCTTAATTTTCTATTAATTTCTATTTGAATAGCTTCTGCATCCGTAAACCCGTATACATTTTTAGTTACTGCTCCACCTTTGAAAGGATCATTAATAACTACGTTTAACCCTTGTTCTTGGAAAGTTTCTTTTAGTTCATTAATTGTAGAATAATCCGCAGATAAATTATTAACTGTACCAAGTTCAATATCAAAATCTCGGTCTTGACTAGCACCATGAATATCAAGAGAAAGAAGTATACCCTTATTGTTGATTATTCTTCTTTGTTCTGTTTTAAACTTTTCATATTCATCCTTGTTAGCATCAATAAAAGTATCTCTTACTTTAACAAAAGCATTTATACCAAGTTCTCCTGCTACATATAAAGCAATTGCCTTTGTATATGGTTCGCTTAATTTAATTCCTGTCTCCAAGACTTGTTCCATAGTATGAGGAGCAGTTAGTAAAACTTCATTACTTCCACTTACATATAAAAAGTCATCATCACTAAATTTATTTTCTAATTCAATTATTCTATTTTTAAAATCCATATATACCTTCCATATATCCTAGAAAATTATAACATACGCATTTACTATTAACGATGTTTTATTTCATTATTATTTTTATTATATTGAACTAGTTCATTAAAAACAGGACAATTACTTATTTCATTTGGATTAATTCTAAAATGTACCTTGTCATCTTCTTCAAATGGATAAGATGTATAGTTTAAAGAACCTGAAATAGCTTCTAGTTTAGAATAGTATCTAACCAAAACATTAGTTAAATTAATTTGAATTAATTCTTGCTTATCTATTTCAAATTTTCTTTCTTCTCCTTGTTTCTTATTTAAAATATATGATCTTTTAGCATTCCATCTTTGAGGAAGATATGGAACAGCTACTGTTTCCATTCCGTTAGATAATGACAAAGATAACATATCACTTAAGAAATAATGCTCAGGTGCTCCATTTATTCTAGAAGTAAAACCTTTTCGAATTTGTTTTAAATATTCCTTATTTACTTCATTATTTTGACCAGACTTAAGAAGTACTCCGTAAATGAACATCTTACCATCACTTATTCCTTCATATACATCCGGAAGTTGTAATTTATATCCATCATCAAATATTAATTCACTTGAAATATAATATGGTGTTTCTGCTTCAATTGGGGCCTTTTTTTCTTCAAATAGAATAGTAGCACCAATTGTACTTAAATATAGTTCACGCTTCTCATTCATAATTTTATTTTTAAACATTTCAATTCTATGATTTAAAAATAAAAGTGGATTAAAAAAATCATAATCACTTGCATTAGCAAAAAGTGAACTAATTATATATTTATATAAATATCTATCACGGTCTTCTTTAGGTGCATCTTCCATTTTTCTTTCAAGATTACCATCATCATAAAACTTAATAGCCATATCTACATATTCACAAAGTAATCTATCAAATTCATTCTTATCACTTATAATCAAAGAAGTAACACATAATTCAGGATAATCATCTTCATTAACCTTAGTAACCTCTTTCCCTTCAACAGTTGTACTAAACATAAGATTCTTACTAAACCATGCATCTATTTTACCTTTGCTAGCTTCAGGTATAACCTCTTCGTAAAAAACTCTTATAATTTCTTCATTCTTACTCATTTTATCACCTATTGAAATATATTCATCATATATAGTTTTATAGTCTTTTAAAGATTTTTCTACATCAAAATCATAATCTTCCTTAAAAGTCTCTAAATCATCTATATATGTTTTCTTAGTTAATACTCCACCTAAAGCTTTTAAAGAAGAACTTGATGCAACATTCTTTTCATCACAGTCTAACATAATATGTTTAACACCTAAATTATTAAAGAATTTAAGAGTACCATATAAAACAGTGCTCGCGTACTTCTTTCCTCTTTCAGTTGGTCTAATAGATATACCTGCATTACCGCCGAAGTTCTTATATCTATCATTTAACTCTTTTCTTAAGTTTACTACTCCAACAAGTCTTTTATCTTTTTCTCTATAAATAAAAAATGTATCATTGGGAACTTGTTTATTTGTTGCTTCTTGAGTACTTTCTTTATCTATTTTTTCTAACCAACCTTCATAGTTGTCTAAATATTTATGAAGTCCATTTACTCCTTCAATAGAAGAATTATATTCATAAAACTCCTTTATATAGTTGATTGCATCTTCCTTGTTTTCTAAAGAAGGTCTAACAAATATTAATTTATCCATATACTCTCCCCCAAGTAAAGTCTTAATGTTATTATACACTAAAAAGTTACTTATTTGGTTTAAACATGAAAAAAAGAACGAAACTTTACTTTTCGTTCTTCTTTACTAAATTCATATATAGTTCGTAATCTTGTTTCTTTTTCTTAGCAATTACTTCTAAGATAATTCCTGTTATCCATAAAAGTATAGAAATAGTAAATGAGAAACAACTAACTATTAAACTTGGAAACTTAGCAACTACGCCAGTTTTAAAATATTCAGCAACTGGACTATATCCTAAAATAAACCCAATAATTAAGAATAATACTGCAAAGATATTGAAGAATAATGCAGGTTCATATTCTTTAAATAATCTAGCAATAGTTTTTAATACTTTAAATCCATCTGAATAAGTATTAAGTTTACTTACACTTCCAGCAGGTCTATCTCTATATTCAACAGGAATTTCAACTAATTTAAAGTTTTTATCAACTGCATGAATAGTCATTTCAGTTTCAATTTCAAATCCCTTTGATAAAACTGGAAAACCTTTAACAAAGTCATATGAGAATGCTCTATAACCTGTCATAATATCTTTAACATTGTTTTTAAAGATTATATTAATTAGTTTTCTAACTAATACATTACCAAAATTATGGAATGGTCTTTTGTTTTCTTCAAAATATGTAGAAGAAAGTCTATCACCAATTACCATATCTGCTTTTCCTTCAAGTACTAAATCACACATCTCTTTAGCATTTTCAGCTGGATATGTATCATCACCATCAATCATTAGATAACAATCAGCATCAATATCTCTAAACATAGATCTAATTACATTACCTTTACCTTGTCTATATTCATAACGAACAATAGCTCCTGCTTTTTTAGCAATAGTATCTGTATGATCACTTGAATTATTATCATACACATAAATATCTGCATCAGGTAATGCTTTTTTATAATCTTTTACTACTTTTTCAATTGTCTTTGATTCATTATAGCAAGGTATTAAAACTGCTATTTTACTTTTACTCATTTTTACTCCTCATTTCTTTTATTAATAAACCAAATAATGCTGGTAATACATATAAATATGGCATAGCATATCTAAAATATGTATTAGCTGGACCAACAAAACAAACTAATATACTAGTTATAAGTGGTACTAACACTATTATATATTTTTTTAATTTTTTGTCTATTAGATAACTAATCAAATATAATATAAAATATAATCCCATTCCAATTGAACTAACTAATCCAATAAGAGGAATATACGGATATATTGTACCATATATAGTAAGAATTTGTCTAAGAAGCTCACTATTAACATAATGATAATTAACTAAATTACCATCTAATATTCTTGTGTCATATTTATAATAAAAATACCAATTCTTACTAACTGGATAGAAATATCCATGTATATTATTTAAAGTTGCATTTACATAACAAATTGGTTCCTTAAACAAATATTTAAACCAAACTTTAAAATAATTTTTTAAGTCTTCCTTAGTAGCATTTTTATTATATTGATTTTTAACTTTATCTGATAAAGTTGGAACATATCTTTTTCCAAGTGTTTTATAATTTAATAATTTATCAATAACCACTTTATCCTTCTCTTCAATAATATCATCATGATATTTAGCTAGTCTTGCAGTTTGTTGAAAAGGAACAGATAAAGCTTCTCTAATACTTCCATCACTTACCCCAAGTGCTGGAATAACTAAATTATTAAAGCACCACATTGATAAAATAATTGATACAAAAACTGAAGTTATTCTTAATATATTCTTTTTGCTATAAAACATAACAAACGGCATAGTAAGTATTACAACATATAATCCATTTTGTCTAAAAAGGCATAAAAGAAGAATTACAAAATATAAATAAACTAAATATAAAATACTTACCTTTTTTTCTTTATAGTTGTGAATAAAGTCATATATGAATAGGACAAATAGAATCATAAATGACGTATAATATGTATCCTTTACTCCGCTTACTGTATAAAAACCATACATAGGTACAAATAAATATAAAAGAAGTACAAAGAATATATATTTAATATTAACATTATTTTTCTTCATAAACTTAACAGTATAAGCAAGTACACTTGAATATACTAATGTTTGAAATAATGTATATAAGAATAATCCAAAATTATCATTTATAAGTTTACGTCCTAAGCTTATGCATCCACCTAATAAATAAGTATGGATGATTGGATGATGATTAGTCATATTAATTAAAGGATTTCTCTGAATTACCCAATCAATATATTTAGTATGAACATTAAAATACATCTTTATTTGAAATGATGGATCAGGACTTAATACAATTGGATAAAAAGCAAAAATATAAATACCAAAAATAATTAATATTGAAATAAAAGAAGTTCTAAATGGATACTTTTCTAATTTTTTTAAGTACCAATTAAATATAGACTTTTTATTACTTATCTTCTTAAAACTGATATTTTTTATAACTCCATTTATGAAAGACAGGATACTATCAAATAAATAGTAGAAACCTATGACTTTTATTAAAGTTAATAAAATATACTTTGGTTTTACTAAATAAATAATATTACCCGTTACACTTATTATTTCTCCAGTTATCATGAATATTGTAAATAAAATGCTTATTATTTTTTCGCTCTTGGAAGTTTTAATATTATTATTTTTCTTAACAATAGATAAAATATACACAACAAGTAAGGAAATATTAAAGTTTAAACCCATTAAACTGACATCAAAATTTCCAAACTTATATAAAAATTCATAATTGAAAAAAACAGCAACTATTACTAACAATGTTTTAATTAATATATTTTTTTTCATCCCTTGACACCATCTTTATTATACAACATTTAAAATAAAAGAAATAGAAGTAAACTCTTTTAAAACAAAAATGCCGTCTACTAGACAGCACTTGATCTTCCTCTTCCTTGATTTTCGCCTATATTCATTCCCTCTTCAAATACATCATATATTCCAAGAAGTTCACTAAAGTCTAAACCTTCAGCTTCAGGAACAAATGCATCAAACTTACTTAATGAAAATGATATAGGATTTGAATCATATAAATATATAAATAATGGAATAACAAACTTTGCATTACTCATAGTTCCATACTTTTTATAAACTGAGAAAAAATAATTTCTAAATGTTTTGTATTGTTCATCATCAGAAAGATACTCATCATCAGTTTCACTTGCTTTACGATATCTATCTAGGAAAATACTATAATAACTCATCAACTTTTGTGATAATTCACTATCGTATTCGCTCTCATTTAACGCAATATAAACGTTTCTATATAAATCTAAATCTTTCAAACTCTCTCTAGACATAACTTATCACCATAGATATTATATCTTATCTCAAAGAAAAAAAGCAATTATTTATTGCTTTTTGATCTATATAATCCTTTTTCTTTTTCTTCTGAAATTTCATTCCATACTTGTAAGAATAATGAATCATCTTCTATATCTACTACAGGAGCTTCTTCTTCACTCTTATCCATTAAAAGAAGTTTTGCTTCAATTTTACCAAGTCTACTTGCATAATCATTAGTTAAATCTTTTAATTCAATTAAACTATCTGTATCAATTTCATATCTCATTAAATTATGATACTTTTTGTTAATCTTTCTTTTTACAGATTCATAAGATGCTTTATTAATTATAGATAAAAGTGCTGCAGCAGTTGGTATCATAAATTGTGTACCATTAATTTCGGCGTTAAAAATAGATAATGGGAACATATATGCACCATATATACCTAATGCAGTTAAAGCTTCTTTAGCTATTGTATTAGATTGAACATAGCTACTACAATCATTTTGAACAAGTGCAATCTTAAGAGCTAAAGAGTCTAACACATCCTCTACACATCTCTTTTCATTAAGAGCATCTGCTTCAAATTCAAATTCACCTGCTTTAGCGCTTAGTAAAGAATTCATCTTAGATGCATTCATAATTTCTTTTTGAATAATTTTTTCTTTTTCAATTGTTTTATAAACTCTACTTCTTAAATTATGATAAGCGCTATCACTTAAAGTTTTAGAATCAACAATCTTTCTAACTAAATGATCTTCAATTGCGCATCCAGCTATTGCTCCTGCACCAAGTGTAATAGCACCTGTCCAGTTAGGATCTACATATCCTAAATGTGATAATCCAACAGCAGCAACACCAGCTAGAACATATGGAAGACAACCTAAAACAACTCTATTTTGACTTCTTTCTTCTAAAGATGCATTTTTTAAATTTTCAATTTCTTCAAGAACTACTTGTTCATCCTTTATAAGTTTTTCATTTTCATCTTTCGCTTCTAATATTGCTTTATCAATTGTATCTAATGTCATAAATAATTTTCCCTCTCTCGGCTTATTATATCTCTTATAAATAAAAAGTCAAAAAATTTCTATTTACCTATAAAAAATGATAAATCATGAATAATTTCATATTTAGATGATTTTACAGTATTTTTTCTATCCATTTGATAAACTATAAATCCTTTTTCATGTGCAACATCAAGTATATCTTCATGATCATCTATAAATATTACATCACTAGGATTAATCTTAAAGTCTTCAACAGGATGATCAAAGAATACACCTTCTCGCTTTAATTCAGCATAAAAAGATGAAATATAAACTTTTTCAAAATATTTAAGTAAATCATAATGCTTTAAATAATCGATAACACATGGCCAGTTATCAGTTAACATGATTAATTTATACTTCTTACTTAATTTTTCTAATTCATCTTTAACTTCCTCAAATAAAGTATATTTATCAAGCTCATAAGTTCTGTTATAAGCGATTTCTCGAATTTTTTCTTCATCATATTTAAACCAATCACACTCTGATAATACAGCACCATAAAATGACTTAAACATCTCAAATTCTTCTTCTGTAGTTAATAACTTTTCATCTAAGTAATAAGAATATTTTTTAAAAAGTGCTTTTAATTGTTCAATATTTTCACCACTTGGATTAACATTTTTCATAAATACAGGTGTCATGTTCCAATCACCTGATGTAGGATAAACTAAAACATTACCAAAATCTAAAATCATATATTTTTTCATATTATCTCCATATTCCTCATATAGTATAACATAAAACTAAATCTTTATTGTTTCACATTTTTCAGATTCATTACCTGCGTTATCTATAACATATGCACAAAAAGTTCTGCCTTCTGGTTTATTTAAATATAAAACATTTGTAAGTACACGATTATTCCCATCTTCTCTTTCTGCTCCACTTCCATTTTGATATGGAACTAACCATGTTTGATACTTATTTATTCCACTTCCTGTATCATAGCCTTCAATATATATTCTAATATTCCATCCTGCTCTTGCTCCAAGAGATGAATTATAATATCCCAAATTTTCTACTTTAAAGTTTGTTATTACAGGAGGTATATTATCAATCCATGATGGATTTACAGAAGTATTTTTTTGAATAACAAATGTCTTAGTTTTAAATGAATTAATTGTATACCCATCTCGTTCATTAACAACTACTTTAAATACATCATCATAAACACAAAGAGTATTAAAGTATTTTACATTACTTGCAATTATCTTATCATCTTTCCAAATAGTAAAAGTAAATCCTGATTTACCCAAGGGATAAGTAACGCCTTGTATAATAGGTTCCACTTTAAAACTATACAAGGTATCAATCCATTCTGCTCTATATCCATCCTCATCTTTTATCCACCCATCAAATGTAGAACCTTTTTTCATAGCATCTGGTAAAATTACATCTTTATTAATTCTTAAATCATTTATAAGTGTACCTCCATCAGTATATAGTTTTACATTATAATCACTAGTTTTAAAATTATTAGTTACACTAGTACTTGTATTAAAGAATGAAAAACAAAACTGACAAGTTAAGAATAAAGCAAATACCATAACTATATTATTCTTAAATCTCTTCTTTTCTTTATAACTTAAATAAACCATCAAACTAATAACTAAAAACATAATTATTTTGTTATTATATAAAAAGCTCACATAATAACCTAAATACGGTATACACCAGTTGGTACCTATACCCATAACAACACTATTATTTACAACATTATTATCAATTTTCTTATTTGCATCTCCTTTGGTAATAAAGCCAAATTCCTTTTTCTCAACAATTCTATGAGAAACAATATGCTTTGATGATCTAAAAACTAAAATATCATCTTTTTTAAAATCATTTAAATCACATTTCTTATAGTAAAGAAGTCCCCCAACTTTGAGCGTTGGTTCCATACTACCAGAAATAACTACAAGTGGTTTCCAACCAAAAATAATTGGAATAAATACTAAAACATAAATTAACAAGAATAAATATATTAACTTAATAAACAGTCTTTTAATATTATCACCACCTTATAGAAAAAAGGAGTACAATGTACTCCTATATATTCCACGCAGATGATGCATGGTCAAATTGAACAGTATCAATTGTAACTACTAAAGAATAAGTTGCATCATCATATCCTTCGCCAGTTGAAGTATATGTAATAGTTTTTCCATCTTCAGATACTTCCTTTTTCAAAGAAGCTTCTATATTACCATTAAAAGTTACACTTTCAATAAAGTTGTCAGAAGTATTACCAGGAAGAAGTTCTTTTAAATTATTTCCATCTTTGTAATAGAAATACCCATCACTTCCTTTTTTCCAAGCATCTCCATAATTAACAATAGCAGCAATGTTACCTTTATCATCAATAAGAGAAATCTTATCACCTTTCTTATTTATCCATTCTTCACTTACAGATGCTCTTAATGCCATAGAAACATCACCAGTATTTTCTACTCTTACTTCTTTTTTAGTTGTAGTACCTGGCACCCAATTATTAGGTGACTCAAACTCTTCAACAATTCTATTTTGGTATAAACCAGATTCAAACTTATTAACTATATTAGATGAAGTTGTAAAATAAGCTAGCGTACCTCCTAGAACAGTAAATAAACCAATCCCAGCTAATATAATTGTTTTCTTTTTATCGTTATTTTTCTTCATTAAAATCCCCCTATTTATTTTTAATAATTAGCATTTACATACTTTTTTATCAATGATTCTTCTAATTGTAGATCCAACTGTTTGACCTATTGAAAGAGCTGTAGATAAAAATCTACTAATAGCATTTAAGAATGAACTATTAGCAAATGAACCACCACCAACGATTTCATATAATTCATATTTTTCTATTTCCATCATTAACACTTAAATGGTCTTAAAAATCCATCAATAACTCCAATAACGAATGAGATTAAACCACCAATGACAACCCATTTGCCGATTCCACCACCAACAACATTTTGAAGTTCCTCATTTTTTAATTCCATATTTTCCCCTTTCTACACGTAAATAACTCTTTTGAAATAGTTTTTCTTGTTTTTATGGCTAACATAAATAATAGTTTTATCTTTATAATTATTAAACAAGGCATTTAATACATTATTCTCAACTGAATCATTTAACTCCGCTAAAGTCTCATCAAAAACATATATTTTTGCATCACTAACAAGTGCTCTTGCTAAAATTATAAGATTACGTTCACCTCCAGATAATTCTTTTCCACCATCATATAAATAGGTATCATATTTAAATGGCCTAGATTTAATTAATCTATCTAAAGAACATATTTTCGCAATTTGATTAAACTTTTCTTCACTGATTTTTCTACCAAGAAGAATATTATCTCTTATTGTTCCATTAAAGATATATTCATTTTGAGAAGAATAAGTAATGATTTCTTTAGCATCAACTTTTCTTAATTCACAGTCTCCAATATAAATAGATCCTGCATAACTTGAGTATTCTCCAGATAGTATCTTACATAAGGTTGATTTTCCTTTACCAGACTCGCCCTTTATGATCACCTTTTCCCCCTCTTTTATTCTTATATTTAAGTTTGATAAAACGTCATTAAACTTGTTATAACTAAATGACAGATTATCCACTTTAATTTTAAAACTATCAGGTATTAAAGAATTATCTGTGGAAGTTTCCATTGAGTAAAAATCATTAATTTTATTAACAATTGTTTTTATATAATAAATACCAGGTATTAAAGAAACAATATCACCCAACGAACCATATAACATGTTTATAAGTAAGGAAAGTATTATTATATTATTATAATTAAATAAACCATTTTTAACATTAATAAACATATACGAATATAGTACTAATTGTAATATTTGAAAAATATAATTTAATAAGCTATTAGTTCTATTTAAATACTTATTATAATCATATAAATGCTTCAAATCATTATCTTTAATACTACCTAAATTAGATAAAAACAAATTATTAACTTTATTATTCTTAATACTTGTTAAACCTAAGATAGAGTCCTGTAATTTAGAATTGTATTCAGTAGATACAGAAAGTAATTCATTTATATAATTTGTAATATTTCGAAACAAAAAGACGGCTAAACATATATATAAAAAACAAAATATTACAACAATATAAAAGACAGGTTTGGTTAAATAATAAATTACTATAAGGATTGAAAACATTATAATTAAATTAGAAATAAAAACTATAAATGAATTTACCACTACATCCTTAATACTTTCTAAATCATTAACTCTTTTAACTATTTCTCCAGAATCTTTTAAGTGAACATATTTTAAAGGAAGATTAAATATATGCTTATAAAAATCTTTAAGAATCACACTACCAACAAAAGTCTTAATCTTCTCATTTTTAATACTTATATAATAGTTCAAGAAAGAAATAATAGTAACTAAAATACCAAATACAAAAATAAGCTTAATATAGTTATTATATATAGATACGAAGTTAATATAAAAAGAATTGATAATTGATAAAATAATAAACAATAAATTCATAAGAACGACAAATAAAAGACTCCTCCAATTTCTTTTAAAAGAATTCATTAAATTATTATTTAGAACCTTAGAACTATTATTCTTCTTTATAATACTTTTAGGTGCTAAACAAATAACTACACCAGTAAAACAAGACATAAATTCATCCATAGGTATATTTCTAAAACCACTAGAAGGATCCATAACAGTAATAATTTTATTATTTATTTTGTAGACTACTACAAAATGAGAAAGAGATTCATTTATTTTTATATGTGCAATAAAAGGACATGTTATTTCACTAATACTATCTACTTTTAAACCCTTAGCATCAAAACCATATTCTTTAGCACATTCAATTAAATTAAATGCTGTTACACCCTTATTAGTTGTATAAGAATCAACTCTTAACTTTTCTAAATTAGCATCACCACCATAATACCTAATAATAGAAAGTAAAGAACAAACACCGCAGTCAGATATTTCTTCTTGTAACACCTTAAGATTTTTCTTCACTTCTTTATTCCCCCTTCACTATTATCTTTAACGGTTTAATCTGATTTTACTTTAAAATAAAATAAAAAAAACAATCTATTTAGATTGTTTCTTTGAATCATCCTCAATTAACCCAGGGTAATACTTATCAATTAATTTAAGAGAAGACTCAATATACACTTCATGATTTGAATCTATTTCTTTTTCAATTAGTTTTCTATTAACAATACTTACTAAATATTCAGGAGTAATTAATTCCTTATTATTTTCTTCTAAAAGATTATTAATTGCCGGAATTAAATTTGGATGAAGATATGCGCATCTAGAAAATAGTTCTCTATTAATTTCCATATTTCTTCTTTTAGCATTTCTTAAAACTACATTAATTAAATCACTATCATCAAGAGGAATTGAATTAGGTCTATTTGGATACCTAAAAAGTGTAAGTTTCCCATCTTCTGAAAGTCTATCTATTTCATCCATCATATTATCAATTTTCTCTTCACTAATAACAGGAACATCCTCAGTTGTTAATACCTCATTAAAACCTGTCTTATGGTCTTGATAATAAGAAGAATCAACTGAATATATAGAACCACTTGTAGAATACATATAATCAAATGCATTAGGTATTCTTTCAACAAGTGCATAATTACCATTACCATCTCCAAATATACTAACTACTAAATCATCTCCACATCTAGATGCAAATATAGTTGCTACAACCTTACTAGAAGTTGCATAACCATAATTACCATGAGTTGCATTCTTATTAGTATGTAATACTTTTAAATCGGATACTGTACTTCCGTGATAGTATATTGCCATTTAATCACCAACTATTCTATAAAAATTATATCACGATAAAGTAAAATAAAAAAATTAAGTTAATAATAATATTAGAAAGAGATCTAGAAAGGAGTTTAAAATGTACAAACTTTTTAATATGATTATTTCTATTATAATTAACTTTATGCCTAGAAGATTTTTCTAAAAATTAATAAAACCTGGAGTAAAATCCAGGTTTTTATTTGATATATCTTAATCTTTTAGAATTTTCATACCTAACATAGTAATCACTCATAAATTCTTCAACAGTCTTTTTCCCATCAAAGACTTTTTGAATATCATTAATCATTTTCCCTTTTGTTTCTAATGAACCATGCATATATTTATAGAATAATTTATCAGCTATCAAAGTTGAAACAATATATGCTCTAGCATCATATTCAAAAACAACTTCTTCTGAAAAACTAAGTCTACAAGCTTTATCCCAAACCCAAAAATATCTATCTAGCGCTTTTTTTAACATCATTAATCTCATTGATTTAATATCATTATAATAATCATTATTAATCTCATACATTATTAATTTTTCTACAAATATTGAAAGAACTTCTTTATCAAAATAATTCTTGTAAAAGTGAGTTGGGTCAAATTCTAATTGAGTATGAGTTATCTCATGAGCATATATACCAATTGATCTTTTAATAAAAGGTTTACCTAAATATATATATTCACATGATTTTTCTTTATCTCTTTTAAAAGTTAAAGATCCAATATTATCACCATATACTAGTTTAAAACTAATATTAAAAGGACTTCTTAAAAGAACACTACCATTTTTATAAACAGGAACATCTTTAAGTCTAAAACATTCTCTAAAAAATTTCTTATTTACTTTAACAACCGCCTCTTTTGGTATTTCTTCTCTATCAATATCAAAAGTATCAAAACGATCCAAGTATTCAATAATTTCTATAATACCTTTATCTTTTGTTAATACTTGTTTCCCATTTGTTGAATTAGAAGCAAACGTTAAAGTACCAAAAAGTTCTTCAACAGGATCATATTCTTTCTTGCTCATTATTTATCCCCCTTTGCCTTGGGGTGAGTATGTAAATAAACATCTTTTATTCTATCATTTGTAATATGTGTATAAATAGATGTAGTAGATAGATTAGCGTGTCCTAATAACTCTTGAACACTTTTTAGGGAACATCCTTCATTAAGTAACATAGTAGCAAATGTATGTCTAAACATATGAGGAGTAACTTTTATACTAAGAGCACTTTTCTTAATAATATTATCTAATATATCTCTTACTCCTCTTGTAGTTAATTCTCCACCTATATGATTAATAAATAATCTGTTACTTCTTTTACCATTTAATAATTCATTTCTAGCATTATTAATATAGTCTTTTAAAGACTCTTTAGCGTGGTCATTAAAATATACTACTCTTTCTTTATTACCCTTTCCTAGTACTTTAATTTCATTATTAACAAAGTCTACATCATCTACATTTATATTAATAATCTCACCTATTCTTGCACCACTAGCAAAAAGTAACTCTAATATACTTCTATTACGAATTCCAAGAAGTGAATCATCACAAGAATTAACCATTTCCTCAAATTCAGAATACTTCATATAATTTGGTAGTCTAAGTTCCTTCTTAGGACCTTTTACCATTTTAAAAGGATTAGAACCAACAATATTTTTTATAAGTAGAAAATTATAAAAACTACGCAATGAAGATAAATGTCTATTAATAGAAGTTGCATTTAAATTATTATCTTCTTTTAAATGCTTTTCATAATCTAATATATCTTTATAATTAATATTCTTATAATTCTTATGTTTATCTTTCAAATATTTCTCAAACTCTGCTAAATCCATTTCATAGTTAACTTCGGTATTGTCAGAATAATTACGTTCAACTCTCATATATTGAATAAAGTCATCAATTATATCTATCATACCCATCACCAAGTTCATTATACCACAAAAAAGAACATGTTTTATTACATGCCCTTTATTATTACTTCCTAATTAAATGCCTAAAATCATCAGGATTTTGATTACTATCTATAAAATCCTCATCAGTTAAGAATTCTTCTTTTTCATATTCATCATATGTTATATCATCATTAGCATTATCATTTGTATTTGCTTCACTATACTCTTGTTCTCTTCTCTTTATAATAAAATAATTGTTAAGTAAAAGAAGTAGATCACATAATTGTCTATCAGAAGTTGATACTTTACCATTTTCCATAATAAACTGTTTCTTTTTTCTATCATACTTTCCAATTGCCGCTAAAACAAACTCAAAGATTAAATGATTTAAATTTCTTTTATCTTCCATCATTGAGTAGGCTTCTTCACCAATTCTATTAGCAAAATTAATCTCACTTAAAATAATATCCATAGCTATTAAAGCAGGAACATTCTCTCTATGTTGATACTTATTTACTAAATTTTCAAATAAATAATAAAATAATTCATAGTTATATTTTTGTTCTTTTAAGAAAACAAGAAGATCATTTGCACTTAACAGTCCCTTCATGTTTGAATAACAAATAGAATCCCCATTAAAAATAGGATGACAATCATCTTTTTGACTAATTAAGTAGTATAATCTATCATTTTCATTAATTTCTTTTTTCTCTATAAGTTCTTCTTTTAATTCTTTTTCACCATTAAATAAAGCCGTATATTTTAAACAACTTAAAAGTTTACCATCTTCCTTATTAAATGGTATTGGAGTATATTCTTCTCCAACCTTCTTACCTAAATAATATCTAGCCATTGCAAAACTCTCCCTTTAATTTTGGTCATATTATAAAATAACCCTTTTATCATGTCAAATTTCAAAAAAATAGAATATTTTCATATTCTATAATTTTATATTCTTCAAATCATTTAAAACTTGAATGAATATTTCTTTTGTATCATCAAAAGTTAATAATTCATTTACTTTATCAATATCAACCCACATAACTTCTGCAATTTCTGTATCTTGCTTATGCGCATCAAAGCTAATTGGTTTTGCTAAGTAAAAAATAACATCCTTATTTATCTTATTATTAACATTGTAATTAATAAAGTATTTGTAGTTTTCTAATACTTCTACATCAATATTGGTTTCTTCCTTTGTTTCTCTTATTGCAGTTTCTATTTCTGACTCATTTTCTTCTACATGTCCCTTAGGAAAACCAATATGACCATGATTTTGTTTAATAAGTAATACCTTACCATCATGTATGGTAATAGTACCACATGACACTTCGTGTTTCATTATATCCTCCATCATTATAATAACACAAAAAGAAGTAACTATTGTAAGTTACTTCCATTATTTGAACCATTATTTACAATTTGTGGGTTAACAGTTGTCACCGGATTTGGTTGAACAACTTGAGATTGAACCTGTGGTTGTACTTGTGGTTGTACTTGCACTTGAGGTTGTACTTGCACTTGTGGCTGAAGCTGTGGTTGAACTTGCACTTGAGGTTGAACTTGTGGTTGTGGTTGGACAGGTGCTGGTTGTTGAACTGGTGTAGCTGTTGAAGAATTTGTACCTCCTACAACAGGAATACTTGCTTCATCTAACTTAGCACCATTATTATTTATTTTCTTTTTCATTTTTAATTTATAAATTGGATCATTAGCTCGTTTCTTATTTAAAGATTTTATAATTTGAATAACTACTACAATTATACCAACTCCACCTATAACAAGAACTGCATATTGAACAATTAAATCATAATTAGCTGTCTTTTTTACTGTAATTATATATTTATTTGTGTGTTTCTTATCAACTGATGTAACTTCTACAACAATATTAGATCCATTCTTAATATTAGTGTTTCCACGTACAACAACTGATGAACCATTTACAGTAGATACAGCATTAACACCTATAGATGTAACATCACTTGCCACAGTAATTTGATATTTAAAAACATCAGGTTTAAAGTTTATTTTATAACCAGATAATACAAGATCAGAAAGAGTTGCATCCTCATTCTTGTTGTAAAGACCTTCACCCTTATCTACTCTTTTTAAATAAAATGTATAAACTGTGTGAGCAACACCATCAGCACTTGTTACATCTAAATCAATAATATTATCCCCAATAGCAAGTTCAGTATAAACCGTATTACCAGATACTTCCAATTTATTAGTTTCACTTACTGCTTTAACAATAGCGTTTGATACATTTGGTGTATAAGTTAAAGTAATATCTTTGATATCATACGTTACTTGAAGTGAAGGATATTCAGTTATGTATTTAGAAAATACAAAATTATTTCCTTCCGTATTCTTTACAGTTTTATCAAATGTTACTTCTTTTAAAAGAGAATTTCCATTTGTAACATCTCTTGGCTTAGTTACTTCAGCTTCTGTAGTTTCAACATATCTATTTAAAGTAAGCATATTACTACGTAGAATTTCTGAAAGAGGTTTTGCATCCATCGTAGAATCTTGAACAATTAAGTTATTTATAATAATCTGATCAGTAATATCTTTAGTAATCTTTTTGCTTATTCTACAAGTATAAGTAATTGCTCTTGTACTTACTGCTTTACCGGAAAGATTAAATGTTAAACTATCTCCTTCTTTATTAGTAAGACCTTCATCTATAGAAGATACATTACACGATAAAGCATCTGGTAATGTTAAAGTTCCTGATATTTCTTTATATTCATATCCAATGCTAATACCATCTATTGAACAAGTAAAAGGACTTCCATATTTATGTGAAGATCCATCACATTTCATCTCATAAGCTCTAACAAAACTTGGAATAAACAATACAACCAATAAAACAAAATATCTTATTACTTTCTTCATATATTCACCTTTTCTACTCTAATAAGATTTTAGCATAAAGAGTATTAAATATAAATATGACTTAAAAATAAAAAACAAGAGTTTTATCTCTTGTTTATTTCTTCTATTAATATTTGGTTAACTTTACTAGGGTTAGCAGTACCACGTGTTTCTTTCATAACTTGACCAACAAAGTAACCTATTATATTAGTTTTACCACCTTTATAATCAGCTATTTGAGCTGGACTATTATCAAGAATCTTAGTAACAATATCAAGTAAAGCGCCATCATCAGAAAGTTGTTTCATTCCTTCCTTCTCCATGATAGCCTCAGGTTCTTCTTTTCTCTCTAACACAAGTTTAAATAATTCTTTACCTTGTTTAGAAGAAATAGTACCATCTTTAATATTATTTATAATAACTGCTAATCTCTTAGCTGATAAATATAAATCAGTAATATTAATATCTTCTTTATAAATATATCCTAATACTTGAGTACAAATCCAGTTTGCAGCATTCTTAGGATCAGCTCCATTAGCTACACACTCTTCAAAATAATTAGCTACATTAATATCTTTAATGATGATTCTCGCATCATAATCAGATAATCCATATTCAGAAATATATTTTTCTTTTCTTTCATATGGTAATTCAGGAATAGTTGAAGCAATTTCATCAATCCAAGCTGGATCTAACTTAAACTTAGGTAAGTTAGGATCAACAAAATATTTATAATCGATTGCATCTACTTTACTTCTCATACGAATAGTAGTACCAGTTGCTTCATCCCAACGACGAGTTTCTTGTTCTACTTCATCATATCTTCCTGCATCTTTTAAATCACTTTGTCTTTCAATTTCATAATTAATTGAATCTCTTACAGATGAGAATGAGTTAACATTCTTAATTTCTACCTTAGTTCCTAAAGTATCAGGACTATCAGAAATAGATACGTTAACATCACATCTAATTTGTCCTTTTTTAGAGTCAGCCTCTGATATACCACAGTATTGATAAATAGCTCTTATATATTCAAGATAAGTAACAGCATCATCGGCTGAATGAAGACAAGGAGTAGTTACTAACTCAAGAAGTGGTACACCTGCTCTATTATAGTTAATAGTAGATGTATCATAAAGGTGAGTTAATTGAGCAGCATCTTCTTCTAAGTGAAGATTATCAATGTCTACTCTAAAAGTACTTCCATCTTCTCTTTCAATATCCATATATCCACCCATACCTACACAATCTTCTGGTGGGTTTTGAGTAATTTGATATCCTTTTGGTAAATCTGGGTAATAGTAATTTTTACGTTCAAAATACATATACTCAGGTTGTTTAGCATGTAAGATTTTAGACATCATAATTGCCATTCTTACACATTCTTTATTTACAACAGGTAAAACACCTGGAAAAGCCATATCTACAGGAGATACATTACAGTTAGGAGTTTCATCGTAGCTATTTCTACCACTTGAGAATGCTTTACTATTTGTTTCAGAAACTTCACAGTGCATTTCAAGACCGATTGTTACATAATACTTAGACATATTATTTAACCTCCTTTGCAATTTGACCTTTATAATCCATCTTAGATTCAATTGCGTATGCAATGTTTAATACATTAACATCATCATAAGTTTTACCAGTAATATTTAAACCTACAGGTAAACCATCAATGAATCCATCTGGAATAGTAATTGAAGGGAAACCACCAAAGTTACCAATTTGTAAATGTTCATCTAATACAGATAATTCATCATCTGATACTGCATCTTTATCATTTTCCAACTTAGTTGCAACACCAGTACCAACTGGTAAGATTAAACCATCATAAGTTTCAAATAATTCTTTCATCTTATCAACGATTAATCTTCTAACTCTTTGAGCATTCTTGAAATATCTATCTTGGTTTTCTGATTGTAATACATAAGAACCAATTACAAATCTTCTCTTAATTAAAGGAGAGAATCCTTTAGTTCTATGATCCTTCATCATTTCAATATAAGAACTTCCCTCACCTCTTGGTCCAAATATGAATCCAGTTAAGTTAGACATATTTGATGTAGCCTCAGCACAAGAGATAACTACATATGTGGAAGGAATAGCATTTAATAATGCTTGATCAATAGACACTTCATCAACTTCAATACCCATGTTCTTAATCATTTCTATTTTTTCCATGAAATTATCTAAGTGTTTACTGGTTTCTTCAGGTAAATTAGAATAATTATTTTTATCAACGATTTCTTTAATATAGAATAACTTCTTACCTTTAACATCTCCATTTAATGAATCAGCTAAATGAATATCACTTGAATCCCAAGAAGTCATATCATTAATATCTTTACCCTTCATTGCATCAACAACAATAGCAGCATCTTCAACACTTCTAGTTAAAACACCACAATGGTCTAATGATGAAGCAAATGGGAATAATCCATATCTAGAAATCATACCATATGTTGGTTTATATCCAACAATACCACAGAAAGCAGCAGGCTTTCTAATTGAGTCTCCAGTATCTGATCCTAAAGCATATGGATAACATCCAGCAGCAACTGCAGCAGCAGATCCTGAAGAAGATCCAGCACACATACGTGTAGTATCCCAAGGATTTAATACTGTTCCAGTGTGACAAGTAGTACCTGTACCACCCATACCAAATTCATCCATAGCTGTTTTATTAACAGGAATAGCACCATGACTATATAAATTCTTTACTGCAGTAGCATCAAAGAATGGTACATAATCCTTAAGTGTATTAGATGAACCAGTTGATAGAATTCCTTTAGTTGAATAATTATCTTTAATTCCAAATGGAATACCAGATAATACATCATCAGTAACTTCTCCACCTTTTTGATCATCTAAAATAGTAACAAATGCATTATATTTTTCTTCTATTTCATGAGATTTCTTTAGAGATTCTTGAACTAGTTCTTCAGATGTAACTTTACCTGATTTTAACTCTTCATGTAATGTTCTAATATCTTTATCCATCATATTATTCAACCACCTTTGGAACTTCTACTTCTCTACCATCAACTGCATCTGCATTCTTAAGTAAATCTTCAATTGCAGGAGTTTCAGTTGCAACATCTTCTCTTAATTCAAAAACAAAATCATCTAATGCATGTGTCATTGGTTTAACATTTTCAATACCTTTAATCTTATTAATCTTATTAATATTTTCATCAATAATATTGAATTCATCTAAAACCATTTTATTTTCTTCAGGAGTAAGTCCAATCATTAATAAATCAGCAAGTTTATCAACCTTTTCTTTAGTAAAATCACTCATTATTCTTCCTCCTTCACTTTTATTCCAAGTTCTCTTAATTGTTCAAGAGTTAATCTACTTGGAGATCCCATCATTAAATCTTGACCAGAAGCACTTGTTGGGAACGCTTGTACTTCTCTTAAGTTTGGTTCATCTTGTATTAACATTAATATTCTATCAATACCAGGAGCCATTCCTCCATGTGGAGGACAACCATACTTAAATGCTGTGAAGATAGACTTGAATCTTTCTTCTACTTCTTCTCTTGTATAACCTACAATTTCAAATCCTTTAGCTAGGGAATCTAAATCATGGTTACGGATAGCTCCCGAAGCCATTTCATTACCATTACAAACAAAATCATATTGGTAAGCTAAAATATCTTCTTTATTATCTTTATCATAATCCTTAATTCCTCCATGAGGTAAACTAAATGGATTATGACAGAATTCTAACTTTTTAGTTTGGTCATTCATTTCAAACATTGGGAAATCATTAACAATACATAACTCTAATTTGTTATGATCAATTAATTCACATTTTTCTCCAATGAAGTTTCTCATTTGACCAGCATATTTTTGTGCTAACTTTTTATTTCTATTAGCAATAAAGAACATAACTGAATCAGTTTTCATATCAAACTTATCAATTAAATCATTTCTTTCTTCTTCAGTTAAGAATTTATCAATTGGTCCTTTTAAAGAACCATCTTCCATTAAAGTGATATAACCTATTCCAGGCATACCAATTGAAGAAGCATAATCAACTATTTCATTAAACCAAGAGTTTGAATTTTTACCTATGCCATCTACAACTATTGTCTTAATAACACTATTCTTAAATGGTCCAAATGTAGTATCTTTTAGTACTTCACTTGCATCTTTAATTATAAGTGGGTTTCTCAAATCTGGTTTATCAGAGCCATATAACTCCATAGCATCTTTATATGCTATTCTTCTAAATGGAGGCTTAGTTACTTCCTTATTTGAGAATTTAGTAAATACATCATAGAAAATTTCTTCTCCTACTTTTAATACTTCCTCTTCCTCAACAAAAGACATTTCTAAATCTAATTGGTAAAATTCTAAAGTTCTATCTGCTCTTGCATCTTCATCTCTAAAGCAAGGAGCAACTTGGAAGTATTTACCAAATCCTCCTACCATAAGTAACTCTTTATATATTTGAGGTGCTTGAGGTAAAGCATAGAACTTTCCAGGAAAAAGACGTGAAGGAACTACAAAATCTCTTGCTCCTTCTGGAGAAGAAGCTGTTAATATTGGAGTTTGTACTTCAGTAAATCCTAGATCATACATTTTATTTCTTAAGAAATGAAGAACTTCAGCTCTTAGCTTAATGTTATCTCTAACTTTCTCATTTCTCATATCTAAATATCTATATTTAAGTCTTACATCTTCTTTAGTATTTTTAGAAGACATAATTTCAAAAGGCAATTCATGTTCACTTTCAGCTAACATATCTAAAGTATCTACTACTAATTCTACTGAACCAGTACTAATTCTATCATTGTAAGTATCTTCCGATCTCTTTCTTAATTTACCAGCAAGTCTTACAACAGATTCTTTAGCAATACCTTTAAACATATCGTCATCATTTGAAACAGTTTGAAGTGTTCCAGTTTCATCTCTTAAATCTAAGAATAAAACTCCTCCATGATCACGAATATTTTCTACCCATCCAGATACAACTATTTCACTTCCAACTAATGATTCGTCGATATCCTTTATAAGGTGAGTTCTATATTTATTCATTGGAATCAACCCTTTCTAATTATTAAAATTCACAATTACCAGGTGTTCTAGGATATGGAATAACATCTCTAATGTTTTCAACCCCAGTTAAATACATAATTAATCTTTCAAATCCCATACCAAATCCAGAATGATAACATCCACCAAATTTTCTTAAATTTAAATACCATTCGATTTGGCTTCTATCTACACCATGGATTTTAACTAATTCTTCTAAGTTGTCTAAATTTACTTCTCTTTCAGATCCACCCATAAGTTCTCCAGAACCAGGAACTTCTAAGTCAACAGCAGCAACTGTTTTTCCATCATCATTAAGCTTCATATACCAAGCCTTAATATCTTTAGGCCAATTATATATAAATACTGGAGCTCCAAAGTGATCAGTAATCCATCTTTCATGCTCTTTAGCAATATCTGATTCATAATCAGGAGTAAATTCCCATTTCTCTCCTGAGTTTAATAATAAATCAATTGCTTCATGATGAGTAATCTTAACGAAAGCATTATTAACAACTTTTTCTAATCTTTCAATTAATCCTTTAGATACAAAACTATCTAAGAATTTTAATTCTTCACTACATTTATCCATTACATCTTTAACAACATATTTTAACATTTCTTCTTCAACATTCATTAAGTCATCTAAATGCATAAATGCCATTTCTGGTTCAATCATCCAAAACTCATTTGCATGTGTTTTAGTATTAGAATTCTCAGTTCTAAATGTAGGACCAAAAGTATAAATCTTTTTAAATGCCATAGCAAAAGTTTCACCATGTAATTGTCCTGAACCAGTTATATATGTTTGTTTACCAAATAAATCTTGTGAAAAGTCCACTTTACCATCTACTTTAGGAACATTATTCAAATCTAAAGTAGTTACTTTAAACATTTGATCTGATCCTTCACAATCAGCAGTAGTTAAAAGTGGTGTGTGAACATAAACATAATTATGTTCTTGGAAGTAAGTATGAATAGCTTGAGCAGCAACACTTCTTACTTTAAATACAGCTTGGAATGTTTTTGTTCTAGGTCTTAAGTAAGCTTGGCTTCTTAAGAATTCCATAGTATGTCTTTTAGGTTGAATTGGATAGTCTGCTGGACAGTCTCCAATTACTTCAATTAAATCAGGTTTAACTTCAAAATCTTGTTTACCATTTGATTCAACTAAAGTTCCTTCAATCTTTAAAGAAGTACCAGCTAAAATATGACATACTTCATCAAAATTAGGTAAGTCTTTAGTATAAACAATTTGTAATGTATTTATACTAGTACCATCATAGAAATCAATAAAACCAAATTCTTTTTGATCACGATTATTTCTTACCCAACCTTCTAAAGTAACCTTGTCTCCTATTTTTTTAGTTTTGAATACATCTATTAAATCCATGATTAGTCTTCCTTCTTATCAAATTTTATTCCAAGTTCTTCTAATTGTTCAGGCATTAATTCTGCAGGAGAACCCATCATAAAGTCTTGTCCACTTGCTGATGGTGGGAATGCTTGAACTTCTCTTAAATTTGGTTCATCTTGAATTAACATAATTAATCTATCTACACCAGGAGCCATTCCACCATGTGGAGGACATCCATATTTAAATGCTGTAAATATTGATTTAAATCTCTTCTCTACTTCATCTCTTGAATATCCAACAATTTCAAATCCTTTAGCCATTGAATCTAAGTCATGGTTACGAATAGCACCAGAAGCCATTTCATTACCATTACAAACAAAGTCAAATTGATAAGCTAAAATATTTTCTAGGTTAGATGTATCATCATAAGCATGAATACCACCATGTGGTAAAGAGAATGGATTATGACAGAAATCCCATTTTTCTTTTTGTTCATCATATTCAAACATTGGGAAATCATTAATAATACATAATTCAAGTCTATCATTATCAATTAAACCTAATTGATCGGCAACTTTAAGTCTTAATTGACCAAGTGCAGCCTTTACTATTTTTTTAGATCCACTAATAATTAAAACTAAATCATTATTTTCTAAGCCTAATTTATTCTTTAATTCATTTACTTCTGCTTTGCTTACAACTTTAGCAATTGAACCAGTTACTTCATTATCAATTTTTAAATAAGCAAGACCAGATGCTTTCTTAGATTTAACAAAATCTGTTAATTCATCTAATCCTTTTCTTGAATATTTATCTGCTGCATTCTTAGCAACAATAGCATTAATAATGCCACCTTCATTTAAAACGTTTTTAAATACAGTAAACTCAGTATTTTTAAATACATCTGAAATATCTTGAATAGTCATTTCAAATCTTAAATCAGGTTTATCTGAACCATACATATCAATTGCATCATTATAAGCAATTCTTCTAAATGGTCTTGGACTTACCTTTTTATTACTAAATTTAGTAAATGTATCATAGAAAATTTCTTCACCAACAGCTAAAACATCATCTTCATCAACGAATGACATTTCTAAGTCTAATTGATAGAATTCTAAAGTTCTATCTGCTCTTGGATCCTCATCTCTAAAACAAGGAGCTATTTGGAAGTATTTTTCAAAACCTCCAACCATAAGTAACTCTTTATATATTTGAGGTGCTTGTGGTAAAGCATAGAATTTACCAGGATATACACGTGATGGAACTACAAAGTCTCTTGCACCTTCTGGAGAAGAAGCAGTTAAAATTGGAGTTTGTACTTCTGTAAATCCTAAGTCATACATCTTATTTCTTAAAAAATGTAATATTTCATTTCTTAAGAATATATTCTTCTTTAATTTATCTCTTCTAATATCTAAATATCTATATTTTAATCTATTATCTTCTGAAGTATTAACATCATCTACAATTGGGAATGGTAATTCTTCACAAGTATTTAATATTTCTAAACTTTCAACTTCAATTTCTATTTCACCAGTTTTAATATTTAAATTTTTATTACTTCTTTCAACAACAGTACCAGTTACTTCAATTACATATTCATTCTTTAATCCATTAGCAATTTCATAATTCTTATTTTCAGGATTAATAACTAATTGAATAATACCTGTTCTATCTCTTAAATCAATAAATATTAAACCACCTAAGTCACGTTTCTTAGCAACCCAGCCAGCAAGAGTAACCCTCTTACCTACTGAAGAAATATCAATTGTTTCATTATAAACTTTCTTCATTTTAATATCTTCTTTCTTTTATTACATATGTGTTATTAAAAAATCTGCAAGATCTTTAATATTAATTCTTTCTTCTTCTTTAGTAACATTATCTTTAAGTACAATTTCATTCTTAGCTAAATCTTCATCATTTAGTACAGCAAAATATTTAGCTTTATATCTATCAACAGATTTAAACTGAGCTTTTAAACTTCTTCCCATAGTATCAACTTCTACCGAGAATCCATTTAATCTTAAATCTTGAGCAACATAAGCTGCTGTTTCTTTTTCGTTTTCACTTACGCCAAGTAAATATACATCGATAGAATCATTAATAGGAATATGAACACCAGCTTCTTCCATGATTTGTAGAGTTCTATCATAACCCATAGCAAATCCTACACCAGGAACACTTGGTCCACCTAAAGTTTCAACAAGTCCGTTATAACGTCCTCCTCCACCTAGGGCAAATGAATCATTATAGAATACTTCAAATACAGTATGATTATAGTAATCTAAACCTCTTACTAAGTTAGTATCTACTTCATAATCAATATCCATTAAATCAAGTAAGTCTTTTAACTTTTCAAAACGAGTTTTAGATTCTTCATTTAAATATTCTAATGTTGTTGGTGCATTTTTAATAATGTCTGAATCAGCATCTACTTTGCAATCAAGTATTCTTAAAGGATTCTTATTTAATCTTTCTTGGCAGTCTTCACATAATTCATGAATATGTGGTTTAAAGTAATTAATAAGTGCTTCTCTATAAGCAAGTCTTGATTCATTGTCTCCTAAAGAATTAATTTTAATTTTTATATCATCAAGTCCAAGTAATTTATAAGTATTATATGCAAGAGAAATTACATCTGCATCGCTAGTAACATCATCACTACCAAAGCATTCAAAACCGAATTGAGTAAACTCTCTATTTCTTCCACTTTGAGGACGTTCATATCTATACATTTTCTCAATGTAATAAACTTTAACAGGATCAGTCATATTACCATATAGTTTATTTTCAACGAACCATCTAACAACACCAGCAGTTCCTTCAGGTCTAAGAGTTAAATCTCTTTCTCCTCTATCTTTAAAATCATAAGTTTCTTTAGTAACAATATCAGTAGATTCTCCAACACCTCTATGGAATAATTCACTAGCCTCAAAAACAGGAGTTTCAATATAATTGTAATTATATTTTTCACATAAAGCATGAATTATATCATTAATATAAAGTCTTTTCTTGGCTTCTGCTCCATAAACATCATACGTACCTTTTTGTTTAGTAATCATTCTAATTCCTTCTTTCTTTTTTAAAATAAAAAAAGTACCATCTATTGTAAGGACGGATCAATAATCCGCGGTGCCACCTTACTTTACAGAGGTACTCTCAAATTTACTTTATCGCCGCTAAGCGTTTGATTACAAGAAGTGTTAAATCTATGGCCTATACACGGAGTTTCCACCATTCTACCGCTCTCTGAAAAATATAGGGGCCCATAAACCCATGTCTTCTTCACAAAATATATAGCAATTATACCCATTTTATGCCTATTTGTCAATAAATTTCCGGCATTTTAGATTTTTCAAAAATAAAAAAACTAATCACTTAGATTAGTTTATTTTTTTGGTTATCCAGACAGGATTCGAACCTGTGAAATGTCAGGGCCAGAACCTGATGCCTTACCACTTGGCTACTGGACAATTACATAAATATATTTTATATCTATGAATTGTCAAAATCAATACTAATATGGTTTCCACTCAGGATTAACGATTGTCTTATTTAACCAATTATTATACTTCTCAGTAAAATCTTCACATTTATAATCTTTTGCATCTACACGGCACTTTGTATTATCAGCATTATATGAATAAACCTCTGTTGATTTAAATTTACCATCTTCAAATGTATACTTGTTCCATGTATAAGTTAAAGTATCAATATCAAGGGTAGAAACATATCCTTTATCAGATATAGAGATACTTCTTACATTATCAAAAGTTTTAGAGTAAACTTTATTTTTGTAATAATGTAATAATAAATATATATCATCACTATCAATTTTAGTTAGTTTAACAGCCATATCTATAATATCATCTTCATTAATATCAATTATGGCATAACTATCAATTCCATAATCATCATTAGTATACTCACTAATAAATTTAGCATTTTTTTGTTCGTCAACATAAGTTATTTCATTTGATAAAACATTAAGGTATATTTTTTTAATATCATTATTGTCTTTTTTAAACCAAGAACATCCAGTTAATAAAAGACCAGCGCAAATAATAACAACGAGTTTCTTTTTCATACCATCACCTTATACCAATTATACAATAAAAAAAGAAGTAAACATATACTTCTTTTTAACTTTTATCAGTTTTTAGTACTGCTAGAAAGGCTTCAGGTGGTAATTCTACTCTTCCAATAACCTTCATTCTCTTTTTACCTTCTTTTTGTTTTTCTAGAAGTTTTCTCTTACGAGAAATATCTCCGCCATAACATTTAGCAAGTACATTTTTTCTCATTTGGCTAATTGTTTCACGTGCGATTACTTTAGAACCAATACTAGCTTGTAATGGAACTTGGAATAATTGTCTTGGAATAATTTCTTTTAAATCAGCAACAATCTTTTTACCACGTGCATATGCAAAGTCTTTATGAACAATCATTGATAAAGCATCAACTGGTTCTCCGTTTATTAGAATATCCATTTTAACAAGTGGACTAGATTTATATCCAATTAATTCGTAATCTAAAGATGCATACCCTTTTGTAGAAGACTTTAATCTATCAAAGAAGTCATATACTATTTCTGATAAAGGTATCTCATAATGAATATTTACTCTTTCAGTATTTATATATTCAAGATCTTTATATATACCTCTTTTATCTTGGCATAATTCCATAATTGCTCCAACATATTCATGAGGAACAAATATATTAGTTCTAATATATGGTTCTTTTATATCTTTAATTAGAGTTCTATCTGGTAATTTAGAAGGACTATCAATCATTTCAACATCTCCGTTATTTAAAGTAACTTCATAAATAACTGATGGACTTGTTGCAATAATATCTAAATCAAACTCTCTTCTAAGTCTTTCTTCTATTACATCCATGTGTAATAGACCTAGGAAACCACATCTGAATCCAAAACCAAGTGCTTCACTTGTTTCAGGTTCAAATGATAAAGCTGCATCATTTAATTTTAATTTTTCAAGTGCTTCCTTTAGAGCCTCAAACTTATTAGGCTCAATTGGAAATAAACCAGAATAAACCATAGGTTTCATTGGTTGATATCCAGGAAGTTCCTCTTTTGCTTCATCTCTTAAAGTAGTAATTGTATCTCCTACTTTAACTGTTTCAATAGTCTTAATTGCAGCATCTATCCAGCCAACTGAACCAACAGTTAATTCATTTAAACTCTTTCTTGTCGGTGTATTTACTCCTAAGTCAACAACTTCATAAACTTTACCCGATTCCATCATCTTAATTTTATCGTTTTTCTTAATTGAACCACTAAATAATCTTACTGATGCAATAACGCCACGATAAGGATCAAAATAAGAATCGAATACCATCGCTTTTGTTCCTTCATTAACTATTTCTTTAGGAGGGTCTATTCTTTCAACAATTGCATCAAGAATTTCTTGAACTCCTTCACCTGTCTTAGCACTACATTTTAAGATTTCATCTTCGCTAAAACCAAGAACAGTAGTTAACTCTTCAATTCTCTTAGGAATATCTGCATTTGGAAGATCAATTTTATTTATAACAGGAATAATTTTTAAATCATTACCTAATGCTAAATAAAGATTAGCAAGTGTTTGCGCTTCAATACCTTGAGCAGCATCAATTATTAAAATTGCACCTTCGCAAGCTGCTAAACTTCTAGATACTTCATAGCTGAAGTCAACATGACCTGGAGTATCAATTAAATGAAGAATATATTCTTCACCATTATGATTATATTTAAGTTCAACTGCATTTAACTTAATAGTAATTCCTCTTTCACGTTCAAGATCCATAGAATCAAGGATTTGAGCTTTCATGTCATGTTTAGATACTGCTCCAGTCAATTCCAATAATCTATCTGCAAGAGTACTTTTACCATGGTCTATATGAGCAATAATACTAAAATTTCTTATATTCTTAGTGTTCATATAATCACTCTTTCTAAAAAGAAAAGAATACTTTAAACTATATTCTTCTCTAATTTTTTTATTTCATTTATCTCTTTTCTTAATTTATATCTAATTAATAATTTACTTCTAGGGACTTTATTTAAAATATTTTTAAAATAATCTTCTCTATATTTTAAATATTCCATATTTCTAACAAGTAATGGTCCATATTTTAATTCAAGTGGTGCATAAGTTTTTCTTCCTCTTTCAAAAACAATATTAATATAAGTTTTGCCATTTTCTTGAACCATTTCTTCATTAGTTATATTAAAACTTTTCTTAACTAATTCAGTTCTTAATATCTCATGGTCATTATTACTTTGAATAACTAACTTATTTATTTTTTTGAAATAAGGATTTTCAATAATACCTAATATCGTTGAAGTACCCATACCTGAAATAAGAATAGTGTCCACTTCGTCTTTATCATTTAAAACTTTTAACCCATCACCTAAGCGAGCATCAATTTTTTTATCAAGTTTATTTAATTTAATATTATCAATACCTTGTTTAATAGCACCTTCATGAATATCCGATACTATCATACTACTTAAAATATTATTTTGTATTAAATAAATATCAAGTAATGCATGATCACATCCAATATCAATAACCTTATCATTAGAATTAAAATACTTACTAAGTGACTCTAATCTTTTACTAATCATATTATTCAACCATAAAGTCTTTTAATCTCTTAGCTCTACTTGGGTGTCTTAATTTTCTTAAAGCTTTTGCTTCAATTTGTCTAATTCTTTCTCTTGTTACATTAAACTTCTTACCAACTTCTTCAAGTGTATAGCAAGTACCATCAATAAGTCCAAATCTTAATTCAAGAACTTGTTGTTCTCTTGGTTGTAAAGTTTTTAAAACACTTTTGATTTCTTCTTTAAGAATTTCGTTTGTAGCATATTCTTCAGGAGATAAAGTTGATTCATCTTTAATAAAATCACCTAAATGTGAATCGTCTTCTTCACCAATTGGAGTTTCTAGTGAAACTGGGTCTTGGCTAATCTTCATAACTTCTCTAACTTTATCAATTGAAATTCCCATCTTCTTAGCAATTTCTTCTTCAGATGGTTCTCTATTTAATTCAAGAGTTAATTGTCTTTGAATACGAGACATTTTGTTTATTGTTTCAACCATATGAACTGGTACACGAATAGTTCTAGCTTGGTCAGCAAGTGCTCTAGTAATCGCTTGTCTAATCCACCAAGTTGCATATGTAGAGAACTTAAATCCTTTACCAAAGTCGAATTTTTCAACTGCTTTAAGTAAACCAATATTACCTTCTTGAATTAAATCTAAGAATAATAATCCTCTACCAACATATCTCTTAGCAATTGAAACTACAAGACGAAGGTTTGATTCTGCAAGTTGGTTTTTTGCATCTTCATCTCCTTCAGCAGCTCTAACTGAAAGATCAGCTTCTTCTGCAGGAGTTAATAATGACTTACGTCCAATTTCCTTTAAGTACATACGAACTGGGTCATTAATATTTACGTCTTTAACGATATCTTCATCGTCTAGTATAACTACTTCTTCACTCTTAGCATCTCCACCACTTGATGCTTCTTCTTCAGTAACAACATTGATACCAGCGTCAACTAATTCATTATATAAACTGTCTAAGCTATCAGTATCCATTTCAAGGCCTTTTAAAGCAGCAGCTAACTCTTCAAAAGTTATGAAACCTTTCTTTTGTCCTTCTTCAATTAATTCTTTCTTTCTATCTTCAAATGTTTTAATTTCTTTAACTTGTTTTGCCATCTTTTACACTTCTTTCTTTTTTATATCCATTAATTTATTAAGTAAATTCATCTGTTCATTTATATCTGTAGAGTTACTTATATCTACTAATTTTTTATCCACTTCATTAACAACAGAAATTTCCTTAATTTTTTCAATTAAACCCACAAAATCATTATCAACGAGTTCTAAATTATAATTATTATCTACTATTCTAATAATATCATCTAAGTATTCCGAATCTCTTTCGTTAACAATAAAATCTGCCATATTAATATAATTGTATTTTAAGTAAAATGCAAGTATATCCGAAGCAATTGAATAATACTTTTCATTGTTCAAATAACTTAATTCCTGTTCATATAACTTAATATATTTAACATCACTAATCATATAATAGATTAATAATTCACTTAAACTATCTTCATAGCTAAGTCTTTCTTTTTGTTCTTTTATATTTATTACAGGAGTTTTCTTTTTAACTGGAGTCTTTTTTTCAAAACTGTTAAGTTTTTTCATAAGAGTCTGTTTAGATATTGAAAACTCTTCACTTAAATTATTAATTGTTGCCTCAATTAATACATCATCATCTTTTTTACTTAATTCTTCTAACATAGAATTAATATAATTTGTAACATCTACTTCGTTTTTAAAGTCTTTATTTTTACTATATATTTTCTTCTTAAAATCAAAGTAACTTACCGCATGATTAATTGCATCTCTATAAGCATCAACACCATGAGCAATAATATACTCATCTGGATCCTTTTCTCCAACTAATCTTAATACTCTAAAATCAATATTTGCATTCTCAAGCATATCTGCAATAGCAAATGTTGCTTTTTCTCCTGCCGAGTCATTATCTAAACAAAGAATAATTTCTACATTCAACTTAGATAATAACCTAATATGATAATCTGTAAGAGCCGTACCCATAGTTGCAACAACATTCTTAATACCACTCGCATATACACGAATCGCATCCATCTGTCCTTCAACTATTATAAGTTGTTTTAATTTACGAGCTTCATTACGAGCTCTATGATAGTTAAATAAGATTTCACCCTTTTTAAATATAGGTGTTTCTTTTGTATTTATATATTTGGCTTCGTTATCTTTCTTTTCATAAATACGTGCACTAAATGCAACAGGTTTTCCCTGAGCATTATGAATTGGAAAAGTGATTCTATCTCTAAACAAATCATAAACACTGTTTCCTCTATTTATTAAACCAGCATTTATCATTTCTTCTTCATCAAATTCTTTTGCACGTAATAATTTCGTTAAAGTATCACTATCAGGTGATGCATATCCAATTTCAAACTCATCAATAATGTCGTCTGATAATCCACGTTTATTTAAATATTCATGTGCAGCATGTCCTTGTTTACTTTTCAAATTATTTTGATAAAACTTAATAGCTAAATCATATGCTTCATACATACTATCATATTTAGAATTTTCTTTAAAATCCAAATCTAACTTTATACCAGCTTTATCTGCAACAATTTTTACTGCTTCTATAAAACTAACATTTTCATAATCTTCAACAAACTGAAATACTGTACCTGTATGTCCACATGTAAAACAACTATATAATCCTTTTTCTCTTGAGACTGATAAAGATGGAGTATGGTCATCATGAAATGGACATACACCAAAATAGTTTTTTCCTTTTTTTTCAAGATTAATATAAGAACCAATAACTTCTACAATATCGACACTTCTTTGTATTTTGTTTATCTCTTCATTCGATAATAACTGTGCCATATAAAATACCCTCTACTATTATATTATTAACTTTACCATACTAAATTACTTGAAAAACAAACAAAAAAAGGAAAAAATTTAGTATTTTTTTATAAATACCACAATTTTTCCCCATTTTTTCTTACTTCTTTTATTGTTCCGCCACCAATACACTCTTCACCAAGATATAAAGCACATGTTTGTCCAGGCGTAACACCACTTGCTCCACTTACATATTTTACGATCATTTTATCATCTTCTAAATAAGTAAGTTCAACTGGTATTTCTTTACTTCTATATCTCAATTTAGCAGTAGCAAATGTTGGATGATGATAACTTATTAAATTAACATTTTCAAGCAAACACTCATCACTCAATAAATATTCATTATCATCCCCAATAGCAATATATAAAATGTTTTTATCTATATCTTTTCCAACAACATAAGTTCTACCATTTGTGCCACCTATGTCAAGTCCTCTTCTTTGACCTATTGTGTAGTGACTTATTCCATCATGCTCTCCCATTTTTTCTTTTGTTTGAACATTGATAATGTCTCCCTTATTAACTTTTATCTCATTATTCATATAATCTCTAAAATTAGAATTAATAAAACATACATCAAAAGAGTCTTTCTTATGAGCAACTTCTAAACCAATCTCATCAGCTATTTTTCTTACCTCATCTTTATTAATACCTTCTAAAGGAAATAATAACTTAGAAATCATTTTGTAAGGCACTTCACACAAAAAATATGTTTGATCTTTATTTAAATCTGCACTTCTATATAACTTATCATTTTTAATCTTTGCATAATGACCTGTTGCCATATAATCGCAATTATGTTTAATCATTTCATCATACAAGAATTTTATTTTAACGTGTCTATTACATTCAACACATGGATTAGGAGTAATACCCATTTTATAAGCATCTATAAATTTATCAATAACTAGTTTTTTAAAGTCTTCTCTATAATCAGCAGTAAAGTGTTCTATACCTAATTTCTCTGCTACTTTTTTAGCATCGGTATCATCAAACTCATCAATGAATCTAAAAGACACTCCAACTACTTCATATCCTTCTTTTTGTAATAAATAAGCAGCAACCGAAGAATCTACTCCACCACTCATACCCAAAATCACTCTTTTAGCCATAAAAATCCCTTCTTTATGTATGATATTATACCATGTAGCAAAAATAATTTATACTTTTAATTATTATAAATATATATTATAATTTACATGTGGTGATAAAAATGAAAAAAGAAATAGATAATAGTATATATGAACAAGTTGGACATATTAGAATTAAAGAAAAAAAGAGAAAAAATAAAAAAAGAGATGGCCTACCTCTATGGCAAAAAATATTTATCTGGGCAATGTTTATTGCAATGTTAGCAGCATTTGTTGTTCCACTAGCAATAACACTAATTAGTAAACTTTCAGAAAATTAAAAAGAAGCATTAGTTTTTAACTAATGCTTTTTCTTTTCTTCGCTTTCACTTAAATAATATTCTTTAAACTTTTCAGCTATTTGTTTAACTGCAAAATCTATTTTCTCTATTCCATCTGTATTATTAAACTTAAGTTTTTCATTTTCATATAGTTTATCTTTTTCAAATTCATCTTTTATTTCATCTAAAGGAAACTCTAATCTATCTAAATAATAATCAATATCACGATTAAATGATAATTCCCTATTTAAAGAAACCATTCTATATATGTTTCCATAAACCATTTCATAATATGCAATTAAAGTACCAATTCCATAATTAAAGCGTTTAAACATAACATTAAACTTATTAATTACATATTCTTCAACACTTCTAAATCTATTTTTATTTTCTAGTCTTGTGGCTTCTTCCTCATACTTACATATAGATTTATATAAATTATTAATATACTTTTTATATTCTTCTTCACTAATAGTTCTACCATTTTTATGAGCTTTTAAATAATTATATGTATCATCTGATAAGGAACCATTACTAACAAATGCTCCACCTATTGCCATCATCATTCTAGAGTTAGTTTCAAGTTTTCTTAATTCAAATAATCTATTAAATAGACTTAAATCTTTAGGAGAACAAATATTATTTTTAATCATATACTCAATTGCATAGTTTTCAAAATAAATAGAAAATGCTTCAGTAAGAACTGGTCTAGAGTATCCATTATTCTTTTGAGTATTAGTATAATGAAAAAACTCATGAATAGTAGTCCATACATCATCATATGTATGAGTTAACACAACATCAACATGTCTATTATATACTTTTAATTCATCTTGATCTCTATAAAATAAAAAACTTTGTATTGAACTTGAGTTATTATAAACAACAGGATTCACTAAAGATCTATCACGAAAATCAAAATCTATAATTCCATTATTAACTAAACTCATAAACTCATCTTTATATGATGTATCACACATATTATCAATAGATTCTAATATTTGTGAACATATATTTAAAGTATCAAATATTGATAAATCACTTTTAGGTTTAGGACTTTTAACTTTTTCAATTCCAGTTAGTGCTACATCTATTTTTCTTTTTTCATAATCAAAAAAAGAACCAAATGATTTTAAATAATCTGAAAAAAACAAATAATTATAACGTATTTGATTATAGTTTCTACTTGCCGCTAAATTTAAATAATAATTAATCTTCTCATATTTTTCTTTTTCTATCATATATTCTCCTGTTATTTTTATAAAAAAATGAGTGATTAAACACTCATTAATTCGTCAGTTTTTTCTTTAACAGTTTCTTCAACTTTTTTATTAAACTTATTGATTAATTCTTGAACATCTTCTTGTAAACCTTTTACTTGATCTTCAGTTAAAGAATCATCTTTTTTAATATCATTTAATACATCTTGTCTGATGTTTCTTAAAGCAACTTTAGCATCTTCACCCATAGTAGAAGCTTGTTTAACATATCCTTTTCTTGTATCTTCAGTTAATTGAGGAACCGTTAAAATAACTACTTCACCATTATTAGAAGGAGCAATACCAAGATTTGCTTCATTAATAGCATGTTCAATATCTTTGATAATTGATTTATCAAATGGTTTAACCATTAATTGACGTGCCTCAGGAACAGTAATATTAGCTACTTGATTTAAAGGAGTTGGAACTCCATAATATTCAACTTTAATTCCACTTAACATAGAAGGATTAGCTCTTCCTGCTCTTATAGTAACAAGTCTTTTTTCTAAGTTTTCGATTGCTTCAAGCATTCTCATTTCAGTATCTTCTAAGTAATTCATAATTCACCTCTTCGTTTCATATTATATATTATTGATTTTTATATATCAAGTGATAAAAACATCATAACAACAAATGCAACAGTAATCATTTCAATTAATATTACAAGTGCAGTCATTCCATAATGGGCATTCTTTTTATTCTTAGCAAGTGTTCTAACTTTAGCATTAGTCATTGTTGGAGTTACATATCTGTTCCCAGGTGCTTCCATCTCTTCAACTGCTTCTACTTCTTGAACTTGTTCATATCCATCTTCATCAAAACCAAATATATCTTCTTCAGTATTCTTAGGATTATCATTTCCTTCAAATCCAAATACATCTTCTTCCTCTTCTACAGGAATTTCACTTCCTTGATTTCTCATTTCAGGATTTTTATTTAAACGTTCATCTATTTCTTTAATTTTCTTAATTAAAGAGATTTCTCTAGTAGATAAATCAACACCACCACTTACATGACCTTCTGTTTGCATTAATTTATAGTCTTCTATTCTCCATTCATAGTAAGCACTTACTAACTTTTGAGCATCACTATCAAGAGTTTCTTCATTTCTTTCTTTTAAAGCAGCACCTATTTGACCAAGCAATTCAGACTTAAGCTCTTCATTCTTACCATTTAATATTTCTTCTTTTCTTTCCATTAATTCGCCAAGTCTTTGAGGATCAAGTTCAACATCACTATTAATATAGTCTTTGTTTTCTTGATTATCTCCAACACTTATTTCAAATGAAGATTCTTTTTCTATTTCAGCTTCTATATTACCCTGATCAACTACTTTATTATCAACATAATTATTAATTATTGATGGTTCTTGAATACATCTAACATCTCTCTTATTATCTTTATAAAAACCTTTAAATAAAGCATCTCCAGCTCTATAAAGAACTTCACCATCTCTATCAACAGCAATCTCTATTTCAATACCTGGAGTAAACTTTTCAACTTGTCTTTTAACCTCGTCTATCTCATATCCTAGAACTTCTTCATCTATCTTAGGAGTAGTCATTCTAGCTCTGATACCCTCATCAGTTAAATACTTATTTATATTAACGAAAGATAATTCATATTCAGTTGAATTCTTAAGAGTATTATAGAATTCTTCTTCACTCATATTACCAATATCTTTTTCAAATTCGTCTTTAAATCTGCTTAAATAACTTGCATCATTAATTGGTAAAACTTCTGTTTTTCCATTTTCTCTTTTTATTGTAACGTAATCTAAATTGCGTTTAGAATCAGTTTGATTTTCTTTATAACTAAGAATATTTAAAGAATTTAAATTATGATTACGAGTTCTTAGTTCATTTAAAGTATCCAAATTAGATTTAAATTCTGCATTAAGTCTTACGCCTTCATATTCAGTTTTCTTTTGAGCAACAGGTCCAATTAAATCTTCTTCATTAGAAAATATATCACCATTTACATTATCATTCTTAATTAATCTTTCAAAATTACTAAGCATATCATATTCGTCTTCAGTCATTTGATTAACATCAATTAAACCAATTAATTTAGCAACTTCTTTTGCTGTATAATCTCTCATCATATCAGGAGAAAAAAGTTTTGCATTTTCACTTGTATTTTCTATTCTAAAAGATAATTCTAATTGTTTCCCACTTTCGATTTCCCTCTTGTTGGTAACAATATTATTAAGTAATGTCATTATTTGTTTTGTGTTCATATTATCCACCCATTATCTTTCTAAATTCTGCACTATATCTTTTTTGTTTTGTTTCAATTGAAACTCTTTGACAAACAGCAACCATAATTAAAGCATTAAGCATAAATGATCCACCATAACTTAAAAATGGTAAAGGTACACCTGTAAGAGGAATAAGTGCAAGTATTCCTCCTAAATTTACTACCATATGTAAAAATAGATAACTAAATGTACCATAACAAATAATAGATGACGTTAAATCACTTGTACCTCGTGCTATAGCTATTATTCTAAATAAAAGAAGAATATAAAGTAAAAGTATTGCAATTCCTCCAATTAATCCTGTTTCTTCAACTATAATTGGAAATATAAAGTCTGTATGTGCTTCAGGTAAATATAAATACTTCTGAGTGCTCTTACCTATACCCATACCAAATATACCACCATTATTCATAGCTATATAACCATTACAAACCTGATAACCAGTATCTTCCTTATATCTACTACAAGGTTTTAAAAATGTTAATCTATGAGATTGCATCTCTGTTAGGAAACTATTACTATTTCCAATTACAACAAGACCAATAGCACCAACTATAACTACTCCAGTCTTAGCATATAAAATCAATTTATTATTTGGAAAAGGTAAACTAAAAAATACTAATGTTGTAATACCAAGTATAATACAAGCTGTTCCAAGGTCTGGTTCAAGTACTACTAAACCAACTACAAATAAACATGGTATAAGAGGAATAAAAGGATCATATTTACCCTTAAATGTCTTATGAGTTCCATATGTAAATGCAAGATAAAATATAACAATTGATTTAGCAAACTCACTAGGTTGCAAAGTAAATAAACCAAATATATTAAGCCAACTTTGAGCACTATTACTTATTGTTCCATAACTCTTTAATATAATAAGAATTCCAATTATACTAATCATTCCAATTCTAGATAATTTTTTATATTTAGAAATTGGTATTCTCATTATTATGAAAGATAAAACTATTCCAACAGCAATAACCATTGCTTGTCTTGAAAAGAAGTAATATTCACTTACTTTATATTGTAAAACTGCAGCAACTGAAGAAGCAGAAAAAACTGTAAGTAATCCTGCAACTAAAAGAATTGTTATAATAAGAAATAAAGGAATATCTATTTTCTTCATCAAATCTTTCATAGTTTCACCTATAATAATTTTATCATAAAAAAAACATATTACTTAGTAATATGTCTTTAATTATGTAAAGAAACGCCTATTTTTTACTTCTTTGTTTATTAGCAAGTTTATCAATTAAAACATGAAAAAAACTTGCTACTAATATTGCAATAAAAGGAGCTAAAACGGGATTAATAAAATAAAGTATAAATGTACCTATTCCAATTATTAACCCATAAATAGCAGTACCTTTTAACGTATAACATGATGACATACTATCTGTTGCAACATAAAGGAATATAAATGGAACACTTGATATATAAGTAAATAATCCTTCAACTCCAGCTAAGTCACTTACAAGCATAAGTGCAAAGAAGCTTAAGAAACTATATATAAATATATTTGTTTTTATTGATGAAGTAACTTGTAAATAAACATTTGATATAAGTATTAGAATTAATGATGTAGCACATAATCCTCCATGGCCAAATCCAATTAACATATCTTTAACATTTCCTTGTGTTACATGTTTTATTACATCATCAAAATAACTATAATCAAATTCGCCCATAACATTAGTAATTATATAAATAATTATAAAAGCTAAAGCAACTACATTTATTTTTATATCTACTAATTTAGAAAGAATAAACAACAAAGTTATTACAATAGTATAAATAATAATATTAACTGAATAACTCATTAATGCACCTAATACTATTCCATATAAAATATGAAATGATGAGAATAATAAATCAGAAACTCTAGTATTCTTTGTCTTCTTAGTAAATATAATATTTACTAAAGCACCTATTACTACACCAATTAAAACATAAGTAAGTGGTTTTAAAACAGTAATAACTCCTCCGCCTACATACTTTTTAACTAAATAACCATTGTAATAGACACCAAATAGTATTAAAGGTATTAAACTAATAATTGTTTTAAGAATTATACTTTGTAAAGAATTCTTACTTCTAACATATACATTATTCATCTCTATCACCTAAATACTTTTTAAAATTAATTTTAGAAGGACAAACATAAGTACATACATTACAATGAATACATTTACTCTTATCTCCTTTTCCTTCTTTAATTAATTTAGGATTTAAACCAACTGGACATTTAAAACTACATAGTCCACAGTTAATGCATTTCTTTTCACGAGTAGTATCTTTCTTGCATAAGAATATACTTCTTGTATCAAGAGTAATAATATTATTTAAGTCTTCTAAAGTAATACCACTAAGAGGACCATTTTCAACTACTAAATACTTATCACTTTTAACTTCTACTACATTTTTTATAACATCTTCTACAGTAGTACCGACTTTCACTTCAACTACTTTAGGTGTTTCTACAAAACTACCACCTACAGTTACTAATGTTTCACATATAGGTCTATCTTTTTTAAGTACTTTATAAATATTATAAATATCTCTTACACTTAAATAATTATATTTCCATTTAAGTTCTTTTTTAGCAAGTACTCTATCAACTAATACCTCTTCTCTTCCAAGTGGATAACCATTATCAAGTACTTTTAATTTAATATTTGGGTATGTACCAAGATTACTTGTTAAATTATAAACAATATCTTTATTACTATTAGTAATACAAAAATATGTTTTTTCTATTTTAAAAATATTAATTAAAGCATCTATTGTTTCAAGAATCATATTTGAATAATTATTAATAATATATGTATTATTACGTTCAAAAGGATCTACTTCTATTCCAGATACTACTAATGTTTTAGCAATAGGATTAATAGGAATATCAAGTACATCATATTTATCTATTAATTTTATAACATCCTCACCTTTAAGTTCATTTATATATTTAACGGCAGGAATACGTTTTTTAACTGTTTCTTTAAAATCATTTTCAATAACAATAGTTTTAATTCTTTCATTATGAATATATTTATTATTATCAATAGATTTTATTTCACCAGATATAGGAGAATAAAAATTAAATTCGCTTCCCTTTAATAATAATTCATCTCTAAAAACTTTTACTTCATTATTCTTATTTAATTTCATCCCTTTTATAATAGGAATATATATATAATCCGGATTTAAAAAATGATTAATAGTCTTGTCATAATTAATATTATTAGCTTCTTTTATCTCTACTAAATCATTCATTATTTTTTCTCCTCTTTATAATAGTTAACTACATCTAAATATAAGTTTTGATTAAATTTATTTGTTCTAATCATTTCTATTTCAAACTTATAAGGTGGGTATATTTTATCTATATATGGTGTTTCAAGTATCTTAGGTATATCTTCTACTCTCTTGTTATATATAACACCTAGTAAATTTTCAAAACCAATTGTACCAAATCCTATGTTTTCATGTCTGTCTTTGTGAGATCCAATTGGATTCTTACTATCATTTATATGAATACACTTTATTTTATCAATACCAATTGTTTTATCAAAATTATCTAAGTATTCATCAAAATTAGATAAATCAACACCTGCATCATTTATATGACAAGTATCAACACATACACCTATTTTTTCTTTCAAAACTATTCCATCTATTATAGTTTTTAATTCTTCTAAAGTAGAACCAATTTCATTACCCTTACCTGCCATTGTTTCTAATAAAATCATTATATTATCATTATCCATTAAAATATTATTTAATCCTTTAATAATATTATTAATAGCATATTCTCTTTCTAAACCTACAGAACTACCTGGATGAAGTACCATATACTTAACTCCTAAAGACAAGCATCTTTCTATTTCTTGTCTTAAGAAGTCACATGAAAACTTCCATTTATCAATATCTTTATTATTAGCAAGATTAACAATATATGGAGCATGAACTATTACTTTTTCTAAATTCATGTTATTATCTTTCATTATTTTTAACGCTTCATATGTTTTTAAATCATCTATTTCTCCTCTTAAAGTACTTTGAGGAGCACCTGTATAGAACATAAAAGCATTAGCATTATAACTAAGTGCTTCCATGACACTTCCTATTAAGCCAGTGTCATTTTTAAAAGAAACATGACTACCTATATATAGCATATTAATCACCTATTAAATTATATCACATATTAATCTATCTCTTAAATACAAAATAAAAAGAGTGATTACTCACTCTTCCTACTATTATTCAAAATCAATTTCTTCTTTAACAAAGCCTTTTAAATTTACTACTTCACCAGTTGCAGTAAGTTGTTCAAATGTATTAATAACAGCTATAATCATTATAATGACTAATATCACAATAACTGCAAGCAACTCCACTAATGTAAAACCTTTCTTATGTTAACCATTAAAATATCTCCATTCTTTATATATTAAAGAATAATGTATACTCAATAATGCAAAAGAAAAAAGAGTGTAAATCACTCTTTTAATCAAAATAAGGGAACTTTGACTTATCAAATGTCTTATGCTCCAAATCAATAGCATTTTCAAAAGCATTGAACATAGTAATATAATTTTGATCTACATCAATTAAATTTTCAGTTGTTGGTTCTTTATCATATATATAGTATGGATTATCTCCTGTTACTAAAGCATAATTACTATCAGAAAGTGCAATTATGAAATATGGTTTTGGATCATCTGTAGTAGGTTTAATTATTCCAACATAGCCTTTATAATCTCCAGTGTTTTCTAGTCCTAAATCTGTTTTAATATTGTAATAATAAATAGTTACGTCCTCAATCACAGCAGAAAATGAACTACCAATATCACCTGTTCCTAAAGTTTGAGCAGCCATGTATTTATTTTGAGCAGCCATATATACTTTAGTAACATATTCACAGAATGATTTTTGTCTTGCTGTTGTCATTGTACCAAGTACAGATGGTATTGCTATAATCATAATGATTGCTAAAATTACGATAACTGCAAGTAATTCAACTAATGTAAAACCCTTTCTTGTATTTTTCACTTATTTCACGCTCCTATCCTATATACATTTTATATCACATTAAAATTATTATCAATAGATAAACAAAAAAGAGTGAATTTTTCACTCTTCAGTACTATTTAGGAGTAGGTAAAGTTGTTTTTGTTAACTTAGAAACATCCACAGCTTTGTTTTTAGAATTTGTGCTGTCATAGAATAAATTAGTAATTCTAGTTGCAATACCAGTATCAGTATCAACTAAATTTGTAGTCTTTGGTTCTTCTATGTATTCATAGAAATATTTATCACCAGAAACTAACATATAATTACTATCCCATAAAACAACTACAAAATGAGGTTTAGAATCACTAGCTGTAGGTTTAACAATCATTACATAACCATTATAATCTCCAACATTTTCTAGTCCTAAATCTTCTTTTACATCATAATAGAAACCATTAGAAGTAGCAGAAGAGCCATCAGCTTTAGTATAAGATACATTTGTTGCAGTTTGATTACCAATAACATAATTATCTCCTAAAGTTTGAGCAGCCATGTATTTATTTTGAGCAGCCATATATACTTTAGTAACATATTCACAGAATGATTTTTGTCTTGCTGTTGTCATTGTACCAAGTACAGATGGTATTGCTATAATCATAATGATTGCTAAAATTACGATAACTGCTAATAATTCAACTAATGTGAAACCCTTTCTTGTATTCTTCATCTTTATCTTACTTTCTATTATAAATTATAATTTTATATTATTTATATTTCAATAAAAAAGAAAATTATTTTCATAATTTTCTTTAAATAGTAAAAGCAAGAATTAAACCACTACTCTTCAAATTCTGTTTTACTTACAGGTGTAACAGTTACCCAGTCTTCTTCAGTAGTATAATCTTCTAATGCATCTGTTTTAGGTTCTTCATCATATTTATAGAAACCATCTTTTAAAATGTAATTAGAATCATGAAGTGCTACATGGAATTCTGGTTTTGGTCTACTACCTGCATTAGGTTTTAAAACAGCAACATATCCTTTATAATCTCCAACATTTTCTAGTCCTAAATCTTTAGTAATGTCATAAACATATGCTGTTTCAGAACCTATTGTTGTAGTATAGCTGTTACCTAAGTCACTGCTTCCTAAAGTTTGAGCAGCCATGTATTTATTTTGAGCAGCCATATATACTTTAGTAACATATTCACAGAATGATTTTTGTCTTGCTGTTGTCATTGTACCAAGTACAGATGGTATTGCTATAATCATAATGATTGCTAAAATTACGATAACTGCTAATAATTCAACTAATGTAAAACCCTTTCTTGTATTTTTCATTTTCATCTTCCTTTCTATTATAAATTATAAATTTTTATAATTATTTTTTCAATATAAAAGGAAATTAATTTACATAATTTCCATTTTCTACTTCTTCTTTTTTCTTAAAGTTTAGATGTATATAACCTTTCTTTTGTAATATATATAAAACTAAAACTGTTATTCCACCTAATACAATTAAAGATATAAATATTATTAATATAACTATTAAAACTTTTGAATTCGAGTAAACCACAGTAAAAGTATATGTAAATGTTGCTCCTGTCCCATCTACAGTATTAATTTTAACAACAGATCCATTAGTTAGATTTTCATTTCCTTCAATCTCACCAGTACAATACTTAGACTGAGGTCTAAAAGACATTGTTAACTTTTTAGTATTTGAAGGAACATATACTTTATAGTTATATGTATCATCATTAAACTCAGGTTCAAGTTTTCCATCCATTACATAAACAGAATCTAAATAAAAATTACTCTTAGCATTTTCATAATCAACTAGACGAAAATAATTAGATTGTAAACTGTTAATAGTTGTCTTGTAAGTAGTTACTCCCCCAGAAAAAACAAATAAAAATGCAATCAAAAGAATAATTAAATACTTTTTCATATCTTCACCTTAATTCTAGATAAATTATAAAGAATTTAGGAATCTTTTTCAACAAAAAAGAAGAATTTAAGAATTATATCTTAAACTCTTCTATAAATGATTGTTGTTCTTCTACAATTTCTTCTTTTTTCTTATTTGGTTTTATACTTTCTTCTATCTTAATTGGTGTTGCAAATACAAATGCACATAGATAGTTTTTCTTTGAAATTGTTGAACCAGTAGAGGCAAGATCCATAATAGAAATTGCAGAATTTTTTAATACTTCAACATCTTCTAATAATTGTAAACCAATCTTATCTTTAGCATCAGAAATAAATGCTGTAACAATATCATATTTTGTAGTCTTAACTTTCTTAATCAAAGTTCCTCCTCTTTTAGCTCTACTAAGAGTTTGAAGGTCACTTATCTTAATACGTTTAGCAGTCTTTTGACTAGTGAATATATCTAAATATTCATCAGTTTCTTTATAACCCATGCAAGATACAACAATATCATCATCATGAAGTGCAATACCTTTTACACCACTTGCTTTTACACCAGCAAAAGGTATTTCTTTACTAAAGTAACTTAAATAATATCCATCTCTTGATACTATTAATATCTTATCATCTTCTAAGGCAGCACTTACTAAATAGTCTCCTTCTTTTAATTTCATTGCTGTATATACTTTACTATATCTTTGAACAATGAAGTCTTTTAAAGCAGTCTTTTTAACCATACCTTTTGAAGATGCAATAATAATATTTGGATTATCATTATTTTCATCAATTATATAAGATGCTACTATTTCATCATTTGGATCTAATGTAACAATATTAGATATATGTTTACCTAAATCTTTCCATTTAGAATTTGGTAAATCATTAACAGGTACATATAAATAGTAACCCATCTTAGTAATAGCAAGTAATCTTGTTAATGTATTTGTTTCATATAAATTAATTACATAGTCTCCTGGTTTTAATCCAGTTTCATCATCAGGTGTTGCTGCATAACTCTTCATGGATACTCTCTTAACATATCCAAGTTTAGTGGTAACAACCATGACATTTTCTTTTTGAATTAAATCATCTTGATTAATTACTATATTTTGTACTTCATCTATAATATTTGTTCTTCTAGGAACATCATATTGTTTCTTTATTTGTCTTAATTCTGCTTTTATATAAGAATCTAACTTCTCAGGATTATTAAGTATTTCTTCTAAAGAAGCAATAATCTTTTGTAAGTTAGCAAGTCTTTCTTCTAAATCAACTATATCTGTATTAGTTAATCTATAAAGTTGTAATGTAACAATTGCAACTGCTTGATCTTTAGTAAAACCAAACTTTTCTACTAAGTTATCTTCGGCATCACTTTTATTCTTAGATTTTCTAATAGTTGCAATTACTTCATCTAGTATAGAAATAGCTTTAATTAAACCTTCACATATATGTGCTTCTCTTCTAGCTACTTCTAAATCATATTCACTTTTCTTTCTTACTATTTCTCTATCAAAAGCAATATAGGCATCTATTATTCCTAAAATACCAAGTAATCTAGGTCTTCTATTAACAATAGTTACCATGTTATATGAAAAATTAGTTTGTAAATCAGTATTTTTAAATAAATACTTCATTATTAATTCTTTATCAGCACCTGGTTTTAAATCAATAGCAATTCTTACAAATGCATCTTTATCAGATTCGTCTCTTACTTCAGCCATACCAAATACTGAATTATTAATTCTAATATCATCTATTTTCTTAACTAATAATTGTTTATTAACATCAAAAGGAATCTCTGAAATAATAATTTGTTCTTTACCTTTTTCTTTAACAAACTCATATTTAGCTTTAACAACTACTTTACCTTTACCAGTTTCAAGTGCTTGTCTAATTTGTTCCTTACCTTCTACAGTACCACCTGTTGGAAAGTCAGGTCCTTTTACTATTTCTAAAATAGTATCAAGTTTACAATTAGGACTATCTATTCTCTTAATAGTTGCATCAATTATTTCACCTAAATTATGAGGAGGAATATTTGTTGCATAACCAGCAGATATACCAGTTGTACCATTTACAAGTAAGTTAGGATACTTAGCAGGAAGTACAGTTGGCTCTAACATAGTATCAGAATAGTTAAGAGCCATTGCTACAGTACCTTTATTAATATCTTTAAGCATTTCTTCTGAAACTTTAGAAAGTCTTGTTTCAGTATAACGCATTGCTGCAGGTGGATCTCCATCTATAGAACCATTATTACCATCAACTTCTACTAAATTTAAGTTTTGTTTCCACTTTTGGGATAAGTGAATTAATGCATCATATACTGATGTATCTCCATGTGGATGATATCTACCTAATACTAAACCAACAGCATTAGCACACTTCTTAAATGGTTTATCATGAGTATTCTTATCTTGCCACATGGCATATATAATTCTTCTTTGTACAGGTTTTAAACCATCTCTAACATCAGGAATTGCTCTATCTTGGATAATATACTTAGAATATCTTCCAAAACGATCTCCCATGATTTCTTCTAAAGCATAATTATGGATTTTTTCAATTACTTCAGGTTTTTCTACCTTTGTCATTTTAATCACCTTGCCTTATTATAGCATAATTAAGCACAAAAAAGGTAAACTTTTTAAAGTTTACCCCTACTTCATAACTATTTAAATAAAAAAGCGATTACTTTTCGTAAACGCTTACTTTTTTCTTATCTCTACCAAATTGTTCGTATTTTACAACACCAGCAACTTTAGCAAATAAAGTATTATCTTTACCCATACCAACATTAGTACCAGGATAAATCTTAGTTCCTCTTTGTCTATAGATAATTGCTCCAGCAGTAGCAGTTTGACCATCAGCAAGTTTAGCTCCTAATCTTCTACCAGCTGAATCTCTACCGTTTTGAGTAGAACCTTGAGCTTTAACGTGGGCAAAACGTTGGATGTTTAATGAAATTCTATTAAATAACATATTACATTTCCTCCTTATAAATTTTTACGTTTTTAGGATAATCTGTTTCTAGTTCTTTAAATAAAGAAATCATATTGTCTATTAATTTTTTAGTAACATTATCATCACTATTAATCCTAATTGTAACTAATCCTTTTTCATCTGTATAAGTAATAGCATCATGATTTAATTCTAAAATACCATTTACTGTTGTATACATGATTGATGAAACACTAGCACATACAATATCTTCAGTCTCACTATAATTAGCATGACCTTCAATAGTTATCAGATTTTCCTTAAGTTTAATCTTAATCATAATTAACCTGCAATTTTAACTACTTTTAATTTAGTATATGGTTGTCTATGACCTTGAGTTCTTCTATAGTTACTCTTTGAAACATATTTGAAAACTCTAATTTTCTTTTGTTTTCCATGTTTAACAACTTCACAAGTAACTTTAGCTCCTTTTACATATGGAGTTCCAACTTTGTCTCCTACGCTTACTACAGTATCGAAATCAACTTTAGAACCTTCTTCAGCTTCTAATCTTTCAACAAAGATTTCTGATCCTTCTTCAACATAGTATTGTTTTCCACCAGTTACGAATATAGCTTTCATACTTTTACCTCCTTATAAAATTTTGAAGACTCGCCATTAAGGTGACATAAAGTACTTATAACCTTCTCTGTGCGGTTCGTAAGAAAGACTTACAAACAAGAAGATAATACCAAAAAGTTGTCAATTTGTCAACGAAAATACGTTGAATTAGGCTAATTCAAGAAATTCGTTATTAAATCATAATTTTTCATAATACTTTATTCCATTTATAATTATCAACAAAGCATACATACAAATAAGTTTTATATCAAACAAGTGCATATTCTCTAGAGATTATTCTATCATCCGAACAATATTTAATTACATATTCATTATTTTGTTTACAAATAATTATCCCGACTGTATCATTTTCTTCGATAGTTTTAATATTTTTATCAATGTAATTCATATATATTTGTATCTGTCCTGTATGTTCTTTCTTTAATTCTGTTACTTTTAATTCTACTACTACATAACACTTGTATTTAATATTATAAAGAAGCAAATCTATATAATTATATCTATTACCAAATTTAATTGGATATTCATTATCTATAAATGTAAATCCATTTCCAAGTTCTTTCAAAAAAGACGCAATGTCCTCAAGTATTAGTCTTTGCAATACTTTTTCTGATATATTTTCATAATTATTACTTTTTTTAATTCTTATTAGATTAGGAATTAAATCGTTCGGCCTAAGTATTTCATTTTTGTTTAATTTGTTTCTTGATTCAATAGGTATTCTTTTATATTCATTACTCTTTATTTTTTCTTGTAATTGTCTTTGAGTTAAATTATTATTTTTAGATATATTTATATAATATATTATTTCCTCATAATCACTTATCGATAATAATAGTAAATAATGTGACCAAGTTAATTGTGTCAACATTGTTGTCACTTTCTCATTGCAAAATACATTATAGAATTTCTTCATTCTAAATAAAGTCCTTCTATTATATTTTTTACCAACCTCTGCAACTAATTTTTTAGAGTATTCATCTATAATATTATCTCCATACTTGCCACCAGCTTCATTTAATAATCTTCCTATTTCAAAATATGTGATTACTTTATGCCTTTCTTTTGAATAATCCTTTACTTTTGAATATATTTCATTATCAATTAATTTATTTTTTATCGCATTATAATAATTCATATAAACTTCTCCTTAATATTATTATTAGCGGTAAAAGTTCGTTTTACTTGAAATCTATATCTAAAACATAATACTTTTCCTAGAATTAACTCTATAACCAACAGCTAAAATTACATCTAGATTATAATATTCAACAGGTTTATCTGAATTTGCAATATGCATTTTTTGCATATTACTTTTTTCACTAAGTACATTATCTTTAAAAATATTCATATATCACACGTTTGTTTAATAATAAATAAAAAGATATTTCTATTTTTTATTAGAAATATCTTTAATTTTAAATAATATATTAATTGCTTCCATTGGTGTTGTTTTAATAGGATCAATTGTTTTTATATATTCTTCTAATTCATTGTTTCCTTCACTTTGAGAAAAATCCATTGCAATTTGTTCTATTAAAACATTACCTTTATTCTTTTTAGCACCTATTTCATACTTTTTAAGTATTTCTTCAGCTGACTTTAATAAATCACTTGGAAGTCCTGCTAACCTAGCTACATGTATACCATAGGATTTATCTGCAGCACCATCACTTAACTTATGTAAGAATACTACATTACCATCATGTTCACTTGCTTCAACATGTACATTCTTAATAGCACTTATCTTTTGATCTAGATCAGTTAATTCATGATAATGTGTTGAGAAAAGTGTCTTACATTTAATCTTTGTTGTAACATACTCTAAGATAGCTCTTGCAAGACTCATACCATCATAAGTACTTGTTCCTCTTCCTAGTTCATCAAATAATATTAATGATTCACTTGTAGCATTCTTAATAGCATTATTAGCTTCAAGCATTTCTACCATGAAAGTAGACTCTCCACTTACTAAGTCATCTGATGCCCCAATTCTTGTAAATATCTTATCAAAAATAGGAAGTGTTGCACTTGTTGCAGGTACAAAAGAACCCATTTGAGCCATAATAACAATAATAGCTAACTGTCTCATATAAGTACTCTTACCTGACATATTAGGACCAGTTATAAGAAGTGTATTAATATTACTATCCATCTTACAATCATTCTTAACATAACCATTACCACTTACAACCTCAACAACAGGATGACGTCCTTCAACAATATCAAGAGATCTTTCTTTAGTTAGTGTAGGTCTTACTAAATGATATTCTTCACTTACTCTAGATAAAGAAACATATACATCCACTTCTGCAATTATCTTTGCAGTGTTTTTAAGTTTAGCTACATTGTTTTTAAGAATATCTCTTATTTCATTAAATAAGTTATATTCTAACTCTACTATTCTTTCTTCAGCATTTAATACTAAAGCTTCTTTTTCTTTTAATTCAGGAGTAATAAATCTTTCTGCACCAGTTAAAGTTTGTCTTCTCTCCCAATGTGCATCCTCTGGTATATTAGCAATTTGTCCTTTTGTTACTTCTATATAGTAACCAAATACCTTGTTATAACCTACTTTTAAGTTATTTATTCCTGTTCTTTCTTTTTCTTCTTTTTCGATTGCAGAAATAAAATCTTTTCCACCTTTTCTTATTGTCTTAAGTTCATCTAATTCTTTATTATATCCTTCTTTAATTAAATATCCTTCTTTAATAGTAATAGGTGGTTCTTCATATATACTTTTTTCAAGTAAACTATATAGTTCTCCATGTTCATCAATCGTGTATTCAAATCCTAATTCTTTTAATATCCTATTAATATCTGGTAATACTTTTAAACTTCTTTTAATTTGTAATACATCTCTTGCATTTAAGCCACCACAAGAAACTTTACCACATAATCTTTCAAGGTCATATATTTCATAAAGATCTCTTGATAACTCTTCTCTTAGTAAGAATTCATTATTTAGTTTTTCTATTTTTTCATATCTCTTATTAATTTGATCAATATCTTTTAATGGATTCATTAACCAATTCTTTAAAGTTCTTGCACCCATGGCAGTTTTAGTTTTATCAAGTAACCATATAAGAGAATATTTTCTGTCCTTTAGTCTTAAAGTTTCTATTAACTCTAAGTTTCTTATTGTATGGACATCCATGTCCATATAATCATCTTTCTTAATTTCATTAACATGTCCTAGATGACTTAATTCTTTTAATTCTTTAACTCTTAAATAATAAAGAATATGTTTAATACCATATATTACTCTATCATCTTCTACATCTTCATATATACTCTTATAATCATCTTCTAACACATCTTCACTTATAGATAAATTAAGACCATAGTTATTTATAAGTGTATTAAGTATTTCTAAAGGAAACTCTTTTTGTACTATTACTTCTTTAATATTTAAATTAATAAGTTCTTTAGTAAGTGAATCATTATCGTGATTAATATAAAGTGAATTAACTTCTCCAGTAGATAAATCTATATAAGTAAGTAAATAAATATAATTATAATCTATTAAGCCACCTATATAGTTAAAGTCTCTTTCATTTAAGTATTCAAGATCTACCATAGTGCCTTTAGTAACTACTTCAATTACATCTCTTTTAACCATACCTTTAGCTTGCTTAGGGTCTTCTAACTGCTCACATATAGCAACCTTATAACCTTTATTAACAAGTTTTTCTATATAAGTTTTAACAGCATGATGAGGAACACCACACATAGGAATTCTCTCTTTTAATCCTGCATTCTTACCAGTTAAAGTAAGTTCACATTCACGAGATACTAATTCTGCTTCCTCAAAAAATACTTCATAAAAGTCTCCAATTCTTGAAAACAATATGCAATCATCATATCTATCATGAATCTCTAATAATTGTTGCATCATTGGAGATAGTTCACTTCTATTTACATCTTTTCTATTCACTTTTATCACCTGTATTAACTATTATACAATTTTTTTAAAAATCAAAAAAGGAAAAGTTTACTTTTCCTCTTTCTTTATAATATTACCATCTTTATCTTTTATACCTTGTTCTATTTCTAACTTAGTTAAATATTTATCTATATCATTTATAATATTACTAAAGTCTAACTTTTTTCTTATATCTTCAATTTCCTTTTGAAAATCTTCGGCATTTATTTTAGATAAATCTAAATTACCACTTTTATTTTCTTTATTCATAATACCCTCCTACTTATCAAGACTATCTAACACTTGTTTAAAGTTTTCTGCTTTTATTAATTTAATTTTATATTTTTTCTTCTTTATATAGTCTTTTGCTTCCTTGAAGTTTTCACTTGGAACTATAAATATATCACTTTTACCATCTACAGCTCCTTTTATTTTATAAGTTACTCCTCCAATTGGACCAACATTACCATCTAAATCAATTGTACCTGTTCCACTTATCTTACGTCCTTTTGTAATGTCTTTCTCTACTAAAGCATTATAAATTGATAAAGAAAGCATTAACCCACCAGAAGAACCTATTTCACTTTCATGATAACTATATTTAACATCAGGTTTATTATCATAATTAAATATAGTATCAATTACTATACCTATTATTTTTCTACCTTCTATTTCTTTAACAACAGCATATGTATCTACGTTCTTACCAAATCTATCTACTTTAAAGTTTATTTTATCTCCAACATTCTTTTTACTAATGTATTCTAAAAGATTAGTTTGTTCATCATAGTTAACGCCATCATAACTAATAATTCTATCTCCTATTTTTAAAGTAGTTTCGGCCCTTTCTTTTAAAATATAATAAACATAAAAATTTTTACTTGTTATATTTACATCTATTCCAGCAGCACCATAAGCATTATATGTAGCATTAGAAATAGACTCATATAAAGATATAGTTTCTCTTAAAGTTAACTCTTCCATATCTTCATCTATCATAAGTCTTTCTTCATTTTTAACTAAATCCCAATTAGGTAAAATTAAACCTAAAAGGTATGTAACTAAATTTCCATCTAAAGTACTAACATATGTTAAATTAATAGAACCTTTACTCTTATAAACAGGATTACTAAGGCGTTCTTCTATATTAATAGTTCCACCTGGACAATATACTGTATAAGGTACTTTTATATATATAACACATATAATAAATATAAGAAAAATAATACTAATAAAATTCTTCTTAAATATATTTAATAAGTAATTAATAAATACTTTCATCTTCCTCACCATAAAAAGAATTATAACATAAAAAAATGCTAATATAAATTAGCATTTTGTTGGATCTAAGACAGTAACACCATCTGTATATGTAACAGTTACACTTGGATATTTACTCTTAAGAGTATTATAAACGCTACAAGCTACTGTTTGATTTGCTTTAGTAATAATCTTAATTGGTACTTGTCCTTTTCCACTAAATCCTGTAGAAATAAAAGTATCAAGATTAGTTGTTAAAGAAGATAAATCAATGGTTAAATCTGTTATACGATCACTATTACCTCCAACATTATTAAACATATCTACGAGATTAGTAGACTTAGTTAATTTTGGTAATTTAATATAAGAGAAATTATCAACACCATGAAACATATAAGGTAAAACAGGATTTGAATTAAAATCAAAATCTAATAATACTCCAAATTTATTTCTTATACCACCTAAAATTGCTTCAACACCAGCATATTCAAACATGGCGGTACAGTTAGATACACTCTTTATATTCATCGTGCTAAAGAAATTGTCTGGAAGTCCCCTTAAAGAAGAACAGTTAAAAAACATTTTTTCCATAGAACCCGGTATAGCCGCCGAGGAATCTTTATCAAAGAAATTTTCAAAATTTCCTATATGATCAATATTTGTATCATCACTAGTATCAGGAGTATCCATTCCATAATATGTATATGTTCCGTCATAATACTTGTTATTATCCCAGTCCCCTTTAACATAGTCAAAGTCAACAAATCTAAGTGACCAATTATATGCAAACATTGAAGACATAGAAACTCTCGTTTTAAAATTAGCATTTCTCATATAAACATTTTTCAAAGTGTTTTTACCACTCGAACTACCAGCAGCAAACATATTAACACATGAAACAGTACCTTCGGTTACTTCACTATTAATATTGTCTAAATAAATAACCTGATAACGTGTAGCCAAAAACATATTAGTAAACTTTTCACACTTGGATAAAGATCCTTCTTTAATATAGTTAAATACAGCCTTGGAAGAAGGTCCTGCTGTACTAAACATAGAAGTGCAATCAACTACATTTGGTAAATAAAAACCACCATCAATAGTATCCAAATAATTATAATAAAACATATAATTAGCATGAATTAATACCGATTCTCTTGTATCATTATTAATTAATTTCTTTATACTACAATTATAAAACATATAAGAGCCATTGTATGGACCACCATATCCTTCTGTTCCAAACGCATCATCGCCAAATGAAAACGCTGTTAAACCTGCTCCAAAAAACATATGGTCAGCATTATAATTATTTACAATCGTCCAATTACTAATATTCAAACTTGAATTAATTTTTTCATAGTAAAATGCATAAGAAAGATTTTCCAAATTAGGAGTGTATAAATTTACAAATTGCATTCCACCACCAGAATATACATGTGTTTCAGAATTATATGTTCCTAAGGCACTCATAACCGAAACATTGGATGAGCTTACATGAAAACAAATTCTTTCAATAGTATTTAAAGCTGGAAAATTACAATTAATAAGTTTAAATGTTGTCAAACTATTACAATTATCAAGCATATGCGCCATAGAATTCAAATTATTCATAGAAACACTACGAGAAATATCTCCAATTACAACAGTTTGTATATTTGAATCACTAAGCAAACGTAAGAATGATGTAACATTATCACACCACAAATCCTTATAATAAATAAACTCAGTTAATCCACTATTAGAAAACATTTCAAAAGCATCCACTAAACTACTTAAATTAAATGCATCACCAGATGATTGTCTAAATGGAGATACAGTAATACGTTTACATCCCTTAAACATAGCAGACATTTTTCTTACACCATCGAAATTTAGATTTAAAAATCCGTCTATACCATCATTAGTAAGTTTTTCACAATTTTTAAATAAATTCTTCATATCTTCAATTCCATTGGAACTAAAATTTTTAAAATTAATGGATTCTAACCTTATACAATCAGCAAACATGTTAGCCATGCTCTTACCAGCAACAGTAACGCCACCAGATTGACCAATCATTATATCGTATGTATCTGTATTATCGTCAAATTCGTAATATAAAATAGATGTCTTGTTTTGAGCAAGAGATACATCTATACCATATCCACCAAACCCATTAGAGTCCAACGAATTACTAAACGTAATTTTTCTAACATTATCTGGCACAATACCTGCCTTATTAACATTACTTAATGTCAAGAAATCTTTGTTAATTCCCATTGAAGTAGAAACAGACTTCTTAGTTGCAGTACAAGTGTAATTATATGTCTTATCTGTTTCACTTTTTGTTCTTCCAGGAAGATTTGATGAATATGTTTTATTACAATTTTCATCCTTAGAAGAAGTACATACACAATCAACTCCCTCGTCATCGCAAACAAAATCTATTCTTTGTTTTGCTTTAGAAGGATCAGTCTCATCTGGGTAATATAATCTAAATGAGAAAGATAAATCTATATCATAGTGATAATTATTACTATCAACAATAGGAATAACTATATTAGCAGAATTAACTTTTTGTCTACTATACTTTTCAGTAGGATCATATTCTGCTGAATAATTAAGAGAAACATATCTAGTTTTACCTGTAACTCTATCAACAAAACTACCAAGTGTTACATCATTATTAAGTTTTTGAACAACACTATATGACTCAATCCAAGAACTACCATCACTTGGTGAATTTCCCATAACACAGTTATCATAATAACCTCTTGCATATTTAACTACCCAAGTGGCATTATCATAAGCATTTTCATTTTGCTTATAAACCATGATGTAACCCAAATCATTAATATCATATGATTTATTAAACTCTAACCTAGCACAAGCATATGGTTCGCTTTCATCAATCTGATTACTAAACATATTAAAATCATCATATGTACATGCTGAAACAGCACTAACACCTATTTCAATCATATCTTGCTCAATTGCTTTAGTAATTACTGCTTGAGAAATCAAAAGATTTGATTTCTTCTTAGCAGCACTATTAGCATTTTGTACTTGTAATAGAAGAACAAATAATAAGCTCATTACAAATGAAATAATTATTACACTTACTAATACTTCAATAATAGTCATACCAGATTGATTATAATTTCTTTTCATATTATTTGTCCTTTCTATTTACCATATAAAATAAATGGATCTTTAACAGTTCCTGCACCACCTGAAATTGGAGCATCAATTTTTATAGATATAACTGGTCTTAACCAATAAGAACTATTTGTGTTCCAATAATCAATACCTAAACTATATTCGCGACTATCAAGAGTTAAATGTCCATAAATAGAACCACTTGACGAACCATAACGGTAAGGATTCATTAAAAAATACGTTGATGAGTCACTCAAATAATTCTTAGTAGAAGCTCCAACAGCAAAATATTCTTGCCCAGTAAGCATACCAACAGGATATTTAAGCAAATGATTACCTAGATTATCACTATCCTTATAACTATAGGCATATTGAGTATCACACGCAGTAAACTGACTAAACCTCTTCTCATTATTAGCGCCATAGTAAAATTTATCGGAATTTTGTGGAGAATAAATATCAGTCGAACCATTATAGTAGAAATAACTATTAGTAAAACCATTATACCAACTATATTCTGAATTGCCATATGAATATACTTTAGGTGAAAAGTCATTACAATAAACAGCCTTTGTATCAAGTATTTCGTCATAATGAGAAAAATATTTTTCAAACCATTTATCAATAGCTGCTTTTGCATTTGAATCCTTTGTTCTTTGTTCAACCGAACCAAATGTATAATTAAATAAATTTGGAGGAGTAGACTCAGGAGAGTCACTATTACTGTAAATTATTCTATAGTATGAAGTTCCAGTACCACTACTAGACATACCAAAAATAAACGTATAACCATTATTACAATATAAATTAGTAACACCAGCATCATCTGATACTAATTTACCAGTACAATAATACCTATTTTTAAACATTTTACTTGGTGTTTGAGCATCGGTCATAGAATATATTACACTAGTTTCCGCTGGCAAGTAATATTGTCCTTTTTCACTATCATATCTTATTTCTGATGAAAACTGACTTTTATATTTTGACATGCTGTTAGGATCAAAAGGTTGTTTAAATGAGTCATAATTATATTTTATAATTAGTTTACCACCAGTAGATTGGGTTGTAATAGAACCATTTAATCGAGCAATTTCATTACCACACTCAGTTTTAGACGAATCCATGCAAAAATATTTTAAACCTTGAGACGAAATCATATTAATTAAATCTTTATAATCATTTGTTAAGTAATCATCAAATAATACCCTAACGGCAGTATCATCTAACGAAAAAACTCCATTCTTATTTTTATAACCTTTGGATAAATATACATATTCGCCAAGTTTTAAAGGAGCATCTGAAGAATTAGCATACATACTACCAGTATATTTATAAATATTGAACGATCTTAAAAATGACCAATAATCCATTGGTGCTTCTATTCTTTTACTATCTCTATAATATGTATATCCAGCACCTGCAATACCAGTAGCATTAGAAAAAGCATAACTTGAATTATTTATAGATTTATTTGTAACATCACATCCCGTGGCAGAATCATATAAACCAGCATATATAGCTTTAAACCCTGTTGAAGATCCAAAATTACTCATTAATTGGAAGCATGGTTGACCAACAAGCTTTGGTTCACCATTAACTTTGCTTTCTGTATAAACATAATAGTTTCCTAATGGTTTATTACTATTTTTTCCATCATAATAATAAGTTGTAACACCATCAACAACAGTTTCTTTTAAATTATCAAGTACTCCTGAATTACATTTCATAATACCATCAATAGTATTATCACCACACCAAACAGCATAAAGTGTTCTATTATTATCTGTTGCTTTTACACTTGTATTAGCATAATAACATAGAACTTCAGTTGCAGTACCATTATTTGTACTCTCAACGCAAGTATTTAATTCATCAGCTGTAAGACCTGACTTAGTTGACCATCCAATAATTGTTTTACCACCAAATTCCTCTAAATCTGTAAATAATCCGGCGCTAACTGTAAATGACTCACCATTGAAGACATCTCCACCCGAGAACGCTTCTCCTCTTTCTCCTTCTTTAGGATAGAAGAAAACTGGATAAGAGCCTTCTTTTTTACTTACATCTGTCATAGATACAGATGAATGAGAGGCTTCTTTACTTATAAGTAGCTCTAAATCAGTAGTATCAAAACCTGCTGGATAAACAAATGGTTTTTCATATTTAATAATAAGTTTGTCATTATTTTCATTACTATCTAGTGTATTTACATAATTAATAGATGATGCATCAAATGCAGCATTTAAAGCTTCTTTAGCCATACCTTGGCTCTTTTGTAATCTATTAGTATTTATATAATACATTTTTTCAATTCCATATGTAGCAATCGCATTAAACAATGGATCATTCTTGATAATTTTTGCTTTTTCTTTTAAAGAAGGATTAGCATTTAATTCTTCTTCTGTATATGATGCAATAGTTTTATATTCATCATATGAGCAAACTATAAAACTTGCTATCTTATCGCTTGAATCATAATTACTTATATAATTGGAATAAGAAAGTTTATTACCTGCATAATCGAATGCCTTACATATTGGGTTTAATCCAGTATCATTTGTAGAATATGTACTTGCATAATATCTAAATGATTCTTTAAAACGAGATGTTGCAGCTGTAGCATAAGTTGCATCAATTAAACTTTTAACATAGTAAGTTTTATATATTGTTTCTATTGAATCATGATTATTTCTTTCTTTTGATTTATTAACTAAATATGCAAAAGAAGAATAAAGTGACATCAAAGTAACTGTTAATAATAAAACTACAATTAATGTTTCGATTAAAACAAATCCATTTTTCTTTCTCATATCTATGCCCCCGTTGTAAATAAATATGGTAATGTAGCTGTTCCATTTCCAGAGTCCGCTCTACCATTTCTAACAAGATTACCTTTATTAACAGTTAATACCACAACAAATCTAGGAGGATACTCTCCATTACTGCTTCTACAAATATAATTACTACTATCTTGGCAATCTCCTAAAGTATCATTTGTTACATAATAGCAATAATCAACAAAGTTTTGTCCAATTATACCTGAATATAAATGCCCATAACTTAAGTCATTACCACTATTATTGCTAAAGTCTATAATACCTCCATTAGAAGAAGCACCACTTGTATGACATATTCTGTTAACTTCGGCTGGATTAGTACCACTATTAGTATCAGTTGGTCCAAGGAATTCTAAATATTCTCTTTTATAAACCGTAAATCCACGTCTTGTACTGTCAAAATAAGTACCAGTGTTCCAGAATACAAACTTATCTCCTTGATCCATAATTGCATCAACAACATTATCATTTAAACTTAATATTTCATTTAAGTCATCATCATTTAAATATCTAATATCTGTTATTCCACCATTTGCAGTATATGGGAATGCATATTTATACGCAGTTTTTGCAGTTTCATCCGCTTCTGCTGAAGACCAATACTTTCTTGATGAATAATATATATGACTGTTTAAAACTCTTTCAATATTTTTTAAATTTGGACTGTATGTATTAGTATTTAAATTAGTATTATCTGTAATAGGTGCATAAGCTCCACTATTATCAAGTGCAAGTGAATTAACTAAAGGTTGATATTTTTGAGCAGTTGAATCAGATACAAAATAGTATACTGAGTCTTCATACTTACCCTCATTTTTATCTATTAAATCTCCACCTTCTATTTTAAATAGAATCCATCTAGCATCTGGACTAATTGGAGAATCATACACTTTAACTCCTGATAAAGCATCTGCTCCTTCAGGATCAATTGTATCGAAAATTACATAATCTCCTAAAGCAAGATCTGTAACATAAGTATTATTATATTTTGATAAATCTTCTTTTGCTAAATCAGCAACCCTATCAATCAATAATTTATTTTGAATATAGTTAGCCATATAAGCTAAGAATAAAGTAAGGAAACAAAGTAAAAAAGCATACAAAACTGATGTAGCAATAAATCCGTTTTTATCCTTCATTCTATATCACACCTATTCTATACAATATTATAAATTAAGAAGTTTAATATAACAATACGATAGACAACAAAAAAAGCATAATTACTTATGCTTTTTAAATAAATCTTTATAAACATCTTCAAATGTTTCAACACATACTATTTCTACTTGTTCTTTAACATTTTCAGGTACTCTTATCAAGTCACTTCTATTATCTTCAGGAATAAAAACTTTTTTATAATTATTATTGTAGGCACCAATTATTTTTTCTTTGATTCCACCTACTTTTAATATATCTCCATGTAAATCTATTTCACCAGTAAATGCTACATCTGCGCTTATTTCTTTATCAAGTAAAAGTGAAAGTATTGCACTAGCAAGTGCCATTCCTCCAGATGTACCAGATTTCTTTATTGAATATACTAGTGAATTAATATGAATATTCTTAGACATAATTGTTTCTTGTTTAAGTCCAAATGTTTTAGCATTTCTAATTATATAATTAAGCGCAACTCTTGCAGACTCCTCAACTGAAGAAACAACATTACCAGTCATAATAAGTTTTCCGTTCCCTGGTAAATCAATTGCTTCAAAATTAATAATAACACCACCATAAGGAGTAACTCCTAAAGTAGATGCAATACCTGGATGAATCTTTTTAACCATTGAATAATTATATTTAATTGGTCCAAGTATTTCTCCTACTAAATCAACAGTTAAAGTTTTACCTTGTTTATCATTAACAAGCATATTTCTAACTATTTTCTTTAATGTTCTATCTAAATTACGTACTCCTGATTCTTTAGTATATCCATCAATTACAAGTCTTAAAGCATCATCAGTAAGTTTTATTTTCTTCATATTATATTCTTCAAATATATTAGGAAGTAAGTATTTCTTAGCTATATCTATTTTTTCTTCTTCTGTATAAGAAGATACTTCAATAACTTCAAGTCTATCTCTTAACATAGGAGGAATATCTTTAATATCATTAGCAGTTAATATAAACATTACTTTCGATAAATCAAAAGGTTCTTCAATATAAAAGTCTACAAAGCTAGTATTTTGTTTTGGATCTAATATATCTAGTAATACAGCTGCAGGGTCTCCTTGATAGTCTTTAACCATCTTATCAACTTCATCAATTAAGATAACAGGGTTAGAGTATCCACATTTCTTAATACCTTGCATAATTACACCAGGACTTGATCCAAGATAAGTTCGTTTGTGTCCTGTTAACTCAGTTGAGTCATTAAGTCCACCTACGCTTATCTTTAAGAACTCTCTATTTAAAGCATTTGCAATAGATGCACCAAGTGTTGTTTTACCAGTTCCAGGAGGACCAACTAAACAAATAATTGGAGAACTAAGTTTACTACTTTGTTTCTTAATTGCAATAAACTCTATAATTCTTTGCTTTACTTCTTCTAGTCCATAGTGACTAGCATCTAATGCTTTTCTAATTCTTTTTAAATCAGTTTCATCTTTAGAAAAACTATTCCAAGGTAGACTTATTACAGTATCAAGGTAGTTTCTAATAACGGATGAATCTGGATTAGTTTCACTTGTAAACGAATACTTCTTAACTTCATTTAAAAGTTTAACTCTACTCTTTTCACTTATTTCAAGATTATTAATCTTTTCTTCATATAATAAAACTTCTTCATTCTTATCTAATGAAACACCTATTTCTTTAGAAAGTTTAGAAATCTTTTGTTTAATAATATAATCTCTTTGTTCTTTTTCAAATGAATCTCTTAAATCATCATCAATCTTATTTAATAGTTCAGTTGCTCTTAGTTCATTATAAACATCTTTAATTAAATCTTCCGCTCTTTGATTATAATCAAACTCTTCCATGTATTTTTTCTTTTTTTCTAAATCTAAATCACATAAATTAGTAACTAAGTCAGTTATATAATCTAGATCATTACTATTATCAATTAAAGATTCAATTGAATTACTTGCTCCTGGAGTTTCTTCCATATATTTATGAGCAAATTCTTTTATTTTCTTAGTATTAGCTTCTTCTTCAACAGTTGGAGGATAACTAATATAAATTCTTTTTACATTAGCAAATAAATTATCATCTTCATAAAAATATTCTTTTGCTTTAACTCTATTAAGTCCTGATAAAATAACTCTTAAATTACCATTTGATAAAAGCATTTTTCTTGTAATCTTAGCAATAACACCAACTTCTGATAATTTTGAAACATCTCTTTTACCTTGAGATTCTCCACTAAAAATAACAAGAATTTTTTTGTTGTATTCTTCACATGCTTTATCTACTACTTCCTTAGAAGTATCCATAGTTAAATCAAGTTTAAGATCTTGATAAGGAAGCAAAACATGTTTACTTAAAATAAGAACCGGTAACTTTTCAGTCATTACATCTTCCTCCTTCAATTGAGGTTTATTATATGTACAACTTTAGATTTTGTAAAGAAAAAAATACACAATCGTGTATTTTTATTTTTCTTCCTTTTTACTAATCAATTTTAAAACTTCTTTTGCATCATCAAAAATAGTTTTTAATGATTCTTTTTTATTAAGTTTATTAATAATATTTGCAAGCCTCTTTGAACAATCTACATCCACATACCAGTTCTTTTCTTTAATATCATTTGATACATAAGATAGATTAGTTGAATATAGTTTATCAAATATTCCTTCATCATATGCTTTAATAAACTTATCAGGTCCTTCAGTTAAAAGAGCAAATGTAGAAACCAAATATACTTTATTTGCACCCTTTTCTTTTAAGTAAGATGCTGTTTCTATCATTGATGAACCACTGGCAATCATATCATCTACTACTAAACAGTTCATACCCTTTACATCTCTTCCTAAATAAACATGTTCTACAATTGGATTTTTACCATTTACTACTTTTGATAAATCACGTCTTTTATAAAATACTCCAACGTCTGTTCCCAGTATATCAGCATAGTATCTTGCTCTCTCCATTGCTCCCATATCAGGACTAATTACAAGTAAATTATCTATTTCTTCAGTATTTACAATAGACTCTAATATATCATGAGCAACATAGAAATTTTCAAAAGGTAAATTAGGAATTGAATTAGATACATTAGGATCATGTGCATCAAATGTAATAATATGATTTACTCCTAATCTTTCTAACTCTTGAAGAGCAATTGCACAGTCAAGAGACTCTTTACCTTTTCTCTTATGTTGTCTTGCTTCATATAAAAGAGGCATTACTAAAGTTATTTTAGATGCATATCCACTTATAGCAGATATAACTCTTTTAATATCTTGAAAGTGTTCATCTGGTGCCATATGATGAGTAAATCCATGCATTTCATAAGTAATATCATAGTTACCTACATCACTTAGAATATATATTTCTTTATCTCTTACAGTACCATTTATTTTAATTTTTCCTTCACCATTATTAAAACGATCTCTAGTAATAGGAATAATAAAACTCTTATCAGTTTTATGCATCTTCATTAAATGCTTATCTACTTTTTCACCAAATTCTTGAATATTATCAAGAACTATTAATTTTAAGTTTTCCATATATTACCTACTTATTGTTTTTATATTCAAATAATACAGATGGTCTATGTCCTTCACCCGTTTTCATTTTATTAGTTTTACTTACCTTATCTTTAATAATTCTTCTAAAAGCTGGATCAAGTAATTTTTTACCTAGTATTACTTCATATACTTTTTGAAGTTCTCCTAAAGTAAAATACTTAGGCATCATATTAAATACAATATCAGTGTATTCTAATTTATTTTTTAAACGTTCTAGACCAGAAAGAATTACAAGTGGGTGGTCAAATGCTATTGATTTATTATCAACAACTTCAAACGAATATCTATCAGTTGTCTCTTCTTTTAATACTTTCTTTATACTAAATTTTAAAGTATCAGATCCATTATCTAAGACAATAGTAACTATATTATCCTTTTCTTCAAAAAGAGTAATATCAAACCAAGAAGCATTTTTATTTAAAACCTCAGTTAACATATTCTTATCTATTAAAGACATATATGATGTAGAAATAATACGCATTCTTGGATCTCTTTTTGGATTACCAAATGTATATAATTGTTCTAAATAAATATTATCTAAATTGGTTTCTCTTTTTAAAATTCTTTTAGGTGCTTCATCTAAATCTTCATCATATCCAACAAATCCTCCAGGTAAACACCACATATCTTTAAATGGATAATTATCTCTCTTAACTAGTAATACACTCATACTCTTATCATCAGTTTTACGATAATTATTTGAATCATTACTTGATACACTTAAAACTAAAATATCAGTTGTTAAAGATACTTTTTTAAATTCATCAGGATTATAATCTTTTAAGAATTCTTCTTCACTTTTATATTCTTTCATAACTACACCTCTATTCTAATTATAACATACTAGTCCTAATTTAATATTGATAATAATTCTTCCTCGATTCTTTTAATAATAAGTTCTTTATTATCTTTTCTATCTTCATATTTAGTATGCATTTTTATTTCATGATATTGCTTATTCTTTTTCTCATAAATACTTACATAAATAGTATTATCATCACCATATGGATTAGCTGGATCCACTACACCCATTTTTCCAGTTACTCCAACTCCAATATCAGAGTGAGCAAAATCACTTATGCTCTTACTCATTTCTCTTGCTACTTCAATAGAGTAAACACTATATTTATCAATAGTCTCACTACTAACACCCATTTTAATTTTATATTCATTAGAATAAGTTACAGCACTAAATAAAAGTACTTCACTTGCACCTGGAATATTAGTAATTGCATTTGCAACACCTCCACCTGTACAAGATTCCATAGTAGCTATATATAATCCTTTTTCTTTTAATTTTTTTACAACATCTTTCATTTTAGTCTTCCTTTTCATATAAATTATTATTTTTAATATATTCTAATACTCTTTTATCTAAATATTCATTATCTAAATTATTACGAATTTCTGTAGATGATACATCTATAAAATCAAAGTCATTAATAACTATAAAATTAGGAGTATTATATTTAGTTATATATGAATCAATATCAATACTATTTCTATTCATTACTATTATTTTATATTTTAATAATTCTTCATAGTTTTTCCATTTATCAAAGTTAATTATATTATCTGCACCAATTATTAAATATAACTCATCAGTATATTCTTTTGATAACTCTCTCATTAGTTCATAAGTATATAGAATACTATTATGTTTTCTATCAATTTCTATTGTTTCGTTTTCAAAAATACTTAACATATCAATTCTTTTTTCAACATCTACTAAACTTGTTTTATCCCAGTAACCTGATGTAGGTACTATTAGTGCTTTATCTATATAATTATTTTCTAATAAATAGTTTACTAGTTTTATATGTCCTTTATGAACTGGATTAAAAGAACCAATATAAACTCCTAATCTCATATTAATCACCTATTCTTTTGCTTTTACCTCACCATATTCAAATGAAGGCATAAGTTCTAATTTAAACTTATTAATCTTATGTTTTCTATTAATTATATTTTTAATATTTTCATCTTCACATACACCAGTTCTTAAATAGTTATCTAAAGTAGCATATGTAAATCCTAAATTATCTTCATCAGTTTTACCACATAAACCATCACTTGGAGTTTTATAAACTAATTCTCTAGGAAGACCTAGTTCTATACCAAGTTGTTTAACTTCATCAACAGTTAATTTAGCAAGTGGAGATACATCTCCTGCTGAATCACCATATCTAGTTGAATAACCTACCCAATCTTCTGATAAATTACATGTATTAATTACTCTTCCATTTACTGTTTGACTTACAGCATATAAAGTAGTCATTCTAATTCTTGGAGGTAAATTAATAATTGTTTGATCAGTTAAAGCATCCTTACCAATTGTTTTTAATGCTTCAATTACATTTTTCTTTTCTGCTTCTACTGCATCTTTAATATTAACAGTAATATTTTTAATATCTAAAAATTCTACTACTTTTTTAGAGTCTCCAATGTCAGCTTGTACTCCATTTGGCATTAATACTCCAACTACTCTTTCTTTACCTAATGCTTCTACTAGAAGAGCTGCTGTAACAGTTGAGTCTTTTCCACCTGAAATACCAATTACAGCATTACATCCATCTCCGTTTTTGTAAAACCAATCTTGGATCCATTTAACTAAATCCTCTTTTACTTTTTTAACATCAAAATTATACATTTTTCTTATTCCTTTCTTTATTTAACTTCATCCAATTTCTTAAACCAATTATAGCCATGATTAAATAAATTGTTTTCTTTGTTAAATATACTGTATCAAAATGAACTATATACATGATAACGGCAATTACATCTGTAATAATCCACCAGATATATTGTTCAGCATATCTATATAATTCTAATATAGTTGCAACAATACCAATGGCTACTGTAAGAGCATCTAAGAATGCTACTGTTCCACCTACATATAAAAGTATTTTATAAGTTACAAGTGTAGTTATAGCAACTACTCCAACACTTATTAATCTTTGTTTTAAAGTTAACTTTTTAGCCATTGTTTTTTCTGGTAATCCTTTATCTCTATGTCTTGCCCAGTTAATCCATGATGCAACATTCATAGGTAAGTAAAATAATACTTCTAAGCAGAATGTCCCATATATCTTATAATACAATAAATATATAGCATATACCACTGTATTTATAAGTCCAAATATAAAATTAGATACGTTTGCTTTAGCACAGAAGAAGATACAAATAATACCACATACCGCACTAATAAAATTTACTATTGTTAACCATAATGGATTAGTAGTACTTGCTGGATTAGTTATTGCTTTATATACAGCAAGTCCTGCTATAAATACCATTATTACTATCATTATAATTTCATACCACTTTAATTCTTTAAAACTATTTTTTAAATTCTTTATACTGTCTATTCTTTTATTAAATCTTAATTTTAGACCATCCATTCTTCTCTTTCCTCTTTTCTTTTCATATTTCTTATCATTGTTCCACTTATTGGATAATGTTTTCTTTTAACATCCACAAGTCTATGTATTGCTTCAGGATATGCTCTAGAGAAATACTCTCCATAGTTCTCTTCACTTGAATATACTGCATCTAACTTAGGTCCTACTACATTTCTTACTAATGGTGTTTCTGCATCCCAGTCTTCACTTCCGTCACTTAATTTACAATCAGTTACATCTATAAAAACAGGTATAGCATTTGGATAATTACTTGCTAGTTCAACTACTTTCTTTTTTCTTTCCTCAACAGATAAATATTTTGAATGATTATACTTTAATATTTCTATTTCATCATTACCACCATAGAATAATATTACATATACTTTTTCGCATTCACTTGCTGCTGTTTCAACACAGTATCTATGCCCTTTATGAAAAGGCATAAACTTACCTCCATAAAAGCCTATTTTATATTTCATTTTCTTTTATGCTCTTTAGCTCTAACTAGTGCTAGCTTACAGTTAGAGCTATTAATATATCCTTCACTCTCTAATTCTTCTGCTTCTTCTAATGTGAATTCCATGTATTTAATATATTCTCCTGGATCTAAATCTTGTTCATATTCTTTTTTACAATTATGAGCAATAAAGATATGATTATATGCACTTGAACATCCTTCATCTTGATAAAAAGCATCTACTTCAACAATACTTTCAGGAACAAGTCCAGTTTCTTCTTTTAGTTCTCTTAAAGCTGCATCTTTAGGATCTTCATCTTTTTCTATGTAACCTGCAGGAAACCCTACACATACACCCTTTTTAGTAAATACTCTTGGTTCAATTACTAATAGTAAGTTATTACCCACATAAGGAACTATTATTACTGCAGAACCATCTTTTGATCCTTTTATTATTTGTTCTCTTTTTTGAACCATCCCATTATTAAGAGTATAGTTATAAGCTTTTATTTTAACGAAAGATGGTTCAACTTCTTCTCTTTTAACAGGTTTATACTCTTCTATTATTTTATCTATTAATTCTTTCTTTTTATTATCCATTTATTTTTCTCCTTTCTTTATTTTTTTCTATACTTTCAAATCTATTTGTTTCATAACTAAACTTAACATTCATTTGAGTTATGTCTTTTACATATTCTTCAAATTCATTTATAAATTCTTCTGGTATATTATTACCATAGAAGTTTCTTAATAATTGAAGTGAATGTTCAGCAAAGATAAAAGGTCCAAAATAATCATTTTCATTAACTTCAACATTTAAGAATCTATTACTAAACTCTTTATTTAATTCTTCTCTATTCCACAATTCGTAGTAATGAGATTCATTCATTACATATTCATATATTGCTGTTTTAAATGCTTCTTCTTCAGACTTACCATATAGATATACATCAACAATATCTCTGTCATAGTTTCCTTTAGAAATATAACCTATACCTTCTAGATAGAATATTCCTAGATAAGCATCTCTATCGATATAATCATATATTTCAGTTGATTCAAGTAATGGTATTGGTCCAATGCTATGTTCTACTACTTGAATAAAGTTTAGTAATCTATTTCTTATAGCAAATGTTTTTAATAGTTCATTATCTGTATAAGTATCTTTCTTATAAAGATTAGTTCTATTATTAGTTGATGAACAATAATTATATGTGTCTATTATCTTTGCTCTCATATATATTCACTCCTATTTAACTCTTTTTCTTGTTTTTTGAATTAAATCATTTTTGAAATTAACATATTCTTCTGTGCCATCTACATAGTATTCACTTGGCATATTTGTTCTTTTAACTTCTGGATATAAAGTTTTCATTTGCTCATTGCAATATGCTCTTTTTCCCATGATATCAGGATCATCATATACAAGTTCTCCATCTTTAAAGATTGGTTTTTGTAACTCTACTAAATCAAAATCATTAATTGTAGTTTGTTTTAAATAATCTGTTACAGATACTATATTTAAATCATGTTTCTTAATATCTTTATCATATAAATCCATGATATCTGCAATTGCATATCCAGTTTCTTTATCATAGGCTCTATAAAGTTTTTTAAATCCTGGATTAACAATTTTAATAGTATCGTTACTAAGTTTAATTTTAGGTTCCCAAGTACCATTTGTATTAAGTGCTACTTCTTTATAAACACATCCCATTCTTCCTTCTGGCTTAGAAATATTATCACCTACACCTAAACTATCAAATTTAGCACCTTGGTTGATAAGTGTTTCAATTGTTTCAGCAGTAAGACCATTACTTAAGCAAATTTTTGCTTGTGGGAATCCTGCTTCATCTAACATCTTTCTTGTTTCTTTAGATAAATAAGCAAGATCACCAGAATCAATTCTTATACCAATGTGATCAACAGGTAATCCAATTTCTTTCATATATTTAAATGTTTTAATTGCATTTGGAATACCACTTCTTAAAGTATCAATTGTATCTACTAGTAAGATGCAGTTATTTGGATAAGTTCTAGCATATGCTTTAAATGCATCAAGCTCAGTTTCATATGATTCAATCCAACTATGAGCTTGAGTACCCATTCCTTTCATATTTAACATATCAGCTGCTAACATATTACTTGTTCCTACACATCCAGCCATGATTCCGTATATAGATGCATCTATTGCTGCTTCAGTTCCGTCTGCTCTTCTTGCACCAAATTCCATAACACCAACACCTTCAGGTACAGCTTCAATTATTCTTCTTGCACCAGTAGCATGTTCCATAGCACCGTTTACTATTGATAGAAGTGCTGTTTCAACAATTTGAGCTTCAATTAAAGGAGCTTTAATAGTAACAATTGGTTCATTTGGGAATACTGGTGTTCCATCAGGTACTGCATAGATATCTCCATGAAATTTAAAATCTCTTAAGTAATTAATAAAATCTTCTGGATAACCTTTTCTTCTAAAGTAATCTAATTCTTGTTCACCAAATTTTAAATTTTCAATATAAGGAATTACCTTATCAAGTCCTGCCATGATAGCATATCCACCTTGATTTGGTACCTTTCTAAAGAAGATATCAAATACTGCTTCTTCATTTTCCTTATGGTTATTTAAATAACCATTTGCCATGGTAAATTCATATTCATCACTCATAAGTGTGTAGTTTCTACTTAATCTTTCATGTCCATTAAATGTTATCATTATTTATTACCTCTTTTTCTTTCATAAATTTTTACTCCATTTGCAGCCATATCTTTAATAGCTTGTTCTGTTACTAGATCTGCATCATGTCCAGGTGCATTAAATGTATCAATTGCATCAGTATATACTCCAACTTCTACATCTCTATTCACTTGATCGAAGTAGTTTCTAGCAGTTATTGCTGCATTCTTAACACATACTTCTGATAAGCATCCAACGAATGCTAACTTTTCTAGATTTTCACATTCATTAAAGAAATCTAATACTTTAGGTGCTAACATAAAGTTTGTTGAATTCTTTTCAAAATCAACTGCATCTTCTGTATAAGGTTTTAATTCTTCAGTTACTTCTACTTCAGCTGTACCTCTTAAACAATGAGGTGGGAATGTTTTAAATTCAATACTATCTTCATCATGTGTATCTCTAACAAATACATTTAAACCATTTTGATCATTACCATATTCTTCAAGTAATTCTATTTGTCTAGGTATTGCTCTTTTAATTGAAGGTGCTGCTAAAGTTCCTTCATCTACAAATCCTTTTACCATGTCTATTACGACTAACATATTTTTAATTTCTTTTAAGTTTTTTAATTTTTCTTCTCTTTTCATTTTTACTTCCTTCTTTCTTATTATTTCTTTTGAGTTTTATTTTTCTTTTTTACGGCTTCATCTGTATTTTTTATTAAATCTAGTAGTATTGTATTATCAAATGTAATAGTAACTTGTTCATCAGTACCATATTCTTCATCACTGTGTTCTTTAAAATCTACTTTAATACCTTCTTCTTCAAGGAATAGTTTCATTACTGTTCCTTTAAAAGTTCTATTTGCTATAAAGTCAGGTTCTATTCTTTCTCTATTAGTAAACCCTAAATTGTAATTTAGAAATATCTTTCCATAATGATTATTGAATTCAGCATAAGTGTCATTATAGATTTTTATTTCTCTTGGAGTTCCGACTAACTCTTTCTTTTGTAATAATGTTTCAGTTTCGTACTCTTCAGTGAAAAAGTTATAGCTTTTTATTGCTTCTAAAACTAATAATTTATATGGTCTTAAAAGTGCTTTACTATTTTCATAAGATTTTCTATAAGATTCTTCAAATGCAAACTCTGTTGCTTTTATAATTTCTTGTTTGAATTCCTCTGTCATAACTATTCCTTCTTTTTCTTATTATCATTTTGTTAATATCAAATATTAAATAAAAAATTAAATGTGTTTTCCTCTTGTTTTTTGATCAACAGGTTCAAGTTCTATTGAAGCAGTTACACGTTCTATATAGTCACCCATTCTTTCATAATCTCTGTAGGTACTGAAAGATGATTTTTTAAAATTATAATCAGCTGGTAAATAAAAATTAAATATTTCCGTCATCTTCATGTTTGATACTTCTTCAGTAGCTGTTACTTTAATATCAGCTATTACTATATCTTTAGATATAACTGGTTGAACATATGTACTTTGGCAATCTTCATATGTATCAAAATGTACTTTAACTTCAACCCCTTCTACTTCCTTATAGTATTTTTGGATTAATTCTTTAGTTTGATTTTCATTTAAAGTTAATTTCATTTTTTCTTCCTTCTTTCTTATTATCAATTTGTTAATAACAAATATTTAAATAAATCAAATGTTTTCCTCATCTGTTATTAACATTTTATTAATAACAAAGAAAAAAGTCAACTACTTTTTTTAAAAAATTAAATTTTTTTAAAAAAATAAAAAACATACCTTTTGGTATGTCTTTTAAAGTGTTATATCACCTATTAACTTAATAAGATATACATTAATAGGATAACAATTATTTGAGCAGAATTTATCTCAAAATGTTGAGAACTAATGAAGTCATAAATAGCAAATCCAATGCCCAATACAATCAAAATGGCAACTATCCACTTAATTATCTTCATAAACACCACTCCTTTGTTACTTGTACTATAGCACACAAAAGAGAAAAAATAAACATTTTTTTAAAAAATGTTTATTATCTTGTAAATTTTCCGCCAAGTTGTTCACTTATTTGGCTATATAGGTTAACTCTAGCTAGTTTATTTTTCAAATTTATATCTAAAAAGTATAGTTTATCCATATATTCTCTATACATTTCATTATCTAAGAAACGTTTATACTTAATTTCTAATTGGGCTTTTAAATGAGCTACTTCATCAAGAAGAATAATATAATCTCCTCCATCAGCAGTTTCATCATCTTGAGTTAAATAATTAAATACTATTTTTACTAAACTACCAAATTGTTTTTTTAATTTAGTAAGACATATATTCTTTATTATATCTTGATCATAGAATCTTGCTTCACTTACATGAATATAAGCACTTCCCTTTAATTTAGGATGCATAACCATACCATCTAAGTCATATTCCATATAATTGATATCATATACATTTTTATTTTTTAAAACTATATAACTCATACTTTTACCCCCAATATAAATTATTTATTTAAGTCTGGTCTTCTCTCCTCAGTTCTTTTTATTCTCTCACTCATTCTCCATTTGTCAATATTTTCATGATGTCCGCTTAATAAAACATCTGGAACACTTAAACCTCTAAACTCTGGAGGTCTTGTGTATGTTGGATAATCTAGTAAGTCACCTGTAAAAGATTCATCACTTAAAGAGTCCTTAGTAATAACTCCATCTACAAGTCTAGCTACAGCATCTGTAATAACCATAGCTGGTATTTCACCACCTGTTAACACGAAGTCTCCAATAGAAATTTCTCCATCTATAAAGTTTGTAATTCTCTCATCTATTCCTTCATAATGACCACATACTAATATAATATGTTTTTCATGACTTAAGTCATATGCCATATTTTGATTAAAAGTCTTACCAGCAGGTGTCATTAAATATACTTTTGAGTCTTCCGTCTTAACAGACTCGATAGCATCAACTACTATATCTACTCTCATAACCATTCCTGCTCCTCCACCATATGGAGTATCATCTACTTGATGATTATTTAAAGTAGAAAAATCTCTAATATTAATTACTTCTATTTCAACTAATCCTTTATCTATTGCTCTTTTAATAATAGATTCATTTTTAAAATTATCAAAAAGATTAGGAAATAATGTTAATATACTTATTTTCATAGTACTAATCCTTTTGTTTCACTTATTACATAAACACGCCCTTCTTCTAAACTAACATGATCAATGTAATTAGAATTAAGAGGAATATAATATGTCTTATTGTTATATTTAACTTCTAGTAATGGATTAACACCAGTTGTATAGTCTTCTATTATTCCTATTTCTTCTCCATCACAAATTACACTCATATCAAATAGATCACTTAATAAGTAATCATCTTCACCTAAACCTAAAGAAGGTCTATCAACATATATATCTGCACCCTTAAGTACTTCAACACGATTAATATCATCTATTCCTTCAAATTGAAGCAAATCAAATTGTTTAAAAGTACTATAATGCTTAATAATATATCCTCTTCCGTTTATATAAACAGTTTTACCAGGTTTAAAAGCTTCCTTTTTAAGTTCAAAATCACTTATTACTTTTACTTCACCCTTAAGACCACGAGTGTTTACTAATTTTCCAACATATACTTCGTCCATAACTAACCTCTCAATGTTTTGCTTTTTATTATAATTCTTTTATTATTTGATATCAAGAATATTATCACACATCAAAGCATCATAACCATTTTTTCGCTTATCATATTGTTCTTGAGTTTTTACTCCATATCCTACTAGGAAATAATCTTCCTTTAACTTCTTGGCTTGTTTTTCACTTACAAGTAAAGCATCTATACATACATAATCAAAATCATGGAAGAATATAAAATTATAATAATTCTTCTTATTTATTACATGACCAATTATTATATCTTTATTCTTTTTATGAATATATTTTAATTGACCAGTATTATTAGATTGTATTGTATATTGTCCAGGATAATCCTTAAGTAAATTTAAAATACTATTTTCTACTGCATGCTTACGAGATGAACACTTAATATTAATAATAACAGGTACTCTTCCATTTATTACTAATAAGGCTTCATCTAAAGTAGGTATTTTATATTTAGATATATAATCTAAATCATCTCTTTTAACTTTAGATATTTTTTGATCCACATGTAATAGTCTTTCCAAAGTTTCGTCACTAAAAAGAACTAATGATCCATCTTTAAGCATTTTTACATCTAAAGAAATAATAAAGTCTTTTTTCAAGGCTTTAACTATTGCTTCAAGTGAATTTTCATATATTTTTTTATTATCATAAACGCCTGAATGGGCGATTTTTTTATTATTTAAAAATGTTAATTTTTTCATATTATTCATCACAAATAAATTATAACAAATAATAATAATTAAGAGAATAAAAAAACTTCTAAATAGAAGTTCTTAATTCTTTTTCTTAAAAATAGTAGTAATTAATATTCCAAGTGCAATAGACATAGTTGCAATAAATACAGTTAACAAAACTGCAACTACTCCACTAATACCATGAGACTCTCCTGTCTTAGGCATATTACCTATTCCTTCAGTAACTGCATGTGTAACAGTAGTTGTAGTAGTTCCACTTGAAGTTGTATTCTCTTCTTCCCTACCTTTTCCTTCAGTAAATACAAGAGTTGAACTACCAACATCTAAAGACACTATATTATCTACATAAGTAATATTATTAAAACTAATACTATTATCATGTCCATCATACTCACCATTATTAACAATATCAAAAGCAGCAAGTAGATATTCAGTGTTAGAAAGTAGATTATTTCTCTTAGCAACAAAAGTATAAGTTTTATCATTATTATCTACTACTTCAAAATAATTAGAAGAAAAGTTCTTTAGTACTAACTTATCTGTAGACACTTTAAAACTAACAGACTTTACTCCATCACTTGAAGTAACACTTTTAGCAGTACAACTTGTACTCTCACCAGTATTTATATAATTTTTGTTACATTGGATAGTAACTGTACCTGCTTTATAAGGAAACATATCACAGTTATATCCATTAGAGGATTTATTAACTTTAAATAAATATGTATCTTTATGATTTGGATTACTATAACTATTAATTAGAGAAGTTGATCTATCATAGTTATTAGATGAATAGTCAGATAAATAACAACTAATACCATTAAGTATTACTCCCTTCCCTCCTGTTATATAATAGTTTCCTTCTTTATTAATAGGATAACTATCAAGAGAGTAAGAACTATATATATAACTACTTCCAGCAATTACTATTGCTGCAACAAACAAAAGTAATACATAAAATACATTCTTTTTCATACTATTCACCTATTCTGATTTAATTATACACTAGAATATTTATAAAAAAAAGCAAGAAATTATTTCTTGCTAAATTCATAAAGAATAATACTTGTAGCAATTGCTACATTTAAGCTTTCACAGGTTTCATTCATTGGTATATAAATAGTATCACTTGCATATTCAGCGTTTTTCTTTTTTACACCATTTCCTTCATTACCCATGATAATTGCATAAGGTTTATCTACTTCTATTTTAGATACATCACTACCATTTACTACATTAGTAGTATATATCTTATATTTATTCTTTAGTACTGGTAATTCTTCAAATAAATTCTTTTCTAAAATATTTATATGAAATACCATTCCTTCACTTGCTCTTAATACTTTACTATTTAAATAGTCTACTGTATCTTCACTTGTAATAATAGTATCTATTCCAAATGCAACAGCACTTCTAATAATAGTACCTAAGTTACCTGGATCTTGTACTCCATCAAGTATTAATACATTTCCCTTTATCTCTTCTTCCTCAGGTTTCTTACAAATAGCTAAAACATTAGGTAAAGTATTTAGACTAGATAGTTTTCTCATGACTGCTTCACTTACTTTAGTATAACTATCGTCTAATGAAAATATATCAACGGCACTTGTTTTCTTTAAAGCTTCTTCAACTAAGTGTTCACCTTCAACTATAAATAGTCCAGCTTCATCTCTATACTTTTTAGAATTAAGTTTTGCATATTCTTTAATTCTTTCATTATTAACCGATTCAATCATGAGTTCAATTCCTTTCTAGCAGCTTTATAATCTTTAAAATGTCTTCCTACTTCTTCCCAGAAAGCTTTTGAGTGATCCATATGTTCAAAGTGACTTAATTCATGACATATAACATAATCAATTAAATCCACTCTTTTATGGATTAAAAGAGTATTTAGGGTAACACTCATACTGCTTTTATTACATACTCCCCATCTTGTTTTCATCTTTCTTGTTCTAAGTTTAAACTTAGGAAGATTCTTAAACTCAGGTAAGTATATATCCATTCTATCTTGGAAATATTTTAAAGCATGTTTTTCTAATGATTCATTTACCTTATCTACACTTGGTCCATATGCAACTTTTTCATCAAAATGTACTTTTGTATCATATTGATACTTCAACTTATAACCAAGAAATAAAACTTTATCATCATCTGCATGACGATTAGCCTCTTTCATAGCCATTTTGCTTAAAGACTTCTCATTTTTAATTAAAAGTCTTTTTATTTCACGTTCAGGAACAAGTCTATTGCAAGAGATAACTAAATCATTACCTTTTATTCTAAATATAATATTCTTTATTTTCTTTCTTTCAATAACAATGTTGTACCATCTTCCATCAAGTTCCATACATTATCCTCTGAAAGTTTCATACCAATTCTTTAACTTACTTGTAGTAAATTTACCTGCAGAAGTAAGAGCAGATTTTACAAAATCCCAAGTAATACTTACACTTTTCTTTAAAAGAGCAAAGTCACTTTTTAAGTTCTCATATAACTCAGGTTGATTTTCTCTTACATAGTCACAAATTTCTAAATATTTAGCCACAAGCTTTAATTTAACATCATTATATTTACTATTAATTGTATCTTTATAACCAGGCCATTTTTCATCTATCTTGCCATCAATTAATAAAGTATAATAAATTACTTTTGCTTTAGCACTTGCTGATAACTCTTTAAATGTATGACCTTTAATAGTTCCATCATAGAATATAAAGTCTACTAAAGTACAAAAACTAGTCTTTGCTTTTTCTTTATTTGTATCATTTAATACATAAGTATCTATAGTATCTTTTGCTTTTTTAGCATAATCTACTACTATTTCATCAATACTCTTGTTTTCTTGGAAAACTGTAGTTTTTGTAGTTCTTGTTGGAGCTACTTCCTTTTTTTCATTATTAACATTTGTTTTAGAAGTTGTAGCAGTAGTAACTTCATCTTCTACAACCATTTTATCCTTAGTTTCTTTATTAGTAATAATTACTTCTATATTATCTGGTTTTTCTATATCTTTACTATAAGTCACATAAATATAATCACCTTCATTATATTTATCTTTAGTAGATATAGTATATTTTTTATTAGTATCTTCATCTTCTACTAATAAAAAGTCATCATAAGTTTCAAGTACTTTAGCAAGTACTGTCCTTTTAGTAGTTTCTTCAACTTGATTCTTATCATGATTATTAACTAATACTACTACAAGAGTAAAAACTAATAATACAACAAATACTGATAATACTTTAATAGTAAATATTAAATTATTTTCTTTTTTCATTATTCATCACCTTTATTCTTAAATTGTATAACGATAGGTGTTCCTTCTAAATCTATATTAGCTCTTATTTGATTTTCTAAATATCTCTTATAACTAAAATGTACTAATCCTTTACTATTTACATTAAAAGTAAATCTTGGAGGGCAAATATCAGTTTGAGTTACAAAGTATATTTTAAGTCTTCTCTTCTTATAACTTGGAGCCATATGAAGAGCATAAGCATCATTAACAATATCATTTAAAGTACTAGTTTTAACTTCTTTAGTATATGATTCATATGCTTTAATAATAGCTTCCATTAAATCATTTATCTTAGTTCTTTCTTTAGCACTTAAGAATACTGTTCTAACATATGGAATAAATTGAAATTCTTTTTCTATTTTTTGTTTCCATTCTTTTAAAGCTTGATCTTTATTCTTAACGGTATCCCATTTATTAACAACAAGTACTATGGCTTTATTATTTTCCAAAGCAATTTGTACGATATGTTTATCTTGTTCAATAATACCAACAGACGCATCTATTAAAACGCAACAAACGTCACTTCTTTCAATTGCTCTTAGTCCTCTTATAATAGAATACTTCTCTAAGTCTTCATATATCTTTCCACGTTTTCTCATACCTGCTGTATCAACAACAACATAGTCTTGTTTATTATAAGTAAACTTAGAATCACTTGCATCTCTTGTAGTACCTTCAACATCACTTACAATTTGTCTATCTTCACCAAGAATAGCATTAACAAGTGAAGACTTACCAACATTAGGTCTACCAATAAGCGAGAATCTACATACTTCATCTCTTGGTTCTGTAGTATAAGGACCAAAGTCTTCAGTAATCATATCAAGTAATTCTTCAATATGTCTTTTATGTTCAACTGAGATGGTAACCATATGTTCAAATCCTAATTCATAGAAGTTATAAATATTATCTTCTCTTTCAGGATTATCTATTTTATTAATAGCTACTACTACCTTTTTATCAGTTCTTAAAAGCATATTACGAACAGCAAAGTCATTTTGAGTTAAGTCTTCTTTACCATCAACAACAAATACTATTACATCAGCTTCATCTATAGCAAGTTGAGCTTGCATTTTAATATTAGTATTAAAGTCTGCATGTTCTAAATCTATACCACCTGTATCAATAACATTAAAAGATTTATCTTTATGATAACAAATACCATATAGTCTATCACGAGTAGTACCAGCTATATCAGAAATAATAGCTTTATTTTGCATAACCATTCTATTAAATAAAGAAGATTTTCCAGTGTTAGGTCTTCCAACTAAACAAACAGTTTTTCTCATGTTCTTCACCCCTTCATTAAGTCAATTTATGATAACATAAAAGAGCCTAAATATCAACATTTAGACCCTTTGGAAGCGTGTTTATAAAATTCAAAATTATTTTTCTAGCCTAACAGCTGTACTCTTAACTTTACTATTACAATTTACTCTATCAAATACAGAATATACACGATTGTTTTTTAAATAAACATAAACATTACATGCATTAATAGATTTATTATTAACTGGATTAATTACACTTTTGTTATCTTCATCATCATAATCAATTTCACGAGCATCAGCAAGTTCTTGAACAGTAAAAACTTTAGCTGGATAAATATGTGTTGCATCCTTTGTAGCTTTAGCATTAACAGTCTTATTATCATCACTATCTTTACTAACATTTATCCAATAATATCCAACCATAGCAGTATCGTTTAGATTTTGAAGACTCTTTTTAACTGTATCACTTGTATATGTAATTGCAGCATTTTCAATTATTTCAATCTTAGTTTGATAACTCTTTTCTTTAACATTCTTAGATACACCTAATATATTAGGCACTGCAAGTGTAATTAATAATCCTAAAATAACTAAAACAGCAAGTAATTCTACTAATGTAAAACCATTCTTTTTCATACTATCACCTAACTTAATATTAACACAAAAAAAGATAATATAAACTATTATCTTTATTTCTTTAAATAATTTGACAATATGCCATATACATCTTCTCTACCTTTTTTAGTAACACTTGAGAATAATACAAGCTTATCATCAGGTAGTAGTTTTAATGTATCTTTTAATATTTTTTCTTGTTTATCTCTAACAGATGGTTTTACTTTATCAAATTTAGTTGCAACTACAACGGTTGGTATTTCATAGTATTTTAAGAAATTATACATTAAACAATCATTTTCATCAGGTTTATGTCTAAAATCTACAAGTAAGAATACACATCTTAGATTAGATCTAGTTTTAATATATTCTTCTATCATTAAACCAAACTTTTGTTGTTTTTCTTTAGATACATCAGCATATCCATATCCAGGTACATCTACTAAATAAAAATCATCATTAATTAAATAGAAATTAAGTGATTGTGTTTTACCTGGTTTTGCAGAAGTATGAGCATAGTTTTTTCTACCTAATATGGTATTAATAAAACTACTCTTACCTACATTACTTCTTCCGCATAGCATAAACTCATCTCTATGATCAGTTGGATATTGACTCATTCTAACAGCAATTGTTTCTAAATTAGAACTAGTTATTTTCATAGTTTCATCCCTTCGTCTTTAAGATATTATATAATGATTACCTCTTATTTGCAAATAGCATAAAAGTATCTTTTGATATAGAAAAAACTACTAACATATATTATAATTATATTGGTGAGAATATGCGTTATCCCAGTAATATAAAAAAAGAATATACAAAAGTAAATACAACACACGCTAATCGTGGAATGGATTTAGAAAATCTAATTAATTTATCTAATAATTATTACTTAGAAATTGATAAAGCTAATATCCATAAAAAACCTACACCAATAAAAATAGTTAATGCATGTTTTACATCAAAAGGAAGAAAAATAACAGAAGCTTATTTCGAATCTCCTTCTACCCTAGACTACAATGGTATTTATAAAGGTAGATATATTGATTTTGATGCTAAAGAAACTAAAGAAAAATCCAGGTTTCCTCTTTCTAATATACATGATCATCAAATTAAACATATGAGAAGTATATTAAAACATGGAGGAATTACCTTTTTATTAATAAGTATGAATAATGAAGTTTATTATCTAGATGGAAATGTAATTATAAATTTTATTGATAATTTTGAAAGAAAAAGTATTCCATTTGAATATATTAAAGAACATGGATATATAGTTACTAAAAAAATCAATCCAAGATTAGACTACTTAGAAGTATTAGATAACATATATTTTAAGGAGTAAAACTATATGGCAACAACAAAGAGACGAAGAAGAAAGAAAAAAACAACAAAGACTACATCTAATATAAAAAATGTAAAAGAGGTAAAAGTAAGTACTAAAAAGAAAACTACTACTTCTACTACAAAAAGAAAAATTAAAACAAAAGTTAAAAAACAAGAACAATTTGTTTTACCTAAAAAAGAAACACTAGTTGTACTTGAAGGTAATCAAAAAAAGAAACCTTATAAAGAGGATACGAAAAAATGTAAAGTAAAGGCTTCTACTCTTAAAAAGGATACGAAAAAAAGATATAATAAACAAGAACGAAAAGAAATTGTGCGTCATGATGATTATTCAGAAATGATTAATACAAAACTTAAATACGAAAAGAGCAAGTTTTATTTATGGCCACTTATATTTTTAATAAATAGATTTAAGGTGATGATTTTCGATATGACAAGATTAAAGAAAAGATTAAAGTATGGAACTTTTAGAGATAAATTATTAATTATAATAATGATTCTTCTAATACTAGGATGTATTCTAGGTATTCTATTTGTAGGATATGTAGTAATACATGCTCCTGAAGTATCAAAAGAAAAACTTTATTCATCAAGTTCTACAGTACTGTATGATATATATGGTAATGAATTTGCAAGACTTGGTGCTGAAAACAGAGAGGTTATTTCTTATGATGAATTACCTGAAGTATTAATTGATGCTATAGTTGCAACAGAAGACTCAAGATTCTTCCAACATAATGGACTAGACTTAGCGAGATTTACTAAAGCTGTTCTTGGTCAACTTGTTGGTCACTCTGATGCTGGTGGTGGTTCTACCCTTACCATGCAAGTTTCAAAACTTACTGCAACAAGTACAGTTGATAGTGGTATTGCAGGTATTATAAGAAAGTTTACTGATATTTACCTTTCAGTATTCGTACTTGAAAAACAATATACTAAAGAAGAAATATTAGAGTTTTATGTAAATATTCCTCTTCTAGGTGCAGCACATGGTGTTGAACAAGCATCTAAAGTTTACTTTGGTAAGAGTACATCAGAACTTACTCTACCTGAAGCTGCTTTAATAGCTGGTTTATTCCAAGCACCTAGTGCTTATAATCCTTTTAGTTATCCAGAAAAAGCTGATCAAAGAAAAAATATAGTTCTAAACCTTATGGAAAGACATGGATATATAACTAAAGAAGAATGCGAAGAAGCTAAAAAAGTAAATATTAAAGATTTACTAGTTGAAGGTACTTCAAGTGGAATAAATAGATATATTCCATTTATAGATACTGTAGTACAAGAAGTAAAAGATAGAACAAAACAAAATCCATATGCTGTATCAATGAATATCTATACAACAATGGATCCGGTTAGACAAGATGTAGTTAACGATGTTGAAAACGGAGTTACCTATAAATGGAAAAATGATGTAGTACAAGCTGGTATTGCAATTACCAGTGTTAGAGATGGTTCAATAGTAGCTATTGGTGCTGGACGTAATAAGAAGAGTGCAAGTACACTTAACTATGCTACTCAAATTAAACGTCACCCTGGTTCTACTGCAAAACCAATACTAGACTATGGTCCTGCAATTGAGTATCTTGGTTGGGGATCTTCCCAAACAATAATAGATGATACTTATGGTTATACTGTAGGTGGTCATATTAAAAACTGGGATAATAAGTTAAAAGGAATAATGACTATTAAAGAAGCACTTGCTCAATCAAGAAATATTCCTGCTCTACTTACTTTCCAACAAACAACAAATGAACAAAAGAAAGAATTTGCTAATAACTTAGGATGGTATCCAATTGAAGATGGAGGAAAAATCTTAGAGACTACTTCTATCGGTGGTTGGGATGGTGCAAATCCACTTATGTCATCAGCTGCTTATGCTGCTTTTGCAAGAGGTGGAACTTATATTGAACCTCATTCATTCACTTCACTAGAATTTACAGATACTGGTGAAAAATACCAAGTAAATCCTAAGAAAGTACAAGTTATGTCAGAAGACACTGCTTTCATAATAAATGATATATTAATGTATGCTGTTTCTTCTGGTAATGTTACAACAGGAAGAGTCAGTGGTGTTGATATAGCTGGTAAAACTGGTACTTCAACAGTTGATGAAGCTCAAGTAAGAGCAAAAGGTATTAAAGGAGATATCATAGGTGACTCATGGACTAATGCTTATTCACCTGACTACTCTATTTCAACTTGGTATGGTTATGATAATATTACTAAAGAATATTGGTTATCTAACTCTGAAGGTGGTCAAGCAAGACGTGAAATTACTAAAGCATTAACTAAAGGTATAATGAGATCATATGATACTGATAAATATCCTCTTGTTAAGAAATTTAAGAAACCTGATACAGTGGAAACTGCTACAATAGAATTACAAAGTGAGCCAGTTAAATTAGCATCTGCTTGTACGCCTGGTGAATTAAAAGAAACATCTTACTTTAAAGATGGTACTGCTCCAAGTGAAGAATCAGAAAGATTTGCTACTTTAAAGAATCCATCTAACTTAACAGCTACTAAGAGTGGTGATAAAGTTCATCTTTCATGGAATAAAGCAGATACACCTAATGCTATAAGTGTAGATTGGTTAACTAAATACTTCAATGATTCAAAGATTTATAAACCTTGGGCTGATAAATACTTACAACAAAGAATAGATTATAATAATAATGTATTTGGACAATTTGGTTATAGAGTTTATAAGACTACTTCGATGGGAACAACAGAAATTGGATTTACTACTGATAACTCGATGACTGTTAATGTTGACTCAGGTGAAGTTACTTATACAGTTAAATCTTCATACGAAAGATTTGGATGTAACCAATCATCTGGTATAACTGCAAAAGTATCTGGACCTCAAGATTCCTATGCAATTAGTTTTAAAGGAAACTCATGTGTTAACTATATAACTTATAGAAACATAGGAAGCTCAAATGTTTCATCTAAAGTAAATATTACTAGAAATGGTGCTGATATATCAGGTGACTCAAACTATGGTGTTACTGCAACAGTATATGATGAGTCAGGAAACACAACACAATTAAAAGATGATAATAAAACATACACAGTAAAATTTGCACTTAGATCAAATAATAATTCAATACTAGCAACAACTACAATAAAAATTGCAAGTACATGCTAAAAGGAGTAAATAATTACTCCTTTTTATTTTGTTTTTTTACCCTTAGGTTTGTTGACTATTATTGTTATATTTAATATAATTTTTATAGAATAAATAAGATTGGGTTGATAATCATGGATAATAAAGAAAATACAAATATTCCAGTAACACCTGTTGCACCATCAACAGAAGCACATGCAGCTAGTTTACCAGGAAATCCTGAAGAAGTAAAACCAGTTAACAACACAGCTTTACCTGGAAATGAAGTTACTCAAAAACTACCTGGAGACGCTCCTGCTCTTCCTGGAGATGAACCTAAAGCACAAGAATTAGATTTATCAAATGCTACAGCTGGTGCTGGTGCTGCTACTAAAGAAGCAGGATTAACAGGCATGGTTACCTTTGATTACAATAATACCCCAATAACTGATATAGTAAACTCAATAATACTAGATGCAATTGATAAAGGTGTTTCCGATATTCATATGGACCCATTTGAAGAAGGTATAAAAATAAGAATAAGAATAGATGGTAAATTACATGACTACTCTATTGTACCTTTATATGTTAAAAGAAATCTTGTAACACGTGTAAAAATTATTTCAGGTATGAATATTACTGAATCACGTGTACCTCAAGATGGTGCCATAAGAACAACTATTAATGATCAACCTATTGATATCCGTGTATCTGTCTTACCTACTAACCTTGGCGAAAAAGTCGTTATGCGTATCATGGATTATACAATGTCAGATCAAGGTATTGAACATATAGATATATCAGATTACAATATCGAAAAAATTAAGAGAATGATGTCCCTACCAAATGGTATCATCTTAGTAACAGGTGCTACTGGTTCAGGTAAATCTACTACAGTATATTCTATACTACAAGCTCTTAATACTGAAGAAACTAATATAATCACTGTAGAAGACCCAGTAGAAATGAATATTGAAGGTATTAACCAAGTAATGGTTAACTCTGATATAGGACTTACATTTGCAACAGTACTACGTTCTATCTTACGTCAAGACCCTGATATTATCATGATTGGTGAGATTCGTGATGAAGAAACTGCACGTATAGCTGTTAGATCAGCCATAACTGGTCACTTAGTATTAAGTACAATACATACAAACAACGCGCTTAATACAATTGAACGTTTAACAGATATGAATGTTGAAAGATATCTATTAGGTTCTGCTCTATCTGGTATCGTTTCACAAAAACTTGCAAGACGTCTATGTAGTAAATGTAAAAAACTAAGACCAACAACAGAATATGAAAAAGAAATGTTTAAGAAAACAATTGGTAAAGATGTAAATGAAATATACGAACCAGTTGGATGTAAAGAATGTTCTAAAGGTTATCGAGGACGTATCGCAGTACATGAAGTTCTTTTACTTAACCAAGCCGTAAGAGATGCTATAACAGGTAATGTTGGTAAACATGAACTAAGAAAAATAGTATATGGTGAAGGTGGAACTAAAACGATGCTTGAAGATGGACTTGAAAAATGTCTTCACGGAGATACATCATTCGATGAAGTATTAAAACTAATAGACTTAGATGATGACTTGGGAGCAGATACTCAACTTGGATTACAAGAACAACTTGAAGCAGCTGAAATAAACTCTATTTCTGAAAAGAAGGAAGAAGTTAAAACTCCTGTTACTGAAGTAAAAAAGGAAGAACCAAAAGTTCCAACTCCTCCAGTAGCCGCTCCTCCTGCTAACACAAAACCAGTTGAAGAAAAGAAAGAAGATGTAATTACTAAAGAAGCAAATAAATTACCAGATTTCTTAAGTAGTTCTCCTCTTATGAGTACTCCAAGTACACCTAGTACTCCAGTTACACCAATTAAACCTGTAACACCAAGTACTCCTGCTGCTACTCCAGTTAATCCAGTTACTCCTGTGACTCCAAGTACTCCAGTTAATCCAGTTACTCCTGTGACTCCAAGTACTCCAGTTAATCCAGTTACTCCTGTGACTCCTAGTACTCCTGCTAAACCGGTTACTCCAGTTACACCAGTAACTCCAAGTGCTCCAGTTAATAACATGGCAAGCATATTTGATAAAGCAGCAGAAACAATTCAAAATGAAACAAAAATATAAGAATAGTTCATAACTATTCTTTTTTTTGAACAAATTATTAATTCATTAAAAAAGTGAATCTTTTGATTCACTTTTATTTAATTACTTTTACTACATCAATAATGCTACTATCAGTTTCATAGTAACCAATATTAATTTCATCATTAACACTTATAAATGCTAATGTATCACTTAATTCAATTGATAACTTATATCTATGATCATCACTATCAGTAATATAATAATAAGTATTACCATTTATAATAGCATTACTAATTCTCTTAACTTTAATAGTCTTAGTTACAAGTAGACTTTCTGATATCTCATCAGCATACTTGTTTAAATAATTTTGAGATGCCTTTATAATGCCACTAGAAGCGTCTGTAACAACTACTTTTTGATAATCAGCTACATCTATAAAACCATACATTTTAACTAAACCAGCAGCATCTTTTAAGCTTACAAGGTATGTTGGTTTATTGTTTAAATTAATTAATAATGGGAATGTAGAAACATAACTCATTTGTTGAACTTGTCCCTCAGCAGAAGCCATAGCTGAATACTCTTCAGCACCAGGAACTGAATAGAATACAGTCTTACCTGTTCTCATATTAGAAAGAATAAATCCAAGATTAGATTCATCACTTAATACAGATGTAATACCTGTATAAAGATATACATCATCATCCATTGCTAAATAGTTATATCCAGTTGTTGTATTAACAACATTCTTTTGACCAAATATACTATTTAAGAATCCATCTCTATAAGTACCCCAGTTATTAATTTGTTCAATTAATAATTCAGCATTATAAGCATTATCTACCCATGAAGGAACTTTATCAATTTTATATAGTTTAGACTCTCCAGTAACTGGATCCATTATTACAACTCCTGTTACTTTAGTCTTACATTCAACACCTATATAACCATATGTAGGAACAATCCAGAAAGGTTTTCCTTCATTATCAATTTCAAATTTAGCTTCTCCAAATATCTTAGTTGGATATTTAAATCTTAACTTTCTATAAAGATTATCATTAAAGTATGCAGATGGCATATATTTCATACCCTTTTCTAGTTTTACTAACTCAGTATTACCATTTACTGAATTAACTTTAATATATCCTTTTACACCTTCATTTCTATTAAATATCCATTTAATAAAGTCAGCATATTCTAAAGGCGTAACTCTAACAATATCGTTTTTATAATTTATTTGAGTATATTGATTAGATACATAGTATTGAGATACAAAATCACTCATTTGTCCCATTACTCTGTCTCCTAATTTCTCACTTGAATCACGGTCAAGTAAAGGTAGGCTATTAAAGTCTACTTCTTTAATGTCTTTAATAAAGTCTCCAGTTTCATCTATCACGATTCTCTTTGAGTAAGATTTAGCATTAAAGAATGGTGAACAGAATAAATTAACAATCAATATACCTGCTACAATTACTATAACTAATAGAAATGGTATAAATGATTTATTGCCTTTAGATGTTTTTCTAAAAGTATAATTACGTCCTTTCTTAACAAAACATGTTTCTAAATTTAGACTTAATCTTATAAATGTCCAAATAAAACCCCATAGTAATAAAGCAAATATAGTAAATGCCCAAAAACCAGTTGAATGTAAATTCATTGCAGGTAATGCCATATAATATAAAATACTCATTACTAATAGTTCAATTAAAAATCCTATTAAATATATTTTCTTCATATATCCTCCTAATTAGATTATAACATAACTAGTAAAATAAACTCATCTATTTAGAATTATTAAATGTTATAACTGCTCTATTATACTTACCGACTAGTTCCTTATTAAAATTACCAGAAGTATATTTATTAACAACATTAGTCCAGAACTCTTCTGCTCTCTTAGAACATGGTACTGCTTTTATTTTCCAGTTACCTTTATGTTCATCAAATAAAATATTCACAGCCTTTTCCCCTATTCCTTGTCTTTTAAAATTATTTAGTACGAATATTTCTTGAACAATATTAATACTTCCAAAGTCAGCTAATATAAAACCTGCTAGCCTTTTATCAGCAATAATAAAATATGCAACATGTTCTTTTGAATTTGTTAGGTATAAAGGTAGGTCATCATAAATATATAAACCAGTTCTTTAATCCATATCAATTGGAAAATCACTACTAATATTATGTAGATATAATTGTAATAATCTAGATAGTTTAACTTTATTCTTTACCACTTCTAATTTAACATCCATTTTCTTCCTCCTAAGGCGCATAATACACATATATTTAGATTAATTATACTACAATAAATAACAAAAAAAGACTTATAAAAATAAGTCTTTTGATTAATATATTAAGCTAATTGTTTTGCAACTTCGTCAGCAAGGTTTTCGCTTCTCTTTTCCATACCTTCACCAACTTCATATCTGATCATCTTAATTACAGATCCACCAGCATTTTTAACATAAGTCTTAATGTCCATAGATGAATCTTTAACGAATTCTTGATCAACTAAGCAATTTTCCTTGTAGTATTTAGAAATTCTACCATTAACCATCTTTTCAGCTATATCAGCAGGTTTTCCTTCATTAATAGCTTGTTCTTTAAGAATTTCTTTTTCCTTTTCAATTACTTCTGCAGGAACTTCTTCAGCATTTAAATATGCAGGTTTCATAGCAGCAGCTTGCATTGCAACATCTTTAGCAACATCTTCGTTAGCATTTTCAGTTACGATTAAAGCAGCAATCTTTCCACCCATATGAATGTAAGAACCAAAATTGTCAGTATCTTTCTTATCAACTACTTCAATTCTTCTTAGAGATAATTTTTCTCCAATAACAGCTGTATTAGCAGCAATTAATGCAGATACATCTCCTTCAGTTCCTTCAACTGGTAATGCTAAAACTTCTTCTAAAGTTTTTGCATCACTATTAACAACTGTATTTCCAATAGTTTCAACCATTTTAACGAAATCAGCATTTCTAGTAACGAAATCTGTTTCACAGTTTACTTCTAGGATAGCAGCTTTGTTACCATTTATATAAATATTTGCAAGACCTTCAGCAGCAATTCTGTCAGCTTTCTTAGCAGCTTTAGAAATACCCTTTTCTCTTAACCAATCAATAGCAGCTTCAATGTCACCATTGCATTCAGTTAAAGCTTTTTTGCAGTCCATCATTCCTGCACCAGTTTGTTGTCTTAATTCATTTACATCTTTTGCAGATATCATAATATATTCTCCTTTATTTTAGTTTGTTTTAATTAGTTTAATGAAGCGATTAATTCATCTTTCTTCATTGTAGAATAACCTTTAATTCCAGCTTCTTTAGCCATAGTTCTAAGTTCAGTAACATTCTTAGAAGATAAATCATTTTCTGACTTTTCTTCTTCTTTTACTTCTTCTTTCTTAGTAGCTTTTTTAGCTTCTTTTTTAATTTCTTCTTTAGCTTCTACTTTTTCAACTTTTTCTTCTTCTAAAGATTCTTTTTGAGTTTTTGGTTTTTCTACTTCAGTAATATAATCAACTACTGGAAGACCTTTAGCTTCACAAATAGCGTTAGTTAATACTCCTAAAATAACTTTTACTGATCTAACAGCGTCGTCATTACCAGGAATAACATAATCAACTAAATCAGGATCACAATTAGTATCAACGATACCAAATACTGGAATATTTAAAATTCTAGCTTCTTTAATAGCATTAATTTCCTTAGAAGGATCAGTAATGATTAAAGCGTTAGGTAATTTATCCATTCCTCTGATACCACATAATACTTTGTTTAATTTTTCATATTCTTTTCTTAAACCGATAACTTCTTTTTTAGGTAATTTTTCAAAAGTACCATCTTTTTCCATAGCTTCGATTTCATCTAATCTTTTAACTCTTCTTCTGATAGTTCTGAAGTTAGTTAAAGTTCCACCTAACCATCTAGATGTTACATAGAAAGATTCTCCTCTTTGAGCTTCTTCTACGCTTGCTTCAATAGCTTGTTTCTTAGTACCAACGTATAAGAAATTTCCACCATTTTCAGCTATTTCTTTTACTTTTGCATAAGCATTTTCGATGCATGCAACAGTCTTTTCAAGGTCGATAATATAAATATCGTCTCTTGTAGTAAAGATGTATTCCTTCATTTTAGGGTTCCATCTTTTAGTTTGGTGTCCAAATTGAACACCTGCTTCTAATAAATAACTCATAGAAACAACTGCCATAATTTCACTCTCCTTTTGTTAATTCATCCACTTACCTAAGTATCAGCAACCTATATGGCCACGTGCCAATTACTTCTGGGTAAATGTGTCTATTAGTTTTGAATATACAAAACCAATAGTATATTAACATATTTATGGTTATTATTTCAATAAAAAAAGCACGAAAAAACGTACTTTTTAAACTATTTATCTAATATTTTATGAAGAACTTGATCTAAATGTTCTCTTACTATTGGTTTTGATATATATTCAGCAAATCCTTCTGCTAAATATCTTTCTTTTGCACCTTCAACAGCATCAGCTGTTAAAGCTATAACAACAGGTACATCAAAACCTTCTATTTCTTGTAATCTATGGAATGTTTCAACACCATTAAGTGTTGGCATCATTATATCCATGAATATAATATCGTATTTTTCACCTTGTTGAATTTTATTTAAACAATCCTCACCAGAATATGCTTCATCAGTTTGGAAATGATATCTATCTAAGAATTTAATAGCGACCTTTAAATTTAGTTTATTATCATCAACAACTAATACACGTTTATCAGAATAATCCGAGAAAACCTTTCCTTCATCTGGATTTGTAGGTTGTACCTCTATTCCTACATTATTGGTAACAGCATTACCAAATATATTATCATCCATTTTATTACCTCCTGCATTAATACTTATATTCTTAGATGATGGACTATTTAGTATACTTTCTTTAACAGTTTCGTTTATTACTTCAACTGGACTTGAAGATTTTAATACTGTATTAGAAATACTCTTAGCTTCAGTATTATTAACTAAGAATTTAACTAAAATATCTTCTAATTTATTTTTCTCAATCGGTTTTGCTAAATAATCATCAAAACCTAAATTAAGATATTTTTCTTTAACACCTTCTATGGCATTTGCCGTTAAAGAAACAACTGGAGTTTTAAATCCCTCTATTCTCTTTAATCTTGTTAGTGTTTCACTTCCTAACATAGTAGGCATTACATCATCCAAAAATATTATATCATATTTATTACCTTTTTCGATTAAATCTAAACATTCAAAACCACTTTTAGCAGTTTTAATCTCACAATTATATCTAGCAAATAATTTAGTTGCAAGTTTTAGATTTAAATTATTATCATCAACAACTAAGATATTTTTATCACTAAAGTTATATTTGCTTTCCTCTTCAACTTCTACCTTTTTATTAGCAATTGTAACATTACTTATTACTTGATCAAAAGTAACAGTAAATGTTGAACCTTTACCATATGTTGATTCAACAGCAATACTACCACCTATTAAATCAAGTAATTCTTTAGTAATAGCCATACCTAAACCAGTTCCTTCTATAGAACTAGTCTTTTTCTCATCAACTCTTTGGAATTTATTAAAAATTCTTTTTAAGTCTTCTTCTTTAATACCAATACCAGTATCTTTAACACTTACTGTTATTTTACATTTATCTCCTTCACTTATACCACTAACAGTATAATGAACACTTCCTTCATTAGTATATTTAATGGCATTAGTAAGAATATTAATAATAATTTTATATACTATTGATTTATCACCATATAAAGTATGAGGAATATTTTGATCAATATCAGTAACAAATTCTAATGGTTTGTCTCCTAATCTTGCATTAGCAAGTTTAACTGTTTCATCAAGTAAATCAAAGAAGTTATAGTTATCATTAACAACTTCCATCTTACCTGATTCAACTTTACTAATATCAAGTATTCCATTTACTGTTTCAAGAAGTGTAGTTGATGCAGTAACAACATCGCGAGCATTTTCCTTAGCATCCTCTAAGTTATCACAGTCAATTATAAAATTACTAAAACCAATAATAGCATTAAGAGGTGTTCTTATTTCATGTGACATACTACTTAAGAAGTCACTCTTAGCTTTACTATTATCTTCGGCTTGTTTTTTAGCTTTATCAAGTATCTTGATTGTATCAACATCTGGGTTTTCAATGGTATGATACATTAGTATTGTAACAAGTGTTAAGACACTTGAAGTAATTACTAATTGAGGAAAGATCTTCTGTAAGAAAACCCCTACTATACCAAACAATACAAATAAGAACACTGGATAGATTTTTTTATTTATTTCTTTAATAAGTTCTATTGATACCTTCTTATGCATAACAATTACATTTACTGCCCACGTAAGAGCACATAATATAAACATACTATATGCAACTATTATCGCTTCCCCTTTAGATATATAAAGAACAGGTCCTTCCCAATAATATTCAAGTGGAAACATAAATATAGTAATACTTTGAATAATCATTAATAATATTATAAATATTGCTCTAGTTTTTTTTCTGGACTTATTCCAAATTGTTAACCAAACATATTCAGTTAATATATCTACCCAAATAATTAATCCTGCAAGATAACCTTTACAAGTTAAATCTAATAATAATTGATTATTACTATAAACTAAGGCAAATATAGATGATATATCAATTATTAAAATAAGAAGATTTACAATAATTAAATAAGTATAAATCTCTGTATCTTTATTCCTAATTTTTTTCTTTGTAAAAAACAATAATGAAATCATTGTTAAATATATAAAACTAAGAACTTGAAAAGAAATATTAGGTAATATCATATAATCATCTCTTTCTACACAATTAGATAATTTTATTTCTTATCTAATATTTCGTGAATAACTTTATCAAGTCTTTCTCTGACTATAGGTTTAGAAATATATTCAGCAAAACCTTCACCTAAATATCTTTCTTGAGCTCCATCAACTGCATCAGCAGTTAAAGCTACTACAACTGGAACACTAAATCCCTCAATTCTTTGTAATTCATGGAATGTTTCAACACCACTCATATTAGGCATCATTATATCCATGAATATAATGTCATAGTGATTTCCAGCTTTAACTTTATCAATACATTCTTGTCCTGAATAAGCTTCATCAGTTTGGAATTTATATCTACTTAAGAATTTTAAAGCAACTTTTAAATTTAATTTATTATCATCAACTACAAGTATTCTTCTATTTGAATAATCTGTAAATGTTTCATTTCCACCTTCACTTGCTTGTGCATTATTAACAGGAGTTAAAGGAGCAATAGCAACTGAAGATATCTCAGTTGATGTTACACTTGGTGTAACAGGAGTATCTTCTTTTGCTTTTTCTTTAATAACTGTTTTTACTGTTTCTTTTTCAGCTAATACAACATCTTTTGATGAAGGACTTGAAAGAATTGCATCTTTAACACCTTGATCAATAACAGCGATTGGTTTACTAGAAGTAAGTGCTTCAGCACCTAATCCTTTAGCTTTAGCATTCTCTAATAAGTATTTTTTAAGAATTATATCAAGTTCATTTCTTTCAATTGGTTTAGCTAAATAATCATCAAAACCAAGTAATAAATATTTTTCTCTCATACCTGATACAGCATTAGCAGTTAAGGCAACAACAGGAGTATTAAATCCTTCTGTTTTCTTTAATCTAACAAGTGTTTCACTACCAAGCATCTTAGGCATTACATCATCCAAGAAGATAAGATCAAACTTATTACCTGCAGTTATTAAATCTAAACATTCAAAACCACTTTTTACTGTTTTAATATGACAATTATATTTTAAGAATAATCTTTCTGCTAATTTTAGATTTAAATTATTATCATCAACTACTAATACTTTCTTATTACTAAAGTCAATTCCAACTGGACTATCAGTAATAGTAGTCTTAGGAGCAACATGAGTTAAACTTAACTTTTGATCTAAAGCAACAGTAAAGTTTGAACCTTCCCCATATATAGATGATACAACAATATTACCGCCCATCATCTCAACTAATTGCTTAGTAATAGCAAGTCCTAATCCTGTACCTTCTATAGTACCATTATTCTTTTCATCAAATCTTTGAAATCTAGTAAATAGCTTATCAATATTTTCTTTCTTAATACCAATACCAGAGTCTTTAACAGTTATTATTAATCTACAATGATTATCAGTTTTAGTACATTGTACTGAATAATCAATATAACCTTCATTAGTATATTTAATAGCATTTGTAAGTAAGTTAATAAGAACCTTTTGAATATTACCTTTATCACCATATAATGAATCTGGTAAATCAGGAGCAAAATGAACTCTGAAGTCTAGAGGTTTGTCCCCTAGTCTAGCCTTAGCCATTTTAACAGTATTATCGAGTAATTCCATTAAGTTATAATTATCTTCTACTATTTCTAATTTACCTGCTTCTACTTTACTAATATCTAGTATTCCATTTACTGTCTCAAGTAATATTTGAGAGGCATTAATAACATCTTTAGCTTGATTGTGAGCTTCATTAATATCATCAGTTTCTAAAATAAACTCACTAAAACCAATAATAGCATTAAGTGGTGTTCTTATTTCATGTGACATAGAACTTAAGAATTCACTTTTAGCTCTATTTGCTTTGTCCGCAGCACTAGCAGCTTTCTTTTCTAATTCAGCAATTCTTAAATCAGGATTTTCAATTGTATGAAACATCAAGAATACAACAAGGAAATCTACAGCAGTTGAAATTGTCATATCTGGATAATTTCTTTGTAAAAGGCTAAGTAATCCTTTAATAAAAGACATAAATAAAATTGGGAAAATCTTTTTTATTCTTAAGTTTTTTCTGTTAACAACCATAGATACAAGTAACGCGCCAAAACAAAAAACTGAATAAATATAAATAGCTTTAACTGCAGTTCCTGTAGCATAACCAGGGAAGCATTCATATGGTAAAAAGCAATTAAAAACTATAAATCCAAATGAAAAAAATACAACAAGATATTTTAATATACTGTATTTTTTAGAATTAAACTCTGTTTTGTAAATATCAAAAACATAACATAATAACAGAGTATTAAAAATTACTATATAACTAAAATAAAGTCTTAAAACTATTCTACAAAATATTGAACTAGGTTCATAAATACTTAAATAAATAGATTCCATTTCAAAAGAAATACCAATACAATTGGCAAATCCAAGAATCGAATAAATAAGCGTTTCTCCATCATACTTTTGAGTTTTTAGTCTAAAAATAATAATTAAAATAATTGAAAAAACAAGGCAGCTACCTAACATAAAAATATAATTCATAACATCACTCTTTATTCTAATATCTATATATTAGTATAGCATTGATACTTTACAAAATCCATAAAAAAAGATTTATTAATTTAATAAATCTTTTTTTCTATTTTCTAAATAGTACAAGTTTTTTTCCTGACTCTTTTTCTAACTTTTTATCTGAAATTAAAGGTATTAAAATATCCTTATTATCTTCAGATTTTAATAAAGCAATATTTCTTTTTCCACTATGTGAAATTGGGAAACCTTCCTCATTAGAATGAATTCTAAAATATATTTTACTCAATATTTCTTCAGGAATATTTTTAGAAAGTCTACTTGAGCAAGAATTAATTATATAATCAATACTTTTTTTAGAATCAGGTTGCTTTTCAATATGGCATACATAAGAAGAGTCTAAATTTTTGATAACTGTACAAGACATAATATTTTTAGTATCAGAAGAAATAGCTTCAGCAATCTTATATGTTGGAAATAACTCACCATTACTTAAGTAAGTATAATCCTTTTCTCTTCCTTTTAATTTAACACTCTTGAAAATAGGATCAGCTTTGTAACCTATAGCACCAACTTTAATCCATCTAGTTCCATCCGCATCATAAAAATAAGCGTTCTCATTTAATTCCTCTTCAATATATCCAGCCATTTCAGCAGCAGATCTTGTAACTAGAAAACCAGGCTCATTATAACCACATTCTTCACCATCTTCATTTACAAATTTATATTCTGCTATAGTCATTGGTATCAAACCTAATGAATATTTTTTACCAAATATAGCTAAAACTTTTTCTTGTAAAGAATGATATAAAGTAGTAAAAATTCCTCCACTTTCACAAGAACCACCTCCAAAAGAAGTAGTAACTGGTGATAATGGAAAAGGAAGTTTTGCTGTTCCAAATGAATGTTTTCTTGAAATCTTGTTTAAATATTTTTCTTCACCAATAGAACATTCTTCACCAACGATATCAAACATAATTAAATCTCTAAGTTTAACATTTTTATTCATAGGCTCATCAAGTTTTTTAGCCATATACATACCAGCTCCAAGTGGAGTTTGAAAATAATTAGTTTTGTTTATTTTTAAAGAATATAAATGAAAATCTAATTCATTAAATGGTTCACATGCATAAGTACAATTACAATATAAAGTATCAGCCACATTGTTTAAGTTAGTAAATGAATAAACCGGAACATTATATTGGGCAACTAAATCTTTCATTTCTGGGAAATTAGAAACATCAGCTTGTTTAAATCTTGAAGATGTAATTATTGCTCTATTATTATGTTTTACCCCTTTTGGATGTCCTTTTCCTGTTGTACCACTTGTGTATGAATATGTAGCAATATCATTTAGTGTTGCTTCTTCTAAAACATCTCCTTCATATGAAACACCATGTGCAAGAAATTCTTTTTGAGAACATAACACCTTAGAAGAATTCTTTTTATAGTCTTCAATATGAGAAGAAAAATCATGTTGTAATCCATCAATCTCTGAAAATGGATTATAAGAATTACCATTTTTATCTTTTAGTAATGAATCACTTAAAGAAACCAAAACACAACTTTTAATATTTGACTTTTCAACAACATCTTTAATATGAGCATATTTATCTTCAGACATAAACATTATATCAGAATGAGCTTCATTAATAATCTTAAGTAAAAACTCATCATCAAACCAATCACCAATAATATGAAGTTTTGCTCCAACTAAACTACTAGCAATAAAAAGATAAACATATTCTGGAATATTGTTAATACAAACAGGTATTTGATCACCTTTTTTTACTCCCATAGCCTTTAATGATTTACAATACTGAAAAACTTTTGACCACATTTCAGCATAAGAAATCTTATGACCACGATATAAAATAGCAGTCTTATCCATAGCATTAGATTCTTTATTATGTTCATACATAAATACACCCCATGATGTATTATGTTTTTTTTCTATTTCGTCTAAGGCTTTTTGTGATTTTAAAGGCAAACTTTTACCGTATTTATATTTATCTTCACATTCCACCATTAAATCTTTAATTCTTTTAACCTCTTTATCTAAATTAGATAGATTTAAAATAATTTCCGAATCTTCAGAATGGTTTTTATTTTTAAAATATAAATCACTTGATGTAGATTTTTTATTATTAGATTTCAAATCATTAACAAGACTAGCTTGTAAAAAACCATTATTAATTGAACTTTCCATATTATAATTCCCCCTCTTTAATATAAATAAATTACAATATTTTACTTCAATATCTTTCCTTGAATTGCGATTATCATATCACTTAAGCAATTAATTGTCAAAAATGCAAAGCTCTCACAGATGGCGTTTTCACCTAGGCTTGTAGGTATATTATTTTTGTAAAATTACTAAAACACATAAAAAATAGGTCAAATGACCTACTTTTTATATTCTTTTTTCAATAATCCATAATCTAGGAAGTCTTTATATTCATTAGTATTTTTAATATAAGCTGCTTCTCTTCTTACTCCTTCAAGAGTAAACCCTAGTCTTTCTAAAAGTACTTTAGATCTATTATTATCACTGATGACATCAGCATATATTTTATTTAAGCCTAACTCATCAAACCCTATACTTAGTAGTTTTCTACAAGCTTCACTTGCATAACCTTTACCTGTATAATCACTATCGAAGATATAAGATATTGATGCATTGTTATTATCTTCATCAATTGATAAACCAGTAAAACCTATTGGTGTACCATCTTTCAAATAAACTGTTAAAGATCCAGCATGACCATCTTTAAACTTACTATTTTTCTTTTCTAAAAAAGCAATTCTTTCTTCTCTAGTCTTATTCTTAATACCACCTAAATACCTTTGAGTATCTTCTTGTTTATCCATCTTAAGTATCAACTCTATATCATCAATAGATGTAGGTTTAATAATAAGTCTTTCAGTTTCAAAAGGTAATAAACTAATCATTTTCTCATTTAACATAAATACTCCTTATAAACAATAAAAACACCTAATTACTTAGATGCTTTTGCTGCTTTTTTAGCTGCTTCTTTTTTCTTCTTTGCGTCAGCCATTTTTTTGTTTATGAATTTTACTTTTACTCCACGATCAAATCCAAACATAGATTTAACTCCATCTGGTAAATTCTTTTTATAAGTTCTCATTTGTTTTTTCACTCCTTTGCGTCAAGACACATTATAACAAATTGTACCCGCTTTTACAAGTTATTTTTATTCTTCTTCATCTAGTAAATACTTAGAAGAATCATATACTTGAACTCTATATTGATAAACATCATTGTTATTTAAATAAAAAGCATCATATATATGTATTTGACTAGCTGTAATAAAGAAAGCAATTATAATAGAAGTCATTAAAAATATTACAAATGTATCATTATTAGAGAATACTTCATAACCAGAGAGTTTGTTTAATTTAGATAATATTAAATACATAATGACATAAGCAATTAATAGGGATGTAAATGCAAAATAACCACATATTCTATAAAACTTATATCTAGTACTAAATATATTACCAAATCTAATCTTAGGTACATCTACTAGATCTTTATCAACAATTATAAAATCTATTTTACTAACATATTTAGAATTAAGATTATTTATATCAAAACTAGATATCTTATTTGTTTTCTCATTATAGAAAACAAACTTATCAGATAAAAAGTCATAATGAGCAGATATAAAATATGAAAGAAAAAGAAAAAACACTAATAATAAAACACAGCAAATATTCTTTAATGCTTTCATATGTTCACATCCTTTATATTTATTATAACTATTAATAAATTAAATTAAAATAAAAAAGCAAAAATATTTTTGCTTTTATTATTATAATTCTTCAATAGTCCAAGCAGACTTAATATGAATAATTGTTTTTAATTTTTTACTTTCAAGATAAACATGACCAATTACATATTCTATTGATTTATAATCATCTACATTATCAGTGAATACTGATAAATTACCTTTAAGTACTTTTGTATCTTCATTTACTTCATCAATATTTAATGCAACTTCACTTACCTCAACTCCAAATATTTCTGCTAAGTCTCCATAAGCATTTCTTGCATCAATTATTTCATTCATCTTTTCTTCGGTAACACCTGTGAATGCTTTTAATTCTTTTTTAACTTGATAAACTATTTCTAAATCACTCTTAGTTAATTCTTCATCATTTTTAAACTTTTTATAAATTGGAGCAAAGCTAATTAAGTTATTAACTTTTTCCATATATTCTCTATTATCTTTAAAATTCATTAACTTTTGTTTTAAGTCATTTAAATATTCATCCTCGACATTTGCATTTTCTCCAAATCCAAATACACCAGTTACTTTAATACCATTTACATAGATCATTAATTTAACTTCCTTGTCTACAAGGAAGAATAATACATCATTCTTATCAAGTACATTATAGAATTCCTCACGTGTTAAATTCCATACATTATTGTCTTTAACAACATTAAGTAAGTCTATTGGGTTACTCCCCTTATTAAATCTAATCCATTCTTTCATATTCTTTTCTTACTCCTTTCTTTATAATCGTCTTTTATGTAATTAGATGCTTCTTTTGCGCTTAAACTAAATTCTTTAGTCATATAATCATAATCATATTTTATACCACGTTTAATATTATCAGGAAGTTCTATGTGAACTTGTAAAATATCCTTTTTATTATTTTGTATAACTCTAGTACTTTGAAGTCTATTAAATACTTCTTCATCTAACTTTATTACATTATTATTTTTTTCAAACTCTTCTACTTTAGCAGAAGAAATTAAATATATATCAGTTGTATCTTCATTATCAAGTTTTAGATAACTATTAGATACAGTATTACTCTTTATAAAATGTCTATATCCAACGAATAAAAATGTTCCATTTACCATATCATCACCCTCTAGTAACATTATAGTATATTTATTTTGTTTTTGAAAAGAAAAAAGAATAGATTAACAAATCTATTCTTTTAATTTTTCTTATATATTTTTAAGAAGCTTTCTGCACACTTTAAACCATCCATAGCTGCAGTAGTAATACCTCCTGCATATCCTGCTCCTTCTCCACCTACAAATATACCATCTATATTACTAATAAGTGCTTCATTTCTTTCCATTTTAATTGGAGAACTTGTTCTAGATTCTATAGCTAACATTAAAGTATCAGGATCACTATAACCTTTTATCTTAGTATTAAAATAAGGCATTGCTTCTTTAATAGAGTTACTTATAAATGAAGGAAGTACTTGATTTAAATTAGCAAAAGTAAACTTTCCCTTTGTTATAGCATTTATTCTACCTATTCTTGTACTTACTTCATTATTAACAAAGTCTTCATACCTTTGAAGAGGAATTAATCCTTTACCATGAATAAATGCAACTTTCTCTAGTTTTCTTTGAAACTCTAAACCACCAAATAAATTTTCTCCAAAGTCACGTTTATCTACAGTTACAACAACTGCTGAATTAGATGCACCTGAGTCTCTTTTATTATTACTCATTCCATTTATAGCAAGTCTTCCTTTTTCACTTGAAGCATTTACTACATATCCACCTGGACACATACAGAATGAATATACTCCTCTTCCATCTTTAGTAGTATATGTAAGTTTATAACTTGCAGGTTCTAAGTGTTTATAAGCATCTCCATACATAGCTTTAGATATATCTTCTTCATTATGTATTACTCTTACACCAACAGCAAATGGTTTTGGCATCATTTTTATACCAACACACTCAAGCATTTTAAATGTATCTCTTGCTGAGTGTCCTATATGTAAAAATAATACATCAGTAGGTATTATCTCTTTATTATTTACTTCAATAGAAGTTATTTTATTATCACTAACATTTATATTAGTAAGCAAAGTATTAAATCTAAACTCTGCACCAATGTCTATCATAGCAAGACGCATATTCTTAACAACTTTTCTTAAAACGTCAGTTCCTATATGAGGATGTGAATCATATAATATATCCTCATTAGCCCCGAATTTAACAAAAGTTTCTAAAATAAACTTTTTTCTAAATTCTTTATCATTTACTAAAGTATTAAGTTTACCATCTGAAAATGTTCCTGCTCCACCTTCACCAAATTGAACATTTGAGTTTTCATTTAATTCGTTATTTTCCCAGAACTCTTCAATAGTTTTAACACGTTTTTCTACTTCTTCACCACGATCAATTACAATTGGATTAAATCCATTTAAAGAAAGAAGATATGCCGTAAATAAACCAGCTGGACCCATTCCAACAACAATTGGTCTATTTCCAAGTTTAGTATTACCACATACTTCATAAGTGTATTCTTCATGAGGTGTAAGAGTTATATCTTCACTTTTTCTTTTAACTTGGTTTATATCTACATCTACATCAACAGTATAAATATATTTAATATCATTCTTATGTCTAGCATCTATACTTTTTTTAACTATTTTATAATTAAAAGTATTAGTAGTAAGTAACTTAGCTATTCTTTTTTCTAAATTATTTGTTGTTATATCAACTTTTATATTACGTATACGTATCACGATTTACTCCTAATATTCTCTCCGGCAAGTATACCTGAAATCCAAGCAAAACCTAAATTATATCCACCACATATGCCATCTACATCTAATGCTTCTCCTACAACATATAGACCTGGGTATCTGCTAATTTCAAAAGTATTTGTATCTACTTCTAATAAAGATATACCTCCACTTGTAACTTCAGCTGTTTCAAAATCATCTGTACTTGTTATTACAAGTTTAAACTTACATAGGTTACGAGCTAAGTTTACTTTTTCTTCGTAACTCAAATCTTGATATATCTTAGTTTCTTTAATGCTTGACTCAACTAATATAGTTTTAACTAATTTTTCATTTAATATACGACTTAAGAAACTAGATACTGTAATAGTATCAGTTAGTTTTGCTTTATTATCTAAGTAACTAATACATTCATCAAAGTTAATAAATGGTAAAAAGTTAATAAATACTACTACACTTCTATTTCTAGATAAACCAATCACAGCATCTCTTGAAATATTAAATACACATATACCTGATATACCATCTTTAGTAAGTTGCACTTCCCCGGCTTCTTTTTTTACCAATTTATTATCTACAAATAAAGATACTTCTGCATCACTTCTAACTCCAGCCCACACATCTGTCTTTAACTTAGAGTGCATCTTAACAAGACTTGGAAAAAGAGGTACAAAATTAAGAGATAAATTATTCGCAAAAATCTCTCCATCTCCAGTTGAACCAGTTCTTGGAAAACTCTTACCTCCGCAGGCAATTACTAAATAATCACATTCAATTGATCTATTAATAATATATTTGTTATCTTTATAACTAATCTCTCTTACATCATAGTTATAACGCACTTCTACTCCACGTCTTGTTGCTTCTTCTAAAAGAGCATTACGAATAGTAGAAGCTTTATTAGAAAATGGATACATATATCCATTTTTTACTTTTGTTTCAATGCATAATTCTTTAAAGAATTTATGCACTAACATTATATTTTTTTCTGTAAAAATAGATGGAAGAATATCATCATTATTAGAGTAATAATAACTACTATCAATATTTTCATTAAAATAATTACATCTACCATTTCCTGTTAAAAGTAACTTTTTACCCACTTCACTATTACGTTCAAGTATTATTACATCATTGTTATCACTCGATGCATTAATAGCAGCTGTTAGTCCAGCTGGACCTCCTCCAATAATAACTATTTTCTTCATTTATTCTTCACCACCTAAAAACTCATTACAAACTCTTTTAATATTATCTATGTCTCCACCTTTATTAACTAGGTATGTCTTCCATCCCATTTCTCTTGGAACTTTTAAATTAATTTCATTATCATCTAAGAATAAAATATCTGCATCCCCGATTTTTTCTTTTGCGTAAAGGAAAATTTCTTTACCAGGTTTAGCAATTCCAAGATCACATGATAAGAATACATATTTAAAACTATCATAATTAAGATGTTTATTTTGTCTTTTTTTATCAATTAATTGAACATTAGAAAGTATTCCTACTTCACATCTATCCTTTAAAGATTGAGCAAACTCCGACACATCAGAATAATAAGGATTATTAACCATAATAGATATATACATTTCTTTATACTTTTCTACTATCTCATCGGTTACTTCAATATCTCCTGAGAAAACTTTCAAAAATTCCTTTAATGTTTTATTATAATCTTCTTCATTAGTTAAAGTATCAAACAAAGAAGTACCAGGATTAACATGAAATTTTTCATATATTAACTCTTCATCTACATTTGTAAATCCAAGAGAATACATAATATCTCTTATAGTTGAGTATTCCATATAAGATGTCTCTACTACTCCGCCCCAATCAAATAGAATAACTTTTCTCATTAAAAATGATGTCCTCCTCCTGAATGTGAAATTCCACTTCCACCAATGTGTCCTCCACCACCACTTCCAGAAGAAGAACTTATAACATGTGAAGTAACACGTTTATTAATCATAATGTCATTTATAACATTAATTCCATTAACATGCAAATAATTATTTGCACTACTAGCTATTTTAGCTTGTTTACATCTACTTATATTTATAGAAGTAAATATAACTGTTGAAATAATTGATAATACTAAAGTAATAGCTAAATAACTATAATACTTAGCTTTATCTCTTGAAGAAACATAGTTAATACCAAGTTGTTCTTCTAATGAAATATCAAACTCTTCACTTAAAAGAAAAACAGTATCATATATTCCTCCATAATAGTCTCCACCTTTAAAATATTTATAAGAGTAATCAAGTATTCCATTTATTTTACTATCAGTAAATATTTCTTTACCTCTTCCAGTACCACTTATCCAAATAAATCTATTACTCATATCTACTACTATAACAAGACCATCATAAGTATCCCCTATACCAAAGTCATTATAGTCATAGAAGTCATCAGCAAAACGCATTGTATAATAGTCTTGATTAGTATAGTAATTAGGAAGAATACTATAAGGGTTTTCATTAATTGTAACAAGTGCTAAATCCATACGATATATATCAATAAAATTATTAAATAATTCTGCTAATTTTTTATCTTCTTCATCAGTTAAAAGATCAGCAAAGTCATATATTTTTTCATCTGCATTTACAGATGGTGTTCTTTTAATCTCATCAATTATTTGATAATCAATTTGTATATTTTTATTAACTCTTAAGTCTTCATCTGTTCTTGGATATGTATAACCTGAAGCATTTACACTAAAAGGAAGAATTAAACATATAAAAAACAATAATACTTTTTTCATATTAAATTCCACCTCCTATTAAGAATGAAACTAAGAATACTATCACTGCAACAACTATAAAGAATAATAAAGAAAATCCAATTGCTCTACCCCATGAAATAGGAATATTACCAACTACTTTACCAGTGTCTCCATTCATTGCAAAAGTATAAAATTTACCATCAAACTCAATATTAACCATCCAAACAGGTAACATTACAAAGTTATAATTCTTAATACTATAATGAGAGTTATTAGCAACCACTGTAGCACTTCCGTGTCTTACTCTTTTTCTAAATTCATCTTCAGTAGTATTATTTACTCTTGTAACCGCTCTTTTAAGTGCTTCTTCTGCTTCTACATCATACTTCTCTGCTAAATAACCAGATAAATAAGCATGATTATAATCAACCATATGATCATAGTTAAATGGTTCAATTGAATCCATTAAACCATCATCAAATTTAGTACTTCCATCAACTGGTAATTTACTATATAAAACATTACCACCTACTACGGTATTAAATGTTTTTGTTTCAGTATATGCAATATTACCTGAAGACCAATGACGTATTTCATTAGAAACATAAGTAATATTACCATTAACATCTATATCATATAACCAAAAAGGAACATAAACTGCTGATACATCAGCAATACGTGCTCTATTATGAAAGTTCTTAGGGGCAAATAATTTACCTTTAGATAGTTCTAAAAAACCTTCAACAGCATCTTCTTTTTTCTTACTAAAAGGTATAACTTTAGTTGGATAAACTCCACTTTCAAGTTTTTCTTTTAATATAGCAGTGTTATTACAATAAGGACACTTAGTTGCTACAGTCTCAGGAGTAGTCATGATAGATGCACCACAATTACCACAATGGTAAGAGTCCATCTCTCCTTCTTTTATTTTCTCTAGTTTTATATCTTTAAAGTCCTCAATAACAGGGCCACTTGTTTTATTATTTTCATCCTTAGCTGCATTATTGTTTTTCTTTAAGTCATCTAATTCAAAAGTAGAACCACATGAATCACATTTAAATTTATTAAGGTCTGAATTCCATTTAACTACTGATCCACAATTAGGACACTTTGAATCTAAAACTCTGTTATCTGCCATATTATCACTCCTTAATTAATTATACAAAAAAATCAATATAAAAAGAATAGTTAAAACTATTCTTTAAATATTTCATTTAATTCTTTATTAACATTATTTTTAATAAGAGGTTTAAATATATAACCATCAAAACCTTCAGATAAATACTTTTCTCTAGCATGGTTCATTACTTCACTAGTTAAAGCAATAACTTTAATATTATCTCCATAGTTCTTAACCTTTCTTAAGACATACTTAGGATCATTACTATCTAAATAAGGTTCATAAAAAACAATATCAAACTTTTCTTTTTCAAGTAAATCAAACATCATATCTGATTTTAAGCAAGTAACTAGGCTTATATTATATTTTTCTAAGAATCTCTTAGACGCATTTAAATTAAACTTGTTGTTATCACATATAATAGCTCTTTTACCTAAAAGATTAACTGTTGAGTTAGGATTATCAGATACTTCACATGAATTTCCTACACCTTGAGTAACTGTAAATGTAAATGTAGAACCACTTCCATATACACTTTCAACCTTTAAGTCTCCACCTAATTGATTAATTAAATTACGTGTAATAACTAACCCTAATCCCGTTCCTTTAATAGATGAATTCTTATCTAAATCCATCCTATCAAACTTAGTAAACAATCTTGAAGTATCTTCAATACCAATACCAGTATCTTTAACTTCAAAAGTTAAAGTACATTTATTATCAACTGTATTTGCTCTAACAGTAAATGTAACACTTCCACTTTCAGTATATTTAAAAGCATTTGATAATAAATTGTTTATTATTTGTTTTATTTTAACTACATCACCATATAAATAAAAAGGTACATTTTTATCTATATCAATAATAAAATTAATTGGTTTATTATTAATATAAGAAGAACTCATTTTAGTTGTTAAAAGCATTTCTTTTTCAAACTCATATAGAACTTCATTTAGTTTTATAGAACTATCTTCAATTAAGTTTATATCAAGTATATTCTTAGTAACATCCATAAGTAAGTAACTTGCTTCAAGAATATTATTCATGTTTTCTTTTAATTCTTTATTAGAACTATTATCAATAATATCATTACTAAGTACTACAACAGGTTGTAATGCAGTTCTCATCTCTTTAGATATATTAGATAAGAATTCCATCTTTTTATTATTTATTTCATCAGTATTCTCTTTTATATCTTTTAAAAGATTAACTTTTCTAGCATCAGGACTTTGTACAATAAAGAACATTATAATTGTTCCATATGAAATAATCGAGAAAAGGAATGTAACACCTGGATAAATAAATCTTGCAAGTATTACAATACCAAATGCAAGTGCTAGTATTGACCAAGAAATATATGCATATCTCTTACTCTTATTTTTACATAAAGCAATGTAGAAAAGTGCAATAACTATTTCAACATAACAAACAATACTACAGAATGTTGGTCCTGCACCATCTACATATATTTCATATCCAATAAAAGATTCATTAATATGATATTCGTTAGGTAACGCCGAAATAACTATTGCTTCTATTAGAAGTATTACTACAAACATAACACCATAATATACTTCTTTATTCTTAGTTTTTTTTCTATCTCTTAATATATACAATATATAAGTAACCATCATAAGTACATATGATACAACACATAACATATAAAGATTATTAATAACATCACATAATAATCTATATGAATCTCTATAATATATTAATATAGTATCTACAAATTCTAAAACTAATCCAGTTATACTTATAAAAAGAATTGCAATATAGAAAGCATTATCATATGTATTTAGTTTCTTTTTACCTAAATAAACAAATACAATAATAAGTAAAAATATAAATGAGAATAACTCAGTAACTAATGTAACAGACATTATTGCGCCTCCTCATCACTAACTTTTACAAGTTTACTAACCAAATCGTTTTTCTTAAATGGTTTAACAATATATTCATTAAATCCTTCATCATAATATTTTTTAGAAGAATTTACTCCATCATCAGCCGTAACAGCTATAACACGTGATTTAAAATCACTCTTTTCTTTTAATTTACTTAAAGTTTCTTCACCATTCATATTAGGCATATTAATATCTAAGAAAATATAGTCATACTTATAGTTTTCACATAAGTCTATTGCTTCTATTCCACTCTTACATGATGTAACATCAAAACCTAATGCTTCTAATTGTTTAGTAGCAACTTTAATATTAATTTCAGCATCATCAACTACTAAAGCATTCTTTCCATCAAAACGAACTTCATCAATATTATATTGTTCTTGATTAGCCACCTGAGGAAGAGTAAAGAATATAGAATTATGTATTCCATTTTCATAAGAAAAATCTATCTTACCATTTAACTTCTTAGTTAATATATAAGCAAGATTAATACCAAAGTCAGCATTATTAACACTATCATATATTTCTACTAAACTATCATCTAAGTGAGAATAAATATTTCCACACTCAGCACATACATTATTAATCTCTACAGTTAAACTTGAACAATTATTCTTAAATACCCAACCAAGTTTTAAGGATATAGTTCCCTTTTCAATATATCTATTTGAGAAATCTAATGCATTATTAATAATTGTATATACCAGTTCTTTTTCTCCATATAGTAAATCAGGTACATCATCTTCTATTTCAAGAAAGAAATTAATATCATTCTTACGATTACGAATCTTTGTTAAAACTGGTAAATCATTAACATCATTTCTAATGTTATACACACTTCTTGAAAATACAAAGTTCTTATGTTCAAGCTTACTCATCAAAAGTAAATTATTAATTGTTTCTAATAAGAAGTTTGAGCAATAAAGCATATCTTCTAAATCATTCTTATCACTTCCACTTAAATGATCCATTTCCATGGTATTTTTAATTATATAAATAATTGAGTTAAGTGGTGTTTTTAATTCATGAGATGTAGAAGATAAGAAGTCAGACTTAAATCTACTTGCTTTCTTTAAATCAATAATAGAACCTTCCAACACATTTTGAAGTCTTTCATCTGGTTTTTCATATTTAAAATATATTAAAGAAATCATTAATACTATAGCCATTTCAAGGAATGAATAACTCCAAAACAAACTTAAGATTGAAGCCCCTATAAACATAAAAGGGATTAATATAACAGGTCCAAAGTCTTTAAATGATACATTTAGTTTTTTTCTATATATTAAATAATAAATAAAATTAAAAATATGGAATCCAATACAAACAGCATAAGCTGTATAAGATGCTATGCCATAGAAGTTAAAAGCATACATACCATCCCATTCAAACTTAGTTGGAAATGTAAGTGCTCCTATTAAACCAAATAGACAAGCAAAAGCTAAAGCATAACTTACATAACTCTTCTTTCCTTTTGAAAAAGGAGAAACAGAAACACGAAAAATACCTTCATAAATATATATTTCTAAAGCATAAAATAAAATTATAAAAGTAGAAATATATATTCTAGACAAAAAAACCGGTATTTTAGAATCTATACTAAAATATTTAAATAAATTAAATGCGAAAAAGTTATAAGATAAACTTACTAATACAGCTAATTGTAATAGAATAAACTTATTAGTAATAGGATTACTTCTATCACGCTTTATAAGATAAATAGATAAAATAAGCACACAATATATAATCATGCAAAGACTCATGGTATTTCTAATTATCATCTCTATACACCCACGTTCATTATAAGATTAGTATAACACTTAGTAAGATTAAAAAAAAGTAATCTTACCTATAAGATTACTCTTTATTTAAAAACTCATCCATTGCCATATAGATATCTTTTTGACTATATGGTTTAGATATATAACCATTAAAACCTTTAGATAAATACTTTTCTTTTGAGTCTTGAAGCGCATCGGCAGTTAAAGCAACAACCGGAATATCATATTTTTTACACTCCTTTAATACTTCAAAACCATCTACATCTTTCATAAATACATCAGTAAATACTAAATCATATTTTTCTCTTTCGATCATCAATATAGCCTCTCTACCTGAAGACACAGCATCTATATAACAATTATATTTAGTAAATACTTTCTTTAAGACATTTAAGCTTAACTCATCATCATCAACAAGTAGTACTCTCATACCACCAAATATTTTATCCATACTAATATCATCATGAATTAAATCTTTTTCATCCCCTATTTTTTGATCAAAACTAACAGTAAAAGTTGAACCTTTTCCTACTTCGGAGTCAACATTTATAGTTCCACCTAAGGACTCAACAAACCTCTTGGTAATAACTAAACCTAGTCCTGTTCCTTCTATTGAAGATGCTTTATCTAAATCAAGTCTATCAAACTTATTAAATAATCTTGAAGTGTCTTTAATACCTATACCAGTATCAACAACTGATATAGTAATGTGACTTATGTTTTTCTTTAAATCATTATTACATTTAAGATTTAAAGAAACACTTCCTTCATTAGTATATTTAAATGCATTTGATATTAAATTATTAATTATCTTTTTAACATGACTCTTATAACCGAGTAGATAAGCTGGAAGATTATCATCGATATTAATCATATAGTTAATTGGTTTATCTTCTATTCTAATTATATTCATTTCTGATAAACCTTCTATTTCTTTTCTTAAATCATATATCTCTTCTTTAACATTATCAGTATCATTTTCTATTTTATTAATATCAATAATATTACCTACTATTTCTAGTAAAGAATCTGATGCAAATACTACTTCTTTTAAATCATCTTTAGTTTTACTATCTATTTTTTTATCCATAAGTATATTAGAAGTAACAACTATAGTATTAAGATTAGTTCTTATTTCATGTGACATATTAAATAAGAACTTATTCTTCTCTTCATTTAATTTATCTACCCTTTTACTTGCCTCTTGTAATTCATAAACTTTCTTTACATCATAGTTTTCAATCAAGAAGTAAACAAGTATAGTTACAAAAGTGATTCCAGGGAACTCAAATGTAAATCCTATATATACTACATGACCAATTAATACTATAACAGCAAGGAATGTATAGAATAATATAATAACAAGTCTTTGTCTAAAGTAATATGTCCTATCAACTATTAAATTTATAATACATATAGACATTATTAATCCTAAAATAGCTATAAATACATCTACTACTTGTCCTACATAATAAACAGTATATCTTCCGTTTATAAAGTCTATATGAAATTCAATAGGAAGTATAATTGCTACCACTAAACTTGCAAGGAATAATAAAAATACAAAACTATTAAGTATTCCTTTTCCCTTTTTGCCACTAAACTTTGGGTTAAATAAAACACAAGTAAATAAGTATATAGTATACAAATTAAGAGAAATAAGCATCATATCAAGTCTACAGAACAATTCAGTTATATGAGGCATTATATTATGATACATAAGTGAAAATAATGATAATGTTTCAACAATTAAACCGATTATATTAATTACTATTAATTTCCAAAATAAAGAAACTTCTTCAGTATCATCTTTTCTTCTAATGGCAAAAGATGCATAAATAACTAATATAAAAAATAAACTTAAGAATTCAAAAGTAATTGATATAAGCATTATTTATCACCCCCTTGAATTCTATATATTTCATTTACTAAATCAACTTTATTAAATGGTTTTAATATATAACCAGAGAATCCTTCGTTTAAATACTTTTCTCTTGCACCACCTGCTTCATCAGCAGTTAATGCTATAACAGGAGTAGTATTTCCCTTTTCCTTTAGCATATTAAATGTTTCTTCACCACTCATATTAGGCATCATTATATCAAGTAATATATAGTCATATTTATTCTTATCTACTAACTCTAAACATTCACTTCCAGAATAAGCAGAATCATGTTTTATATTTAAACTATCAAGAACACGAGATCCAATTTTGTGATTCAACTCAGAATCATCTACAAGTAATACTTGTTTATCATCAAATTTAACAGTATCAAAGTTAATATCTAAAGTATTCTTATCATGAGGAATTAAAAATTCAATCGTAGATTTATCATCTTCATGCGAAAAACTATATTTACCATTTAATTTTTCACATAGAATAATAGCTAAACCTAATCCAAATTGAGAATTACCATAGGAGTCATAAATATCTATTTTAATATCATCAGCATCCTTATAAATATTACCTAATCCTGGTTCTACACTTATAACTTTTATAACTAGATTACTATTTTTATCATTTTCTTCCCAGCCAATTGATAAAGCAAGAGTACCTTTCTTAAGAAAAGAATAATTATAAGATAAAACATTATCAATGATATTAAGTACTATATCTTTAGATCCTTTTATTACCTTAGGTAAATCATGACTACACTCAAAAGAAAAATTAATACCATGAGAATAAATTCTTAATTTTTCAACAAATGGTATATCATCTATTTCTTTCTTAATATCATAAGTTATATTATTAATTGATAATTTATCCATCTCTATTTTACTAATAGTAAGAATGTTATCTATTACCTCTTTTAAATTATCAGAAGAATATAAAATATCATTTATTTCATTTTTAATAGAACTCTTAGAAGAAAGATTTCTAGAGTTTGCAAGTATTGAGTTAAGAGGACTTTTTATTTCATGAGACATACTACTTAAAAAATCATTTTTAAATCTCAACGCTCTTTCCATTTGAACAGTTGTATCAACAATATCTTTTTGAAGTTTTTCATCTCTTTTTTCAATACCAAAGTAAGTAATTACTAAGATTAAAGCATATACTAGGTCAAAACAAGTAGCATCATGCTTAATTCTTACATAATAAGCCGTAACCATTAAAGCTGGTGCAAGTATTGGCCCAAGTGCTTTAAATACATCAACTTTTTTTAAATTCATAAAAAATAATACAATAATTGGTACAAATACTAAGAATATTGTGACACTTGTAACAACATACATAGGTCCTTGAAGATAAATTGACTTATCAATTACTCTTAAAGAAGCTGGTAATATAATAATTTCTAAAAAAGTAAATATCGTTATAGAAAAAGTATATAAATTAATAAAACTAAATTTAGGAGTAAATCCTATTTTTATATCAAATAGGTTTTTAGCACAATAAATTGTATATAAATAAACAAATAAATAACTAAAAATCATATGAAACTTACCTATAAAAACATCAAAAAAAGTAAGTCCATTTTGAGGATTATAAATAGAATATCCAACTATTCTTGCTAATAAAGCAATGGTAAAAGACCAAAGGCAGAAATTAAATAAGCTACCTTTAGATAATGTTTTATTTGTATAGTCTTTATAAAATAATAAAATATCTATTACAAATGTATAAAGAAATATAACTACTACAAACGTAAACCTTGCATCATTCATTTCAACATCCTCTTATTCTATATATAGAATATCATATAAGAAAATAAAAAAAAAGAATAAGACCTAAATCTTATTCATAAGTTTCTAAATATAAATTTACTAAGTCATCAAGAGTAACTTCTCTTGGATTACCAGATGTACATATATCATTAAGAGCAGTTAAAGCCATGTCATTAATTAAGTCTTTATCAACACCAAGTTCTTTTAAGGTTTGTTTAATTCCAACTTTAATGGATAAGTCACGAACAGCATCTACCAACTTTTCTATAACTTCATCATCATTTAAATCATTCATATCAAGTCCAAAGGCACGTCCCATGTCTTTATAAGCATCTACTGCCACTTTACCATTAAACCTTAATACATGAGGAAGCATAACAGCACATGCTTCTCCATGAGGAATATGTGCAAAACTACCAAGTGAATGTGCAAGAGAATGTACTATTCCAAGACCTGAGTTAGAAAATCCCATCCCGGCTATATATTCTCCATATGCTATTCGTTCCAAAGCATCCATATCATGTTTATTAACAAACGCATCTAAGTTTTTATAAATAAGTGCCATCGCATTTATATGGAACATATCACTCATTAAGAATGAACCTTTAGTAATATAGCCTTCCATCGCATGAGTTAAGGCATCCATTCCTGTTGCCGCTGCTAAACTTGCAGGCATTTTACTCATAAGTTCAGTATCAATTATAGATACTTCAGGAATATCGTGAGGATCAACACATACCATTTTTTTTCTATTCTCATTATCACTTATTACATAATTAATTGTTACTTCTGCAGCTGTTCCTGCAGTTGTAGGAAGTGCTATAATTGGTAAACATTTATTCTTAGTTGAAGCAAGACCATTTAAACTTCTAACATCACCAAATTCTGGATTAGCTATAATTATAGCTATAGCTTTGGAAGCATCAATTACAGAGCCTCCACCAACAGCAACAATTGCATCTACTTCATTATCAACAGCAACACTTACTCCTTTTAGAACATTTTCTATTGAAGGATTAGCTTCGACTCCTGTAAAAAGTGTATAATTTATTTTCTCTTTATCTAAAAGTTTACTAACCATCTTAGTAACTCCAGCCTTAATTAAGCCTTCATCACTTACTAATAGTATTCTTTTATAACCTCTTCCATTTATTTCTTCAATCAACTTTTCTCTTGAACCAAAGCCAAAATAAGCAGTACCATTTAAAATCATTTTATTTATCATGAATATTCTCCTATTCTCAAAACAATTATAGCATGATAAGTTTCAAATAAATATACGTATAATTTGTTATTGACTTAATAAATAATTATATGTTATTATATCTTTGTTCTTAAAGAAATGGCGATGTAGCTCAGCTGGCTAGAGCATCCGGTTCATACCCGGCAGGTCGAGAGTTCGAATCTCCCCGTCGCTACCATTTGATAATAAACTAACCACTTGGTTAGTTTTTTTTGTTAGAAAATAATAAGGATTTCAAACTATATTGAAATCCTTTTTTTAATTCTTTTTAGTAATTATTTCTATAAGTTTCTTTGTACTAAAGTTAGGTACATGATTATTTGATAATGCTATTCCTATATATCTACTAGGAATTTTTTCTTTTATCTTTAATTCAAATAGATCTCCATTCTTAATTGCATCTTTTATATATTCTTTAGTTACATAACCAATACCAAGACCTATTTTAGAAAATTCAACTACAAGCGTATAACTTGCAAGTTCAATATTAGGTTTAAGTACTACTCCACTTTCTCTTGCAATATTATCTAAAAACTCTCTTGTATTTGATCCCTTAGCTTGTAATATTAAAGGATAATTGTTTAATTCTTTTAAAGATAACTCTTTTAAAGCTAAATCTTTATATTTTTTATTTACCACAAAACAATCATTTACTTTTTTACATTTTATAATATCTATATCATTACCATAATTCTTATCAGTTAAATTAAGTATTACAATGTCTATTAATCCATTTCTTAATTTAGGCATTAAATCATTTGCTAAACCCGTTACTATCTGAATATCTATTTTAGGATATAGCAAGTGGAATTCTTCTAGATATGGAAGAAGAAACTCTTTTGTTAATGTTGTATTAATACCAATTTTTATACAACCTGTTTCTAAATTAATTAAATCAGTAAACTTATTTTCAGCATTATTAATATATTCAATTGCTTGTTTTATATAATTATAGAATTCCTTACCTTCTTCAGTAAGAACAACTCCACGTTTAGTTCTAACAAATAACTTTCCACCTAATTGTTCTTCTAGATTTTTAATTGATTTACTTATTGCAGGTTGAGATATATTTAATTCTTCACTTGCTTTGGTTATATTTGAGTGATTGGCTACAACATAGAATATTCTATATAATTCAAAGTCAATATTCATGATAACCTCCTGTTATGATAAACATAATAAATATGTATTTTTGTTATATCAAATAATAAAATATAATACAAGTAGAAAAGAGGAATACATTATGACAAAAGTTTTATATCCAGGAAGTTTTGATCCAATTACTAAAGAACACATGAATATTGTTGAACAAGCAAGTGATTTATTTGATGAAGTAGTAATTGCAGTTATGCAAAATCCTTCAAAGAAAAATGGATTCTTTACTATCGAAGAAAGAATGGAAATAATTAAAGAATTATACAAAAAAATGAACAATGTAAAAGTAATATCTGCAAGTGGTGCTGCAGTTGATGTAGCACTTCTTAATGAATGCAAAGCAATCATTCGAGGACTTAGAAGTTTAAGTGACTATGATTATGAAGTTCAACTACAACAAATTAACAAAGAAATATCAAATAATGAAGTAAATACAGTTTGCCTATTTGCAGATAAAGAATACCAATTTGTATCATCAAGCATGGTAAAAGAAGTATTTAATCTTAATAAAGATATTAGTAAATATGTTGATCCAATTGTTAAAGAAAGAATGTTAATTAAGAAAGGAATGATTTAAATGAGTGAAACAAAATTAAGAATATTAGGAACGGTTGCACCTTACCCTAAAGGAGATTTAAACTGTCCTGGTTATTTAATTAAAGATGATAAATACAATATCCTACTTGATTGTGGAAATGGTTCTACCAGATTATTAAATATGAAGGAAGACTTAAATAATTTAAAAATATTTATCTCTCACCTACATCCAGATCATATTGGTGACCTAGCTTCTCTATTGCAAACAATATATGTTTATAAAAAATATGGATATATTGATGGAACACCAGATTTATATATACCTGAGTCATTTGAAACAAGAAATATTTCATATACTGATTCTGATGGCTGGGGTGCATCAAAAAGTGAAACAGTTCATATGCATGATTATGATTATATAAAAAAATATGCAGAAGTTGCTGGTATAAATTTAAATAAGATTTCAACAAAATTAAATTTTGATAATATTTACTTTGAATCTATTAAAGTACCACATCCAATTGAAAGTTATGCTTTTAAAATTAAGACTGACTTTGGAACTATTGTTTATTCAGGAGATACAGGAACTAAAAATGATTTAAAAACATTTGCAAAGAATAGTGACCTATTCATATGTGAGTCTACTTATCTACGTGGTGAGTATCGAGCAGAAGACTATCATTTATTTGCTCATGAAGCTGCCCAAATAGCTGAAAAAGCTAATGCTAAACAATTAATTTTAACTCATTTCTGGCCTGAAACAGATAAAGAGAATTATGTTAAAGAAGCAAAAGAATACTTTGAAAATGTAGAAGCAGCCGTTGAAGGTAAAGAATACGTATTAAGGAGAAAATAATATGGAAAAACTAATCGATATGCATACTCAAACTAATTATTCTGATGGAGATTTAAGTCCCCTAGATTTAGTAAAAAAAGCTATAAAGAATAACATTGGAACCATGGCAATAACAGATCACGACACAATTGCTGGCATTAAAACAATAGATAGAAATAATCCAATTATACAAGAAAGCGGAATAAAAATAATTAATGGTATTGAACTATCTGCTAAAACTAAAAAAGGAAGAATGCATATTCTAGGATATGATATTAATTTAGATGATAAGGCATTAAATAGTAAAATGATTGAACTTAAAAATAACAGTCTTCAATCTGTTTTATCAATAATGGAACAAATAAAAAGAGATTATGGCATTAAATTTGATTATGAAGATATTAAAGCATTAATTAATGCTAATCATAACCTAGGAAGACCTGATCTTGCAAAACTTTGTATAAAATATGGATACGCATCAACTGTACAAGATGCATTTGATAAATATTTGATAGCAGCATATGAAAAAACAAGACAAACAGGTAAAGGATTACCATATCAAGAGTGTTTAGAATTAATTACTAATAGTGGTGGTATTCCAATACTTGCCAATCCTAAAACACTTGAACTAGAGGAAAAAGAATTCTTAATACTATTAAGGAATATGATTGACCAAGGATTAAAAGGAATCGAAGTATATCACTCTAGTCATACTAAGAATGAAATGAATTATTATTTAGATATAGCAAATAAATATAATCTATTAATAAGTGGTGGAAGTGACTTTCATGGCGAGTCTGTTAAACCAGATATAAAACTAGGAACTGGTAAAAATAATAATCTTAAAATAAGAAAACTATCCCTTCTTGACAAATTAAATAAATAAAAAATACTCTGAATTTCATCAGAGTATTTTTATTTTTAACAAATTAATTTATATGTTTAATTTATCAAATAATTTATCAATATTCTTTTTATTAAAATGAACTAGTGTTATTACTAAACTAGAATATATAAAAGCAAGAATTACATCTTCTATTATATGTTGTTTTACAAATAAAGTTGATAATACTATCATAAATGAATATGTAATAATAAAGACTTTATTTCTTTTCTTTAAGTCACTAGCTTGTAATATATAATAACTTGTTACAAAACAATAATTACAATGCATTGAAGGTAAACAGTTTACTGCTGGAGTATCGCTTTTATATGTAAAATCTAATAGCCAATCAATTATATTGTTAACCTCAAAATTTGGTCTTGATAATATTGTTGGATAAACAAGAAATGTTATTTGAGACATAAAAGCTACAAGTAACATAGTCACAATCAAATAATTAAAAGTTTTCCCCCCACTTTTAAATATTAAAAAAGTATTCAAAAGAATAAATGGATACCATGAATCATAAAAGAATACAAATGGCTTTATTAAAGGAACATTTAAAAAAGAACCAATAGCATTATAATCTTTTATAAAAAACTTAATTAAAAAATATATTAACGCTTGAGTTCCCATTGTAAAAATAATCAATTTTAAATATCTATAATACTTCTTCATAATGATAATATTATAACATTTGAACTGAACATATGCTATTATATTAATAGTGATAATTATGGAAAAGTTAAAAATAGGAATTTTTATAGATGAATGGTATCCAAATGTTGATGGAGTTGTAGTTGTAGTTGAGAATCTTGTTAAAAATCTTAGTGAGTATGCTGATGTTACATTAGTAATACCAAAAACAAATGACAATAATTATGTTTTTCCGTGCAATACAATTCAGATTGATAGTATTCCAGTTATAGTAGCCGACTATAGACTTGCTATACCTGATCTAGAACCATTAAAACTAAAAAAACAATTTAAGAATATAGATTTTGATATTATTCATATCCACTCCCCTTTTTCTATTGGAAAGTTAGGAATAAGAATTGCTAAAAGTAAAAATATACCTGTTATTGCTACAATGCATACTAGGTGGGAATTTGAATTTGAAAAATATTTAAAATCTAAATTTCTTGCTAAATTATGTGTTAAGCATTTAATAAAATCATATAATAAATGCTATAGTTCAATTGCACTAAATAAGTCTTTAATTAACGTATATAAAAACTATGGTTATAAAGGTAAATACGAAATAATTAATAATGGTACTGATTTAGAGATTGTTAAAGATAAAAAGAAATCATTAGAAAGAGTAAACAATTTATTTAATTTAAATAAAGATGAACGTGTAATGCTATTTGTTGGAAGAATTATTAGCATTAAAAATATTTTCTTTATACTTGATACACTAAAAGAATTAAAAGGTCGAGGTTTCAATTTTAAAATGATATATGTTGGAGATGGACCAGATTATAATATGTTAAATAAAAGAATAAAAAAATATAACATGTCTAATGAAGTAAGACTCGCTGGAAAAATCATGGATAGAGAACTTCTAAAATCTATTTATTACAGAGCAAATTTATTCTTATTTCCTTCTTTGTTTGATTCGTCATCATTAGTTCAAATAGAAGCAGCATCACAAGAAACTCCAACTCTATTTGTAGAAGGTGCTGTTACAGCAGATACTGTTGAAAATAATATCAATGGTTTTACTGCACCAGAAGATATAAATTCATTTGCAGATAGAATTGAAGAAATATTTAAAGATAAAAAACTATATAATAAAGTTCAAAGAAATGCAAAAAATAGTTTAGCAAAATCATGGAAAACAATAGCTAAAGAAACTTATGATTATTATTTAAAAGTAATTGAAAAATATAAATCAACAAAAAAAATCAATTAAAGAAAGATTAATTAGAAACAAAAATAAGAAGGATTAAAACCTTCTTATTTTTTTAAGTCCCCTTTTTTTAACAGAATCTTCTATATATTTAGATAACTTAATTAGATTTTCATCACTTATATCAGGATTATTAGTCTCATATTTAGTACTATCATAACCTCATCTACTACAAATATTTCCATCCATACTAGATCCGCATTCCTTACATATCATCAATACATCACCTTATTAAATATATCATAAACTATAACTAAATTATTTTAAATAATTGTATAACTAATATTTAATTTATTCAGTGTTATTGATACAATATATATAATAAGGGTGTGAAATAAATGGAAAAACATATTCTAGATTTCTGTTATTCAATAGGTATTACAATCATTATTTCTATAGTGTTAATTTCATTGTTTTATTCCAAGAAAAGAATCATAAATGAACAAACAAAAATATTTACTAAATTATTAATTTCTAACCTACTTGCTTTAATATTAGAACTAACTACAATGATATATTTATATTTTGCACCAAACTATAATGTATTAATTGCAAACTTTCTAATTAAAATATATATGATTTATAGTGCTTACTTTGTTGCTTATATGTCAGTTTATATGGCATCTACTGTATATGAAAAATCAAATCATGAAAAATATCTAAAAATAAAAGTTACTTATACTGTTCTATGTGCTACAGTTGCAATTGCAGGTTTCTTTTTACCAGTAAGAATAAATCATGTTTATAGATATGGTACAATTGTAGACTTCATAGCTATATATGCATCTCTTAATATACTCCAATGGGGATTCTTACTTAATAAAAATATTAAAAGTTATAAAAAAACAACACTTATACCAATTATACTAATTATTTCAACGGGATTAGTTGCAGCTTTATATCAAATTATAAATCCACAAATAGCAATTCTTACAACCATGGAATTCTTACTTATATTTATTTCAATACTAACCATGGAAAATACAGATTATAAAATGATTACAAATATAACAAATGCTAAGAATGAAGTATTAGAAGCATACAATAATAAAAATGAATTCTTAAAAAATATGTCACACGAAATACGTACTCCTCTAAATGGATTAATAGGTCTATCAGATGACATTAGATCTTTCAAAGGTGAAATACCAGATGAATTATATGAAGAAGCAAATGAAATTATGTATAACTCTAACCTACTTCTTGAAACAGTATCAAATATAATTGATATTAATAAACTTAATAGTCAAAGAGTAAGTACTACTGATAAAAAATATAGCATTCAAAAAATTATTGAACAAATTGATAAAGTTAATTCTGATTTAATAAATACTAATGTAGCTTTAGTAACTAATATTGATGAACATATTCCAGAACTATACGGAGATGCAGATCATATAAGACAAATAATTACTAAAGTATTTGATAATGCTGTATCAACAACTACAGAAGGTACAATTAATCTAACAGTTGAATTATTAGATAAAAATACTAATCCAACTTTAAGATTCGTAGTTGAAGATACAGGTGAAGGAATACATGAAGAAGTACTTCCTTATATCTACAATTATAATGATGAAAAAATTAAAAATAATAAATATTACAATGCTAAAGTATTCTTGAATTTATCTATAGTTAAAAAACTATTAGAAGCATTAAAAGGAACAATTAGTATATCAAGTAATTATAAACGAGGAACAACTGTAGTAATTGAAATACCTCAAAAATTAGCAAAGGAGGTAAAGTAAATGTCTGACTTTTTAAAACAACCTTCATATTGGAGATCAATGTTATTAGTAATAATAATTTGTTCAATGATAATAAACCTTGTATTTACAATAAAGAAAGATGATAATAAAAGAACTACTCAATTATTTAATATAATTCTTAATTGTAGTTTCATTGGTACTTTGCTATTATATGTAAGTATGTTATTAGTGGATAAATTTAATATAACAAACTGGATACCTCAATTACTTATGAGATTATTCTTAATAAATAATAATTTATATATTACTTTTATAAGTATATATATAATAACTGTTACTCATTTAGCAGGAGAAAAAAACAATAATAAGTTCTATAAAGCTATAAGAATTAATATATGGATATTCCTACTTACTACTCTTATACAAGCATTCTTACCAGTTAACTTAACAAACTGCTATATGGATGGTATTGGTTCTCAATTTAGTTTATTATATTTTGCATTAAGTGTTCCTGTCTGGATAATACTAGTAAGAAAAAATATAAATAAAACAGATAAAAAAATTAAACTACAATCATTCTTATTTATCTCTCTTGGAGTACTTGCTATGTATATAAGTTTTACTATACCAGAGTCTCACGTAGTACCTATTGTTGAGTTCTTTGCAATATTCATTTTATATCTACAAAATGAAAACCCTGATATTAAATATCTAACAGAATTAAATGAAATAAGAAAAGAAACTCAAAAAGCATTAGATGCCAAGAATGATTTCCTAGAATCAATGAATGAAGAATTAAAGGAACCATTAACAAAAATAATTAACTCAGTTAATACTATTGAAAAATATAAAGAACAAGTATCACCTGAAGTTAAAGATGATATAGAATACATCTTACCTACTGCTAAAAACTTAAATGAAATAATTGGAAATATTATAGATACAAATAGACTTGAAAATAATCAAATAACAATCTATGAAGCACCTTATAATCCACTTAAAATAATTGAAGAAGCAATAGAAGAAGAAAGACAACAGAACATTAATCCAAATATAGAAGTAATTCTTAAGCATGATGAAAACATGCCTGAAGAATTAGTTGGAGATGAAAAACATACTAAGAAAATAATACATAATCTACTTTCTAATGCATTTAAATATACAGAAGAAGGTACTATTACAGTAACAGTGTTAGTTGATAGAGTTACTTATGAAACATATAACTTAAAGATTAAAGTTACTGATACAGGTATAGGTATTAAAAATGATACGCTTATTAATCTATTTACTAACTTCTCTAAGGGAGCAGAACAAAAGAACTCTAATATAGCTGGAACTGGTTTAGGTTTATCAATAACTAAAAAACTAGTAGATTTATTAGATGGTACTATTACCGTTGAAAGTATATATGGAAGTGGTTCTACATTTACTGTTACTCTTCCAAATAAAGTACATTAAAAAAACACATCATTTGATGTGTTCTTTTTTATTTTATAGTTTCAATTTTCATTAGGTTAGTAAATCCAATTTTACCAGCAACTAAACCACCAGTTACGATGATATTATCACCAGGTTTTAAATCCATGAATTTACGTGCTTCGCTTATAGATAAGTTAACTAATTCATCCATATCATTAACGATATCAACTTTAACTGCATAAACACCAAAGTTTAAAGCAAGTTGGTTAGCAGTTTCATCATCACCTACTAAGGCAAGAATTGGACAACTTGGTTCAAGATTTGAAATCAATTTAGCACTCTTACCAGATACAGTAGGAACAACAATTAATTTTACATCTAAACTATTTGCAGCTTCAGCAACAGATTTAATAATTGCATCAGTTGGAGTTGAAACTTTATTATCAGCAAATACATTTTTATATTCAATTGAGTTTTCAATATGTTCAGCAATACGAGCCATAGCATCTACTGTTTCAACAACATATTCACCAGTTGTAGTCTCACCTGATAACATAACTGCATCAGTACCATTAAGTACAGCATTAGCAACGTCAGTTACTTCTGCTCTAGTTGGTCTTGGGTTATGTTTCATTGATTCTAACATTTCAGTAGCAACTATACAAATTTTTCTATGACGTCTAGCAGTCTTAACAATTCTCTTTTGACATAAAGGTAAATCTTCGAAAGGTACTTCTACACCTAAGTCACCTCTGGCAACCATTAAACCATCTGATACACCAGCGATAGCATCTAAGTTATCCATTCCCATTTGAGATTCGATCTTAGCAATAATCTTCATATCTTCTCTATGTTGTTCTTTTAAGATTTCTCTAATAGCTAAAACATCTTCAGCAGTTTGTACGAATGATGCAGCAATATAATCTCCATCATGTTGACAAGCATAGATAATGTCTTCTCTATCAACATCACTAATAAATGGAATATGTAAGTCTACTCCTGGAACAGCACAACTCTTTTTAGAGTAAAGTACTCCACCATTAATAACTTTAGCAACTACATAATCATCATACTTTTCAATTACTTCAACACTCATTAATCCATTTTCAAGTAAAACAATATTTCCTACTTGTAATGCATCAATAGCACTCTTATGATTGAAAGTTAAATGTTCTTCAGTACCAATAACATCTTCTTTAACTAACTTTATAGTGTTACCAGCAACTAACTTAATACCTTCTTCTTGAGCTACACCAGATCTGAATTCAGGTCCTTTTGTATCATAAAGAATAGCAATATTTTTACCAGTTATTTCTCTAACCTTTTTAACTGTAGAAACAGCTTGTTCTCTTTCTTCAATTGTAGCATGTGAGAAGTTAATTCTTGCTACATTAGCACCTGCTTCTACCATCTTTGTAAATACTTCAACAGTATTACTAGCAGGTCCAATACTTGTTACGATTTTTGTCTTTTTCATAATATTTAATACCCTCTTTTCTTTAAGCGCGAACAGGAATAAATATACCACAAAATAAGCTTATTTGCAAATTATTATTGAATTAAATTTATTAATTCATTTTTTTCATTTTCACTTAAAAACGCGTGTCTTACTCCCATGATCATCATTTTCTTAATATCTTCTTGTGTATATCCTTGAGCATCTATCATATATTTAATTTCTTTATTTAAAGTAGTATCACTTACAGTTCTATTATCTGTGTTAATTAATACTGAAGCTCCACTATCAAATAACTCTCTTAAAGAGTGTTCAGAGTAACTATTAGCTGCACCAGTTTGCAAGTTACTTGTAGGACATACTTCAAATAATATGTCTTCATCTCTCATACGATTTACTAGAAGTTTATCATCCACTGCTCTAATACCATGTCCTACTCTCTTAGTTCCAAAACTAAGAGCTGCTTCTATTGAAGATACTCCATCTGCTTCACCTGCATGAATTGTAAATGGAATACCTCTTTTAACTGCTTCATCAAATAAATTTTTAAAGTTAATAGTTGGATATAATCCTTCAGCTCCAGCTAAATCTATTCCACATACACCCTTATCTTTAAATCTTTCATATAAATCTAATACTTCCATGTTAGTAGCCTCATCAAAGTTTCTCATCATACATAGAAGTAGATTAATCTTTATATTACTAACACTTTTAAAACCTTTTAATACTGATTCAACTACTTCATCAAGTGATAACCCTTTTTTAGTATGTTTATGAGGTGCAAATCTTACTTCAGCGTAAATTATATTATCTTTAACTAAATCTTCGCCTAACTCTCTAGAAACACGTTCTAACATTTCTTTTGTTTGCATAACAGAGCAAGGAATATCAAACTTAGTTAAATATTCATTTAAATTACTTGCCTTCTCTTTATAACACATCTTACTTTCTGCTTCTTCAACAGTTATTCCTAAATACTCGGCAGCAGTGCTTGGTCTAACTGAACCATCTAAGTGACAATGTAATTCTATCTTTTTAATATCTTCTACCATATTTATTTCCCCTATCTAAATTTATTTTATAATAAAAAAATGCACTTTTAAAGTGCATCATTTAAATCTCTAATAATAGAGGCTTTATCCATATCACGACCAATGAAGACAATCTTATTCATTTTATCTCCAAGTTCAGGATCCCAAGCATCTTTAACATCAGGATTATATTTTAATATGTCATCTCTTTCTTCTTTAGGCATATCTATAATCCAAGAGCCAATACTTCTTAAAACTTTTTGTTTTCCTATTTTTTCAAATATTACACATTCATTATCAGTTTCCCTAGTCCAAACATATCCTTTAGCTCTAATAATATTCTTAGAGTATTTTTCAATAACATCTTGAAACTTATCTAAATCAAATTGTTTTCTATTATAGTAAACAAATGTAGTAATACCATATTCTAAAGCTTCTCCTTCTTCCTCTTCTTCAGGATTTTCTAACAACTCAATCCATCCAGCAGAAGCACTTGCTTTATCAAAGTTAAAGTTATGAGTATCAAGTATCTTTTCATTAGGTATTTCAGAATAATCTGTTTCAATTATTTCAGCATTAGGTTGAAGAGTTTTAATAACACTTCTTACTTTTCCTAATTCTTCCTTATCTACATCACTTACTTTATTAATAACTATTTGATTACAGAATTCTATTTGTTCAATTAATAGTTTTTCTAAGTCATCTTCTCCAACTTCACTATTAATTAGAGCATCTCCTGCACTAAATTCATCAACTAGTCTTTTTGCATCAACAATAGTTAAAACATTATCTAAATAACAAATTCTAGGAACTCCATAACTTTCAGAAGTTTGTTCCATAATAGAAATTGTTTGAGCAATTGGTAATGGTTCACATATACCACTTGCTTCAATAATTATATAGTCAAATTCATCTTTGCTAGCAAGTGTACTAATTTGATCTACTAAATCTTTCTTTAAAGTACAACAAATACAACCATTCGATAAAGGTACTACATCTCCTTTATCTTCTTGTTTAATATATCCACTTTTAAGAACTAATTCTTCATCAATATTAACTTCACCTATATCATTAACAATTAATGCTATTCTTTTATCTTTATTCTTTTTTAAAATATTATTGATTAATGTAGTCTTACCTGATCCTAAATAACCAGTAATAACTAAAATTGGTACTCCGCTATCGCTTAACATAAGTACACTCCCTTTCACTAAGTTATAATTTTAAATTAAAAAGAGTAATGTGTCAAACATTATTCTTTTATTGATTTAATAGCATCTTTTATTACTTTTATTGAAGCATTATATTTAGCTCTTTCTCTATCTGTAAGATTAATAGAAATATTTTCTTCTACACCATTCTTACCAATAATAGCTGGATAACTAATATAAACATTATTTTTCTTATCATATCTAGAAACTGAAATAATTCCGTGTTCATCGTTAAGAATCGCATTAGTAATTCTTACTAAACACTCACCTATGCCATAACAAGTTGCACCCTTTTTATTAATTATTTCATAAGCAGCATTACGTACCTTGTCCTCAATTTCTTTCATTTCTTCTTTACTTATATAATTCTTAATATTTTGAGGCCCAATATTAAATGTACTCCAAGGAACAAATTCAGAATCTCCATGTTCACCAATTACATATCCATGAATACACTTAGGACTTATATTTAATTTTTCTCCAAGTAAAAATCTTAATCTTGCTGTATCAAGAGTAGTTCCTGTTCCTATTACTCTATTATCAGGTAGTTTTGAGTATCTAAAAGTAAGGTAAGTCATTACATCTAAAGGATTAGTTGCAACGATAAATATGCCTTTAAAACCACTTTTCATTACTTCGCTAACAATAGACTTAAATATCTTACTATTCTTATTGATAAGATCCATTCTAGTTTCTCCAGGGGCTTGAGCAGCACCTGCAGCAATGACTACAATTGTTGCATCCCTGCAATCTTTATAGTCTCCAGCATAAATCTTCATCTTATTAGGAGCAAATGGTAAACAATGGTTTAAATCCATTGCTTCTCCTTCAATTCTATCTTTATTTAAATCAACTAGTACAAGTTCCTTTACTTCTGTTTTTTGGTTAAGTAAGCAATATGCATAACTCATACCAACATTACCACAGCCAATAATAACTACCTTATTCATACTACCACCTATTATAATTATAGCATTTAAGGATTATAATAAAAAGAAAGTAAAACTACTTTCTTTTATTATTAGAATCCTCTTCTTCTTTGTGCTCTATTCTTTGGTTTTTGAGCATCCTTTGAAGCAACAAATTCTATTCCAACTCCAGCAAAGTTATCATTAACTTCACTTGCAATATAACTATTATCATCTACAAATCTTATAGGATTTGTATTAACTACTCCTGCTTCTAATGCAACAACTGTTGCAAGAACAAATTGTAATTCTTTATATCTTTTAATTCTTTTATTTCTTTCCATCTTCGACCCTCCATGAAACAATTATAACACAAAAAAAGGAATCTAAGATTCCTTTTTATTATTCTTCAGAAGTTTCTTCTTCAGATACCTCAGTAACACTTATATCTTCATCTTCATCATCAGATAAGAATTCATGTTCAAGTACTTCAGAAGCATCATCACTTAAGAATTCATGTTCAAGTTCAATTCCAACATTTGCATATTCTCTTGCACCAGTACCAGCAGGTATTAGTTTACCAAGAATAACGTTTTCCTTAAGACCCTTAAGTGTATCTACTTTACCTCTAATAGAAGCATCAGTTAATACTCTTGTAGTTTCTTGGAATGATGCAGCAGATAAGAATGAACCAGTTTCTAATGCACTCTTAGTAATACCAAGGATAATTGGTTTTCCTGAAGCAGGAACACCACCTGCCATTACTACTGGTTTATTAGCATCTTTAAATTCATTCATTGATACTGTTAATCCTTCAACAAGTGTAGAATCTCCACCATCAAGAACTTTAACTCTATTAATCATACGAGAAGCGATAATTTCGATATGTTTATCTGAAATATCAACACCTTGTGATTTATAAACTTTTTGAACTTCCTTAAGAATATAATTTAGAGTTGTAACTCTGTCTGTAACATCAAGTAATTCTTTTGGAGAAATAGTACCTTCAGTAATTCTTTCACCAGCTTGAATTTCGCTTCCAACTTCTACTCTTAATTTAGCTTCATATAATGTAGTATGCTCTTTAGATACTGAATCGTTACTTACTGTAACTTTCCATTTACCATTAGCATTTTCAATCTTAGTAACTTTACCAGTTACTTCAGAAATAGTAGCTTTACCTTTAGGATTACGAGCTTCAAATAATTCTACAACTCTTGGTAAACCTTGAGTGATATCTTCAGCTCCGGCAACACCACCTGAGTGGAATGTACGCATTGTTAATTGTGTACCAGGTTCACCGATTGATTGTGCAGCCATTACACCAACAGCTTCACCGTTTTCAACGATTTGTCCAGTAGCAGGGTTTTCACCATAACACTTACGACATACACCTTCTCTAGATTGACAAGTAATTGCTGATCTAATTTCAACAGATTTAATACCTGCTTTAACAATCTTCTTAGCAATACTTGGAGTAATGTATTCATCTTTATCAACGATTACATCTTTAGTTTCAGGATTTACTACCTTCTTAGCAGCAAATCTACCAGTAATTCTATCTGATAATGATTCAATTACAGAACCATCTTTTTCATCGATTAAATCAAATACTTGTAATCCTGAAATGCAATGACAATCTTCATCACGAATAATTATATCTTGAGATACATCAACAAGTCTTCTTGTTAAGTATCCTGAGTCAGCTGTTCTTAACGCTTTATCGGCATTACCCTTACGAGTACCATGTGTATTCAAGAAGTATTCATTAACTGTTAATCCATCAACAAGTGATGAAGTAATAGGAATTTCAACTGTTGAACCATCTGGTTTAGCCATAAGTCCACGCATACCAGCCATTTGTCCGAATTGGTTAACAGATCCACGAGCACCAGATTTCATCATCATGAAAATTGGGTTTTCATTAGCTAACTTATCAGATAAATCAGCAAATTCACCGTGAACATCTTTAGTAGCCTTCATCCAAACATCACATACAGAATTATATCTTTCTTCTTCAGTTATAAGACCACGTTTAAATTGTTTGTTAATCTTATCAACTTTTTCTTGTCCATCAGCTAAGATAGCTTGTTTCTTAGTTGCAGGAGTAATATCATTCATTGAGAATGTAATACCAGCGATTGTTGAGAACTTAAATCCTGTATCTTTTAACTTATCTAGCATAATACTAGTTTCAGTTGTTTTATATCTCTTATAAACTTCAGCTATACAAGAGTTTAAATTTTTCTTAGTGAATGCACCAGTTAAAGGCATTTTAGCGATTTCAACTGGAATATTTGTACCCATATCTAAGAAATAATTCATTGGAGTTATTCCTTCGATATTATCTTTACTAGGTTCATTTAAATATTGGAATGAATCTGGGAAGATTTCATTATATTTAATCTTACCAATTGTAGTTACAAGATATTTATCTTGAACATCATCTAAGAATAACTTATGAGTAAATGATCTAACAGGAATAGCAATTCTTGTTTGTAGATCCATTTCTCCTCTTTCATAAGCCATTAATGCTTCATTAGCATTCTTAAATACTCTACCTTCAGATGTACCATAAGGTTTCTTATGTCCATCTTCTTTGTAGTTGTATTTTTCAACTTCTTCAGTTTTAGCTTTAGCTTCTTTTTCAGTTTCTAAAACTTCTATAGTACCAGTAATATATACATCTTTAGTATCTTTAAATACTAATGAATATTCATATTTACCTGGAGTTTTAACGTCTACATTAGACATATCAACATCAAGTGCATCAACGATGTAATCGATTGTCATATCACTTTCAATAAACTTAATATAATCTTTAGGATCACTTGAAAGTTTAGCTCCTTTGCCAACGAATAAATCTTTAGCTTTACGAGTCATTTCCATAGTGATGTAATAGTTTCCTAATACCATATCTTGTCCAGGAGTAACAATAGGTTTTCCATTTGCTGGAGATAAGATATTGTTAGATGCAAGCATTAAAATTCTTGCTTCAGCTTTAGCTTCTTCAGAAAGTGGTACATGGATAGCCATTTGGTCACCATCGAAGTCAGCATTAAATCCAGTACATACAAGTGGATGTAATCTTAAAGCCTTACCAGGAACAATTTTTGGTTCAAATGCTTGAATACCAAGTCTATGAAGTGTAGGAGCACGGTTAAGTAAAACTGGATGTTCAACAATAACCTCTTCTACGATATCCCAAATAGAGTCATCTCTATTATCAATTAACTTCTTAGCACCTTTAATATTGTGTGCAAGACCTTTTTCAACTAAACCATTGATAACATGTGGTTTGAATAATTCAACAGCCATTTCTTTTGGTAATCCACATTGGTACATTTTTAATCCAGGACCAACTGCGATAACTGAACGACCAGAATAGTCAACACGTTTACCAAGTAAGTTTTGTCTGAAACGTCCTTGTTTACCTTTAAGCATTGAACTTAAAGATTTAAGAGCTCTACCAGAAGCATTAGTAATACTTCTACCTCTTCTACCATTGTCGAATAATGTATCAACAGCTTCTTGTAACATTCTCTTTTCGTTTTGAACGATAATTGAAGGAGCTCCTAATTCAAGTAACTTCTTAAGTCTGTTATTTCTATTGATAATTCTTCTATATAAATCATTTAAGTCAGAAGTAGCAAATCTACCACCGTCTAATTGAATCATAGGTCTTAAATCTGGTGGAATAACTGGAATTGCATCTAGTACCATCCATTCAGGTTTATTTCCTGATTCTTCAAATGCAACAAGACAATCAAGTCTCTTAACGATTCTAATTCTCTTTTGACCATTAGAACCTTCAAGTTCCTCTCTTAATTTTGCTATTTCAGCAGAAACATCTACCATAGAAAGTAATTCTTTGATTGCCTCAGCACCCATGCCTACTTTAAAAGTATCTCCATATTTTTCATAATATGCTCTGTATTCTTTATCAGAAAGCATTTGTTTGAATTCAAGTGGAGCTGTTCCTGGATCAATTACTACATAACTTACGAAATATAGTACTTCTTCTAGGTCTCTTGGAGACATATCTAGAACTAGACCCATCTTAGATGGAACACCTTTAAAGAACCAAATATGAGAGCATGGAGAAGCAAGTTCAATATGTCCCATACGTTCTCTACGAACTTTAGAACTTGTAACTTCTACTCCACATCTATCACATATAACATTTTTATATCTAAGTCTCTTGTATTTACCACAAGAACATTCGAAATCTTTTGAAGGTCCAAAAATCTTTTCACAGAATAGACCATCTCTTTCAGGTTTTAAAGTACGGTAATTGATAGTTTCAGGTTTAGTAACTTCACCATAAGACCATTCTCTGATCTTTTCAGGGCTAGCTATACTAATTCTTATACCATTAATTTTATTAACATCTATCATTATTCTTCCCCTCCTTCAAAATCTTCCATTTCTTCTAAATCTTCGATTGAAGGTTCTTCGTCGTCAAAATCTTCATCGTCGTATTCATCCATCTCATCTTGATCTTCTTCGTCAACATTAGTTGGAGTTGAATTTTCATAATCTTCTTCAGCATCTACTGGTACAAGTGATTCTCTAGGTTTAACTTCACCAGTATTAGCATCTATTTCATCTACAGTAACAATATCTTCAGCGTTTTCTTCATTTTCAAGTTCTTTTAAATCATGAATTTGATTGTCTTCACCAATCATTTCAACATTTAATCCAAGAGCTTGTAATTCTTTGATTAATACTCTGAATGATTCTGGAATACCAGCTGTAGTAATATTTTTACCTTTAACTAAAGCTTCATAAACCTTAACACGTCCTAAAACGTCATCAGATTTAACAGTCATCATTTCTTGAAGAACATGAGCAGCACCATAAGCATATAATGCCCAAACTTCCATTTCACCAAATCTTTGACCACCAAATTGAGCTTTACCACCAAGTGGTTGTTGAGTAACTAAACTGTAAGGTCCAGTTGAACGAGCATGTAACTTATCATCAACCATGTGATGTAACTTAATCATGTACATAACACCAACAGATACTCTGTTTTCGAATGGTTCACCAGTTCTACCATTGTATAACCAAGTCTTACCATCATGATCCATTCCAGCTTCATCCATCATTTCATAAATTTCATCTATTGTAGCACCATCAAATACTGGAGTTGCACAATAAACACCTAATTTTTGAGCAGCCATTCCTAAGTGTAATTCAAGAACTTGTCCTAAATTCATACGTGAAGGAATACCTTGTGGATTAAGTACGATATCTACTGGAGTTCCATCTGGCATGTATGGCATATCTTCTTCAGGTAATATAAGTGATACAACACCCTTATTACCATGACGACCAGACATCTTATCACCAACTTGTATCTTACGTTTTTGAACAATGTATACTCTTATAACTTTAGATACACCAGCAGGTAATTCATCTGAATTTTCTTTAGTATAAATCTTAACATCATGAACAATACCACCTGCACCATGTTGAACTCTTAGTGAAGTATCTCTAACTTCTCTAGTCTTTTCACCAAAGATTGCATGTAATAATTTTTCTTCTGAAGTTAATTCTTGAACACCTTTTGGAGTTACTTTACCAACAAGGATATCTCCATCTTTAACTTCTGTACCGATTCTAATAATACCATCAGCATCTAGATTCTTTCTTGTTTCTTCAGAAACATTAGGAATATCTCTAGTAATTTCTTCAGGTCCTAATTTAGTATCTCTACAGTCAATATCATAGTGTTCAATATGTAATGTAGTAAATGAATCATCTTTAACTAAACGTTCATTTAATACGATAGCATCCTCGTAGTTATAACCGTTGCAAGTCATGAATGCAATAGTCATATTTCTACCAAGAGCAAGTTCTCCTAAGTTAGTTGAAGGTCCATCAGCAATAATTTCACCTTTATGAACTTTATCTCCAGCGTTAACAATTGGAGTATGGTTAATGCTTGAGCAAGCATTACTTCTTTCAAATGATGCTAAATGATATGTATCTTTACCATCTTTTGTTTTAACAATAATCTTTTTACCGTCAGCATATTCAACTACACCATCATTCTTACAAACGATAACTTCACCTGAGTCTCTTGCTGCAATGTATTCAACACCAGTACCAACTCTTGGAGCTTCTGTTCTAAGTAGTGGAACTGCTTGACGTTGCATGTTTGAACCCATTAGGGCACGAGTAGCATCGTCGTGTTCAAGGAATGGAATAATTGAAGTTGTAATAGCAGTAATTTGCGCAGGAGATACATCAATAAAGTTAATCTTTTCTTTAGATGCAATTACGTCATCTCCATTTAAACGACATACTGTACTATCAACAATAATATTATTATTTTCATCCATTGGAGTTGTTGCTTGAGCGATATAATAATCTGCTTCTTCATCAGCTGTTAAATAACAAATTTCATCAGTAACATGGCAATCAACAACTTTTCTATATGGAGTTGTAATGAAACCATATTCATTAATCTTTGCATATCCAGATAAAGAAGTAATAAGACCGATGTTTGGTCCTTCTGGTGATTCGATAGGACAAATTCTACCATAGTGAGATACGTTAACGTCACGTACTTCTACACCAGCTCTATCTCTTGATAAACCACCAGGTCCAAGAGAAGATAAACGTCTCTTATCAGTTAATTCAGCAATTGGGTTAATTTGATCCATGAATTTTGATAATTGAGATGAACCAAAGAATTCTTTTAATGCTGCAGTAACTGGTCTTATATTAATTAAAGTTTTTGGAGTCATGGCGTCTAGTTCTTGAGTAGTCATTCTTTCACGAATAACTCTTTCCATTCTAGTTACACCAACTTTAAATTGATTTTGAACTAATTCTCCTACTTGTCTAACTCTTCTGTTTCCTAAATGGTCGATTTCATCAACATTACCAAATCCAGCAAGTAGATTTAAGTAATATGATGTAGCAGCGTATACATCTGGAATAGAAAGTCTTCTTAAATCAGTAGTAGTGTCTCCACCAATGATTGTAATAGTCTTCTTTTCATCGTTTGGATCAACAATCTTAACAGTTTGGATTTTATTATATTGATCTAATTCTTCATTAATAGTTACTTCTTTAATATTGTAACCATTAGCAAATGCAGGTCTAAGTGTTTCAAGTAAAGTCTTGTCAACAACTGTACCCTTTTCAGCAAGAACTTTTCCGTCAACTTTGATTGTTTCAGCAAGTGTTTGACCTAAAAGTCTATCTAATACATTTAACTTCTTGTTAAATTTATAACGTCCTACTTTAGCTAAGTCATATCTAAATCTATCAAAGAATCTAGTTATGATTTGGTTCTTAGCAGAATCAAGTGTTGCAGGTTCACCTGGACGTAATTTTTCATATATTTCAATTAATGCTTCGTCAGTATTCTTTGTTGAATCTTTTTCAAGAGTATTTTTAATGAATTGGTTATCTTCACCGAACATTTCTAGAATCTCTTCGTCAGAAGATAAACCTAAAGCTCTTAAGAAAGTAGTAGCTGCAACTTTTCTAGTTCTATCAATTCTGATATAAACTACATCTCTTGCATCTAATTCGTATTCAAGCCATGTACCATGGTTAGGGATAATCTCACCTGATACAACTGGGCGGCCATTTTTATCTATATCTTTTGAAAAATAGATAGCTGGGCTTCTGATTAATTGTGATTGGATTAAACGTTCAACACCATTAATGATGAATGTTCCTGCTTCAGTCATCATTGGAACGTCACCTAAGAACACTTCTTGTTCTTTAACTTCTCCTGTTTCATTTAAGAATACACGAGCTTGAACCTTTAAAGGAGCTGAGTATGTTACCATACGTTCCTTAGATTCTTTCACGTCATATCTAGGTTCACCAAATGAATATGAATCGAATGCTAAAGAAACTTTTCCTGTGAAACTTTCAATAGGAAAAATATCTTTGAAGACTTCATCGATACCTTCTTTTAGGAATCTGTCATATGACTCAGTTTGAATTGCTAGTAAATCAGATAACTCTAATATACTATTTGTCTTAGAGAAGTTTCTTCTTTCTCTAAAGTCACCAAATTTTTGAACTTTGTATGACATCTTTTCACCCCAATACTATAGTAATTTTGAGAAATATTTCCACCAAAAAAAGAAATAAGTCACCAACATAAAATTATACTAGCAACTTATTTCTACGTCAACCCCTAAATACAGCGAAAAATCAAAAAACCTTTGCTTTTTTCAACTATTTCTACGGAATAGATATCTTCAAGTAATTTTGCCACAGTTAAGGCTCCGTGATTCTTTCTCATAACAAACCAAACTTCACCGTTTTGATTTAAGTGTTCCCTTGCTCCTCTTAGAAATTCTAAAACAGTTTCTCTACCAGTTCTAATAGGAGGATTTGTAATAATTACATCATACTTATCTTTTACTTCAGAATATATATTTGATTCAAATACCTTAGCATTATTGATTTTATTATTCTTAATATTCATACCAGTTAAATGAACTGCTCTTTTATTAACATCAACCATGGTAGTAATGCATCCTTTTATCTTAGCAAGACTAAGTCCAATAAAACCATATCCACATCCAACATCTAAAAGAGTTACTCCACTTTTACCTTTTTCAATATAAGTTTCAATTAAAAGTCTTGATCCATAATCAAGTTTATCTTTAGAAAACACCCCTAAGTCAGAAGTAAACTCTATAGTAATATCTTTGTAATTATAATTAATCTTTCTAGTTTCACTTTTTAAATCAGCATTATTAGTAAAATAATGTTCTGCTTCCATTTAGCCACCTCTTTTTTGTTTAGTTATTATAATATAATTTTTACATAAAAAAAAGAGATTGTTAAGCAATCTTAGCAATCTTTATTTCGTATCCTCCACCATTTGGTAGATTAACAGTAACAACTTCTCCTTCTTTATGACCATATAGTGCTTCACCGATTGGAGATTCTTTAGAAATCATGTTGTTGTCTACATCAACTTCTGTAGTACCAACAATCTTATAAACTTCTTCTTCATCGTCATCAACAAAGTTAACAGTAACTGTTGAACCAAGTCCAACTTCACCTTCAACCTTTTCAATAATATTAACATTATCAACTATATATTCAAGTTCTTTAATTCTAGCCTCAGTTTTTGCTTGCTCGTCTCTAGCAGCATCATAGTCAGCGTTTTCAGATAAATCACCTTGTGCTCTAGCATCTTTAATTGCTTGAATAATTCTAGGTCTTTCTACTTCTCTTAAATTTTTTAATTCTTCTTCTACTTGTGCTAAACCCTCAGCTGTTAAATCAATTTTCTTTTTATTTGACATCGCAATCATTCCTTTTTTCATATAAATTTTTGTTTGTTATCAAACTTACTTTTAAAAGGTTACACCATTTTCAGCTAAAAGTCAAACAAAACAGTTTATTTTAAGTGTTAAAGTACTCATTTTATACATTTTAAAAAGAATTGTCTTTATCAAATTGTTCTAGATCAAAATAGAATCCATATTCTAAATATTTATTATCTCCAATTACAGCAAGTTTTTCTTCGCTTTTAATTCCACCCATTCGTGAATAGAAATCAATTGCAGGAGTATTTTCTTTTAAGCACCAAACAATCATATCTTTTCTACCTCTTGATAGAAGTTCTTTACACGTTTCATTAAATAATGCTGTACCAATTCCCATATAATGATAATCATTTTTAACATACAAACTAACCAACTCTGAATCATACTTATAAGTTTTTTCTTTAACATCAAAACAACTATAACCAAGTACTTCATTATTCTTTACAGCAACAAGAACTAAGTCTTTATATTCTTCAAAACTTCTATAATACTTTTGAGTTTGTTCTTCATAGTTAAGTTGTTTTAAGTATTTAGAAGAGATAATTCTATCATATGTTTTTTGCCATCCATCTACTTTTATTCTAGCCATTTGTTTTTGATCTTCAATTCTATTAAATCTAATAATAAAGTCTGATTTATCACTTAATTTACTAATGGCCTCTCCCATTTTGTAAATAGAATCAATTAATAACTTATTATCAATAGCAAATGATACTCTTCCTACTAATTCATCTTCATAAGGCCAACATATTGATTGACCAACTAAGAATCTAATTCTATATGTCTTATAGAAGAATTTTAAGACATCTCTTTCTGTACTTATTATTCTTCCGTTATGTTTTCTACCCTTTAACTCAGTAAAATCTAGTATAGCAAAGAAACCTGCATCTGGTTTTAAATCATGAGCAAATTTTACAAGTGGAATACCATTTAATACTTTATCTGCATTCTTCCCAAGTACACTTACTATTTCAGTCTTTATTTCTTCTTTATATTTTTTATCTACAGTATCAATTCCATCAATCATAGCCTTAAGGAGATTATATTTATAAATATATGTGCTTCTTAACTCATCAAAGTATTCTTGATACACCTTTTTTCTTTCTAGAGTATTATTAAATGCACCAGCAAGTGCATATCCAGTTATAACAGGAGATGAATCCATACTTTGAAATATTCTATTAACCATCTCTGTAATAATAGACTCATCAGCTACTACAAAACCAGCTCTAATAGAAGCTAGGCTATAACTCTTTGATAAACCAAATAAAGAAATAGTATTTCTAAACATGCCAGGAAGAGAAGCCATTGGTTTAGCAATATTATCTTTATCAAAAGTAATATCACGGTATACTAAATCATCAATTACAAATACTCCTCTTTCTAAACATACTTCACCTATTTTTTGAAGTTTATCTACATCTTTTTCTCCAAGTGCTTTTCCTGTTGGATTATTAGGATTAGCATTTAAAAATGCTACAACTCTTGGAATATAACCTTTTCTCTTGTTATATACAGTTTGCAAAGATTCATTAATCTCATCTATTTTAAGAGCTAACTTCTCTGGATTAACATAGAAGTCATCTTCTTTTTCTAAAGGAAGTAGTTGAACATCTGCACCTGCTATTTCTGCTCTTATAGTAAATAACCCATAATTTGGGGCAGGAATTAAAATAACATCTCCTGGTTTAGATATAATACTTACAATTATATTAAATATAATAGAAGTTGATGGCATGAACGTTATATTATGAACGCTCAAACCTTTTTCATCTATATCAGAATAAGTATAAGGTCTATCATTATAGATTCCTTCACCTTCAATATAATCTAGAAGAATCTTTCTAATTCTATCATCTCCTTCAGTATAAGGATAACCTGATAGATCATCTTCATCTAAACATTTTTTCATCTCTTTTATACTTAAAGGAAATGGTTTAAATCTTAAAGGATTCCCTGTTCCAAGGTCTATATCTTTAATAGTAGTAATATTTTCATCTCTTATTTCATATCCATAGTAATTAATAGCATCAGCTATATTTTGGACACTTTTATTAAAGTTTTCAAAATCATGTCTATTACCTATTGAAGGAAGACCATATCTTCTTGAATTAAGAGTTGGATTTTCTCTTAAGAATCTTTCTATTGCATTTGATTTAATTAGCATTTTATACACCAACCTTTTTTAAAAAAACTTATTTAAAGTATATCACAAATGACTTTCAGTTAAGTATTTATTTTTTTAAATAAAAAAAGAGAAATAATTTTCTCTTTTATTCAACTACATCAAACACTTTAACTCTCATCATATTATTTTTCTTAACTTCAAATGGAAGACGTATTTTAATAACCATCTGAGGATGTCTTGCAACATCTATATTATTACCATCTTCATCAGTTATATTATCAACAATATAATTAGTAGTTTTCATATCAGGTCCAAAGAATTGTACTTCATCTCCTAATTTGAAATTATTTCTTTGTTCAATAGTAGCAACTCCATCTTTATAATCAAGTACAAGTCCTAAGAAATCTTGATTAGATTCTTCTTGTCTACCAAGATAGTATTGTTCATCTACTCCAGGTAATTTATCAAAGAACTGAGGAGTTGATTCACGATTAGCTACTCTATTTAAAATATTAAGAGCATATCTTCTATATTCATCAGTTAAAGTACCATTCTCAATCTTATCAAGTAATCTTCTGTAAATTAAAATAACAGTAGAAACATAATAAATAGAACGCATTCTTCCTTCGATTTTAAAACTATATACTCCAGCTTCTAACATATCTTTTATTAAAGAAACCATATTTAAATCTTTAGGAGTCATACTAAATGGTATATCAGTGACTTTTTCATTATCTTTTTTATAATCAAAAGTCCATCTACATATTTGAGCACATCCACCTCGATTAGAATCTCTATTCGTGCAATAATTACTCATTACACATCTACCACTTATAGATATACACATTGCTCCATGAGCAAAACATTCTATTTCAAGACCAGTTTCGTCGTGTATTCTTTTAATATCATCACGAGATGCTTCTCTTGCAAGAACAAGTCTTTCAGCACCCATTTCTTTATAAAACTTTCCTACTTCATAATTAAGAGTACTTGCTTGAGTACTTACATGAAGAGGTATATTTATATGTTCATCTTTAATTAATTGCATAACTGCAATATCTGATACTAATACAGCATCTACATGAATAGACTCTAAGTATTTTAAATATTCTTTTAAACCCTCTAGGTCTTCATTATGAAATACTATATTACATGTAATATATACTTTCTTACCTATACTATGAGCATAATCTACTGCTTCCTTCATTTCTTCTAATGAGAAGTTTTTAGCATTTGCTCTTAAGGAATAGTTCTTACCACCCATATAAACAGCATCGGCACCAAAAAGGAAAGCATATTTCATTTTTTCTAAACTTCCAGCAGGAGCTAATAATTCACTTTTCATTTTCTAGCCTCCCTGTCTGTATATTCACTCATTCTATAAACTGTCTTTTTATTTAAGAATCCATCATTACCAAATTCTTCTCCATCAATAATAGAACTTATCTTATCAACAGTTAAATCTAAATTATATATTAAATAATATTTAATTTTCTCATCATTAAGAGACTCACTAAAAGAAATATAATTAAAATAATCATTACTAAATATAGCAGTACCATATTCATTTTCTTTTAAATAAAAATCATTCTTAGTAATATTTTCACTTAATAACATATCATTAAACTCATCTAAATTATTATATCTATTAAAATTACTTAAAAGTGTTCTTCTAGAATATGCAATCATATTTTTACCAAATACATTAAATACTACTTCACTAGAAGCACCATCTATTATTTCTTTTATCTCTTCTTTAGTTATTTCATTTGAAAGAACTGCAGAACTACACTTAGATAACCAGAAATTAATAGAAGATGTATTTGTACCAAAATGAGCTTGATTCCATATTAAGTTACATGAATCCTTAAGTACATTATAAACACCCAAGTCTTCAAATATAACTCCACGATATTTACTTAACTCTTCTTTTATACTTTTAAGTTCATCTATACCTTTAGAATCAAGAACTCTATTAATTAAAACATAAGAATCTTTAGGAATACTTTCTAAAGAAAAATCATTATAACCAACACTAAATCCTTTAAGTGCAAAAAGAAAATTGTTTATACCAATTTTCTTATATTCTTCTATCTCATCTAAATTGTTAATATTAATCAATATTTTTTGCTTTTTCATCATTTTTCTTAAAACTTACAGCAAGGCCGTCTCCAATATCATAAATCTTTGTTAAGAATTCATCATTATCATTTAACCATTCTCTATATTCAATGATCTTATCAACTAATTGACGAACATTCTTAGATTCGATTTTTTCAGGATTTTCAACTAATCCATGGAAGTTAACATTATCAGTGATAATTATACCTCCATCATTAAGATAGTTTTTAAACTTCTCAAAGAATTTAATATTTTGTCCTTTAGCAGCATCAATAAAGATTAAATCATATTTATAACCTGCTAAATTAACATCTAATGCATCTGCAAAAACTACTTCAATTCTCTTATCAAGATCACATGCTTTAATATTCTTTAAAGCTTCCTTATATCTTTTTTCATCTCTTTCAACTGTAGTAATTTCTACATCTTTTGAAGCACATGCCATAAGTATCGCACTATAACCTATAGCAGTACCAATTTCTAAAACACTTTTAACATTATTTAATTTAATATACTTGTCTATGAAAATAATAGAGTCTTTTTCGATAATTGGAACATTATTTGCCTCAGCATACCTTTCCATATCTTGTATTACTTCTTTCATTTTCCTTACACTCCTTTATTCAAGCCATTTACCACTATTACGTAAATCATTAATATTCTTGTTATGGCCATATTCTGTTTCAGCAAAATATAGTTTTCTATCAGAATCAGCTACAAAATACATATAATTTGTTTCAGTTGGTTCTATTGCTGCCTTTATACTTGATAAAGATACACTTGCAATTGGTCCAATAGGAAGTCCTATTACACATGCTGCACTTCTTGTATTATATCCATGGCATCCATTTAATTCATTTGGACCTAACGTACCAGGTATCATAGGAAGTTTTGCATCATAATAAGTAGTAACATCACTACCTAAAGGCCATCCTTTAGCTATTCTGTTGTAGAAAACACCTGCTGTAAGCGCTCTGTCTTCAGCGCTGACAGCTTCTAATTCTACCATACTTGCAAGAGTAAGTAAACCATGAACTCCATAAGGGCTAGTTTTAATTTTATCTTTAAATGGTTCTAATACTTCTCCCATCTTTCTTAGCATAGTATTACTTATATCTCTAACAGAAGCATTTTTATTAAATTCATACTTATCAGGATAAAGGTATCCTTCAAGTGGATAATATAGTTTATCATTAAGTATTTCATCACTTACAAACCAATAAGTATTAACTACTCTTTGTAGATATTCTTTATTATTAAGTTGATTAATAACTTCTTCTTTAGAGTAACCAAAATTCTCACTTATCACTTCCGCATAATCAGTAAGTCTTTTACCTTCAATAAATTGAACAGTAACAACTTCTCCTTTTGCATTTCCAATTCCAGATAAAATAGTAAGTATAGTATTAAAATCATATGACTTACTTAGTTTATATTCACCTGCATAGAATTGATCTATAGAAGTAGATTTTAAATAAACTTTAGACCAGAAAGCTGATTTAATAAATCCTTCTTTTTCAAGTCTGTCAATAACTTGGTTAACACCTTCACCTTTATTAACAACAAATATAACTGTTTCTTCACTTGTAACATCAACTGGTGCAGATACATATGCATAAATACCTGCATAACACCCAACAACAACAAGTAAAGCAACAAGCAATACAATAGTAGTTATTTTAATAAACTTAGAAGCTTTTAAATCCATCGAATCAAGATTTAAAGAATCAAGTCCCTTGCGTTTTCTCCTATTCACCACTGTTACCCTCATTTGCTTCATTTATAGCTTCATTTACTTTTTCAGAAATAGAAGATAATATACTTTCAATTACTTTCCATTCTTTTTCATTTGTAAGTGGTTTAAGTGATAAATCTTCTCCAGTTGGATCATATGAACTAGCATATACTTTTATATTACCAGTTTCATCTTTAGTATTATCAGTATAAGCTATATAGCTTTTACCAGTTTCATCACTATCAAAAGTGAATAAAACATCACATTCTAATTTTTCTCCAGCTTCATTTGTAATAATTAATTTTCCAGGTTCTTTTCCTTCCATCTTAGTTACCTCTTTCCTTTTCTATTTCAACTTTTCTTAAATATGTATCTAGAATAACTGATGCCGCAACTGCATCTACTATTCTTTTTCTTCCCTTACGAGACATATCTTCATCTAGTAAGTAATTAGTAGCTTCAATTGTTGATAATCTCTCATCAATTAAATTAATTTCTAAATCACATTTACTTTCTAATTTATTTTTAAAGTTCATAGTTCTTTCAACAGCTTCGCCTAAAGTATTATTCATATTCTTAGGGTACCCTAGAACTAGTACTTCTATCTTTTCTGTTTTAATTATTTCTAATACTTCATCTACTAGTGAATCAGTATCTTCATATCTAATTGTTTTATAAGGGCTAGAAATCATACCTAGTCTATCTGATGTAGCAAGACCAAGTGTTCTAGTACCTAAATCCATTCCTAAACATTTCATTAGTCTTCCAAATATCCCCTTACTATTGCCTCTATTAAAACACCACGTTCAATAGAAGTTATTTTTTTTCTGGCATCCTTATATGAAGTGATATAAGAAGAATCTCCCGTTACTAAATATCCTACTATTTGATTAACAGGATTATATCCTTTTTCTCTAAGTGCTTCATATACTTCATCAAGGGTAGCCTCAACTAATGCATCCTCTATTTCAGTTATACTAAACATTCTTGTATCATTCATTCAAGTTTCACCTCGCATTTATAGTTTATCATGAATACATCTTTTCTACAACAAACTAGGGTCTCATCAAGATTATATTATATAACAAAAAAAGAAAAATCAGCAATTAATTAGCTGATTTAATAAACTCTTCTAGTTCTGATTTTGATTGAAGTCCTATTTTCTTTCCTACTTCTTCTCCATCTTTAAATAGTATTAAAGTTGGAATAGACATTACTCCAAATGATGCTGATAAAGTATCAAAGTTATCAGTATTAACTTTTACTATCTTTACCTCATCCATCTCTTCTAATACCTTACCCATCGCTTTGCAAGGACCACACCAATCGGCATAGAAGTCTACCAAAGTAACTCCTGTACTTACTAGTTCTTTAAATTCACTTTCTTTTTCTAAATGCTTAATCATTAATTCTCCCCCACTATTGTATTAACACCTTCAAGTGTTTTATCTATATTATCTTGAATATTCTTAGAAACATCTTCATCTATTACGTATTCTCCATTTTCTTCCCATTCAGAAATAAATTCATCAATACCACTTATCTTTAACTTACCATTATCAACAAGTAAATTAACTCCATCTAAAGTAATAATATTATATTTAAGAAGAATTCCTAAGCTTAATAGATTAGCATTAGTTTTATCATCTTCTCCTTCATATTTAACTGATACTTTATATACTTCTTTTATAGAAGAATATAACTTATTAGTAATATTTGATAAAACTGGTGTATGTGTTATTATCTTATCTCCTAAGTATGATTCATTATAATACTTAGCCGTAATAGGTATTTGAGCAAGTAAGAATAATAATAAAAATACATATATAAAGTATTGTAATAAACTACATACTGCACCAATTATTTTACTAGGTAAAGCAATTATAATTGTTGAACTAAGTAGTTTATCTACTAAACCAGTTACTTTAAGTATTATTTTTAATAATATACTTAACACTATTAAACAAACTACATAAGCAAGTCCTTCATAGAATAAGATATTAAATACACTTATACCTTGGAATATTCCTCCAAATGAGAAAAATGGCCAATGTTGATACATAAATGTACTAACTGGATTCTTTAAATAATATGCTATTACAAATATTAAGAATGTTCCTACTAAATTAATAGCAGAACTAATTCCTCCACTTCTCCATCCTTTAAAAATACCAATTAATAAAAATATAATTATAATAAAATCAATTACATTAAAACTCATATTATTCACCTTACTTAAAGTATATAATAATTATTATTTAAACTAAATAGATAATATAAATTCTTTTAATCCATTAACAGGATCATATCCAAGTTTTATCTTTATATCAATATTAGATAGATTAATAATAATATCTCTTAATTCATCTAAAGTATATAAGTTACCAATTCTCTTTAATATATAAACTCTACCACTTTTAAATCCAAGTTCATTTGCAATTGTCTCATCGCTAAGTCCTTCATTAACAGCTTCTTTAACTAAATAGATATTAGAGAACTGTCCATTAATTAAACCAATTAATGCATACATGTCATCTCCTCTTTCAACTATCTTGTCAAAGTAAGCAAAAGCATCTTTAAACTTCTTATTAGCAATAGCATCTGTAAATTTAAAAGTAATATCATTATAATCAGTTTCTTCTCCTACCCCTTTAGGAATTATATAACTTGAACCATATTCATTTACCACTTTCCAAGTAATATTATTAGTAATAAGTGCTAACTTGTCTATTTCATTAAATAATAAATCTATATTATTAACAGTATTTTCTTTTAATTTAACAAGAGCTTTAGGTTCAATAGTAACATTTATTTTACTTATATAATCATTTATATAATTATCTATTTCTTCATCTTTTATATATAAATCTATAAACACTGTTTTCTTAAGTAACTCTTTAGCAGTATCTTTTGTCTTATTTAGATTATTACATATAAGTACTAAAGTAATACTACTATCTAAATTATTAATTAAGTTAAATAATTTATTAACTTGTTCTTCATACTTTGGCTTACCTCCAAAGTAATTAACTTCTCTAACAACTATTGCTCTATCATCATTAAATAATCCTACATATGATGCATCTATAACAACATCTTCTAATTCATCTACATCTAAACTAAAATATTTTCTATCAGGAATATTTTCTATTAAAGAAGATACTTTATCATTTAATAATCTAAAACTAGTTGATCTAATTACATAAACCATTATACTGACTCCGTTACATTACAATCATATAAATCATTAGCTACAAATGTTTTATAAACATCTTTAATATCTGATTCATGATTAATACCTATTTCTTTACTATATTCATCAAATATACTCGCATATGTTCCTACATTTATTTCAGTATGAACACTTATATCTTTATCATTTATTCTTTTAACTATATATCTAAGACCATTATTATTAAATTTACTTCCTAAATCATTCTTATATTTTTCTAAATATTCATACATCTTATCGTATTCTTCAGACTTTTCATAACTATAAGTTTCATCTCTAAAGTACTCATATAAAACACCATCTTGTTTTTCTAAAAACTTAAATTGTAATACTTCTTTATATTCTTTACTATCTCCGTTCTTAGTACAAGTTAACCATTGATATCTTACTCTAGACTTAGAATACATAGATGATAATAATATTAAAACTAAAAATCCTACAACTAAAATTATAGAAACTTTATATGGATTATATGTTGTCTTCTTCTTTATATCTTTCATAAGATTCACCATAACAATTATACCATGATAATTATAATTATTGGTAATATAAATAAAACACTTGCAAATTTAAGAATTGTTTGTTATATTATTCACGTACTTGGCGGAGTTGGTGAAGTGGTTAACACGCCGGATTGTGGCTCCGGTATGCAAGGGTTCGATCCCCTTATTCCGCCCCATTTAAGTATATAAAAACAATATCTCACGATATTGTTTTTTTATTTTATTCAAAATATGTAATCGATTCTAAAGATCCATGAGTTGTTATATCTTTTATATATTCTCCATTAGAATAAAAATACTCTCCTAATACAGAACCATGTCCTTCTTCAGATGTAAGTTCAATAATGGCATATTCACCTTTTGGAAAATAATTAATTGATGCACCTTTTGCATCCTTTGTTCTTTCCTTCGCATCTTTTGCTATTTTTTCTATTTTTTCATTATTAATTATTACTTTATCATAATTTGAATCTCTTTTTGACAATTCAATTGAATCTTTATATATAGCTTCATATTCTTCGCATATATCCCCTGATCCTGAATACCTATATGTTGTTTCTTTTCTATTAAATATATTCTTTTGTAATGTTACTGTTACAGGTTTATTATTTACTATTGCAATATAAGTATCTTCAGATGTTACAAAACCATTTTGATAATTATACTTTAATATATAATCACATTTGTTAATAACATATAATTCAAATAGATATGAAGATACAAATAATAATGAAGGAATAATCATTAATATTGTATATTTAATTGATCTATTATTATCATTCTTTTTTGTATTTTTAATCAATTTATTAGTACGACTAACACCAATAAAACATATAATGATTGAAATAAAAGAAATTGGAATGATATAAATAATATCCCAATCTATTTCAACTATTTCACTGAAGTAACATATATACATGCTTATTAATATATACATGATATAAACTTTAATTAAATTATTAAGAGTAATTAATTTCTTATTTTCTTTATTTGATTCAAAAAGAAAATACATAGATATTATAAAAAATAAAAAAACATTAAGATATATAGCTCCCTTTAACATTGATGAACATCCTCTCATACTCTATAACTAGTTTAATACATTTTATCATTCTTTAAAATTTTATTAAATAAAAAAACGAATCTAATTTGATTCGTTTTTCTTTTTAAATAATGATTTATTCTTTTCAACATCTCTCATTATTTCATTTCTAAATACTACATATGGTTTACAACCCATTCCAAGACCACATAGTAAATCTACATCATCTCTTGTATTACTTCCTTCATATCTAGATAGTTCTTCAAAACTAGTTAATTTGTAGTAATTATCTTTATCCATAACTAGGTTACGAGTCCAATCAAGAACAACAAATCTATCATCATCTTTAACTTCAAGTATAGAATGTAATACTTTAGAAGATCCTATTGTTATATAACCAGTTACAACATATGAGTTAGGAACACTAGATGAAATACCCATTATACTTGAATGACAAGTGCCATATCTTTTATCACTTAATAATTCTTTTTTTATTCCTGGACCTTCAGAAATTCTAGAAATAAGATTAAAAGGAATAGATACTTCTTCATCATTATAAACATATCCATCTTTTTCTTCATCATAACTAATCTTAGATATATCTATATTAACTTGTTTATTTAAAAAATCTTTAATTTTAACTAATAGATTTCTTTTTTCATGTCTAGTAAATCTATCTAAAGTTATAAATCTTAATGCATCTTCTCTACTACCTTGTTCTTCACTTGGTAAATTAGGATAATCTTTAAACAATAATTCATAAGTATTATTATTTATACCATCATTAACATTGCTGCCATCTAATCTAGTTGCCATTTTTATTTCTCCTTTTTATCTTTAATTTTAAATAATCTCCCTCTATATTAACATCATTAACAATATTAATATCAGGATATTGTTCTTCAATTCTATACATTAGATTAAATAAATCTTCTGTTTTTAAACGACTAATTGTATCTTCTCTATTATATACTTTATTATACCAATTAACAGCAGTTTCATATTCACGTTCTAATGAAGCTACTGAAGGCATAGTAGACATTAAATTTCCTATACGAACTACATCATCTTTTGCTCTTTCACCCATTATTTGATGATATTCATAATTAAGTACTTGCATACTAGGAACAACTATTGTAGTTATTCCTTTTTTCTTAAGTTCATTAATAAAATATATTAAAGAATATACTCTACTTGGATGTACATTTGTGTTTTCTATACCTTTATTAATCTTATATAGTTTTCTTTCTATTTTTTTACTATTATGTCTATATTTAGCACTTTGTACTCCATAGATATAACAAGTATTATCTTTATCTATGTCATATAAAATATGAGGTAATTCATAATCTTCTTCTTTTTCATCAGTAATACTAAAAATCATACTTCTAGTTGATTCATCCCAGGTAGGATTACTTATAGTTTTCATTTTAACTTTATAATCATAAAACATATCTACTATAGTAAAATCATAATTATCTAAAGTATGATTTTTTAAAAACTCTAACTGTTTTTCTAAAAAACTTTCGATGTTATTAACATCTTCAATTCCCATACGTAACCAAATACGTCTCATCAAATACATTGCATAACTTCTTTCAGATGGACGATCAGTATACTTTGATTCTAATTCAAGCGATGCATTAACTATATCAGTTAATAAATGGAAAAAGCGTGAGGTATCATGTACATTAATGGTAAGTACTCCTTCATCTTGACTCATTACTTTTTCAATATTTTCATCACTTATATCAGGAGTCCAATAACCTTCAAGTTTATGAGGATTATTTTTTACATGGTTAAATAATTCTAATCCACTTTCCCCAAAGTTAAAATTAATATTAGGTACATCTCTACCACTTTTAATATCATATATAACTCTTTCAACAAATAATTCAATGGTTTCTTTAAACTCTATCTTTTTCATAGGCATCTCCTAGATGAGTTTTTTATCATCTTTTCTTAATAAAGACAACTTTTTATCCAAATCAAATAAGTCATAGAAATAACCAGCATCTGTACCAATTACTTCATCATCAAGTGTAATTACTCCATCAACACTACTTAATTTAATATTGTATCTATTACAATATTCAACCATGATTGAAAAAATAATATTTCTAACATCTTTATACATATTCTTAGATGCATCTTTAATATAAGAAACTGATAATAAAGAATCTGGTAATTTACCCATATTAACTAAATTACAAACTTCACTGGATTTATCATTGTAAAAACTTGTAACAAAATCATAATCGAATATTTCACAATTTATAACTGCATCAAATGTTTCATCACAATCACGATAACCAAAAAATTTTTTATCCATTTTATCTTTATAAGACTTAGCTAAACTTGATTTAAATGAACAAGTATCTTTCTTTTCTTTTATTGTTTGTAACATATCATCTAATTCAAATATATTATAAAATAGTTCATTGCCATCACCTATTATTACTCCATTAACAACAAGACATTCATCATTTACTTCATAAGGTATTTCGTTTTTCTTACAATACTTAATGATATATTGAACTACCATTTGATATAACATACGATTAGTAAATCCTAAAACAGTACTAATTGTGTCTACATTATCACAATAACCATAATTAAAAACATAATCATCAAAATGATCACACGTATTAAAAAAGGTCTTTAAAAAAACATCGTCAAATTCAGTACACTTTAATAATTTATTATGTAAATAATTAGTTGTACTATAACCAAAATAATCTAATAATAATCCTTTTTTATATTGTTTTTCTAAATCTTTAATTAAATCCATAATTAACCCCTTTATTTAGGAATGTATTATACACTTATTTATAAAAAACGCAAATTTAGGGCATTAAAAAAGGTGGTGTTTCTACCACACAATTGTATTTTCTTTATTTCTTCTAGCTCTTACCTTTTTTAATTCTTCCGTATTAGGAACTTCATACTTCATATGATGTGTTGCACATTCACATCTACAACTACTACAACTATCAAAGAAATCACATCTATTCTTATCAAGAATACCAAAAGTAGCTTCTGGACAAACATTATTTTCTTCCCAATAAGCTAAGACATCATATGGAGTAAAATAGCCTTCTTCATATATTTGATCACATACTTCATCAGTTAAATTATCAAAGAATGCAAGTACTTGTTTTCTAACAATGATAGAGTTAACTAAACCTTTTAATGCAACAATTTGTCCTTTATTACCATGAGTAAGAATAGCCTTTTCTATTAGTTCATCTTCAATTGATTTTAAATACATTAAATAAAAATTTCTATATTCTTCAAAATCATTAAAAACATAAACTTCTTGTTTATCACACGCACGAGGATACATATGTAATTTTGAATTGATTTCTCTCACTGATGGATGACTTACTTTTTTAGCTTTAACAAAAGATAAAAATAAGTTAGTTTCAAAATCTAATTTAGGTATATCTCTTCTCTTTCTAAACTTAATTATTTTCTTTTTCATGAGTTCTCCCTGACCTAAATAATATTATGGTGCTGGCTAGAGGACTCGAACCTCCGACCTATGCGTTACGAGGGCATTGCACTACCAACTGTGCTAAGCCAGCAACATTACATTTATTATATCACTAACGTGTTCTTTTTTTAATTAATATTTGATATAATTTACTAGGTGATAAAATGAAAAAAACTAGAAGAAAATTAAACAAGAAATTTGTAATAACAACAGCTATATTACTAACAATATTAATAATATCAACAACATTCTTAATAATTGTTAAACATAACAAAAAGGAAGATGTTAGAATAAAAATAGATGATATAAAAGGTAATACTTACAAATATAATATAAAAGATCAATTTACTAATGTAACTAAGAGTTCAATTACTTTTAATGACGATGGTAAAACAGGTAAAAAAGAAATATTTTTAACTAATAATATAGATAATAAAGATAATACATCTACAATTGATTTTACTTACTCAATTGCCAAAGATGAAATAGAAGGCTATGTAATAGAACTAAAATACAATATAATAACTGAAACATATAAAGTTAATTATGAAACAGGTTGTATTTATAATGCTCATGATAAATTAATTACTTATTGCAAATAAAAAGAACTTATCAATGTCATAAGTTCTTTTTATTTTTCTAGTTGTATAAATTATCAAGTTTGAGTCGATTTATTGTTTTTTGCTTTCGGTAAGGTTTTATTTGGATCAATTCACCAAAAGCTATTAAATAATAGCATATTTTATTTAAATAAGCAAATTACTCATTACTTAAAAACTCAAATATTTCTTTCCAATCCTTATATACTCTTCTATTAGCACTATCATTTTTACCATTAGAAATAAGTATACCTTTTACATTTGTACCATTTAGACTATTAATATTATCAACATCATCATCTATTAAATAATCTATTTCTTCATCTAAACAAGTATGAACCTTATTAAAACACTCAAATATAATACTATGATATTTAAATCTATGTTTATCTAACCAATTCTTAGTAATATCTTCTCCTCCTGGTCCATTTATATTTCTTCTGGTTACAAATATAATAATATTACCTTGATTATATAATTCATTAATAAAAAAGTTAGCAAATGATTTTACTTTTATCTTTTCAAATAGTCTCTTATCTTTTACATATTTAAAAAAATTTTCAACATCTTCGCTTGTCCAATAAAACATATCAGTTAATAGATAAGCATTTCTATTTTTAAAGCCTTTACCTAAAAGATATTTCTTATCCCATTTTAAAGCATACTTTATTAATGCATCTTGAGTTCTTGCAACGGTATCATCTATATCTATTCCAATTCTCATTTCACACCTACTTCACATTCTCTTTTATAAAACTATATAAAGCACTATTACCTTCATTTGATAAATGAAGACCATCTGATAATAAGTACTTTTCATTATTTAATAGTTCATTATAAAAATCAAATACAAATACGTTATCACTTTTTATACTACTTAAATCTAAATTAGTAACATTAATAATATAAAGATTTATATCACTTAATACACTTATAATATCTTTATAATCATCTATATTTAATTTCATTGATTTATCAAATACTAAAACAATATTTTTAGTTATAGTTTTATTATCTTTGATAGTTTCTAAATCACTTTTTAATGTCTTATAATTGTATTTAGAATTAGTAATATATTTGTTATTTGAATTATCTTCAAAATAACTAGATAAACCAATTAATAAGTCATTACCAAAGTAAGTAAATTTGTTATTTCGAGCATCTTCATGTTCTTTTAGTATCTTTTCTTTTTCTTGATTATATCTTTCTAAATATAAGTTATAAATAGCATCATAAATACTATCTGTGAATGCATTTCTTCCTGATGAAGTTAAATGTATACCATCAGCTGCAAAGTATTCAAAGTGTCCTTTTGAAATTTGTTCCCAATCAATAATATGTAAGTTTTCATGTTCAGAAGCAAACTTTTTAATCTTATCATTAAAATGAACCGAACTATCATTAGTAACAGTCATCCAAAATACATCCCTGTCTCCAATAGTTGCAAGTGTATCAAGTTTAGCCTTATTATTACAATCTCCATTTGCTCCAAAATTCATAACAATTGGATTACCTAACATATTCTTCTTTTTTAAATCACTTAATATTGGATTAGCTTTATAACATGTTCTTGATATTTCAGCATCAAAGTAACCATTTTTAAATGTTGATTTAAGCGTAGGAACAGCACCTAACATAACTGAGTCTCCAACACATACTATAGATAATTCTTTTACTTGTTCTTTTAAAGCTTCTTTATCATTATCAAGACTACTAAGTATATTATTCCACTCTTCTTCTTCACTTTTTAAAGTTTTAAAATATGCTTCATTATATTCATCTATCTTAGACTGATTAACTTTTAATTCTTCTTTTAATTTAATCATATCTTCTGAATAGTCTTTAGCTCTAACAAATTTAATAAAACCAATTATACTAAAGAATAATATAATTACTAAGAAAACATAATTAATATATCTAGTTATCTTTTTATCATGTTTATCAAATGAAAAACTAATAATAATTGAAATAACAAGTATTAATAATACTTCAAGATAATAGTTAGTAATACCCATATAACCAAATATAAAAATAACTGGATATTGTACTAAATAAACTGGATATGTTATTTTACCAAGTATATTAAGTATTGGTATCTTACCTTTATAAATTAAAGAATAATCTATAAGTCTTAAAGATATAAATGATACTATGATCATACTAGCTATTAAGAACTTAGACTTATCACTTATAACAATACATAAGAATATAAGAGCTCCTAAGTAGAGCAAGAACATTAATCTATTTAGTATCTTATTATTATAAATAAATCCATTTATAAAACTACCGTAGTAGTGATACATAAATCCAAATAATAAACCATATATTAAAGAAAAACTTCTAGAGAATGTATCATAGTATAAGAATATTCTGCTTGAATTATGTCCTTGATAGATAAAGTATCCTGTACTAATAACAGATAATAAGATTAATACTCTAATAGGACGTTTACCTTTATTATTTTTACCTATTCTTTTTAAAATCATAAATATAAAAGGAAATACTAATTCAAATTGTAATAATATACCTAAATACCAACAATGCATAAAAGGAGATGCAATATGTCTTGCAAAGTAATCTAAATTAGTATTAAGTTGCCAATAATTATTATATCCACCGAGTATAGAAAATACTTCAGGTTTTAAATTTAACCAGTTATACTCTTTAAATAAAGCAATTACACCTATACTTATAAATATAACTGCTACCATAGGAATATATACTCTATATATTCTAGTAATATAGTATTTTAATATATTAAACTTTTCATGTTTAAAAACTGATATACAAGACAAAAAAGAAGTTAATACAAAGAAGGTACAAACAGCTAAAAAACCACCTTCAACTAACCCTATATGATACAAAAAAACAAATATACAAGAAATAATTCTTATAATATCAATATCATAATAATAACTCTTCTTCATACAAAACAACTCTCTATAATCATTATAACATAAGTTAAAATAAAAAAAGATAAAATAGGAATCTATTTTATCTTACTTAATTTATATTCTATATTTTGTTTATTAAATGTGAATACGTCTATTATCTCATCTCTGTCATATGGCTTTATAGGAGTTTCCATTTTATCTTCTACTCTATTTAACACATCTTTAAGATGTTTAAAGTTTAATAAACGTAAATGATGTAGTAGTTTATCGTAGTATTCTCTATTATATCTATATAATTCATCAAATATCGAATTATAATAAGAATCAATAAATAAAGCATAGTGACCTTCTTTAACAGCAACGCTTGATCCTGTCCAATCATTATCAAAAATTGGATATATAGTTTCATCATTAGTAACAATAATATTTTCATCATGTCTATCAGCATTACCAATTATAATATCAAATACAATTAGATTATATAATTCATCAACAATCTTATCACGAGCTGGAATTCCTTCAAGACAATCGGAAATATTACTAATACTATTAATAATATAGCCACTAACATTTTCTTTTAAATAAGCATTCATTAACTTTTGGTTATCACTTGAAAAATCCTTAGAAAGATATCCATGATAGTCTTTATATTTAGCATAATAGTATTCTACACAAGGTATTCCATAGTCTCTTGCAAATTCATTAGCAATTAACTCAGAATAAGGAACTCCACCTGGTGCTACAGATTTAAAATAATATATTTCACCATCTATATTAAACTTCTTTATGTGATAATCATTTTCACTAGATATCTTCATATCATCAGTTAATATAGGTATACCATGTATCTTACTTTCCATTTTATTTCGCCCCTTTAAATCGATACATATATTAACAAAGTATTAATTTTTAGTCAAATTATGCACTAAAAAACACCTTAAAAAGGTGTTAATTAATGTAAATGGTGTTCCTGGGCGGAATTGAACCGCCGATCTTTCGCTTAGGAGGCGACTGCTCTATCCAACTGAGCTACAGAAACATTTTAAAGACATATATATTATAACATAGTAATAATTATATGTATCTTTTAAACAATAAAAAAACAGGTATTATTAATACCTGTTTTATTTTTAATTCTTTTTAGAATTTTTAATCTTTAATGCAAATAGAAGAATTGCTACTAAAGAAACAACTGCAAGTGAAACATAAGTAACAATGTTATCACCTGTTTTTGGATTACTTACTTCTTTAACAGTTACACTTTTCTTAACGAAGTCTCCACCTTCATAATTAGCACATGCAACTTCATAATTACCTTTTGAAGTAACTGTGAAACTTCCAGTGAATGCTTTTTCATCAACTTGTGATGATAATACATCAATTTCTTTTCCTTCAGAATTATATAACTTACAAGTTACTGCTACAGACTCTTCTCCTGTAGTTCCTTCATAACTAATCTTTCCTCCACTTACTGTTGCATCTAAAGATACTACATCAGTTTCAGCAGCATTAACTACAAAAGGAATAACAAGTAAAACAATTAATAAACTTAAATATCTTTTCATATTAATGGTCCTCCTCAGGATCGTAAAGATTTGCTTTTACACCTTTACCAGATCCAGCAACAGTACCAGCATAAGTTTTATCTGTACTTCCTTTATTTTCTACATATACATAGAATGTCTTAATCTTTTGGTCTTCTCCTTCTTCAAGTTCATATTCAAATGAAGAATGTTTTAATCCTCTTCCATGAACATTAGGATTATGTTCTGGATCAACAGGAGTTTCTTCATCTACTTCATATTCAGGAGTAATATTACCTAATCCGTCATCTATACGTTTAACTGCATTTAATTTAACCATTTTTTCAGTTCCATCTTTATAAATAATCTTAGCAGTTAAATCATAATCAGAGTAACTCTTAGTTCTATCAAAATAGAAGTCAGCAATTATAATTGGTTTATGATTTTCACCATGTCTTATCCATGGATCAACAGTTGTTCTTTTTATTTGGAAATAAGATTCCTTATTATTACTATCTGTTGCTTTAAATACTACATGATCATAGAAATTAGAATTAAATTTAATTCTCCATTCATTATCAACTTTAGATACTTCAACTGCTTTCTCAGAAACATCTAAAGCTTCAAGCGCAGTAATATTAAATCCATTGTAATCTAATGTTTTAATATTAACTATGTTTTCAAGAATATTAACATCAATTCCTGTTGGTTTATCTTTAGCAGTATCAGATATATCATATTGATCTCTTCTTAAGAATGGATTAGCCCATGTAGATGGATAATAATGTAAATCATCTAAACTACCAATTGATACGCCTTTATAGTCATCATTATAGATAACTGCTTTAAAGTTTCTATCTCCATATGAAACATAAGCATTTTTTTCTTGAGGTTCACCTACTGGTTGTAATTGAGCTCTTACAATTAATTTATGATCCTCAGTAACTGCTTTTTCATTAACACATGATTGAAATGCATCCCATTCACTACCTGGTGCCATAGGATCTGTAGGTTTATTACAAACAGTAGCATATTTATCTTCATAAGGTCTTACATCTTCAGGATCTCCAATCATGTCTTTTGGATCAACTTCAGCCCAATTAATTGAATTTGCTTCAGGAATACCTTTATACATTTTGTATAATCTTACCCATTCATCAAACTTAGCATCTGTACTCCAGCCTTTTAAATCGACATTAACATCAAATGATTCATTAGTTCTATCATCTATTACTGTTGATGCTTTAATAAAATTACTACTACCATCACCTGTATCATGAATATCAGTATAATGTTTGAAGCAAACACCCTCATGATTTTTACATGCCCAAATAAGATAAGCATGTCCATCAAAATGTGATCCACCAGAATTAGGTTGATTTGGATCAGGTTGATTTGGATCAGGTTGATTTGGATCAGGTTGATTTGGATCAGTTGGAGGTGGATTTTGATTACCACTTGGTGCTTTAACAGTTAATGTAGTATTACTACTAATTGGTGTTTCAGGTTCATATTTTGTTTCACCAATTGTTAAATCAAAAGCGTTTCCATTGTATCTAACCCATACAGTTCCATTAACTGTATTAGGTATATTTACAGTACAAACATTGTTACTACAATTATAGAAAAAATTGTTAGTTTCATCTGCTTCTCCAACCATTATGTCAATTTTTTGATGTGGTTCACCAGCCTGATCAACACCTAGACCACCGGTTGTAGAAAGCGTATAAACACTTGAATCTTCTACATTAAATGTAATAACAAAAGCATCACCAGCTAATACACTTAAAGGAAAAAACATGTTTAAAATTATTGCCATTACCAAAGTTGAACAAATAATTTTTTTGAGTAAATTTTTCATTTTCTTATTATTCCTCCTATACAACTCTACTCTAATTACAAGATAATATATAATATGCAAAATAGCAATATAATTTTTATAAATTCAATATATTTACATACAAGACATATTTTATATTTTTTAAAAATGGTATAATAAGAAAGGATATGAGGAATGATATATGCCTAAAATAGAAACACTTATATTTATAGTCGCACAGCTATTTGGTATTGCAGCCTTTACATTTAACTTTTTAAGTACATCATCTACTAATAAAAGAGCTATTCTTACCTATAATGCACTTGCAAACTTTTCAAACTCCTTATGTTACCTATTACTTGGTGCATTCACAGGTGTAATAAGTAGCGTGGTAGCAGTAATAAGAAACTTAGTATTTGATAAATATATTAAAAGAAAAAAGAAGATACCATTTTTAATTCTAGTAATATATTTAATAGTTGCTTTAATAATTAATATTCCATTTGTTAAAAATGTATTAGATATAATACCAATCTTTAATATTATTATATATGGTATAGCTCTTTGGTATGGAAATGTATTTATACTTAAAATAGCAACAACTGTAGCTGGAGTAACAGGTATAATTTATAACTTCATAGTTCAAGCCTACACGAGCATGTTACATTCAATATCAGATTTACTAGGTGGTCTATTAGGACTAGAAAGAGTAATAAAAGAAAAACATAAAAGAAGAAGAAAAAGAAAATAAAAAAAATATATATGTTTACCATATATATTTTATTTTTCTCCAATAGTTAAAATATTAATAACAAATAGAAATAAGAAACAAATACTATAATTAGCAAATTTCAAAGTCTTAACTGCTTTTTTAGGATTAAACTTATATAGTCCATATTCATATATAGCAACTAACTTATCAACTGCTGTTAAAACCCATGCTTCTCTACTTCTAGGTAATACTACACTAAGAGGAAACATATGAGATACTATCGCATTCTTTTCTTTCTCATTAAGATCAAATTCACCACATGCATTAGCAAGAGCAATATCTGGATGAACAACACCTTGTATTAAACCATGATTTGTTTCAAATTCGTCATTTGTAAAGAAATCATGTAAAAGTGCTGCTCTTGTTGCAGATATATAATCTAAATTTAATTTACGTGATACTTTATATACATTTCTTGAAACTCTTAAAGAATGTTCTAATCTTGTTAAACCATGATGAGATTCAAGATTTAATTTTTGATACTTTTTATTTGAAAGAATTTCTTTTTCAATGTCATTATAACTTACTGATTGCTTTTTCATTTCTTTCACCAAGTAAGATTATACACTATTATTTATATTTTTCAAAGTTTTAAGGAAAAATTTCTAATTAGTTGTCATATAAAAACAAGAATTACTTCTTGTTTTTCTTTTTACTTTTAATCTTAAATACCTTAGAATTAGGATTAAACTTAAATGTATATTTCTTACCTATTTCATACTTTTCAGTTGAATTAACATATACTTGGAATAATCCATATTCTTTATTTTCAATCATTAATATATTTGTTTTCTTATTCTTTTCAGATACATCTATAATAGTCCATTCAAGCTTTTGATAAGCAAGATAATATGCATATGTAATATATATAAATAAGAATACAATACCACCAGCTAAGTATATTTCTAATACATTCTCATCATTCTTAATACATCTTAATAATAATGCAATACCAAATGCTAATAATACAATATAAGAAATATAATTAGATAGTAATACAACTTTTTTCTCTGCATTTAAAGAAGAAGCGGTATTAGATTTATAAAGTTTATAAAATATTCTAGGTAATATATATCCAATTATTACTACTAAAAATATAGATATTAGCAAAGGAACTAGTTGAGAATCCCCTTGTACATATAAATATAGCATGGAAGCATAAACAGAAATGCTCATGCAAAAAATTGGAATTAATATAAGTAATAAAACTAACATGAGCATTCTCCTTAAATCTACTTTTCTTCAGGTGTAATCATAGGTCTTGCTTGAACAAGACTAGATCCTAAACTATTAGCAACGCTTTCTACTTTTTCTTCTACTTGCGCTTTCTCTTCCACTTTTTCAGAAACAGGTGTTTCTTCTTTCTTACCAGGATTAATAATAACACCTTTCATTATTTTATCTTTATCAATACTATTTAAATCACTTTTATTTATAGTTTTTAAACCACTATTCTTTGAATAAATAAAATATGCAATAAAACCAATTACTAATAAAACAATAATAACTATATAAAGAGTATTAATACTTTTCTTTCTAATATTAATGGTATATGTCTTATCACCAAAGAAAGCATTTTCTACATTTATAGTTACAGAAGTTGTTTTCTTATCAAGTTTAACTACTCCTGCACCTGTTACCACTGATGATTCACTACTAGGTGTAGCTTCAATATAAATTTCTTCCATATTAGAAGGAACTTCTACTGTATAATGTTCATTTTCTTTTAAGAATTTTATATCAGCACCAACAACTTTTAAGTCTTCTAGTCCTGCTCCTTCTCCATTTTTAGATATACGATATACTTTTAATTTAACTACTACATAATCAGGACAAGTTTTAATATCACATGAAGTAATACCACTATTCTCATCAATTATATAGAATCTTAGTTTTTGCTCATTATAGCCATCATCTAATACAAATTTACTAGGTCCTTCAACAATAAGATTACTATAATTATCAAATACTAAATTTAATACAGAATGTGTACCATCTACAGTAGCGGTATATCCATCTTCATCAGGATAAAAAACTACTCCTTCTGTTGTATTTAATAAACTTGGTAAATAATCTTCATAATCAAGTGCTTTAACAAAAGTCACTGGAATAAATACCATCATTATAATTAAGAAATAAAATAATTTCTTCATACTACCAACTCCTATTATTTTATTCTAAAAAAATTATAACAAACAATTCCCATATTTTCTATATTCATTTAGTACTTTTCAATTGTTTTAAAAAAGAATCGTTGTTATAATTTATTTAGGATGGTGATAATACATGTATTGTCAGAAATGCAATAGACTACTTTTTGAAGATAACTATATATGTCCAAAATGTGGATTTGACAATAAAATTCGTATTTCCAAAAAGAAACCTTTAGAATATACGCCAAAAAAACATAAAAATACTAAATTTATAACATTAATCATATTTTTATGTATCTTGGTGGTAGGTTTAACAATAGTTCTTATAAATGTTGAAAAGAAAAACAAAAAAACAGTTATACCTGAGACTATTACTAGTAATGTTGATTTAAAGAATACCTTCAATTATAAAGATTTAACAATCAACTATCCAGATAACTGGGGATCTTCTGCAGGTACAATTTTTTATAAAGACTATGCTAAAATTAATATTACATTTAGAAGTATATTAGAAAATGAATATACAATTCTAATTGATAATAATGAGTGTCTACCTTCAACACTTAATAAAATAAAAACTCAAACATTTGCATCTACTAATTCCTATTCACATATAATTAACAATGAAGATACATATTATATTATTACAGTTAATTATACTGATAACGATAAAGTATTTACAAATGAAGTAAAACTAGAGATTGACAAAATACTATCTTCATTAGACATAAAAAAATAGTTCATTTCTGAACTATTTTTTTTATTTAATTATAACCAAACACCGTATACTACACCAAACATAGCAAGTAAGAAACCAACTACAAAGAATACTCTTACGATATCAGTTTCTTCCCAACCAAGTTCTTCAAAATGATGGTGAAGTGGTGCTTTTAAGAATACTTTCTTATGAAATTTTCTTATAGCAATTATTTGAATTAAACTAGATAATGTTTCAATTACAAATACACCACCTATTATTGCTAAAGATATTTCGTGATGAGTAAGAATTGCAATACTTGCTAAGGCTCCACCCAATGCAAGTGAACCAGTGTCTCCCATGAATATCTTGGCAGGATGAGCATTAAATAGTAGGAATCCAAGAATACTACCACTTAAAATAAATGCAAATATAGCTATTGAATCATATCCTTCAATCCAATTAGAACCCCATGCAATAATAGCATAAGCCATGAATGCTAAGAATGATAATCCTCCACATAATCCGTCTAATCCATCTGCAATGTTAACAGCGTTTGTAGTAGCAACAAGTAAGAATAAAATAAATAATGTATAAAATACTCCTAAGTCTACTTTAAACTTAAATAATGATACTTCAAGTACTGAAGTACCACCATAATGAATATAAATTAAATAGAATACAACTGCTAAAATAAATTGTAATGCAAATTTAACTTTAACTGATAATCCTGAATTATCATGATATTTTATTTTTTTATAATCATCATAAAATCCTAATAAACCGTAAGCTACAAAAGTAATTAAAATAATTACTAAATTATAGTTCATATTAATTGAACCTTTTAGCCATAATAAGAAAATACTTATTAATGGAGGAATAATAAATATAAGTCCTCCAAGAGTTGGTGTACCATTTTTTAATTGATGCCTTGCATTAATTAGGTTACTAACTGTTTGTCTAGCATTAAAACGTTTCATAGTTGGAAGTACTACTAAGCCAACACATATAGAAAGTACGAAACCTAATGTTAATGCCAATGCAGATTTTGCTAAAATTAGCATAAATATATCACCTCAAGAGTATTTTACTACACATTACCTTTTTTTTTAATATTTTTTAATTTTGTTGACAAAAAAAAGATAGTTTTTAAACTATCTCTTTTTAGATTTTTTTTCTAATTTTTTATCAAAGCCGTGAACATATAATGCTTCAGCACCTTTTTTAAGTCCAAATAATACCATACCTAAACCGGCTATCATAGCAATAGCTGCTTCAACACTAGTTTCTCTACCAGTTTTTGGAGCTGGTGTTGGTGTTGGAGTTGGTGTTGGTGTTGGAGTTGGTGTAGGTGTTGGAGTTGGTGTAGGTTCTGGAGTTGGAGTTGGCTCTGGTGTTGGCTCTGGTGTAGGTTCTGGAGTAGGTTCATCAGGAACTAGTCCTTTTTTCTCTTCTTCAGTTTTAATGTTTGGATCCCAATATTGTCCTTCACCTTCTGTATATCCATTATCAGGTGTTACACATTCATTTTCCTTTTCTTTTTCGTTTTCACTTTGATCATTTTCTTCTTTTTGGTTATCATTTTGATTATTTTCTTCAACAACTTCATTATCAACGATTACATCATCTTCTTTGATATCTTCGTATGTAACATCATCACTACTATCATCAGTTACTAATACGTCTCCAACTTGAGCATTATCAGCGTTAACTGATTCATCTGCAAACGCAGTAATTGAAGAAACAGATATTGCTACACTAGTAGCTAATATAGCTAAAATATTTTTTAATCCTTTTTTACTAATTTTTCTTGAACTAACAACTTTTTTCATTTTAAATCTCCCCTTACTTAGTTAGTGATTTACTTTCATCTAAACTTAAATATTGTTTTTTAAATACAACTACTACCGCATATCTAGCATTATTATACTCATATGAACAAGTAGATAAAATACCAACCTTATCCCCAAGATTAATATCTACATCTGTTCTAGTAACAGCATTTTCATCTATAAAACTTTTAAACTGTTCTAAAACAACTTCATCATCTAGATTACGAACTCTAAGATGTTCATCAGTCTCACCTGATGTTATAAATGTACCTACAATTTGCATTGCATATACACTTCCATCTTCTGAATAGTATACACCATAAGGATTCTTATCTAAGAATGATTGATTCTTAAATTTTACTAAATCCCCAAACATTGTTTTGTTTTTCATGTTGTGACCAAATATTGTAATTGTTCTATTTTGAACATTCTCACTTGTATCACCTAAAGATAAATCTACTTCATTATCAACATAAATTGTTCCTGCGTATAATTCATCTTTGTTTAAACCATGGTGTAAATAGTATTCATTGTCTTCACCTTGAACAACAGGATAATCAATTCTTGTATTAGGTATTTGAATATAACCAACTACATCTTGATTCTTTTCGTTTAAACCTTCGAAATCGATATCTAAGAATTGGTATCCATTATCTAATAAATAACTATCTTGTTCTTCAGGTAATATAACTGGTTCAGGAATAACCTCTTCTTTGGTAGGTTCTTCCACTTCTTTTTCATTAGTTTCTTCTACCTTTTCAGTTATTTCATTTCCTGAATTAGAAATAACTTCACTTTCTACATTTTCAGAATCATCATATTCCTTAACAGTAGCATAACCACCATTAAGAACCTCAGTTTCAATTGTAGATTTAATAACATCACCACCAAAAGAATATATTGTATATCCTCCAATGGCAATTGCTAAAATAGAAGGTGTTAAACTAACTAATAAACTTTTCTTTTTCTTAGCCATGTTACATCACCAAAACCCCTTTTGATTCAAGTTCTTCATCCCCTTGAATTGCGTCCTATATTACTACTTTTTACCATTTTTGTCAAATTAGGGTCCTGGTTACACCGTAAAGTAAAAAAAGCACTATTTTAGTGCTTCCTTTTAAGTTCTGCTATCTTTGGCTTAATAAGTAAAACAAGATCCATGGGTCCATTAATTCTATTTAATAGAAGTAAAGCATCTTGTAAATGTTCTAAATGAGTATATTCTCTTTCCATTTCATAACAAAAGTCATCAAAATCAAAATCTTTAAAACCTGAATCCTTAACATACTCCATTATATAATTACGTGCATCACTCAACACATATACTTTTCTTGGATATTCATCAAAAGTTTTAATACCTATAAAACCTGAACACATATATTTAATATCATCATCGTACTTTATATCATTCATATTATCAAATCTTTCTTTTCTTACTTATTTTACCATAAAAATAGATAGAATAACTATATTCTATCTATTTTAAATGTTTCCCCTTCAACATCGATAGTTAACTTATCTCCTTCGTGTATTTTTTCACTTAGAAGTTCTTCAGCTATTAAAGTTTCTATATTCTTTGAAATAAATCTCTTAATTGGTCTTGCACCAAACTCTTTAACATAAGCTTTATCTATAATATAGTCTTTAGCATTCTTAGTTAACTCAATACTTAGTCTCATATGACTTAAGTGTTTATTAACATCTTTAATTAATCTATCTAGTACTTCATATATAACACTCTTAGAAAGCGAATTAAAGATAACTATTTCATCTATTCTATTAATTAATTCAGGTCTAAACTTAGATTTTAATATATCCATTACCATATTATCTCTATTATCATTCTTTTCATTATCTAAGATAATATCACTTCCAAGGTTAGAAGTCATAATAATAATAGTATTTTTAAAGTCTACAGTTCTTCCTTGACCATCAGTAATTCTACCATCATCAAGTATTTGAAGTAATATATTAAATACATCTTGATGAGCTTTTTCTATTTCATCAAATAGAATAATAGAATAAGGGTTTCTTCTAACTGCTTCAGTTAATTCTCCACCTTGATCATATCCAACATATCCAGGAGGAGCACCAATTAATCTAGAAACATTAAATGATTCCATATATTCAGAACAATCTATTCTTATCATATGACGTTCATCATCAAATAACTCATAAGCAAGAGATTTTGCTATTTCTGTTTTACCTACACCTGTTGGACCCATGAAGATAAATGAACCAATTGGTCTATTAGGATCTTTTATACCCGATCTTGCTCTTATAATTGCGTCTCCTACAAGTTCAATAGCTTCATCTTGACCTTTTACTCTTTCCTTCAAGTTATTCTTTAAAGAAAGTAGTTTTTCTTTTTCTCCACCTACAAGTTTTTGGACAGGTACATTTGTCCAACGAGATACAATTTCAGCAATACTATCTTCACTTACAACATCACTTAATACTTGATTATGCATTGTAAGTTTTAATTGAGAAAGTTCACTTTCAACTTGAGGAATCTCACCATGTTTAATTTTAGCCGCTTCTTCAAAGTTATAATTATCTTCCGCTAATTGTAACTTATGTTTTAACTCTTCAAGTTTTTGTTTCTTTTCATTAATAATATCTTTTAATTTCTTCTCTTCATTCCAAGTCTTAAGCATATCTTGTTGACTACCCTTTAAGACATTCATCTTAGCATCTATTTCAGCAAGTCTATTCTTAGATATTTCATCCTTTTCATGTTTTAAACTTGCTCTTTCTATTTCATAGGTCATAATCTCACGATTAATCTTATCTAAGTCCACAGGAACAGAATTCATTTGCATCTTTATAGTTGCACATGCTTCATCTACTAAATCTATTGCTTTATCAGGTAAGAATCTATCAGTTATATATCTATCTGATAAATTAACTGCAGCAACTAAAGCTGAGTCTTTAATAGTTACTCCATGGAAAAGTTCAAATCTCTCTTTTAAACCACGAAGTATAGTTAATGTATCTAATGTAGTTGGTTCATGAACAATAATCTTTTGAAGTCTTCTTTCTAAAGCTCCATCTTTTTCTATATATTCACGATATTCATTTAATGTTGTTGCACCAATTAACTTTAACTCACCACGAGCAAGCATTGGTTTTAACATATTACCGACATTCATAGCCTGATTACTTCCTGCTCCAACTATCATATGTATTTCATCAATAAACATGATAATCTCACCATCAGAATCAGCTATTTCTTTTAATACAGCTTTAAATCTTTCCTCAAACTCACCTTGATATTTAGCACCAGCAACTAATGCAGAAAGGTCTAATTCCCAAATTTTTTTATTCTTTAAATCATCAGGAACATCACCACGAACAATTCTACCTGCAAGACCTTCAACTATGGCAGTTTTACCAACACCAGGGTCTCCAATTAAAACTGGATTATTCTTAGTCTTACGTGAAAGAATTCTAACTAAGTTACGAATTTCTTCATCACGACCAATAACAGGATCCATCTTATTGTCTTCCCACATCTTAGTTAATTCTCTACCATATTTTTCTAACGCTTTACTTTTATCTTCAAAATTCATAAAATTCACCCCTTAAATAAAACTAGTGAAGCATCACTAGTTTTATTATTAATTAATATTAATATATTTTTTTGATTCTTTTTCTTTTTCTTCTTTAGGAACAACTACTAAAAGAGTACCATTTTTAAATTCAGCATTAATTCTATTTTCATCAATATTACCAACATAGAATTTTCTTTCACATGATTCATGGTAACTTCTTTCTCTTCTAATATATTTCTTGTCTTTATCATGTTCCTTTTCTTCATGATGTTTTTCACATTGAACAGTTACATAACCATCATCAAATGAAACTTTTACATCTTCTTTCTTAAATCCAGGAATATCCATTTCAATATGATACTTATTATCTTTTTCATAGATATCACATTTCATTAGATTATTAAATCCTTTCTTAGTATCAAAATCATCTAGAAAATCATCAAAAAATATTTTGCTTGGTAGCATAATACCAACACTTCCTTTCTTTATTACAACTTAGTTATAACTCTAAAATTAGCACTTGTCAATAGAGAGTGCTAATTTTTTAAAAAGTACATTTATTTTACACATAAAAAAGATTAGAATCCTCTAATCTTTCTTTTAGTTTGTAAACATCTACAATTATTCTCTAGATACTCTAAATTATTCATCTCATCTTTATAAATCAACTCTACTACATCTCTAGATTCAAGTGGATTATTAATAGTCATGTATCTACCATTAACAAATGCATAATCTAAGAATGGAGCATTAACTGGATCTACTTTATAAGCAAAATCAACTGGTGTACTATTAGCAGGTAATTCTAATTTATGTCCATGATTATCCATAACATAAATCATATTAGTTAAAATATCACTTTTAACAATAGCATTATAATCTTCAATAGATAAACCTGCATCTCTAAGTTCAACAAGAGTTTGATAAAAAGGCATCTTTTTTACTTCATCTTGCATCATATCACCCGGTTTATTAATATGATGATCATTACAATAATCCCAATATGCTGTAATACCATATGCATTAATTTTATACATCTCAGGTGTTTTAAACTGTAATTGAATCATAGCATTATCATATGGAGAAATAATAGTTGAATGAAGTCCACGATATCTATTATCTTTTTCAAAAGCAATATAATCTTTATCTCTACCAGGAACAGTATTATACATATGAGTAATCTTATCTCTAAAAGCATAACAATCATCATCTTTAGGTAATAAAATCTTAATAGCTAAATAATCATGTATACGAGATAAATCTTTATATTTTTTTAGTTTTAAATATAAACCATATAAATTTTTTCTCTTAACTAAAATATTATTACTATAATCTAAGTCGTTTAAACAAACAGATATTTCCATTAAAACTTTATCAACAGTATTTCTAATATGTTCTTGATATTCATTAGATAATTTTAATAAATCTTTATAATCATTTTTATATAAATACTTGAATGCTAAGTCTTCTAGTTCAGTCTTAATTGTATACTCTCCCAAAAGAGTTGCAATTGGAGCATATATAGCAAGTGTTTCAGTAGATTTAGATATTTGTTTATCTTTATCTTGATACTCCATAGTTCTCATATTATGGAGTCTATCTGCTAATTTTATTATAAATATCCTTACATCTTTTGTAATACTATCTATAATCTTATGCATATTAGCTTCTTCGGTATTGTCATCAGGAGATTTCTTTTTTATTTTTGTTACACCTTCAACCAAGTCTGCAATAGTCTCATTAAAGTTCTCGGCAATAATCTCGGCAGTTATACCTTCTACATCTTCAATTGTATCATGAAGTAAACCCGCACATATGGTATCACAATCAGCACCCATATCAGTTAGAATACAAGCAACAGCAGTTGGATGTATTATGTATGGTTCCCCACTTTTTCTTTTTTGATTCTTATGAGCATTAGACGCAAAAGCATAGGCTCTTAAGATCATCATCTTTTCTTCGTTGGTATAATCATTGATTCTTGAAAGTAAATCTTCTAAAAACATAAATACCTCCTGAAATAATAAACTAATTATAACGCACAAATATAATTATTTTCAAATAAAAAAGTAATACTTAAAAAGTATTACTTAATTAATGAAAGTTGAACTTTTTCTTTTTCTAAATCTATACCACATACATAACATTTAACAATGTCACCTACATTAACAATATCATTAGGATTTTTTACAAAGTTCTTACTCATTTTAGAAATATGTACTAAACCATCATCATGAAGTCCTATATCAACAAATGCACCAAATGAAGCTACATTACGAACAGTACCTTGAAGTTCCATACCTAATTTTAAGTCTTCAATATGTAAGACATCACTCTTTAAAATTGGCGCTTCTAACTCATCTCTTGGATCTAATCCAGGAGACTTAAGTTCCTTAATTATATCTGTTAAAGTGTATGCATCAGTTCCTAATGCTTCTGCTTCCTTACTTACATTAACTTTATCTAATTCATCTTTAAAATCTTGAGAGTTAATATTATCAATATTTAGATTTAAATCTTTAAGAAGTTTATTAGTAATATCATAACTCTCAGGATGTATTCCTGTTTTATCTAAAGGATTCTCTCCATCCATGATTCTTAAGAAACCAATACATTGTTCGTATACTTTATCACTTATACCTTTAATCTTTTTAATTTGTTCTCTTGAAGTAATCTTAGATTCTTCTTTTGCATTGTAAATCTTATCAATAGTAGTCTTAGTTAATCCAGATACATATTTTAATATTGATTTAGATGCAGTATTAACATTAACACCTACTTCATTTACTACTTTTGAAGTAGTAAAATCTAATGCTTCACCAAGAGTTTTTTGATTAACATCATATTGATATTCACCTACACCAATTGATTTAGGATCTATTTTTACAAGTTCTGATAAAGGATCTTGTAATCTTCTACCAATAGAAACAGCACTTCTCTTTTCAACAGCTAAATCAGGGAATTCTTCAATTGCAAGTTTAGATGCTGAATATATTGATGCACCCGCTTCACTTGTAATTACATATTTACAAGGAAGATTATATTCTTTAATCATTTCAGCACAGAAAGTCTCACTTTCTCTTGAAGCTGTTCCATTTCCAATTGAAATAATATCTACATGATATTTTTCAATTAAATTCTTAACAACAAGTTTATCCATTGCTTGTTGTTCTTTAGTCTTATTATTTAAGAAAGGTTTAATAACTGTTGAATCTAGATACTTGCCATTTTTATCTACAACTGCAAGCTTACAACCATTTACATAACCAGGGTCAAATCCAAGAACAACCATTCCTTTAATAGGTCTAGTTAAAAGTAAATGTTCTAAATTTACTTGGAATGTATCAATTGCTTTTACTTCTGCATCTTCAGTTAATTCACTTCTAACTTCCCTTTCAATACTAGGTAAAATTAATCTTTTTAAAGAATCTTTAATAGCATCCTTTACTAAAGGTGTAACAAAAGAATCTTTATTCTTAATAAGTTTAGACTCTAAATACTCTTCTATTAGAGCATTATCCATATCAATACCAACAGTAAGTACTTTTTCATCTTCACCACGATTAATTGCTAAAACTCTATAATGTTTAATTTGTTTAACAGGTTCACTATAGTCATAATACATCTCATATGTTTTCTTCTCATCAACGGCATTCTTCTTTACTTTAGAAGTTATAACACCTGTTTTAAATACATTACTTCTAATCCATTTTCTGTAAAATGCATTATCACTTATCCATTCAGCAATAATATATCCTGCACCTTCAAGTGCAGCAGCACTATTCTTTACTTTATCATTAATAAATTTAGAAGCCATATCTTCTAGAGATCCACTTGTAGGAAAAGCCATGATCATTTTAGCAAAGCTTTCAAGACCAGCAGCAATTGCATCACTAGCTTTAGTCTTTTTCTTTTCTTTAAATGGTCTATATAAGTCTTCTACTTCAGTTAACTTAGTACATTTTAAAATGTTTTCTTGTAACTCAGGTGTTAATAAACCCTTTTCATCAATAAGTCTAATAACATCCTCTTTTCTTTCCATCAACTTCTGATAGTAGTTATAAAGGTCTCCAATTGTCTTTATTTGATTTTCATCCAAAGCACCAGTTGCTTCTTTTCTATATCTAGCAATAAAAGGAATTGTTGCTCCTTCTTCTAGTAACTTTAAAACTGTTTCTATTTGTTCTTTTTTTATCTTTAATTCTTCTTGTAATTCTAATATTATTTTATCATTCATCTTGTACTCTCCTTAAGTCTATTAATATTATATAAAAAATAGTATTTACCTTCAAATTAATTCGACACCAATTCAAATTTTTTGTTATAATATTTGTCAAGGTGTAATACATATGATAACAAAAGATAATATTAAAGTTGCAAGAGTAAAATCTTTTATAGAAAAAAATGGTTTCAAGGAACTTATTCCTCATGAATTAAGTTTAGATGAGGCTTTTAGAGAAGTGGTAGTAATAGATGGTTTAGTTATTGATATTAAGACATCCACTATTATAGAACCACTTAAGAATAATCCTAATATAGAACCATTTAATTATTACTACGATACTATTATTAATCTTCAATATGTATCCGATATAGACTTTGCATCAGGTATATCTGCTTACCAAGAATATAATAATCAAATCAAAAAGAAATCAAAAATAATAAATATAAAAAATATTAAAAGTAACAAAAATAAAAGACACTGTAATTAGTGCCTTTTTTATTATTCATTAACAAGTTTATCTAAAACTGCATTAATCATTTTACGTACATCATCAATTGAGTATTTCTTAGCAAGTTCAATTGCTTCATTTACTACTACTAGATCTGGAGTATCCATATATTTAAGTTCAAATATAGCCATTCTAAGAATTGCTCTACCCATAGAATCAATTCTACTAATCTTCCAGTCTTTTAAATGTTCATTCGCAAGTTCATCTATTTCATTAACATGAGATATAGTTCCATATACCATATCTTTAACAAACTCATTTTCTATTTCAACATTTTCTTTTATTACATCATCAACATTATATTCAATTGAATTCTTTTTGTATAATTCAACTTGATATAAAATAGTCATTATTTTTTCTCTAAGTTCACTACGAGTCGCCATATAGATAACTTCCTTCCACGTTTTTAAATTATAACATAATTATAAATCATTTCAAGTCTTTTTTCATAGTGGTTTCAATAACTTTTGTTCCACCTATTAAATCATCTAAACTACGTGCATTTTTCTTAAATAAGAAAAGAATAATAAATATAGCATCCATGATAAATCCAAGACCTGTAACAATTGTATAAATATAAACGAAAAGAACGGGATTTTTTACAAATACCATTGTTAAAAGTGATAATAGTATTACTACATTATTACCAAATATAAATGTATTACCACCAAATATATTTCTAACAAGCATTTGTTTTAAACTAGCTTTTTTATCATTCTTATCTACTACTTTTAATCTATAGAATTTCTTACCAAGACTTTGTCCATTATTATAATATTGAAAGAATCCTAAATAAAAGAATAGAATTACTAAATACCATAGATATGAAGCAAAATTACTTCTAATAGTATAGATTCGATATGGTTTAGCAATACTCTTAATCATACTTTCCAAGTCTTTTTTATTTAAATCCTTATTTTCTATTTTTTCTACTTCCAAATTATATACTGTTTTAAATTCTTCATAACTACTCTTAACGTTTTCTTTATATGGATTAGTAATACTACTTTCTGCTAAAAGAGTTGTTAAAACAAGTACAATAAGTAAGTCTATTAAATAAGCTGTAATTCTATTACATCTATACCAATACTTTCTTCTAATAGTTTCTTCTTTTCTACTAAACTTTTCGCCAAAAGTATCTTTATTCTTTTCTTCAGTGTTTAACTCTTTATTATTATTTGCCATGTTAATCACTCCCATATGAATATTTTAACATAAAAAAAAAGAATACTAAATGTATTCTTATACTATCTAAGAGGTCTATTATCTACAACTACCCTTGAGCCAGTTAAATTTGTCATGCAGTTTCCATCAGCATTCCAGATTCCTGCCCATTGGAAAATAATATCAATTAAAGTTGGAATAACAAATAATAAAACAGTTGCTGCTAAACGTTTAGCAAAACGAATAGCTATTTGTTTAGGTGTAGCCTCTTTTCCATCTCCTAAACCAGAAGAAACCAACTTTATTAAATCAATAATAGTAAATGCTAGTAGTAAAAGAGGTGCTACTATTCTAAATATTTTTAACGCTCCATTTAAATCTTTTGTAACATGTTCCCCAAGTGGACAACTACTTTCTGCAGCCATTACAACAGGAGTATATGTTAATACTAAAAGTGTTAATACCATTAGTAATCTTTTAAACTTTTTCATTTTTATCACCTACTTAAATTATAAAGTCATATTAACTACTTATCAAGAAATAAATTCTTTTTATTTGTAAACTTAAATACTTTATCTATTCTTTTTTCATTTATTAATATAATAGAAACAACTACTTCTAATGATGCAATAGCAAGTAATACTTTTAATGACTTATTTATAATAATACTACCTATTCCATCTAAACCATTAAATAAGAAAATAAGTCCATATATAAATATATTAATTATTCCACTTATTAATAATACATAATCAATCTTATGTTTAAACTTATTCCTAAAGAATATACTACCAGTTATAATAACTATTATTAATGTAAAAATATAAATAATGTTTTTTACTTTTCTAAATTGATATTTATCTAAGAACTTAATTCTATTAATATATATTTCTTCTATTTTTTTATTTTCATTATCAACTTTAATCTTAGAAGTAAGATTAGGATAATCATATCCATTATTCATATAATATTTTAAATCTTTTTTAATATCTTTAATATTAAGTTCATAAACTAAAGAGTTATCATATTTTTTTAAATCATCAACTATTAGCTTATATACTTCTTCATGATAATTAATATCATCTACTATATTAAATATGAATCTATTATTAACAAGGAAGAATACTCCAACTATACCAACAATAGATAAACTTAATAATAATCCATCTAAATAATTATAAATACTCTTCATTAAATAACCACTCTTGAATCAATATATTTATCTGCCATACTAATAATTTCTTTAATGAATTTCATATTAAAATCAGCATTCTTATCATAATTAGTATTAAAGTCAAATTGATATAGTAAATCACTCATTCTAGCACTATCAGTAATAATTCTTTCCCAACAGTTTATATCTCCATATTTACTTTCAAGTTTCTTAAAGAAAGATAATCTAAAGTCTTCCATACCTTCAGGTAAGATATCACTATTAAATACTTTATTAAGTAATATATCTTTTTTATCAGAGTTATAGAATAAAGAATAAACTATACCCATTCTTGATAAAGATACATTTTGTTCATCAAACATATCTACTAAGTCAAATATAATAGTATCCATCTTATCAAAATAGTTATGATTAATTACTACATTTACAGTCATAAGAGTAACAGTAATCATAAAATCACTATTCTCTTTAAATACTACAATTGGACTATGAGGATTATTGCCTTCAGGAGTAAGTACTAAAGGATTCCCAAGTTCTGAATATCTATCAGTTAAACCTTTAGCAATATCAACAGGAACAAGTCTTGAACCATCTCCAAAATATAAAACTATTTCTCTAACATCATTCATCATTTACCTCCTATTTACCATAATAATTAGTAAGTAAAATATTTCTGTTCTTAATAATATTTAAATTAGCTTTAGCATACATTTGATCCTTCGTATATTTTCCTTTACCGCTACTAATAATAGATGCATCACTAAACCATACAAAGTTATCATGATCACTACTAAATACATCATCTCCCATGTATTTATTAACATCATACTTTATGCCAAACATATTAAGAACTGTTGGTAAGATATCAGCGGTATCAAGTATTGTATCAATATCTTTGTGTTCAATATCTTTAGACCAAATTATAAATGGCGTATTTTGTAAATATCTTCCATCTACATAAGGAACGTTCTTCTTCTCTGCTACATAATTGATATCACTATAACCATATGAATAATGATCACTTACAAGTACTATAACTGTATCATCAAGTCTATTATAATCTTCTAACTTTTCAAGTAATATTTCTAAGAACTTATCAGTATCAGTAGCAAGTGTTCTATAAATATATTCTTCTTCAAAAGGATATGTGTTTTCAAGCGCTCCATCTAAAGTTTTAAATATCTTATTTGTTTTAGAATACTCTAAGTGAGCTGAATAAGTAGTAATAAATGATAAAAACTTACTCTTATCACCAAATATTAATTTAGATAATTTATCATCACTTATTAAAGATGAATCCATGAAATAATTTGTCTCTTTATTAAGTTTTCCTTCTTCTTGTAAATCAAGTGCGGAATAATGATTATCATATCCTAGTAATTTATGGAAATTACTTCTATTATAGAAAGTACCAGTATTAGCATGGAATGAATTTACTTTATATCCTGCTTTCTTAAACATATTAGCAAGACTATACTTATAATTAACTGTCTTAATATCATAAATAGTATCATAATCAGTTATTGAATATAATCCACTATTAACAGCAAATTCAGAATTAATTGTTTGACCACCATTAAAGAAAGGAGAATATCTATTAGTAAAGTTCAAGCCTTCTCTTCTTATCTTACTTAATGTTGGCATAGTTGTATCATCTATAATCCAACTATCAATTGATTCCATCAAAACATATATAACGTTTTTGTCCTTGAATATACCAGTATATTCATTTGGATTAACCTCTTTATTATATAAAGAATTATAAAGATCAATTTCTTCTTTTAATACATCTTTATCAATTGTTATTAAATTATAATAGTATTTATAAACAGCTCTTAAATCATATTCGTATAATCCAGATACATACATTGATGTATTAGGATTAATAAACTTTTTATAAATATCTTTAGCATTATAGTTTTCTTCCCATAGGTTTTCAAAATTAGGATTATTATTAGCTCTACCTAGAGAAATAAAAGCAACTAATCTAAATGATATAGCAAATACAATTAGTAAAAAAATAGCAAGTTTACTTTTACTATCTTCTTTAACCTTTAAATCTTTATGTAATAGTTTATTAACTGCTATAGTGCAACATATATTAAATATAGCAACAATAACCATTCCTAAGTCTAAATTTAATAATACTTGCTTTACATATTGAAGTCCTTCACCAGCAACAAAGATATCTGAGAATATCATAAACTTACCTAGTTCATCACAATAACATATCTGTACTACAAACACTACAGTCCATAATATAGATAAAAAATTATAAACAAATAGTTTATGTTTATTCTTACTTAGATAAAATAATCCTTCAAATATAATAATCCATGACAAACTAAAAAATAACCAAATTAGATTATATCTAAGATTAACTGCAAATTTAAAAACATTAGTATCTATGAATTGTCTTGAATAAAAATACGTATAAACAGACATAGAAAAAAATCCTACGAAGATTAACATATAACTAAATAAGTAATTATTTTTTTTAATAAAATTCTTCATCATAATCACATAATTAATTATATCACTTCGTAGGGTTTAATAAAAGATATTAATCAAGTTGAGTAATACTTGTAATAACAGGTTGATCCTTAGCTTCTACTTCACCATTCTTACCTGCTTTACCTTTAACAGCTTCAACTACTTTATCAACTACTTCCATACCTTCAGTAACATGACCAAATCCAGCATAGTTACCATCTAGATATGTTGAATCATCTTGAACAATAAAGAATTGACTTGAAGCACTATCAGGATGATTACTTCTAGCCATAGAAATAACTCCTCTTACATGGCTAATAGTATTATTTACTCCATTAGAAGCAAATTCACCTTTTATTGTTTCTTCACTTCCACCAAAACCTGTTCCTGTTGGATCTCCACCTTGAATCATAAATCCTTTTATAATTCTATGGAATGTAAGTCCATCATAGAACTTATCATTAACAAGTTTTAAAAAGTTAGTAACTGTAATAGGTGCAATATTTGCATCTAACTCTAATTTTATATCTCCAAGATCTTTAACTGAGATAACTACATGATGTAATCCACTCATTAATTCCACTTCCTTCTTTTCGTTATTAGTATTAACAACATTATTACTAAATGTTGTTTTTATAAGTACAAATCCTAACATAATGACTAGTACAAATATAACTATTTTACTAATCTTAAACCTTTCATTATCCATTTTTTATCACCCGCATTTTCTATTATATACTACGAGTTTTAAAAAAAGCAAATTTTATTTCAACTGACTGTCAATCAATTTGGCACTTTTTCTTCCTGCTTCCATTGCTTTAATAACAGTCATAGGACCAGTTATATTATCTCCTCCAGCATATATATTATCTACTGTTGTTTGGTACTCATTTGTAAATATTAGACCATTTTTCATATGTAATATATCTGTATCTTTGGTAGCAATATTATTAGCATTTGAACTAATTGCATATATTACTTGATCACATGTAACAGTATATTCTGAGTTAGGTATTTCAGTGATTGTTGCTCTTCCATCTTCACCTTTTTCACCCAATTGATATTTAATGCACTTCATTCCTACTACTTTACCAGTTAATTCATCCTTAAGTATTTCAATTGGTGTAGTTAAATAATCAAATATAATACCTTCTTCTTCTGTTTCTCTTGATTCTTTACCAAGAGCTGGAAGTTCATCATGACTACGTCTATACATTACATGTACTTCTGCACCAAATCTTCTAATAATACGTGCAGCATCCATGGCAACATTACCTCCACCAATTACATATGCTATTTTAGGTACTTTTATAGGTGTACGAGAATTATCTAACATACCATCCATCAAATTAACTCTTATAAGTAATTCATTTGCGCTCATTACTCCAAGACCATCTTCTCCTGGTATACCCATGAACTTAGGTACATTAGCACCACTTGCAATAAATATTGCATGATAATTCTTTTGTAATTCTTCAAGCATAATTGTTTTACCAACAATGGTATCAAATACTATTTCTATACCTAAAGACTTAACCAATTCTATTTCATCATCAACTATTTTATTTGGAAGTCTAAACTCTGGAATACCCCAAGCAAGAACTCCACCTGGTCTATGAAGTGCTTCATATATTACTACTTTATAGCCAAGACGTGCTAGATCAACTGCACAAGTAAGACCTGCTGGTCCAGATCCTACGACTGCTATCTTTTTCCCATTAAACGAATTTGCTTTAACAGGAGTTTTGGTAGCATGATCAGCAACATAACGCTCTAATGCACCAATGGCAATAGCTTCACCTTTCACTCCTCTTACACATAACTTTTCACATTGTTGCTCTTGAGGACAAACTCTACCACATATAGCTGGTAGTAAAGACACTTCATCAATTATTTTATAAGCTTCATCTATTTTATCTTCTTTAATTAACTCTATCCATTCAGGAATTCTATGCCCAACAGGACAACCTTTCATACATTGAGGATTCTTACAATGTAAGCATCTACTTGCTTCTTTTATAGCTTCTTCTTTTGTATAGCCACATTCAACTTCTTCAAAGTTATGAATTCGCATTATTGGATCCAAGTTTTTCATAGGAGTTTTCTTTAAATCTTCAGGATTCATTATTGCACCTCCTCAGGTTTAAAAGTATTTCCTTCTGTTTCTTGTAAATACCTTCTACCTTCTTCAGTCTTAAATAACATCATTCTCTTTTTAGCTGAATCAAAATCAACTTCAAGACCATTAAACTCAGGACCATCCATGCAAGCAAATTTAATCTTACCATTTATTAAAACTCTACAAGCACCACATAAACCGACACCATCAAGCATCAAAGGTGCAAGAGAAACGAGTGTTTCTTTGTTTAAATCTCGTGCCTTTTGAACAATACTCTCCATAAATTCAAAAGAACCAACAGTAAATACTACATCAAAATTACTAATTGTAGAAGTGATTTCTTCATTAGTAATAACATCCTCATCAGTTAAAGAATAATCTACATAGAAAATCTCATTAACAATATTATTCTTACTTAATTCAAGGGATATTCTCTTAATAGACGCAACACCAGTACCATGAACAATAAAGCAAATTTTCTTATCTTTATAGTCATCAATATTAGATGAAAGAACAGACTCTTTTCCTAATGGACCTAATATAGAAAATATAGATTTAGTATTTTTTAATTCGTTAGTTGAATAACCTTTTACATCATAAAGAATAACTAAATTATCTCCATTAACTTGATAAACAGCCATAGGAATTCTTTCAGCCATGTTATCAACCATAATAATAACAAACTCCCCAGGTTTAATAGATTTAGCTATTAAAGGAGCATTTACCTCTAGAATATATGTATTATCTTTAAGTTGTTCATTTTTAATAATCTGATACATAATATCCCTCTATTCTATATACTATTTTACTATATATAGATAAATAAAAAAATATACCATAAAGGTATATTTTATAAATCAATTTTATCTAAATCATCTACTAAATCAGCTTGTTGATCTATAAGAGATTTAATTCTTCTTTTATAAGTGATTATATTTCTTCTCATTCTTTGAGTTTCTTCTTCAATATGTTCTGCTTTAGTAAGGGCATCATTAATAATTCTATTAGCATTTTTCTTAGCTTCAGTAACAATTAAGTCACTTTCACTTATGCTACTTTGTTGATACTTTTTACTACTTTCTTCAGCCATTACTATAGCTCTATTTAAAGTAGCGTCCATACTTTTATAATGTTCTAATTCTTTATTCAGTCTATCAATTTCCATGTCTTTTTCTTTCATCTTATGTAGCATTTCATCTACATGAGTTACTACATCATTAACAAAAGCATTTACTTCACGGGTATTGTATCCTGAAAAACTCTTACTAAATTTTTTCATGATAATCACCTAACTTATATTATTAGAAATCTAATTCATCTTCAATTTTAGCTTTAGCCTTTTTATCCTCTTCTAAATCGCTCATGCGACCTTCAACATTAACATTTTTAGGAGTGCATAAATAAATACCATTGCCTAATTTTTGCATGTCTCCACCAATAGCATATAATGTACCACTTAAAAAATCAATGATTCTTTTAGCTTGATCATTAGTAACACGTTTTAGATTAACAACTACAGAATTTCTACCCTTTAAATGATCAGCAATAGTTTGACTTTCAGAATATGCTCTAGGTTCAACTAAAACCATCTTACTTCCTGCTTTAGAAACACTTTTAGCATCTACTTCATATGATTCATCTTCAATAGATTCAGTGTCTTCTCCTCTTTCAGGATATAATATCTTTTTAATATGTTCAAATGCCATACAGCACCTCCTATGATTACTATTTATATAATAACAAAAATATGTCTATTAGTAAATAAGTAATAAAAAAACTATTTTTTAAAATAGTTTCTTTCTCCAAATATTTTAGTACCTATTCTAACTATATCAGTACCGCACTTTAATGCTTCTTTATAATCACTACTCATACCCATAGATAATAATTCTAACTTATATTTATCTTTTAATTTCTTCATTTGTTTAAAATATTTAATTATTTCTTTAGAATCACTAGTAATTGGTCCAATAGCCATTAATCCTTTTAAATTAATATTAGATAAATTATTAACTTCACTAATTATATTATCTAAATCTTCTAATCTACATCCTGTTTTATTAGGATCATCAACTATATTTACTTCAATTAAAATATTAACAGTCTTATTATTCTTAATTGCTTCTTTATTAATAGTATTAGCAAGTTTAATAGAATCAACGGATTCAATTAAATATATATTTCTTTTAACTATATCTTTTACTTTATTAGTTTGTAAATGACCTATCATATGCCATCTTATATCACTTGGAAGACTATCCATCTTTTCTATAAGTTCTTGAACATAGTTTTCACCAAAATCTCTAATTCCTAAGTCATAAGCTTCTAATATTTCTTCCTTAGATTTAGTTTTAGATACAGCTACTAAAGTAGCAGATCCTATTTCACCTTTTATTAACTCAATGCTTTCTTTCATATAATCACTCTCATAAATATAATATCAAACATTTAAAAAAATAACTCAGATTTACTGAGTTATTTTTTTATTAATTTATTAATTAATTCTTTTTCTTTTAAAACACACTAAACCAACTAAAGATAATACTAAAACTCCAACATAATAAATTATATTATCACCCGTCTTAGGATTACTTGTTTCATTTGAATCATTATATGCTAATGCAAATGATGAGAATTCATCAGTTTCAAATGTAGCATAATTACCTTCTACTGTAACATTTAATTCAGTAACAGTACCATTATGATATCTATAAATAACAAATTTTCTTCCTTCTTTTCTTAATTTTTCAGGAATTTCAAATTTTATTTTAATTGGTTTCTTAGTTGAGTTTATCTTCTCAGGATTTTCTCCATCAAACTTTTTAAATAGACTAACATCTAAATATAAACCAACAGTATCACCTTTACTTAGTTTCTTATCAATCTTATTCTTTTCTTCTTTAGAAATTGAATCACTTATATCTTTTACCTCAAGATATATATCCATATTCTTACCATCAATTAACTTTTGTTTTTCTGCATCAGTTAACTCAATTTTAGATTTAACTGATATTGGTGTTTCAGCAAATGAACCACTATAAGAATTTGGTGTTGCTGGTTCAATTACATTTACTTTACCAGGAGCTACTATTTCAAAATATGAAGTAGTATCTTCAATAATATAATTACCTCCATCTTTATCACTTACAGTAACGCTTGCTACACCAATTTCAGTATTATTATCATAAGTAACATCATATTCACTTGATGGTATAACAGTTGAATCATGTTTAACTGTTACCTCTGGTTCAATTGCGCTTCCTGTATATTCTTTTTCAGGATTACCTACACTTATAGTTATATCTTCACTTTTTAATACTTTAGGAGAAATTTTAATTGTAGAAGTACCAGTTATTGCATCTTCTCCAGCTCTTTCAACTTTATAATAAGTTGTATATTCTCCTAGTTCACTATATTTAGGAACTGTACTAGAGTAATTTACTCCATCAGTTGAATAAGTAACTGTATCTCCAGGAAGTGTACCAAGAATAGTTACGAAGTGTTCTTCTCCATCATATTCACCATCAAAACCAATTGCAGTTATTTCATCAGTTGGTTCATATAAATTTAAAACATCATTATTTAGTAAGAACATACCATCAGCATATAAAGTAACTACTTCACCATCTACTTGAGCTACCCATTCTCCTGTATCATTTGTAGGAACTATAAATGCTCCTCCTATTACTCTTTCAAGTACTTCATTAGGAACACCTGTAGTATTACCTTTTTTAAATAAATTTACTTTACCCATAGGAGCATTTTTAACACTAAATATAGCTACCTTAGTAACTGATTCACCTGGGTCTAAAGTTCCACTCCAAGAATAAGCTAATCCTGTATCTATATTATCAGTTGCAGATGAAATTGATGTTACAGTTCCATCTACATAACGATTATCAAACATTTGTCTATAACCACCAATCCAACTAGTAGTTGCTTCAGTTTCAAAATCGATATATAATTGAGCGCCATATGTCATTTGCTCTTGGTAATAATAAAGACTATCTTGAGTTAACACTATACTTTTTCTTCCATCTTTAACCAAAGCTGCTCTATCGTTAAATGAAAACATAATATCACTAACAGTAGCTGTTTTATAGTCTTTCTTAACATCACTAGTATTTGTAATAGTATATTCTACTCTTACTGCATTACCTGCAGATGTTTCAATACCTTTTAATTTTAACTTAACTCCATTTTTAGTTACTTCACCATTTTGTAGTAGATATCTTACAAGTATTTCTTGTGAATTAATATCTATATGAGTAGGTTCAATTCCATCTTCAGCTCTTTTTTTATTAATATAAGCTTTAACATCATTAATGTATTGGTATCTAGCCATCATATAGTTAACCGAATCATAAATCCAATTCTTGTGATTCTCAAGTATAGCTACTGTCTCTTGGTCATCAAGTGATCTATATAATTCAATACACTTATCTATAAATCCAACATATGTACTTTCAGTCATATAGTAATTAACAACTTCTTCATTGTCATAAATAAAAGAAATATCAGGCTCTTCAGGATTCACAGGTTCTTTTGGAAAATCAGCATTATCTTTATATTGTTCAATATAAGCCTCATATTCTCGATTAACTTTATCTTCAAACGATTCTCTATCAAAGTTAAATGCTGTATCTTCTTCAGCATCATGATCTTTTGCTTTAAAAAGTACAGTATATCCTTCCATAGCAAATGAAGTTCCCATTAGTGAATCTCCATTTATTTTTCCATAGATGTCGAAATCACCATAAACTGCCCCTTCATTATACTTTAGCGAATTTATAGTCACCGCTAAAACTGATTGCACAGGCATTAAAAGCGCAACCATTAATAGAACAATCTTATTTAATAATTTTTTCATATAAACTCCTCTCACGCATTTTTAAACTCTCCATACTATAAACCAATTATATATATATATATATATATAAATGCAAGTCAACAATTTAAATTTAAAAAAATAAAAAAGAGATTTAACAATCTCTTTTTAAAATTTAATTTTATTTTCAATATAATCTTTAACTTCTTCAAGTTTTAATGTTACTTGTTCCATTGTATCTCTATCTCTTAAAGTAACAGTACCATTATTAATAGTTTCATCATCAATAGTGATACAGAATGGTGTACCAACTGCATCTGCTCTTCTATAACGTTTACCAATATTACCAGCTTCATCAAATGACACCATAAAGTCTTTTGCAAGTTCAGCATATACTTCTCTAGCTTTTTCACTATGAAGTTTCTTAATTAAAGGTAATACACATACTTTATAAGGAGCTAAGAATGGATGTATTTTAAATACTTCTCTAGTAGTTCCATCTTCTAATTCTTCTACCTTATATGCTTCATTTAATAATGCAAGAGTTAATCTATCAAGACCAACTGATGGTTCAATTACATAAGGAACATATTTTTCATTTGTATCAGGATCAAAATATTTCATATCAGTCTTTGAGTGTTCTTGATGTACTGATAAGTCATAATCGGTTCTATCAGCAATACCCCAAAGTTCTCCCCATCCCATTGGGAACATATATTCAATATCAGTAGTTGCTTTTGAATAGAAAGCTAACTCTTCAGGTTTATGATCTCTATATCTTAAGTTTTCTCCTGTTAATCCTAAGTCTTCTAGGAATTGTAAACAATAATCTTTCCAATACTTATGCCATTCAAGGTCAGTGCCTGGTTTACAGAAGAATTCAAGTTCCATTTGTTCAAATTCTCTTGTTCTAAAAGTGAAGTTACCTGGAGTAATTTCATTTCTAAATGCTTTACCAGTTTGTCCAATACCAAATGGTACTTTAGCACGCATAGTTCTTTGTACATTTAAGAAATTAACAAATATACCTTGAGCAGTTTCTCCTCTTAAATAAACTGTAGATTTAGTATCTTCAGTTACACCAGTATGAGTTTCAAATAATAAATTAAACTTTCTAATTGGAGTAAAATCATGATTACCACATTTAGGACAAGCAATATTATGTTCTTTAATATATGCTTCTAATTTTTCATTATCCCATCCATCTCCTGTTTCTTCTCCATGAGTAAACTCTTCAATTAACTTATCTGCTCTATGTCTTGCCTTACAAGCCTTACAATCTATAAGTGGATCTGCAAATGATGCAACATGTCCAGATGCAACCCATACTTCAGGATTCATGATAATAGCAGCATCAAGTCCATAATTATAAGGATTTTCTTGAATAAACTTTTTCCACCAAGCTTTTCTTACATTATTTTTTAGTTCTACACCAAGAGAACCATAATCCCAAGAATTAGCAAGACCTCCATATATTTCACTTCCTTGGAATACAAATCCATATTGTTTACAAAAATTAACTAATTCATCCATTGTTTTTGCCATATTTTCTACTTCCTCTCTAACCTATTCAAGTACATTTCTAATGTTTTAACATCAGTTACTACATCAAATAGTTTTAAATCTTTTTTACTAATAAAATTTACTTTATAACATTTAGTTAGATACTCTAAAAGTGGATCATAATACTTTTCAAAATTAAAAAGTATAATTGGTTTATCATAACCTTTAGTTCTCTTCTCATCTAACATTGAGAAGAATTCTCTTAAAGTTCCTAATCCACCTGGTAATATAAGAATAACTTCACTTGATTCAAATATTGACTCAGTTCTCTTAAATGTATTTAAAGTGATTTCGCTTGCATCAAGGTCCATACCATCAACATTTTCAGCGTTGGTAATATCAGCTATAGCTTTAACTTTAGAACCTTCATATCTAAATGTGAAATAACATTTCCCCATCATTCCTGTTTCTTTACCACCAAAAACAAGTTTATCTCCTCTTTGAGCAAGCATAGTAGATATCTTACATGCTACTTCTTTAAACTCTAAAGGAATACTATCTTTAGCAGAACATCCAATAAAAACTCTCATTTTTTCCTCCTAAAAATAAAAAAGAGAACAAATACGCATGGGCGAAAAAATTCCGCTGTTCCACCATGCTTTGTTCTCTAGTGTTTATATATAGCTGTTAGGTTTCCAAGCCCGTCATCACTTCATAAACTGAATTATAACACAAATATATTAAAATTCAAGTAATAATTAGTCATCATTAATTTCTACTTTAGCAAGTTCATCATAACTCATTAAAGTAGCAAGTATTTCACTTTTATCTGTTAATTGAACATTATAATTTAATATATATTGTATTACTTTACCATCTTTAACATTTGCATTATTTGAAACAGATACAATATCTATATGTTTTGATTTTAAATATTCATTAATTTTCTTAATAGCTGCTTTACCATCTTTTTGGGTATCAAGAGTTACATCAAGATCAATCATTTCATATCTTCCAATTTTATCAGAAATTGAATGTGAGTAAGAAAGAAGTAAGAATATTATAAACGTTGCAATACAAGCACCAGCATAGAAACCAATTCCTACTGCAATACCAATACAAGTAACAGCAAATAATCCTGCAGCAGTTGTAATGCCTTTAACATTATAACCATTTTTCATGATAGTACCAGCACCAATAAAACCAATACCAGCAAGTATTTGAGCAGGTATTCTTGCTGCATCAATATCATAAAAATTAGCAAAATATTCACTAGCAATAACTATTAAACATGAAGCAACACCAAGAATTGCATGAGTACCAAATCCAGCTGGTTTATTCATTACTGATCTTTCTAAACCAATTGACCCAGTTAAAATTAAACTAAGTAATAATTTAACTGTAATTCTAAAAACATCGCTACTTAATAATGCTTCAACTAAAGTCATACCATAACCTCTATTCTATAAAGATTTTAGCATTAAAAAAAATTAAACTCAATGGTATGCATAATAAAAAAGTACTGCTTGAGTACTTTTTATATTCTAATTGGATCAGCATCTATTTCTATATTAATCTTATTGTTTAGAGCATATTGTTGATCTAATTCTCTCAAAGTATTAGATAACTTATTATCCTTTTTATATTTAATAATCATTTGAAATCTAAATACATTATTAAGTTTAAATAAAGGACATGTAGTAGGACCTAAAATAATTGTATTTTCTCCTACATTTTTCCTAATAAATGATGCTATTTTATTAACTTCACCTTTAAGTAAATCATAGTCTCTACTTGTAATACGTACTAAAGTAATAAAGTAGTAAGGTGGATACTTAAGTTGTTTTCTTATATCCATCTCATACAAGTAATTCTTCATATAGTCATTGTTAAGGCAATTAATAAGTGTTTGACTAGTTGGATTATATGTTTGAATAATAACTTCTCCATGTTTTTCACTTCTTCCTGCTCTACCACTTACTTGAGATATTAAACTAAAAGTATTTTCTCCACTTCTAAAATCAGGAATATTTAAACTTTCATCAGCATTAATAATACCAACTAAAGTTACATTAGGAAAATCAAGTCCTTTACTAATCATTTGAGTACCAATGATAATATCATAACTACCATCTTCAATACCTTTTATTATTGCATCTGTACTTCCCTTTTTAGATGTAGTATCAACATCCATTCTAACAACTCTGGCAGATGGGAATTGAGTTTTAATAAAGGCTTCCACTTGCTCAGTACCAAGTCCATATGAAGTAAGTGCTCTTTCCTTGCACTCTGGACATATATCAGTTTTTTCTAAAGTATAACCACAGTAATGGCATACTAAATGATTATTTGTTTTATGATAAGTAAGAGTTACTTCACAATGAGGACACTTATATGTATAACCACAACTAGAACAAGTAACAACAGTTGAGTAACCTCTTCTATTTATAAATAACATTACTTGTTCATGTTTTTTCATTCTCTCATCTATTCTTAAAGCTAAATCCTCACTTATAATATTATTTCCTTTTCTTAACTCATCTCTCATATTAACAAGACTAATATGAGGAAGAATAGAATTGCCTATTCTGTTACTTAAAGTAAGTAATTTATAAACACCTTTACTAGCTCTTGCCATGGATTCTAAAGATGGAGTTGCACTACCAAAAATAACGGGACAGTTATTATATTCACCTCTCCATTTAGCTATATCTAAAGCATTATATCTAGGATTATTCTCTTGTTTATATGTAGTCGAATGTTCTTCATCTACAATTACTAATCCTAAGTTTTTAACTGGAGTAAATATAGCACTTCTTGTTCCTACAACAACATGTACTTCATTATTAAATATTTTCTTATATTCATCATATTTTTCCCCATCGCTTAAAGATGAATGAAAAATAGCTACATCATTACCGAATCTTTTATAGAATCTTTCAATCATTTGAGTAGTTAAAGTTATCTCAGGGACAAGCATTATTACACTTTTACCCATTTTTATAACTTCATCGCTCACATCCATATAAACTTCTGTTTTACCAGAACCAGTTATTCCATGAATTAAATAAGTATTATATTCATTTAAATGTGATTTTATTTCATTTGCTGCAATAGCTTGTTCTTCACTTAATTTTATATTGTTACTTTTTTCTTTATTTGGAATAATTCTATATTTCATAACTTTTACTTCTTTAATTAATCCAAGACTAAGAAGTTTATTAACAGAAGAAGATGATACACTTGATTTTAAAATATCATTTCTTTTAAGCGTTTCTAATATTTCATTTTGTACATGACTTCTTTTATTATTAGTTATATATTCATTAATCTCTTTTATATCTTTATTTAGACTTATATATGTATCATATTTAGCATATGATTCTTTATTATTATTTACTTTTAGGGATGTAGGTAACATAGTTTGGTATGCTGTAATAAGAGAACATAAAGTTTTGTCTTTAATAAATAATCCAAGACTCATTAATTCTTCATTTAAAACAAAGTCTTCATTAATAATATATTTTATAGATTTTAAATCTTCTAAATCACATGTTTCTTTAATAGATAAAACAAATCCATTTATTTCTTGCCTACCAAATGGAATAGCTACTTTCATTCCTTTTTTAAGTTTATCTTTTAACTCATCTGGTACTAAATAAGTAAATGTTTTATCTAAGCTTTTAGAACCATATTGAACTAATACTTCTGCATACATATTACCATCACCTTGTTATAGTATTATAACATATAAAACAAAAAAATAAGTGGATTAATATCCACTTATTCATTTGTTTCTGTAGTTATGTTAGTAGCATCTTCTACTGGTTTTTCTTCTGTTTCTCCACTAGTTTCATCTGTTGGAAGACTTTCAAATAAAGAACTAAGTAGAGATTCCTTTAATTGATATATATATGAACCTGCTACATTATATTTTTCTTTTGCATTTTCAAACATTGCATTAAAGTCTTCTAATGTAATAAATTTAAGATTAACACTATTCTTAACAACTGGTTTGTCATCTTGATATGGAAGATTAATAACTACTTTAGATTTAACATCTACCTGATATAAATTCTTTTTATTATCTTCTAAATCAGATACATATACATCTCCTTTTAAAGTATAGTCAAAAGTAATTTCTGAACCTCTTTTATATATTTGAGTAAAATCTAAATCTACTATCTTTGTATTATCTTCATTTACAACAAATTTATAACCATTTCCAATTGGAACAATTGTTGTTTTATATGTTGTTTTATCATTCTTATAAGAAACGTCTATTCCATAGAAAGAACTTCCAAATAAAGCAGTATAAATTCTTACATTAACATTTCCTTCAAAAGTAGATTGAACTTCCATTTCTTTAGTTAAATCAATCTTAAGTGTTGCTGGATCAGTTCCAGTTAAATTAGCATAATTACTTAGGAACAAATTAGAATTTCTAAGAGTATTATAAAAACCATTTTTAAATCCTCTTAAAGTATTCTTATTAATATTAAATGTAACAACATTAGCAGTTTTACTACTTCCATTTATATTAACTGATTCAATACTTTGAGAAGCCCCAACTGAATGTAGACCATTTACTATTGCGCTGTAAATAGAACTTTGTAATACAGCAAAATCAATACTATTTTGTCTAAAATTACTATTAAATTCATCTAATAATGGAAAATCAGTATGAATAAAGTTTTCATATAAATCTTCAAACTTAATATATATTTTAGAATCATTAATATAAAAATAATATTTAATTGGATTCTTTCCAAGTAGCTCATCATTTTCAACAATAGAACTAACATTTCCATTTACTTGAACATAGTCACCCATTGAGTAACCATATGAACCATTTATCTTAGTTCCATATATATCAGTATTTTCTTTTACTGTTGCATCTATTTCATAAGTACCAATTCTTTTAGATGCATCTCTGAAGTATGGAGCAATATAATTATTTACTCCACTTAAAACAGCATCAATTCGTTTATTAGAAGTGGTAAATTCTACAGAATAGAAGAAATATCCTCCTCCACCTAAAATTACTAATATTACTAAAACAATAAGTAATACTCTAACATTCTTCTTAGCCTTTTTAGCAAGTATTTTATCTTCATCACTTATAGTTGAACCTACTTTACCACCATTAATCATTGCATTTGGATCTTGTATAGCATTAACAAATGAACCATTTTGAATACCAGCAGCAATATTTTCAGGAGTTTCATTACCAGTAGTAACACTTACTGCACCATTAGGTTGAACCATGCCAGGATTTACAAGTGGTTTATTAGGATCATCTACAGGACTTAATAAAGTTCCATTATTATTAACTGTTGGAACGCCATCTACTTGATGAGTTTGTGCTAAACCAACTTGACTCATATTAGGTGGTGCAATTGTATTTTGCACTGGTGTACTTGGAGTTTGTGCACCTGTATTATTGGAAGGCATAACCGGTGGTGCAATACTAACATTAACTCCATTAACAGATGGTGTAATTCCACTTGGAACTTGATTAACGCCATTTATATTTGGATTATTTTGATTATCCATATTTATCACCCTTCTTTTCTTTTAATCTATCTATTTTATTCTATTAATTGGACAAGTAATTGTTTCATCTTCAAAGTCACATAAACAAATAGAATCACTACAATTACATTCTAAGTCTGATGTACAGTTTGATAAGAATATATTTCTATAATCACTAAACCAATCAGTAAATCTTAGGAATGTACTAAATTTAGTATTAATACTATTAAACTCTTCATCACTTATTAAATTAATAGCTTCGCTTTCTCCTAATTTTTCTTTAGAGTAACTTGGCTTTAAATCATCATCATATTTAATCTTAAAATCTGTTAAGAATTCATCACTATCAAATGTGATATTAATCTCACCATGTTTAACATTAACCATTTCATTTTGAATATGTGATAATGAACCAGAATAAATATTCTTTTCATTTAAATTATAATCAAAATAATATTTATTAGTTGCAATATCAAGTACATATTGATGAGTACCATTTCCTTTATATACTCCTTCAATTCTATATACCTTGTCTCCACTATAATAAATAGAAACAGTTAATACATCATTAAAATTATTAGAATGATTATACTCAAATGTCTTACTATAGTCTTCAAGGAAAGATCTAGTCTTATTTTTATCATATTTTAAGGCATCAGCAAATTCATTTATAAACTGTGAATCTTCAAGCAATGTTGAAATAAATGTATTCATAAATGAGCTCATTAGTTTTCCATCAAATTCAATGTATGCTCTATCAAACGTCTTCTTTTCTCCACGATAATTTATAGTTTGGTCATCAGTTCTAACACTTAAATCTTTAATTGATGCATTCAAAGCATCATGAAGACTAGAAATTATCTTTTTAACATTATAATTTTGAAAACTATATAAATTACTTAAATTAGATAAATCAGATGATAAAGTCTTTTCATATAATTTATCCGCTTTTAAATATACAGTTGATCCATCTAAAACCAAACTAAATGGAAGTAACTCAGAAACAAATTGAACATCATCTGTACTATAGTTTCCATTTAATTCAGCATTATAAGCTAAGTAATTCTTTTTAATATCGAAAGCATATTTACCATTCGTATATGCTTTATATGAATTATTTAAAATAAATTCTACATCTGCTTTACCAGTGTGATCTTCATCTAATATATTATCATCAAGATAATTATATATAGCATCACTTACACCAAGAAAGTATTCTCTACCATTTACTTTTCTTCCACCTTTAAATGCAGAAACAATTAAGAATATAAAAACTATAATTATAACTACAACTAAAGCTAGGCCAGCAATAATATATTTTTTATTAGCTGGTTCTTTTAAATATTTATTAACAACCTTTAAATCAAACTTCTTATCATTATATATTTCAGTTGAATCTCCTAAATCCACAGATTCTACATAATGAGCATTAGGATCTATTTCTTGATTACAAAACATGCATATTTTTGATGTATTAGGTACAATCTTACCACAATGATTACATTGCATATTTATCACTACTTTCCTACTATAAATAGTATAAGATAAAACGTTAAAAATAACAATATTTCATGTTTCCAAAAAAATTATAAAAAACAGTAAAAAAAACTTGCACAGGCTTAAAATATATGGTATTATTAGTCTTGTCAATGGGGGATTAGCTCAGTTGGCTAGAGCACCTGCCCTGCACGCAGGGGGTCACGGGTTCGAGTCCCATATCCTCCACCATTTTGACATTCAAGCAACCGTTCGGTTGCTTTTTTCATGTCTTTTTTTATTGGACAACTCTATTCTATTTTGTTATTATTAATATAAGATAGGATAGATGAATAATGAATATAAGATTGATTAAATTAAAATATTCGCTTATAGCATTTATTATTGCCTTAGTTCCATATATCATTTTAATATCTATTATTAAAAGACTTGATAATGTAACTATAATCCATATAAATACACTTATATTATTTGGTCTATTAACCGCAAGCGCTAATGCAATTTATACATATTTTTCAATTACTAAGAAAATAAAAAATCAATCTATTTAAAGATTGATTTTTTTTATTGTAAATTCTTCTTTGGTCCACATGTAGGTCCACTGCTGCTACCTGCTGCTGGTGGAACGACTTCACAGTTATAATATTTAGAACAATCTGAATAACTTATTACTGAACAATTATCGGCATGTCTTGGAGCATCCGCTCTTTGTTCACATACTGGTGCAGTTCCACCATGTTGTTGAACTATACAGTTTGAATATGAAGGGCATTCAGTAACAGAAAGAGCTGAACAATTCTCAGAATATCTCAATTCTGGTGTAGTTGATCCTGTAGTCTTACATTTACCAGGACTTAATAGACAATCTTTACAAGTTGCATAGTCTGTTTCAACAGATGAGAATAAGCTAAAAAAGCCAAATATAGCATCAAGAAGTGTTGGTACAAAGAATACTAATATACCAACTGCTATTTTTCTTCCAAACGCATATGCAGACTTTTTAAGTTCCGTATCCGCATCAGCAGTTACAGCTTTAAAGAATGTAAATGTTCCTTGAACAATTAATATAATAGGAACAACAAGACGAGCAATTTGTAAGAAAAAACCTAAAAATCTTAAAACATTTCTTACTGAAGGTTCATCACAAAAGTTTTTTCCAACTTCATCAGTATCATTAAAATATGGATTGGTAGTTGTTATCTCTCCTGCATGAACAGGACTAATAGCTGTTACACCAACAAAAGTAAATGTTAAAGCTATCAAAAGTAATTTTATATATTTCATATAATCACCTCATTCTAAAATAATTATACTTACAATTTAGAATTATTACAATTTAATTAATAATTCTTTACAACTAAATATAATCTTTAATTTTATCTAGTGTTGCATCATCAACACTATCTTTTATCTTTAAATAATTACTATATAAATTAAGTTTAGTTTCATAGTCATTAAGTTTATTTTTAACTTCAATTAAAGACTTAGAAACAGCATTTTTAGAAATACTATTATTATCAGCAATTTCTTCCATAGTTAAATTATCAAAATAATAATCTTCAAAATAACTACATTCCTTCTCTGTTAATAGTTTCTTATAGTAGTCATATAAACTAGTTAAATATAAAGTTTCTTCCATCTTACATCATATCCTTAAATAAACCATAAATATAATCTTCAATATCAAATGTTCTTAAATCTTCCATTTGTTCTCCAAGACCAATGAACTTAACAGGAATACCAACATTTTCTTTAATAGCAAGAACTATACCACCTTTAGCAGTACCATCAAGCTTAGTTAAAACTATACCAGTTATATTAGTAATACTTTTAAAACTTTCAGCTTGGCTGATTCCATTTTGTCCAGTTGTAGCATCAATTATTAAAAGTGTTTCATGAGGAGCATTTGGAATATGTTTTCCAATTACTTTATTAATCTTTTCAAGTTCATTCATTAAGTTAACTTTATTTTGAAGTCTACCAGCAGTATCAACTAAAACAATATCTACATTTTCTTCTTTAGCCTTTACTAAACCATCATAAATAACTCCAGCAGGATCTGCATTATCTCTTCCATAGAATAATGCGCCTGTACGATTCGCCCATTCTTCTAATTGAGGAACAGCGCCTGCTCTAAAAGTATCTCCTGCAATAAGCATAACCTTTTTCCCTTGAGAAATATATTTATGAGCAAGTTTACCAATAGTAGTAGTTTTACCTACTCCATTTACTCCGACCATTAAAATAACAGTAGGTCCTTCTTCAGCCATATTAATCTTATCAGTTAAGTTTTCACCCTCAACATAAATCATTAATAATTCATCAACAATTACTTCTGTTAAATAAGATGTATCGGTAATATTTTCATGTTTAACTCTATCTCTTAATCTATCCATGAACTTAAATACTGTATTAACACCAATATCCGCACTAATAAGTATTTGTTCAAGTTCTTCATAATATTCTTCATTTACCTTAGTAAATTTCTTACCTAATATACTTAATTGAGAAACAAATTCCTTACGAGATTTTTCAAGACCTTTGTCATATACAACTAAGTCTTTATCTTTCTCAGTTAAACCAAAGAATCCAAGTAGTCCTTTTTTCTTTTTAGGAGTTTCTTTTACTTCTACTTTTTCCTCTTCAGTTTCTTCTTCTGTTTCTTCAGGAACTTCTTCTTCTACTTCTTCCGCAGCAGTAGTGTCTTCTTCTATGAATTCATCAAGTTCTTTTTCAACTTCTTCATCACTTTGTTCTTCTTCCTCTTCTTCTTGAACTTCCTCTTCTTCTACTACTTCTTTATCATCTTCTTCATCTTCACTAACAACTTCTAAAGCAGTCATTAATTCTTTTTCTTCCTTGAACTCCTTACGAGATTTTTCAAGGTCTTCATCATCTTCTACATCAATAGTAATTTCTTTTTTATTTGTTTCTTCTTTTACTTTTTTTGGAGTCTCTTCTTCTTTTATTTCTTCTGCTTCTTCTTCAAGTTCAAGTTCTTTTTCTATTTCTTCTTCTCTTTCTTTTTTAGAAGCAAACATTTCTTTAAATTTTTGAAATAATCCCATTATTAATCACCAAAAACCTTTCTATAAAAATCATTAGAAATAATTAATTTACTCATTTTAAATTTTAAATCAACTAAATTATTTATTCTATCAATATAATCTGCTGTAAGTTCTTCATCACTAAATGACTCAGCAGTATTACCTGAATAATTATATCTTCCCTTATCAGTTATCCAACTCTTATTATTAAATATAACTAAACCTTCTTCATCTGAGAATACATCATTACCCATAAGTAGTCTAGAGTCATAAGTAATACCAAACATATTTAGAAGGGTTGGTAATATATCTATACTAGATACATACTTGTCTACTTTTACGCCTTCTATACTTGGATTATATATTATAAGTGTGTTCTTATACAAGTCAAAGTTTTCATTTGAAATACTTGGATCATACTCTCTTATTTGATCAAAAGTTAATCCATAAGGATAATGATCTGGTGCAATAACTAAAACAGTATCATCTAAAATTCCTTTTTCTTCTAACTTGTTTATTAATAGTTCTAATGATCTATCAAACTCTATTTGAGTTGCCATGTATGCTTTTATAGCATCCCCCGCATTCATATCACTGACTAAACTTTTATTCTTATTAGCCATAGCATTTCCACCAAAATTATATGCTAAGTGACCACTTATAGACATATAATATGCCAAAAATCTATCACTATCACTATAAATTGGAAAACTTGAATTAATAACATCAATATCACTTGTAGGCCATTGATCAGTAATACCTGTTAATGGTTTATCATATCCTTTATGATTTCTATCATATCCATAGTAATTAAAACCTAAATTAGGATATGTTAAATCTCTCTTGTAATAATTAAATGTCCATCCATGGAAACCATATGTATCATACTTATAGTCTTTTAAAATGTTTCCTGGTGCAAAAGGCAAATCAACACCAATTGTAGATGTCATAGAACAAGTAGATACTCCTGGTAAAAGAGATAAAAGATTAGTAAACTCTCCATCACTTGTAGAACAATTATAAATTGGTTGATAATAGTTATTAAATATAAATGAAGAATTAGCAAGTTTATATAAAGTTGGTGTATATTTTTCATTTACAGCAAATGGATAGAATCCCTCTGCAGTAATAAATATTAAATTCTTACCAGCAAATATACCTGTATATTCATTTTGATTAGTAGGTTTTTGAACACTAAAATACTTATACATTGACTTTATAACTTCATCACTTTCATTTTCTATTAAACTATCAAAATCAATATCAGTAACATTATATAAAGTATCTTCATTTAAAGAAAACTCATTAAAATAATTATAATTAAAAGATTCTTTAAAATTTGTTATTACCTTAAATGTATTAGTTAAAATTGCACTAGATAAACCTAATCTATTAGTTGATTCATATAAGTCATTAGATTTATATAAAATATCATAAGTACTCTTAGGAACATCAAAAGTAATTCTTGCACTTGTAATACACATACTTGCACTTGCAAGTAGTAATCCTCCAAAAATATATAGTTTTCCCTTTTCTATAACAGTTTTTTTTCTTAAGAAGAAAACAAGTAATGCAATCAAAGGAATTATATAACCAATAAGTACAAAACGATTAGCTATAACATGATCAACAATTGCATAAGTAAAGTCTTCTGCTTGGTCCATATAACGTAATCCTTCAATACCACATATAGTTTTATAAAAACTATAGTATATTGTCTCAGCTGAAAATACAAAAAATATTATAATCCATATAAGAAAACTAATAATTTTATTTACCTTTTTATTTTTAAAAAGACTCATAATAAAAGTAATTATAGCACTTATAAATAAAGTAAAAATAACAATATAGAAAAAACCTACACCACCTGTTTTAATCACAAAAAACTTGAATAAAAATTCAAGTATTAGTATATAAAAATAATTAATTAGGAATAACTTGGTAAAATTTATTTTCATATTGTCCCCCCAAAAAAAGTCATCTATTTAACACAAGTCTTATAATTTACTCCATCTCTAGCAAGAACATCAATGTCTTTTAAAACATAATATCCATTTTTATTTAATTCAACTGTAATATTAGCTTTTAAACCACATTTATTATTACTTGCTTCAGCATTATATTTTTCAAGATCTATATATTTTCCCATAAGTGAACTATCAAAATATACTGTTCTAGTAACTATTGGTGAACCTTCAGTTCTTTTGCAATACTCATTTTTCTCACAGCCACCTACATACTCAAGGAAATTATATCCATAGTATTCTCCATCATTACCATCACTTGTCACTGGTTTAATAGTAACTTTCCCATCAGACTCAATAACATCAGTTAAGAATTCTTTACCAGCATCTAAAAATGATTTAAATTCTGACTCTTTAATATTATTTCTACTTTCTCTAGTAATTCTTATAACAGAACTAGATGTTAAAACTAGTAACATTCCTATTACCATGATAACAGCTAATAACTCAACTAACGTAAAACCTTTATTATTCTTCAATTCTATCACCCTTTGAAAAAAGACAACCACAATAATCTTGTCTATATAAATTATATTCACGAGAAAGTTCTATACTTCTTTTATATCCTTCTCTCTTTTTAAAATCAGCATATAAGTATTTTATTCCAACCTCTTTAGAAATACTTTCTCCTATTAAATTTATTATAGCACTATTTTTATGTGGAGACACTGTTAGAGAAGTACAAAAATAATCAAAATTATTTTCTTTAGCAACTCTCGCTGTCTTATCTAATCTCATTTTAAAGCAAACAGGACATCTAGCACCACCTTCTGGTTCTGATTCCAATCCTTTTACTTTTTCTCTAAACTCTTCATTATCATAATCAGCATCTATATATGGTATATTTAATTCCTTTAATAAACCTATTTGAGTTTCTTTTCTTTTTAAATATTCTTCTTTAGGCTCAATATTAGGATTATAGTAATATACTGTTACATCTAAATCATTATGTAATCTTTCTATACAAGCACTGCTACAAGGACCACAACAAGTATGTAAAAGTACACTCTTTCTTTCACCATTTAAAGATGCTATTTCATCTTGCATTAATTTATCATAATTAATTTTTATATTATCCATTAAAACCACTATCCCTCTGATTTAACTGATGAATATAACTTAAATGTATAATTAGTCTCATCACCATCTAAATATAAAGTACCAGGTTCAGTTATCTCATTATTCGCTATAATAGTTAAATAGTAATTTAGAGTTTTAATCTTTCTCGCTGTTACATAAACAGTATTTTTATCATTCATAAAAAGTAAGAATCTATTCTCATCAATTACTTTATTTTGACTATCATAACTAGGATCATATTGGATTTCACTTATTAAATAAAATATTCCACTATCTACTTTAGCTAAATTCTTAGCAAGTAAATTTCTTACATCTCTTGGAGTATCATTTAAAAGAATTGGTAACCCATATAAACCTGGATTATCAATTAATGTACCATCTTCTAGTACAGCTTGTCCAGTAGATTTTAAAGCAAACATAGGTTTATTCTCTGTAATATCTATTTTTAAATAAAAATTCCATCCAAATGATACTTTTGCATCCTTTATATACTTGTTATTCTTAAGTCTTCTTTCTAGTTTACTTCTATTTATAGAAAGAATTGGAGGATAATCAACAAGATCCAAGTCTCTTAAGATTTCTACATCACTATAAAGTGTATTACCAGTTATCTCATAATGAGTAATATGTTGATTATAAAGACTATAACAAATATATACAATTATATAAATAAATAAAATGAAAACTAAAGTTCTAGGTAGATTTAATCTTAGTTTGCTTTTCTTTTTATTAGTTTTCATCTTATTCACTTCCTTACTTTATTAATTTTTTTAATTCATTATATATAATATCAGCTGAATCTAAGTGAGCTAACTTTCTTAAATTCTTCTTAAATAATTCAACTGTCTTTTTATCATCAATAACTGCTTTAATTAAATCATTAAGAGTATCTGGAGTTAAATCCTTTTCTTCAAGCATTAATCCAGCCTTAGCATCAAGTATTGATTTAGCATTATAGTATTGATGATTATTAGCTACATATGGACTTGGTATAAATATTGCAGGTAATTCTAATGCTTCTATTTCAGAAACAGTGGATGCTCCACTTCTAGTAACAATTAAATCAATATCTTTCATAAGTCCAGATAGATTATCTATAAATGGAACTACATGTACGTTATCAGGGAATTTATTCTTTTTATATTCTTCATAATAACCTTTACCAGTTACATATATAACTTCATATTTTTCTTTACCAATTGATTCAAGGAATGGTAACATTTTTTCATTTACTACTTTACTTCCAAGTGAACCACTTACTATTAATACAGCCTTAGATTTACTATCTACACCATATTCTTCACGTTTTTTCTTTTCAACTTTTAAAGCATTTGTTGCACATGGATTTCCGGTTACAACCACTTTAGTCTTAGTAAAATACTTTTTAGAATCATCAAAAGAAACACCAACTAAGCTAGTCTTCTTTTGAAGTGCTAAATTACTCTTACCAGGTATACTATTTTGTTCATGAACAAATGTAGGTATACCTAAACTATGTGCTGCAGTAATAACTGGATAAGTAACATATCCACCCACACCAATTACTACATCAGGTTTAAATTCCTTAATTAACTTTTTACATTTGTGAATAGCAGCAGGTATTAAATAAATATCTTCTAAATCTTCTTTTAATCTAGATAATGATTTATTAAAACCATATATTTTAATAGCTTCATATCTAATACCATGAGATGGAACTATATCTTTTTCCATCCTATTATGTGTACCTATATATAAGAACTCACTATCAGGTTCTTTTTCTTTTATTTTTTCAAGTATTGCTAAAGCAGGATATATATGTCCCCCTGTACCTCCAGCTGTAATAATTACTTTCATATATTTCACCCTCTATAACATAATTATAATATAACTATAATCTACTTTCCACATATATATGTAAACAAAAAAGATAGCATAAGCTATCTTTAATTAATAATATATGGGTCGCTTGTTGTACCAGTTCCAGTAGCATCTACTCCTGCTTTTAATGAAATAACTGGTTTTACATAACCTAAATAATATTCTTCAAATAAGTATTCACTAACAGCATATGGTTGAGAATGAAGGTCACCATAACATCCACTAAATACACTACATGCATTTCCATAATAAGATGGAGTCATTGTCCAAACCTCTCTATCATCATATAAATAATATTTTGAATTATAACCATCTTCCGCGTGACCACCTGTTTGATAATCATTATAACTACTCCAACCAGTAGAACCACCAGCAAGAACAACTTCATCATAAGTAATTAAACCAACTGGATATTTTAATGCACCATTTCCAATTGAACTAGATACTGTAAACGCATCATTCTTTTCACATGTTAATGAAACTTTACCAGTTTTACTACCTCTTTCATTTCCAGCAAAAGTTAGCAGTTCAATAGGAGGGTTTTTAGCAAAAATTTTATATTTTTCATTAAAAGGTCCATATGAATAATAACGTCTATCATTACAATAAGGAGTGTCTTCTAAATATGATTGATAAGACACCATATTACCTGCAAACCAATTATCAACAGTTTTTTTAGCAGTTGAATCAACTGTATTAACATCAAATGAATTATGCATTGCATCAATTAACTTTTCTCCTCCAGTAAAAGTTAAATAAGTGAAGTAATAAGACTCAACTTTAAATACATAATATACTTCACTACATTCTCCAGATTCATTAAAACATGTATATTGTTTTCCAACTTCATCTTTAAGTGCTGAAGCGTTAGCATCATCATACATAACTGTATCACCAGCTAATTTATATGTACCATTTGAATAAGTAACAGTATCTCCAAATAACGCTTTACTATTTTTTAAAGACTTAGAATCATAAACATATCTCTTACCATACATATAACTAGCATCACCTAATGCACTGCTAGAATTAGGATTATATTCAAGTCTTCCTAAATTGCTTTGTCCACATTTACCAGAAGAATAAGGTCCATTATAAATCATTTTTACTCCACCAGTTGATGTAGTTCTAATAATCTTCCAACAACTTCCACCAAATACAGCATTATTAGCAGTACCTTCTTTAGAAGCGTAATCGTTCATATCACCTCTAAAATAGTAAATAGGATAATTATCATCCTTAGTTGAAGCCATTTCATAAACACCAATACCATTGTTTTTATCTATATAATCACCACCAGAATATATTGAATAAGTACCAGAGTTTAATTTGAAATTAATACCTGAACACTCATCTACATATTTAGAAGATGCATTATCTAAGTAAGATTTTTCAGCTATTTTTCTATAAAGCCCAGTTGCATTCTTAGGAATAGTATTTTTAACAGTTAGTCCTTCACATGTTGTTCCTTCATTACCACCAGGACTACTATCGCTTGGTTCAATTGATCCTTCTCCATATTTAAAAGTACTACAACTTACTCCCTTTTCACTTAAAGCATTAGCAAAATATTGTATATCTAAATCACTTACTTTTTCGGGTAAATCATTTAGTTTAGAAGTTGCATCTTTTGAAAACTCTTCATAATTAATGGTATCTAAGAAAAACTCATTATCATGTAATAAAACCCAATATTGATAATTACTATTACCAGCTGGTGCAACAAGCACAAATCCTTTATAGTCACCTGTATTATCAATTCCTAAATCTTTTTCTACAACATATATATAACAAGCATTAGCACTTTCACCTAAAGTAACACCTTCCATATATTTTTGTTTAGAAACACCAACAGCTTTATCAACATACTCAACAAATGATTTCTTTCTTGCAGTTGTTAAGACACTTAACACTGAAGGTATAGCAATAATCATAATTATTGCGAGTATTACAATAACTGCCAAAAGTTCAACCAAAGTAAAACCTTTAATCTTCTCTTTCATTTTTTTTAAAAACACCTTATCTTTCCTCATATAAACTCACTATCCTATTATTATTATAGAACAAAAGAATAAACAAAAAAAGAGCATAAGCTCTTTTATTTATCTAAATAGAATTCATAATATTCATCAAAAGTTAATCCTGAATCTACTATTTTTTTAGCTTCACTCTTTCCAACATATCTATAATGCCAACTTTCAAAGTTATATCCAGTTAAATTGCTCTTACCTTCAGGATATCTAAGAATAAAACCATATTTATAAGAGTTATCAATTAGCCACTTATAAACATCAGTTGTAGAGAAAGTCTTTGCAGAAGCATTTTGTTTTGAATAAATATCTAAAGCAAGTCCTGTTTGGTGTTCAGAGTATCCAGGACGAGCAGCAATAGAATCCGCGTAACTTAGTCCAAATCTCTTTGAATAATCATCATAAACACTCTTCTGTTCATCATAACTTCTAAAACCTGAATCTACTAATAAATAATATCCTTTTTCATTTGCAGCATTCCACATTTCTAAGAAACTATCCATTACTTCACTTCTAATAGTTATCTTATCGTTAGCACCACCAAAACGATATTTCCATGGTACTTCTACTAAATCATCAGGAGTATAGTTTTCATCTAAATAATGGTATTTATTAGCAAGAATTAAATACCCTTTAGACATATCAGTTTTAATTGAATTAGTATAATAATCAGTATATGTTCTAGAATTAACACTAGCAACTAACTTATCATAATCATAATAACTAGGATCTTTATAATGCCAAAAATCATCTTCTTTTTTGACTGTTAAAGATAAATAATTCTTAGTATTCTTAAATAAATAATACTTACATTTAATAAAGTTAACTAAGAATTCATTTTTACCAATATCATTAATAATACTCCACTTTTCATCTTCACTTAGTTTACTATTAAATACTTTTAATTCTTCTTCCGTATAACCTAAATTAAGAATCGCATAATCACTTGTTTTAGTATATAAATAGTCTTGGTATTTATTATAAAGAAATATAGAACCAATAATAATTAAAACAAGAATTATAAGAAATCTTTTTGCCTGTGGTTTAAGTCTTAATTTTGTCTTTTTCTTCATACCATTTACCTCATAATCAATATACCACACCAAAAAAAAGAACTCAAATTATTGAGTCCTAATCTCTAAATTAATTTACAGAAGATTTTAATTTAGCACCAGCTTTGAATGAAACAACATTCTTAGCAGGAATTTTCATTGGTTCTTTAGTTAATGGATTGATTCCTTCTCTAGCAGCTCTCTTCTTGCTTGAGAAAGTTCCGAATCCTACGAAAGCAACCTTTCCTTCTTCTTTAAGTCCTTTAGCGATTCCAGCTAAAACAGCATCTACAACTCTTCCAGCTTCAGCTTTTGATACATTAGCAGTTTCTGCTACGTATTCTACTAATTCAGTTTTTGACATATTAAATACCTCCCTATAGTATTTCTAAGTAAGGCAGTTACCTTACATATAAAATATAACAAGTTTTATTTGGATTTTCAACAAAAATCAACGGAATTCCGTACATTTTTCATAAAAAAAGACGTTTTTAAACGTCTTTTATCATTAAACAATATTATTTTTTAATAGTAAAGTATTTAACAGAACCATCAGGAAGACTAAATTTTATAACACACCTATTGTATTGGCTTGTTTTACTTGAATCAAAATCTAAAACCACCTTGTAAATATATGTGTTATTCTCAGCATTATAAACTGAATCAAACGATACTATACCACTTATAGATCCTTCGTTTTTAACAGATACACTTATATCTTCATTAGTATATCCTTTTTTCTCATTATCCTCAGGTTTAACAGCTAAATATAAATTATATGTTTTAGCACTTGATGAATGAGTATATTCATCCATTTCTTTATATAAACCATCTATCTGTACTTTAACACTTATCATATTAACTAAAACATATACTTTTGCAGTCGTCTCTTTTTCTCCAACTTTTAAAGTAACCTCGGCTTCTCCAGTTGAAACACCAACTGCTTTATTACTACTATCAAATTTTAAAATAGATTCATCACTTGAACTTAAATCAAGAAGTGAAATACTAGCTCCAACTGGTTTAGTAGTAATATCAAGTAATGAAGAGCCTCCTTTATAAACATAATAAATATCTTTATCAAAAGAAGCACTTACAATAGTATTACTTTCAATACTAATAGTCATTTCAGTTTTATAATCTCTATAAGTAGCAGTTATTTTAACATCGCCAACTATATCATTTGCATAAAAATAATACTCTCCATCTATTTGACGTTTAGATAAATACTTATCATCACTGAAAGTAAATTTAACATTAGCAAAATCAACATCTTTTAAATCTATTAAATCTTTAACTTTAATACCTTCACCAACTGCCAAGGAAGTTTTTTTATTATAAAACTCTATATCACAGTTGTTACATATTTTAATATCTTGTCCTTGTACATTAGTAGTTTTATGCTCAGGTACATAAGTCTTTGCTTTTTCTTGAAATAACAAAGGAGTACACATAAGCCCTAGAATAAAAGCAGTTAATATAAATGAAAATAATGTTACATTTAATACTTTAAAAGTTCCATCATCATTTTTAAATAACTTCTTTTTCATTTTTAAATACCATTTTTAAGAATATCATCTAGGAAACTAGCAGCAGTGTCTCCCATATCAGAGTAATCTACTTTATCTGGATTAATACGTTCAAAACCAATACATCTTTCTGGTTCCATATTAACTAGTTCTTGATTACCAACAATACCTTTATAGCAAAGTATTATCCAATCAATCATCTTATTAGAATTTCTATCATATTTAGAATCTATAATAGCACCAACAAAGTTAGTAATATTAACATCATCTACTCCAGCTTCTTCTTTTAATTCTCTTTTCATTGAATCTCTAAAGTTAAGATCCTTATCATTAACAGAACCACCTAATGCTTGAAGTTTTCCAACATCATCTCTAGCACCAGGTCCTCTTCTATTCATAACAACATTTCCTTCTTTATCAAATATGAAACATATAACTCCAACTTTAACTTCGTTTAAACTTGGAAGATTTTCCATAGTTGATAGTTTATTAATTAGTTCATCAAAATCTTTTACCTCATCACGAAAAATTATATCTTTCATTATCTCACCTTCCTCGAGTCAAAATTATATACGTATGTTATATCATTATCATTAATGAAGAATATAGAAAGTTTATTTTCAATCACTTCCACAAAGTTAATATTCTTTATCTTCGAAACATTGTTTAAATCTTCAAAGTTTTTAACTAAAACTACAGTCTTATTAGATAAATCAGGTACTCTTTTTAAAGTAACTATTCTTCTACTATATTTATTTAATAATTTATCTAATTCTTTTTCATAACGACTTACAGTTTTCTTCATTTGATTAATAATCATTATTAGTAAAATAACAAATAGAACTGCTGCTCCAAATAACTCTAAACAAATAGCTAAATATAAAGGTCTTTGTTTATCAGTCATCTTAGCAAATATTACTTCTTCAGAACCCTTAGTATCATCAGTTGCAACAATCTTAGTAGTTCCACCTAAAGGCATAGTTAAAGTTAATTTAGTTTTCTTAGTAACCATTTGTTTAACAAGTTCACTATAAACTTCATAAGTAATAGTTACATCATATTTAATATAACCATCTAAATCTTTTTTGTTTATTTCTTTAAAACTTTCAAATGTTTTATTAACATTATTAAAATCCAATTTATAAGAGTCACCAAGTGATATTAAACCACCTTCTACTTTATAACTTACATCTTCAGGTTTTAAAAATTCATTATATAGTACAGTAGAATTATCATCCTTAGAATTACCTACTAATACACCACTTACACTTACAAGTGTTTTACCACTTACTTTATCACTGAAGTTTGTCTTATAGTCATAATATATATTAATATAATCAATCATATCAGTAACATAACTAGTTACTTTAGATGAATCAGTTATATAATCATTATCTTTTAATTTAATTGTGTAATCAATATAACTATCTTCTTTAACACTAATAAACTCTTTATTAATGGATATATCTCTCATATTCCAAAAATAAATTAATAAATATACTGTTAATAAAAGAAGTACACTTATTACACCTAGGATAACTCCATAGATAATCTTTCTTTCTCTTTTCATATCACACTCAACCCTTTGATTCTATAATTCAGTAAATACTAATTGTAAATATAAACTAAAATCTATACTCTCTTTTTTAAATGTATCTCTTAATACTCTAACCTCATCTTGAGTAACATCTTCTCTTTTCATTTCTAGATCTACTTTTATTTTATTAGTAGTACCCTTTTTTAAATAATCATATGTATTTAATCTATCATTTTTGTGAATACCATTTTCTTCATTATCACTTTCATAATATACATTAAAAGTAATATAATCACTTAATCTATATGTATTATTAGTTTTTTCAGACGTACCTATTACATAATCAGAAAGGTTTGATTTAATAGCTTTAAATATTTCAGTATCAATATTACCTTTATTAGTAACATCAATAGTAAAGCTATACTTTTCATCTATTTTTAAAGTATGAAAAAAGTCTATTCTTGTTCCATCTATAAATACTCTTTCTTCATCAGTATTTAATACTACTTTAAAATTATCATTTTCAGGTAATGAAAAAGTAGAATTTAAAGTTATTATTGCAACAGTTAATAATATAATTGCAACACAAGAAATCATACTTAAAACTTTAATATTTTTCATTAAAATCACCTATATCTTCTACTAATGTAATTATAATAAAAAATCAATATTTAGTAAACAAAAAGAGAAGATTAATTATCTTCTCTTTTCAATAAATTCCTCTACTTCTTCAATAGTATTATTAAAGTTGTCAAAATCTACTTGGAACCAATTAACATTCATTTGATTATTAAACCAAGTATATTGTCTCTTAGCATATCTTCTACTTCTTTGTTTTATTAGTTCTAATGCTTCTTCTAAAGAAATATTACCATCGAAATAATCATATAGTTCTTTATAACCAATTCCTGTCATGATTGCTTTACTTCTAATACCTTTATCATATAAAGCTTTCACTTCTTCAATTAGTCCATCTTGAACCATAATATCAACACGCTTATTAATTCTATCATATAGTTTTTCTCTTGTAGTAGTAAGGCCAATTATATAAGCATCATATAGCATTTCATCTTTATGAGTTTTTTCTACTCCTCTATTTAATGCTCTAATCATTCTTTTTCTATTATTAACATGTATATCAGTTCCTGGATCTTTCTTCTTTAATAACTCATATATTTCTTCATTAGTTAAATCATCATATGAATTATTATCTTCTTCACTTTCTTGATCAAATTCGTAATTAAATAAACCAGCTTTTAAATAAAGTCCTGTTCCACCTACAATAACTACATTTTTATCTTTAAACTCTTCTAACTTTTCTCTTAAGTCTCTTTGATAATCAAATACAGTATACATTTCAGTAGGTTCTACAATATCAAATAAATAATGAGGAACACCACATTTTTCTTCTTCAGTAACTTTAGCTGTACCAATATTTAACTCTTTATATACTTGCATAGAATCACAGTTTAATATAACTGCATCATACTTTTTAGCAAGTTCTACACTCATTTTAGTTTTTCCAACACCAGTTGGACCAACAACACAAATAATCATACAAATCACTTCTTTTTGGTATTATACCTCAAAAACTTTATTTTTTCCTTACTTTTTGCTATAATATCACAAGTCAAAGGGGTGAACATATGAAAATACCTAAAATTAATATTCTAGATGAATCAGATAAAAGACTTCATATGCCAAGTGAAAAAGTTACTTTTCCGTTATCAGATGAACTAAAAAAACAAATTGAGGATGCTCTTGTTTACCTAGAACTATCTCAAGATGAAAAGATAGCTGAAGAATATAACTTAAGACCAGGAATGGGATTATCATTCTGCCAAATAGGAATAATGAAAAGAATATTCGTTGTTTCTGAAGATTATGGTGATGGTACATTTGGTAGATATGTAGTAATAAATCCTGAAATGATTAGTCATTCAGAAGAAAGAATATATGTTGGTGAAGGAGAAGGATGTCTTTCAATTAATAGACCTGTTGAAGGAATCGTTCCTAGATACGCAAGAGCAACATTCAGAGCTTATGATGAAAATGGAGACGAATATACAATACGTGTAAGAGAAGATATCTCAATTGCTTTCCAACATGAAATGGATCACTTAAATGGAATTCTATTTACTGATAGAATAGATCCTAAGAATCCTTATAAAGATAAAGAAAAAATGAGAGAAATATAAAAAAGCAGATTACTCTGCTTTTTTTATTGTACATCAAAATCTATAGCTATATTCTTTCCTTCATCATTATTATCAAGTTTCTTTATATCAAGCCATAGATTAACATTTAAATCTATTTCTTCGTCAGCTTCTAAATACCCTTTATAAATAATATTATTAGTACTATTTGATAATAAAGAATCATAACCTGAATTAATAGAATAATAAATTTTATTTGCTTCTATTGCATTCTCTTTATCAAGAGCTTTAGCATAAAGACTAAATTCTCTTCTTTCATCTCCAATATTTTTAATAGTTATAACACTTTCTCTACTGATTGGAGATACTTTTTTTTCAACAAATGTTGTTTCTAAATAATTAGTATATTTTTTATAATCTACATTACTAGAAAAAGCATATGATGAAGTTATACCTACTATAACTATTAGTAAAAAAGTAAAAGCAAAATATATAATTTTTCCTTTTATATATTTATTAATTTCCATGTTATCTTGTCTTTACTTCACTTTCTTGATTTAACTCATATTGTTGTATATCAGATATTTGCATTCTCATTTTAGATGCCAAACGGTTTCTTACAGATGGTATAGTTGTTGAATTATAAACAGCAAGTTCTTTATTAACTGTATCAAGTAAACTTCCACCTACAATAGTACCAACTTGATTATTTAAAGTTTCTACTGCTTGATTTAAATCAACACTTAATTCATCTTCTAAAAAGTCTTCATTATAAGCAGTATTAAGTTCATCTACCATTGATTCAGGAACTCTAAATAAAACAATCTTGTCTCCAACATGTAACATACCTGTAGATTCAATATTATTATAGAAACAAACATCTCTTTTAATGTCATTCATCTCATTAGAATCTTTAGCATATCTATAGATAATACCATCTAAAGTATCTCCGGATTTAACTAGATAATCTACATTATATCTTGCTTCTGCTTGTACATTTTCAAATGAACTATCTACATTCATTGGTTCTACTTGTACATATGCAGTTTGTTCTACTGTATCAGTATTTGCAAGTTTAACACCAGCAACCGATAATGCAATACCACCAGCAAGTAAAAGAGGAACAACTACTTTAGGATTCCATCTTGTAGTACCACGTTTTTTACCATGGTTATATACTTCAGTTCTTCTATATTCTCTAGTATCTAAATCTCTATTTCTTCTTAATGGTTTCATCTCACCAATTGGAGTAAATTGTATTTTATCATTATTACTCATTATATTCACCTACTATAATTATACATTAAAAAAGAATAAATAATATTTAGTTTTATTCTTTTTTACATTAAATAACTTCTCCATAGACATTTATACCGTCTACTTTAGTTATTTTTACATCCACTAATTTTCCTTCTTCTATATCTTTATCAAAATGAACTTTTATATAATTACTAGTAAAACCACTATTATTTTTTTCTACTAAAACATTAACAGTTTTGCCTAAGTATTTTTTATAATAATTACTTTCTAATTGATCAGATAATCTTAACATCTTATCAGTTCTATCAGTCTTATCTGAGTCTTTTACTTGTTTCATTAAAGATGCTTTAGTTCCCTTTCTTAAAGAATAAGGGAAAGTATGAATCTTAGAAAAACCAATATTAACACATTCATCTAACATAGATTCAAATATATCATCAGTTTCTCCAGGAAAACCTACTATTAAGTCAGTAGTTATATTTACATCTTCTCTTGCTTCTCTTAGTTCATTTATCTTATTCTTATACTCATTTAAAGTATATTTTCTATTCATTGCTTTTAATATCTCATCATTTGGACATTGAACAGGAACATGTATATGAGAACATATCTTTTTATTTTTCTTAAACTCTTCCATGAACTTATCATTTAATTGAGTTATTTCAATAGAAGAAATTCTAATTCTAAGTAAGTTATCATTCTTAGATATTTCTCTTATTAAATCAACTAAATCATAGTCTTCACCTTCACCATAAGCACCTGTATGAATTCCAGTTAAAACAACTTCTTTATAACCATTATTAGCAAGATTATTTATTTCTGCAACAGCATCTTTTAAGTCTTTACTTCTAACTCTTCCTCTTACTAAAGGAATAATACAATATGAACAGAAGTTATTACATCCATCTTGTATCTTAACAAAAGCTCTTGTTTTACCATCCATATCATTTATATTAGTCTTTTCAAAATCAACATGTCTTACATCATCAAATAAAGATATTTTCTCTTTATTTTCTAGCCATTCATTTACTAGATTATATATTTTAGTTTTACCAGTTGTTCCAAGTAATATATCAACACCAAGTTCAAATAAAGAATCTTTATGTTGTTGAGAAGAACAACCACATACAACTAAACAAGCATTTTCATTTTTTCTTGCCCCGCGAATAATCTTTCTACTTTTAGCATCAGCTTGATTAGTAACAGTACAAGTATTAACTACTATTACATCAGCATCTTGTGTCTCATCAGTTACAGTATAACCATTATTCTTAAATTCTTCTTCTATACACTCAGACTCATAAGCATTAACCTTGCATCCTAGTGTTTTAATACAAAATTTCATGATTGTACTCCTTTCAAACAAGTGTATTTTAACACAAAAAAAAGATAACACCAAGTTATCTTTTACTTCTTATGTTCTTTTGAATCAATAGAATCTTTAAATACATAGAATCTATCATATAAATACTCTAAAACAAAATTACATAACATATTAATAAGTGTAACAATTGTTCCATCCCAACCAAGATCTTCAGCTAAATAATTACCAAGTATAGTTGAAACAGGAGTAAATACTGCATAAAAACAAAATACTTTAAACATTGCAACAGGCACATTAGATGCAGATTTAAAAGTATAATTTCTATTTAAAGTAAAATTCCATATAACAGATGCAATTAAAGCAATTAAATAACATGGCCAATAACTCAAGGAAGTATACTTATCAAATAGTTCAAATAAAACTATTTCAATTACACCTGCCGATATAGAAAAAATAGTAAATTTTGCCGTTCTAATTATTTCATCAACTTTCATATTTTTACCTCTTATCTTTTTTTAGGGTACTTAAACTCATATATCCCACTGACACAATTATAACACTATTTAAAAACACAAAAAAAGTATAATTACTTATACTTTTTAAATAATCTTTTAGATAAAATATATATTACATTTAAAATATACTCACCCAAAAATATATATACAAAGAATAAAAACATTAAACTAAGATCACTTCTAAATATATACTTATCTAATAAATATAATATTACAACTCCTATTAAAGGACATATATTATATAACATAGATGAAAATTTATCATACTTAGAGTAATACTTTTTTTCTATACTTTTAATTAAAACCCAAGTATATATTATATTAATTATAAATAAAATAATGCTTACAATCTTGGATTCAAAAAATAAAGTATAAAATAATGTAATAAACAAGAATTCAACAATAAAATATAAAAGAATGTTTATTACAAGTTTATTCTTCTTCATGATAATTCACTTTGAAGTTGTTTTAAAGTCTTTAAGAATGCCTCTTCCTTTTCGTAATTAAATAATTTTACCTTTACTCTTTCTTCAGGTATTTCTTCTTTTTCTTTTGAAGAAGTATTATTATCTAAATCAATTTTTTTAACTGATAAATCATTATCAGGTTTATATTCTGAATCATAACTAAAACCACTGTTGTTATTTTTATCTCTATTAGATAATAACTCATCATAAGAGATAATTGCATTGTCTTCTTGTTCTTGTTCATAACTAGTAAGTTCTACATTAATAGGTTTATATTCTTCTTCAATTCTACTAGTTATTTTTTCTAAATCAGACATGTCTTTATTAGCTTTATTTATTGTATCCATATACTTCTCCTTAACGCTCACACGTGTTAACAAATATATCGCAACAATAATAAGTAAAATAATAGAAATTATATAGATTAAGTCACTATAATTCATATCATCACACTTCTTTGCGATATATTATAATACACAATTATCTAAAACTCAAAATTATAGTTGCCACGAAATTAATTAATGCATGAGGTAATATAGTATAAAAAATGTTTTTATACTTATCATATACATATGCAAAATATATTCCAACAGCACCATATTCAATAACATATATAAAATTCTTTAAATTAAGAGCAATAAGAGCCTTATTTATTCCTCCTGATATTAAAGCAATTATTATAAACATAATAAACAAATACGTAGTTACGCATGTTATATTTAAAAGTAATTTATTATTTTTCTTACTCATAGATATTCTATCAATTAAAATACCTAAGATAGGTAAAGTAAGAATTACTACTTTGAAACTTATAACATGCATAACTCCAAAGATAATTCCACTTACAGCAATAAATACCTTTTTATTCTTAAATAATGTATTTAGACCTAATCTCATGATTATTTCTTCATAAGCTGGTGCTAACAACACAGTTCCAACCCCAATTAGAACAGGTGCACTTTTTAGTAATTCGATTGCTACATTATTATTAATAGAACCTGTAGATTCTACACCTATTATAGAGAATATAAACATAACTACTATTCCACTAATAATTTCAACCAAATAAGCACATACTAACAATCTTAATACTTCTATAAATATCTTTTTCTTTTCTATAGTTTTATAGTCTTTCTTTATTTCTTTTTTGTAAATTAAATATCCTACTACAAAAGTTAATAAAGAAAGAAAGAACTCGGCAATAGCTAGATTATGAATATTACTAGTATCAAGATTAATCCATACTAGAACTCTTTTTAATACATCTCCAGATATTACCCAAATTAGGAATAATAAATAAAACTTAATAAATTTAATTATATCTTTACTCATTACAATACATAGCTAATAAGTAGACTACCACACATAATATATACAATATATGTTATAAAGCATGTATATATATTACCAGTTGATTTATATAAATATGTTAATGCAAACATATTTATAACATCTACTAATAAAAATGCAATTGATTTATCAATTGGTAAATGATTTAACAATATAAGAAATATTGCATAACCAATACCACTTGCCAATATAGCTACTACTTCCTTCCTAATAATATTTGATATACCAAGTACAAAGATTGAACATATCAAGCAAGGTTTAATAAAACAAGATATGACTATTTCAAGTGCACGATTCATAGTCAAGTTTTCATTAAAGTAGTTAACAAATCCATTAGAAATAGTTATATCAAATAGTCCTAATACTTTTTGAAGTATTATAGTAAATACAACCATTACTATGAATGTAACTAAAGAAATTATTATGCTAGAAAAAAGTGATCTTTTAAAATTCTCTTTACCAGCAAATATATCCCCATGGTATATAACAACTCCTACAATTATAAATTCAATTAAGTATTTTACTAAATTCATAATTGTATAAGCATTATCTTTGAAATGTAATCCAAATCTACCTAATAAAGAAAAGAAAAACAATTCAAATATAATTACAATACCTAATGAAAGGATAAATTGTATAATTCCTCTTAATGCATCTCGTTTCATATCCTCACCTATTATAATTATATTCTATAATTGTAAATTTACAATTTATAATATGTAAACAAGACATTCATTTACAATTATTTGACTAATAAAAATTTGTAAACAAAAAAGATATAAGAATTATAATTCTTATATCTCTTTTTTAATATCTTATCCTATTAATAACGTCTCTAGGTGTCTTAGCTCTTAGTCGTTTACTCATAACATCTAAGTAATCCCCTTTTTCATAGTCAAATAACTTTTCTCTAATTTTTTCGGCAACTGCTTTATCTGTAATACGCATTTCAGCAACCCATTTACTTAATAAGTATCTATTAATACTTTCCATATTTTCTTTTTCTATATCACATGAAATTTCATTAAATTCATAACAATCCGGATCAATTATTACTAAGTTATCAAAACCAACTATCGAATTATTTCTATTAGTATCTGCAATTAATATATTATTATCATTTAGTATTTTTAAAAGTTTTCTAAACTCATATAAAGTGTGTAAAGTGTACTCCATTGGTAAATCTACCATGAGACCCTTTCTTGTTTCTATAAACTCTGAAGTATAACCAGTTAGCATATCTATATCATAGTCATCTGGAAATAGTCTAACTTTTGTTTTAAATGAATCAATTAAATTGATAAAAGCCGGTGAAGAAATATCACTTAAAATATCAAATATAGCAGGACTAAGCCTATCATAATAGTCTGATCTTTCAGACATATATTTCTTAATCATAAGGTCTCCATCTTTATAAACTTCCCCATAATAACCTTCATCATAAAGAAGCGCATTCTCAAATTCAATAACTTTCCCACTATCATATATTTCCACTATTATCACCCGTTGGAAAGTATTATAACACACGAAATAAAAAAACCTAGGAAAACCTAGGTTTTAAATTATAAATCTAAAGCTTTAGAATCATTCTTATCTTTAGCATAGCTTAAGAATTCATCTAAACTCATATTCTTTTGTTCTTCACCATGGAGTCTTAAAGTAACAGTTCTTTCATCTCTTTCATTGTTACCAAGAACTAACATAACAGGAACTTTTCTTATTTGCTCTTCTCTCATTCTGTAAGATAATTTTTCATCACTTGCATTAAGAGATACTCTTATGCCTTGTTCTTTTAACTTATTTAATACTTCATTAGCATATTCTAAATGATATTCATTCTTAACTGGTAGGACAGCTACTTGAATTGGAGCTAACCAGAAAGGAAGATTTCCTTTAGTTTCTTCTAAGTAGAATGCCATGAATCTATCAATTGAACCCATGATTGCTCTATGAATTACAACTGGAGTTTTCTTACTTCCATCACTATCAACATATTTTAAATCAAATTTAGCTGGTAGACAGAAGTCTAATTGACAAGTTGAAAGTGTAATTTCATTACCAACAGCTGGTTTAACTTGAACATCAAGTTTAGGACCATAGAATGCTGCTTCACCTTTCTTTTCAACATAATCAATTCCTAAATCATTTAATACATCTCTAAGTTTATTTTCAGCATTATTCCACATTTCATCATCTTGGAAATATTTAACTTTATCTTCTGGATCTCTTAAAGATAATTCAAATCTATAATTTTTAATTCCAAATACTTTATAAGTATCAAGAATTAGATCAACTACACCCTTGAATTCTTCTTCAATTTGTTCAGGAGTACAGAAGATATGTGAGTCATTTTGACAGAATGTTCTAACTCTTTCAATACCTTTTAGAGAACCACTTGATTCATATCTACAATCTCTTGCAACTTCAGCAATTCTAATTGGTAATTCTTTATATGAATGAATGTCATTACCATACATAACCATATGATGAGGACAGTTCATAGGACGAAGTACATATTCTTCATCTTCTACTTGCATAATTGGGAACATTGAATCTCTATAATGATCTAAATGTCCACTGGTTCTATATAAGTTAACATTTCCTAAAGGAGGAGTTTGTACATGTAAGTATCCTCTTTTTAACTCTTCTTTTCTAATATAATCTTCAAGTAAATTCCATAAAGTAAATCCATTTGGTAAATACATTGGAAGTCCTCTTCCAACTAATTCAGACATCATATAAATTCCTAAATCTTTACCAATTTTTCTATGGTCTCTTTCTTCTGCATCTTTAAGTTCCGCTAAATGTGCTTCTAATTCTTCAGGAGTTCTAAAACATACCCCATATACTCTTTGAAGCATCTTGTTATTAGAATCCCCTTTCCAATAAGCACCTGAGAACTTTAATAACTTGAAATTTTTACATTCTTTAACTGAATCAACATGTCCACCTCTACAAAGATCAGTAAAGTCTCCTTGAGAATAACATGAAATAACAGTATTATCTTCATCCATTCTATTAATTAAATCTAATTTATATGGATCATCTTTAAACATTTCTAAAGCTTCTTCTTTAGAAAGTTCTCTTCTAACTATTCTCTTACCATCTTTAGCAATTTTTTTCATTTCCTTTTCTATTAAAGGTAAGTCTTCTTCAGTAATAACTTTATCTCCTAAATCCATATCATAGTAAAAACCAGTTTCAATAACAGGTCCTACCCAGAACTTAGCATCTGGATATAAATGTTTTACTGCTTGTGCCATTAAGTGAGCACAACTATGATTTAATTTATATAAATCTTCATTTTCTTTAAAATTAACCATTTTAATTCCTCTTTCCTTTTTTCTTTCTTCTTTTCTTTTCTCTAAAATCTATTTTATATGAAACATCATCTTCTTCAGGTGCACGCATACCACTTAATAAGAAATTAGTCGCTTCAATTTCACTTAAACCTTCTTCTATGTATTCTTCTTTCATTAAATCAAAAGGTCTATAGTATCCATGTATTTCATATCCTTTATGTCCTCTTCCCTTTGCCCCAACTAGAATAATTGAAGGATTGGTTAGTGCATATTCATCACTGCATCTTTTAACACCTGGAATTTCTAGTTCATCTAAATCTAGATGGCTACAATTCTTTAACTTGGTTATCATTTCATCCGAGGTTATTCTACTACCATAATAAGGTAATACATAGTCATTTAGAAAAACTTCTACTGAAACAACACTTCTTCTATTAACATCTCTTAAGTTCATACATATCCTCCTTCTTAAATAAAAAAAGGAATGATACCTAAGGAGTGCATAACGCACGGTACCATCCCTTTATTTAACTTGATTAAATTTTAACGAGTTCCCCCGGAGTTTATTAACTCTCTTAGAAAGTAGTAACTTAATAAGTCCTTATTCATTTACACCAACCATGAACTCTCTATAAATTATCTTATTAAATCTCGTCTTTCCTCTTCGATTTCTTGAAATATATTAACACTAATAAATAAATCTGTCAATTTTTAGTTATCTTCTTTTATTTCAACTTGGTTATTATAATTTGTACTAGTATCTTCTACTAAATACTTTTCAAAAGCACTTACACTTTCAACAGGAATTTTTTTATTAGTTAATTGATCTATTACTTCAGTAACGGTAAACTTTTCACTTATACTTGCAAATCTACTATTATGAGCAACTCCATGTCCCATTACCTCAGCATAAGTTTGATACATTTGATCATCAAGCGTAATAACATATTTATTATTATACATTCCTACACCAATCTTATGAGGTTCTAACTTATAATAAAATGTATAAGTCTTAGGTTCATTATGAATCATATCATTATCAACTATCTTAACTAAATCACCAGGATAAACTTGTGCTTGTATAGGAAGTCTTATTCTATTTTCAAAAATTTTCTTTTCCTCTTCTATTGCTTCATGTGCTTCATTACCTTTTTTCATAATTACATTCCACATAACTACTAGTAAGATAACAGCTACAAAAAGAAACATTATTACACGAAATACTACAGCACCTGTCACTTTTTATCTACCTCTCTTTAATCCATATAACTCATTTAATTTTGAAGAAGTCTCAGTAAATTCAATGGAATCATTTAAAATACGTTCTTTCCAATAATCCTTATCATAAACTCTACAACCATCAATTACAATATCACCTAATAATCTATCAGATTCAAGTGATAAATAATCTCTTAAAGGATTACCTACATTACCACATGCTTCATCATGAAATGACTTATTTCCTATATTCATTGTATCATAATATACACGATAATAAATATCGAAGATAGAATTTAACACTTCAATACCTTCAGGACTTAAAGATTCACTATTGATAAAATCATTTACTGTTAAAACATGTTTATCAAATGCAACTTTATGTTTTCCTAAATAATTTTTAAAAGCAAATGGTATGTCATTTTCTAAAGCAAACTTAGCAGATACTAAATCAGGTAAAACATTTATTTCATCTAAAATAATCTTAGCACTTGATTTACCAGCTGTTTTTTCTTTTCTCTTTCTGGCTGATTTTATCATTAAATCTTTAACTTTTCTAAGCATTCCAAGTTTTTCATCTGTATATCCATATTTAATAAATGCATCAGCTTTATTTTTATGTATATTATAATTTACTCTTATAAGTGATCTATAAAAATCTACATTTTTAATATTAGCATCATCATCCATTGTAATATCAAATGTAATAGCATATCTATAAGCATTTTGTTTTAAAGATAATTCATCTGCTATTTGAAAATCAAGTAATGGTTTTTTATAACCCGTAGCATATACACTTTTACCTAAATGTCTCATAAACTTATCTAACTCAGTATCTCTTTTTATAACTCTATCAACATCAGGAATATGTATTAGTAAATGATTATTTTGACCATCTCTATAAATACTAAATGCATCGTCAAATAATACATTAGTTAAATTACTATGTCTATTACCATCAATAGATACAGTAAAAAGATCAGTTAAATCAATTGTTCCTTTTGGTAAGTTTTCATCAAAACTACTGTTAATTAATATTGTTGGTTCAGGATAGAAGCAATAATCAACACAATTACGTTTAGAATAAGTATTAATAATTGGATAATGATTTCTAATAGCATTCTTTAGAAAAACTAATTCTATGTTTTCACTATTTTCAACTATATCACAGAGTTTAATAAGGTTACTTATCTCTTCATTCTTAAGAGTTAAATTTTCATTTTCAAGCATCATTACAATTACTCTTTTATAATACTTAACAGTCTCTTCATCCATCTTACCTACATTATTTATAAAATACTCACATGTATTAACAAACACATGATGTCCATATGAATCACGAGCATTTAAATAATCAGGATTAATTTGCATAATTCTAAATAAATAATCAGGTGTTTTTAGTTTATTGATAATAAAGCTTATAATATTATACTTTTCATATTTAGAAGACATAGTTTCAGTTCTATTTGCTATAAAAATAGCTAAGTCATCACATCTCATTTTTAATAGTTTAGATGCATTAAAATTATGATCTTTTTTCTTTTCTTTTTTATTATATGGTTTGCAATAATTAGTTGCTAATTTTTTAATATAGTTAATATGGTTAATAATGGAAACTTCTATGTCTCCTTTATTTTGTACGGCTAAATTAGAAATAAGTGAAAAATAAGAGCTAATAAACTCAGGATCATTAATTATTTCTTCAAATGAAGTCTTAAATAACTCTTCAATACTTTTAAGAGCATCATTAAAACTAAGACACTTTAAAGAACTAGCAAATGTATTTACATCTACATTTTTTAGTTTAAATAAATTAATTAAATCTTTTTTCAAATATTCCATCATCCACCCCACCAAACTTGAAGATATTATAACATATAAATAACAAAAATAACCCATAATTATTTAAAATATTTTACTACTATGATAAAATCTATAATAGATAATAATAGGAGTAAAGGTATGAACTATAATATTTCATTTAAAATAATAAATAAATATTTATACGTATCTAAGGTTAAGAAAACAACCGTAGATGATAAAAGTTTAAATAATACTAATATCATCACTGCTGATAATATAATCTTCTCTCTTGGATACATCAGAAAAAATTTTGATATTGTAGTTAATTTTCTTAACCTACTCGTATTAAAATTTAACATTAAAATAGTTGTTATTAATAATTCAGATATTGATCCAATTTATTTAGATATTATTAAAACATTTAAAAATATAGATAAAGTAATATTCAATGATGAAGTTCAAATAAACTCAGAAATTGCACTTAAATTATATGATTTTAATAATGTTAAAAAATTCGAGTGTTATGAAATGCCTTCTTACTTAATCGAAAGATTTGATTCTAACAAAGGTATTAAAGTATTAACAAGACATAAAATTACTAATAATAATAGATTCTTACTTGATAACCATATAGATTCATATACAGATATTTATTATAAAAAACAACTATTATTAACCGTAGATATGAATGAAGAAATTATAAAAGACTTAGATAATTTCTTTACAATTAATACTAAATTAAAAGTAATAAGAATAACTAAATACTCTAATGAAGCAATTACAACAGTCATGAATTTAATTGTTAAGAATAACAAAAAGAATCTCTTAATTCTAATTAATGAAAAAGACAATGACGTAAATGAAATATATACAATAATTTCTTACATTAAGAAAGAATATAAAACTTATATTGAAAAGAATAATATAATGTTTAAAATGAATTATTCTAAAGACTATAAGTTTAAATACTTCTTTAAGGAATTAAACTTAAAAATAATACTAATGGTTATTACAATTATATTAGTACTAGTATTCTTATTAATGGCACTTAATAGTTATAAAATGTATGAAGATGGAGTTAAAATAAATAATCAATTAGATGATATTAATACCATAGTATATTCATCAAATGAATATACTATAGAAGATAATATTCCAGATTTAAACTATCTATCTAGAGAAGAGTTTAATACTATACAAAGAAAATCTAATTATTCATCAGCATACTATACAAACTATTCACATGTTATAGATGAATTAGTAAAGATTAATCCAGATACAGTTGGTTGGTTAACAGTTAATAATTCTAAAATTAACTACCCTGTTGTACAAAATAAAGAGAATAATACATACTACTTAAATAGAGACTTTAAAAAGTATAAAAATACCATGGGATGGATATTCATGGACTATAGAAATGATCCAGTTGACTTAAATAAAAATACTATCATATATGGACATAATATACCTGTAGGTGGAATCATGTTTGGTTCTCTAAAGAACTCTCAATCCCCAAGTTGGTATAAGAATGAAGCAAATCAAATAATAACATTTAATACTAAATCGGGAGATAAACAATGGAAGATCTTCTCCTCATATAAAATAAATGTAACGGAAGATTACTTAGTAACAAACTTCAATTCTAATGAAGAATATCAAGCATTTATAGATATGATTAAATCAAGAAGTATATATGACTTTAAAACACCTGTTACAACAGATGATAAGATATTAACATTATCCACATGTGCAACAACAAATACAAGAATAGTTGTTCACGCAGTATTAATTACAAAATAAAAAGTTAAGATTTCTCTTAACTTTTTTATTTATCTTATCCTTCTGGAGTTCCTTCTCCATCCTCTAAATAAGTACCCGTACCATTATTAGGGCATGTAATTGCTGTTTCTGTTCCGCCTGTTGCAGTATAGTAGCATTCACAAGTAGATTCAGAACAATCATGACAGCCATAAGCTGAAGAACAATATGTGCTCTTTTCAATACTTGTTTGAATTGCAGGCCATATTAATGTACGGAATACTAATGCAATAGCTGCAATAGCAACAACTGCTACAGCAGTCATACTTAATTCGCCAGTCGCATCTTTCATCTAATTATCATTCTCCTTTACTATATTAATTTTATTATATTTATTTTTTATATTCAATATCAATTATATTATTTTGACAAAATTGTTGATATTAGTACTCCAGCACAAACCAAAATACCAATAATAATAACAATTATAGAAAGAACATTCTTTTTCTTATTAACTGAAACTGGTGCTACATCAGTTGCTGATGCAACAACATTTGCATCTACTGGTGCTGCATTTGCATCAACTGGTGCTACATTTGCTTCTGCAGGAGCAACACTAGCTTGTGCTACATCAGGAGCAGCTGTTTCTACTGGTGCTGCATTTGCATCAACTGGTGCAGGAGTTTCAACAACATTATTAGTCAATGGTTCACTTGGTGCTGCAGGAGCCTCAAAAGCAGGTGCAGGTTCAATTAAAGGTTGTTCAGTTTCTGTAACGATTGGTTCATTAACTGGACCTTCTTCAACCATAGGACCTTCCTCTACTGGAGGTGTTACTTCTTCTACAGGAGATACTTCTTCAACAACTGGAGCTGTTGTAGTTTCTGCTGGCATTTCTGCAACAGGTTCAACAGGAACTTCATTAGTTGAAGGTACTTCAGTTTGATTACCAAAAACCGGAGCAGTTTCTGCAGGTACAACTACATCACTTGGAGCATCTACCGGTGAATCTACTGGTGTTTCAACTGGTGCATCAAATGATACAGGTGATTGAATTCCAGTATCAACTGGTGTTGGTGCTACTTCTGGAGTTACTTCAGTATCTACAGGTGTAGTAGCAGCTTCAGGTGTAACAGGTGTATCTGGTGTTTCAGGAACTAAATTATTGTTTTCTAAAACTTCATTATTCATATTCTACTCTCCTATCTTATTAATATAATATCATTTATTAATCAATAAGAAAATAAAAAAAAGCGATTTTTTTTCGCTTCTTTTACTATAATTTCTTTAACTTAGGCATTTCTAATTCTTCACTTTCATATTGACTATTAATTTCATCAATTGAAAGTGTATTAATAGTATTATATTTATACTCTGAATCTTTAATTTCATTCATTGCTTTATTAATAATATATGAATCAAATTTATAAAGTCCAAGTCCAATTATCCAAGCAACGAATAATCCCATTGCTAGTTCATGTAAACTCATTAATACTGTATTAGAAAATACACTAAATTCATTAAAATCAATACCACTACCATTAACTTTTTCAATTATACATAAGAATAAGAATGAAATAATTAATGTAATAGTAACATTTATTATTTTAATATTTTTAGAAGATTTTTTGCTAACTAATGAAGAAATCATAATAGCAAATGAAAGAATCATTACTATCATAAATTCTAAAGTAGTTGGAAAATAAATCATTTCTAATAATTTAGTAGAAACATTATCAATAAATATTTTTATAGTTTCAATATAACTTACTGAATAGAATCCTACTAGTATAATACTTGCTAAAATAGTTATAATATTAACTAATTTTTTATTCATTAAATTACTAAATATAATATTAACAAATAACATCATAAGAATTAATACAATTAATATTAATACTTTAGATCCAAGTACTGCACTTAATGCAGAACTAAATATTTTTATGATTGATAACTCTTTCATAATAAATCCCCCTTTATTTCTTTTTACCTTTTTATTCTTCTATAACACTTTGTAACTCTAAGATATAAACTGTTTGTTTAGTATTATTTCTATAAGTACATGTAATAAGTGTTAAAACATTTTTATCTTTATTTCTTTTTATTTCAACTGTTCCGTCTTTTTCAACGTAATAAATATCAACACATTTATAGTTATATACTTTACCTCTATAAGTGATACTTGCATCAAATCCAAGATTAAGGTTATGTAACTTATCAAAAACAGCTGATGAAATTCCACTGTGACCAGCAAGAATTAAATTACCATTTTTAACATTTGGCATTGATGAACCATTGATCAATTGAACGTTATAGTCAACATAATTATATGGATTATCTAAAGCAGTAAATCCTCTATCAACCCCGACTTCAGGAATCTTTAAATATCCAATATAATCATATCTACCATTACCAACTTCTTCTTCAGAATCTCTTTCTAAAGAAAGTTTTTGACCAGCATCTTCATCAAATTCAATAACCTCTTCAACTATACTTGTATTCTTTTCATAGAAAAGATTTTCTTTTATAGTATCAAAGTATGTATAACATAATAAGCACAACCCCATAAAAGCAAAAAGAATGCTAAGTGTTATACTAGCATTCTTTGATAGATTTCTTAGCAAAATAAGCTCCACCAATTAATAATGCAAGACCACTTATAATAATTAATGTTGCGTTTTTACCAGTTGGAGGAACAACAACTTCAGGAATCTTAGTATTGTAGAATGTTACAAATGCAACGTCTACATAACTATTTCCTTCAAGTACTTGTACTGTTCCATTATCTAATAATTTAAAAGTAACAACTTTATCACTTAATTCATATCCTTTTGGAGCTTCTACTTCAGATAAAGTATAAACACCTTCAGATAATGTAATTGAATAAGCAGTATTAGTAGAAGTAAACTCTTTTACTACGTTACCTTTAGCATCTTTAATAACTAATTTAGCTCCTGCTACATAAGCACCAGTTTCACTGTCTAATTTAGCAACAGTAATACTGTTTTCAAGTTCGTTAATCATAACTACTTTATCAACACTTACATAAGCACCTTTAGCATCTTTAACATATACTTTACCAGTTACATCTAACATAAATGATATAGTAGTTTTACTTAACTTATATCCTTTAGGTGCGATTGTTTCAGTTAAAGTATATTTACCAGGTTTTAAAGTCATCTTATGAGTTTTATCAGTTGAAACCCAAGATTCAATAACTTTACCATTTTCATCTTTAACTACTAATGAAGCTCCAGGAACTTCTTTAGCTTGAGTTATATCAGTTTTACTAATATTAACAGTATAGTTAACGTTAGCAATTGTCATTTCTAACTCATCATTTAATTTATTAGAAGTTTTATCAACTTCCCCATATAATAATTTTTGATATTTATCAGAGCTGTAATAATAATATGCAGCTTTTGAAGTACCATCAGCACTTACTTTTAATTTAAATGTTAATTTCTTTCCAACAGGAATTGAATCAACTGGAACTTTAACGATAACTCCATTTGCACTCTTAACTACTTGAGTTCCTTTTGGAGTATTTTCAAGTCCGTATTTGATATTTGAAACATTAACTGCTTCAGTTACAATTTCAGATGATACATAGTATCCATCTACAACTGTAAATCCAATACCATTCTTAGAAAGATTTAATTTACTTGCTTGAGCTTTATAAGCTCTAGCACCTTCTAATAAATCAATAACTGATTTACATACAGCGTGATTTTCTGTTCCGCTATGTTGAGCATGATAAATTAGATATTTCTTTAAAGATACTTCTAAGTTATCATTGTTTCCATTTACATAATCCATGTAATACCATACAGCAAGTTGTTTAATATAAAAATCTTTATATTTATCTCCTGTATTAAGATTTGCTTCTAATATATAAACAAATCCGTCATCTACTTTTCCCTTTTTAGAATATTTAATTCCATTTGCATAAGTTTTATCTAAAGCTAAACAATATACAAATTTTCCATCAGCTGTTTGTTTAACAACTATTGGATAATCAAATTTCTTTCCTGTAGAATCAGTAGCTTTAATATAATTAACAGTAGTATACTTACCACTATTAATTAAATTTTTTGTTGTAAAATTATCTGGTAATGTTGAAGCAGCAAATGTTGATCCTATACCTGAAAACATTACAACGATTGCAACTAACATTGCAAATAATAATGATTTAACTCTTTTCATATACCTTTCCCCCTCTGAGTTGCGATATATTATAGCACTTTTTTAAAAAAAAGCAAATTTTCCAATAATGCTTTACATATAAGGGATTACGCCCTATTTTTAGTTAATTTCTAAAACTTTTTATTGCACCTAAAATAAAACTATGTTATATTTAAGTAGTCATGGATCTTTAGCTCAGTTGGTTAGAGCATCCGGCTCATAACCGGGCGGTCGTAGGTTCGAGTCCTACAAGATCCACCATCGCGGGTATGGCGAAATTGGCAGACGCGCTAGACTTAGGATCTAGTGGATTACTCCGTGCAGGTTCAACTCCTGTTACCCGCACCATTATATAAATAAAACAATATCAATTATGATATTGTTTTTTTATTTATCATTGTATAATAGACACTTAAGTGAGGAAAATATGATAATACCAATTAAATATAATGATTTAAATGAAGAATTTGATTTCGACTTATCTCTACAAATGCGTTTGGAAAGATATATAAAAAAGAACTTTCCACCTGCATTTATCATAGGACAATTATGTCCAGCTTATCTTTTAGGTGGATGTATAAGAGATTTAATAAATGCCAATTATCCTAAAGATTTAGATATAGTTGTTTTAGGAAATGAAAACATGGAATTTATAAAATTACTAATTGAAAAATTAAATATAACTTATACTTTAAACAGATTCGGTGGATTTAAATTACAATATAATAGTCTAGAAATAGATCTATGGATAGCAGAAGACTTATTTTCATCAATTCAATATAATGTAGATGGTTTATTCTATGACTTATCAAGTCAATCATTAGTATCACTTACATTTGAAGATTTTATTAAAAATGGGTTAAAAGAAATTAATCCAAATAACAATATTGAAAATGGTAGACTAAAAAAGTTAAAACAATTTGAAAAGAATTATAGAGACAAATAAAAAAATAGGCATTTGCCTATTTTTTATTATTATCTAATGCGCTGAATAGATTAATCATAAATTTATCTTTTTCAGCATTTTGTTTAGAAATCATAACTCCTTTGTAAGTAGATAACTCAGCAATATGTCCTTCAAGTAATATATCTGTTGGCATAATTGTTTCTAACATTACAACGTTTTGATCTTTATAAACATTATATTTTAACTTAACTTCACCATGTACTTGAGTAAATAATAAGTCACTTGGTAATTTTAATTCATATGTATCTATATTATTCTTTTTATCAGAATTAACTAGTTCACCTAAAAACTTACCGCCACGTAATGATGGATAATAATCAAAATTAAGTTTCTTATAAGCAAGCATATTATATTTCTTTAATGCTCTTTCAAGCTTACGAAACTCATTTTCATTAATGTAGTCAAGAATGAATCCTTTCATAAAAATTCCCCCTTATTCCTTTAATACGCGTTTTATTATACATTTAACTATTTATTTTGTCAAATCACGTGGGTCTACTATCTTATAGTTATATTTTACTATTATTATCATGACCTATCAATGAATATAAAAAAATACTAAAAAATTTTACAAAAAAAATACATTTAAAGATAAAAAAGAAGAAGATTACTCTTCTTCACTTTTTTCCATCTTAACCAATACTTCACGAGGTTTAGAACCATTAGGTGGTCCAATTATACCTCTTTCTTCTAGTAAGTCTACAATTCTTGCAGCTCTATTATATCCAAGTCTAAACTTTCTTTGTAATAGTGAAGCACTTACTTTGCCAGATTGAATGCAATAATCAACTATATCATTATATAGTGGATCATCATCCTCATCTCCTCCTCCAGCACTTGCTCCTCCATTAGAAGAACTCGCTTGAGCAACAGTCATTGTATCATTATATTGAGGTGCTTGTTGTTTAGAAACATAAGCAATAACTCTTTCAATTTCTTCATCACTTATAAAGTTACCTTGAATACGAGTAGCATTATTTTGACCCATTGGTTTAAATAACATATCACCTTTTCCAAGTAACTTCTCTGCTCCACTGGCATCAAGAATAGTTCTTGAGTCTATTTGTGATGCAACAGCAAAGGAAATACGTGATGGAATATTTGCTTTAACAACACCTGTGATTACATCAGTAGATGGTCTTTGTGTAGCAACTAGTAAATGAATACCAGCAGCTCTTGCCATTTGTGTAATTCTCATGATTGAGTCTTCTACTTCTTTAGATGCAACAAGCATTAAATCAGCAAGCTCATCAATAATTACCAACCAATAAGGCATTTTTCTAAGACTTGTATCTTCAGGATTTTTCTTTTTTAAAGCATCAATCTTTTCATTATAACCTGTTATATTTTTAACTTTTTCATTTTCGAATTGTCCATATCTTTTTTCCATTTCTTTAACTACATTTTGTAATACAACAGATGCTTTTTTAGGATCTGTTACAACTGGACATTCAAGATGTGGAATACCATTATAATTTGATAACTCTACTTTTTTAGGGTCAACTAATATTAATTTAACTTCATCAGGTCTTTTATTTATAAGAATACTTGCTATAAATGAGTTAACACATACTGATTTACCTGAACCAGTAGAACCAGCAACAAGTAAGTGTGGTGTTTTTGCAAGGTCAAATATTTGAGGAGTACCATTTATGTCCTTACCTAAACAAACCGGTAACTTCATATCAGGACTTATCATTCTTGATCTGCAACTTTCCAATACTTCTCTAATGGCAACACCAACTGGTTTCTTATTAGGTATTTCAATACCTACTGTAGTCTTACCAGGTATAGGTGCTTCAATACGAACATCTATTGCTGCTAATGCAAGAGCAATTTCTTTTGATAAACCTGTTATTTTACTAATCTTAGTACCATTTCTTACTGCTAACTCAAATTGAGTAACAGTTGGCCCAACAGTTCTACCTACCACTTTAGCTTCAATTTGGAAATCTCTTAATGCATTTTCAAGTATCTTAGATGTTTGATTTAAGGAAGCATCATTTTCTGTCGCTTTATTTTGTTTAACTTTAGATAATACTTGATCTAAATCAGGTAACCTATAATTTGAATTTATATTTATTAAAGGAACTGCTTCAACAGGAGTTTCATTCTTTTCTTGTGATTCTCCAGTATGGAATTTCTTTAAATCTTCAGCAGAAGTAACAATAATGCCATTGTCTTCCTCATCTTCATCCATCTCTTCTTCTGCTTCTTCGGCTTGTGCTCTTAATCTTTCTTCTTTTTCAAGTCTCTTAGCTTCCTTAGTTTGAGCTCTTTCTTCTTGTTTTAGTCTTCTCTTTTCAAGTCTCGCGTCTCTTTCATCTTCAGACTCTGATAAACTATCTTTAATCTTATTAACAACATCAGCAAATGAAATATCAAATAAGAACATAATTGAAAGAAGTACAAGAACAATAATAATTACATAAGTACCAGTTATAGAAAGCATTCTAATTAATCCATAACTAATAGTTGTTCCTACAACTCCACTTCCAAGTAAACTTATTTCTTCAAAAGCATTTTGACTAACTAAATTATATTGATTAACAAAAGTATCTATTTGAGTATTAAATGAACCAAGATTAATTAAAGATATATTTGTTGCTGTTAAAAATGCAATAACAGCAAAATATAAGCCAACTAATCTTGTACTCAAGAAATTAGGTAATCTTCCGTTTATAACCATATATATTCCAAGTGCAATAATTTCTAATAATAATATATTGTAATATGCACCAAAGAAAAATACGGCAATCTTTTTTATAAAAAAGCCAATTGGTCCAAATACACCAATTCCAATAATACCAACAAGTATAAGAATTAAACCTAGAATATTATAGCTAAAACTAGATTTCTTTTTTCTTTTTCTTCCTCTCTTGGCCATAATTATCACCCTAATATAATTATAAACCAAATACTTTAAACTTTATAGATTAAAAAGACCATTTAACGTCAATAAAAAAGAAAGCTATGCAGCTTTCTTCATTTTACGTCTAACTTTTACATCACTTCTAGATTTATACTCAGCAAAAGATAAAGTTTCGTTTAAAACATCTAAACGATTATATGAATCATATAATTCATCTATTTCAGTTTTTATTTCACTTTGTTTATTTTCAATAATATCTTTATTTAAACCATTATCAAGAATATACTTTATTTCTTCTAGTTTAAAATGACATCTTTTTAGATCATTAATAACAAGTGCTTGATTATAATTATCTTCCGTATAATATCTATAGTTTGTAAACTCATCTATATAACCTGGTTTTAAAATACCTAATTCATCATAAAACCTTAAAGTTTTTACAGATAATCCAGTTAACTCTGAAAATTCACCTATTCTATACATATAAAAACATCCCCTTGTAATAAAACAAATTATACATTATTTCTTGTAAACATGCAAATTTACGTCCTTTCTATAAAGACTATAACATTACACATAACTGGAGAGTCAACAAAAAAAGAAATAGTTTTTTAAACTATTTCTTAACAGGAACAAGTTCAGTTTTACCACCCATATAAGGTTGTAATACTTTAGGAATTAATACTCTTCCATCTTCTTGATAATTATTTTCTAACAAAGCAATTAATCCTCTTGGAGTTGCAACAACTGTATTATTAAGTGTATGAGGATAATAATTACCCTTTTCTCCCTTAACACGAATACCAAGTCTTCTTGCTTGAGCATCTCCTAATGTAGAGCATGAACCAACCTCAAAGTATTTTTGTTGTCTAGGACTCCATGCTTCAATATCACATGATTTAACTTTTAAATCAGCTAAATCTCCTGAACAGCATTCAAGTTGTCTAACAGGAATATCCCAAGATCTAAATAAATCAACTGTTAATTTCCACATCTTATTATACCAATCCATAGATTCTTCTGGTTCACAGATTACAACCATTTCTTGTTTTTCAAATTGATGAACTCTATAAAGACCTCTTTCTTCTAGTCCATGAGATCCACCTTCTTTTCTAAAGCATGGTGAATATGAAGTCATATGAATAGGAAGTTCAGCCTTTTGTAACATTTGTCCTTTGAATTTACCTATCATAGAGTGTTCAGATGTACCAATTAAATAAAGATCTTCTCCTTCAATTTTATACATCATAGCTTCCATTTCAGCAAAACTCATAACTCCAGTTACAACATCACTTCTAATCATGAAAGGAGGAATTGCATAAGTAAATCCATTATCAATCATATAGTCTCTTGCACAAGCAATCATTGCTTCATGAAGTCTTGCAATGTCTCCAATTAAATAGTAGAAACCTTCACCTGAAGTTCTACCTGCTGATTCTTTATCAAGTCCATTAAATGAAGCAATAATATCAGCATGATATGGAATTTCATACTTTGGAACAATTGGTTCACCAAACTTTTCAACTTCAACATTTTCAGAGTCATCTTTTCCAACTGGAACTGATTCATCAATGATATTTGGAATAACCATCATTCTTTTCTTAATTTCTTCATCTAATTCAGCTTTAATATTTTCATTCTTAGTGATTTCTTCAGCCATTTCAGCAATTTTTGCTTTAATTTCATTGGCTTCTTCAATTTTTTTATCTTTCATAAGAATTCCAATTTCACCACTAAGTTTATTCTTTTCAGCCTTTAAGTTATCAGCAGTAAGTTGTGCTTCTCTAACTTTAATATCCATTTCATAAACTTCATCTACTAATGGAAGTTTTTCATCTTGGAATTTCTTTTTAATATTTTCTTTTACTAAATCTCTATTTTCTCTTATTAATTTAATATCTATCATTATTTATCACCTTTCTTTTTATACATTTGAAATCTCATTTTTTGTTTAATCTCAGGATACTTTTTATGATCCACTTCCGAGTTAAACATATCTAAAGGTCTTGCAGTAAAATCAACACCTTCAACACATTCAGTTTCATATAATGGTTTATAAACCATTAATTCTTCGCCATTCTCAGTATGTCTTGCAGTTCCAATTATTTCATATAAATACTTATTTGGATCTTTCTTTAAATCTTCTTCCGATACTGTTTCTCTTTTAAAATGTTGAACAATATCTCCTCTTTCAAACATTTCTTTCATAAATAAATACTCCTTATATTTAATTAAACTATTTTTCGATGGAGGATATAAATTAGTAGGTAGATTATTTATATCAAACCATTTCCACTCATCTTCTTTTTCAGGTTCCATAATTTTTAAATCTCCTGAATAAGCATTAGCAATTGTAGTAATAGTAACAAAGTGTCTATCTACATCAATATCATCACATGCAGTTAATATTTGAAGATTGCTAACATCTAAATTACATTCTTCTTTTGTTTCTCTTGCTGCACAATCTAGAATAGTTTCATCAAATTCTTGTTTACCACCAGGTAATGTCCAAGTATCTCTACCAATAATTCCACCTGTGTCTTTTTTATTCTTAGATCTATGTCCTAATAAAATCTTATCACCATCACGAATAATGACAGCAACTCCAACTCTAACTTGCTCCATTCTTTTTCCTCCTAAAAAATAAAAAAGAGATAACACACAAGAAAGTGCATAATGCACGGTGCCATCTCTTTATTTAACTCTATAAACTTTAACGGGTTACAATCCGGATATTATTAATATCACTAATAGGTAGATTCATAAACTTCCATTTTAACCTTTTCACCAACCAGGTCTTCTCTTAACAATTTCCATTTATTACTAGTCCTATATATTCGCTTTACAAGAAAGATTATAAAACATTTAAGCATTTTTAGTCAAGTAATCTTTTAATACGCTTTTAATTCCTCGATATGGAAGTGTTACACAATTACGTCTATTAACTTGTTTATATGTTTCATCAAATACTTGAGCTTCTCCAACTACGTTAGAGTCATACTCTTTTTCTTCTAACATATTATCAAAGTTTTCCATATATTCTAAAGCATCTTTAACAGACTTACCAATTAAATTTTTAATCATAATTGAAGTAGAGGCTGTACTAATAGCACATGCTTCTCCATTAAACTTAATGTCTTTAATAACATCATCTTGAATATCAACATAAAGTCTAATATCATCAATACAATTATCACTCTTAGCACGAGTAGTTAAATAAGAAACAGGAGCTTCATTAACTTTATTAAAAGGATCATTATAATTATCTAAAATAATTTCTCTTTTTAAATTAGAATCCATTAAATCATCTCCCTCATTATTTTATCTTTATCTCGTAATAAATCTACTAACTTATCTATTTCTTCAATAGTATTATAGAAATATATAGATACTCTTATAGTATTATCTGTACCAATTACATTTTTAAGTAATTTAGCACAATGATTTCCTGCTCTTACACATATATTATATTTATTTAAATATATTGCAACATCCTGAGGAAATAATCCATCAACAGTAAATGCTGTAATACCAGTATCACTACTACTTACTATATGAATAAAATCTATTTCTGATAATTTATTAGTTAAGTAACTATTTAATTCTTTTTCCCTTTTAGTTATATTATCAAGTCCAATATTAAGTAAATAATCAATTGCTTCACCAAAAGCAATAACACCAGCTATATTTGGAGTTCCACCTTCAAATCTTGTAGGAATTTTTTTTAACTCAATATGTTCTGCATCATCAAATGATTCATTCATTCCTCCACCTAAATTCATAGGTTTCATATTTTCTAGTAATTCGTATTTACCATAAAGAACACCTACTCCAGTTGGACCGCACATCTTATGTGCACTGAAGAATAAGAAGTCTAAATCTAAATCTTTAACATCAGTTTTTATATGAGGAACACTTTGAGCACCATCTACTACTACTTTTATATCTCTTTTATGAGCTTCCTCACATATTTCTTTAATAGGTCTAATGTCCCCAAGTACATTCGTAACATGTGCTAAAGAAATAACTTTAGTATTATCTGTAATACTATTTATTACATTTTCTAATGTAACATGTTTATTCTCATCTAGTGGTATAAATTTAACTTTAATACCTATTTCATTTTCTAAATTAAACCAAGGAAGTACATTACTTGCATGTTCTGAGTAAGTAATAAGTACTTCATCATCTTTCTTTAGTTTATTTCTAAAGTATCCATCAACTACTAAATTACTTGAGTCAGTTGAACCACTTGTAAATATTACTTCATTACTATTACAGTTAATTAATTTAGCAATCTTTTCTCTTACACCTTCATAGTTAATATCTACTTTTAAACTAATATCATAGTCTCCTCTATGAGCATTTGCAGAATAATTAGAATAATAGTCAATTGTACTATCAATAACACACTTAGGTTTTAATGTAGTAGCACCATTATCTAAATAAATTATGTTTGTGTTTATAATAGGAAAATCTTCTCTATTCATAATTATCTCCTCATTTCGTTTGATTATTATAAACTAAATATATCGATTTGTAAAAAAAAGATGCCTAAGCATCTTTTACATTCCTGAGAATGATTGCATGATTGAAAGAACAAGAATCATCATAACTCCACCACCTGTAAATACAAGCATCTTCATTGTTTGAGATTCCATCTTATCAAGTCTTGCTTTATAACGAGCTTCTCTGGCTTTTTGTTGTAATGCAGATACGTCTCTTGAGAATGTTAATAATTGTTCTTGTTTTCTTTCTTGTTTACCAAGACCTAAACGATATAAAAGTCTCATCATTCTCATACTATCTCTAACTGGATACTCTTTTGCAAAATCCATATAAGGTTGAATACTTGAGTCACCAGCATTAATCTTTTCAATTAAGTCATGTAGACCATCTTGGAATATTTCTGGAGCATCTCCTAAAGACTTACCTAACGCAACAGGAACTGTATAGTGTTGTACTAATATTTCCAAGTTTTTTAAATAATAAGGTAATTGAGAATCGATTAAATGTAAATGTTTTTTATAGTAACTTTTTAAGTTATAATAAGGCATCTTATAAAAAAGCGCTGTCATACCAAATACAATAATCATTGAAACATAAGTAAAATTATTTAGAAAATAGAATATTGTTACGCCACCGGCAAAAAGAGCATTTTTAAGTCTCGAATTAAATAGTTTATCAATATCTACTGAATCTCCATATTTAGCCTTGGCATAAAATTCAAAGTCTTTTTCTTTTAACTTTCTAAAATATGAAGCATTATCATCAACGAATTTATTAATACTAAATCCACCTATATATTGAAGTACGTAAATAATAATAGCAGCAATAATAAGTATTTCAAAATATACATTATTCGTCATATTATTCAACCCCCGTATCTTCATTATAGAATTTTTCTCCACTTACAAGGAAGTAAGTATTAATCCATAAAACTGCATGTAATAACATTTGAACATAAAATTTATTAAGCATTTGTTTATATGTATCCATATTCATAAGCAATTGAACTAATATAATTAAGAAATAAAGAGCAAAACCAAATCCTAAGAACTTCTTATGAGATACATCTCTATCCATTTTATCTCTATATACACCTTCAACTAGTAAGTCTATATCTAGCATCATGTTTTCAAGAGATTGCCCTGAATCTTTAGCACCTTCTTTTGTTATTTGGTTAAATAATTGATGCATATTTTTAACTATATAATATGGATACTTTTGGCTAAACCATTCAAGGGATTCATCAATAGTACCATTTGCATATGCTTGATCAATCATCTTACATACATCACCATAAACAGGCTCTTCTAAGATACCAGAGTCTCTTACACCTTCAAGAGATTTAACAAATGATTGAGTTGTCGTAAACTCATTAATTACATTTGTACAATATACTTGAATACATTCGAATAAAAATTCAGAATATATTTTATTTGTTTTCAAATATTTTATATATGGAACAAACATAATAGCAATAAATCCATATAATAAAGCAATTGGTATATTATAAAAATATATATAAGTAATAAGTGCAGCACCGCCACCAAAGATAACTATTTGGCCAGTATATTCTCTTGTTGAATAGTCATAACCTAATTCTTTAGCTTTAGCTTGAACTTCTTGATAACTATATGGAGCAAATTTATTATAAACTTTTTGAAAACTATCAAATAAGAACTTATAAACATTTTGTCCATTTTGACTATCTTGATTAGCTCTATAACTGCAAACAAATATTACAATTAATAAAAGCAAAACAAGTTCAACTGTATAATCAAATAAAAACCCCATATATTCATCTTCCTTTCTAATTAATTACTGCATCAGCAGGAGGTGTTTGCATATAACCACTTACAACAGGTCTTGAATTAAAAGGTGTTGTTACTTGTGGTTGAACAGGAGCCGCTACAGGAGCAGGAGCTTCTACTGTAGGTGGCACTTGAGTATTTTGTATTTGAGCCATTACATTTTGTTGATTATTAGCTATTATATTATTACTAACATCAGTTACCTCTGGAATTGTTCTTTCAATTTGATTAGCATTCTCAGTTGGTAAAGTATCAATTAATTGTTCAGTAGGTTCACTTGATGCAAGAGGTGCAGTTGATACAGTGGCTGCTGGAGCTACTGGAGCTGTTGAAGCTACTGGAGCTACTGGAGCTACTGGAGCTGCTGGAGCAACAGGTGTTTCTACTGGTGTAGTACCTTCAACTGGATGAGCACTTGGTTCATTAACATCAGTTGCAGCTACTTTAGGAGTTGGTGTTACTCTACCATTTTGTTCTTCTTTACTTGGAGTAATAACATTTTCACCATTCATATTAAATGGATCTGTTTTATCTTTAATAGTTGATTCTTTCTTCTCTTCTTTAGCTTGAGGTGTATCACTAGCATTTACTAGATTTCCATCATCATCTAATTCAACACGTTTAGAATCATCAATCTTTTCATCAGCATCGCCAATTCCAAAATAATCTTTAGGAATTGTAACGTTACCAATTGCCATATATGCTCTAAGTTTATCACTTGGATTATGAAGAATGATTCTTCCATCCATTTGTTTAACATATAAATCTCTAGCAACAGGTTTTTGAGTTTCATCATCTACATAGAATTCACATATTTCAAGAATCTCACGTTGAAATCTATTAAGACGAGCACTAAAATAACCTTTTACATATATACCAATTTGTACATATCTATGAATAGATGAAACGAATTGTTCAATATCTTGTGAACTCTCTAATAGGGAGTACATACGTAAAGGTATAGAAGACGCCTTATCAGCATGGATTGTTGATAAAATGTGGTGACCAGATGAAATAGAGTTACGTACTGCAAGAACTGCTTCACCAGAACGAACTTCGGAAAGTAAGATCCAAATTGGGTTTTGTCTCATGCAGGCTACTAATGCTTCTGAATAAGAAGCAATATTATTAGTCTTCATAGCAACAATATCTCTATTAGGATAAATTTTATCTAAGTGAAGTTCTAGTGTATCTTCAATACTTATTATTTTTTCATCTTCATATGTTTTAGAAGCTAAATACTTAACAAGTTCTGTTTTACCTGAACCAGTTTCTCCGGCAACAATAATGTTACATCTTGCATGAACACATTGTACAAGGAAATCATGAACTTGTTCAGTAACATAATCTTCATCTATTAATTTTTCTTTATTCAAACGAATCATAGCTGGAGTCTTACGCATTAAGACAGCTATACCATTTGTTGCAATTGAATCATGTACGAAATTCATACGTAATTCAGCAGATTCAGCATCCAAGAAAGGATGAGCCATATTAAAAGTCTTTCCCATTACATTAGAACATTGGAAAGCAAGTTTTTCCATGAATGCATTATTTATATTAGGTCTTTCAACTTGATAAATACCTTTTGATAATGTCTTTAACCAAATTTGACCACCATTAGAGTAAGAGACGTCGGTTACGTCATCATCATCAAGAAATTCTTGTAATGGACCAAAGTCCATTTGGTCAAATATAGAATTTAACATTATAATCTCCCCTTTCTATAATCTATTAATTATATTAATGTATTTGCTTTATTAAATATCATATCTTTAATTTGTTCATTAACAATATGTGGTTCCTCAGGATTTTCAGAGTATGAATTATCTCTTGGAACTGGAATAAATTCAAAATTAGCACCAGGTTTATCGGCAATAGAAAGCATCTTATATGTTTCAATAGGAACTGCAAAGTATAACATTGCAGGTTTAAGTGGATCATCTTCTTTTGTATATGCAAATACATCTTGTCCTTCACTATTAACTACCATCAAAACTTGAATACTCTTAATGAATAATGTGAATATTATTTTATCATCATCAGTTTTAGTTTTTACATATAAATCAATATAGTCTCCATCCATAATAGAGCAACCTAATGTTTTATGGAAGTCAGTCTTTAATTTATAAATAGTAAAATTATCATTAAGATTAGTAAATGGGTTTGTATCCGCTGCATCTTCACTTGTTAAAGCTTCTGTATAGAAGAATGAATTAGCAGGAATTCTATAACCTTTTTTAACAAACTTATCATATATCATATTATAGTTTTGAGCTATATTACCACCTTGCGATGTTAAAAAGCTACCAGATACTTCAATAGAACCAATTTTATCTTTAGTTAATCTATCTGATTCATATAATGTTGAAGTTGCATAATAAAGAGTTGTTGGTTGAATTGCATTATTAACCATATATGCATATACATAATAAAGAATTAGTATAGCAACTATAGCAAATATAAATGTTAATGTATTAGGGTTAGAAAAAAATCTAACCAATTCTTTTTTAAATTTTTCTGTATTCATCTTTTCACCCCTTAATTCATAATTAACATTTTATCTTCAATAATTTGTCTTAAATAATTACTTGAAACTTTTACGTTATCAGGACTATTGTTCTTTGTATAAGCAGCATTATGTAATACTGGTTCAATAGTAATTCCATCAACAATCTCAGCAACACTTAATAATGTAAATAAATCGTCTTCAACGTCAAATAATAGTTCTGCTGGAGTACCATATGCTAAAGAGTTTTTAACAATATTACGTCCTTTAGCATCTTTAACAGCAAGTACCCTTATACTTTCAATTAAACATCCAAATACAATCTTATCCTCAGTAAATGGATCTTTAGAGAACATATATAAATCAATATAGTCCCCTGCTCTAATCGAGTTAGAGTAAGTAGTATTTGCATTAACAGCAAAACTATAAATAGTCTTATTTTCACCTATATCTTTAAAAGAAGCATTAGGTAATGCTTTAGGATCCATAACTGCAGAAGTATAAAATAAACTACCTGCAGGAATATTTGAATAATAAGCTACTGCTTTACTAACAACTTGACGTGAGTCTTTAATAATATCATTAGACTTACTTGTATAGTTAGTTGATATTCTTACAGTACCAATATCTGATTCTTTAATAATTTCTCTTGCTTTTAAACTTTTTTTAGCAAAAGGAACAGAAGTAGTACTTACAGAGTTATTAACTCTATATGTAAAACCAACTACTAATACAACAATACAAGCAGCAATTCCAATAATAGTTACAACGTTTTTATTTCCTATAAATCTCATAAGAGATGATTGTTTTTTTAATCCATTAGCCATACTAATACCTCCGTTTTATTCTTTGCCTAGTATATTACTATGATAATTATACACACTAATGATTTCATTTTCAATATAACAAGTGATAAAATAAATATGGTGATGAAAATGGTTTTAAAATCGTTTCTTGGACTTGCAAAGTCCATGCTTTTATTTCTAATATATGTAATAATTGCTACTTTTTTTCTACCTAATTTAAGTAAAGAACTAGTTAATTTATTAGCGGCAGTAATCTTTATAATTATTATTTGCTTGGCATTTAATAGAGAGTTAAAAAAAGAACTTAAAGAATTAAAAAATAAATTTAATATTAAATATTTATTATTAGGTGTTCTTATGTCCATTATTACTCTTGGTATAGATTACCTAATTGTAAAAAATCTTGGCCATAATGCAACCAATCAAACAGCTGTAACTAACCTAGTCAAAACAAGTCCAGTTATAATGACCTTAGCAACAGTTATATTTGTTCCTTTCGCAGAAGAATTAATATATAGATTTCCTTATAAAAAATCTAACAAAATAATATCATTTATAATATCTTCTATAGTATTTGCAAGTATTCACATGGTAGGAACTAAAGAGATTATCTTTATAATTCCTTACTTGCTTTTATCTTGTACTCTAAGTTTCACATATTTTAAAACTGACAACATTTACATGTCTTACTTTGTACATGCAATTAATAACTTAATAAATGTGCTATTATTAATATGGTGATACGATGAAACGAAAAAAGAATAAAGAAAAAGAATATGTATCTGAAACAAGAGAATATAAAAAGATAGATTTAAAAGAAAAAGATGAAATTGAAACAATAGATGAAGTAATAAAAAGAGAAAAAAATAAGAAAAGAATAAGGACTATTAAGAAAGTAAAAAGAATAATTATTCTAATACTCTTATTTGTTGCATGTCTTCTATATGCCCGTTTCATTTCCACTAAAGGATTAATAGTAAAAGAATATGCAATTAAAACATCTGAGTTAAAAAAAGACTATGATGGATTAAAGATAGTTCAAATATCTGATATTCATTATGGTAGTACAGTATTTAAAAAAGAACTTGATCTAATAGTTACTGAAACTAATAAACAAAAACCAGATATAATTATATTCACAGGTGATTTAACTGAAGCAAAAGTCAAATTAACAAACTCTGAAATTAATTATATTATTGATGAATTTAATAAATTTGATGCATCCCTTGCTTACTACGCAGTAAAAGGAAATCATGATTATGAAAATACTTACTTTGATACCATCATGGCAAAAACAAAGTTTAAAGTATTAAATAATGAAAGTGATTTATTATATGCAAACTCAACTACTCCAATAAGAATAATTGGATATGATGATTTACTAAAAGGTAAACCTAAATATAAAGAAGCACTTGCACTACCAGAAGAAATAGAAGAAATACCTTACACTATTCTATTAATTCATGAACCTGATCAAATAGATAATGTTTTAAAAACAACTAAAGACTTTAATATAGCATTTGCTGGTCACTCTCATGGTGGACAAGTTCGTCTTCCATTCTTTGGAGCAGTTTATACACCAATCGGATCAAAAAAATACTATGATGAACACTATAACATTGAAAATAAAGACCTATATATTTCAAATGGTGTTGGTACAAGCGTATTAAGATTAAGATTCCTAAATAAACCAAGTATTTCATTATTTAGATTTTATGCAGAATAAAAGAGTACAAATTATTGTACTCTTTTTAATTTTTTAGCGTCTGTATTTTCTTCTTCATCTATAACATAATCAGATAAATCAGAATCAAATACTGGATTTAATACTGCAAAATTATTTGCAGGTTTAATAAATTGCATTACATAATTATCCCAATCAATACCTATAACATAAACTGGTTCTAGATTATTTTTAGAACCTTTAAATGGAACTATTTCATAAATGCCCTTTTCACTTGCTTTATCATATCCAAACATATTACTTAATTGAGGATAATATGGAGCAAGTACAGGTTTACCTACATTTACTACTCTATCTTTATATAAAGCAATTACATTTGCTAGATTTTCACATTCAAGAGTCCAATCACCCTTAACTGGTCTAATATACATAGTTTCCATAAACTCACCAATCCTTTTTTTTCACAAAACATGAAAAATAATACCATATATTAAAAAACATGTCAAATAAAAAAGATAGCTTTCGCTATCTTAATTAAGCATTCCAAGTACAACAGTTGAATCTTTAGAATTTAGGTTTTCTCCTGATTCATATGTCTTAGCAAACGTTTCAACAAAGTATCTAAGTTCACTACCAGTTTCATATCCTATTACATTCTTAAGTAGTTTTTGATATCTTGCATCAAAGCCAAGTTTTTTTTGGGCAAGTGCAAGTATTGGTTTTCCTGAAACAATTGCTTGTTTTAATTCCATATTAAATGTTAAATCAGGGCTTGTAAGTTCTACAACAATAATATCTGCTTTATTTATCATATCTTTATAAAATACATTTTTATTTTCTTCTGACTCAGGAAATAATAAATTATGATGACTTAAAATATTACTACTTAAAACAGGTAAATATATTAAATCATTATAATTACTTGATTCAGAATGAATAAAGTAAATATTTAATTTCCTCATTTTATACCTTCTTACTCATTTGTTTTAATTATTCACTTATGTTATATTATACATGAATTCGAGGTGAAAGTACATGAAATCAATTGGAATAATTGCAGAATATAATCCTTTTCATAATGGTCATTTATACCAAATAGAGCATATTAAAGAGATATATCCTGACTCACTTATAGTAATAATATTAAATGGTTACTTTTTAGAACGTGGTCTTATTTCTCTTGAAACTAAAAAAGAAAAAACAAGACTTGCTCTTAAATATGGAGCAGATTTAGTTATAGAGTTACCATTCATATTTGGAAGTAACTCAGCAGATACATTCGCAGATGCATCAATTAAACTTGCTAATGCTCTTAACATAGATACTCTAGTATTTGGTTCTGAATCAAATGATATAGAACTACTTAAAAAAATTGCAAATATTCAACTCGAAAAAGATTTTGATCTAAAATTAAAGAAATATTTAGATGAAGGAATTAACTATCCTACTGCACTTAATAAAGCAATTGGTATTGATCTAAACACACCTAATGATTTACTTGGAGTATCTTACATTAAATCTATTATAAAAAATAAATTTAATATTACTCCAATTAGTATTAAAAGAACTAATGATTACCACGACAATACTTCTAATGATTCTATTGTCTCAGCATCTAATATAAGAGAAAAATTAAATAATCATGAAGATATTTCTAAATATATTCCTGAAGGTAATTTAGTAAATATTAATTATGACTTATTCTTTAACCTACTTAAGTATAAGATTATAAGCGATGATAACTTAAATCTTTATTTAACAGTAGATGAAGGAATAGATTATAAATTAAAATCTGTTATTAATGAATGTAATAATTTAGATGATTTAATAGAAAAAACTAAAACAAAAAGATATACATATAATAGACTAATGAGAATGTTTATACATATACTTGTTGGCTTAAAAAAGGATGATAAAAATAATATAACAAATCCTGAGTATATAAGACTATTAGGTTTTTCCGATGAAGGTTCAACTTATTTAAATAGTATAAAGAAAAATATAACACTTCCAATAGTTACTAAGTATACTCATATAGATTCCGTGATTAAAGATTATGAACTTAAAGCAGCAAGTATATATAAACTACTAACTAATGAAGATGTTTTAGATTTTGAATATAACAATAAACCAATTAAAAAGGACACTTTGTAAGTGTCCTTTTTTAATTACATATTTTTAATATCATTAGATAAAGCTACAAATACATCATCTGTATAGTATCTTCTATCATAAGCAAGCCATCCATCACTCGGATTAACAAGTTCTTCAGGAGTAATAATTCCTTCTGGATAATTAGCTACATCTGCTTTTGCATTTTCTAGACTGAAGTCTCCTGCTTTTTCATAAATTTTAGCTTGTAAATCAGACTCAATCTTTGTTAATTGTTTAACAAATTTTGCTTCATTTGTTTCCCCAGCTACTGCTTCATCATATAAACTAACTAATTCTCCTCCATTAGTAAGTTTAGATAATACCGAAACTACTACAGTACGTGAATCAACTGGTTCACCAGTTATACTAACTTCATTAACAGTCTTAGCAAGTTCTCTAACACTAATCATTTTAACAACTTTAGCAAAATCAACAGTTAAATTCTTTTCAGTAACAATAGCTAAGGCAAGCATTACACTTCCACCTATATGATCAGCAACAGATTCAACTTTTTCACGTGGAATTCCTACTTCTACCCATCCTGTTCTATCAACGCTTTTAAGTTTATTAGCTTCCCTATAAAACTCAATAATAGTATTATTCATAAATACACTCTCCTTTAATATACTTTAATAATATCATATAGAATTTTAAAAATTTTAAAATAATTATTACATTTACAAAATATGTGTAATAAAAAAGATAAGTGTATAAACACTTATCTCATTAATTCAGCTAATTTATTTTTTTCTTCTTCAAGTTTTTCTCTATCCATTTGAACAATATTAGCAGGAGCTTTATTAACATAATTTTCATTAGATAATAATTTTTCTCTTCTTGCTATTGAAGCTTGTAAATCAGCAATTGCTTTTTCTTTTAAAGCTTTGTCTTCTTCACTTTCTTGTTTTTCATAATAGATAGTTGCTTTATAGTCATCTACTGAAACATTGTAAGACTTAATATCAAGTTCATCATGAGTTCTAACATCTTGAAGTTTTAACATTCTAATAATAATATCATCATCAGTATTAATTAATACTTTAGCATCTTTAGGAATATTATTTTCTGTCTTAACATTTCTAAATGCTTTAATGAATTCAATCTTTGATTCTACAGCTTTTTCTTCATCCTTAAAGATAAATGATTTATCATACTTAGGATATTCACTTATCATGATAGATTCACTATCTTTAATTGGAAGCATTTGATAAATTTCTTCAGTAACAAATGGCATGAAAGGATGTAACATCTTTAAGATTCCAGTTAATACATAACATAATACTGATTTAGTTGTCTCTGAGTCACTATTGAATTTAGCAAATTCAATATAACTAGAACAGAAGTCATCATATATAAAGTTATATGTTTCAGAACCAAAAATATTAAATTCATATTTATCCATATGTTTAATAGATGATTTAACTATATTTTCATATTTAGTTAAAATCCATTTATCTTCATCAGTTAAATTATCAAAAGATAATTCTTTTAAATCTTCAATATTCATAAGAACGAATCTTGAAGCATTCCAAATCTTATTAATGTAATTCCAAGTTGAAGCCATCTTAGTTTCATCAAATCTAAGGTCTGTTCCAAGTGCACAGTCAGTAGTTAAATAGTATCTTAATGCATCACATCCATATTTATCAATCATATCAAATGGATCAACACCATTACCTAAAGACTTAGACATTTTTCTTCCTTCTTTATCTCTAATAAGTCCATGGATAACACAATCTTTAAATGGTCTAACTCCCATTATTTCTTCAGATTGGAAAATCATTCTTGCAACCCAGAAGAAGATAATATCATATCCAGTTACTAAACAGTTAGTTGGGAAATATCTCTTTAAGTCAGGAGTTTCATCTGGCCAACCTAAAGTAGCAAATGGCCATAAAGCACTTGAGAACCAAGTATCAAGTACATCTTCATCTTGTACCCATCCATCTCCACTTGGAGCATTCTCTCCTACGTATACTTCTTCTCCCCTATACCAAGCAGGAATTCTGTGTCCCCACCAAAGTTGTCTTGAAATACACCAGTCATGTGTATCAGTCATCCAAGCTTTTAACGTATTTTCGAATTTATCAGGAACAAAGTTTACTTTTTCATCTTTAATAGCTTGTTTATCAAGAACCATCTTAGATAAACCAGACATATCAATAAACCATTGTTTTTTAATCATTGGTTCAACCATTACACCTGTTCTTTCGCTGTGACCTACTTCGTGAACAAGTGGTTCTATTTCTAGTAAAAGGTCTGCTTCTTTTAAATCTTCTAATACAGCTTCTCTTGCATCTTCTCTTGTCATTCCAACATATTTAGCTGGTACATTTTCATTCATAGTTGCATCATCATTCATGATACAAATTCTTTCTAAGTTATGTCTATTACCAACTTCAAAGTCATTAGGGTCATGTGCAGGAGTAATCTTAACTACACCAGTTCCCTTTTCCATATCTGCATGTTCATCTGCAATGATAGGAATATTCTTATTCATAAATGGAAGTTCTACTTCCATACCAATATATTTTTTATATCTTTCGTCTTCTTCATTAACAGCAACTGCTGTATCCCCAAATAGTGTTTCAGGTCTTGTAGTTGCAACATCTAAATATTCATCAGTTCCAACTATCTTATATTTTAAGTGATAGAATGCACTCTTTTCTTCGGAATAAATTACTTCTTCATTAGATAAAGCTGTTTGAGCAGCTGGATCCCAGTTAATAATCTTTTCACCACGATAAATTAACCCTTTGTTATAAAAATCAATGAATACTTTATTAACCGCTTTAGCCATTCCTTCATCTAAAGTAAATCTTTCTTTATTATAGTCTACAGATACACCCATAGCAGCCCATTGATTTCTAATATTGTCTCCATATTCATGAGTCCAATCCCAACAAGCGTCTAAGAATTTTTCTCTACCATATTCGTATTTATCGATACCTTTATCTTTAAGTCTCTTAACTACTTTTGCTTCTGTTGCAATAGCAGCATGATCCATACCTGGTAACCATAAAGTATCAAACCCACTCATTCTCTTATATCTAACAATTGCATCTTGAATAGATACATCATATGCATGACCTATATGTAATTTACCTGTTACATTTGGAGGTGGAATAACTATACAAAATGGATCTTTTTCTTTATCTCCTGAATTAAAATAACCTTTTTCTTTCCAAGTGTTATATTTATTTTCTTCTACTTTTTTATAATCATATTTTGTTTCTAACATAATTAACCAATCCTTTCGTTTAAATAATCATTAAATTTCTTTCTATAATCTTTTACAAACTCTTCTCCACATACATTAGCAACAATATCAAATTGTTTATTAATTAAATCTAATTTTTTTAATATTTTGAATGATTCAGGATAATTTAAATCATAAAGAAATGAGAAATATTTATATAAACTATACCCATCTTTATCATATTTTCTATTATCAACAAGTCTTTCATTATCAATGTCTTCTTTTATCTCAGGACTCATCTTATAAACAGACTCAGTAATATCATAAATCTTTTGAGTTTCTAAAATATCAATCTTATCAGCATCTCTTGTAATATTACAAAACATCTTTTCTCTTTCACTTAAATCATCTGGAATTGCATATTTGTTATGATATTTAATTGCAATTCTAACTATATTATTTTCATAGCCAAGTGAATCAAGAATAGATGCACTTAAATCTCCATGATCAACACTTTTAAAATCTTCAAAAGTTTGATAATCTCTCCATTGAACAAATCTTCCAATGTCATGAAATAATGCACATACTTTTGCAAGTGTGACATCCTCCTCACTTAAACTAAGTGACTTAGCAATTCTTTCTGCATAACCGACCACTCGAAAAGTGTGATCATATTTCAAATGAATATTTAATTCTTCATCATCAAATTTTGAATAATAATCATTAAAAATCTCTATTTCCTTATCCATATTATCACCTCATAAAAAAACCACGTATCAAACATCTCAAAGGACGCATGACCGTGGTACCACCTTTTATTATACTCAATTACTCTTAACGCGAGTTTAACGTTTATATCTACTAAATTCAATATAACGACTCCCAAGCTACCTTCAAATAGTCTTTCTTGAAAAAGCTTCCAGCCAACGACTTTTTCTTTCTAGAAGTAGTTTCTATTTTACTCCTCTTGTTCCATGTCTTTAAATTCAATATATAGATTATATATTCAAATTCCAAAAATATCAAGTAAAACAAAAAAACTACAAGTTTTTCTTATAGTTTTATCTTTGATAATATTTTTCACATATTTCTTCATGATCATCTATTATACCTATAGCTTGTAGATAAGAATAAATAATTGTTGTACCAACAAATTTCATTCCCCATAGTTTAAGAGTATTAGATACTTCATCTGATAAAGGTGAAGAAACAGTATTACCATCGCCATATATTGTTTCTCCTTCAGTAAAAGACCAAATAAATTTATCAAATGAACCATACATCTTTTGAATTTCTATAAACTTTTGAGCATTTCTAATTGTTGCTTCAATCTTTAATTTATTTCTTACTATTCCTTTATTTTCTTGAAGTTCTCTTACTTTATCATGATCATACTTTGCGATCTTTTTAACATCAAAATTATCAAATGCTTCTCTAAAAGCATCTCTTTTATTTAGTATACATTCCCATGATAACCCTGCTTGAAATGATTCTAATACAAGCATTTCAAATAAATATCTATCATCATGACTAGGTACTCCCCATTCATTATCATGATATTCAATATAAACTGGATTATCTGTAACCCAATGACATCTCATTATAATCCCCCTAAAAACTCATCTTCACTTAATACTTCAATACCATTATCCATAAGTATTTTTGTAGTAATACCAAATCCATCTACTAGATTTCCAGTAAACGAACCATCATAAATTTTACCTTTACCACATGAAGGACTTTTACTTTTTAAAACTGCGCGTTTTATATTAAATTTTTTAGCAAGTTTTAATACTTCTTCTGCTCCTCTTTCATAGTTCGAGGTAACATCAATTCCTTCTTTATTAATTACTTTATTTGATTTTATTTCTGCAGGAACTCTTGGTGTTTGAAGCCCACCAAATATCTCAGGACAAACAGGTATAAATTGATAATTCTTTATTTTTTCTACTAATTCTTCATTAGTCTTCTCTTTTCCATCATACCTAACTTTTAGTCCTAATAAACAAGCACTTACTAATATACGTTCCATTATTTTTTATCATTAACTTTATAACAGAAATATCTTAATTCAGAGTAATAATGCATTGTTCCTGCTGTAAAAGCTACTAAATCTAATAAAGATACTACTGCCATCCAAGAAACAATAACACTTCTTAATTCTTTTGTAGAAGCAAAAACCATTACACATAAAATACCTACTATTACTAGTAATATAAATGCTAATGAATAAGATATTAAAAATTGAATTTTTCCATATTCAGTCTTAGAAAAACTTCTTAATAATTGAAATAATTGTTTCTTTGATAATTCATATATATTCATACTTATTCTCCTAATGAAAGTATAACATAAAAAAAGATGTTTAAACAATTTTTAAACACCTATTTTTAAATATTTTTTTAGTCACTCATATCTGCATCTAACACAGCAAATAATTTATAATCTTTAAATGATTCACCAATCTCATTTTCAATAGCCTTAAAAGTATCAAATCTATTTTTGGAATCAAAACTAATAATGATATCTATATTAATAGTTTTTTCTTCTTCATTAACATAGAAACCATGAGTTGATAACACCTCAGGATATTTACTTAATATCTCATCAATTTGTTTCTTCATTTCTATAACTTTCTTATCCTTTTTGTTAAGTGAATAAATTCCAATTGCTGAAACAACTACTCCTGTTTTATCATATACTTCTTTAGTTATCTTTCTCGTTAATACATCTATTTCAACAGCGTTCATACTTTCATCAACTTCAACATGGAATGAACCAATATAAGAATTAGGGCCATAATTATTTAAAACTAGATCATATACACCTTCTACTTCTTCAAATGAAGATGCTACACTCTTAACTTTATAAGATAAATCTTTATCTATTCTCTTACCTAAAATAATGCTAATAGCATCTTTAATCATTCCTACACCAGATTTAATAATTAGTAAGGAAATTATTAAAGCAAGATATGCTTCAATACAAATTTTACCTTTAGAAAACATAAATATTAAAACAGCAAGTAAAGTACTCACAGAAATAATTGCATCAAATCCAGCATCTATACCACTATTGATTAAATTTGAAGAATTAGTTTCCTTACCTTTTCTTTTATAATAAATGAATATAAATACTTTAACTAATATTGCAAATATTAAAATTATTACAGTAGTTATATTATAATTTGGTACATCTCCTGATAGAATCTTTTTAAATGATTCTAAGAATGCTCCAAATCCAGCAAACATAACAAAAAGTGCAATCACCATAGAAGTTAGATATTCTATTCTTCCATGTCCTAAAGGATGTGAAACATCTGGTGCTTTAGATGCAAGCTTAGTTCCAACTATAGTAATAATTGAAGATAAAGCATCTGTTAAGTTATTAACAGCATCTGTAATAATTGCAATTGAATTAACTGCAAATCCAATTATAGTTTTAATTATAACAAGTAATATATTTAAAGATATTCCTATTATACTTGTTTTAACAATAACAGAACTTCTAGTTTTTTTCTTCATTTTTATTCTCTTTTCTATTTACTAAATCTTTCATTTCTTTTAAATAAGGATTTAACTCTTTTTCAACTTGGTTATTATTATCTATACCATCACATTTATAACTTTCTTTAATATTTTTTCTATAAGTTTTTGCATTATCTTTATTTATTTTAGTATAGTCATAACCCATGTAAGGTTCCATCCATTTATCATAGTATTCCCTGCTACTTGCATTCTTAAATTCAGGACTTTCCACATTTATTCCTTTATTCATACAACTTCACCAATTTAATTATAACAAAAAAGAGAGTAAAATAAATCGCTATTTTGATTTCACTCTCTTCTTAACATCATCATCTGCTAAATTAGTTAAATTACTAACTTCTGTTTTCTTAATACCTACCATATTATGATCCATGCTAGATAAAATATAACTATAGGTTCTAAGCATTTGTCTTGACTCATCTGAACAACTTCTATTTTTATAAATAGTTTCATGTTCTAAGGCAGCCCAAGCATCCATTAAAATAGTTCTAACTTGAATCTCCGCCTTAACATTAATAGTACCACTTGATAATTCAACAGGTATTTCAACTATTAAATGATGAGATCTATAACCAGATTCTTTAGGAAAAGTAATATAATCCTTACTTTCAATTATATTAATACCTGGATACATTGTTAATAAATCAACAATTTTCTTTACGTCTTCTAAGTCTAAACATACTATTCTTGCAGCTATTACATCTTTAATAGAATCTCTTATATTGTCTAAAGTAAACTCTAAGTTATTATTAACTAATTTTTCATCTATACTTTCAATACTCTTAGTTCTAAATCTAATATTTTGAATATCAGAGTAATTTCCAAGACTATCATACTCAGACTTAATAATATCTATGTATGACTCAAGTATCATTGAAGCTGCATCATAAATATATAAGTTTTCTTTAAAGTTTTTTAATTCTTTACTATCAATTACATGTCTTACTTTTACGTCATCTCCAGAAGTAAGTTCTCTTTCTCTTGTTTGAGACATATTCTTTTCAACAAAAGCAAGCTCATAACTATAGTCTCTAAGTCTATTTTTAGATTCTTCAGTACACTCTTTATTCTTATAAATAATCTCATGTTCCAAGCTTGACCAAGCATCCATTAAAATTGTTCTAACTTGTATTTCTGCTCTAACAGGAACTGTTTGACCATTTACTAAAGGTACATCTATTTCAATAATAATATGGTAAGATCTATAACCAGATTCTTTAGGATTAGCAATATAGTCTTTTTCTTGAATAACTCTTATACTAGGAACACTTTTTATCATTTTAACAATACTATATACATCATCTTCTGTTAAACAAATTATTCTTGCTCCAACCACATCATTTAAATATTTTTCAATATTTTCAATTGAAAAATCATGACCATTTTTCTCTAGTTTTTTAAGTATACTTTCACGAGACTTAATTCTACATTTAATACCTTGTAAGTCATTATGCATCTTATCTCTATCATACTCAGACTCGATAATACCAAGTTTAGTATTAAGAATTTTCATGGCTGTTTCATATATAAATAAAGAGTCATTAAATTCTTTTAAATTATCATCACTAATCTCAGTATTTGTCTTATAAATCATATTTTTAACAAATTCCATGAAAATTTCCCCCTTTTTTTAAGTGTTATTAGATAATAGCACAAAATGACCATTTTATCAAATGAGAGGAAAATAAAAAGACGTTAAAACATATTAACATCTTTAAAATAAAAGTAGTCTTCTATATACATATCACCAAATATAAGAGGTTTACTAAATACGTATACACCACCTATATGATGATAAAACTTTTGACTTTCATTTCCTCTTACACATCCAACATAGAAGTCCTTATAACCCATTTCTTTAAGTCTATTAACTCCAACACGGAATAGTTCTTTTCCCAATCCTCTTCCTTGATAAAAAGGATCTAAATATATCATTGCAACTTCACCATGATCTTTATATTTCTCATGTTTACATTTATCTACTTCTATATAACCTATTAGTTTATCTTTTTCTATTAAAACAAATACATTTCTGCATCTTCTATCAAAGTCTTTAAGTTCTAATTCTATTCTTTCTTCTCTTTTTTTACAAAAGCTTTCAATATATTCATTATTAATAATACCTTTATAAGTTACTTTAAACATATAAGAAGTAAAATCTACAAGTTTTTCTATATCTTCTTTTCTATAATTTCTTATTTCCATATAACACCTAATAATTAAATATCATTAATATTTCTTCTTTAACATCATTATAATCAAATAGTATTAATACTATTAAATTAGCAATTGATAATAATATACTTATATGAGCTAGAATATCTATTGTAGTTATATTAAATATTACTAGTATCATTGGTACAAATGATAAAAATATATTAGAAAGTAATACACTTAAATACTTTCTTATATGATTTCTCTTCATTATAAATGCTACAACATCAGAAAATATTAATTCAACTAAACATAAAGTAGGAATAATTATATCGGGAATAAAAGTCCAACGAGTAACATAATACCAAATAAATATTATTCCTATTACGACTAGTCCATATCTACAAAGGAGCAACAATACATCTTTATAACTATTAGTAATATAGTATAAAGAAATATAATTAGATACTAAAGCAAGTAAAACAATTCTACTCCAACTAAATCTATGATTGAATTCAAAATCTATATATCCTGTTACTAAAAGAGCAATTAAAGATATTAATAATACTACTTTTAAGAATGTATTCTTTTTTCTTTTAATAGCAGGAAAAGCATATGATTTAACTTTTCCTTCTAAAGGATTATTACAAAGAGGACATCTTTTACCTCTTGAATTTACTTCTACACCACAATTATTACATCTCATGATTACACCCCATTTGTAACAATACTTACTTCTAGTCCAAGGGCTTTTAATTCTTGAACAAAGTAGTTAAGCACATTACTCTTAGCAAACCTAGAAGAAGCACTTATACATAAATCATCTTTATAAGAACATACTACTAATTGTAATCCACTCGTATTAGTTGATAATTCTATTCCTTTTATATAATCTTCTACTTCTTTTTTAAACTTAAATTTACCTAAGTTAGAAATATTAGATGTAGTCATTTTCTCTGTGAAGTTAGCAATTACTCTTAAACCTACATTCTTAATTATTAAAGGAATACTTCTTACTACTACATTCTTTACTAATCCAAACATTTGATTACTTCTCTTATTAATATTTTCTTTTTTTAAAGAATCTTTCAATTGTTCATCTATACACTTTATTATTTCCTTGGCACTTACATTTTCATCTTGATAAATATAATCAACATGAACCATACCAAAGAAATTCTTTGTAGTCTTTGAGTAATAGTATCCTCTTAAGTCAACAGGAACAGCTATTCTAATAACTTCCCCTTTATTCTTATACTTCATAGTTTTAATAATAGATTTTATATATAAAGCAGCAAGAGCAACTGTTAAAGTAGTATTATTCTCTTTACTAAATTTTAAAGCACCTTCTACACTTGTATGCATATATATAAATCTTATTTTATTTCTTTTTAATTTCTTACCAGTTATATTATATATTTTTTGTTTAGGTTTAACTGGTTTAGAAGTCTTTTCATAGTATTTATCAAAAGAATCTTCTTCACGTTCTAATAAAGATGCCACAGGTCCTGTTTTTAGATTCTTAATTTTATATTTAATACTACAATAGTTTTCAATTAAACAAGTAAAGAATTCTAAAGTACCTCTTCCATCAGATAATATATGAGACACTTCTAAATTAATTCTATTTCTATAGTAATTAAGTCTATATAAAACATCATCTGCATATAAATCTAATCTATTACAAACAGGAAGATTTTCTTCTTCTACTTCAGGTATATCTTCTTGTTCATCTAAATAATACCAAAAGAAACCCATTTTAAGAGATGAATTAAAACTAGGATATTGTTTTATAGTATCTTTCAATGCTTTATTTAAAGAAGTTTTATCAACATTATCTGCCATGATTGCTGTAAATCTAAAGATATCAGGATTAGGTTTACTTGATGTAGATGCATAAAAAGTACCAATATTATCTAATTTATGATATTCCATCTTCTTCACTTTCTTTCACATATAAAATTATAACATAAAAAAAAGGATTATTTTAATCAATCCTTTTTATTTTTTAATACTGTACTCTAATAAGTTCAAGTTCATAAAGAAGTTCATCACCAACTTCTCCATTTACGTCTACTCTTTCATTCTCGATTTTATCAATGCATTCAAAATCACTTCTCTCAAGTATTTTAATTGCACCAATATTTCTTGAGTCACATGTAGCATAAACAGAACCTAAACCTTCTTTTTTAAGTCTTCTAACTATTGCAGCCATGACTTCATGTCCATATCCATGACCCCAATATTCTTTTGCTAAATATATATTTACTGATTTACTTCTACTATCTTCTTTATATACAGAAGCATATCCAATAATCTCATTTGTCTCTTTTAACTTTATTACACCACGATCATATAAATCACTACGGAATGTATTAATTATATGTTCTGTAAATGTATCAACTGTCCAATTAGGATCATAAGATGGAATATATTTACCTACTTCATGTTCTCTATCAAATATCTTAAACATAACAGGTATGTATTCTGGGATAACTTTTTTAATTTCTAATCTTCTTGTTGTAAATTCCATAGATATACCTCCTTATTCTAAATAAATTATACAATAAAAGTAAAAAAATAAAATATAGTATTTAAGAAATTATTGTTCTTTTTTATTCTTATTCCTAAATCTATTTAAAATCATTTCTTTAGAATCATTTAACATAAATGATAATAAAGAATAACACATCTTTTTAGCTTCTTTATCTAAATTTGTTATACCCTTTACTATATCCACTAAGTAAGCACTCTTCTTAGCATATATTTCACTCACGGAAGTAACATTACATTCTTTGAATATATTAAATATTTGATTAACAAATATTACTTTTTCATCTTTACTATATGACATACTCCACCTATTAAATGCTTTATGAAATGAATTAGATGTTATTTTCATTTCAGTATATAAGAAATCATCATCTTTAATCATCCAAGTATAAGCATCATGTCCAATTATACCTGATTTATTAGATTTAATAACTGTATATTTCTTATCAGCAAATAACATACCAACTACACTACAGTTCGGAACAATATGTTCATATCTATCAAATATTCGTCTATATCTCCAACTATTTATCTTACTATTCCATAAACCGGGACCATCAAATGAATAAATTTTCTTTATATGTTTTTGTTTAATTAAATCACAGTACATTGAACCATATAAAGCAAGAGTTCCACCTTTCGAGTGTCCTACAATTACATATTCATTTCTATCAAATGGTTTTATAGCTTTATTAATATAACGTTTACTTAATACTTCTGCAGGAACAGGAAATTTATAAGACATTTCAAAGTCTTCTCTCCATCCTGATATTAAGTCATCAGTTCCTTCAAATGCAATTACTTTTAATTTATCTGGAAGTATATAAGTAACAGCACTAAACTGAAACTTATTAGAACATTCATATTTATAATTATAAAGTTCTAAATCTTTAAATCTCTTCTTACCTTTTAATGCTCTTAATACTTTTATTGCAGATCTAGTTGCCGTACATTGAATCTTAAAATAACTCTCATTATATTTATCAAAGAAAATATCAATTACTTGTTCTAATGTTACTTTTCTTGTAGCACTAGTTGAAACAATACCATCTAAATCAATATAAGTAAGTTCAGCAAATATTAAATAATCAATATTTGTTGGTTTAAGAGTATTAAAACTTCTATTACCATATTTTTCAATATAACCAACTAAATTCATAATTCACCTAAATCATTCCTGCAATACCATTACCAATAAGAGTACCAACTCCCATGATAACACCAGCAAGTACTACACCGCATATAACAGCAATAATAGACTTTTTAAAATCTAAGTCAAGTATTGAGGCTGCAAGTGTACCAGTCCAAGCCCCAGTTCCAGGAACAGGAATACCAACAAATAACATTAAAGCAAAATATATTCCATTTCCAGCTTTAGCTTGTAACTTCTTTCCACCTTTTTCACCCTTCTTTAAACAAAATGTGAAAAACTTTCTAGTTAATTTTTTATCTTTACCCCATATAAGTACTTTTCTAGCAAAGAAAAATATAAATGGAACAGGTATCATATTACCTATTATAGATATTACTAAAACACTCCAAAAAGGAAGAGCAAATCCTCCTGATGCAACACCAACAGGAACTGCACCTCTTAACTCTACAAGAGGAACCATAGAAATTAAAAAGACTATTAGATATTTTCTTAAAACACTCATTATTATTCTCCTCTTCTAAGTTTATTTATTTGTTTTTGATAATTATCACTCATAGCAACAAATGAACCAGATACTGCAATATCAAGTCCATCAAGTAACTTAATTGTATCTCCATTTACTCCACCATCAAATGATATTTCAAAGTGATAATCAAGATCATCACGAATACGCATTAATTCATCAATCTTCATAGTAGTTGACGTAATTAATTCTTGACCACCAAAACCTGGAATAACTCCCATTATTAAACAGTAATCTACATTTTCTAAATAAGGTTTAACAGCTTCAACTTTAGTATAAGGATTAATGGCTATACCTGCTTTTTTACCTTTAAAGTGGATATATTCAATTAAGTCTCCTATATCATGATTTATCTCTTCATGAATAATTATATATTTACAAGCTTTTAGTTTAGAAAAAGCATCAATATATTCTTTAGGATGATTAACCATCAAATGGATGTCTAAATCTTTAGTAGTATCTTTAAATAATCTTAAAACATCATCAATTTCAAATGTTTTATTATTAACAAATTTTCCATCCATGACATCTACATGAATAAAATCAGCATCAGTTTTTTCTACTTCTTTTATAGAGTCTTCAAAAGATATTTTATTTTTTAGAATGCTTACTGATATCTTCATATTCTTCAACCATCTTTCTATAATTTTCATATCTAGAAGTCATTACTTCATGTGCTTCTACTTGTTCTTTAACTCTACAGCCAATTTCATTTATATGCATACAGTCATTAAACCTACATCCTGAATTGTCAAACTCAACAAATGCAAATCTAATATTTTCTTTTTCAACATCAACATCAAGAGCACTAAAACCTGGAGTATCAACAATACTAAAGTCATCAAAAGTATAAATTTCTGTGTGTCTTGTAGTATGTTTACCACGTCCAAGTGCTTCACTTATATCTTGAGTCTTAATATTAAGTTCAGGTTTAAGCTTATTTAAAAGTGTGGATTTACCAGCACCTGTTTGTCCTGTTAATGTAACAAGTTTACCCTTTATTAAATCTTTTATTTTATCTAATTCACTATTAAGTAAAGTTGGAATACCAATTTTATTATAATAATCAATAATTGGAATAAACTCTTCCATCTTTTCCTTTGTTAAAAGGTCTGACTTTGTTAACACAATAATAGGACTAATATTTTTTAAAGTAACATTAGCAATCATCTTATCTAGTAAGAAAGAACTAAAATCAGGTCTAGTTAAACTAGCTACAATTATTACATTATCAATATTAACTACCTCAGGTCTTTTAAGTTCATTAATTCTTTTATGTACTGAATCTATAACTAATTCTTTCTCATTAAATTCAACTATATCACCTACCAAAGGGGTAAATCCCTCATATCTGAACTTACCCCTTGGAATGCAATCATACAAATTGTTATTAGATGATACAGTATAAGTATTACTAATTATCTTAACAATTCTACCAACCATAATAACTATCCAATATCAACTACTGAACCAGCATCAAATGGCTCTTGAGCAATACGTATTTGTAATGTTTGACCTGCTTGAACTTTAGAACCAGCTGCTTTACTTTGATAGAAGATTGTACCAGCAGGATAATCTGAAGTTTCAACATATTCAGGTTCAGATAATGTAACACCATTATCATTACACCAATTTTCAATATCACTTAAACTTGAATTAGAGAAATCTGGATAAACATCATCAATATGTTTAATATATAAAACTACAGTATCTCCTGATTTTAATCTTTCACCTGCTGCAGGTTCAGAAGAAATTATTTCATTTGCTTTAGCATTCTTATCAGTATCAATTGCCTTAATTTGAACATATAAATTATGTTCCTTTTCTAAAGAATACTTAACATTACTTGCATCTTCACCTATAAAGTCAGGTAAAGTATATGCTTCATCGCCACTAGATAAGTAAAGTACTATTTCTTTACCAGATTTAACTGTTCTACCAGCTGCAGGATCTGTCTTAACAACACTTCCTTCAGGTATATCAGCACTAGGAACATATTTATTTTCCTCAGCTACAGTTAAACCGGCTTTTTCTAAAGCATCAGCTGCTTCAACTTCAGACATATTTGATACATCTGGAACCTTTAATTCTTTAACATTACCTGTTAAATTCATAATACCAAATGCTGTAACAATTATTAGTACTAAAGCTGTAAATATTACTCCAAGTACTAATAAAACCTTATTTTCTCTTCTACGTATTTCACGCTTAATTTCGTTTTCACTTAACTTATGAGCTTTTATATCTACATCACCCTTTTCTTCATTTTCTTTGTGTTTTACACTCTTTTTATCTTCTTTTTTATCTATCTTTTTTTCTTCTTCATCATCAAATCCAGATAAATCAACATCATCTTTTTTAACAGTCTTTTTCTTTTCTTTTGCGTCCATCTCTTCCCCATCATTTTCTTTATATTTAAAACTAAATGTTGGTTCACTTGCTCTTTCATCAGATAAAGCTGTTATTAAATCATCATGCATTTCTCTAGCATCAGCATATCTATTTTTAGTATTCTTAGCTGTTGCTTTCATAATGATATTCTCAATTGATTGAGGTAAATTAGGAAGAACACTTCTAATTCTTGGGAAAGGTTCTTTAATATGTTTAAGAGCTATCTCAACTGCATTATCACCTTTAAAAGGTAATTGACCAGTTAATAACTCATACATAAGAATTCCCATTGAATATACATCACTTTGAATAGTAGCACCTTTACCACTTGCTTGTTCAGGTGGTAAATAATGAACTGAACCCATTACTGAATTAGTTTGGGTAAGTTGAGTTGAATTAAGTGCCATTGCTATACCAAAGTCTGTTATTTTTATTAATCCATTTTCTAAAATCATTATATTTTGAGGTTTAATATCTCTATGAATTATATATTTATCATGTGCTGCACTCATACCATCAGTTACTTGTAACATGATATCAACTACTTCAGTTAAAGTAAGTTTACCTCTTTGTTTAAGTAATTGTTTTAAATGTTTACCTTTAATATATTCCATTACTATGTAGTAAGAACCATTATCTTCTCCTACATCGTATACTTCTACTATATTAGGATGACTTAAACTACTAGCAGATAATGCTTCTCTTTGAAATCTTCTTACAAATTTTTCATCAGTCGCCAAGTCTCCACGTAAAACTTTTACTGCTACGTTTCTATCAAGTATAGTATCGTAAGCAAGATAAACATTTGCCATTCCACCTTCACCGATGGTTTTCATTATCTGGTACCTATCGTTTATCCTTTGACCTTTAGTTATCATTTGCGTACACCTTCTTTGTCTATGAATGCTATCGAAATATTATCAAGGCCCCCACGTACATTAGCTTTCTTAACAAGCTTAATTAATTTATTATCAACAGATAAATCATCATCATTTAAAACTCTTTCAATTTGTTCTTGACTAAGCATATTAGTTAGTCCATCTGAACATAACATAATAGCATCAACATCAGTTTCAACTTCAAACATGTCCATTTCACATTTATCAGTTGCACCAAGAGCTTTCATTAAAACATTCTTCTTAGGATGATTAACTGCATCTTCTTCACTTAATTCTCCAGTTTCAACTAAGAAATTAACAAGAGTGTGATCTTTAGTAACTTTCTTCAATTTACCATCTTTAAATACAAATCCAGATGAATCACCAATATTAACAAATATTAGCATATCTTTAGTTAAAAGAGCCATTACACAAGTAGTTCCAAGACCAGCTGCTTCAGGATGTTCATTTGAGTAACTAATTATTTTAGAATTTACTTCTTTTACATTTTCTCTTAACCAAGCAATTGCATCTTGTTTAGATCCAATAGTTGATAGTTTTTGAAATCTTTCTCCAATTTGTTGAATTACCATAGAAGAAGCAACTTCTCCAGCTCTATGTCCTCCCATTCCATCAGCAACAATCATTAAATGCTCACTTGCAGCATTTTTAACAATAGTTACAGAATCTTCATTATGACTTCTAACTTTGCCTGTATCTGTAATATAAAATGATTTCATTACTTGTTCACCTCATTTGCTCTTAGCTGACCACACGCTGCATCTATTAAACTACCAAATCTACGTCTAACAGTAACGTTAATCCCTTTTTTCTTTAATTCATCATAGAATTTCATAACATGTTCATTACTACTTTTCTTGAATTCTATATGACTAGTTTCATTATATGGTATTAAATTAACATATACATTTAATCCTTTTAATAATGAAGCAAGTTCATCTGCACACTCTATAGAATCATTTACATTATCTAACATCAAATATTCTATAGTTACTCTTCTATTTGTCTTTTCAATATATTTAGAAATAGCATCAATTAGTTCTTCTATTTTAAATGCCTTATTAACAGGCATTATTTTGTTTCTAATAGTATTATTAGGTGCATGTAAACTTACAGCTAAATTAGTTTGTAGTTTTTCATTGCCATATTTTTCAATACCTTTTATTAATCCAGATGTTGAAACAGTTATATGTCTTGCGCCTATTGCAATTCCCTTTGGATCATTAATAATTCTTATAAATCTCATTACATTATCATAATTATCAAAAGGTTCTCCAATACCCATTACTACAACAGATGATATTCTTTCTTTGATATCATCTTCAATCATAAGTATTTGAGTTACTATTTCATAGGCTTGTAAATCTCTTACTTTTTTAAGTCTACCTGACTCACAAAAAGCACATCCCATATTACAACCTATTTGAGAGGAAACACAAACAGAAATACCATAGTCATGTCTCATAAGAACAGACTCAATTAGATTTCCATCGAATAATTCAAATAAATATTTAGAAGTATCCTCACTAACTTGTTTCTTTCTTAATTTTAAAAGAGAGATATCAAAGTTTTCTTTAAGTTTATTTCTTAAATCAATACTAAGATTACTCATTTGATCGAAGTCATATACCCTTTTTTGATATATCCACTCAAAAACTTGTTTAGCTTTGAATTTCTTTTCTCCGATACTAAGAAAGTATTCTTCTAACATTTCAATTGTATAATCAAAAATACTATTCATATTTCCACCCTATGTCAATTATACCAAAAAAAGCAAAAGAAAAGAATAGTAATATACTATTCCTCACTTAATTTAGCCTTTATTCTCTTCTCTTCCAGTTGAGCTGAAGTTGTATAATAATCAGTTTCAACAGGTAAACTCTTCTTTCTTAAATTGTCATTTATAAAGTCTCTTACAATTTCATAAATAATTGTAAAGCATGGAACTCCAATTAAAAGTCCAACAACTCCAAATAATCCACCAAATACTGTAATTGCAAATAGAACCCAGAATGAAGGTAATCCTGTTGCATTTGATTGAATTCTTGGTGTAATAAAGTTTGAATCAATTTGTTGTAAACAAATAATAAATAGAATAAATATAACAGCCTTAACTGGATTAACAACTGCAATAATAATTGCACTTGGAATTGTTCCGATATATGGTCCAAAATAAGGTATTAAATCTGTTATACCAATAAGTATTGCAATTAGTAATGGATATGGATATCCACATACAAGTACAAATACAAGTGTACTTAAACAAACAATACTTGAGTCTGTTAATTTACCAATAATAAATCTTAAGAAAATACTATTTACATAATTAACTTTATTAATAAAATTATTTACCTTTTCAACATTAAAGAATGCATAAAGTGTTTTACGTGTACCACCAGCAAATTCTTTAGTATTAGCAAGTATATATACTGAGAATACTAAACCAATAAGTAAATTAAAGAATCCTGATACAAATACTCCTACACCATTACTAATAGTAGAAAAAGCATTTTGAAGTGCTGGTAAGCTATTCTTTAAACTATTAGTAAAGTCATTTATATAAACACTATAAGTACTAAAATTAGCTTCACCAATAACTGTTTTTTTAACGAAATTTGTTATAGTAATAGCATATTGATCTGAATGTTGAATAAGTAAGATTACACTACTTAATAATTGTGGTACTACAATTCTAATAATAGTAGCAGTAACAACTATAGCAATTACATAAGTCGTTGCTATAGAAATGTTTCTTCTCTTCTTACTAGATTTAACATTCTTATATGCTTTCTTTTCAAAGAATTTAACAATTGGATTTAATAAATATGCAATAACAAGTCCAATTATTAAAGATGTTAATATCTTTAAGAAACCACTTATTAGACTAATTAAATTACCAATGTTGTCTATAAAATAATTTAAAAGCATAGCTGCAACTATTACTAAAAAAGCAGTTAAACCCCATTTAAAATATTTACTTTGAATTATATCCTTCATATTACCTATCCTTCCATATAATTAATCGAAAAATCAATATTCTTAATTGTAACGTCACCATCTTGTGTATTACCAACATGTTTAAATGTTAATAACATAACTACACCACTATTCTTAGGAAGCGTATCTCCTCTTGAAACTGCAGTACCATTTTCATAAGTAAGGTTATAGTCTAAATTATCACAATAAGTTGCATCTGAGCATACTGCTCTGCTTAATAAAATAGAACTAATAACAGCATCTCTATTACCTGAATTAAGTACATTTATTCTATATGTAATTGTATCCCCAGCATTATCAAATATAAAACCTAATTTTGATAATGAAGTACTATTCTTATTTAATCTAACTTCATCATATAAAGAAGCAGTACTATCAACTACATTTACAGCGTTAAATGACACATTCCATCTTGGAGTTTCTTCATCTAAGCCATAAGATGAAGATAAACTCATACATATAATTGAAAACAAGAATACAAAAGCTGTAAGAACTACAAATGAAAATTTATTTCTATCATACATTGTTTACACCTTCAATTCTAATATAAGTATAGTTTATTTACACATTTTAGTAAACAAAAATAAAAGCAGATAATGTTAAATATCCGCTTTATCTTAATAAATTGTAAATAATTATTAGTGCATGTGGTATTAAAATCAATAAATTAAAGTATAGTAAACAATAAATACTATTTATTTCTAATTGAAATAATATACTTGTAATAAACATAGTCATTATAAGTAAACAACTAATGCTTACAAATAATATATCTATTAACTCTATTCTCTTATTCTTTTTATTATTATAAAGACACGCACATGCAATATATATTAAACTTAATACAATTGATAAAAATATAGAAAAATTAGAATACTTATATAAGAAAAAATAATTAACAAAGATAAATAAACCAAGTATTACATTAATTATAAATAATAAGTTATATACTTTTTTCATTTTACTAGTCTTTCTGTTAAATCATTAATTGCTTTTAGTTCATTTTCTTTACTAGAGTAAGTTCCAATTTCATCACTTAACTCGTAAGTACTTTTTCTATTAAGATAATCTGTTATTCTAAATTCATAAGAAGTTCTATATCTATTAGAAACACTATCAGGATATACTCTACTACTAAGTACTAAATCTATTATACTTGGTACTTCTTCACTTGATACTCCACACGAAGAAAGTGTTAAATCAAATAAATCACTAAAAGTCACATCATCTTTATTATAATTTTTATAGTATTCTTTTAAACTAACATTCTTTTTATAGTATGTATCTTTTACCCTTGAAACAAGATTATTAAGTCTACTAACACACACTTCATTTTTTATTTTTCCTATATTCTTGTTTATTGTATCTATCTTTTCATCAAACTTTGGTACTTCTTTAACATAAATAGTACTGTTCATATTTATTACAGAATTAATAATACCAAATATAGTAAATATGAACAAAGTAGCAATAACTCCGAATAAAACAAATTTTATCTTATTCATCATCATCACCTAGAAAGGCATTTTAAAATTACCATTATTAAATTGTTTCATCATTTTTTTCATTTGTTCAAATTGATTTAATAATCTATTAACTTCTTCAACACTTCTTGCTGATCCTTTAGCAATTCTTTGTTTACGAGTCATTTTAATTACATCAGGATGTTTTCTTTCATATGGTGTCATTGATTGAATAATTGCTTCAATATGAGCCATATCTTTAGGATTAAAATTGATATTATTAAGTCCAGCTTTTCTAGCTCCAGGAATCATCTTAAGTAAATTTTCTAAAGGTCCAAGCTTTTTAAATTGACCAAGTGTATTTAGAAAATCATCTAAATCATATTCACCTTTTCTCATCTTCTTAGCTAAGTCTTTAGCATCAGCCTCACTGTATATTCCTTCTACTTTTTCAGCAATAGATAAAATATCACCCATATCTAGAATACGTTCAGCCATTCTTTCAGGATAGAATTCACTTACTCCATCCATCTTTTCAGAGTCACCTACTAACTTGATAGGTACATTAGTTAAATGTCTTACAGATAAAGCAACACCACCTTTAGTATTACCATCCATCTTAGTAAGAATAGCACCAGTTAAACTTAATTTATCATTAAATCCATTTATAACATTAATAGCATCTTGACCCATCATAGCATCAATTACAAGTAATACTTCATTTGGATGAAATTCATTTTGAATATCAACAAGTTCTCCCATCAAAGTCTCATCAATTTGTAATCTACCAGCAGTATCTATGATTATATAATTATGTTTATTTTCTTTAGCATATTCTAAGGCATGACGAATAATTTCATTAGGATTCTTTTTTCCTTCTTCAAATACTGTTACACCAAGTCCTTTACCAACTTCAACCAATTGGTCAATTGCTGCAGGTCTATAAATATCACAAGCAACAAGTAAAGGATTCTTTTTATATTTCTTTCTAACTAAGTTGGCAATCTTACCACTCATAGTAGTTTTACCAGAACCTTGTAAACCAACCATCATTATTATAGTTGGATTTCCATTAGTTTCTAAAGGAACATAGTCTCCACCTAAAAGGGAAACTAATTCATCTTTTACAAGTTTTATAAATACTTCTTCAGGTTTAAGACTTTTACCAACATCCATACCTAAAGCTTTTTCTTTAACGTTTTTAACAAACTCTTTAACTACTTCATAGTTAACGTCTGCCTCTAAAAGAGCCATACGTATTTCACGCATAGCCTCACTTATATTATCTTCAGTAATCCTTCCCATACCACGAATATTCTTAATGGCATTAGAAAGTCTATCTCCCATATATTCAAACATTTAAAACCCTCCTAATTATCATATGACATAACAACTGAGTAACAAGTAGTACCTCCAAGTTTAGGATTCTTAATAACTCCTACTCCTACCCATTTATATTTTCCACTTTCAATTACGCTTCTACCTGCACTCTTAATATTGCTATAAGCTTGAGACGCAGTTAATCCAGAACCATAATCATTATAATTAATTGTAAAGAAATTATAACCTAACTCATTAAATTTTTGAGTAGCATCTTCATTGCAATAGTTCTTACCACTATTGCAGCAAACTTCTGCAATTTGCTCAGCAGCAGTTCTTAACTCTGCAGCTACTTTGTATTTAGAACTAGTCTTACTTTGTATAATATTAACTAAACTCCATTCAAAAGATGAATCAGCATTTGCATAGTTAGACCTATTACTACTAGTTATTTCAGTAAATACTATTTCAGGAACAACTGGTGTAGTTGGTTGTGGTGCTTGTGTTTGAGGTGGTTGTGTAACTCTTTTAGTTGTTCTTCTAGTAGTATTTGGATTAGTTGGAACAACTGCTCTTGCAGTTGTAGTAGTTGTACTAGTAGAAGACGTAACCTCAGTTGTACTAGTTGTCTCAACTGTAGTACTAGTCGACTCATTTGTATTACCAGTTACTACTTCTTCACTAGTAAATCCACTTATAGTTCTTCTAGTAGTTGCCTCATATCCATCATCTTGTTTTTTATTACCATTCTTAACTGCAAGTATAATACCTATAACAACAAGAATAGCTAAAAATACTAAGAAACCTACTCCTATTTTTAAGAGTAATATTTTCTTGCTATCATCATCCATATATATCACCTTAATTAATTATAACATTTTTTTAAGTCTTTTATCTACCACCAATGGATTTATTATCTTATTTTTAATATCAGGCATTTTAATAATTGGTATTTCTTTAATAGATTTAAATAAATTCCATTTTTCTTTTAATTCTTCATTTAAATCTAGATTATCTTCTATACATTCAATGAATTCTCTTTCAGTTATATAGAAAAGGGATTTATAGTCAGTAATACCTTCTTCTAATGCAAGTTTTACTATATCACTTAAAAGATTCATCATATAGTTATCATTATTAGTATGAGTTTCTCTATTAACTTCATCATTAAGTCTAGTAAAAAGTGTTGCTTTATCTATACTTCTAAATGCTATTTCTTTAACTCCTAATTCATTCTTAGAAACAATTAAATCATCAACAATGCTTGCACATTCTTTACCATTTGTGCTCTTAAGCCAATTAATGGCAGAACATAAAGTTCCATCTATTCTATCGGCACATACTCCTGGTCTTTCAATATCAACAATGCTAAACTTTTTAAAATCTATAACATCTTCTATATCAATATTATCTATTTTTAAACATTCTTTTAACTCATCTGATTCTCTTAAAATATCACCAGTTAATTCTTCAGTAGACTCTTGTTTAACTAAATCATTATTAAGGTAATCAATTACATGTGAAAAAACAGGTGTAGAAATATCATGAAATAAAGCAGCAATACTTTGTGTTTTATCATGAGTTAACTTCCAAGTTATTAAAGCCACATTAACAGAGTGATCATATCTCGAAATATAATAAGGAAAATCATATGCAGCTTTACTAGCATAATCCATCCCACATAAAAGACTAATTCCTTTTAATCTTTTCATGATATCTAACTCTAAATATTTCTTTATAAAATCAGGTATATTTCCTAAAGATTTTCTATATATTTCATATTCATTCATAAACTTTCCTCTTTAAGGTACTATTATACATAAAAACGCACCTTTTGGGTAAAAAAAAGATAAAAGTTTATTTACTTTTATCTTTTAATTTCATAATTACACCAACGATTAAAAATATAACAGCAGAAGGTATAGAAAAATACATTAATACCATATCTTTTTCATAATAAGAAAACACTGCTGCAACAATAAATAAAATAGATGCAAATATAAGCAAATAGCCTGCTATTTTATAATCAATCTTCATATAATTCACCCTATTAAATTATACTATTTTAAACATCTTTTTTTAATACGTTTTACAGTATCTTCTTTCATATTAGATCTAAGTGCTAATAAGTTATAAAAAAGAGTTGGAGAATTAGCTAAGAATCCAGCTATACCTGAAATAGGTTTAATTTCATATTCAGGATTAACTTCATGTAAATACTCTCTATAAGTTTCATTAAATGGATTAATCTTATTTTTTAACCATGGTTTATTACAATTAGTACCATAGAAGTGAATTATTTTAGCATTTTTACGTGCTTCATCTATTTCTTGTAGAGAGTAACTTCTTAAATCATTTCCATAATAAAGATTAAATTGAGCTTCATTAAACATAAAAGGATAAACACATATATTATATTCAAGAGGCATTTTACCTATTTCATCTTGTAATGTAATATTTATTAAATCTTGATCAGGAAACTCAAAACTAGTTACATCATGACTTGCTAAGAATTCATAGATTTTATCATCTAATTTTTTTTCTTTCCAAGTATCTCTATTAAATAGTAGTACTCCTGAATTGTAATACTCATTTAATCCTAAATTATGATAGTAATCTTTTTTAATTGAATCTTGTACCGCATAAATTGGATTTTCTTCCTTTTTACTTATATCATCGATTTTATCAACTATTAAAGTATCAGAATCAATATATAATATTTGTTCACCTTTAGGATTATTACTTAATATTCTGTTATAAAAAACTCTTGCATTAGCTATTTGAGTATTCTTCCATTTAGGTATATTAAATTCTTCAATATTATAGTCTTCTAAATTATAAAAAAATAAATCAACATTATCATATCTAGTTAAAACGTCACTAACCTTTTTATAATCATCATAAGAATAATTTTCAGTAACAATATGGAATGTAATATCTTGAAATCCACCATTATGTATTAAAGAAACCATTGAAGTTAACATTATGTCAGTATATTTATCATTAGCTGTATATAATACATCCATACCCATCTTCCCCTTCTTTTAAATAAGTAATACTATAATACATATGACTAGTATTTGCAAACAAAAAAGGAAGTTTTTTATGCTTCCTTTTTTATACTTTTAATAACTAATTGGAACTTATCCATTCTTCTTTCAACATGTCCAACTATTTTTACTAAATCTTTTTCTTTAATATCAGATAAGTTATCAAATGCTTCTTTAAATACTACAGCATCCCCTTCTCCAGTTTCATCTTCATAAGTAATAAATGCCATATCATCATTATTTTTAGTCTTAAGTGTTTTAATTCTATCAACTAATACAACCATTTCTATAAACTTATCATAGTATTTTCTAATATCTTTTTGTTTAAAACAATTATATTTTGAACAAGGATGATTAGATACATAGAAACCATATAATTCATATTCTTTATTCATTAAAGTAACATCATCATACTCTTCTACTTCTTTAAGTTCAGGTTCACTTACTAAATCTTTAGATAAAGTTTGTATTAAGTCTCCATATGTTAAAAGTGAGTCTATATTTTTAATTATAGTTGCACGATTTACATTTAAAGAATCAAATACACCTGCTTCAATTAATATAGTTAAATTCTTTTTATTAATATTTTTAACTCTTGCAAAGAAATCATATATATCTGTAAACTTTTTATTACCTCTTGCTTCAACTATAGCTGATGCAATTGAGTCAGTTATACCTCTTATAGCTTTAAAAGATAAAATAATACTATTATCTTTATATACATATTCATTTGAAGATAAATTAATATCTGCTTTTACAATTGATATATTATTTCCTTTTGCTTCATATATAATGCTTTCTTTTCTACTACCTTGATTAAGTAAAGTTAAATAAAAGTATCCTGGGAAAAGTGCTTTTAAATAAGCCATTTGATAAGCAATTTTAGAGTAAGCTATTGAATGTGATTTATTAAATCCATAATCAGCAAATTCAACTATTTGATTATATAGTTTTTCTAATCTTTCTTTATCAAATCCTTTTTCTACACTTCTATTAATAAAGTTAATCTTTTCTTTTTCTATTACATCAAGTTTCTTCTTTGATATTGCTCTTCTAATTACATCTGCTTCCCCATATGAGTAACCAGCAATACTTCTTAATACTTGCATAACTTGTTCTTGGTAAATCATAATACCATATGTTTCACTTAAAATACTTTCAAGTTCAGGAAATAAATAATCTATTTTTCTTCCTTCATTTTTTCTAGCTAAATAAACAGGTATATTACTCATTGGTCCAGGTCTATTAATTGCTTGAGCCATGATTAAGTCTTCAAATTTACTAACACGCGCTCTTCTTAAATAATTCTTCATTGAAGGAGTTTTAAATTGAAATATACCTTCAGTTAAACCAGCAGTTAATAACTCATATACCTTAGGTTCATCTAAAGGTATATTATCTATGTTTATTTTTATATTTTCTTTTTCCTCAATTAAATTAACTACCTTTTTTATTAAAGTTAAATCTGCAACGCTTAAGAAGTCCATCTTAAGAAGACCTAAAGACTCGAGTTCACCCATCTGATAACCAGATAAATAAACATCTCCATTTTTTATAACTGGTATATTATCCGTTAAATCAGTATCACTTATAACAATACCAGCAGCATGAATACCTATTTGATTTTTTATACCTTCTAAATATAAAGACTCTTCAAATACTTTTCTAACACTTGAATTTCTCTTTATTAAACTTTTTAACTTTTCATTTAAGTTATCTTTTAAACTCTTTTTAGAATCAAGTAAATTAGAAATACTATCAATTAGTTTCTCATCTAAGTGATTAATCTTAGCAACACTTCTAATTACTTCTTTGGCTGTAAGTCTTCCATACGTCATAATATGAACTACATTATTAACGCCATATTTATCTATTACATATTGAACTACTTCTTCTCTTCTTTCATCTTCAAAGTCTATATCAATATCTGGCATAGTAACTCTTTCAGGATTTAAGAAACGTTCAAACAATAAGTTATATTCAATTGGATCTATTCTTGTTATACCAAGAGAATATGCAACTAAAGAACCTACCGCACTTCCTCTTCCACATCCAACCATTATATTATTTTTAAGTGCATAACGAACATAATCAAATACAATTAAGAAGTAATCTACAAAACCTAACTTATTTATTACATCTAATTCATAATTAAGTCTATCTTGATAAACACTTGTAACATTTCCGTTTAGTCTCTTACTTAACCCTTTGTTGGCTAAGTTAGATAAATATTCAAATGAATCTTTTATATTTGGATCATACTTAGGAATATGATTAGCTGTCTTTTCTATCTTTAAATCTATTTTATTAACGAAGTTGCTTAAATCATATTTTTCTTCTTTCATTATATTCTTAGAGTAATCTACAAATTCATATTCACCAAGTTTTATATTATTTTCAATCATATATAAGTAATTTATATATTTACTCTGTTCACTAGTAAATGCTTTAGTCTCATTTATATAAATATAATTATTAGTAACAGTTTTTATTTTATTAAGTTCTGCCTCACTCTTAAAAGACATATATAAATTAGTAAAAATACTACTTAATCTTTTAAATGCTTTACCACTTTCAAAAGGTAGTACATATAATAAATTATCATTAATAATATCATTAAAAGAAAGTTTATTATCTATTTGTTTTTTAGTTACTTTAAAAAGAAATGTAAGTCCTTTCATATTAGTTGGATATAAAAATATTCTTATACCCTCTATTGTTATATCTAGTCCAACTATAGGTTTTATATCATTTTTAATACACTCTGTAATAAAAATATGTGAACCACATAAGTTATCATCTAAAATACCAAGGCTTTTAATATTTTTATCTTTTGCATACTTAATTAAGTCATCTAATTTTATTAAACTTTTAAACAAACTATAATCAGTTTTTATACCAAGATTAGTAAACATTTTTATCAGCCTCCAAACATTAGTTCTTATTAATAATTATACAATACCACTTATTTATTGACAATTAGAAACTAATACAATAAAATAACCATAAATTAGGTGGGATAATATGAAAAAGAATAATGTTACATCAAAAATCAATGATTTATTAGATTTTGAAAAATCAGTAGAAAAAATCTATAATTCACTAGCCTCTTTAGAATTAGAAGGAAAACAAAATACTCAAGAATATGATGAATTAATAGATTTAATTAACTCTGTAATTGAACTTAGTAATGATAAATATAAAAGTCTTGGTAGCTTTGAAAATGAAGAATTTAAAAACTATGACTTACTTATTCAAAGTTTAAATCATTGTACAGAAGATGAATTAATAGATGTTTTATTATTTGGTAAAGAAAACCATATAAAACGTTTTTATTCACACATACAAGATATTAAACTTAGACGAACTGAAACATTTAAAGAAGATGAAAAAACAGTCGATGATAATATTAGATATTCTATTTATATAGAAGCTGAAGGAAGAAGAATTCTAATAACTAAAAAACAAGCTGAAGAAATGGGTCTAGATGCTAAAGAAATTATTAAACAAGTATTCAAAGAAGAAATGGACATGAAAAAACGTGATGAAGAAAGAAGAACTGAAAGTAACAAAATAATTTCAGATGCCATTTATTATAGAAAATCACTTATTAATGCCTACTTCTATGAATATCTAATAAGATATATTGAAACATGTAAAAATAAATCAGTTAAAAATGCATTAATAAAATATAAATATAAACTAATTTATATGACACCATCTCTTGAAAGAGCATTTGCAAAAAATAAATCATCTAATATACCTATCTATGAAGATTTAATCAATTTAGGAGTTACAACATATCCAACATTATATGAAATAGCATATTTACAACCATTAGCACAACAAATTAAAGATTATTTTTATAGAATAGCAAACGAAGAAAATAAAGATGATAAGATTCATAAAATATTAAATGCGTTATATACAAAAGCTCAACTTGCAGCAGTATATGATGATGTAGCATTAGAAACATTAAAACTTCTTGAAAACTTTGTCGATAAAGACGTGGAATCAAAAGAAGATGCAAAATATGCACATGAAGCATTTAAAACTGAAGAATCGCTAAGAATACCAATATTAAGTAGAAAAAAAGTTGACTAGACGCCTATTCTTTTGGTATAATCAACTGGAATTGTTAAGGAGGGAAAAACATGGCCGTTAAACTAACAGCAAGAAAAGGATTAACTGGAAATAGAAGAAGTCACGCCTTAAATGCTACAAAGCATAAACAAAATTTAAACTTACAAACTAAAAAAGTTAATGGAGTTAAGGTTACTTTATCAAACCGTGAATGGAAAGCTTTAAAAAAATATAACCAAGCTGCTTAATTAATATTTATAAATAAAAATAAGAGAAGTTTTAAACTTCTCTTTTTTATTGTCTATATAAAATTTATTAATCCAATAAGTATAAATACAATCGTTATTACTATACTAACTTTACTAACATCTATTTTTTTAGTAATTGTTCTATCTAACTTATCAGCAACTCCTACATATTTTAGACCATACATATGCAAGTTTTCTAAACTCTTATCTCCATATAAAGCAAATGAAGTTGGATCATCATATTCACTATATTCAAAATCTTTTAATTTACTAAATGCTTTAAACATAAGCAAATCTCCTGAGCAACCAGATATATTCATTACAGATAAAAATATTAACCCAGCATTATGAATTAAGAACCCAATTATTAAAGTAATAACTCCAATAAATAAAAATGGATAGATTAAAGACCACAAGATATTCTTTTTACTTACATTTTCTTTAACTAAACAACAAAGAACTCCTTTTTCTAAATGAACTCCATATGTAATATTCTTAAAGTTCGCCCCATTTATAACATAACCAATACTATGAAGTACTTCATGAAAAATAAAATAAGGAATCATTAATAAATAAAATATAGCAAATTCTTTATTATTAATACTTAAGTTATAATTAGTTAATTTCATTATTAAAGCAACCATTAAAACTGCTACAATGAAAATTATAATTGAAACAACATTTAATATTGTCATATTCATTGTATATAAATAATACTTTTTCTTGTTTTTCATATTATCACCCTGTCCTTATAACTATAACATAAAAATAAAAAGAATTGCATATTAAGCAATTCTATTTATTCTATCAATAATTCTAGACTTTCCTAAAAGTCTCATTATTTCATAAAGATCTGGAGTTTGATCTTTAGAAGTTAAAGCTACTCTTATACATGTTGAAACATCTGCAACATTACCTTTGAATGCATCAGGATTTTCCTTATATTCTTTCATATTACTTGTATAACCTTCTAAGCTATCAGTTAATTCTTTAACATGATTGAACCATGTTTCTTTATCATCATTTTCATCATAATATTTTTCAATATAAGTATTTAATATAGATTTGATTTCATCCATATTATTTATCTTACCCCATGCATATTCAGTTGGATTATAAAGTTCATCATACATATACCAAATAGCATCTTTAACATCTGACCAATGAGCATAATCTTTTCTTGGTTTCTTTTGTTCTCTTTCAATATTTAATATAGCTTTTGTATAATCAACATCTTCATTTAATACTTTATCAAAATCTACATCATATTGTTTAGCCCATTCATCAAGTTGAGCAAATACTTCATCTTTATTTAATCTTGAAATATAATTCTTAGAAATATTATCAAGTTTATCTAAATCGTATAATGCACCAGATGGACTCATCTTTTTAGCATTGAATTCAAAATCTGTAAATGGTGCATCAGGATGACCCTCTCTCCAAGCTTCATAATTTGAATTCGCAATAGTCATGATTGATTCAATAACTGCATAAATAGGATATCCTTTTTCTTCATAATAAGTCATTCTTGCTTCTGGGTCTAAACGTTTAGATATCTTTCTAATTTGATCTCCATCCTTCTTTAATATTAAAGGAGTATGTACATACTTAGGCATTTTATATCCAAATGTTTTAAATAATTCATAATGAACTGGAACAGATGGCATCCATTCTTGTCCACGAATTACATGAGTAGTACGCATTAAATGATCATCTACTAAATGAGCAAAGTGATATGTTGGAAGTTCAGTTGATGATTTATAGATAACTGTATCATTATCATTTTCATGTAACTTCATTTCACCATTTGCTAAATCATTAAATATAAATGTACGATTAAAGTTTCCTTCACTCTTTAGTCTTACTGTAAATTGTTCTCCGTTTTTAATCTTTTCTGCTGCTTCATCTGGTGTTAGATTTCTACTTTTAGCAAACTTACCATAGATACCAACACGCATCTTAGCTGCAGTTTGATTTTGACGAATAACATTCATTTCTTCTTGAGTCATAAAACATGGATATGCTTTTCCTTCAGATATTAATTGTTTAATAAATACTTTATATATATTTTTTCTTTCAGATTGAATATAAGGTCCATAGTTACCTACTGTAACTCCTCCCTTTTCTTCATATTCATCTGGATTTAAATTATAATGATCAAGTACGTGTCTAATATATTCAACAGCACCTTCAACTTCTCTTGCTTGATCAGTATCTTCATTTCTTAAATAGAAAACTCCATTATTTCTCTTAGCAATTACATAGTCAACAACAACTGAATAAAAATTACCAATATGCATAAATCCAGTTGGACTTGGAGCATATCTTGTTACAACAGTTCCTTCAGGTCTTTCAGGATACTTCTTTTCTAAATCTTCAATTGTTTCAGTAATATCGGGAAACATAAATTCTGCTAAGTCTTTATTTGTCATGTTTTTTTCACCTCGTTTAATAATTATAATGTAAAAGGACTAAAATATCAAACAATTTAACGCGCTTCTAAGCTTGTTAATAAATAATTAAACCTTGCGTCAAATTCATTATCTTGTCCAGTTGTTTTATCTATACATTCATCTATTCTAAAATAGTTATTTCCTATTTTTTTATAAACAGTATATATTTGTAAATTATCTACTTCTGTAATTGTTTCATTTAAAGATAATTCACTTTCATATGTAGCACTACTAATTGGATTTATTTTTACATAACTAGTACCTTTACTATCAGAAAATTCTACAGACGTATCACTTAAAGATTTAACTGTAAAAAATTCTTTATCATATTTAACTTGAAATCCAAAATGAGATTTATAAGTTTCTACATTAATAATAATATCTTCACCATTAACACTTATAACACCTTTTTCTTGGAATATAGTTGTAGTACTAGGTTTAGTTACTCTTACCTCAGTTGCTTTTTCTTTTTCATTTTTTGCTTCATATTTTATTACTTTAGTATTGATAAGTATAAATACAGTTATAAGTATACATGCAACACATGTTGCTATAACACTATAAATAATACTATTTTTAGACTCTTGTTTTTTCATAATGTCACCTATAATAATTCTATAAAAAAACTAACGATTTCTCAATCATTAGTCTTATATTTATCTTCTAAATCCTAGTTTATCTTTAACAAAAGCATATTTTTCTTTTGCAAGAGCATTTACTCTTTCGATACCTTTATCAAGTATCTTATCAAGTTCATCAGAATTTATATATTGATTATACTTATCTTGAATATCTCCTACTACCTTAACTACTAAATCTGCAACTTCTTTTTTAAAGTTACCATAGTTAGAATCTTTAAACTTATCAACTACATTTTCAATAGTATCATTTGTTAAAGCAGCATATATAGTAAGTAAATTAGAAATACCTGGTTGATTTTCTAAATCATAATTAATACTTCCTACTGAATCAGTAGTAGCACCCATAATCTTCTTTCTAATTACTTCTAAATCATCTAGTAAGAATATTACTCCTTTAGGATTTTCAGCACTCTTACTCATCTTCTTAGTAGGATCTACTAAATCAGTAATCTTAGTACCAGTTTCTTTTATAATTGGTTCAGGTACTTTAAACATATCACCATATTTATTATTCATTCTAATGGCGATATCACGAGCAAGTTCTACATGTTGTTTTTGATCAATACCAACTGGTACATAATCAGCATCATACATTAAGATATCTGCTGCCATCAAAACAGGATAAGTAAATAATCCTGAAGTAAAGTTTTCATTCTTTTTACTCTTTTCCTTGAATTGATGCATTCTAGATAATTCTCCAAAATAAGCATTACATTCTAAAAGCCAACTTAGGTTTGCATGATAAAGGTTTTCTGATTGAATAAATATAGTATTCTTATCTTTATCAAGTCCACAGGCTAAATATAAAGCTAATAAATTTTTAGTGTTTTTTTCTAATGTTTCATTATTACCAGCTACAGTAATAGCATGTAAGTCAGCAATAAATATAATTGATTCATATTTGTCCTGGTATTCAACCATCTGCTTAATAGCACCGATATAATTACCAAGTGTTATTGAACCAGTAGGCTGTAATCCTGTAAGCATTCTTTCCATTGGCTTTCTCCTTCTTTCTTTTTATAGGAATATAATAACACAAAAATGATTTTATTTATAGTAAATATGATATAATACACACTAATAAGGGAGATAAATGTGTATGAAAGAAAAAACAAATTCAGATAAAATATACGGAATGTATAAAGAAGAAGAAACTAAGAATAAAGAATTAAGAGATAAAGTAAATTCATTTCAAAGATTCTATGAATTTAAAGAGTTTAGAGATGTAGTTACTAGATGTTATAATTCAGAAATAAATTATATTCGTTTTTGTAACAATAACAATATAAAATTTGATGATCCAGATGTCTTACCTATATATGAAGCATATCATGTATATGTATATAGAATGTATGAAAAAGCCTCATATGAATTATCAAGATATCTAGAAGAAAGAAATATGATTTTTCTTGGAAAAGAACTTACTTTAAAAGAAAAAATAAAAAGAATATTATCAATAAGTAATACAAGAGAGTTTTATTTACCTATTCAAAATCATGTAGATAATTACGAAAGAATAGCTGATGAAATTATTGAAATAGATGTAAAAAGAGACATTAAAGATATCATAGCTACTTATATTAATAATATATTTGATTCATTTAAAAACTTCACTGGAAATGAAGAACAAGCAGATTATATGTTTAAAACTTTCATGAACCAAGCAAGACCTGCTTTAACTGAAGCGCTTGTTAAGTTAAAATTATACGATGGTATTAAAACTATAGATGAAGAAGTTATTAAATTAACAACTAAAAATAAGGAAGATAAATCACGTTCAAGAATTAAAAAATAGAATTATCTTAAAGGTGTAAAAATGGAAAAAGTAACAAAAGAAAATTATCAAGAACACGTAGCATCTTTTTATAAACCATATCAAGAAGAATGCATGAATCTAATTAGTTCATTAAATAGTACAGTAAACCTACATGGTTATAAAGATATACCAGATATAACAATACGTTGTTTAAACGCTAATACAAGAGCTGTAAAGTATTTTAAAAAGTTTAACTTAAACTATTATGATCATAGTCAAACTAATATAGATAGACCCATCATGGATGCAGTTGAATGTTTTCTATTTGAAAATATGATTGAAGGAAAACTATTTCTTTCTAGCTATGTTAGAGAAATGGATAAAATATCCTTAAAAATTCTTAATTCACCTAGATTTAAAATAAATAAGAAATTTGGAAAACAAATAGTAAAATTAACTGGTAATCCACCAGATTATTCTAAATACTATACTGACCTATCTCCTTACATGGATGCATATTTAAGTTATGTAAAAGACATGACCGAGTTTAAAATAGAAGAAAAAATAGAAGATGTATTATCATACTATTTACCTTTTTATTATAATAAAATATTAAAAACAAAATATGATGAAGACGCTGCTGTTAACTTACTTATTGCTAATAGACTTTTCATGAGTCGTGTATATTGTATTAATAATTCTTTAAATAAAATTGGAAGACAAGACTTAGTTCCAAAAACACTAAGTGAAGCAGAAAAACTCATGAGAGAAAAACTTGAAGAAGAACAAAATAAATATAATGAAGAACAAGCTGAAAACAAGAAAAGAAATAGAACAAAAGAAAATAAACCTAGTTAAAAGTTAACTAGGTTTTATTTTTTAAACATTTAATCTTCTTATTTTTTCTCTTTCACGTTTAACATCTATTTTATCAGTTAAACCTAACTTATCAATTGCACTATCAAAATCTTCAACAAGATCATAACCGCTTATTCCCATTGAACTTGGTTGATCAAAATATAAATCTTTTTTATCTAATCCAAGTAAATCAAACAATTTTTTAGACACTAAAAAAGAAACATTTTCATGTTTCTTATTTAACTTTGTTTAATTCATCATAATGCTTATCAAAACTAGTTAAAAAATCATTTATTTCACTTGGAAGTGTTAAATGACTAAAGCTAATTCTAATAGAAGTAGTACTTCTTTTTTCATCATGGTACATTGCTTCTATTGAAGCACTTGGTTTACCACTAGCACATGCTGTATTACTTGAAACATATACTTCATCTTTTTCTAAAGCATGTAGGAATGTTTCAGGTTTAATAGTCATTAAACTAACATTTAAAATATGAGGAATACAGTATTTAGAACTGTTAATTTTAACACCTGAATAATCACTTAAGTGATCTATTACTTTTTCTCTATATTTTCTAACCATTTCTTCTTTTTTAGGTAAATCTTTTAAAGCAAGTCTAAGTGCTTTAGCAAAAGATACTACTAAAGGAAGAGGAACAGTTCCAGGTTTAAGTTCTCCATCATGAGCTCCATAAAGAATTGGAGTAAGTCTTAAATTCTTATTAAAATATAATAAACCAATTCCTGTTGGACCATATATCTTATTACTTGAAATAGTTGCCATATCAACATCACTTACAGACATTGCAACTTTTCCAATTGCTTGAGTCATATCTGAATGGAATATTACATTAGGATTATTTTTCTTAATTACTTGTCTAATAGTTTTAAGTGGTTGTCTTGCGCCTGTTTCAGAGTTAACAGCACTTATACTAACAAGTATAGTATCATTTTTAACTTTATTCTTTAAATCATCAAAATCAACTAATCCTTCACTTGTAACATCAACATAATCAATAATGAAACCAGCTCTTTCTAAATGTTTACAAATACCTATCATAGAAGGATGTTCTAATTTAGAAACACATATTCTTTTACCATATCTTTGATATGTTAAACAAGCTCCCATGATAGCAATATTATTTGCTTCGCTTGAACCACTTGTATAAATAAATTCACTCTTATCAATATTAAGTAGTTCAGCAATTTGAGAATTAGCATTTTCTAATAATTCTCTAGATTTTGCTCCATAACTATGTAGGCTTTCAGGATTACCATAGAAATCTTCTGTAACTTTATTATAACTATCTAATACTTCAGGTAAAACTGGAGTTGCAGCTGCATAATCTAAATAAACCATTTTAAACCTCCTTATTTAACATTTTCATTTCTATAAGCTTCAAGTAATCTTTGTTGAATACCAGGTTCAACTACATTTATAGATTTAATAGCTTCAGTTAAAGATGCATTAAACTCTCCTTTAAAGAATAGTCTTTCAGCTTTAGCAAGACCATTATCAATTGAAGAATTAATTGCTCTATATCTATTACCATAAACTATAGCACTTTCAGCCATAGATGCTGTCTTAACAATATTAACAGAGTTTTGTACTACTTTTAAAGACAAATCTCTAGCATTATCTACTCTAGTATTTAAACTTTCAATCTTAATAGGTTTCTTTTCAAGTTCAATTGCCATTTCTTTTAATGCATCAACAGCTTCACCATATTCTACCAAATAATCCTTAGGAATAACAGGTAATTTATATGAAAGCATGTGTTCTCTTGCTTGTCTCATTAAGTTCTTTATTTCTTCTTTTTGTTCAATAGCTCTTACTTCATCTTCATGATAACTACCAAGACTTTGAATAGTATATGTTAGTTTATCATTAATTTTATTTAATCTTTCATTAATATATTCCATTTCTTTAGTTAGTTTAGAATAAGCAGTATTCTTTTCTCTATACTTAGTCATAACTGATTCATAGTCAGACTCACATCTATCTGTTTCTTTAGATAAATCAGTTATAACTTTAACTTCTTCATCACTTAAATCATAGGAATATTTCATATTAGGAATACTTGAAGATAACTTTTGAATAATCTTTTTAATTCTTCTTGCTCTTAGTATTACTGATCTTATGTATTCATCAAACATCTTTTTAGCTATTTTTTCTTTATCAAAGTCAGCATATAATTTATCAAAATAATCTAGTATTGTTCTAAGTTCAAATATTGAATCTTCTAGATTTAATACTTTTAATCTATCAAATACATCTGCAACTTTCTTTTCAGATTCACTTATATTATAATCTAGTTTTAAATATTCAAGATTATAACCATCCGCAATCATCTTTTGACTAACCTTATGAATATCTTCTATTCTCTTAGGTATCATTTCAGTACCCATTAGTATTATAGATGGTGCTTCTTCAATAACTATTTTTAAGTTACCAATTGTATCATCTAAAGCTTTAACAATTTTACCAACTTCTTGATAAACATTATTTTGCATAGCAAGTTCAAATGCACTAAATAATTTATCTACATTTTCAAATTGTAATTCAAGTGGATTTTGAATCATAGCATAATCAGCTTTATCATTATTGTTATATTGTAAGAATATAGTTCTATATTCAGTTTTTAACTTAGTAACTATTTCTCTATTCTTTTGTTCTGATAAAGTAATTTCTTTAATAGAATTAAGTAAGTTAATTGCTCTAGCTTTAACAACAAATATATCAAATTCAATTAAAGCAAGTCTTTCATTTATTATTTCATTTGAGTCAGTCTTAATTAACTCTTCAGCACTAATAAGTTCATCAGTTATCTTAGGAACATCTTCATCTTTTATTTGTTTAAATAAACTCTTCCAATAATTATATTTTTCTCTTAAATCATCGTTATTTATTAATGATTCTACTTTATTAAGTTCAGATAAAATAGAACCACTTATTATTAAATTTTTATCTCTTTCAAGATTAGTTAAAGTGTCTTCAAATTGTCTTTTAATCTTTTTTCTAGTCACAAGTATAGAAACTATAATTGTAACAATACAAATGACAATATAAATAACCATTATTAAACGTCCAATATTACCATTCATTTTAGACACTCCTTACCTTCTACATTATAACATAGATAAGGTACATAATAAAAGTAGAGTTAACTCGTTGTAACTCTACTTTTGACATACTTTACAATAGTATGTTCCTCTTCCTCCAACCCTTGTCTTTATTATTGGATTACCACACTTTTTACAAGGAACTCCTTCTTTAGTATGAACCATTAAAAAGTTTTGAAATTCACCTTCTACTCCAAGTTCAGATGTATAACTTCTGATAGTTGTTCCTTTAAGACGTGTTGCTTCTTTTATAATACGTGATCCTTCATCTTTTATTCTTTCACATTCATCTATTGTTATTGAGTTTCCTTTTCTTGTAGGAAGAATACCACTTGCAAAAAGAACTTCATCTACATATATATTGCCAAGACCATTTATAATTGTTTGATCTAATAATAATTCTTTAATAGTATGTTTACTTCCATGTATTTTCTCATATATATATTCTTTAGTTAAAGAATCATTATCAGGTTCTATTCCTAGTTTACTAATCTCATTTAACTTTAAGGCATCTTTTGTTTTAACAAGCATCATTACTCCAAATTTACGTACATCTTTATATCTTAAATCATAATCATTATCAAGTCTAAAAATAATGTGCTCATGTTTTTCTACTATATCACTTGATGGTCTATAGTTATATTTTCCTTCCATTCTTAAATGACTTACAAATGAGTATTCGCCTAAATCAAATATTAACCATTTACCAACAGTTCTAATATCTTTAAAAGTTTTACCTATTAAATTATTTTTAAATTCACTCTTATCAGTCTTTATAATATCATCATAAGAGTATTCTATATCTTTAATTGTTCTACCAATTATTTTATTCTTTAAAGCAGTTTTTACCGTTCTTACTTCTGCTATTTCAGGCATAGTTAACACTTCCTTTAGAAAATATTATAGCATAATAAAAATGCATTTTTTTATGCATTTTTAATTACCTCATTTTTTTAATGGAACAACTGTATTTAAAAATATATCATTAGTAGCTCCGTCTACTCCTATATAATTAGCTATAATGTGATCTTTATTTTTTGTCGTATATGCAATATAGTTATCTTTACTATATGTGGCCTCAACCCACTCGCTATCTGCACTTATTACTTCATCAAAAGACCAAACCCACATATTTTCAGGAGTGACTTTATTTTGAGTACGAATATAACTATAATGGTTTTCATCCATCAATCTAATATCATAATATGGAGTTCCTTCATCTATATCCCAACCACGACTTCTTAAATCTTCAGCATAATTATGGCCATAAAATATTATTGAGACAATACCTTTATAACCACCAGTATTAGTTAAACCCAAATCCTCTTTTATATCGAATATATATTCTAAATATTCATATCCACTTGGTCTTTTAAGTCCTTCAAATTCCTTTTTTACTAAGAATTTTTCTTGACCAGCAGAATACACTTTTTGCATAAACTCCTTAAAAGTCTTTTGTCTTGCAGTTTCAACAGTTTCAAGTACGGAAGGAATTGCTATAATCATTATTATTGCAAGTATAACAATTACAGCAAGCAATTCTACTAAAGTAAAACCTTTTCTTAAATTATTATCACGCATCATTACACATCCTTTCTACTTTCATAATTTCATAATAATGAAAAAAAATAAAGCATTTTTATAATTATTTACAATAATTATAATGTTCTTATTCTTTTCTTATAGCTATCAAAATCAATTTCTTCAAGTTTCTCGCACATTAAATATTCTTTTAAAATACTTACTAATGTATTTGGATCTACAAATAATCCATGATTATAAGCAAGTTCAAAAGGAATTTCTTCGTTTTCATCTAACTTTAATCGACATCCAAATTGTCTAAGTGTATATTCAACAGGACATATAATTCTACCAAATCTAACATTATAACCATTACCTGCTTCAATAAAATAATTTACTTTAGCCGCATTTTTTAAATTAGAACTATCAAATAAATCATAAACATGTAAAGATGCTTCCATGTTAGCATTACGTTCAAAAGAATAATTACATCCATTTTTATAATATCTTTTTATTTGACGATTATTAGCATTATTAACATAGGCATTTAATAATTCATATAAATCATTTATTACTTCATATTCATGCTTTTTCTCATTACCATATATAGCTTGTTTAACATGTTCAACTTCATGAAATATAAAAAAAGTATAAAAAAAATTATATAATTCTTCAAAAGAAAGTCCTTCAAAAGGAGTACTAATAGCAAACTTATATGTACTTTCTTCATAAGCTGGAAAATTAGCAAATAACTCATAAGATTCTACATTAACACATAAACGATCATACTCGTCACTTTCAACTAATTTTATTCTACCATCTATTAGGCTATCTTTATTATAAGTATCAATAATATCATGAAAATATGTCTTATCACATTTAACATTATTATCATTTATTATTTCTTTTAATCTTGCCTTTGTAATATTGTCCATAACCTCACCCTATCATTTTACAAATATTATATCACATATAAAAAAGTTCTATTTCTAGAACTTTTTTGTCTTAATCAAATACTTTTTAAACTATTCATCAATTGTACAAGAAGTAGAAATACCACTATCAACTATTGTTGGATTAGAAGCATCTAAATCGATATATTTTAATGTACATGTACCATTAATTCCTTGTGTTTCTTCACAATGTAAGAAATATAATTTTTTATCTTTAACAACTGGTTTAATCATGATTTGATCAGAAAAATCTTCTTTTGTAGAAAAAGAAATTGAATAATCTGTTTCTCCTGCTGCAGTTCCATTTTGATCATATAATTTTATATGATTATGTAATGCTGAAAGAACACATTCTTCTTCAAACATATCAACATATACATTTTTATTTGTAAAAGTTTTATTGTAAGAGCATTCTGTACAACTTTGATATTCTTTAATAAATTTATCATTTACTTTAATAGTTGTAGACCAATAATTATCACATATTGCTTCATCATATTCTGCTTTACAAGTATATTCTACTTTATTACCACCTATTTCAAATGATACTGCATCTCCTGTTGCTGCACATTTGTTATCCATATCAAAATCCAATACAGTTAATACATTAGCAGTATCAACAATTAAACTCTTTTCATCATCATTTACTTTAGCAGCAGCAACATATTCATCTACGCTAGTAAAAGCAAGTTTATTTACTACAGCTGTTGTAGTTGTAGTAGTTGTCGTTGTCTTATTTTCATTTGTTTTATCTTTAGGTTTAAGTAAATCAGTATAAGTATATACTCCGTATCCACATACTCCAAGTAACACAATTACTAATAAAATAACAACAATTACGTTAGATTTCTTTTTATTAGGTGTAACAGCTGCAGATGGAGCTGGATTAACAGCTGGTTCAACTGGAGTTACAGTTTGTACTACTTCAGCAGGTGTTGGTGTTTCTACAGGTTCAACTGGTGCAACTGGAGTCTCTACAACTGGAGGAACTGGTTGAACTGGCTCACTTGCCATTGGTTGAACTGGTTCTACTACTTCAGGTGTTGCAACTGTTGGTTGTTCAACAGGATTAGTATTAGTCACTTCTGTATTAACACTATTTAAATTGTTTTCTTGATTTTCATTCATATTTTATTCTCCTATTCTTATAATAAATAATAACACAAATAAAAAATAAATGGAATAATCTCCATTTATTTTGTTTCATATAAATCTTTACCAAGATCAGTGGATACTTTTAAAGGTACGCTTAATTTAACAATATTTTGCATAATATCTTTAACAATACCTATTACTTCTTCCTCTTCACCTTTATAAATATCAAAAACTAATTCATCATGTATTTGAAGTAACATACGTGTTTTTATATTCTTCTTTTCAAACTCTTTATCTATTTTAATCATTGCAAGTTTTAAAATATCAGCAGCAGTTCCTTGAATTGGGGTATTCATAGCCATTCTTTCACCACTTTGTCTAATCATATAGTTAGAATTATGGATTTCATCTATAACTCTTTTTCTATTAAACATGGTTCTAACTTCTCCTGTTTTCTTACACTTTTCAACATTAGATTCAATGTATTCTCTTACACCAGGATATAGTTCATAGTATTTTTCAATAAACTCTTTTGCTTGTTTAGGAGAAATACCAATATTCTCACCTAAACCAAATCCCGATATACCATATACAATACCAAATATAACACTCTTAGCTACTCTTCTTTGATTCTTATCAACTTCCTCAAAAGGAATACCATATATATCTGATGCTACTCTTGTATGAATATCTTCATCTCTTTTAAATGAATCTATTAAAGCTTTACATTCTGACATATGAGCAAGTACTCTTAATTCTATTTGAGAATAATCACAAGATAAAAATTCAGTATATTCAGGTAAAAATGCTTTTCTAATCATTTTTCCTAAATTATCTCTTGCAGGTATATTTTGTAAATTAGGATCAGTTGATGAAAGTCTTCCTGTTCTAGTTAATGTTTGTTGGTAAATTGTATGTATTTTACCATCACTTCTGATAAACTTTTGAAGTCCTTCTAAGTAAGTACTAGATAACTTAGTTAACTTTCTATATTCAAGTATTTTTTCAATAATTGGATTTTCATCTTTAATCTTCTCCAATACTTCTTCTCCCGTTTGATAAGCACCAGTTTTAGTCTTCTTACCATGAGGAAGTCCAAGTTTATCAAATAAAATATCACCTAATTGTTTAGGACTACTAATATTAAATTCTTCACCAGCCATACTATATATATCTTTTACTAAGTCATTTACTTGAGTATCAAGTTCATCTTTCATTTTATTTAAAATAGAAGGATCACATATAATACCATTTAACTCCATCTTGGCAAGTACCTTTGTTAAAGGAAGTTCTATGTCATTAAGAACACTTTCTAATTCTTCTTTTTTAATTCTCTTTATATAGTCTTCATATGTATCATATATAAACTTAGCTTTTAAAGGACTGATTTCTTTATCACTTAATTTGTTCTTAATTAATTCATGATATAAAGGAACTTCTATACCAGCATTATTCATTAAAACACCAATGTCATCTTTAGATACTTCATTTAAAAGGTATGAAGCTATATTTAAGTCATAGAATGTGCTCAAGTTTAAATCTTTAAGTAAACAAATATTTTTCTTTATTCCAAATGTTAAAAGATTTCTAGATTTTATTTCATCCATTACTTCTTTAATCTTATCTTTTTCTACATAGAATAAATTAACACCATCATAAAGCCCCATTCCAAATATATTTGCATCATGATAGTTTTCATTATCACATTCAATATAATATGAAATATTATTCTTCTTATCTAATTCATCTATAGATTTTAATTCTTTAATTTCTTGTTTTTTAACTTCTTTTTTAGGTGTAATAGTTTTATTTACTAATGAATAAAACTCTAATTCACGATAAAAGTCATTTAATTCATCAGTTGGACCACTATATTTTAAATCATCAAACTTAACTTTAATTGGAGCATTCTTATCAATAGTTGCAAGTTTATATGAAAAATATGCATTTTCCTTATCATTAACAAGCTTTTCATGAGTTGCACCTTTTATTTCATCAATATGTTCATATATACCATCTAAAGTATCATACTCTTGAAGTAGTTTTAAAGCACCCTTTTCACCTATTCCTTTTACACCAGGAATATTATCACTTGCATCTCCCATAATAGCTTTCAAATCAACTACTCTTGGAGGAATAATGCCATAATCCTCGAAGAAGTTCTTAGGGTTATATTTAATAAATCCTTTTGTTTGTAAAAGTTTAACATTTACAACATCAGTTATCAATTGTAAATAATCATGATCACTTGTTACTAAAAGTGCATCCCATTCAGGATCTTCATTTGCCATTCTTGATAAAGTACCAATAATATCATCAGCTTCATAACCTTCTAGTTCTAAATGTCTAATACCCATTTTTTCTAACAATGTAGGAGCATATGATAATTGAGTCTTTAATTCATCTGGAGTCTTTGCTCTTCCTGCTTTATAGTCTCCATATTCTTCATGTCTAAATGTTTTACCAATATCAAATGCAACTGCAAAGTATTCAGGATTTTCTTCTTGTATAATTTTATTAATCATATTAACAAATCCATATAATGCATTTGTTGGAAGTCCCTTACTATTTTTCATTAAATTACCTGAGTAAGCAGTAGCAAAATATGCTCTAAACATTAGATTATTACCATCTACTAATACTATCTTTTTCATGTACTTCACCATCCATATCTAATTATATCAAACTTTTATTATCTACACATAATAAACTTATCTTAAATACTTAACCATGATATAATATCTCCAGGATGTGACAACATGAATAAGAAAAATATATGTTTAATAATTATTATATTGTTATTATTATTAATTATAAGCATTTTCTTTATTAATAAAATAAATAATAAGACTACAATAGATTCGAATAATAAAACAACTACTACTTTAAGAAAAACTAGTAAAGAAATTAGTAGTTCAACAACTAATACAACTATAGTTATTGATTCTAATACAAGAACAAATACTACTGTTACTACTAAAACTACAACTACTACTACAATTAAAACAACAACTACAACAAAAAGACAAACTACTAAAGAAACTACAACTACAGCAAAGAAGCCAAGTTGCCCCAATGAATTCACATTAGAAAATAATAAATGTACTAAAACTATTGATGCAGTAAAAACATGTCCACCCAATATGGCAGATGTTGGTGGCGAAGATATACCTCAAGATGAGTATTGTATAAACCTATCGGAAGGTTATGAAACAACAGACTTAACTTGTCCAGATAATTACACAATAATGAAAATAATAACACTAGGTTCACCAGATAAATATCGTTGTATCCCACTTCATAAGAAAGAATACAAATGTGAAGATGGTTACACATTACATGATACAAATAAATGCACAATAAGTATTAATCCACAATAAAAGAATATCCAAATGGATATTCTTATTTTTTTTACCAATCAAACTTTTCGGCGTCTTTTTCTTTTTTCTTTTCTTCTTTTTTCTTTTTCTTAGCTTCTGCTTTTTCTTTCTTTAATTCTTTTTTGCTTTTAGGTGCTTCTTCTTCAATTTCTTCATCTATTTCTTCTTCAACAGTTACTATTCTTTCTGCTTTAGTACCTTCTTCTAAAGGTTCCTCTTCCTCTCCTTCATCATCTTTAGGTGGAAGAGGCATTTCTTCTACATAAGCATCAGCTGAATCTTCTTCATCGTCTTCAAACATTTCTTCATTTTCTTCTAATGTTCGTTTTTGTGAATTATTTCTTCTCTTCTTTTCTTCATCAGACATTGTTGGTCTTTTAAATATAGCAATTAAAAGTAATAAAGCACATAAACCAATTAAACCATAAATAACATATTTATAATTCTTTAGTTTTTCATTTAGATTTAATTCTAATTCATTATTATATAATTGAATAGACTCATCATCCTTATTATATCTATAGTAGTTTTTCTTACCAGTTAGACTATCAAGACCATAGAAGATTATTTCTTTACTATTATTATTTAATAAATAACCTTCTATTTCATAACCGTTTATTTTAACTTTATTCTTAATATAGTTTTTAAATTCCTCAGATTCTTTTAAATCTTCCGGAATTACTTTAACTAAAACACCACTTAATTCAATATATTCTTTAACTAACTTATTATTATCATATATAACCATGATAATACTACCACTATTATCTTTAAGTCCTAATAACTTAATCTTAGTAACTTCACTTTCTAAAGCAGGTACATCAGTACCTTCATAGTTAATTGTAATAGGATTAAATCCATCAAGTTCTTTTAACTCATCTATCTTTCTTACAACACTATAATCTTTATTATTAAATTTAACTTTAATAGGATCTAATTCTTTTCTATAAACATTAACTACATATGTATTAGTGTTTCCTTTTTGAGCAGTTACAACTATTTCATATTTGTTATTTCCTTCTACTAATTCAAAAGTACCTGTTCCTTTTACACTAGCTTTTGAGTCTTCTTTAGAAGCATTTATAGTAATACTAGTTACATCATTTTCAACTTCTACATTATATTCTTTAGTATTTTTATCAAATCCAGGATTAAGAGAATAGTTTACTACTTCAATACTCTTTAAATTAGCATTATCAGAGTAACTTGCTTCTATTTCTTCTTTAGTTTTAATATTAACAGTTGCACTACTAGTTGAAGTATTCATCGTTTGCATTGTGTCATAGTCATATAATAAAAATGATCTAGCACTTATAGTTGTAGTTCCTTTTGTTAAAGTTTTAAAAGTAAATGTATAAGTTTTACTCTTTGTTCCATTTGCAACAGTATTAGCCATATAAGAGCCTCCACCTTCTGCTCCACTTGAAACAAGTTTTAACATGTTCTTATCATATCCTAAATCAACTTGCCAACTACCAATAGAACTACTACTAGATAACTTAACAGTTACAGTTATATTATTTCCTAATATTGCAGTACTTGATGAGTTTACATCAATTCTTGCATTTGATGCAAAAACTGCTGTAGGCATTAAAAGTAAGAATAATCCAACAACAAACAAATTAATTTTTTTCTTCATATTTACCTCCTATTGAACAATTTTATATTGTCCAAGTATACTCTTTTGAATTTGTAATAAATCAAGGGCATTTATTTGTCCATCTCCTGATGTATCTCCTGCATTAGAACCTTCAGCATTCATATTATATTGATTTAATATTTTCTTTTGAACTTGTAATAAATCAAGGGCATTTATTTGTCCATCTCCTGATGTATCTCCTTTAACAACAAATACAAATTCTTTTTGTACTGTACCATTTGAAACTGTTACTTTTAAACCTGTTCTAATTAATCCAGATGGATTCCCTACTACACTTCCACCTAAAGATGCAATCTTATTTTTAAAGTCATCTAAAGTAGAACCAACTTCAACACCAGTTATAACATTATCACTTAACTTATAGTTTTGACGAACGATGTTCATAACATCAATACCACTTGGTTTATTCTCTTCAGCATCACCTGATGCACCATTATCAGTATTAATAATAGTTGCACCAATGTTGTTATAAACAGGTATTAAAAATTCAAATGTATTACTTAATGCATTAACTCCATAATAAGCACCATGTACTATTTCAGCTTCACTTACAGGAGCTTGTATATTAGACATATATTGATGAATATATAAATTATTTGATTTAACAGGATGAACATTAAACTTTTGGAAATACATAGTTTGTTGTCCGGCCTCTAGATAACCACTTTTCAAGAATTCTGCTCCTCCACCTATAGCAAGTTTAAGATCAGTTGTTTGGTCCCCAGTTCCACCCCAATTATTAAGCTTAGCATATCTTACAGCTCTATAAGGTGCATCTCCATTTGAACCATCATAAACACCGACATTAAAGAAATTATAATAGTTATCCATTGATTCACCATTTAAAGTTGTTCCCCATCTTGTAGTATATTGTCCACATATACAAGATAAAAGACCACCGGCATAAGCACCAGTAGTTGCTTTACCAGCACCTATTTCTTGTTTAATTCTTGCAGAAAGCATTATTTGAGAAACATTCTTTTCTCTACTAGCAAGATTTAAAGCAGTAGTTAAAGATGGTAAATTAGTTGTCATGAATGATCCAAGTATTTTAGGTGTTACAGCAGAATAAACACTATCAGGAACATTATTATTTACATAACCTGATTCAAACATAAATATATGAACATCATCTAAGAAGTTAATTGGATTTAAATAATATGCAACAGCTTTTTGACTAGCACTTACATATCCACTATCATAATTACCAGAACAAGATAAATCCTTATATTCTTGAATAGATGTAGAAATAGTATTTTTACCACAAGCACTTTCACTATTAACTGCAGTATCAAAATCTAATCCAGTTTGAACTGGAGTGAATACCCAATTTGGATATTTAGCTTTCAAAACACATAACTTATCAACATATTCTTTTGGGAATCCCTTACTAGTTAACTCAGCTTGGCATGAAGAAGTATCTATATTAACAACCTCACTTTTAATAACTCTAGTATATTCACTACAAACATAAGATTCCATGCCTTGATAATCAATCTTATACCAGTTACTAGAGCAGTTATTACTTGTAGTTGATAAATCTTGATATTTTTCTCCAGATAATAATCTATATTTAACACCACTATTAACTCTAACAATTAAATTACCAGATTCTACTTTAGGTGTTTTTCTAATTCCAACACTATCCCCTGTTATTTCAACCTCATCCGCAAAAACAGAAACAGGCAAAATAACGAATAAAGCAAGCAATATAATAAGTATTTTTAAGTTTTTCATAATTTGCCGTCCTTTCTACGGTATTCTAAGAATATTATAACAAATAAAATAGTAAAATACGTTTTCTAACACACATCTTTACTTTTTAAGCAAAAAATTTGACATTTTAATACTTAACCATTGAATTAAAGACCATATTATCATATTCTTATATATAGAAAGGATAAAGGAAAAATGAATGAAGAATTAAACAATACAGTAACTCCTGTTAATAATGGAAATACTGTATCTGAACCAACTGTAACACCAAGTGTAAATCCAGCTCCTGTTGAAGTACCAACACCAGCACCAGTTGAAGTTCCAACTCCTGTTGAAGCGCCAACTCCTGTTGAAGCGCCAGCTCCTGTTGAAACACCAGCTCCTGTTGAAACACCAACACCAGTTGAAAACCCTGCTCCAGCTGTTACACCTGTTGAACCTTTAGCACCAGTAGATAATGCACCAGCCGCTACAGTTACACCTGAAGTTAATCCTGCACCAGTAGATAATGCACCAGTAACTTCAGCACCAGAAGCACCAATTGGCGAGACTAATGCTCCTATTAATCCTCCTCCACTTGATGCACCAGTAGATGAAACTACAAAAAAATCAAAAAAAGGATTATTTATTACATTAATAGTAGTATTAATAGTCTTAGTAATTGGAGGTATAATTGCATATACACAATTTGGTACAACAAAAAGTCGTATTAAATCAATTGCAAATGCAATATTTACAACAGAAAATTATCAAAAAATAAAAAATGAATTTAAGAAAACACAAAGTGGAACTTATAAGTTCTCTATAAGTGGTAAGGTAGATTCACAAGATGAAGATCCAATAAATGGCAATTTAGAACTAAAAGGTAAATATGGTTATGATTTACCAAATAAAGAATTATACACAACATTAAGCGTTGATAAACTAAATTTTGCATCACAAGAATTACTTGGATCAACAGGACTTAACTCAAGTCTAGATATAACTAAAGATACTTTATATTTTGAAGTTAAAGAACTATTCGACAAAATAGTATTTATTAAAGATGAATCATTTATAGAAATATTTGATGAACTAGATAAAGCATTAGAATCATCTAATAATACTGAAGCATTAGATATTAACAAAATAATTGTTTCTGTAAGAGATGCATATGTTGAAGGATTAACTGCTCCTAAAAGTAGTCAATCAGTTACATCTGTAGATGGAATTGGAACAACTAATGTAATTACTATTGTTCTAAATAAGAGTAATAAAGAATTAATTATGAAGACAATGCTTAATAAATTAGCTGATAGTGATTTTCCAACAGAAATTGCTAAAATTGTTGATGATGATGCAGCAACAATAAAAGAATCACTAAAAGATAGTGCAAACACTTATGAAGCAGATGACTCAATTGAAAATTTATATATCTACACTTCTCTATTTGGAAATGCTTTAGAAGGAGTTAAAATTACTTCAACATCTGATAAATATTCTTGTAGTAAAGGTAAACCAAACGAAGCATTTATAACAATTAAAGATAACACTTTAACATTTAAGTTTAATAATCCAAATGAAGCAAATGGAACAGTTACTGTTAAATTAGAAAACAAAGGAACAAAAACTGATATTGTAGTAAGTGCTAAAGTAGTTGAAAATATTTCTAAGAGAAACTACAATTCAGACGGAACAATTGAATCATGTACTGAAACTGAAAAAGAAGTAGTAACAGTAGACTTTACAATAACTACTACTAATACTGAAAGTGAAAAAGGACTTGATGCAACAGTTAAAATTGGATATGGAGTAACTTGTACTGATAAAAACAATTGCGAAGAAGAAAACAATACAGTTGAACTTAACATTTCAGCAAATATGACAATTGATAAAACTTATGTTCCTTCATCAATGGTTAAAGATAATGCTGTAGATATTAATACATTAACTGAAGCAGACCAAGAAGTTGTCATCCAAAATATACAAAAGAACTTTGGAGCATTAAGTGAAATATTATCATCATTACTTGAAACAGATCCTAGGCAATCAATATATGATGACTACGAATATGATGATTACGATGAAGACTTTGATTATGACGACTACGGGGATTACAACAGTTATAACTACAATTTTTAATTAAAAATTAAAACACCTATTTTCTAGGTGTTTTATTATGTTCAAAATTATCTCTAAACTTACTAAAAGCAGACACAATTCTAAATTTATTCTCTTCTTTTATATATTTTTCACTTAATTCATTATTATATTTATAACCAAATGTATCATCAGCAAAAATTCTTTGTTGTCTGATATCACACCATCTTGCATATTCATAATTGCCACATCTAAGAGCAATTTGTTTTTCTACTTCTAATAAATCTTTTCTTTTATTTATAAAGAGTTGACGGTAAATATACTGTACATCATTTTCATTTTTTAATACTTCTATATCTTCAGGACTACCATAGTACTCTAAAAGTTCATCTTTATTTTCATCATTTATAGTAACTATATCTTCGTAATCTAGTAAATAAATACCTTCATTTGTATGTTTAAAAGTTGTTCCATATAGCTTGGTAAAATCTAGAAAGTGATCTACTCGTCCTAAATTATTTTCTTTAGGATCTAACCAAATACTTCCTTCATCTTTTACTTTTGAGTAAAACTCTAACACTTCATTTAAACTCACTTTTCTACCATTTGCTCTTTGAGAAACATATAAGTATTTGTTTGATTCGCCTAATCGTCTTTCAAAAACAGGGCTTAATCTATATGGTCTATCATCTTTTCCCATTTCATGACCTATTTTAACAACAGCGTCTCCAACTTGAATTACTTTATAAGTTTGACCACTTCCACATAAAACCAAATCTTTATAACTTAAGTTTTGATATCTAATAAGTCTATCTAGTTCATAAATAAGATTATCTACATCATTATTACCTAACTTATCAAACGTGGTATAAAAGTCTTCCAAGAAAAACTTACGTAATGTTCCTAAAGAAAATACATAATATTTTTTCTTTATAAAATTATATATATTATCTCCATTTTGAATATACATATTAACTCCTATAACTCATTATCCATCATATATGAGAATATTAAATAAGCAACTTTTAAAGAATCATGTCTTAAAACATTATTTTCTATCTTCCATAGTTTATCTTTAATTACTTCTACACCCATTTTCTTTAAAGTACTATCATCTACTTTAACTGGATCTTTTTGTTCTAATGAAGAATATTTCTTTGCAATATAACTAGATATTTTAGCATCATTAGCAATAACTGCATCAATAGACTTATTACCTAAATATTTTTGTAAGAATTTAATATGATCAGATACTTTAAAACCATCTGTTTCCCCAGGTTGAGTAACTAAATTACAAATATACATTTTCTTTGCTTTCGCATCATTAATCTCTTCTACTATTCCATCAACAAGTAAATTAGGTATTACACTTGTAAGAAGTGATCCAGATGAAAATATTATTAAATCAGCATTTTTAATTGCTCTACTAATATCTTGAGAAAGTTTTATTCTTTTATCATATTCAACCTTTACTACTTTTCTAGAGTCTTTGGTAATCTCTTCTTCTCCAATTATTCTCTCACCTTTTTTAGTAATTCCTACTAAATTAACATTTTCTTCCGTAATAGGTAAAATACTACCTTTTATATTAAGCATCTTCGCCATAATTGGAATAGAATGTTTAAAGTCTCCTTTAAGTTCTAATAAAGAAGTCATTATTAAATTCTTTATTGAGTGACTTTCTAAAGTAGAACCTTTTTCAAACCTATAATTCATAAGTTCAATTATATCTTTATCAGTATTAGCCATAGCAAGTAATACTTTCGTTAAATCTCCTACAGCAGGTATGTTAAATTCATTTCTAAGTTTACCCGTACTTCTACCATTATCAGCAACAGTAACAATAGCAGTTACATCAACTGGAAAGTCTTTTAAACCTTTTAATATTTGAGAAAGACCTGTCCCTCCTCCAAATATAACTACCTTCTTCATATCTTCACCTTGTTTCATTATTTCGTTATAAAATATTATAACATAATTTATTATAAACAAAAAAAGGAACCAAAAGGTTCCATTTTTTATTTCAAGACATTTTTTAAAATAACTGTCTTAGTTCTAGACATTTCACGTAATGTAGTCATTATACCTTCATTACCAATTCCAGAATACTTCCAACCACCAAATGGTTGTTCAAATGATCTAAAGAATGAAGCTCCATTTATTACGAAGCCACCAGCTTCAACTTTTTCAGAAGTTTTGAATGCTTTATTCATATCTTTAGTTATGATACCAGCAGAAAGACCAAATTTAGATTGGTTAGCTATTTCAATAGCTTCTTCTATAGTATCAAATCCGATAACCGGGATAACCGGACCAAAGACTTCCATATCTTTTGCAATATCCATATCTTTAGTTACGCCATCAAGTATAGTTGGTTCATAGAAAGCACCATTACGTCTTCCACCTTTAACTATTCTTGCTCCAGCAGCTACGGTTTCGTTTACTTGTTTTTCAACTTCAATAGCTGCATTTTCTGAAATTAAACAACCAATATCACTTGTAGGGTCACTTGGCATTCCGACCTTAAGTGTATCAATCTTTTCAGACATTTTCTTGATGAATTCATCTTTTATAGAATTCTCAACTAAGAAACGTTTAGATGCACAACAAACTTGTCCAGTGTTATATAATCTACCCCAAACAACTTCGTTAACTGCAAGATCTAAGTCTCCATCAGCACATATAATCATTGCATCATTTCCACCTAATTCAAGTGAAGAATGAGCACAATGTTCTGCACATCTCTTTAGTGCATCAATTCCTGCTTCAGTTGATCCTGTTAAAGTAACCATATTAACATCAGGATGTGATGTTAATGCAGTACCAACAACACTACCAGATCCGTGAACTACTTCTATAACACCAGCTGGTACTCCTGCTTCAACTAGTAATTCAATATAACGAGTTAAAGTAAGTGGATTAACACTTGCAGGTTTTAATATTACTGCATTACCCATTAATAAAGCAGGTGGTATTTTATTTATAAAAATATCACTTGGGAAATTAAATGGAATAATAGCTACTACAACACCAAGTGGTTGTTGTACAGTATATTGTAGCGTATTTTCTTGACCTGCTTCAGTTCCTTTAGGAATCATGTTTCCATAGTCATGTTTAACTCTTTCAACATAAGCAGGTACACCAATTGCTATATTACCTATTTCAGCAATAGCTTCTTTAATTGGTTTTCCAGTTTCATCGGATAAAAGCTTAGCAAGTTCAGCCTTGTTTTCTTTTACCAATTCATTAAACTTAAGCAAGCATTCACATCTCTCAAGTAATGGCGTATTTTCCCATTCTTTTTGAGCAGCTTTTGCTTCCTTTACAGCTGTATCAATTTCTTCAGCTGATAAACTAGGTACTGTGTCTACTAATTCATTAGTAGCAGGATTCATAACTTGGATTACTTCACCACTTGCGGCATCAACCCAATTTTTACCGATAAGACTCTTCATATTTACATCCTATCTTTTAAATCCAGTGAATGATAATGATAATCCACCAACAGTATTACCAGAGTGTTCGTTTATACCATACTCTCCAAATGTAAATACCATTAAGAATTCCTTATCACCAGTTACTTTCTTAACTGCTGGATAAATTTCTTCTTCCATACCTTTTAGTGATAAACCTAGTCTTCTACCACCACAATGTACTAAGAAGTAAGAATCTGCAGATCCTCCGATTTTCTCATCAACTTCCTTGATTGTCTTTGGATTTGCTTGAACCATTTCATCTGGTTCTAAATGCAAATGAATAATGGCTGTATTTGGAACCATATTAGCACCAATATTTAATGAACCATCTTCATTAGCACCCATTGGATGACGAACAGCTGTTACTCTACCAATTGGATCTTTTACTCCTAATGGATCAAATATAGATGCAGCAAGCATATTTCCACCCATTACATCTTCTTTCTTGAAACCTGTCCACTCTACATATTTATCTAGAGCAGGAACTCCATCAATTTCCATTAGTTTTCTCTTTCCATCAACTTTGGTAATGATACCAGCTTGGTCAGTTTCTGTAAATTGTCCTTTATAGATATTTGCCATTTCAGCATCACTTACAAATAATGCAATTGCGCATCCATCTGAGAATATCTTATCATCACAAATGATAGACCATTTACCTTCAACAGTATTATCGGCAGCAGAACCACCAAATACTGGAACTTCCCCTATTACATCTTGAATACCTAAAATGTATTCTTCTTCCTCTGCTGGTGAAGCTGTCATAAAGAAATAATCAGGTTTACGAGAACTAAGTTGCTTTAAAGCTTCTTTAGCTATACGTCTACCAATTTCTCTAGCAGTTTCATTTTCAGTTTTTTCACTTCCGGCAACTCCTACTTCAACATCGCCACCGAAGGACATAATTCCTGAATATCCAGTTTCAGCATTTAAATAACCATCTTGAGTACATATAGCAGCACTAGATGTACATCCAAGGATATGTGTATCACTGACACTTCTTATACCTTCAACTATTTTTTCTTGATCGTTGACTACAGAAGTAAAAAGTAACCCCACTTTTGCCTTATCAAGTTTGGCCATTTTAGCCGATTCAGATCCAGATGTAAATGAATCACTATTTTGGCTATAACCAACTTTAGTATTTAACACTTCAATCATCCTCCTTTGTTAAATCTTAGGATAGAAACTACACTATCCTAAAAATAATTTTAAATTTAGTTAGATAACTAATCAATAACTTCAAAAAAAAATATAATGTGTTTACATTATATTATTTTTCTCTAGTTACAATTACTGTTTTGTTACTAAATTCTAACGAACTTATATACTCTTTCATCTCATTATAATCAAGTTTCTTTATATCATCTAGACTATCAAATTCTTCTCTATTAAATGATAATACATTAGATAAATAACCTCCACATATACGACCTGGATTATCTTCATCAAATAAGAATGACATAAGTGACCTATTCTTAAATATAGTAAAGTCTTCAAGTGTAGGCATTATCTTTTTATTTATAGTTTCATCAACTCTTTTTAGTATTCTTTCTTTATCATCACCTGCAACATCAATAGTAATTACTAACATACTATAGTTATATGGTGTAGTGATTCCATAATTAATTGGATATAAAGTAACTCCATCATTATATAGTTCTTTATATAAAGTACTTCTTCTTGAAAAGTTTATTCTTAAAAACAAGTCTAAATACCATAGAAGATTATCCTTAGGAACATTCCTAAATTCATCAAATTTCATCTTATAAAAAGTAGATACAGAAGGAATGATTTTATCATCTACCATTTCATAGTAATCTCTTTTTACTTTCTCTTTTTCATCATGTTTAATTACTTTAAAATCTAAATACTTTCTATCTATTGAGTTATATGTATCTTCTATTACTTTAACTATTTTCTCTATATCAAAGTTACCATATACAGTTAAAATTTCATTAGAAGGTTTATAAAAAGCATTATAAATAAGATTTAGGTCTTCATAAGTAAATTTTTTAACATCCTCTACTTCACCACATCCAAGCTTATACTCAGGTTCATTATAAAGTGAATTTATTTTTTCCATATTATAGTTAAAATATCTATTATCTTTTTTACCTTTTATTTCTTCATAAATAGGAGGTTTTATTTCTTCTTGTTTTTCCTTACTAAATTTAGAATTATTAACCATATTGATTAATTCAACTAAATGTTTAGTAAAGTCTTCATGAGTAATAATATAGTACTTAGTAAAATAGTCATATGTTTCTCCATTATAATCTACATAATTATCAAGAAAATATTCTCCAGCATTTCCATATATACTATCTTCTATTAATGTGTGTTCTAACAAATGAGCAAGTCCATCTGGATAATGGTATTCCCTATTATCTATATAAAAATCATTAACAGCAAATCCATATTTAATATTAATAGACGCACCTTGATAATGTTTTTTATCATTAGATACACATACAATAGTTAAACCATTATCTAACTTCTTAACAAGTTTTTTAATCATCATACTCACCTTCAATCAATAAAGTATTAACAATTTCTAAACCATCTATTATTCTTACTACATCTTCATAACTAACATCTTTTAATTTTTCATATTCATCTTCAAACGTATTCTTTTTTATTAAATGACAAATATGATTTTTTAAATCATTAAACTTACTATCTAAACTATCATATAAAGATATTTCATCTGCTTTTAATAACTTCTTCTTTGCTTCAAGAAAAGTATCTTTATCTTTTAACATACCTATTGTTTCATCTATTAAACTCTTACATTTCTCTATATTCTTTTTTGATAAAAAGGCTGATACTACAATAGATTTTATTTCAGGCTTAAATATAGAATCACATCCATATACTAAGTTATTACTAAATCTTAATTTTTTAAGTAAAAAAGAATTCTCTTGTCTATTAAGTATTACATTTATCATCATCATAGTAAAATAATCTTCTTTTGAGTAATCTTTATATTCATATTGAATACTTATTACACTTTGATTATATTCACCATTTAAATGAGTTAAACCTTTTCTCTCAGCATTAAAAATAGGAAAATAGTTACCTTCAATGCTAAATTTTTCTATATTAGATTTAAATAATTTACTTACTATATCAAGTATATTATCCCTACCTTCTTCTGGTCCTGATATATTAACCATGAATTTATTACTTAAAATAATATTCTTATAAGATGCTACTATATCTTCTTTTTTTACTTTACTTAATATATCTAAATAGTCTTCATCAGTTAAAGTAAATCTTCTTTTACCATCTAGAATCTTAGACCATTCACTTGTAATTCTTCCACCTATTGTTTTAGCTCTTTTAGTAATCTTATTTCTAATTATATTAACAGCAGTATCAAATATTTTATCTGTAATATATTTCTCGTCTATACATATAGAATTAAATATTATATCTTTCATAACATTTAAAGATTCTTCTGAATTATATTCATCAAATAATCCTACTTTAGGTAACATGAATGATACTTCTACAAATGATTCATCACCATATACATAACGATTAACATTATAAGAACCTATGAAGTTTTTATCTAATGCTCTTAAGAACATATCTTCTTCAGGATAGTTAACAGAATAATCATTCATGAAGTCTACCATCAATAATACTTTATATATATCTTCAAGCTCTACTTTACCAACAGGAAAAGTAACAACTATTAAATAAACATTTAAGTCATCTCTAACAATATAATTTGGTTTAGTATTTATTGTTATCACATTATCACCTCTTAAATATAATATCATAAAAAAAGTGGATATTTAATCCACATTTGAAGCTTGCAAACAAGTAATTGCAATAACACCAACTATATCATCAGAAGAACATCCTCTTGATAAATCATTAATAGGTCTAAGTAATCCTTGTGTAAGAGGTCCATATGCTTTAGCACCTGCAAGTCTTTGAGTTATTTTATAAGCTATATTACCTGCATCTAAATCTGGAAATACAAATGTATTAACATACCCTGCAACTATACTTCCTGGTGCTTTAGACTCTGCTACACTTGGAATAATAGCAGCATCAAATTGAAGTTCTCCATCTATCTTAAATTCAGGATATCTTTCTTTAGCAAGTTTTGTTGCTTCTACGACTTTTAGAGTATCATCACATACTGATGAACCATATGTTGAGTGACTTAAAAGTCCTACATAGGCTTCTCCACCAATAAGTTTACTATAAGTAACTGCACTTTGTCCTGCAATATCTGCTAACAAAGATGCATCAGGATTTTGATTTAATCCACAGTCAGCATAAAGTATTACTCCATCGTTACCAAGTTCTTTATTATTTGTTTCCATGATAAAGAATGCTGATGCTTTTCCTGTAGGTGGTTTGCATATTTGAAATGCAGATCTAAATGTATCACGTGATGTATGGCATGCACCTGTTACTTCTCCATCACATATTCCAGCGTATACAAGCATAGTAGCAAAATATCTAGAGTTATTAACAACTAAATCTCTTGCTTCATCGTAACTTAATCCTTTATCCTTTCTTAACTCGTAAAGAGTATTTATTAACTCATCAGTCTTTTCATAAGTGGATGGATCAATTATTTCTACATTATCTAAATTAATATTTAATTCTTCTTTTCTTTTGTTGATAAAGTCTAACTTACCAACTAAAACTATATCAGCAAAACTCTTAGCTTCAGATGCAGCAACAAGTACTCTATCATCTTCACTTTCAGGCAATACTATTCTTTTTCTTGAGTTTACTCTTTTTAATACGTTTTCTATATATGTCATATCATCACCTTTTCTTATCCATTAGTATTTTACCACCTAATTAAAAATTTATTAACTCTTGTTCTAAAACTAAATCTATTTTTTCCTTTTCCTTAGCTTCTTTTTTTATTAAATCAATTAATTCTTTTATATCTTCTCCAGTTCCTTCATTATCGTTAACAATAAAGTTTGAGTGTTTATTAGAAACTGATACTCCACCTATTCTCTTACCTCTTAATCCACATTCATCTATAACTTTCCAAGCAGGTATAAGATCAGGATTTCTAAATGTAGAACCAGCTGACTTTTGCTCAATTGGTTGAGTATTAAGTCTTTTTTCTCTTCTATCTTCTACTAATGCTTTTATTTCATCTACATTCCCTTTTTTAATATTAAATTTAGCACTTAGAATAATATAATTCTTATGTTTAAAAATACTGTCTCTATAACCAAATTTACAATCTTTATTCTTAATAGTTTTAATCTTTAATTTGTCATCTAAAAAAGTAACACTGTCAAGAACTTCACTGATACTTGATTTATAAGCACCAGCATTCATATAAACAGCACCACCTATTGTTCCAGGTATACCTGTTGCAAATTCAAATGAAGAAATACCTTTATTACATAGTTCATTTGAAAACTTTATAAATGAATAACCTGAATCAACTGTTACTTTATCATCTTCAAAACTTATATTATTAAAGTTATCTAGTTTAATAATTATACCTTCATAATTTTTAGATGAAAAAATCACATTAGAACCATTCCCTAGTATCATATACTTAACTTTATATTCTTTTATAAAATTAAGTACTTTTAATAACTCTTCAATACTACTTGGAAAAGCAATAACATCCGCAGTTCCACCTACATTAAAAGTATTATATTTTTTCAAACTTTCATCATATTTTACAAAATCAAGATTTAATTTTTTAAATAAACTTAACCACATAAGCACTCCTCTATAATAAGTATAACACAATAAAAAAAGAAACTTTTCGTTTCTTTTAATTATTGTAAACTACACTCCAACTAAATCCTACCTTCATAATATAGATAGAATCATAGTCGTACTTATATGCTCCGTCTTTTTTAATCTTATATTTTACTTGATATCTTTTACATTTTTTTATTTTCTTTGTATCAAAATTTGGAGCAAATATTTTCATTTTATCCGTTAATTCTTTAACTTCTAATTCTGTTAATACATAAGAATCAACTATTTCATATGAAACATAATCTAGCCCAGCTGAATCATTAGCATTAACTTTCTTCTTTATAAATGCTAAAACATCAGTCTTTGAGGATTTCTCAACTGCTTTAACATAGTTACTATTAATAGTTGCATATATTTTATCTGGATTACTATTGATTAATCCCTTAGCATATTTTTTTACTACAGAAGTATCTCCACCTATTAAAGATGATGCAATAAGGAATAATAAAATAACAACTACTATAACAACAGAATATACTTTTAATAAAGTATTATCTTTATAAAGAGCAGTTAATTTTTTTACACACGACTCCCAGATTGATTTAATCTTTTTTCCTGCTTTTTTAAAAAACTTTGATAATTTATCTTTCATATAAACACTTCCTACTTAAATTGTAATATAACTCTTAAAAATGCACAATAAAAAGATTAGTTAACTAATCTCTTTTATCCATTTATTTAACACTTCATTTTTATTTTTAACATCATCATTAGTAATATTAATACTTTCATTAACAAATGCTTTATCTTCAAGTTGCATTACTTCACCAACAGTCCATTGACCTTTTTTATCATCACTATAATAAAAAACATTAATAGTTTTACCATCAAAATCATAATCTTTAAATAAAGAATACATTACTCTTGGCATATTATTAAACCAAATAGGATATCCTATGTAAACAGTATCATATCTATCTAAATCACTTAGACCAACAGTTATTCCTGGATACTCACTTCTAGATAATTCTTCATATGCTTCTTCTTCCCAATTATTGTATAAAGAAGTAGATTCTATTTTTTTTAATTTTCCATTAGTCTCCTCACTTATTGTCTTAGCAATACCTTCAACAGGATCATTATAAGAATAATATAGTACTAATACTTTATCTTTTTTTACTACTTTTATATAAAAAGAAACTGATACTAAAAGTACTATCATAACTAAACAAAAAATATGTAATTTATTAATACTATTATTCATAAACACTCCTAAATATATTTTAAATATTTAACTAATAAATTATTACTCTTAGTTTCTTTTATTATACCAAGATATTTAAATTTCCCAAATCTTCTAATACTAAATATATCACCATTATTTAGTTTTCTAGAATTATTATTAGCAAGTTCATAATTTAGCATTATTTCTTTCCTTTTAATAAAATCTTTTATTGCATCTCTATTAACATGAATTATATGAGAAATAATAACATCTAATCTTTCTGAAGAAACTATTATTTCATTTTCTTCATATTCATGGGTATAATCTTCTAATAAAGATAAATCTCTTTCTTTAATAGATATACAGTGTTACCTATCTTTGTTAGATTTAACATAACATACTCTTTTATTTCATCAAGAACATATACATAATACTTATTATTAGTAATTATAATATCTCCAAACATTTCACCACTTATACCTAAAGCATAAATAGAACCCATGATTGCTTGATGTTTTAATTCTTCAGGTGAAATTATTTCTAAAAGAGATACTTTAGGTTCTTCTTTTACATAGAAAATCACTTTCTCAGAATCTTTATATGGATAGAATATTTTTATTAATTTATTTTTAACTTTATTTTTAACAATACTTTGCATTCTTCCATCTAAGAATCTTGTTTCTTTATTGTTATATAGTTTTTCAACATTTTTTTCTACTTCATAACTATTATTCATATATTTCCTATAAGTGATAAACATAGTTAGTAAGAACTATTCCAGGTATTTTCTTTATCTTCTTAGTATAATTACTATCATAGTCTACATTCTCAGGAATTAATTCTTCTTCTGAAATACCATATAATCTCATGAATTTATCACGTATTCTATTACTTGCTTCAGATCTTCTTTGATCATCTTTATAACTAGAATCATCAAGTAATTCTTCAAGTTCAGCTCTTAAACTTGAAAGACGTTCTTCATGACTAGACTTCCAAGTTATATAGTCTAATATATTAGATGGGCATTTAGCATTTTCTTCTTCTAAAATATTTTCTTTTAGAATTGATATTTCTTCTTCATAACTAAGTCTTGAATCAATAGTTTGAAATAAACTTATAGTACCTACATCACATCTTTTATAACCTTCTATAGCTTTTGGATCACAGTATTTTGCTCTATAAGAAAAATCAAATACTCTATTATCATCAACATAAATAATTAAACCTTCATATTTTTGTTCATTACCATTGAATGTTGCAGATTCATCTTTAACTAAATCAATAGCTTGATTATAAATATTATACTTAGCTATTTCACGATAGATATCAAGTTCGGCAAGTCTTTTCTTTTCTTCTTCACTTATATTCTTATTAAAGATAGAAAATTGAAGTTCTACTAATGATCTTAAATAATCATAATAATAACTACTAAGAAAAGCCTTATATCCTTTCAACTCTTCAAGCATTTCTTCTTTTGTTTTTACATTATCAAATTTTTTTGATTTATTTGGAACAACTATTGCCATAGTATACTCCTCCTTAGGACTAGATTATAGCACAAAAAAAGAGTATTTTCTAAATACTCTTTCTTTTACGTGTTTTTTTCTTAGGTTTTTCTTTTTCTAACCAATCTTTTCCATCAACTACTCTAGCTACAAGCATACTAGAAGCAGAGTCTCCAACAACATTTAACATTGTTGCAGGTGGATCAATAATTGTTGCAATAATTGTTAAAACTGGTAAAGCAGCAACTGGATATCCCATCATATTAATAATTAACATTTCAGAAATAGTACCACCACCAATTGGAACTGCACTAACAAGTAAATTAGCAACAAATGCTACTCCAAATATCTTTAAAATAATTGAAACATTATTAACTGGTGTACCAAATAAGCATACTAAGAACATAATCTTAAATACACTTCCAATTATAGAACCATCTTTATGGAATGATGTTCCAAGAGGAATCATAGTATCAGCTATATCTTCACTTACTCCTATTTTCTTTGCACAGTCTGTATTAACAGGAATTGATGCTGCAGATGAACATGTAGCAAGTGATGTAACTGTAGCAGGCAGAATACTCTTCCAATAAGATACTAATCCTTTCTTACCTCCTGCAATTAAAGCATAAGCACTATAAACAATAATGTAATATAAGAATGCTATAACAGTATAAAGAACAAATGTCTTTAAGAATCCTACTGCTATTTCACTTCCAAATGTACCAACTAAAGATGCAAAATAGCATCCAAGTCCAATTGGTGCATAATACATTATAATCTTAATTATATTCATTAAGACTTCATTAGCACTTACTAATACTTCTTTAAACTTTTCTCCTTTACTTCCACTCATTCTAATTGCCATACCTGTAATAATAGATACAATAATTAAAGCAATTAAATTTCCTTTAGATAATAAATCTTTAAAATCAGATACAGTTAACACATCAACTGTTCTTTCTAGTACAGAATAGTTTTCAGTCTCTTCAACTACTTCACTGAAAACCTCCTTAATACTATTAACATCTCCTTTAGCAACTAAAGAAGTTTTAAAAGTAGCAAAGAATCCAACTAATAAAGCAACAATACTAGTTACTACAAAAGCAGCAACTATAGTACCAAGTACTTTACCAAGTCTTTTCCCACTACCCATCTTTGATATTGAAGTAGTAATAGTTAAGAATACTAAAGGTACTATAACTACAAACATTAAGTTTATAAATATATCACCAAATGGACTTAGTACTTTAGCTTCTTCTTTAAAGATAATACCAACTATTGCTCCAACAATGATCGCTGCAACTAAAATAATAGTTTGCTTGTAATTTTTAAATAAACCCTTCATAAATATATTCCTTTCTTAATTTAAGGATAAATTATAATTTGTAAATAGTTAATCTTCATTTACCCACACCAATAAAACATTTTTCTACAATAATCCACAAATGGTGCTATAATACAAAAAAGGAGTTTAAGTATGAAGAAGAATTATATTAAATTAAATATAGATGACAATCATTTATCTTTTGGTAATCTATGTAGATTAATTAAGAGTTTATCTAAAAATAAATCCTCTGCTATGCAAGGAGAAATATTTGCATGTATTTTTGAAACAGATGTAATTAATGACACCACTGTAAATAATTACTGTGTAGGTGTACGTGGAATAAATGACACTTATAAACAAATATATTTAAACTATAGAAAGAAGTTTGAAAAAGACAAGACTGTTTTAAAAAGTATTGTTACAAATATCATTTCTATCATGGATGGTATAGTTCAAACAAATAATATAAATATTAATAATTCAACTAGTTTAAAACTACTATGTAATAAACTATATAATCTTTCTAAAAATGATAAATCTTGTAGTGAGTTATTTACTAATAACTTACATAAATTAATAGATGAGAATAATTTGCTTGAAGCTATGTCTGAAATATTATTCTTCTCTATTCTAGATAAGAAGCAACCGATATTTGAAAGTGAAGTTAAAGTAGAAATAATCGAAAGCCTACTTAATGATACAAATATATCAGCAAATGATCTTCAAGATTATTTAAATATTAAACTATCAGAAGAAGTTAACTTTAATAGTAAATTAAAAAAATTAAGTGAAGATGGAAACGCTTATGCTTGTTTTGAATTAGGCATGGAAGAATTCAAAGGTATATATGCAGGATTCCCACGTTACATGGAAGCACTTAAATACTTTAAAAAAGCATCTCTTTCTAATCATGCTCAATCATTTTATATGATAGGAAGAGTCATTTATGAAAAATTTGTAGGAAACCACGAAAAAGATGAAATGGAATATGCTTATTCATGTCTTTTAAAGGCAAGAGAACTAGGTTCTGTAGCTGCCGTTAATCTTATAGGTCTATTCTATTTAAAAGGCTTATATCCTGTAAAAAAAGATTTAAAGATGGCTTCTATTTATTTTGAAGAAGCAGGTTCCAAAGATTATTCATACGGTTTTAATAACTTAGGCTTAATATATGAAAAAAGTAATTATAAAAAAGCTGTGGAATATTATAAAAAATCTGCCGCTTTAGGAAACGCCTGGGCGCTTAATAGAATTGGCGAATACTATAGAAACAAAGGTGACTACGAAAAAGCATATGAGTGTTATTTAAAAGCAATAGATGTTCCTTATGAAAATATGTGTTCTTATGCTTATTATAATTTAGCTAAATATTATTATTTAGATGGTAACACTTATATAACTCTTCCTAAAGATGAAGATAAAGCACTTAACTATCTTAATGTTGCAGAAGGAAGAAACAATCTAGATGCAATACTTGAACTATTCTATTATTATATAAAAAAGTATTTAAGCACTTCAAATGAATCATTATTATCAAAGATATACTCTTATAAAGAAAAAATAGAAAAACATGATAAATATAATAATGATTTAAAAGAATTAATAGAAGATAAACTAAAAACTATAAAAAAAGAAAATGAAATAGATTTAAGCATAATAAAAATTCACTAATAACTAGTGAATTTTTTTAAATTAATTATTTATTTTTTGTATCAAAACGACGTTCATTTGTTTTTCCATCAAAAAATACTGTTTTCGGATAAACCGCCTTTTTTTCTGGTGGATACGAATCATATATTTTATTACCAAAATCAAAATATTTATTCTTATCAGTCATTATTTCAATTTCATCTAATTCTCCACTTTCATGTGCTTCAATTTCAGATAAGCTTATAAGAGGTGCATCATCAATAAAAGTCTGACCAGATGTATTAAAAGAGGAAACATAACTACCATTTTTAATCGTCAAAAAATAATACCATTCATATGGTTTAATAGAATTACCATCTGTTTTATCCTCATTCAATATTTCTGCATACCTTTCACCATAATAAAATGCAACAAAAAGGCCATCGAAATCACCAGTATTAGATAAATCCAAATCATCATCTACATTAAAGATGTATGCAACCTCATCATATCCACTAGGTCTTTGAATACCATCAAATTCTTCCATTAAAAAAAACTTTTGAACACCAGCATTATATGCTTTTTGCATAAACTGTCTAAAAGTCTTTTGTTTAGCAGTTTCAACAGTACTTAGTACTGATGGTATTGCTATAATCATTATAATTGCAAGTATTACTATTACCGCAAGTAATTCTACTAAAGTAAAACCTTTTCTCTCATTTTGTACTAACATAGATGCATACCTTCTTTACTTAACTCTATATGAATTACATAAAAAAATAAAGTGTTTAATCACTTTATTTACATTTTATTTCTTAATACTTTAACAAAGTCCCCACCTGAACACTTAATAGTATCACATTCAGAAAAATTACTTTGTTTAATATTTCTCATAAAACCAAATTGATAATGAAAAGCTACACTTCCACCATCATCTAACATAGGAAGTATATTATCTCTTATAAACTTATAATAATCTTCTTCTTTATAATCATCATCACGCAAAGATAAATGATCATATATATTTGAAAGTATTATTAAAGAATTCTTCTTATCAAAAATATTTGGCAAAGAAAATAAATCACTTAATTTAAAATCAATAGGATTTTCAAATAATCTTTCTTTTAATAAATCATATTGTCTTGTATAGTCACTTTCAAATCTAATATTATAAGAAAACTTCGATAATAAATATATTCTATGCTTCTCAGCTTGATAAACAATATCCCAGAATACTCTTGCATCATCTTCTAAGTATTCTTTTATTCTTTCATAATATTTAATATTATAGTTTTCTAAAATGTCACCACCACTAATTGGAAAATAATTTAAATATTCTTCTTTTGTAAGCACTTTTATAGCAGCACACTTTAAACATAATAAATAGTATTGCAAAGGATTATAATCAAATGTATCCACATGATGTGCACCATTTATTAAACTCATGAATGCATGATCTCCTGAACCACATACAGTAAGTACATTTTTATCCTTAATATCAAACTTAGAAATATATTCTAAAGATTCATTAGTACAAAAATAACCAGGTTTAAGTCTACTATGAATAATATTTGCATTATCATAATCTTCTTCTACAATATATTTAGCACGTAGCCCATCATTAATAGGATTCATTAAATTAACCTCCTTTCTTTGTTTCTATATAATAACACAAAAAAAGAATAAGTATATTATTCTTTTTCTATTTTACTTATTTTCTCTAATACCTCTTTAGGATTAGTAAATAAAATACCAGTTCCTCCAGCATTTTCCCACTCTATTATATTCTTTTGGTAATCATCAATTAATATATAGTTCTTATCTATAGCAAATTTATTTTTTTCTTCTCTTAAACAAACATTAACTTTAACACTATTTGATAAATAATCTTTTACCCATCTTATCTTATCATCCTTAGCGGTTAATACTTTTCTATGTGGTTTAGGTATACCAGTTAATATTTCTATTTTCTCTTTATATTTATCTAAAAGACTTAAAAATAAATCTTTAGATCCATCAATGAAGTCTAATTTGTAATAAAAATTAGGAGTATTACTAACTCTAGACCATAGAAGATCTTCTTCATCTTTATTTCTTGTTCCTTGAGGAATAGGATCCATTTTACAATAATCTATAACTCCTTTATCAAAATTAGCAAGTACTCCATCCATATCAAAATATATCTTTTTTATTTCCATTTATATCCTCCAATCATCTATCTAATACTATTGATCTTTTCTTTTCATGATTGATCTTTTTTCTAATGGTAATATTTCAGTTTTATTATTAACTCCAAGTTTATTTGCAAGTTCAATTGAATTACTTAATAATTCTTCTAAACTTCTTAATGGTTCATTTGAAGTATCCGTTTTATATAACCAATCTAAATATTTAATCTTTTTAGCATCATCTAGTCTGCCATAAAGAACTTTACCAGTATGAATCCAATAACCAAATTCTACATTTGTTGTAAAAGCAGGCATATCTGGTAATGTTCTTGGAATCCAAAAAGCAATTACTGAAGCATTTGATAATGCTTCTCTTTCCCACTGAGCTTGATCCACATAATCAGCTTTAGGTTTCCATGTAGAATACTCAGGAACATATACTACTCCATCAAAACCATTTTCTTCTAAATACTTACATGCTTTTGTTCTCCATGATTCCACATTTTCTCCTCTTGGAGTAGGTCCTGCAAGAAATATTGATTTGTAACCTTTTAATACTTCTTGATCAGAATAATTAATAATCATATAATTACCTTCTTTCCTATACAATATTGTTATTAGAGCATTTTTATCTTACTATATTTTTTTATATTGAATCCATTCTTCTTTTAATAAACCAGTAATATATTCATCAACAATTAATCCTGTTGATAAACATTTATATCTTTGTCTTTTTTTACCTTCAATTTTATATCCAAATTTTTCTTGCATCTTTTTGGAACTTTCATTTCCTTCAAAAAAACCATTTTCTAATCTTCTTAAACCTAATACCTCAAATGCATATTTTATTCTTGCACCCCAAGCTTCAGTACCATATCCAAATCCATGATACTTTTCATTTATCCATATTCCACCATGAGCTGTTCCTTGAAATAAATCTATACTTCTCAATTGTGTTGCACCTATAACTTTATTTTCTTTCTTTAATACAATTGCAAAATAATATAATTTATCATTTAAAGCTTTATTAATATATTCTAATGCATCTTTTTTAGTATATGGAAAAGGAGTATAACTCATCCATTTAGATATATTTATATTATTTAGTCCTTCAACTAAATCATCTGCATCTTCAATTCTTAATTGTCTAAGTATTAGTCTTTCAGTTTCAATTATTACTGATTCATCCATTATTATCACCATCTTAAATTCATTATATCATAGAAAAAGATATCATTTAGATATCTTTATTTTCTTCTATTATAGTTTTAATTTTTATATGCTGATTCTATATAATATTTAAATAAATATATAAAGAAAGCATACATTAAAGGTTCACTTAAACTTCTAATTGCTATCGTATATGTTGCTTCTTTATATTGATATAAAAATTCATTATTAAGTATACTTACTTCAAATAATCCTACTACATTTAAAATAATTGATGATACTACCAAAGCTATAAAAATAATCATATATTTCTTATTGTTTTCTTTAGAAATAATTTTGTTCTTAGTATAAGAAAGAAGTATTTTAACAAACATTATTATTGATAAAGAAGAAGCTATAAAAACTGGTAAATCTTTAAAGAATCTTAATACTACTAGTTTTAGATATGAACCACTACTAATAGCAAACTCTTTAGGTAATTCCATTAAATAGTAATAGAATGGTAATTTAATATTAATGTCTTTACCCATGGCTAACATTACTAATTCATATACTCTTTCTCCAAGACGATATGCAATAAATGAAAAGCCAATAGCAATTATTAAGCCAACAACAACTTTAATAATTTTTTCATTGTTTTTAGTACTTTCTTTTAATTGTTTTCTTTGTATTTGTCTAAATACCAATCCCATGATTATTAATAACCCAGGTAGTATAAATATATTATGTACCATAGGATACCAAATTGCAGTACTTAAAAATCCTTTAGCATATGCTGCCTCAGTATGTACCATTATGTGAAGATCAAATTGTTCAAATAATTCATATAATAAATAGAATAATCCTGCTAAAGAAACACATACAGGCGCTTTACCAACAAGTAGTTTTTTCTTTCTATCGTTATAAACAGATATTCCAATAAATACTATTGCCACTATAGAACATGTACTACCTGCATATAAATAAGTTTTATGTCTAGAATTACTTTGAAAATCATCTAACATTTCCTGATATTTTTCTTGGCTTACATAGTTTTCATCTACTGTCATATTTATAAAGAATGTTCCATCATACCAGTGACCTATAAAATTATCTGTATAGTTTTCATAAGATTCTTGTTGCTCTTTAGACATTACTGCTTTTATAATTGTCCCACCACTAATTTGAATAATTATAAATAGAATGATACCTATAATAAACCATTTCTCTAAGAAATGGATAAAATGATCATTATTATCTTTTACTTTCATATTATTCTCCATACTATAACTGCATTGTAACATAGATTATGATGAATATAAATAATACCATGATGGCATGTAGGAACATGTTAAACACGAACTATCTACTTTTATAATCATAAAAAAATGCACCATTTTATTAAAATAAGTACATTTTTATTTATCTCTTACCTAATATACAGACAGTTTCAACATGATAAGTATTTGGAAACATATCAAGTACAGATAATTTAGAAATATAATATTTTTCAGTTAATATTTTTAAATCTCTAGCAAGAGTCATTTGATCACATGAAATATAAGCAATAGTCTTAGGATTAATATCCATTATCTCGTTTATAGTTTCTTCGTTTAATCCACTTCTAGGAGGATCTACTATAACTGTATCAAAAGACTTATCTATTTTCTTTAAAATACTACCTGTATCACCTACAAAAAAGTTTGCATTTTCTACATTATTAATTAAAGCATTCTCTTTTGCATTTAAAATAGCATTTTCTATTTTTTCTATACCATATATAGTTTTAAAATTATCTTTTAAAGATAGACCCATTACTCCTACACCACAGTATAGATCAAGTAAGTTTTCACCACTTAAATTAAACTTTAGTATCTTAAATATTTCACTTGCAATATAATTATTAATTTGAAAAAAAGAGTTATATGATATTTTAAATTTCATATCACCTATTTCATCATAGAAATAATTCTCTCCATAATAAGTTTTATCATTAATAACTATACCAATAATATTACTTGGTAAATCATTATCAATAACTACTTTTTCTTTACTATCAATAGCAATTAATACTTCATCTTTATTATTACATCTAATAACAATAGAACCATTTATAATATTAAACTTATTCTTATTACTAATAATATTATTAATAGAATTATTAACTAGCAAACAGTTATTAATTTCACATAATGTATGTGTATTTGAATTATAATAACCCCATTTACCATTTTTAACTTTTAAAGTTATTTTATTTCTATAGAATAACTCTTTATTACTCTTAACTAATTTAATTTCATTATCTATTCCAGCATATTTATGTAATATATCTTTTGATTTTTGTAACTTATAATTTTCCTGGGATTCTATTCCCATGTGCATTATATTACAACCACCACATTTATCATAAAAAGGACATTTAGGTTTTACTCTCATACTATTACTAGTAATAATATCAGTAGTAACTCCTTCCATATATTTTTTCTTTTCTTTTGTTATTTGAACATTTACTTCTTCTTTAGGTAAAGCATTATTTACAAAAACGATTTTACCATCTTTATAACCAATGCCTCTTCCTTCATTATCTAGTTTTTCTATTATCATTCTTGTAGTCATATAATTTATGTACTTCTTTTATCGTTAATTGACGATATTCTCCACTTTTAAGTCCATCTAAAGTTAAGAACCCATATGAAGTTCTTGTTAATTTATCAACTAAATATCCACATGATTCAAATACTCTTTTAATAATATGATTACGTCCTTCAGTAATAGTTATTTCAACTAAACAATTGTCTTTAGCTTTATTTACTTCTTTTAATTTAACTCTTGTTGGTTTACAAATTCTACCATCAATCATAACACCTGATTGTATTTTCTTTAAATCAGCAATATCTAAAACTCTATTTAACTTAGCAATATATGTTTTAGGTACTCTATGTCTTGGATGAGTAAGAATATTATCAAGTTCACCATCATTAGTTAAAAGAAGTAATCCTGTTGTATCATAATCAAGTCTACCTACAGGAAATACTCTCTTATCTGTATCTATATAATCAACTACTGTTTTTCTTTCTTTATCATCACTTACAGCTGTAATAACACTTCTAGGTTTATTGAATAAAAAGTATACTTTTTCTTCCTTCTTAATCATGTTACCTTCAACAACAATTACATCGTCCCCTGCAACCTTTGTACCAAGTTCAGTTACTTTTTTATCATTAACATAAACCTTACCAGCTTTAATTAACTCTTCTGCTTTTCTTCTAGAAGTATAACCTGATTCAGCTATTACTTTTTGTAGTCTTTCCATATTTCTTACTCTCCTTTTATTCTCTATTATTAATATTATTTACTATTTTTCTTTGTTGTATTTTTAGCAGTTGTCTTCTTTTCAACTGTTTTCTTTTTAGTAGTTTTTTCTTTTACTTCTTTTGCTTTTCTCTCTTTAACATTAAGAAGTAATTGTTCTCTTTCCCAACGTTTCTTTTGTTCTTCATGTAACTCTTTAACAATCATATCGTTTACAAGTTTACTAACTGTTCTCTTTGCAAACATTAAAAATGAAACACAGAAAACAAGTAAAAAGCAATCTATAATAATATTACTTAAACTATAATCATACTTAATTTGTTTTAAATAAAAATCTATACATATTGCAATAATAGAATAAATAATACCTATTATACAAATAATTCTTAATCTTTTAAATTTTGAATATACAACAGGTTTAGCTTCTTTAAATTTATTTAAGGCTTCCTTTTGTTCTTCTTTAGTCATTCTATCAAATTTATTCTTCATAATTACCTCCCAAATTAAAACCCTTTCTATATAAATAAGATTTAACTTTACAATCTAATTCATATCCTTCATATTTAGAAGAATACTTTTTATATGCTTTCTCATATTCTATTCTTTTAGCATCTTTATCATCAATTTTAAATGACGATAAACAATCTAAAATTGTTTCTTTATTATAACCTAAATTTTGTAATTCTAATACTATTTTATTCTTAATTACATAAGAACTTTTATTTTTATTTTGTTTTAATTTATGTTCTATAATTGAATTAATTCTTGTTTTCCAAAAATCATCATTAAACACATTTAAATATTCATCTATATCATCATTAAATCCTAATTTAATTAAATCATTTTTAATTCTTTTAGGTCCTTTATTAGATAGATTAATAGAATCATTAATATATGCTTTTAAATAAACTTCTTTATTTAAATAACCTTGTTCTTTTAGTTTAAGAATAGTCTTATCTATAACACTTTCATTTATATCATATTTTTTTAAATAATCTCTTATTTCTTTTTCACATTTCATTTTATTAGTTAATGTTTTAATAGATAAATAATAAGCTTTCATTTCATTATTATATTCTATTATTTCATTAAATAATTCTTCATCAATTGTCTTGATATAACCAAGAGAATATTTAACAATAACATCATCATATAATTTATATTTTTCTCCATCTATATAAACTATATATTTATTTCCTCGATCTTTAACAAACTTTTCTACTTTCATTTTATCCCCTTCAAATGAATTATAACATAAAAAAGCTTATACATTAAGTTGTATAAGCTTTATTTATTAATGACGTTTATATGCATCAGTTGTATAAAGGATTCCTGATAGTCTATTTACTACATCAGAGTTTCCACCATCTTCTGTTTTTATTATTGTTCCATCTTGTCCACTTGCACTTACTGATACTGCTGCATATGGAGGTGATTCATAAATATCATAAAAAGTTATATGATAATCTTTATTTATATTTACTTGTTCAGCAAATCTTCTTATAAAGTTCTCTACAAATTTTTCTCCATTCATTTTTAATGTTGATGTATCTGTATAATAACCATAATCAACTGCATCATACATTGATGCTTCCATGACATTCTTTATTAAATAATAGTCTTGTTCACTTGTTGTTGTATAACTTTGTAAAAGAGTCATAACAGACATTATTGATAAACCAAGTACCATTATCCAGTATGCCCATACGCTTTCTTTCATTATCCTTCACCCACCTTTTATAAAGTAAAGAAATGGAAATGTGATCCCGAACCAGTTCTAATATCATTAAGCTTCGCGTGTCCAAGTTTAATTGAAGCATCATTAGCAACTATAATTTTTCCTTCATCATAGTAACCTGTAATAAAGTTGCTCTTACATTTTTCTACCCTTATGATTTCTCCTTCACCACTACCTGGAATATTATCACAATCCATCTCAAAATCATTGTAAGAATGTTCAGAATTATATTCTTTAACTAAAGCTAAATCTTGACTAGATAAATTAAATTCAAATGTAATGTTATTATCACTATATACATCATCTGAATTAGAAGGATGATTAGCACGATCTTGTATTTCTTTTAAAACTTTTTTACCATGTGTATCATCCAACCAGTTATATCCATATCTATTACCATACTCATTATTTACATATCCACCATCTGGGAATAAATTAGCAGAATCAACTATCTTAAAAGTATACGTTAATTGATCTGTACTTCTATCCTTGCAATCAGGAGTATCACAACATTCATCTTGCCAGTAGTTATTACCGAAACCATCTAAGAAAGCTATAATAGCGTCTTGACTACATCCTGATATTTCTGTTAACTCAGACTCAACATGTAGCTCACAAAATAACCTAGGAGCATCATAGTTTGTATTTCCAGAACATGTACCATGTTCTATAAAATTATCATCAAATCTTCCATCCATACCAACAGAAGAAAATTCCCAATAAGTTTCATAATCCGCAAATAATGTACTATATTCAATATAATACGAAACATCATGTGTTGAGTAATATTCAGAATCCGTATTTATACTACCATATGGGTAAACATTATAACTTCCAGTATCCTCATCATTTGAATAACATATATCCTCATAATAAGCATCATGAGTATATTTTTGGTCATATTTTACATAAGATTGATCTATTGCATTTAAAACCGTACCAGTTACAGCATTTAATCCAACATAATCAATACTCTTAGCATTAAATGACTTCACATTCGCGATTTTATTATCATTTTTATCATTATAATGTGGCTCTTCCAATCCCAACTCTGTTTCATCTGCTGGAACGGCTAAGTCTCCTGAAGAATCAATTTTTTTCAATCTATGATCACATTTTACAGTAAATGGAACCACTGTCTCTTTTGGAGTAATCGTTTGATTTGAATTTTCAACATGGGCTTGAAAATAATGGAAGTTAACCTCAGGACTTATATTATACATTTTATAAGCTGGTCCATTTTTATCTGAATCCCTTGCTTCTAACTTTGCTGCACCCAAAGAAGTACTGTCATAAAACTCATCACATTCTTTAAAATATTTTTCTAAGGTATCTAAATCTCCAACTGCTTTATCATATGCACTAATTGTTGTACTATAAGCATTAGATACACGAGATCTTGCACCATCAAACGCGGATTGAATATCATTTGGTTTAGTTCTACTTATTGTTCTATTTCCACATGAATTATTAGAAACTTTTTCAGATGAAGAGGACATTTGACATGTTGTTTGACCTGGTAAAGGAGTACACTTTGCATAACAAGTAATAGTTTTTTCAGCATACACACTAGAATCGCTTCCGCAATCATCATCATCCCAATCAACATCATATAAACCTGTAGGCCTTGTACTTTCAAATGAATTGCCCTCATCTGGATTATCTTTAACAATTTCAAAACCTTTATAAGAATTATGTTTTAAAGATGTTTGATTATCTAAGTATTTTAAAGTACCTTTAGCCTTAGGATATACATATTTTAAATAATCACTTTCATATGCTTCACCTGCATATTTGTAACCACATTTTATATCTTTTTCTGCAGATAAATCTATACTTCCTTGCGCAGAACCATCAGAATTTAAGCAACCATCTGGTGCATTTCCAGAACAAGAATAATTTGCCTTACCGTCAACAGTACCTGTTCCTTTTCGATCACTACCTAATATTTTAGTAATAGCTTTATCATACATTTTCTTATATGCTAAATTCTTTTGAGAAAGATTAAAATTAGTTAACGCTCTTTGCGATGCATCCGTATATTCCTCTACCCATTTATCATAATGAATTAGTTCTCTACAAGTACGTTTACCTTTAAATAAAGGTCCTTTTGAATCACCATTTACAGATGTTAAATCAAAATACATTCCAACTACAGAACTTACCGCATCTGGTATTGTAATATGAATTCTTTCAGTACAATATACTTCGCAATAATCATTATCAGTTGAAATTCCTGTTATATCCGTAGATACTTCATATTGAGTTCCACATCCGTTATTAAATCCATTAACAAAAATTTCATCTGAAGGTTTATACTCGCAGAATAAATCTTTAATAAATGGTTCAATAACTTCAGATGGTTCATTATCTGTACAGCACATTTGAATATGTTCTGTTTCGTTAAAAGGAGGACAATCGCATTCACATAAATCATTATTTGTTATAGTTATAGTACCAGGTGTTGGTGCCTCCATTTGAACCAAATATGATTGTCCTTCATTTTTTTCACTTGTACATAAAAATAAACTAGAGCTTAATTCATCTGATACAACAGCTCCATCATCAAATTTTATTTCAATTTGGATATTACACTGAGTTTCTGTACGAGTAATATTAATAGTTAACACTTTACCAACCATAGTATAACTAGAGCTTGTAGCACCTTTTACTTCAACCTTAACTTTATCTGCACCAATTGCTCTATCAAAAGTAACAACATAAGTTAATGCATTACCACTACCACTTTTTGTAACGGTATATTTTACATCCTCACCTAAACTAGCAAGCGTTTCAGAAGGAGATCCACCTGAATGTGATTGAGCAGCACTATAAATACTACGTGCTTCATTAAGAACAGTTCCAGAATTATTTGCAAAAGTAACAAGTGCAGCATCCTGTCTATATGCTTCTTTTGAACCAGTACGAGTTCTAACAACTTCTAACAAATATTCACCAGCACCAGACGGAGTGCCGGCTACACTATCGTGAATGGCTTGCATTCCATAAACAGAATTTAAATCTCTAGGTAACCCTTTATCAACAGATAAAGCTCTTATTGCAAGTTCAGGTGCTAATCTTGTATTATCTGTAGCCATCAAACGATCTTGATAATTTGCAAATACATAAGAAATAGCAGAATCTTCATAAGGAGAACAAACTACAGTATGATTTGCAGTAAGGCCTTTATCTACACAGACAGCAGCATACTTTTCTCCTTTATAAGTTACAATATATCTAGTTGAGTTATAATATCTAATTCTATATGCGCCATAAAATTTACCCGATATTTCAGCCTTGTTTGAACCATCAGAATCAATACATCTTTTAGTAATATAGTAACTACCTTCTTTAAACATATTACTTGAAGAATGTGTATAGTAAATTGGCGAAACACTAAAGTTTGAATCAGTATTATCACTCCCACTTAACTGAACCTTAATAGGTCCTGAAGGTATTTCCGCTGCACTTACACTAAAAGGGATAAAAAGTAAAAGTAATAAAATTATTTTTTTATAATTCACTTTTCTTCACCTCTCTTCTATGCATAATATATATAAATAAAATTGAGATTAATACAACTATAACTATTGCACCTATAATAACTAATTTTATAATAGTAACTTTTTTACTAGCATCTTTTTCTTTTTGCTCTTTCTTTTCTTTTTCTGCTTCTTCATTATTACCATTATTATAATTTGTATCATTAACTACTTTTTGAAATTTAATATCTTCATATGTAACAGCATTACATAGTTCACTATCACTATTTTCACAAAGTTTCATTTCTGAATAAACATTATATTTAGGTGTTTTAAATATAAAACTTCTAATAAGTTCATCACTACAATTTTCATTAGCAGAATATATTTCTACTTTATATTCATAAACAGCATCTACATTACTAGTTTCAAAAGCAACATTTTCATTTGTTAAATCGTTTTTATGAATAACAAAAGAATTTTCTTCAGGAGCATTTGAAGTAACTTTTAAGTATAAATCATCAGTTAAACCATAGAAAATCACTTTATAAGTATATTCTTCATAATACCAATCTTCTTCATCATATTCATCAAAAATAATATCATCACGAAGCTCATCAGTCTTTCTAATAGACTTTTTAAAAGCAGAACTAACATTATTAGCTGCTTTAGCAATCTTAGTATAAAGAGTTTTATCGCATTTAGTCTCTGATGTATCAATAGAAAGATTATCGTCATTTAATGTATAAGCACCATTTGAATCTTTCTCTAAAATACTCTTCTTAATAGTAGGTTCAAACCATATAACAGATATCAACACTAAAACAAGTATAACTAGTACACCCAAAGAAACAAAAACTGGAATATATCCTCTATTAAAATGCTTTTTTTCTTTCTTAAGTTTTTTCATGATTTAACCTCTCTATTTTCTTATATACAATAGTATAACATATTTTTCTAGCATACACGATGATATATTAAAAAAAAGCTTATACATTAAGTTGTATAAGCTTTATTTATTAATGACGTTTATATGCATCAGTTGTATAAAGGATTCCTGATAGTCTATTTACTACATCAGAGTTTCCACCATCTTCTGTTTTTATTATTGTTCCATCTTGTCCACTTGCACTTACTGATACTGCTGCATATGGAGGTGATTCATAAATATCATAAAAAGTTATATGATAATCTTTATTTATATTTACTTGTTCAGCAAATCTTCTTATAAAGTTCTCTACAAATTTTTCTCCATTCATTTTTAATGTTGATGTATCTGTATAATAACCATAATCAACTGCATCATACATTGATGCTTCCATGACATTCTTTATTAAATAATAGTCTTGTTCACTTGTTGTTGTATAACTTTGTAAAAGAGTCATAACAGACATTATTGATAAACCAAGTACCATTATCCAGTATGCCCATATACTTTCTTTCATTATCCTTCACCCACCTTTTAAGCACTATAGAAATGGAAATGCGATCCATCACCTGTTCTTACATGCTCAAGTTTTGTTAGTCCATATTTTACCGAAACATCATTATCAGATAAGATTTTTCCATTATAATAATTTGTAATAAAATTACTCTTACATTCATAAATACGAGTTATCTTTGTTTTATGAGTTTCAGGATCTGTTTCAGTTCTCTTTTCACATGCCATATTGAAATCATTATAAGAATTATCAGCATTATATTTCTTAATAAGTGCTAAATCTTGACTAGATAAATTAAATTCATATGTAATACTACTTGGATTATATGTATTACCAGATGAAGCTAATGCTTCAATTTCTGATTTAACATTAGATCCATTTGAATCAACTAACCAGTTATAACCATATACTTTACCATTGTTATTTCCACCATCTGGGAATAAGTTTGCTGAATCAGCAATCTTAAATGAATATGTTAATTGATCTGTACTATTATTATCACAATCAGGATTATCACAACATTCTTCTTTCCAGTTATAATCAAAACCATTTAAGAATGCTATAACACTATCTTCATTACATCCAGATATTTCAGTTAATTCACTATCAACTTTTAATTCACAGAATAATCTAGGATTTTCAGTGTTAGTATTTCCTGAACATGTCTCATGCTCAGTAAATACTTCATCAAATACACCATTAGAACCAAGACCACTAAATTCCCAATGTGTCTCATAAGTAGCATATAAAGTACTATACTCAATATAGTATTGGATATCTCTATCAGTATAATAGTAACTTCCTTCATCGCCATCGCCTAATCCTATACTTCCGTATGGATAAATAACATGAGAATTATTATCAACATCATTTGATGTACATCTTGCCTCATAATATGCATCTTCAGTATATCTTTGTGAATAAGTTTTTTCACTATCACTAATTAAACCTGCAGCAGATACATTTGTATTTGAACATCCAGAATATCCAGAGTTACTTAAACATTTAACTACTGAATCAAATTTAAAGTTTTTAACTTTTGCTTCTTTATTTTCAGTACCATCAGCAATATTGTATTGATATCCTGATAATCCAAGTTCAGTTGCAGTACCATCAGCAGTTTCTCCAACTTTAGTTAAATTATATTCACATTTAACAGTAAATTCTATTGAATGTTCCTTATCTTTAATCTTATTAGCTGTGTTATCTACATAAGCTTGGAAATAATAGAATGTAGTAGTTGGTTTCATCTCATATATTAAGTATGAACCATCACTATTCTTTTTAGTTCCTGCTCCACCTTCATCAAAGTATTCATCACATTCTAATAAATCTTCATCTAATTCTTTTAATTTTTCTACTGCTGATTTATACGCACTAGCTTGTGTCTCAGCATCTGTATTAAAATCAGTAATTGCTTGATCTATTGTATCTTTTATAGGTGTCTCTAAAACATCACCTGTTGTAGATGAATAACTACATGTACTTGTTTGACTTGAACCACATGCAGTAGCAGAACAACTTCCACTATCAGGATGAACATTCTTACAATTAGAATCAACCCAATCAATTGTATAATAGCCTGTAGGTCCAGCTGTTGTTGTTCCATCTGGAGCATCAACTATAGATAAACCTTTATATTTGCTAAGTGGATCTTCAGTATCTCCACCAACCTTCCAATTAATCTTAACTTGTTTATATTTAACAGATTTATAACTACTTTCTTCAATCTTTTTACCTTTAATCTTACAAGTAGTTGTAGAAGTACCTGTAAATGTGGCATTTTCTTTTGTTCCATCAGAACATGTTACTTCTTTAGTATCTGAATATGTATGAGTTAAAGTTCTATCTTCTTGTTTTTCAACTAGATTTTTAACCATCTTATCATACATATCATGATTTGCTTTATTAGATTGGTAATTATTAAATGCAGAAACCGCATTCTTAGTTGTAGTTTTATAATCATTTGCCCATTGATCATATTTAATAACTAATCTACAAGTCTTCTTACCCTCAAATAAAGGTCCTTTTGAATCAGGAGATACAGATGGTAATTCAAAATAATGACCAACTTCAGATTGTACAGAAGAAGGAATTGTTACCTTTAATCTTTCTGAACAATATAGTTCACAGTAATCATTATCTAAGTTATCATTCTCAACTTTATATCCACCAGCACAAGTAGAATTATATTGGTGTACTATTACTTCTCCATCTTCAGATTTATAATCACAGAATAATGTATTTATCTTTGGTTGAATAACTTCTGAAGGAGTATTATCTTCACAACAAGATTCTATTTCAAGTTTTTCGTATTCAGGAATATTTGAACAATCACATTCACATTCTCCTAATGCGAAATCAACTTTTTTTATCTTCTTTTCATCATCAGAATTCATATAAGCGATAAACTTTTGAGCATCAGCTGATACTGTATCACCACTAGTACGATAACATAAATATAATGCTTTACTTTCTGTACTAGTTGAAGGACCTTTATATTCTAAATTCCAATGTCCTTTACAAGTTTCATCATCAACATGAATTTTTACTTTACCTTCTTTACCACTCCAGGTAAAGCTTCCATCAACTATTGTACAATTTTTTTCACATACAACATCTAATTTCTCTTTTTGAACAGTTAAATTAGAAGTTATTTTATATTCTATTGTACGAGCTGTATCATCTTGAACAGTCTTTTCAATTGTAAAATTAAGAGTACCTTCCTCAACAGGAGTTTCAGCTCCACCGCCAGCACCGCCAGCACCTTTAGAAGACCCATAGAAGCTTACAGCTTTAGTTACTCTATTACTATCAGCTGCGGCTACAGTGTTTGAAGATGAGTCTGTTCCATCGTAATATAAATTACTCCAAAAACCAGAACTCTTTTCCATATAATTATTTGGACTACTAGGAATATAATCAAAAATTGTTTTTCCTGTTGTTTGTCCATTTATAATTCTATTTTTAATTTCAGCATATCCATTTTTTTCTAATGCTTTTGCACTTGGATAACCAGCATCAATAGCTAAAGCTCTTAAAGCAAGTTCAAGACCACCGAAAGTTTTATTTCCACAGCTATTATTTGCATCTTCTTCTTTTAATCCATCATAGTTTTTATATAAGTATTCGATTTGACTATTCTCAATTGGTTTACAATTAAGTGAAGTACCTGAATTAGCTGTTAAACCAGGATCTATACAGTAAGCATTAAATGTTTTATTTTTTAGGCTTCCTTCTGATTTAATAGTTACTTCCCAAATTGAAGTATTATAAGAATGAACATAATTTCCACTCTTCATTTTTTCATATGTTTTACCATTATTAGATTTACTATCTGAAGTAAGCCATAAACCTGCTCCTTCAAAACTATTTAAACATTTTTCCTTTTGTTTTAAAGTACCTTTAATTGTAACATCATCAAGTGCTTTAACATTAAAAGGAATTGTTAATAATAATCCAAATACGAATGCTTTCTTTAAATATTTATTAAGCATGATTCTTCACCAACTTTCTATGTTGAATTAAGATATATGCTACTACACCAATAACCACCATAACTATTAAAATAGCTATAAGAATACCATAATCTTTTTTAGATTTTGCTTCTTCCTTTTCTTCTTTTTCCTTTTCAACATCCTTGGCCATCTTATTAACATTTATTTTTTCATCGTCATAAGTTGTTGCCTTACATAATTCACTTTCTGAATCACTACACATTGTCATATCACTCCATGGATTAAACATTGGTGTTTCAAAAGTAAACTTTCTAACAACTGAATCCTTACATTCACCTTCATTTGAATAAATAGTAACAGTATATCTAATTGTTTCAAGTACATGTTCAGTTACAAATCCTACTTTACCATCTTTAATATCATCACCAGTAAATGTATAAGTATTACTTGCATTATCATTTGTAATAACTAATTTTACATCTTCAGTTACATTTTCAAAATTTATATCATAGGCATAAACTGTATCTTTAATATAAACAGGTTCATCAGGAGTACTATTGGCCTCATCCAATACAGGTTCTCCTATTTCTTTTTCGCTAACCTTATAGTTAACAGTTATATTTGAAGCTTCTTTAACTAATTTATTAATGTCATCTTTACTGCACTTTAATGAACTAGTATCAACAACAATTTCATTTTGTCTCAAACTATCATCTTTTTTCTTTTCTTCCTCTTTATCTTCAGTAGGTTTTACTAATATAACTACAATTAAACCAACTAGTAAAACTAATAAAAATAATGATGAAATAATAACAGGTACATAACCTTTATTAAAACGTTTTGTTTCACTTCTAAGCTTTTCCATATTTAACGCCTTTCTTTATCGTTTACTATCATCTATTCTATATACAAGTATATCATATAATAGATGTTAAAACCAATATTAAAATATTAAAAAAAACTTATACAAATTCCATGTATAAGTTTTATTTTTATAAAATATTTTCTCTAACTTTTCTAAATGATAAATATAAGCAATATAAATCTATAACAATTCCAATAGATAAACCAATTATTAAGTATTTACGGCTTAATAAATAAAACTCCTTAAAAGACATTAAATCTTCATCAGTTTTATTATTACTTATAACTTTTGTTGTAGAAGTTTTACCAGCTTCTTTTTTAATACTTTGAATAATAGCATCTTCATCAATTAAGAAGTCATATGAAATCCATTCTTTACAATAAGTATAGTTTTTCATTTTTTCATAACTACACTCTGTTAAATCAGCATATTTATTCTTCTTAGGTTTAGTTAAATTTTTATAAAGAAGTCTACTTGTGCATCCAGTTTTATTATCAGGATAAATTTCAAATGTATACTTAAATATACTATCCAAATTATATTCATTAAATGTATAAGTACCATTATTAGTATTACCATAAACTATTGTTTCAGGAGTCTTATTAACATGTTTAAATGAAACAAATATATTAGGAGTAATATTATAAATGCTTATTTCAAAATGAGGTTCTCCTTCATATGAAATATTATATGATGCTTCCACTTTCATAGCTTCAGCACTCAACTCATTTCTAACATTTATAGTACATGTTGCCTCATCTGCATTTACAAAACTAGCAAATGAGAAAAAGCACAAAATAATAAACAAATATTTAAACTTCATATTATCACCATATTCTATAAATAGTATAGCAAATAAGCATTCCTTCATCAATAAATCATAGTGTGTTTTTATGCACCAAAAAACACATAGCTGACAACTATGTGTTTCGAGTTTTTAAGATAAATCATTATTCTAAGAATGTCAGTTCCCGAATAACAATTCCTTATCCTTAAGTAGAGTTTCTTTCTCATATGCGCATATACTTAGTAACAGATAAGACCTCTCGGCATCATGTAATACGATAAACCGCTCAAATATTGGATCCATCCAATACAAGCAGTTAAACTAAGCAAAATCTTGATGTTTTTAATTTGGATATTATAAACTACCCGTTTATAATTCGCATAACATCATTTTAATAAGTAAATAAATTCGCTCTTGATTATTTTGTTTGGATAAAATAACCTGTGCATAATTTTTTTACCTCGCTTAGTATATTACTTAACTAAGTATCTTAACTATACAACCCCACTTAATTATTGTCAATAATATTTTCAAAAAAATTATTTTTTTCTTATATTTGTTTCTGTATAAATATTACATGCTAATCTATACTCATCTAACATATCTAAAGAAACTCCCGTAACTCCGTTGTTTCCAGGATAGTCTTTAAACTCTTGCAAATAATATTTAGAAGGACTTATATATTTAGCTATTGATACCACATCTTCTTTATTAATATTACTTACTACAGTTGTTCTAAATTCATGATCTATTTCACTGTTCTTTATGATTTCAACAGTTCTTTTTATATCTTGAATACTATTAGTAGTATTAGTTATATCTTTATAATGTTCAAATGATGTCTTTATATCCATCGCAATATAGTCTATCAAATTATTATTTATTAAATAAGAAACCATATCTGGATTAGTACCATTAGTATCAAGTTTAACTAAATATCCTAAACTTTTAATATCTTCTATTAAAGATACTAAATCACTATTTAATGTTGGTTCTCCCCCTGTAATACAAACACCATCAAGTTCATTTTTTCTTTTTTCTAAAAATTCAAATAAATCTTCCCTAGTAATACTATTACTAGGATCCATTTTTATTAAATCTTTATTATGACAAAATGAACAGTTCATATTACAACCAGCAAGAAATATAGTTGAAGCAACCTTACCAGGATAATCAAGTAAGGTTGTTTTATTAATACTTTTAATTATCATAGCCTTGTAACATTTATAACGTTTGATGTAGATTGGAGAGAAGAATCTTTCATTTTATCGTAGTTATAAATTTCATTATTCTTAACAGTCTTTCTATATTCAGCTAAAGAATCGCCATATATTTCACTAAAGATTGGTCTAATCTTTTGGAATTCTAATAATTTCTTAGCATAAATATTATTACTATTCTTTCTTAATATTTCTTCTGCTACTTGTTTTCCGATTCCTAGAAGTTCAGCACTTATAAGTAATAATTTATATGTTTCTTCACTTAATGGGCTTTGTCTTGGAACTTGATTAAAGTTAAGTAAGTATTTTTTCATACCTAATATCTTATTACCATAGTCAACAAAGACATCACTAAAAATTATCTTTGTAGTCTTACCAATTTTACCACCACGAGTTATATGGCCGCGGTTAATTTCATCAGTAATAGTTTCACTATAACCCATATTAAACCAAGTCATTATTCTAAGAAAATGTCTCTTAGAAAATCTACTAGTTTTAATACTACTTAATACTCTCATATCAGATGCTTCCATCATAATATTATATAAGTCTTGATCAAGTGATCTTTCTATCTTTAAATCATTTCTAAGACGCATATCAAAACCATTTTTACCATTGATAATTTCAATATTATCATTTAAATACATCCTAAATAAAATAGCACCAATTAAATCAGATTTACTCTTTAATAATTTAAAGAAACCAGCTACAAAGGCAATCTTATAAATATCTCCTTGGCATGGAACTGAATCATAATAAACTGCATCTTTTGGTTTTTGAATTGTTTTCTTATCAGCAACTTCCATTCCAAAATATTCGTTATGAGTACCATATTTAACTATTATATATGATAGTAATAAAACAATTACTCCTACTTCAATAATAACTGCAAAAGATATTAAAAAACCCCTTGAAGTATAAGCATTAAATAATACAGCAAAGTCTGCTCCATTTTTTGCTTTTTCTAATTGTTCTTTAAAAGTAAGTTTTGAAGTAGTACTAGTATTAAATTTAACATTTTTATTAAACTCAACAAGTAATCTAATCATTGAAGATGAAGAAACATTATAAAGTGTTCCTGAAACTCCATTATCCGTTTGTTGTACTGATTCGTTAACACCAAGTATAGAACTAGAAACAATATTTTTAGCAACTGTTTCATCTTCAAACTTTATGCTATAGTCAAGTGATCCTGCTTTTTGATCAGTTATTCTAGAATATACATACCAATCAATACCATAAACATTATCTTTAAACTTTGTAACAAACTTAGATAAATCAAATTCAATTGTATAATCACATACTTTTGGAGTAGTTTTAATCTTTATAAGTTTTTTATATCCTTGATCAGATAAAGTATAAAAATAATTCTTATTCTTTTGAAAACTACTGACCTCTTCATAATGAGTATTATAAATATCAGTAACTTTAATATTAGATACTTTAGAATCAGGAACTCTAAAAAGAGCTATTTCAAACTCAGTAAAATTCTTTTGAAATAAAGCATTAATACTAACAGTAAAATGTGCAGAGCCATCATTTTTAACTAAAATATCATAGTTTAATTGATTAAACTCTTTAGCACTTACACAAGGAAGAAATAAGAAAAAAGCAAAAATGAAAATAACTAAATACCTTTTCATATTAAACCTCCATATAAACGTGTTATTAGATGACTAAAAAAATCCATATTCATAAATATTATTAAAAATGCTAATACCAAAAATGGTCCAAATGGAAGAATATTGCTCTTTTTCTTAGCACTTATAAAAATAGCATATGGTAACGCAAGAAAAGCTCCTAAGAATATATATAATATTCCAAGCTTAATACCAAGAACTAGACCAACAAAAAACGATAACTTAATGTCTCCCCATCCAAGTGACTCTTGTTTAAAAGTTGAATCTCCAAACACTTTTATTAAAAGCATAATTGAAAATAAAACTAAACCATATATAAATCTTGTTGCAACATCAATTAGTCCAGCATCCATAAAATCAACTATAGAAAATAATACTATCCCTGCAACAAGTATTTCATCTAAAATTATCATATATTTAGCATCACTCATCATAGTAGTTACAAATACTGAAACTACAATTATAGATGTAAGTGTTTTATATGAAAAACCAAACATATAAAAACTTAATGCAAATAAAACTCCAGTAAGTAACTCTGATAAAGGATAAAGGATAGATAACTTAACCTTACATTTAGAACACTTACCACCCTGAAAAATATAAGAAAAAACTGGTATTAATTCATACCAGGTTAACTTATGCTTACAATTATCACAATGAGATCCTGGAAAGAATATCGATTTATTGTTGCTAAGTCTATCAGCCATACAATTAAAGAATGACCCAAAGAATAAACCAACAACAAATAAATATACCATTATCAACCATTGTGTCATATTATATTTCCTTCCTATAACAATTCGCTGTATAAACCGAACATAGGCATTATGATTGCAACTACTATTCCACCAACTACAACAGCTAAGAAAAGAATTAAAACTGGTTCAATTAAACTCTTCATAGCATCAACCATAGTTTTATGTTGAGTATCATAGTAATTTGCAACTTTTTCCATCATTTCAGCTAATTGACCAGTTGATTCACCAGTTACCATCATGTAATAAGCAACTTCAGGAACTGCCCAATTATTCTTAAATGCCTCAGATATTTTATCACCACGTCCAATATAATTAACTGTATTAATCATGATATCTTTATAAATTTCATTATTTGTAATTTTAACTAAGATATCCATTGATTCAGTAATAAATACGTTATTTTTTAATAAATTTGCAAAAGTTCTAGTAAATATTGTTATTTCTTTATAAATAATCATATTACCAAATACAGGCAACTTCATAGCAAATTTCTGCATATAGTATCGAACTGATTTTACTTTCTTATAAAGCACCACTAACACAATTATAAATATAATTATACCAATAATAATCGAAACAATATAATTTTTAAGGAACTTAGAAGCTGCAATAATGAATGCAGTTAACTTATTAACCGAAGCACCAGCAGATTGATATATTCCTTCAAATTGCGGAACTAGATATAAAAGAATAAATGCTACTACACCAAACGCAAATAATAAAATCAAGATTGGATAAGTTAAAGCACTCTTCATTTCCTTTCGAGTTTTTTCAACATTACTATAATATGCAGCCATATCATCAAGTGTTCCTTCAAGGTCACCTGTTGCTTCAGCTGTCTTAACCATATTAATTAATAATGAAGGGAAAACTGTATTTTGATTTTCCAAGCAAGTCGAGAAATTCTCACCAAGAGTTAAATCATATACAACTGTATCAAATACTCTCTTTAAGAAATCAGTTCTACCCATTTGTTTACTTAAAATACGCATAGCATCTGTTAATGGGATACCAGCTTTTAAGTATGTAGATAATTGTTCCAACCAAAATACTAAGTCTTTCGTACTCATTTTATGGTGAATAATTGATCCACTACCATAAAATCTTTCAATAGACGCAGAAGTCTCAATTTTAAATACCTTATAACCTTCACCTTCAAGGAAAGTAAATACTTCCATCTTAGAATAAGCTGGGAAAGTATTAGTTACAACTTTATTATCAGGATTTAAAGCAGTATATCTATATGCTACTTGATGATCTGATCTTGGAGTTGTATTACTATTAATTTCTGCAATAAGTTTTTCTCTATCTTGAAGCAATTTAGGGCTAACCTTAATTGCTTGTTGATTAGCGTTTGCAATAGTATTTTCTTGTTTTACAGTATCTTTAGTTTCTTCATTTTTTACTTCTTCAACTGCTGCCATATGATTAGATTGGTCCATAATATTCACCTCTAATTATTCTTTTACTATTTTAGTATATCATAATTCAAGAATTTACCATATATTATTTAAAAAAAAGAGAAAAAAAAGACTTGATTAGTCAACTAATTCAAGTCTTACTTCTAAGGCGTCATCGCCTTTTCTTTCATTTAATTTAATAATTCTAGTATAACCACCATTACGTTCAGCATAACGAGGAGCTAATTCATTAAATATTTTATTAACAACTTTTGTATCGTTATGTAAGAAAGCTAAAGCTTTTCTTCTTGAAACTAATGATCCGCTTTTACCATAAGTAATCATCTTATCAACGAATTTTCTTACTTCTTTAGCTCTTGCTTCAGTAGTAACAACAGATTCGTTCATAATAACATCTTTACAGATTCCAGCTAAAATACTTCTTCTTATACTAGATTCTCTGCTTAATTTTCTGTACATTATATTCTTTTCCTTTCTCTGTTGAAATTAATCACGGAACTTAAGTCCCATTTCACTAACTTTGTCTATAACTTCTTTTAATGATTTTTTACCTAAATTACGTATTTTATTAACTTCTGATTCTTTCTTATCAATTAAATCTTGAACAGTGTTAATATTTGCTCTCTTTAAGCAATTATAAGCTCTTACTGAGAATTCAATTTCTTCAATAGGAGTTTCAAGTGTCTTAGTGATAGTATCAACTTTCTTTTCTGCCATTATTCCAGTAACATCAGCGATTTGATTTAAATCAGCTACAATATTTAAATGTTCGATTAAAATTCTAGAAGCTAAAGCCATTGCTTCTTCTGGAGTAATTGAACCATTTGTATTAACATACATTATTAATCTATCAAAATTTTCATTATGACCAACACGAGCAGATTCTACTTCGAATGCAACCTTATCGATTGGACTATATAAAGCATCTACTGGGATAACACCAACTTGTTCACCCATAATCTTCTTATTTTCTGATGCATCAACATATCCACGTCCGTTATCAACAGTAAGTTCCATATTGATCTTACCGCCCTTAACTAAATTACAAATAACTAAATCTGGATTAACGATTTCGATGTCAGCATCGTGTTCGATATCTCCAGCAGTTACAACTCCTTCTTTTTCAACTGAAAGTGTCATAACTTTCTTTGTATTAGAATAATTTTTTACTACTAATGATTTGATGTTTAGGATGATGTTCATAACATCTTCTCTTACTCCATCAATTTTTTGGAATTCATGTAAAACTCCATCTATTTTAACGCTTACTACAGCTGAGCCAGGCATACTTGATAGCATAACTCTTCTTAATGCATTACCAATAGTTGTTCCAAAACCTCTTTCTAAAGGTTCAAGTTCAAATTTTCCATAATTCTTACTTTGATCATATTCAGTAATTTTATAGTTTGGTTTTTCGAAATTCATAAATAATCCTCTTTTCTTCTAATACTAATTTCTTGGTCTTTTTGGTGGTCTACATCCATTGTGTGGTACAGGAGTTTCATCAACGATTGAAGTGATTTCAAGTCCAACTGTTTGTAAAGAACGAATAGCAGTTTCTCTTCCTCCACCTAATCCTTTAACGAAAACTTCAACTTTTTTAACTCCGCTATCCATAGCAGCTTTACCAGCTTGTTCAGCAGCAAGTCCTGCAGCATATGGAGTTTTCTTTTTAGATCCTTTGTATCCAATAGTTCCTGATGAAGCCCAACTAATTGTATTACCTTCTTTATCAGTGATAGTAACTAATGTATTATTATATGATGAAGAAATATGAGCTTGTGCTTCAGGTATATTTTTTCTTACTTTTCTTTTTCTTCTATTATAAGCCATCTTAAACTAACCTCCTATTTTCCTTCTTTTTTCTTATTAGCAACTACTTTACCTTTACCCTTACGAGTACGAGCATTTCTGTTAGTTCTTTGTCCATGTACTGGAAGACCTTTCTTATGTCTGCTTCCTTGGTATGAACCAATTTCCATTTTATTCTTTATATTCATTTGAACTTCTCTTCTAAGTTCACCTTCTACTGTATAATTGTCTACTTCAGTTCTTAATGCAGCTTCTTGATCTAAAGATAAATCTCTAATCTTCATTTCAGCATCTACACCAGCAGCAGCACAAATTTTCTTTGCAGTACTTTGACCAATACCATAAATTGCAGTTAAACCAATAAATACAGCTTTATCTTTTGGTAAATCAATATTCTTAATACGTGCCATTCTATTTCCTCCTAACCTTGTACTTGTTTGTGTTTTGGATTTTCACAAATAATCATAACTTTTCCTTTTCTTCTTATTACCCTACATTTTGGGCATATAGGTTTTACTGATGCTCTTACTTTCATAAAATAACCTCCATTTTATTTTCTATATTTTATAATCCCATGTGTTAAATCAGTTGGAGACAACTCAACTATAACTCTATCACCTGCTAAAATGCGAATCAAGTTCATTCGGATTTTACCAGAAACACGGGCTGTTACAATCATCTTGTTATCTAACTCAATTTTATAAATATCATGAGTTACATCTATAACTTTGCCTTCAACTTCTAATTTTTGTTCTTTAGCCATATATTTTTATTCTCCTGTTAAAATTTCATAGCCATCTTCTGTAATTGCCACTGTATGTTCATAATGTGCTGCAGCACTTCCATCTTGAGTAACAATTGTCCAATCATCATCAAGAATCGCTACATCTCTTTTACCAGCTGTAAGCATTGGTTCAACAGCAATGACCATTCCTTTTTTTAATGTGATTCCAGAACCATATCTTCCATAATTTGGAATAAATGGATCTTCATGCATATCATGTCCAATTCCATGTCCTCCAAGTTCTCTAACAACTCCTAGTCCATGTTTTTCAGCATATTGTTGAATTCTAGCAGAAAGATTTCCAAGTGGAACACCTGCTTTTAATTCTTTAAGTCCAACATAAAGTGACTTCTCAGTGTGATACAATAAATGTTCTGTTGATTTTGATACCTTACCTATACGGATTGTTGTGGCTGAATCAGCCATATAACCATCAAGTTCAACAACGATATCAAAAGTGATGATGTCTCCGTCTTTAAGTATAACATCGTCTCTACCGATTCCATGTACTACTTCATCATTAATTGAAACGCAGATATTTCCAGGATATCCTTCAAAACCTTTGCAGGCTGGAATTCCACCCATGGACTTAATAAATTTTCCTGCTTCATCATCAATAAATTTAGTACTAACTCCAGGTTTAGCAATACTTGCTAAATACTCATGAGTTTTTTTATTGATATGACCTGCAGCTTTAATTTTTTTAATTTCATCATCACTATAGATATTTATCATTGTATTACGCTTTCTATTCTTTCAAAAATTTTATCTTTATCATCTAAACTACTTACAGTTTCAAGTACACCATTTCCTTTATAAAAATCAAGTAATGGTTCAGTATTTGAAATATAAGTTTGGAATCTATTCTTAAATGTTTCCTCGTTATCATCACTACGTGTTTCTAACTCAGTTCCACAATTATCACAAATTCCTTCTTGTTTAGGTTTAAATCCATCTAAGAATTTGTTATATCCTTTTTTACATTTAGGACAAGTCATTCTACCAAGTGCTCTCTTCATTGCAGTTTCTTCATCTAATTCAAGATAAATTGCAACTCCGAAATCATTATTAGTTTCTTCTAATACACTTTCAAGTGTTTTAGCTTGAGCAATGTTTCTAGGATAACCATCTAGGATGAATCCTTTTTGTTTAACATCATCTTGCGAAAGTCTTTTAACTAATAAATCAGTAATTAAATCATCGCTTACTAATTTACCAGCTTCAAGTATTTTAGAAATTTCATTTGCAAGTTCACTTCCTGATGCTATTTCATCTCTTAGTAAGTCACCAGTTGAAATATGAACGTATCCATATTTTTCAACTAGTAAATCACTTTGAGTACCCTTTCCAGCAGCAGGAGGAGCGATAAAAACTATATTTTTCATCTTATCCTCTTCTACGCTTTCCAGTGTCTTGATAACTTCTTGATACAGCAGAACTTTCAAGTTGTTTATATGTTTCTAATGCAACACCTACAACGATTAATAAACCAGTACCACCTAAAGCAGTTGTACTATTTATCTTTGTAACACTACTTAGTAATACAGGAATAGCTGCAAGAATTGCTAAACTAAGAGATCCTGCTACTGTTAGTCTTACGATAGTTCCTTTAAAGTATGCTTCTGTTCTCTCACCAGGAGTAATACCAGGAATATAAGCTCTACTCTTATCTAAGTTTTCACTCATTTCTTTAGGATTTAATTCCATTAATGTATAAAGGAATGCAAATCCAATTATTAATAATACATATAATATAAATCCTGTTGGAGTTGTATATGTAATATATGAATTTACAAAATTACTAAACGCACCTTCACCTTTATCAACAAATTGTCCAATCAATGATGGAATACTAGTTAATGCACTTGCAAAAATAACAGGCATTACACTAGCAGAATTAAGTTTTAAAGGTAAATATGATTGTTCAGTTAAATTTGAACTAGCCGTTCTAGTACTATGTTGTATAGGAATTCTTCTTTCAGATATTTCTGTAAATGTTACGCCTATTAAAATAAATAAGTAAGCAAGTACAAATATAACGAATAAAGTAATTCCAACTGCTGTTGCAAACTTTCCACCAGTTACTAATTCTTGAAAAGCAGAAACAAATGTTGAAGGTAAGTTACGAACTATACCAGCCATAATGAATAATGACACACCGTTTCCTAAGCCTTTCTTAGTAATCTCGTCAGCCAACCATAATAACAAAGCAGTACCAGCAGTAAATATAACTGTTGTTTTAATTACTTCAATTGTTGAATCGAAGTTCATAAAAGCAGTAGCATATATATAACCTTGGACAAAGGCAAATAGAATTCCTAGATATCTATTAATTCTATTTATCTTTTGTCTACCAGTAGCTCCTTGTTCTTTTAATTCTTTAAAGTATGGAAGTATATCCATTTGTAATATTTGAGTTAAGATTGATGCCGTAATATAAGGCATAACACCTAAACTAAATATTGAAAAAGTTTTTAAGCTTCCACCACTCATTAGGTTTAATAAATCTAAGAATCCTAAACCCTCTATTTTACTTTTTGCACCAGGTACAACAATATTAGATCCAAAGGCGAAAATTGTAAGTATAAGTAGTGTGAAGTATATTCTTTTTCTTAAATCTTTATTACTTGGACTAAATAGTCCACTAAGATTCTTGAACATAACTAAATCACCTCTGTAGTTCCGCCTAATTCCTCGATCTTAGTTACAGCAACAGATGAGAATCTGTTAGCTTTAACTGTTAATTTTCTTTCTAATTTTCCATTAGCTAATACTTTAATACCAGCCATTTCTTTATTAACGATTCCTTTTTCAATTAAAGTTGCAGGAGTAACTACGTCTCCATCTTTAAATTTGTTTAAATCAGAAAGGTTAACAATAGCAAATTCTTTTCTGAATCTAGCATTGTTAAATCCTCTCTTAGGAATTCTTCTGTAAAGTGGAGTTTGTCCACCTTCAAACCATGCAGATATTGAAACGCCACTTCTTGAGTTTTGTCCTTTTTCTCCTGATCCAGCAGTTTTACCCCAACCAGATCCGTTTCCTCTACCAACTCTTTTTCTTGTTTTAGTTTCTGGAGATTTTACTAATTCATTTAATTTCATATTATAGCTCCTCAACTTTCTTTCCACGTAATTCAGCGATTTGTTCAGCTGTACGTTCAGATTTTAAAGCACTAAGAGTAGCTTTAGCAACGTTAACTTGTGTATTTGATCCTAAAGATTTAGAAATGATATCTTTAATACCAGCAGCTTCAAGTACTGCACGAGCAGCACCACCGGCTACGATTCCAGAACCTTTTGGAGCAGGTTTAATCATAACTCTAGCTCTTCCGCAAGTTCCAATAGCTTCATGAGGAATAGTTCTTCCATCAACCATAGCAACTTTAACAAGATTCTTTCTAGCAGCTTGGCTAGCTTTCTTAATAGCAGCTTGAACTTCAGCAGCTTTACCATTTCCTAATCCAATGATACCTTTACCATCACCAACTACAACAGTAGCAGCGAATCTCATTATACGTCCACCTTTAGTTACCTTAGTAATTCTAGAGATGCTTATTACTTTTTCATCTAAAAGTTTTTTATTGTCATTTACTCTTTCGTTTTTTGCCATAATTCTCCTCCTAGAAATCCAATCCATTTTCACGTGCAGCATCAGCTAAAGCTTCTACACGTCCATGATATTGGTATCCACCTCTATCAAATACTACTTCTTTAATTCCAGCTTTAACAGCTTTCTTAGCGATATCTTCACCAACTGCTTTAGCAGCTTCGATGTTTCCACCATTTTTAAGTTTTAAACTTAATGATGAAGAAGAAACTAAAGTAGCACCTTTAACATCATCAATTATTTGAGCGAAGATTTGAGAATTTGATCTAAATACGTTTAGTCTAGGACATTCAGCAGTTCCAGATATTTTATTTCTAACTCTTTTATGTCTTCTTAATCTTGCAACATTTGTAGCTTCTTTTTTAATCATATTCTTTTACCTCCCACTATTTAGATGCTTTCTTTCCTTCTTTACGTCTAATATGTTCGTCTTTATATCTAATACCTTTTCCTTTATATGGTTCAGGTAATCTATTTTCACGAATCTTAGCAGCAAATTCAGATACTTTTTGTTTATCAATACCAGAAACACTTAATTGTGTTGGTCCTTCAGAAGTAACAGTAAGTCCTTCTGGAACAGACATTTTAACTGGATGAGAATATCCAACGTTAAGTTCAATATTCTTTCCATTAACTGAACATCTATAACCTACACCAACGATTTCTAGATCGATTTTATAACCTTCAGAAACACCAACTAACATATTAGATATATTAGCATTTACTGTTCCATGAAGTTGTTTTACATTCTTACTTTCACTGTCTCTAGTAGTAGTTAATTTATCTCCATCAACAGCTACAGTAATATGTGAGTCAACTGATCTTTCAAGTGTACCTTTAGAACCAGTTACTTTAATATTATTTCCATCAAGTGTAACAGTAACACCAGCTGGAATTGTTAATACTCTATTTCCAATTCTACTCATAACCAATGTTTTCCTTGATTACCAAATGTAAGCAAGTACTTCTCCTCCTAGATTTTGTTTTCTAGCATCTCTATCAGTCATAATTCCTTTAGAAGTAGAAATTATAGCAATTCCTAATCCGTTTAATACTCTAGGAAGTTTATCATGTTCAACATAAACTCTTAATCCAGATTTAGAAATTCTTTTTAATCCAGTGATAACTCTAGTCTTCTTATCTTCAGTATACTTAAGATTTAAAGTTAAAGTATTTCCATTAGTAGCTTCTACTAATTTATAATCACTGATGAATCCTTCTTCTTTAAGAATTCTTGCGATTTCACAAGTCATCTTAGTTCCGATAACATCAACTGTATCATATTTTAATTGATTTGCATTACGAATTCTTGTAAGCATATCTGCAATTTTATCTTCTACCATGTTTTTACTTCCTTTCTACCAACTTGATTTCTTAACGCCAGGTATTTTACCTTGGTTAGCAAGTTCTCTAAAACAAATACGGCATAAACCAAATTTACGAATAACACCATGTGGTCTTCCGCATCTTTCGCATCTGCTATATTCTCTTACTTTGAATTTTTGAGGTCTTGCTTGTTTAACTTTTAAACTTGTCTTAGCCATATCAATACCCTACTTTCTAAATGGCATTCCGAATCCACTTAATAATTCATAAGCTTCTTCGTTTGATTTTGCTGTTGTAACAAAAACAATGTCCATTCCTCTTAATTTTACAACGTCATCATAATTAACTTCAGTGAAGATTAATTGATCTTTAATTCCTAAAGTGTAATTTCCGAATCCGTCAAAAGCTTTATCAGAAATACCTCTGAAGTCACGTACACGAGGTAATGCTACACGGATTAATTTTTCCATGAAATTATACATTCTTTCTCCTCTTAAAGTAACTTTAACTCCAATAGGTTGTCCTTCTCTTAATTTGAAACCAGCTATTGATTTTTTAGCTTTAGTTACAACTGGAGCTTGTCCAGTAATTTCTGCTAATTCATTTTTAGCAGCTTCGATGAATTTGTCATCTCTTGCACCATCACCAACACCAATGTTGATAACGATTTTTTCAAGTCTAGGTACTTCCATTACTGAAGAATAATTAAATTTTTCTTTTAGTGCAGGAACTAATTCTTTATTATATAACTCTTTTAATGCGTTCATTATTTTTCACCTGACTCTTTCTTTGTAGTTTTTTTAACAGTTTTTGCTTTTGTTGTAGCTTCTTTAACTTTTGTATCTTTTCCTTCTACTACTTTAACGTTAGATATATGAATTGAAGCTTCTACTTCAACAATTCCACCATTTTCATTGTAAGCACTTGGTTTAACATGTTTCTTAACAACGTTAACACCGCTAACAACTACTCTGTTTTTCTTCTTTAGAATTGAAGTAACAGTTCCTTCTTTGCCTTTATCTTTTCCAGCAAGTACTTTAACTTTATCTCCGACTTTAACCATAATATCCTCCTATAATACTTCAGGTGCTAAAGATACAATCTTCATGTAGTCTTTATCACGTAACTCTCTAGCTACAGGACCAAGAACACGAGTTCCTACTGGACTCTTATCATCCTTAACTAATACACAAGCATTGTCTTGGAATTTAATATAAGATCCATCAGCTCTTCTTACACCTTCTACACTTCTAACAATAACTGCTTTTACTACTTTTCCAGCTTTAACATTAGAGTTAGGAATAGCTTTTTTAACTGTTCCAACAACTACGTCTCCAATGTTTCCATATTTTACTTTGCTTCCACCAAGTACTCTGATTACCATAATTTCTCTAGCTCCAGAGTTATCAGCTACTTTTAATCTTGTTTGTTGTTGTATCATAATAACCCTCCTACCTAGATTTCTACAGATTCAACTAGTACTTTATCTAGAACATATCTCTTAGTTTTTGATAATGGTCTAGTAGATACTAATCTAACTGTATCTCCTACTTTTGCTACATTTTTTTCATCATGAGCTGCATATTTCTTAGAATACTTAACTCTTTTATGATATAGAGGATCTCTTCTAGAAGTTTCAACTAAAACTGTAATAGTTTTATCATTTTTTGCACTTACGACTTTACCAATTAAAACAGTCTTCTTAGTTTCACTCATTATTTATTTCCTCCTTCTCTTTCATTTAAAATAGTCTTCATACGAGCGATAGTCTTTCTATCTTCGTTTATTTTATGAGGTTTTTCAACAGAACCTGTAGATTGTTTCATTCTTAAATCGAATAATTCATCTTTAAGTTCTACTATTTTAGCATTTATTTCTTCAGTGGACATTTTTCTAATTTCACTAGTTTTCATTAGCTTCACCACTTTCTTCTCTTACAACGATTTTTGTTTTTAATCCAACTTTGTGAGAAGCTAATCTTAATGCTTCTCTAGCTGTAGCTTCAGGAACACCTTTAATTTCAAACATGATAGTTCCTTCTTTAACTACTGCTGCCCATTCTTTTACGTCACCTTTTCCTGTACCTTGACGAGTTTCAAGAGGTTTCATAGTTCTAGCTAAATGTGGGAAAATATTTAAATAAATGTTTCCTCCACGTTTAGTAAATCTTGACATAGCAACACGTGCAGCTTCAATTTGTCTAGCAGTTACATAACCACCAGATTTTGCCATTAGACCATAATCACCTAAATTTAATTCAGTGTGTCCTTTAGCATGTCCTTCGTAACTAACTCTATGAGGTTTACGATATTTAGTTCTTTTTGGCATTAACATCGTTCTTACCTCCCTTACGTTCTACTCTAATTTTTGGAGCAGATTCTTTTCCTTTTAATACTTCACCTTTATAGATCCATACTTTAACACCGATCTTACCATAAGTAGTATGAGCAGCTGCTTCAGCATAATCTATATTAGCTCTAATAGTATGTAGTGGAACAGTTCCTTCAGTATATCCTTCTGAACGAGCCATTTCAGCACCATTTAATCTACCAGAAACTTTAGTTTTAATACCTTTAGCTCCTGATTTCATAGTTTGTCTGATAGCATTCTTTTGAATCTTTCTGAAGTTTCCTCTATTTTCGATTTGATGAGCGATTGTTTGAGCAACAATTTCAGCACTTAAGTTAGGATTTTTAACTTCGCTAATAGTTACATAAACTTCTTCGCCACATGCTTTCTTAATTTCTTTTCTTAATTTTTCGATGTCATCTCCACCATGTCCAATGATTACACCTGGACGAGCAGTAAAGATTTTAACTTCTACTTTATCGTTCTTTCTATCAATGTCGATTTCAGATACTAAAGCATCTTTTAATCTATTTGCTAAGAATTCACGAATTTTAATATCACTATTTAATTTCTTAACATAGTCTTGTTTTTCAGCATACCAATTAGATTCCCAATTTTTGCTGATTCCAAGTCTTAATCCACGTGGGTCAACTTTTTGTCCCATAATTAAGCCTCCTTACCATCACTAACTTTTACAGTTATGTGACTTGTTCTTTTATCTCTTCTGTCGATTCTTGATCTTGAAGCAGGTTTAACTCTCTTTAAAACTACTCCAGGATTTGCGAAGCATTCAGAAACAACTAAATCTTCAATTTTAGCATTGTAATTGTTAGTAGCATTTGCTACAGCAGAATTTAAAACTTTTTCGATAAGTCTTGCAGATTTAGTGTTTGTATTCTTTAAAATGTTAGCTGCATCAGTAACTTTTTTGCCTCTGATTAAATCAATAGTCATACGGCATTTACGAGGAGCTACCATTGCATTTTTATGAATTGCATAAGTTTCCATCTAAATCCCCCTACTTTCCTTCTTTTTGACCAGCATGTCCACCAGCTTTACGAGTTAAAGCAAATTCTCCTAATTTATGTCCAACCATTTCTTCAGTAATGTATACAGGAATGAATTCCTTACCATTATGAACTGCAATAGTATGTCCAATGAAATCAGGGAAAATAGTAGATCTTCTAGACCAAGTCTTAATTACATCATGCTTATTTTCATCATTTAATTTTTTAACTTTTTTCATTAGGCTTTCATCAGCGAAAGGTCCTTTTTTCAAACTTCTTGCCATATTATCACCTATTTACTATTCTTTCTACTAACAATTAACTTGCTAGAAGCTTTTTTAGATTTACGAGTCTTGTATCCAAGAGCAGGTTTACCCCAAGGAGTCATTGGGCTCTTACGTCCGATAGGAGTTCTACCTTCACCACCACCATGTGGGTGATCGTTAGGGTTCATTACAGATCCACGGTTAGTAGGTCTAATTCCCATATGACGAGTACGTCCAGCTTTTCCTACGTTAACTAATTCGAAATCTTCATTTCCTACAACACCGATTGTAGCCATGCAAGTTCCAAGAACTTTTCTAGTTTCACCAGATTGTAAACGAACGATTACGTATTTTTCATCTCTACCTAAGATTTGAACACTAGTACCAGCACTTCTAGCGATAGCAGCACCTTTACCAGGTTTCATTTCTACGTTGTGTACTAATGTACCAACAGGTATATTTTGAAGTAACATTGCATTACCAACTTTGATATCGCAAGCTTCTCCAGATTCTATAATCATTCCAACTTTTAAATCTTTTGGAGCGATTATATATCTCTTTTCACCATCTAAATAAGTAATTAATGCAATATTTGCATTTCTATTTGGATCGTATTCAATAGTAGTAACTTTACCAGTTACACCAAATTTATCTCTTTTGAAATCAATAACTCTGTATTTTCTCTTAGCTCCACCACCAATGTGACGAACTGTCATTTTACCTTGGTTATTTCTTCCACCAGTTTTGCTTCCACTTGAAAGTAAACTTCTTTGAGGTTTATTTCCTTGAGTAATTTCTTCATTTACTAAAGTAGACATTCCTCTTCTACCATTTGTAGTTGGTTTATATTTTCTTATAGCCATGTCCTTAACCTCCTACTAAATTTCTATAGCGTTACCTTCAGCTAAAGTAACGATAGCTTTCTTATAAGTTTGTGTTTTTCCAGTGTATCTTCCAACTCTTTTAGTTTTAGCTTTTGTATTAAGAGTTCTAACTTCAATAACTTTTACACCGAATGCTTGTTCAATTGCTTGTTTAATTTGAGTTTTGTTAGCATCTTTACTAACTTTAAATGTATAAACATTATTACCAATAGCAATTTGAGATTTTTCAGTTATTACTGGAGCAATAATTATATCTTTCATTAGTTAAGTGCCTCCTCAATATATTTAACGCTGTCTTCATCCATAACAACTACATCAGCGTTTACTACGTCATAAACATTAATTTCATCAGCCATGATAACAGCAATGTTTCCTAAGTTTCTAGTTGCTAAATATAATTTTTCAGCATCATGTGAACTTACGAATAATACTTTACCAGTTAATTTTAATGTTTCTAACATTTTGATAGCATCTTTAGTCTTAGTTGAAGTTAATTCTAATGAATCAACAACTACTAATGATTTAGAAGCAACTTTTTCAGATAAAGCTGTTCTTAATGCTAATCTTCTTTCTTTTCTATTAATTTTGAATGAATAACTTCTAGGAGTTGGTCCAAATACAATTCCACCACCTACATAGTGAGGAGCTCTAATAGAACCTTGTCTAGCGTTACCAGTTCCTTTTTGTCTATATGGTTTTCTTCCACCACCAGAAACTTCACTTCTACCTTTAGTATCAGCAGTTCCTTGTCTTTGTGAATCTAATTGTAATTTAATAGCTTTCTTTAAAACTAAATCATTACCTTCGATTTTAAATACATCATCATTTAAAGTTAATTCTTTAACATTTTCACCTTTAAGGTTTAATTCTTTAATCTTTGCCATCTTAAAAATTTCCTTTCTCACAAAAGCAATTAAGCTTCAGTAGTTTCCTCAACTTTTTCAGATTCATCAGCAGCAGTTTCTTCAACAGTTTCAACAACTTCTTCAGTAGTTTCTACTGGAGTTTCAACAGCTTCTTCTTCAACTTCATAAATGATGATATCTTTTGGTTCAGCTTTTCCACCTTTAACAGCAGTTCTGATTAATACTAAACCATTTTTTGGTCCAGGTACATTTCCGCTAACTAAGATATAGTTATCTTTAGTAGAAACTTCGATGATTTCAAGATTTTGAATAGTAACTGTTTCAGTTCCCATATGTCCTGAATTCTTCTTACCTTTTAAAACTCTCATTGGTAACATAGTACCCATTGAACCAGGTCTTCTATGATAATGAGATCCGTGAGTTTCAGGTCCACGAGATTGACCATGTCTCTTAATTACACCTGTAAATCCTTTACCTTTTGAAGTTCCAGTTACGTCAACTTTTTCTCCAACTTCAAATGTGTCAGCTGCTATAACAGTTCCTAAAGTATAATCAGCTGGATTTTCAACTCTAATTTCTTTTAAGAAGCGCTTAGCAGATGTGTTAGCTTTTTTAGCATGTCCAATTTCAGCTTTAGTAGCATGCTTTTCTTTCTTGTCAACTGCAGCTAATTGAATAGCGTTGTAACCATCAGTTTCAACTGTTTTAACTTGAGTAACAACATTAGGTTCAACTTCAATAACAGTGACAGGAATAACTTTTCCATCTTTTGTAAACTTTTCAGTCATTCCGACTTTACGTCCTAAGATTCCTTTCATAATTTCCTCCGTATATTTTTTTGTTTAAGTTTTTTAAATTAGATCATTTTGATGTCAGCAACTACGCCAGCAGTTAAATCTAACTTCTTTAGAGCATCCATAGTTTGTTCACTTGGATTTTTGATGTCGATTAATCTCTTATGAGTTCTCATTTCAAATTGTTCACGACTGTCTTTGTATTTGTGAACAGCTCTCAATACAGTAATCTTTTGAATTTCTGTTGGTAGTGGAACAGGTCCTGAGATTTCTCCACCAGTTCTCTTAACAGTGTCGATTACTTTAGCACAAGCGTCATCTAAAACTTTGTGATCATAAGCTTTTAATCTTATTCTGATTTTTGACATATTTAATGTACTCCCTTCGTTTATATCTTTGTATAAACATAGCTCCGTAACGAATTAACCTGAACACTGATACCAAGTATGCAACTCCTCCTGGTGTGTCAGCAACCTCGCACATCTACGCCGTTTAAACACTAACATTATACCTGAAATAAATATCAAAATCAAGTAGTTTTTTCAAAAAATTACCTAAACTATCTTGACACGAAAAAAAGCACATAAATACGTGCCTTTTATCTGCTATTTGGAATAAGTGCATCTACTACATTTATAATAGATGTAATCATTTCATCAAATCCATGAAATCTATATGAAGACATTATTCTTTTAACATCTTCTCTTTCTTCTTTATCTATATATCCTTCACCTTTAATTAACTTTAAAGCGTTATCTTTTACAAGATCCTCATACTTAAATATAAAGATGTTATAGATTATTACAAGAATAAGCAATGCTAAAGCTATTTCACATATACTTATATCTGCAAGTACTCCTATTATAAAAAGAATATAAGATAATAAATTAACCATAGGAATTATATCTCTTAATGAATCTCTTAAATGCATCATTTTATTTTTCTTATTATCATTAACTGCTTCTGTTGCTTTCATAATACCAACACTTACTGCATAAAGTGTTGTCTCATCAAATACATCATCCGATAATTTAATAACTTTTCTATTACTATCATATAGATTTAAATTTTGTTTATTATTAACTACATAAACAGAATCAAAACTTTTGTTATCTAAAATATCATGACAAACTTCGCATCCAGTTATAACTCTATTGTTTTTAATTTTAGTATATTTTGTTTTAACAATACTATCACCTATTAAAATAATAACTGGTATTAATAATAAAGATATATATAAAATAATTACATTCATTTAATCAAACTCCCTATCCTATTATTCTATAAGTAGTTCCTTCTCTAGTATCTATAAGTTCTATACCTTTATTTAAAAGATCAGTTCTTATAGAATCAGCTAAAGCAAAATCTTTATTCTTTTTGGCATTAGCTCTCTTTTCAATTAAATCTCTAATTTCTGCATCATTTTCAGATACTTCATTCTCTACTATTAAATTTAAGCTAAATACTTTATCAAAATTCTTAACTAACTCTAACTTGGTTACATCATTAACTGTATCATCTTTTAATAATTCAAATAAAACTGTTAATGCATTTGCTGTATTCAAATCATTTTCAAGTTCAGCTTTAAATCTATCATTGTATTCATTAAATTTATTATTATCTACTTCACCATCTTTAGATAAACTAGAAACTTTATTTCTAAGTTTCTTTAATACATTTTCATTTTGATTTAATGCATCATAAGTAAATAGTAATTGTTTTCTATAATGGCTGTTTAAAACCATCAATCTATACGCTAGTGGATCATAACCTTCTTCAATAAGTTTAGATACTGTTAAAATATCTCCTTTTGATTTAGACATCTTTCCTTCATCAGTAATTAAATGTTCGTTATGGAACCAATAATTACACCATTTATGTCCCAAGTAAGATTCACTTTGGGCAATCTCATTTGTATGATGAGGGAATATATTATCTACTCCACCACCATGAATATCTAAATATTCACCTAAATATTTAATAGAGATACCAGAACATTCAATATGCCATCCTGGATATCCAACTCCCCAAGGAGAATCCCAAGTTAATTCATGGTTTTCGAATTTAGAAGTAGTAAACCATAAAGCAAAGTCTGCTTGATTCTTTTTAGCACTGTCCTCTTCTACGCCTTCTCTTGCCCCAACTACCATGTCATCAATCTTATGATTAGTTAAAACATAATAATCATTTAATTTAGAAATATCAAAATAAATATTTCCACCAGATTGATAAGCAAAACCATCTTCAAGTAGTTTTTCAATCATCTTAATATACATTTCAATATTTTCTGTAGCAGGACTAATTATTTCAGGTTTACGGCAATTAACCGCTTCAAAGTCTTTAAAGAAAGCATCAGTATAGAATGCAGCAATATCCATAGCTTTCTTATGTTCTCTTTTAGCTGCTACAGCCATCTTATCTTCTCCTGAATCACTATCACTTGTTAAGTGCCCTACATCAGTTATATTCATTGCTCTAGTTACATCATAACCAATATATCTTAAAGTTTTATCTAGAACATCATGGCCAATATAATTTCTTATATTACCTATGTGAGCATAATGATATACAGTTGGCCCACATGTATAAAATTTTACTTTTCCTTCTTCATTTGGAATAAACTCTTCAACTTGTCTTGTTAATGTATTATAAATTTTCATATTGTTACCTCTCTCTTATGTTAATTTTTTTAAATAATACTAAAGGCAACATCGTTTGTTTAATTTCATATATATCACTTCTTTAGGTGTATTATACAAAACTAATACTATTTTTTCAACAAACAAAAAAGAAACGAAAACGTTTCTTTTTTATCTAATATTATTATCTTTTAGATAATCAAATAAATTTAGGATATACTCTCTATTAGTAGGTCTATCTTCTTCATAGTTTAAAGTACTACCAAAAGTTTCATCAATAGTTTCAAAGCTAACTTTATTCCAACTATTTTCGATGCAAGTTCTGATATTTCTTTCAACTGCACTAGCGCTACAATTATGTAGTCTAGCGATTTCAGCATAAAGAACTTTTAAAGTCTTTTCTCTAAAATCGGCATTATCAAGCATTATTATTAAAGCGTCTTTAATAAAAAGATATCCTTGATATGCAGACGATACACCAAGTCTGTGTAGAGTGACCCCAATCCTATCCAAGCTCACGCCAATATCCCCTTTCTATGTCGGATTTTTTCCCAACACAAAACGAGAATATAATAGTTTACAATTCATAACTTATCAACAAAAAATCACAAAAAAAGTGCCTAAAATAGACACTTTAGTTCAAATTTTAATAATTTTCAGCCTTTAATTCGAAGAAACTTTGTGGATGAGCACAAACTGGACATACATTTGGAGCACTCTTTCCAATAACAACATGACCACAATTTCTACAAATCCAAATCTTTTCACCATCTCTTGAGAATACTACTTCATCATCAATATTCTTAAGAAGTTTTCTATATCTTTCTTCATGATGTTTTTCAATTTCAGCAACCATTCTAAACTTTTTGGCTAAAGCAATAAATCCCTCTTCTTCTGCAGTTTTAGCAAAACTTTCGTACATATCAGTCCACTCATAGTTTTCACCTTCAGCAGCTGCAAGTAAGTTTTCAGGTGTAGAAGGAATATCTCCTCCATTTAATTCTTTAAACCACATCTTTGCATGTTCTTTTTCATTATTAGCTGTTTCTTCAAAAATAGCAGCTATTTGTTCATAACCATCTTTTTTTGCTTTAGAAGCAAAATAAGTGTATTTATTTCTTGCTTGGCTTTCACCAGCAAATGCAGCAAGTAAATTTTGTTCTGTTTTAGATCCTTTTAATTCCATAATATATCTCTCTTTCTTAAATTAATTTTATCATTATCGACATAAATCTACAAATAATGACATACCTATATGTTTAAATATTCGTGTTTCCCATTACAAAATGCCTGTAAGTGATTAACATTTATATTCTGTTCTATCCCTAAATTCTTCTGTTTTACCATTGTTCCAATTTTGAACAGGTCTATAGTACCCTGTTATTCTACTATAGATTTCACATTTAGAATTACAAATTGGACAAGTTTCAAGTTCTCCTGCTTGATAACCATGTATCTTACAAACTGAATATGTTGGACTAATAGTGTAATAAGGTAGCTTATAGTTGTAAGCTATCTTTTTTACTAAATTCATAGTTGATTCCCAGGAAGGAAGTTTTTCTCCTAAGAATGTATGAAAAACTGTACCACTTGTATATAAGACTTGTAATTCATCTTGTATATCAAGAGCTTCAAATATATCAGTTGTATAATTAACTGGTAAATGACTACTATTTGTATAATATGGTTCTTCTTCACCAGCAGTAATTATATCTTTATACTTTTTCTTATCAAGTAATGCAAGTCTATATGCAGTTGACTCAGCAGGTGTTGCTTCTAAATTATATAGTCTTCCATATTTTTCTTGGTAGTCACTTAACTTACCTCTTATATAGTTAAGTACCTTTTTAACAAACTCTTGGGATGCACTATCACCCAAGTTTTTCTTAAGCCATCTAGCATTTAAACATGCCTCATTCATACCTACAACACCAATTGTAGAAAAATGATTATCTAAAGTACCAAGATAAGCTTTAGTATATGGATAAAGTCCTTTTTTCATATAATCTATTATTACGTTTCTTTTTATATCAAGAGATCTTGCACTTAAATCAAGTAATTTATCTAATCTATCAAAAAACTCACTTTCATCTTTAGAAAGATATGCTATTCTTGGAATATTAATTGTAACTACTCCAATTGAACCAGTGGACTCTCCTGATCCAAAGAAACCACCGCTTTTCTTTCTTAATTCTCTTAAATCAAGTCTAAGTCTGCAACACATACTTCTAACATCACTAGGTTCCATATCAGAATTAATATAGTTAGAAAAATAAGGTGTTCCATATTTACTAGTAAGTTCAAATAATAGTTTATTATTTTCACTATCATCAAATTTAAAATCTTTAGTTATTGAATAAGTTGGAATTGGGTATTGGAAACCTCTTCCATCATAGTCTCCTTCAAGCATTACTTCTAAGAATGCTTTATTAATCATATCCATTTCCTTTTGACAGTCACCATATGTGAAGTCCATTTCTTCTCCACCTACTATTGCAGGTAAATCTTTTAAATCATCAGGTGGAGTCCAATCAATAGTTATATTAGTAAAAGGCGCTTGACTTCCCCATCTTGAAGGAACATTTAATCCATATACAAAACTTTGTATAGCTTGTTTAACTTCTTTATATGAAAGATTATCAGTCCTTACAAATGGAGCAAGATATGTATCAAATGAAGAAAACGCTTGAGCACCAGCCCATTCATTTTGCATAATGCCTAAAAAGTTAACCATTTGAATACATAAAGTATAAAGGTGCTTAGCAGGTCCAGATGTAATCTTTCCATCAACACCACTAATACCAACTAGGATTAGTTGCTTTAAACTCCATCCTGCACAATAACCACTTAACATAGATAAATCATGTATATGAATATCTCCATCAATATGAGCATTCTTTATTTCTTCATCATATATATTATTTAACCAGTAGTCCTTAGCAAGAGCACCACTACCATATAATATTAGTCCACCAATAGAATAAGGTACAGTACTATTCTCTTTAACTTTCCAATCCTCATTATTTAAATATTTTTCAAGTATATTTTCACGCATATGCTTCACCTTTGAATAATTATAACATATTCCAAACTTCCACGCCCGTTTTATTTACAAAAAAAATATTGTTTGTTATACTTTTTATAAAGAATAGATGGATGTGATTTATCATGAATAATGTTATTGAAATAACTAATTCAAAGTTAAAAGAAATAATTGAAACTTTAAACTCTAGTAAAGATAAATATCAAACTCAATATAATGATGTAACAAAAGAAATAAATGAAAAATTAAAAAGTGTTAAACATTATAAAGATGAGTATTATAAAGCCAAAGAAAAAATAGATTCATTAAATCAAGATATTGAAGATTTCAAAACTGAATACGATAACTTAGTTAAGAAATTTAAAGATGATGAATTATCTAATATTCTAGTAAGTGCTAATAAAGAAATATCATCTAAAATAAATGATAGAAAACTAAAAATTCAAAAAGACACTAATGAAATGAATAAACTAGTAAGTGAAGCAGAATTAATTAAAAATGATTTAGTTAATTTAAATGCTAAAAAGAAAGCACTTGAATTATTACTTAATAAAGCCATGGATATTTCAAACTACTATGAAAAACTACTTACAGATATAATTGAATATTCAGAAGAAAATCCTGATGACTTATGTTCTTATTTTAAAGAAAAGAAAAATAAGAAAAAAGAAACAAGCGACAAGATTAAACAAGAAGAAAAAGCAAAAGAAAAAATAACTGCTGAAGTATTTAATTTTGATTCAATAAAAGACATTGTTAACGAATAACAATGTCTTTTTTAATTATAATAACTTCTCTTTTATTAAAGTACTATAAGATACTTTATTAAATCTTAATACTTTAATTGTCTTCTTACATAACTTAACTTTTATATTAATTACATTCTTTAAGTTTTTAACATGACCATCAAGTAATAAATTAATATTAAAGTCTTTCTCTGGAGTAATGGTTAACTCTTTATCTTTAGTAAATACAATTGAATTTCTAAAAGAAGAATAAGCTTTATTATTAATTGGGGCAATACTACTTAGTATTAGAGATGGTTCTTTATCATATATTAAAGGTCCACCTAAATTTAAGTTATAAGCACTACTACCAATTGATGTAGATACCACTACTGCATCTCCCATGAAATTTTCAATTAATTCATTATTACAATATACATCAAGTCTTGATGACTTATTTATAAAATTTCTAATAACTACTTCATTTAAACTTTTATATTTATGTTCTCCACTTTGATTATTAACTATTACGTCTTCAAAAGTATATTCATCTATATAAAAATCCTTATTTAAATTATCAATAAATTTATCTAATTCATCAACTGAAAAACTTGTTAAAAAACCAAGAGTTCCAAGATTAAAACCAGCATATTTAATATCCGTTTTAAAACCCATTTCGTGAATCATATAAAGAAATGTTCCATCTCCACCTATTGATATGCATAAATCAGGAGAATTCTTTACTACTTCATGTCCATTTGATAATAGTTTAACAGTTAGTTGTTTTTCAAATTCCTTACAAACATTATTATTCTTCGCGAAAATTCTTACCTTCATATTAAACACCTATATTAATTTTAATATATAAAATAAATTAAATAAATATTCCAAAGAAAAAAGTTGTATTACTACAACTCTGTATTCTTATCATTTGTTATATCACCATCACCACTTATAGGAATTTCTTCACCTAAAAAGGTTGGTTTAGGTTTAACAATTGCTTTAAAGAAATCTTTATCACGAGCAAGTATTTCTCTTAACTCTCTATAAGTATCACCACGATACTTATTCTCTACTGCTTTTACTCCAACAGCATCAACATGAAGACTCTTTGCTATATATAAAGATCTATATAAATGATACTTTTGAGTAACTATTATCATCTTATTTATTTTAAATATATACTTAGCTCTATAAATACTTTCATAGGTAGAAAAACCTGCATGATCCATGAAGATATCACTTGATGAAACACCTTCATCTATAGCATACTTTTTCATAGTATTTACTTCATCATAATTATTTCTTCCGTGGTCACCACTCATAAGTAATTTTTTAGCGGAACCATTTTTATAAAGTTTAATAGCACTATCAAGTCTATCCTTTAACATAGGAGAAACTTTACCATTAGTAACTCCACATCCTAATACTAAAATAGCATCATAATTATCATTAAATTTTTCTACTTTATATATATTTTTACTAGTAGATGCCTTTACATAAAAGTTTATTCCAAACACTATTATTGTAAGCACTACTATAATACTAGACACAATAATTATTATTTTCTTTATCAAAATTACACCTTCTATATGATCAATTATAAAACAATTATATCATACATTAAGCGCTAATTATAAATACCAAAGCTTTTGATTATTCTTTCTTACTTCTTTGATAATACCTCCGCCTAAACATTCATCTCCATCATATAATACACATGATTGTCCAGGTGTTACTCTTTTAACTCCTTGAGGATATTTAACAGAAATATTACCATCTTCAAGTCTAGTAATAGTAACTGGAATATCTTCTTGTCTATATCTAAATTTAGCACAGCACTTTTCTATTTGTTTATCATCAATTAAGTTAACATTATCTATAATACATTCATCAGTAATTAAATAATCATTATCTTCACCTATACAAATATATAAGATATTCTTTTCTAGATTCTTACCAACAACAAACATTCTGTTATCACTACCGCCTATATCAAGACCTCTTCTTTGACCAATTGTATAATACATTAAACCTATATGTTTACCAATTACTTCTCCTGTATCAATATTAACTATATCACCAGGAGTATTAGGTAAATAGTTTTCTAAAAACTTAGTTAAGTTTCTTTCTCCTATAAAACATATACCTGTTGAATCTTTCTTCTTAGCAGTAATAAGACCATATTCTTCTGCTATCTTTCTTACCTCAGGTTTTTCTATATCTGCAAGTGGAAATAACACATTCTTTAATTGTTCTTTACTTACTTGTGATAAGAAGTAAGTTTGATCTTTGTTCTTATCAAGTGATTTATAAAGTTTACCATCCTCTAGTTTTGCATAATGACCTGTTGCAATATAATCAGCTCCAAGTTTACTTGCTTCTTTTGCAAACATATCAAACTTAATATATTTATTACACATAATATCTGGGTTAGGAGTTCTACCATTCTTAAGTTCATCTAAGAAATATTTAAATACATAATCATAGTATTCTTTTACAAAATCTTTTCTATGAAGTGGAATACCTATTTTTTTACATACTTCTAGAGCATCATTATAGTCTTCTTCTTGTGGACATATTCCTGTTTCACCAACAGGTGCATCTTTAGTTTCACCATTTACAAATGAATCCCAGTTACGCATAAATAATCCTTCGACTTCATAACCTTGATTCTTTAAAAGAATAGCAGCAACTGAAGAATCTACTCCACCACTCATACCAATTATTACTTTTCCCTTTTTCATTTTTAACCTCCAATAAAAAAACTAGGCGTTGCCTAGTTTTTACTTTTTATTCTTAAGTAACACTAAAACAACCAATTGCTCATTGATTTAAATTTATTTAAATTTTGTTTTAAGCTATTACGGTTGTTTTTCATACTCGTGTTTCCTTTCATCGCAAATGTATTATACACTAAAATATATTTTTTTCAAATACATCTATTTATTCTACATTAACACCCTTGTTTAGTTCTATCTTACATATAATACTCATTATAAAAATAATAACTAAATAGAATACTGAAGATAGAATTGCAAGTACTTTAAATGCACTAACATCTATACTTATTGAACCACTTTTAAATAATTCCATAACTGTTGAATCAAATAAACCATATACATATACTAATCCTAATACTAATGATTGACTTAATAAGTAAGCAATAAATCCAAATAGAAATGAAAAGCCTAATTTTTCATTATTTCTTTTATGTCCTAGAATCATTCCTAAGAATCCACATTGAATAGCATTAAATACTTCTAAGAATATTACAATTAAAGCCATCGTAATAAAGAATGTACTACTCATATTAAGACCAGTAGTAATTGTTCCAATAAAGTGTCTTAAAGAATCCCAATTCTCTTTAGAGTAAAAAGTTATAAATAAACTAATTATGATAATTAGAAAACCTATTACAAAGAATATAAATGTTTGTAATAGTTTAGAATTATATAAATCATTTTTAGTAACTGGTAATGTATGTGTTAAATAAGATTCATCTTTATATAAAGAATCTCTAAATCTAACCCAACTTCTAATTACAGTATTAATTAAAATATTAGCTATCATTGCAAACATAAAACCAAGACTTATTTGACTAATTATTTTTATAATAACTGATTGTTCTATATTAAATAGTATTCTTGTAGTAAATGCAAAGAATATTGCTAATATATAAAAGAAAATCATATTCTTAATCATATATTTTAAATCATATTTTAATAGTTTAGCTAACATTTGAACATCCTCCTAAATATTTCATCTATTGATGACTTTTCTTTATTTCTAAGTTTATCTGCATCACTTTGTAATCGAACAGTTCCTTTATCAATAAATACTACTTCATCAAGTATTCTCTCAATATCAGATATTAAATGCGTAGATATAATTACACTTGCATTTTCATTAAAGTTTGAAAGAATAGTGTCAAGTATATAATCCCTAGTAGCAGGATCTACTCCTCCCAAAGGTTCATCAAGAATATATAGTTCTGCTTTTCTAGACATTACTAATACTAGTTGAACTTTTTCTTGCATACCTTTACTCATTTTAGATAAATGTTCATTTATATCTAAATCTAAATCCTTTAATAATTTAATAGCTTTTTTATCATCAAAGTCTTCATAAAAATCTTTAAAGTAATCAATTACTTCCGATACTTTCATTTGCTTATTTAAATATGTTCTCTCTGGTAAATAAGATATTATTTTTTTAGTTTCAACACCTATTCTCTTCCCTTTAACTAGTATTTCTCCACTTGTTGGAGTTAATAAATCATTAATTAACTTAATAAGTGTTGTTTTACCAGCACCATTCTTACCTAATAAACCAATTATTTTTCCACCTGTTATAGTTAGGTTAACATCATTAAGTGCTTTCTTTTTACCAAATGTTTTACTCACACCTTTAACTTCTAATAGTTTCATCCTTATTCTCCTATACCTTCTAAATATTTAATTGAATCAGCTTTACCTAAACCAATTCTTTTCATTCCTTGAAAATAACTTTTAGCTAATGTAATAGCATATTCATCTTTTAATTTTTCAATTATCTTTTCATCTTTAGTTACATATTTACCATTTGTTCTTTCAGTATAAATTAACTTCATACTTTCTAACTCTGTTAATGCCTTTTGCATTGTATTAGGATTAACTTTAAAAGTTGTAGCAAATTCTCTTACTGAAGGAAGTTTATCTCCAGATTTAAATACACCTGATATTAAATATATTTTTAAATAATCTAACAGTTGTATATAAATAGGAATATTATTATCAAAAGTAAACTCCATATCATCGCCTCACTGTATTATTTGCTTAATACAATAATATTATTATATTTATAATATGTCAATAAAAAAGATTAGAAATAATATTTCTAATCTCTATTTACAAAAAATATCTATATTATCAACATCATATTTTTGATTTTTAGTTATTTTATAGTACTCATCTTTAGTATCTCTATTACATCTAATAACATCATAGAAAGGTGTATCATAATAGATTTCATTTTCGCCTGTTATTTTATGTGTAGAAAAACGCGGTGCTTGATGAATACAAATAACACCTAGGAAATCAATAGTAAAAAGAATAGATATTAAAGCTATAAAGAAACCAAAATTAAACAATAATCTTATATGATATGGTCTCTTCTTATTTAATTTAGCAAATCCTATTAATGCAATTATAACTCCAAATACTGAATATACTGATCCCCATGAACTTTCACTTGCAATCGTTGTTAATGCCATGATAGATATAAGCAAACCAAATATAATAAATAATGTACCAATATTTCTATTCTTTTCATTTATCTTCTTATTTGTATAATCAATAGTATTAATCATGTTTTCTTCAAACTTTTCTTGATAATCAGATTTGCTTATTTTCTCACCACTTAAAAACTCATTAATAGTTATTCCAAGTTCATCACATAATGGTTTAAATAAAGATAAATCAGGCATATTAATACCATTTTCCCATCTACTTACACTTCTATTAGTAACTCCTAATTTTTCTGCAAGTTCTTCTTGAGTAATCTTTTTATCCTTTCTACACTTTGCTATAAACTTTCCGATTTTTTCTTGATTCATAATTTTTTTCTCCTTTCATAAGGAAATTGTATATTTATTTATTCAATTTTTGTAGGACACATAACGAGAACACAATATATAAATATTGTAACATAAAAAAACATTAGAGAATCTAATGTTTATTTTCTTTCTTCTTTTTCCCACCTAGCATAAATACCACATGGAAGTATAAGGTCAGAGTCTTTCATTGGAATACCTATTTCATCAGCATCTATTGATCCACCAAATTTTTTCTTAACAGTTAACTTTAAAACATTAGCCATTACATTTTGAGAAAGACCTGTAGTATAAGAATTAATTAAAAACATAATTGGATCATCAGAAAGAATCTCACAACATCTTTTAACTAGATTATATAAATCAGTTTCGATATTCCATATTTCTTTATTAGCTCCTCTACCAAATGAAGGAGGATCCATAATGATAATGTCATATTTATTACCACGTCTAATTTCTCTTTCAACTAGTTTTACAACATCATCAACAAAGAATCTAATTGGTTTATCTTGTAATCCCGAAGACTTAACATTTTCTTTAGCCCAATCAACCATTCCACGTGAAGAATCAACATGCACTACTTCAGCTCCAGCAGAAAGTGCCGCAATACTAGCACCACCTGTATAAGCAAAAAGGTTTAATACTTTAACACTTCTTCCTTCGCTTTTAGCTTTACTTACCTTTTCTCTAATAATTTTCCAATTATATGATTGTTCAGGAAATAAACCAGTATGTTTAAATCCCATTAATTTTAAATTAAAAGTTAAATCCTTCCAACTAATCTCCCAAGAAGAATCCATATCTCTATTATAGACATACCATTCTCCTCCACCAGTTTTACTTCTAGTATATTTAGCATCAACTGAATCCCAAAGAGATTTATTATTTTTATCACTCCAAATTATTTGAGGATCTGGTCTAGAAAGAATTATGTTATTCCATCTTTCTAGTTTTTGACCACTTGCCATATCAAGAATTTCATACTCAGGAAAATCTTGTATTACTTTCATTTAAATCACCTATTTCAATTTAATATTTCTAATAAATCTATGAGATTTTAGCATACATTTTATAGATGAACCAATAACATCAAGTATACTAATAATAATTGTAAAGAATCCTAATGATAAAACTTGATATGTATTATTACTTAATACAGTAAGAGCAATAACTATTCCAACTGTTACAAATATAACAAGTAACATTGTTTCAATATACCAATAAGAATCTCTTCTCTCATGATAATAATCAATGCCAAATAGTTTAACACCACAAATAGTTAAAGTAAATATCATAATTGTCATATCAAATACAGTATTCTCATCTAAGAAACCACATAAAATAATATTTAGTATTCCTACTGCACAACTAAGTAAACAAATATAAATTTTTTCATTAGTATTATCATTAAAAACAATATACTTAATTAAATTACCAAGTGCAAATAATGCAAGCATTACTACAATGTAATTATTAATCTTTAAATTAGCATCTTTTAATAATGATGGAAATATTAACAAAATAATTCCATATACAAAAATAAATGTATCAATTGCTAATCCAACAAAAAATTGTTTTTGATTTTCATTTCTTTTTTTCCATAGAATTCTTTTAATTTGTTGTATCACTTTTAACCACTCTCTTTTCAATTCTAATGTTACTTTACAAGCCTTAAAAAGTCAATAAACACTCCCTTTTTATAGTTGAATAATTATATAAAAAAAATTATAATAATTCTAAGAAAGGAAAATGAAAAATGGAAGAATTAGCATCATTATTTATGCCTATTATTGGTGTAATTGTATTTATAGCATTATGTTCAATTAAACAAATCAATGAATATGAAAGAGGAATATTATTTGTTCAAGGTAAATATAGAAAAACTCTTGGACCTGGATGGCATGTTATTTGGCCAATATTCCAATCATTCCAAAAAGTAGATATTCGTACTAAAGCAGTAGACGTACCTGAACAAGATGCTATTACTAAAGATAATGTTACTGTAAGAATTAATGCAGTAATCTATTACAAAGTATTTGATGCATCTAAAGCTTTAATTGCTGTTGAAAGATATCAATATGCAGTATCACAATTAGCGCAAACAACAATGCGTAATGCAGTTGGTGCTGTTACACTTGATGAATTATTATCAGAAAGAGATAAAATCTCTACTGAAATTTGCCAAGTTATTGATACAGCAACAGACCCATGGGGAATTAAAGTTGAAAATGTAGAATTAAAAGATGTTAAATTACCTGCTGATATGACAAGAGTTATCGCTAAAGTTGCCGAAGCCGAAAGAGAAAAACAAGCCGTTATTACTAAAGCTGCTGGTGAAAAAGAAGCTGCTGATAATTTAGCAAGAGCTGCTGAAATTCTATCTTCTGCTCCTGGTGCTCTACACTTAAGAACACTATCAACAATTAATGATTTATCATCAGATCAATCAAATACAATTATCTTTGCAATTCCTGTTGAAGTATTAAATGCCTTTGGACAAGAAAATACTTTAAACGCTGTTAATAAGATAAAAGCATTAACAAATAAAAAAGATGGAGAATAATCCATCTTTTTATTTTCTTCCAAACAATTTATCCTTAACAGGATTTACCTCATTATTAAAACGTTCATATGCCTCTTTAATAACTCTAGCATCATCACTATGATTTATATTACCTAAAACGTTATCATCAGTTAACATAGCTTCTCTTTCTTCGTCAGTTAGTATATCAGACCCACTTATATATAAGTTTTCTTTCCACTTCTCAGTTGCATTCTTAGCCTTAAGTACTCTTTCAACTCTCTCTACCCTTTTTACTTTATCACTACTATAACCAGTTTTAACTGTTGGCGTTATCTTCATACACATAACCTCTTCTTACACATATAATAACATATAAACTTGTTTTTAAGCATATTTTTTATTAATATATACATGTGATTTATATGAACGAAGAAAATTTAATTAATCATTATAATAAACATAATGAAAGTAAAAGACTAAAAAATAAACATGCTAATATTGAATTTGTTACAGCTATGAAGTACATTCATGAATATGTTAAAAATGGTTCAAGCATACTTGATATAGGTGCAGCAATGGGAGCATACTCAGTACCCTTAAGCGAAGAAGGATTCAATGTAACGGCATTTGAATTAGTTAAACATAATATTAGAGAGATTGAAATTAATCATCCAAGTATTAAATGTATAGAAGGAAATGCAATTAATTTAAAAGGTATTCCCGATGACTCGTATGATGCTATTCTTCTCTTCGGACCAATGTATCATTTAATTAGTTATGAAGAAAAACTACAAGCACTTAAGGAAGCCAAAAGAGTATTAAAACCAAATGGTTATTTATTTATTAGTTATTGTATGAATGAATATGCAATTATTACTCATGCTTTTAAAGAACATGCAGCACTTAATATAAAAGAAAACATAAATGACGATTACAAAGTAATATCTAAACCGGTTGATCTTTATTCATATGTAAGGCTAGAAGATATCAATAAATTAGTAGATGATACAAAATTAAAACGAGTAAAAATTCTTTCTCAAGATGGTCCAGCAGAATATTTAAAACAAGAATTAATAAATATGAACGAAGAAGAATATCAAATGTTCATAGATTATCACTTTAAAACATGTGAATTACCTGAACTACTTGGTGCAGGAAGACATATACTAGATATTTTAACAAAATAAAAGATGCTTATTTAGCATCTTTTTCATTTTCAAATCCACATGAAGTAATAATTTCAACTGTATAATCAGTTTGTCCAAATGGTGATTTAGGACGAATTATTGCTTTTGTTTCATCTTTATTGCATTCAAACATTTTAGTTTTGAAGTTCTTTTCAATATAGTCTTTTGATTTTTCAGTTACACTTCCTTCTGAAAGTGCAGCTTCTAATCCTTTATACTCTTCAGTAGTTACATAATATCTAATAAGATTATCTATACTAATTTTAATTCCAGTATCTTGATACTTAGTAAGAGTTTCTGATCTCTTATCTTCATCTCCAGATCCAGCAGCTTTATAATAGAATTCTTCATAGAATACTTTAGCTAGATTATTTATAGTATCATTAACTCTTTTTTCATCGCTACCTTTACCAATTAAAAAAGCAAAACCAATAATAACTACGACTAAGGCAACTATTCCTCCACATACAGCAATAATCTTTTTCTTCGGAACAACAGTCTTAAATTTTGAAATAACACTTTCTGCTCCACTTTTATTTTGATTAGTCTCTTCTACTACATTTTCATTTTTAATTTTTTTCTCACTTTTTTTCATAATATTCACTATCCTTACTACTAATAGAATTATACCATACAATAAGAAAAATAAACAATTTATTTATAAATGAAGTATAATATATTATAATTTATGTGAGGTGAAATTCATGACACTAGATGTAATTATTCCTTCATACAATGAAGAAAAAAACATTGAGCCTTTATTTAAAGAACTAACAAAAGTACTTAAAGATATTAAATACAATCTTATATTTGTAGATGATGGTTCTACAGATGATACTCTTAAAGAATTAAAAAAAATATATAAAAAAGATAACAATCATGTTAAAGTTATTTCTTTTTCAAGAAACTTTGGTAAAGATGCAGCTATTTATGCAGGAATGTGCGAATCAAACGCTACTTATCTAACAATAATAGATGCTGATCTACAACAACAACCAGAGCATATTTTAGAAATGATAAAATTTCTTGAAGAAAACGAAGAATATGATGAAGTTGCAATGGTTAATAAATATGATAAAGAATCTAAATTATCTAAATTCTTTAAACATACATTCTATAAATCAATGAGTAAAATTACTAAATATGATTTTCACGATGGAGCATCAGACTTTAGAACAATGAGAAAGTACGTTGTTAAAGCAATCGTAAGTCTACAAGAAAATAATAGATTTACGAAAGGTTTATTTGCTTGGGCTGGATTTAAAGTTAAATATATGGAATATAATCCTAACTCAAGATTAAATGGTAAGTCTAAATTTAGTTTTAAAAGGCAAATATCCTATGCAATGGATGGTATTATTAACTTCTCCACTTCTCCGATGAAATTTGCTTTATATTTAGGAACACTTATTTCATCATGTTCGTTTATATATTTAATATATTTAATAATCAAAACACTCGTTAAAGGAAAAGACGCTCCAGGTTTTGCATCCATCATGTGTGTAATATTACTTTTGGGTGGTATTATTCTAATAGTTCAAGGTGCTACTGGTGAATATGTTGCTAAAACATACATGGAATCAAAAAATAGACCTATTTATATAACTAAGACTAAAATAGGTTTTGACGACGATATTCTATAAAAAAAATGAAGAATTATTCTTCATTTTTATTTTCATCAATAACTAATACATCGTTATCAGTACTAACAGTAATAACGTCATTTTCTTCATTATTAATTGCTAATACTTCATTTTCTTCATTATTAGTTACAATGATGTCATTGTCTTCGTTATCTAAAACTAAAACATCATTATCTTTTTTAATTTGTAAATCGTTTGCCATTTTCTTCTCCTATTTATTTTTTACATAATCTATCCAACGATATAAAGTATCTATATACCATTGGCCACCTGCAGGATTCCATCTTCCAGCAAGTTCCTCCACCGTATATTGAGGATCACTATAAGAACTATATAAACGTTGAACATTATTAAAGTATGCATTTAATCCTTCATCTAAAGTATCATAATGTATATGATATTTTACTCCACCCGAGTAATATAACATACCAACAAAATTATTATGTTCAATAGACGCTGGATTACATGTAGTATTACATCCTTGTTCAGCAATAGTAATTGCAACTAATAAATAAGGATTAATTCCGGTTTTCTTTGAAAAATTAGCAAAGAAATAACCAGTATTCTTAAGATAACTATTAACATATACTTTATTTATTTGATCAGTTAATTCAGTTAAAGTCTTACCATCATAAACAATTGAACCGTCATCATTAAATGCTGGAGCAACTTCATATGGAGGATGTTCTAAAGAATATACTTGGCTAGAATCAGTATATGCTTCACTATCACTTTCCATCCAATCGACTTGAGGAAGTGTTTCAATAGTAGTTCTATATTCTACATCTGTAGATTCTTTTGTAACAGCTTGTACAAATGAATTAGCAGCATTGACATCAACTTTATAATTATTTATAAAAAAATACTTTATTCCAAAAAAAACTGAAATACAAATAAAAACACATAAAAAGCAAATAATTAAGGGTCTAATATAATATTTCATTTCAATCTTCCTATTTCTATTTTATATACCTAAATTATATCATTGGATAAAATAGTAAGCAACTTTAATATTATTACACTAAAAAAGATGACCTAAGTCATCTTTTTATAAACTAAATAGCTTTGAATGCATCTTTACGTTTAAGTACAGTTAATACAATTGCACATACGCCAAGAACAACAGCAGCTGGAATTAAATAGTTATCAACACCAGTTTTTGGAGATTTAACACATTTAGCTTTAGTGTTAATAGTTGAAACTACTTTACAAGCAGCATCTTGTTCTCCAACAGTCTTCCAAACATAACTAGTTTCGTCTTTTGTTCCAGTAGGACATTCGAAACAAGCTGATTCGTTTAGATCGCCTTCATCACAAGTATAGCTTTCATTCATGTAAACTATATTCATGAAATATACTGTACTTTCAGTAGTAGCAATATTATCTACAACTGTAGCAGCTGTAACTTTTCCATCTACTTTAGTTACTTTTAAACCATAGTAACCATTTGCTCCTTTAGCTTCACCAGTTACAACATATTGGTCACCGTTTCTAAGTCCGTTTCTTCCAATAGGTCCACCAGTAATCATACTTAATAATGCTTTAGTTTTATCATTAAGTACAACATTAGTTCCTGCAGCGTCAGAAGTTAATTTGAATGCAGCAACCATGTCAGCTTTAGTAGCCATTTCAACAACTAATTTATCAGATGCATACCATGCAGCTGGACTTTCAAGAACACCAGCTAAATGAGTTACAGAAGCAGCAAAAGTTGAACTTTCAGTTAAACATTTAGTAGCACTATCACAAATAGAACCAGCATTTGCATATGAAGGTATTACTTTATGATATTTGTTTCCATCTTTAACTTTAGTAGAATCTTCAGCAATAAAAATTGTTGACATACCTACATTAGTAGAACCTGCTTGATAAGCACTCTTATCTGCATCATTTTTAAAATAGTTAACGTAGTCTCCTGCAGTAAATGTAGCAGCTAAAACCATATTTGGAACAATTGCTACAACAGCAGCTAAAACAGCTAATATTTTCTTCTTCATAATCTCTCCTCCTATTATTTATACATTAACTATAGCACAAATATTATAAATAATCTACAAACTAACAAATCAAACTAATTCTTTTACACAAAAAAAGAACAAGTATCAACTTGTTCTAAATAGATTTTTTAAATACATCTTTTTTATTAAGAATAGTTATTATACAAACACCCATCATAATAACTACAATTCCAATTGCCACATAAATAGAACTCCAACCTGTTTTAGGATTACGAGCACCTTTAGCAACTTCAGTTTTAACACTTATAACATCACCAAAATTAGAACCACCAATTGTAAATGCTTTATAGTAGTAAGTTGTATTTGCATTTAAATCCTTATCTACATAAGCAGTTTCTCCATCACATGGAATTGGGTTATCTTCATTTAATGCTTTAAATTCACCATCAACAGCATCACTTCTATATAATACACAATAAAGTTGAGTATTAAAGAAGTCATTAGCATTTGCTTTTGCATATAAAGAAACTTTGGAATCTGTAACATCTCCATATGATACAACAGGTAATATAGATTTAGCATAATCATCTATAGTTTCGCCTTCAACACCATTAGCTGCAAATAATGCAACTACAGTATCCTTATCAAGACTCAATTTAAAAGTAAGTAATCTATCAGTTGAAACTTTTCCATTTTCAACATTTTCTTCAAGATGTTTAAAACTCATCTCATATCCGTCTGTAGCATAAGAATAAGTTTTATCAGCATCTAATACTATTTTTTCATCTACATTTGCAAGTAGTTTAACAGATTCAATAGCATTTGCAGCTAAGAAATAAAAAAACATGTCAGATATTGTCTCTCCAACAGGATCTCCACTACTAAAATTTTCTCCTAATGGATTTACCCAAGAAATAGCATTATTCTCTACAGTAAAATAAGTAATATCTTGAAGTGTATTATTTTCTCCAGGATATCTAACAACTAATTTGTTACCATCAATAACAATCTCTCCACTTTCAGATGAAAGAATATCTTTAAATCTAGTAGTAAAAAATTTATCTTTTATTTGTTCAGCTGTAAATGTTTCAGCGTTAACGAATGATGAACCAACCATAAAAGAAACTACTACTAATAATAAACCAATAATTTTTTTCATAATCTTTATCTCCTATCTTCATTACAAGTATAACATAAAAAAATAAAGAAGCATACATTATGCTTCTTTATTTTCAACTACTTCCCCACTAGAAGGAGATTCTTCAGTTTCAGTAGGTTTTTCTATCTTTTTTGGTTTAGGTAACGCATCTTTTCTAGAAAGATTTAATCTACCTTTATTATCATATCCAAGTGAAACAACCATGATCTTATCACCAACAGCAACAACATCAGAAGCTTTCTCTACTCTTTCATGCGCAAGTTTAGATACATGAACTAATCCTTCACATCCTGGCCATAATTGAACAAAGCATCCAAAGTCTTCAACTTTAACTACTTTACCCTCATATTTTTCACCAGTTTCAACTTCTCTAGTAATATTTTTAATCATTTCAGCTGCTTTATTAATTATTTCTCTATCAGTATGATAAATAATTACTTGTCCATTTTCTTCTACATCAATCTTAACAGCGTTGACATCTTGAACTGTTTCAACATTTGAAGATTCACAAATAATCTTAGTAATAGTTTCTCCACCCTTACCAATAACATCTTTAATCTTATCTGGATTAATCATAAATGTTTCAATCTTAGGTGCATACTTAGAAACATCTTTTCTAGGTTCAGGAATACATGCTTCCATAGTATCAAGAATTTGCATTCTTGCTTTCTTAGCTTGAGCAAGTGCTTTTCCTAAAATTTCTTTATTTATACCTTTAATCTTAATATCCATTTGTAATGAACAAATACCTTTACGAGTTCCACCAACCTTAAAGTCCATGTCTCCTAAATGGTCTTCCATACCTTGAATATCAGTTAAAATTTCATAACTCTTTTCATCTTTTGATGTAATCAATCCCATTGCAATACCAGCAACTGGAGCTTTTAATGGAACACCAGCAGCCATTAATGACATACATCCAGCACAAATAGTTGCTTGAGATGACGAACCATTAGATTCTAATATTTCAGAAACTACTCTTACTGTATATGGGAATTCTTCTTCACTAGGCATTACTTGTCTTAAGCATCTTTCACCTAGAGCACCATGTCCAATTTCTCTTCTTCCTGGACTACCATATCTACCAGTTTCACCAACTGAGAATGCTGGGAAATTGTAATGTAACATGAAATGTTTTTGAGTTTCTAATGATATACCATCAAATGCTTGATATTCATTTAAAGCTCCTAATGTAGTAATAGCTAATGCTTGAGTTTCGCCTCTAGTAAATAATGCTGAACCATGAGTTCTTGGTAATAAATCAACTTGAGCATCAAGTGGTCTAATTTCATCCATAGCTCTGCCATCAGATCTCATATGTTCATTAACTGTTATACCTCTAAAGATATCATATTCAATAGATTCAAGAACTAATTTAACTTTAGTAGTTAATACTTCAAGTTCTTCTTTATCCATTCCAGCATTTTCTTCTACATACTTATTAACAACTTCTTCTTTAACAGCATCAATTGCAGCATATTTTTCAAGTTTAGTTTTAATACGCATTGCTTTATCAAGTTTTTCAGAAGCAAGTTCTTTAATTTCTTCTCTTAGGCTATCTTCAATTTCAAGATGTTCATATTCCATCTTAGGTAGTCCAATTTCACTAATAATTTCTTCTTGGAATTCACATAATTCTTTAACTGCTTCATGACCAAACATTAATGCATCTAACATATCTTCTTCTGATACTTCTTTAGAACCAGCTTCAACCATGTTAATTGCATGTTTAGTACCAGCAACAGTTAAATCAATATCACTTTCTTCTAACTCTGCAGGTGTTGGGTTAATAATAAATTCTCCATTTATTCTACCAACCTTAACTCCAGCTATTGGACCATCAAATGGTATTTTTGAAATGCTTGTACAAAGTGAAGAACCAAACATAGCAGTTAATTCTGGTGAATTATCAGTATCAACAGATAAAACAGTATTAACAACTTGTACTTCATTTCTAAAGTCCTCTGGGAACATAGGTCTCATTGGTCTATCAATCATTCTTGCAGCAAGTGTTGCAGCATCAGTAGGTCTACCTTCTCTTTTAATAAATCCACCTGGGATTTTACCTACTGAATATAATTTTTCTTGGTATAAAACCATTAATGGAAAGAAATCGCTTAAGATATTTGCGTTATCTCCAACAACTACAGTTGAAAGAATAACAGTATCACCATATCTTACTAAAACAGCACCATGAGCTTGTTTTGCAATTTCACCATTTTCAACGATAATCTTTTTACCGTAGAATTCTTTTTCAAATACTCTTTTCATTTTATCTCCTTCTAATTATTTTTATACAAGAAAAAAGGCACTAAAAAAACAAGTGCCTACTTTCTAATATTTAATTTTTGAATTAGTTCACGATATGAGTTGATATCAGTAGCCTTTAGATAGTCTAATAAGCTTCTTCTTTTACCAACCTTCATAAGTAAACCTCTTTTTGAATGGAAATCATGAATATGAACTTTTAAATGTTCAGTTAATTCATTAATTTCATCAGTTAGGATAGCGATTTGAACTTTAGTATTACCAGAGTCTTTATCGTTATTACCAAACATCTTAACTAATTCAGCTTTTCTTTCTTTAGTTACAGTCATCTTGTGTTCCTCCTTTTTTTATATTAACCGTTTAAACTGAGTAGAAATCCGGAAGCAGATTAAAACTAAGTAAAAACTTACATGTACTAATATAAACTATTTTTCAAATATTATCAAGTGAAAATAATTTTATTAGCATAATTAATTATTCTATATACTTACATATATCTTCTAATCTATAAAAAATTATAATCTCATTCTTGATGAAGATTGTTCTTGTTGTAACAATTCTTCATATTCTTCAAGTGATTGAATGATATTACCATTTTCATCTAAAACAAAATATTGACTAAATGATGGAGTCCCCTTTGTTAAAAAGTTAACATCTAAACTTCCATCTTCTTTTTTACCATATATAACAAGATATCCGTTATTAGGTGCACATTTTACTAATCCCCATCCAGCATCTATTTGAAATTCACCAGTAGGTAAAACACTGAATCTATCCCCTATTCCTTCGATAACATCATCAGGAATAGTATCACCTACTCTTACAGCAATATTTGGTTTTGGTAATTCATAAAAAACTCCATCAATTTCTTGAGTGGTTTCTTTCCAATTAGCCTTGTTCCAAACATTCATTTTTCCACTATCAAGTTTTTCAAAAGCAATAACAGATCCTAGCGGACATCTTTCCTCACCTTCAAGGCAGTCTAGAATTAAACTATCATCTTGTACTTTTACTACTTCTTTTAAAAAATCCGGAATGTCATTAACACTATTAATTCTAATACAATTTTTTATTCCTGGTTTCTTAGCTATCGTAATCATTTTATTTTCCATATATTGTCACATCCTAAAAAGATTATACCATAAAGCTATTATCCTATATTTACTTATAATAGTTTATTTACATAAACACATTTAAATAAAAAATACTGAATACAAAAAAGAATTACTATATAGTAATTCTTTCAATTTGAAATTTAACTCATAAGAAAGGAAACAAAAAGGTTCATCCATTCCTCGTCAGAATATTCTGTACACTTATTACTTACCCAATTAGATGCATGTGATTCATTAACTCGAATTATTTTATCATTCTTTGTATCAAAAGCTGTCTGAGCAAGCCAATTACATTTTGATAATAATTGGTTGAATGCATAAATCTCTTTAGCACTTTTACCAGAATTCAACATCATATTATATTGATCTAAATTAGTATCTTCAATTATTCTATTTTTATTTCTCGAATCATATGCTCCAGTATAATTCTTATTTACTAAGGCAACCACATAACGAACATCTCCTTCTTTCATATATAAATCTCCACCAAGAAGGCCATCGTTTGACCAGTAACATTCTGGCGCATCGCACTCCATAACAGTAAATACGCCATGGTAATCTTCCATATTATCAAAACCCAAATCTTCTTTTAAATCAAATAAATAGTAACTTAATCCTTCATTTTGAGGATAAGGCTTAGATGAATACAAAAGCCATTGTTCTTTTCCAGCATTAAATGCTTTATCAACATACTCAAAAAAAGTTTTCTTTCTAGCAGACTCTAATGTAGATAAAACCGATGGCACAGATAAAACCATAATAATTCCAAGAATAACAATAACTGCCAATAGTTCAACTAATGTAAAACCTTTTTCATTTTGCAATTTTTTCATAAATGCCTCTTTCTAGATCTATCAGTATTTTAGTTTTGAAAAGACCAACTTACGCTAAATTATCCTAAAGACAATTTTATCATTTATAATAAAAACCTCAATCTAATAGAACCTTTTTTTACACCTAAAATAAAACATTTTATTAAAAATATACATTTATTAATAAATGTTTTATAAACAAAAAAAATTATCAATTTGATAATTTAGAAAGTACTTTAATTAATCTATTTGCTTTTTAGTTTTTTTGCAGATAAAAATACTAAAAAAATACCTATAATATATGTTGGCCAAAATATAAATGAATAAAGTATAATGCTACCGGTGAATGCTTTAAATCCATAATCATAATAACACGTCCACAAACACAATCCACTAAAACCTTTTATCGAATTATATATACCATATACTAATGGTGCAATCAAAGGAATTATGCCAACAATTAATAAAACAAACCACCATTTTTTTCTCATCTTACCACATCCAATAACTATTATATCATACTTTATATATCATACTTTTATCTTTTCCTTTAGTCTCTTATTTTCTTTATCTAATTCTTTTTCTAAATCATTGAATTCTCCACAATTAAGTATTACTTTTTCTACTTTAAAATTATTTACTAAATTTATAACTTCTCCCATATGATTGTTATCCACATGTGGTAATTGTCAATTAGTAAGTCGAATTTAAGTAAAGAAAAAAGATTACATAACGTAACCTTAATCTAATGTCTGGTGAGTTTTTTTAATATCAGCATTTGCCATTTCTATTTGTCTTTTTTTATCTAAAAATATATTAATTATCTCTTCTGGTTTTTCTACAGTATGTCCTTTTTGTCTTGCAACCTCAACCCAATAAGGAGATTTTAACACTTTATTAAATTCATCATTTAAAGTATTTATTACGATGTTAATACATTCAAGTGCTGTATTTGGAGCATTTGTAGAAATTTCATCAATATGAGTAATGATTCTACTTAAATATGAAATTATCCTTTCTCTACCTAAATAGTTATTAAGTAAATTAGAAGCAACATCCCAATAACCACTATTAATAGTATAAATATCTTCAAGAATACTTTTTAGTATTTTCGAATCATCATATCTACTTTCGAATATATTAATCTTTTGTTCAACTTTTTCTATATTATTTAATAAACACTGTTCACAGTCAACAACTACAATTGGAATATTAAAGTCTTTAGCAGCTTGTAAACTTTCTGACCAAATTATATCTTCATTTATATTCTCTTTGATCTTCAAATATACAATATAATCTGGATTAATTCTCTCCAATTTACCATTAACCACTCTTCTTCTTGAACGATATACTTCATTATTTGTAAAACGTGTATTATTAATTAATCCTTTGGGAGTTCTAAATTCAACATCAGCTATTAATTTTTTTTGATGAAATGGATTTGTAATATTTATATCATTATATATTCCACCAGTACCTAAATCATTTGAACCCAACAAAGATAAATTATTAGAACCAAAATGATCAAATCCAAATAAGCAATGTTTAACATGCGTTTTTAAACTAGAACTACTAATAATAGAATTACACATATAATCAGTAGATATACTAGGACGGTTCCATGCTTTTTTAAAATCATCAGGTTTTTCATATGTAGTAGCCATACCATAAGAATAAACACACATATTGAAATCTAATCCAGCATTATATATTTTAATACCATCAATTACCGATATTTGTTTATCATCACTAGGTTTTAAAAAACTTTCATCGTATATTTGTGAATAAAAGTTTCTTAATATTGAATCTATATTAACAATAAACTTAATATTACCAAAAACAGTTTTTTTTGTTCCTTTACCTTCTAAAATATTTTTTATATCTATTAATAATTCTTTTTCATCAGATTCAGGAAGGGATTCTATATCTTTTCCATATCTAGAATAAATGTTATAAGCTTTATCATATGATATTCCATATTTATTTAATAATAATATATTAGGGTCCATAGTTTCGCTATTCTTATTATTCTTATCATTTCTAATACCAGGTATATTATATAAATCTTCAATAGAATTTACTTCATAGTAATTTCCTCCATTGGATATTACAAATAATAAATTTTCTATTTGAGATTGTTCTAATTCATTTTTACATAATTCATCTACCAAATTAGTATATCTTTTATTCTTTAAAAAATGATAATAACTTGCACATAAAGGAATCCAATCTTGATTAACACTTTCTGCATACTTTATTATTTTAGAAAGATGTTTAAGATGTATTTCATCTAAACTCATTATTATAGATTGAGCTTCTTTATTTATTGCAAATGTTTCCAAAACATAAAGAGGAAAATATTTAATAGTAGTATCATTAATAAAACCATCTATTAATGTTTCCTTAACTTTTGTATTACTAAGATTTAAATAATTGATAACATTATTAACATCCATACCATCACATCCTAATAAGATTATAACATTATTTATTTGATTCTTAAGCCTGCTTTACATATCTTAAACTCTATACTACCATTTTGATCTGTTCTATAAATTATAGAATCTTTCAAAATATCTAATACTTCTTTATTCGGATGACCATACCTATTATTCTTACCTACTGAAACAATATAGTTAGTACATATACTCTTAACAACAAAATTTATCAAAGAAAAAAATGCCAATTGGCATTTAATAAATTTAAAAGCAACTATTTTTTCTTATTCAATAATAAAGCAGGATTAATGGGTTCATTTTCTTTACTATTTTTTTCAATATATTCTTCAAAAGTCATATCTTCTTCTTCCAATGGTAGGAAAGAACCAGCTTGTGTATGACATACATAATTAATATTATTCCATTCCATATTACGAATTAGAATCTCATAATTTGAATCACATCCATATATAGATTTGATATCATCTAAACTATATCTTTTTCCAAAGTAAATCCAACTAGAATAATTTGATCTTTCACCATCATAAGTTTTTTGTTCGTCTATTATATAATCTATATCAAAAAAACGGAATCCTTGCATAGAACCATCATTTTCTACTTTCATTGGATCTCTTTCATCAACTTCTGTAATAGATGATTCACTAAATAATAATCCTCTATAACTTTTTTCAACATAACTCTTAGTTACTTTTTCCATAATATCTTCCTCCTAAAAATATAAGAATTATGTTAACATCAGATTCCAAGTAAGTCAATTAATTATTTTTAATCATCTTCATTTCTATGAACTACAATTTTCTATTTTTAATTTATTATTTTTTATTTTAAAAATAATACTACCATCTTGATCTGTTCTGTATATTTTCGAATCTTTTAAATTATCTAGTACTTCTTTATTTGGATGACCATACCTATTATTCTTACCAACTGGAATTGAGTAGTTAGTACACATTAATTAAATATTAAAAAAGACCATATATGGTCTAAATTTCCTATAATGTTTTTTTGTTTCTTAAATCTTCATAACTGGTAATAGAGGTTTCAGAAAGTTCAAGTGACTTTTTAACTCTATGATATTTTTCAATATCAATTCCTTGACTATCTATAAAGTTAATGTCTAATAGGTCTTTTTCTCTTTTATATTGTTCTTTTGCTGCTTTGATTAACTCTGGACTTTCGCAATATGATTTAATTCCATCTATATCAAATGAAACAATTAAATCTGTTAATTCTTCGAAAGGAATCATCTCTGAACCAGCCATTTCTCTGTTTGGACTAAAGCTTTTCCTAACTAGCATTCCATTATCAATATACATTGGTTCAAATTCAACATATACTCCATTAATAAATATTTTTAATCCATAGTCATCTCCTAAATCTAAATTTAGAGAATCTAGTTTAGGAATATACAAATTATTTTGATTTGCTAATTGCCTAATAACATCGATATATTCTTTATCTATTAATATATCTATGTCAGAATGTTCTCTATTTGATTCCTTATTATAATATATATAAGGTACTGAACCACCAAAAAAACACATATGTTGTCCGAGATTGCCAATTTCACTAATCTTTTTTATAACAGCCTTTATTTCATTTAAACTTGACATAACTATCACCTATTTTCATTATATCACATTAATATAAACTTATGGGCAGCATGTTTCTATCTTTAATTTCTTGTTTTTGATTTTAAACACAATTCTTCCATCCTCGTCTGTTCTATATATTTTTGAGTTTTCTAAAAAATCTAATGCTTCCTTATTGGGATGCCCATATCTATTATTTTTGCCAACTGGTATTGAGTAGTTAATACATATGAAATGTCTATCATATGATCGTTATCCCCATGCGGTGAAACATATTTATGTATACGAATTTAATATTTATAGAAAAGAAAAAACTACATATCTGTAGTTTCATTATTTACTAATCATACTGATCTTAATCAATATATTTTTTTAAATATATTCGGCATAAATTATAATTATTTGGTATATTGTTTTTATCATATTTATACTGTTTATCAGCTGCAGTTCCTAATAAACTACAGCTTTCAATTTTATAAATAAATTTAGCTGATCCATCAGCAAATGAACAATATATTAACCTTTCCCCTTCACCATTAGCTGTTAAATCAAATGTATTTGCATATTCTTCAATTATATTATCAGTTAATTTATTATATTTAATAATTACCGGCTTATGCTCATACAAAGATGGTTCTCTATCCTTGTATTTATTTAATTCATTTTTAAAAAATCCCCCATCATTAAATATATACACTTCTGTCTCAAAAGATGCATCATGCGAATTGCCGTTTGACACACGAACAAGACCATCAACACAATAATTATTATTTAAAAAATTTAGAAAAGCAACTATATAATACCAATTAGGGATAGAATCTACAATCTTTCCATTTTTCAAAGTATTCTTTTTCTCATCAAGTCCTAATAAATGATATGCATTATCAGTGGCGGAAATAACTAAATTACCATCATATTGAGTTATAAGAAACTCTTTTAATAAGTCTTGATTCATTTCTTTTTTATTTATCATACACATTACCTCTAAATATATTGTATCATACACATTCGTATTGTCCAACAATTATCCTATCATCATAACAATTTTTAATTACATATTCATTATCTTGTTTGCAAATGATTATTCCAACTGTCTCATTTTCTTCAATAGTCTTGATATTTTTATTAATATAATTCATTTTCCTCCTTTCTATGGGCTACAAGTCTCTATTTTAAATTTATTATTTTTTATCTTGAACATAATACTACCATCCTCATCTGTTCTATAAATCTTTGAATTTCTTAAATTATTTAAAACTTCTTTATTTGGATGACCATAACGATTATTCTTTCCGACTGGTATCAAGTGATTAGTACATATAAAAAAGATTGCAATTTGCAATCCTATATTTATAACAATCTACCTATATTAATATACTGTTCTGGTAAAGTTATACTCCAATCTGAACATATTTGATATATTACATTCCAATCTATATTATCATTATAATTTATTCTTTCAAAATCAACAGGAATCATATCAATAACTTGATTATTCTCAATTTTTATAAGCATATCTTTTAAATCCATTTTTCTTTCTAAACCACATAAAGCATATTTTCCCTTTAAAATCTCGGTCATAGCAATTATTTCATTTTCTTTTTCTGGATTCTTTTTAATTGCTTCTTTTGCATTTACATAACCATTTAATAATTTAGTAGCAAAAATATAACAGCCATTTTGAAACAATAAATCTGTCACTTCTGGTGAAGGTAGTCCCTTTCTTCTTGCATATTCTATTACAATAGCCTCCATATAAGGTATTCCTGATTTACCAACTGATGATTTATCAGTTTCTACAATTTTATATACACTTTCATTTATAATTTTTATTTTAGGAATTTCTGTCCCATCAAAATTCTTAATAGTAATTCCTTCCTTAAAAAAATCAACCATACTATCAACTCCTATAATTATTATATCATTATTTATCTTTCAGTTTCTTATTATCTTTTTCTAACTCTTTTAAACTTCTATCTGGTGTTGGTAAATCCTCTGGCATAGTACCACCTAATCTTTTAATACTATTTCTTACTTCTTTACCAACTTCATAATGAACAAAATTTGCAGTATATTCATTATCTACTTTATCCCTTTTTAGTTTAGCATCTGTTTGAGCAATTCTGAATATATTATCAGCTAGTTCTTCACTCCCCATATTATCTAATATATCTTCTCTATATCTTAATTTCTTTCTTTTAAAAATATCATCTGCTGTTTCACCATTATAAAGTCCTTTGTATCCTGCGTTATGAAATCTAGCTAAATCTTTTACTCCACTATTAATTGCAGTTTGATTTAGATTATAATTACCTTTTCTTGCTTGATTTCTTCTATATAATCTTTTTTCATCTTCTGTTAAATTATTATATTCTAATTCAGATAACTCTTGTTTTCTTGTTTGAATAGCGAAATAAGTTTGACCTAAAGCTATTATTTCTTTTTGAGGATTTCCATTCATTACAATTAAATAACATGCGTATCTAGATAGTTTATAATCTAAAATATTTCTTTTTGTGTTAGATCCTATATCAACCATTTTGCGGTACAACGCAAAATGGTCATCAATATTATATTTGCTTTCTTAACAAGCTGATATAGCTCTTACAATTAAATCATTTATACTTCTCCACTGATTGTATCCTAACACATTTTGTAATTCTCTTGCTAACCAATATTCATTATCTTTTTCATCTATATGTTTAATATCTTCAAATACTTTTTCAGTATATTCTGTTATTTCATTCATTTTATCAATCTCCTTCCTACGGACTACAAGTCTCTATTTTTAATTTATTATTTTTAATTTTAAACATAATACTGCCATCCTCGTCTGTTCTATATATCTTTGAATCATTTAAGTTTTCTAATACTCCTTTATTTGGATGACCATATCTATTGTTCTTTCCAACTGGTATTAAGTAGTTAGTACATATGTAATGGCTACCATATAGTCATTATTTCCGTACGGTGATTGTCAAAAAGTAAGTCGAATACAATTCAATTTTTTCAAAGAAAAAAGATTAATCACCTTCTTCAGATATTAATCTTTTATATAATACTTTAACCTTTTCCATCTCTTTTTTTTCTTCATTAGTTAATGGGGTCATATCCTTAAAAATTTCAAACATAGAATCTAATTCTTTTGTATTTTTTAACAAAATATGTTCAGAACCCGGATATAATTTAAACCATTCATTTATTAGTGTCTCATCATCATATGTCCTTGATTTAATTATAATATTTACTCCACTCATATGTTCATCATATATCTTTACAATTCCTAAATATTTTTTCATTAAGTATTCCTCCAATTAAATTATATTATATCACATTCATAACGCTTTTTAATCTTGAAGTAGCTTATTTGAATCTTTTTTCTCTTTTTCTAACTCTTTTAGACTTTTCTCTGGTGTTGGCAAATTTTCAGGCATTGTTCTATGATTCTTTTTAATTGTTTCTCTAATATTTTTACCAATATTATAATGTGTTTTATTTGCATTATTTTCTCCTGTAATATTGTCTTCTCTTAATGCTGCTTCTGTTTGAGTAATTCTAAATAAATTTGCTCCTAATTCTTCACTACCCATATTATCTAAAATATCTTCCCTATATCTTAACCTTTTTCTCTTAGCTATATCATTTGCTGTTTCTCCATTGTATAGACCTTTATATCCACTATTATGAAATTTATCAAAGTTTTTAACACCTGCATTTCTAGCAGCAATATTTAAAGAATAGTTTCCTTTTTTAGTCAAATCTCTTTGATAAAATCTTTTCTCATCTTCAGTTAGCTCATGGTACTCTTTTTCTGAGATTTCTTGTTTTCTAGTTTGAATAGCAAAGTAAGTTTGTCCCAAGGCTATTGCTTCTTTTCTGGAATCTCCATTTTGTACAATTAGATAACACGCATATCTTGATAACTTATAATCTAACAATTTTCTCTTTGTTTTTGAACCTATTTGAACCATTTTCCCAGCCTCGGGAAAATGGTCATTAATATTATATCCACTTTTAATACATGATGTCTTAGCATATTCTATGGCATTAGAAAATCTTTCCCATTTACTATATCCAAGTAGTGGCATCAACTCTCTTGCGTACCAATATTCATTACCAAATTCATCTATATGTATAATATCTTCAAAAACTTTTTCTGTATATTCTTTTATATCATTCATTTTATCAATCTCCCTTCTATGAACTACAAGTCTCAATCTTTAATTTATTATTTTTAATTTTAAACATAATACTTCCTTGCTTGTCTGTTCTATATATTTTTGAGTTTTTTAAGTTATCTATTACCTCTTTATTTGGATGCCCATACCTATTATTCTTTCCAACACTAATAATAGAATATTTGGAATTTATTTCATTAATAAATGCTTTACCACTACTTGTATTCGAACCATGATGTCCCACTTTTAATACATCTATATCAGGTAGATTATATTTATTCATTATTTCGTTTTCAGTAGACGTTGATGCATCTCCCATAAACATAAATTTATAACCATTTAGCTCTGTATAAATGACATTACTATTATCATTTTCATTGTCATATTCTTTTGTTTGTAAAAAATATAGTTTATTCTTATCTACATTTAATTCTTTAATACATGAAAAATATTGTATTTTCTTTTTATCTAGAACTTTAATAAGTTCTTGTTCTAAATCATTATAAGGTCCACAATTAAAGATTACTTTTTCCACTTTAAAATTATTTACTAAATTTATAGTTTCTCCCATATGATCGTAATCCCCATGAGTAATAACTAAATAATTTAACTTATCTATTCCAATGCTTTTAAAAAAAGATATATAGTTATCACTAATATGATACTCTTTTTTTATTTTCCAAGATTCTTTCACATAATTCATCTTACCACCAGTATCAATTAGTACTGTCTTATTCTTTTTCTTGACCAATGTTGCGTCCCCTTGCCCAACATCGATACTATATACATAAAAACTTCTATCAAAGAAACATGAGTATTTGTTAAAAATAATTAATAGAAACATTATTAATAGATATTTAAAATTAAATGATTCAAAAAATATAATTAATAAAACATAATATAAAAATATTTCTAAAGTGCTTAGCTTAGGAATAACTATAGAAAAGCTTAAAAAATAATTGCTTATTAATTCAAGATTGTCAACAATTAAAAATAACAAATCATCAAAAGGTTTTATAATTAAACAAATTAAACTCAAAGGATAAACAACAAAAGATATAAGAGGAACATAGAATAGATTATTAAAGACAGATAAAATATTAACTTCAAAATTTGAATTAATAATAATTGGTAACGATACTAAAAAACTAAATATAGAAACAAGCAAACATTTATTTATATAGTTACCCTTAATCATTGATCCATATTTAATTAAAAAACCAGAAATAACACATGAATATAAAAATCCTGTATTAAATAAAAAGAATGGTTCAATTAATAAAATAAACGAAACTGTTAAAATAAATACTTTAAATATACTTAAATCTAAACAAAGTCTCTTATTCAAATACAAAAAAGAAAAGAGAACAACACTTCTACATACAGAAGGCTGAAATGAAACGATAAATAAATATAATAGTAAAAAGATAATCGTAATAATATAACCAAGATTTTCATTTATTCTTTTAAGAAAAAACATAAGAATAAGTGAAATAATGGAAATATGAAGTCCAGAGATAGCAAAAATATGACTAACTCCAAGATCTTGGTATCTTTCTTTTATATCATCTTCTAATAAACTTTTATCTCCCATTATCAACGTTAACATATAATTCTTAGATTTATAATTCATGATTCTATCATATAAACTATTTCTTATCTTGTTAATAAAACTGGTGTTATCATCAATTTTATCAATATTTTTTACATTCATCACATAATTTATATGATTATACTTTAAATATTTTTGATAATTAAAAGTATTAGGAATAGTATTTTTACTTGGTAGTTCTAAATTTCCATTTAATTTGAATCTAACACCAAATTTTATTTTAGAATAATATTCTTTCTCTTCTATATTCTTTAAATAATAAGTACATTTTATTCTCTCTTTACCTTTAATAATAAAACTAAACTTATCACCATCAATTTTTTTACTTACTATTACTCCCTGAAAGTTCTTCTCTTCAATACTATATAAAGATTTAGTAGGAATATTACATCTAATAAATGCTAATAATAAAATAAAAATAAATAGAACTAATATAAAATATCTAGACTGTAATACTACTCTTAATTTGTTCAAATAATGCATCTCCTATACCAGATACATTTTTAATGTCTTCAATAGTTTTAAATTTTTCCTTTTGTCTATAAGTTATAATTGCTTCTGCCTTACTCTTGCCTATTCCACTAACTGTAAGTAATTCATCAATCGATGCAGTATTTATATTAACTAATCTATTAGTAATAGAATTATTATCAACAGTTTTACTTTGTTCTATAATTTTAGCATCATTTAAAGTTTGTTTAGTTGTAGATGTCATCTCACTTTTATTACTTACATAAATAACCATTTCATTTTTAAGTTTTAAAGATAAATTAATATTATCAGTATAAGCATTTTTCTTTAATCCACCAGCTAACTCTATAACATCATTAACAATCATACCTTCACTAACAAAATAAACCCCAGGTTTATTAACAGATCCTTTAATATCAACATAAAAATGTTTATCTTCAATTGTTGTTTCTTCAACATTTACGAAAGCAACTGGACTATCAATATTTTTATCAACTGGTTCATTATAAAAATAGCAAATACTAATTACTCCAACTACTCCAATGAAAATAACACCAACTAAAGTAATAATTATTTTTATTCTTTTTCTTATAAAATACATAAATTTCCTCCTAGTATTATCTTTAACTAAGATTTTCTATTTTACTCGAAAAAAAATCTCGATTTACTCGAGATTATAAAACTTTAACTCCATCAACGAATACTGAATGTCCGTTTGTAACAATTGAGTCTTTAAGTATAACATTATCACTAAATGAATTAATATACATGTCCCCCGTTAAAATAATTTTGCTAGTTCTATCCATACTTATATTTACAATTGAATTACTACTCTCAGGAATACTTCCAATAAAGACTGCTCCACCTGATAAATCAAAATATAATTGACTATTATGTTCAAGTAAAATCTTACCAGTTATAGCTTGTTCCTTAATACTAAGATAAGTTGTAGAATTATATAATTCCATAAAATTATCGAATGGTTTTTTAGAAATAATCTCTACATGTGATAAATCCACTGAAAAATTATCATTTACAACTTTAAATAATGTACCACCACCAGTATTTAAAGAAGTATTTAACATACTTAAACTCGCAGTTCCTCTATTGTTATTGCCTCTAACATAGATTTTTTTATCTGAGTCTTCTGACTTAATAACCAAAGAGCCTTCGGTTAAAGATAAAGAACCATTATTAACAAGTTCTAATCCTATATCTCCTGCAGCCTCAAAAGTAAAATGAACAATTTTAACGTAAGAGTTTGTATTAACAATTGCAGACCTTAATCCAGAAGAATTACCAGTGAATCTATCAATAGTAGTAAAATTAGAGTTTCTAACATATAAAACAGGAGAATTATCACCAAAAGTATTAACAATGATTTGATTAATATTAGTGTTATTTCCATCTCTAATTGCTACTGCAGAATTTCTGCCATTTAACTCATTTGTTCCGCTAGAATAATTATTAACAATAAATTGACTAAGATTAACATCGTTTTTACCATTTATTAAAAGTGAACTGTAATCAACCTTACCTGATTCAAGTGTTTTTTGACTTGCATCAGTTTGTGTTGAATAAATAACATCCGCTTTATAATCAGCAACATAAGATCTTTTAAGACCTAAATCAGTATTTATTTTATTAGTTTCTGCAGGTGAATTAATAAAAACATATCCAATTAAAATTGTTAATGCACATTCAATTAAAAAACAAGCAAAAAACGATGCGAAAAAAACAACATACTTTTTCTTATATGAAAACACTTCCTTAGAAGTCATTTTATTAAATGAACTCATAAAAAAGTACACTACTACAAGATCAAAAATAAAACAACTAATAAACATCAAAATATAATAAGGTACTGTAAATGTTCTTGATAAATCTAATCCATGTTCTTGTGCTTCCGCAATAGTCATTGTACCATCATTAACAGCACTTATCTTATATGGAAGATGATTAGATGCATGCCAATAAATAAAAGCAGTTGCAACAAGAAGAAAAATAACAAGAAAAATTGTAAATACATTCTTAGTCCATCTTTTCATTACTTTCACCTATTATAATTATATAATGTAATACTTTTTTATTAAAGAACATATAAGAAAAAATTACTCCTTTGGGAGTAATCTTACGTTAGCTGATGGAGATACTTTTATTAAATCAAATATTTTATTAATATCTTCTATTGTAATGCTTTCTATTATTTCATATTCATTATCTAGAATTCTTTCGTAATCAATTAAGTTAGCCATAATTGAGTTTGATACACTATTAATATTTTCATACCTACTAATTAAGTGTCTTATTAATACTTTTTTCTTTCTATTTAATTCGCCTTCACTAATAGTCTCATTATTAATAGTATCTTTTATTAAAGAATATACCTTATCAATATTATTACCTTCAAAATCTATTTCTAAAACATAATGATTAAATCCTTTAAAAATAGAATAATCTATTTCATCACTAACTAAGTTTTCTTTTTCTAATAAAACTTTTAAATTACTAGTTCTTCCAAATAATATAGATAAAATTATATGTAAGCAAAATACTGCTTTTTCTTGAGGAATACCTATTTTATTCATAGGTATTTTAATTCCAAGAGAAAACTTAGGAATAACTACATTATCATATATTATATCGTTTCCCTTAACTACTGAATCATCTTCAAATTCATTTATTACACTTACATCATATTTTTTAAACTCTTTATCTTTTTCTATTTTTTTAATTAAATTAATAGTATGAGAAGCATCAACGTTACCAGACACAATTAAAGCCATATTATCTTTTTGATAAAAAGCATTATAAGTATTAACTATATCATCTAGAGTAATACTTTTTACATCACTTACTGTTCCACCTATTTTATTTTTATTATTATCATTGTGAAATACATTCTCAAGTAGTTTATATGCTAACTTTTGATATGGATTTTGTTCATACATAGAAACTTCTTCAGTAATAATCCCCTTTTCATTTTCAACGTTTTCCTCTGTATAATAAGGAGTATCGATACAATTAACTAGATATTCCAAATTATCATCAAAGTTATCAGTGCTTGAAACATAATAATATGTATTATTAAATGAAGTACTAGCATTTGAATAACTACCATTATTAGAAAAGAAATCATCTGCTTCTCCATCTTTAGTTTTTAAAGTTAAATGTTCAAGAAAATGTTCTAACCCATTTGGTACATTAACTTCCCTACCATCTAAATTATACTTATTAACATTTGAGCCTACTTTAACAAGAACTCCTATATTATAACTTTTGGTTAAAAAAGTAGGATAAATATAAACATTTAAACCATTAGATAGTTCTTCATGATAAATAGTTTCATTAATATTCTTTAAAACAATTTTATCCATTTTCTTTAACCCCCTTTAAAACATAAACCATATTAAGATTCATCTTATCAACTATTGCTTCTAACTCTTTTGTAGTAACACTTTTTAATAGTTTTATTCTCTCATCCACCGTATGACTAAATCCTAAGTCACTTAATAGTTGATTAACTATTAGGAAATACGAAGAATTATTAAGTTCATCAAAAACTGTAATTATCTTCTTTATATTTTTTTCTACTTCCTCTTCTTTTATTTTATTCATAGAGTCTACTACATCATTAATAAGTTTTTTTGCTTTTAAAATATTTTCTTTACTAACAAGAGTTGTAATAGTAATCTTATTATCAAATTTTTCATATGATGAATTACAAAAATAACAAATTGAATTATCTCCTCTTAATGAACTATTAAGTCTTGTATCAAGACCTCCACCACCTAGTATTTCATTAAATAAAAAAGCAGTAATACTTTGTTCTCGTTCAGTTAAGTCATCTAACCTATAAATACATACAAGTGCACTTTGACTATAGTCTTTCTCTTCTTCTGCCTCTTTACTAGTTTTAATAATATTTCTATATGGTTTTAATTCTTTATTTTTATTATTAGTAAATAAGGCATATTTTTTTATTAAATTAATAAGTTTTTCATCATAATCTTTTACTAAAATAGATATTTCTATTTGGGAGTCATTTAAGAATCTATCATATTCTCTTCTTAAATCTTCTATTGTTATTTTTTTAATATCTTCAACACTTCCATTTTCAGAAATTGCTCCAAAGTCATCCTTATCCATTTCTTCTATTGCTCTAAAAGATGCATAGGTTCTAAAGTCTTCGTCCATTGACTCAACTTCATCTATCATAGATGATTTTACAAAATTTAAATTTTCTTGAGTAAAAGATGCTTTAAATATTAAATCAAAAATAAACTTTATATTATCTTCAAGATAACTATTTTCTTCTACATACTCAGGATTTAAGAATAATGTATAAACACTACTAAATATTATATTCCCACGTCTAACTTGATTGGTAGAAATAATAGGATCATATAAATCTTCACACTTTATATTAATATCTCTACTAGTTTCATATAATTCATTACCCATAAAAAGCATTCTAAGTAAACACTCTCTAATGGATAAATCTTCCCTTTTATATTCATTTAAAAAACTAATATTTAATCTATAATTTTTAAAGTTTTTATTTTCCAAAATATGTAAATTATAATGTTTATCTTTAATAAATTTCTTCATATTTCCTCCATGCGATATAGAAAAATTATAGCACAAATGATAATATTAATGTAGGTGATAATATGAAACCAGTACATATAGTAACTGACAAAGAAAATATAGCTCCAACGGTATTGTTTCCAGGAGATCCACTAAGAGCAAAATATATTGCAGAAAACTTTTTAGATGATGCTAAGCTAATAAATACTGTAAGAAATATGTATGGCTATACAGGATACTACAAAGGAAAAAGAATAACAGTATTTGCATCAGGCATGGGAATTCCATCTGCGGCTCTTTATGCATACGAACTATATCATTTCTATGATGTTGAAGAAATAATTAGAATTGGTACAGCAGGTGCTGGAAATCCAAATGTATTAATTGGTGATATAGTTGTATCTGAAGGATGTTATTCAGAATCAACTATTGCTTATCAATGGGGTAACTACAAAGAAAAATACTTACGTACTTCAAAAAAATTAAATGATAAAATAGCTGAAGCCGCAAAGAAAACAAGTAAAATAATTAAACTAGGACCAACTTATACAATAGAATTATTTGATCCATATGCAAATGTTGATCATTTATATAAAGCATGTCCTATTATAGATAAAATCATGGGATTTGAAATGGAAGGATTTGGATTACTACATGTCGCAAGAATATGCGGTAAAGATGCAACAGTCATGTTTACTGTAGTTGATTCAAAATATACTCCAGATATTGAAGTTACTGCAGAAGAAAGAGAAACATCTCTTAATGATATGATTACACTTGCACTTGATGCAACACTTGAACAATAAAAAAGACACATACGTGTCTTTTATTTTTGTATTATATCTAAAACAGACATAAATTCATTTTGTATTTCTTCTAATCCTTTTTTAGTAGTAGCTTCAAATCTTAAAGTTAAATTTGGACCAGTATTACTTGCTCTTAAAAGTGCCCAACCATTTTCTTTTTCAATTCTAACACCATCTACTTCTGAGTAATCATATTTTCTTAAATCACAATACTTCTTTATTTCTTTAACAATCTTCCATTTCTTTTCATCAGTTGTAGATACTTTAATTTCTTCTGTATTAAAGTACTTAGGAAGCGTCTTAACCATCTTGCTAAGTTTAACTTTTGAATTAGCAACCATTTCACTAAAACGAAGACCAGAGTATATTCCATCATCATATCCAGGATGTGAATCTCCAAAGAATATATGGTTTGAATATCCTCCACCAAAATCTAACTTTTGATAAAACATTTCATCTTCTTGTCTAGCACTTGATGGTGTATACATAATATATTCTCCACCTAAGTTCTTTATTTCATCCAAAAGTGTTCTAGAACATTTTACATCAACAAGGATTGGTTTTTTAGATGTCTTTAGTACTTCTCTTGCCATCAAAGCCATCATTACATCACTTTCAACAACATTACCTTTTTCATCTACAAAACCTATTCTATCAGCATCTCCATCATATGCTAACCCTAAATCAGCTTTATAATCCAAAACTGCCTCAGATAACTGACGAAGATTTGCTTTAACATTTGGATCTGGATGATGATTTGGAAATCTAGGATCATTATCACAGTTAATATAAACAACATCATAAGGAAGTCGTCCATATATTTTTCTAACAGGAACAGAACCAGTTCCATTTCCAGCATCAATTACAACTTTTAATGGTTTAACATCTTTAAACTTATTAGCAACATATTTAGCATATGCATCCAATATATCAATATGTTCTAAAGTACCATCTCCACGTTTTATTCTATATTTATCATTTGAAAGCGCAGCATAAATTATATCTAATACTTCGTGACTACAATGTAGGTAATTTTCTCCAAATAATTTAAAACCATTATCATGGGTTGGATTATGAGAAGCCGTAACTTCAATTCCATATTCTACTCCTAATTTATGAGAAGCATAATTAAGCATTGGAGTTGTAGAAAGACCAATATAAATTACATTTATACCTGTATCTAATAAACCTTCAATTAGATTCTTAGTTAAATCAGGTCCACCTATTCTATTATCATGACCAACAACAATATATTTTTTCCCTTGTTTTTGAACATAAGTACCAAATACTCCACCTAATCTTTTAGCAAGTTCGCCATTTATTTGATCAGGATAAACACCTCTTATATCTGCCTCTCTTAATACACTAGTATCAAATTTCATTCTTAACCACTAACCTTCATCATCTATTAAACTTTTAACTTGAGACATTTGCTTTGGTAAAGCAATATCCATATATTTTAAAATTGTAGGAGCAACCATTGTTATATCTCCCTTATTTTTAATCTTTAATCTAGGATCAGTAATAATAAACGGAACAGGATTACTTGTTGAACTAAAATTTTCGTTTCCAATCTTATCTACTGTTTCCTCAACATTACCATATGAAGATAAAATAATCATCTTATAAAAATTATCTTCAACTGCTTCATATATCTTTCCTATAGCTTGATCTATGTTTCTTAATACAAATAATAATTCTTCTTTTGAACCATTCTTAGAAACAATATCAGCATAAGGAATATCAACTAATATGAAATTATAATCTTTTTCAACACATTTAATAACTTGTTTAGTTACTTCTTCTATTGTATCTTGATATACCATATCATCTTGAATAGATGGTATTAAAAAAGTATCACAGTTAGCAAGTTTTTCATTATTATATCCATCAAAAAAGTAAGTAACCATTGGATATCTTTCTTTAGTAGAAATTCTTGCTTGTCTCATTCCTAGATAAGAAAAATATGTACCAATCGAATAGAATTCATCTTCATCCTCGATTAAATAATCTATATCAATATTATCTACTTGTAATAAAGAGAACATGTCGATATTCTCAGGTTTATTAACAGCAAATAAAGTAAAATTATCATCGGTAATTGCTTTCAAAAATTGTCTTGAAGTATTTATATTATAATTTAGCCAAAGGAAAATATCTCCAGTTTTAATTGTTGGATCATTAACTAAAATAATTGGAGGTATTAAATCATCAGTTAAATTTCTTTTATAACATGCTTCAATTCCAGATTGATATCTTCTAATATTAGCACCAACACCTTCAAATAAAAGGTCTGTGTATACTTTAGTTTTATTCCAATTATTATCTTTATCTAAAGCAAAACTTCTACCACATATAGTAGCTATTTTACCAAGTTCACATTCTTCCATTACTTTTGATAATCTATCTAAAAAAGTAATTGCTCCTTCTTTAGTATCAATACCATCAGTAATAGCATGGAAATACATCTTTTCAAGACCCATATTTTTAAGATGAGTAATTAATGTTTCCATATATCTAATATCTGAAGAAACTCTTCCATCACTTACTAACCCAGCTAAATGAAGAGTATTACCAGTTTTATTTAGTTTTTTAACTATAGAAATTAAATAATCATTTTTTTCTATTAAAGTACTACCTAATGTTTCATTTAAAATAGTAACATCTTGTTTAACTTTTTTACCTGAACCAAAAGCAACATGAGCAATTTCTGAGTCAGCAGTTACCCCATCAGGTAAGCCTACTGCATCCCCTGTAGCATTTAAAAGAGAATGAGGAAACTCATTATATAAATCATTTAAATTTCCCATCTCAGCTTCTTTAATAACGTTACCAGTTTGATTATCATTAAATCCAATTCCATCAATAACCATCATTAAAATTTTATTCATATGCCTCACCTGCTTTATATAATAGCACAATTTATATTAATTATTTCACTAAATTACATGGAGCAACTTCTGAAAAATATAAGGCTATTAATTTATCTACATATGGTTTTACATAATCATCATCATCAAACTGTGCATCAGTAAAACCATCAAAAGTGTCACCAAAATCTATATAAACACCTTCAGTTGTAACATCACTTCCACCATTACGTGCTCTAACTCTTATAGAGTTGAAAACACTATTGTAATCAAATGCATTAGTAACTTTTCTATATTGTGGAATACTTTGTAAATCACCATTAATATTCTTTTCAACAAATACTCTTATCATTTCATCTTCATAATATTCATTATTTTTATCTAAATCTTTAATTAAATAAGATACTACATCAAATGTATCTGGACAATAACATAGAGACACAGAACTATATTCTTTATCATTTAAATGATTAATATTATACCCAATTGGTTTTCCTGTATAAATATCTCTTATTACATCATCAACATCATCATCACTAATAATATAACCAGCTTTTATCAAATCACGAATAGCAATATCCTTACACCAATTTGATCCTCCTAAATCATACTTAGTTTTTACCTCATCTAATACTTGAGTATTACTACCATAACTTTGAGCAGCAACATTCAATGCTTTTAATTTATTTAAATATGTAGTATGTTTTAAGGAATTATAAACAACTGAATAAGTAGGCATAGCAATTATCATGATTAAACCTAAAATAACAATAACTGCTAAAACTTCTACTAAAGTAAAACCACTATTATTCTTTCTCATATATCATCACTCTATAATAAATATAGCATACTAAAAATAAAAAAAGTAGTTCTACACTACTTTTTTCTTATATAAATTTGTACATCAGTCTTAGCAGATTGAACCTTGACTCTAACTTCAGATGTAACAACATGAACTTTAAGAGACTGAGGATCATTACTTGCTGTCTTACCAGTAAAGTCAACATACGCTCTTAAATCTTCAGCAGTTAAATTGTTAATTACGCTTTCAGCACCTTTAACAATAACATCAACTACACTATTTTCATTATCAATAGCTTTAGCATCATATATTCTTGTATCTAGGTTCTCTTGTTTAACAGGAACTCCAGTTATAATTCTTTGTCTTTCAGGTGCAACTGTAATACTTACTTGAGTCTTAGTATCAGACATATATCTAATTCCAGGAGGAGTAATAATATCAGCAGCAATGTTAGATTCATTGCTCTTTCTACCATCAATCTTAACCTTAGCTTCTACATACTCAAGAGCATCTACTACACTTGGACTACCATATACCGTTACATTTTGAACAGATGAAGTAATAGTCTCAATAGCATATCCACTTGCCATATTACCCGTAGTCACCAGTTTAACTGGTTTAGTAGCAGAATATGATTCCAGTGTTACCTTCGCCGTTACACTAGACGGAACTATTTCTACATTTTGAAGTTTAACTCCATCTTCGTCATAAGCAACTAATTTAACACCTTCAACTTCATAGTCACCAGCTGATGTAGCACCAATATCTTTAGTATCAACTAATGCTTTAACAACAGCAACTTTATCTAGAATAGCTTGACTAGATTGAACTACTACTGATGAATCACTTAATTTAACTTTAGATACACTTAAACGTTTATCAAGTGTATTTTCATTTAATAAGTCATAAGAAAGTTTTCTTTCTTCAGAAACCTTAGATGAAATCTTAACTGTTACAGTACTTGGATCAAGTTTATAATCTATAGAACTTGAAGCACTATTATATTTTAATTTAACTTTATAAGTACCTACTCCATAATTTGATAAATCTAGAGTAACCTTATTATTACTTGATCTATTTGCTAAGAACAAAGCAGAATCAGACCCAATTAAAGTAATATCAACTGTCTCAGGGACACCCTCAACAATATATGTTTGTGTATTATATAATACAGTAATTGGTTGATCTGTTAAAACTTGAGCCTCGCTTGAGTTTAAGTTAATAACTTCATAATCAACAAGTAAGAATAAACCAACAGCACATACTAATGAAAAATAAATAAGCACATTTGGACTATTAAGTAATTTTTCTATTCTACTATTATTACTTTTAAATAAATCTCTAGATTTATAAATAAGTTTACTAATTGGAGTAACTATTACTTTATCCAAAACTTTATATAAAAACTTGAATACTATAATAAGAGGCTTAAATATTGTCTTAATTAATTTCATCGTCAACACCTCCTACACCTTCAGCATCATAGAATACTGTATTTTTAGGTTTTAACTCATCTAATAACATTGTTCTAAATTCTTCAAGTGTTAAATTATAATGTAGATAATTATCACATGCTATAGAAATTCTACCAGTTTCTTCACTAACTACTAATGCAATTGCATCAGTTTCTTCGGCTACACCTAATGCAGCTCTATGACGAGTACCTAACTTCTTATTAACATTAGGATTCATACTAGTTTTAAATACAGCACCAGCACATGTTACTTTGTTACCTTGAATAATAACTCCACCATCATGAAGTGGATTTGGAGGCAAGAATATAGCTTCTAACAATTGACTAGTTATATCAGCATATAACTTAGTAGTTGGAGCAATATACTCCTGTAAACTCATATTTCTTTCAATAACAATTAATGCACCAATTTTTTGATCTTTTAAATGTTCAACAGCAGTCATAAGTTCAAATACAACTTTTTCTCTCTCATCAACTGTTAAAACTTTATGTTTACCAAGTAATTGAGTTCTACCAACTTGTTCAAGTATATTTCTTATTTCAGGTTGGAAAATAATAATTAAAGCAAGTGGACCCCAAGAAATAACATACTCAAGTAAAACTCCAACTGTATTAAGGTTAAGTATTGAACTTAATGCCTTAATAATAAGTATTATTAAAATACCTTTAAAAATTAAAACCATCTTTACATTATTTTTTATACTCTTAAACAATAAATATAAGGTATACCAAATAATACATATATCAATTATCTTCGTTACAATATTCCATATCGTAGCAAATTCTATATCAAAATTCATCTTATCACTCCCGTTTGAATATTATATTTAAAATCTATTACATAGTAAACAAAAAACAAATTTTGTTTACACAATAATACTTTTATTATCTATTTCTATGTACATATCAATTTTAACATGACAATCAATTATATTCAATTGACTAGCAATCATTATTGAAAAAAATAAATAATACATGATATAATTTTTTTAGAAACGAGGAATGAAATTGTGAATGAAAAACTTAAGAAAATAATGATGATTTCCATTGCAGGATTCGCAGTATTATTCGTAATCTTATTCGCACTTGTAGCATGTCAAGGAACAAGACGTATATCATACGACAAACTACGTGAGAAGATGGAAAAAGTAGCAAAAGAATACTTCAAAGAACATGAAGATGCCCTACCTACAGAAGATAAGGAAACAAGTGAGTACACATTAAAAGAAATGATAAATGCTGGAAAAATTGAACCACTTGAAGAATTACTTGAAGAAGGTGCACCAAAATGTGATGGTGAAGTAACAGTTACAAATAATAACGGATATTATCTATACTCTACTAATTTAGAATGCGGAGATAAATATAGTATTACTTTATTAAAAGACAAAATAATTGAAGAAAACCAAGTTGATGTTGGAAATGGTTTATATGAATCTGAAAATGAATATTACTTCAGAGGAGATAGAGTTAATAACTGGGTAAAATTTAATGGTGAACTTTGGAGAATCATTAGTATTGATGAAAATGGTTCAATTAAAATGATTCAACAAAAAAACATAAATAATTTCAGCGAGTGGGATAAACACTACAATGCTGAAATTGATGACACAGGTATTAACACATACTACGATACAACAAAACAAATTGGATCAGACATTAAAGAATCTTTAGACGAGTATTATAAAAACGAAAAATATATAAGTGAATCAAGCAAGCCATATATAAATACTCAAACACTATGTGTTGGTAAAAGATATATAGACGATACAACAAAAGATGGTAAAACAGAATGTTCGGTTGTATTAGAAAATCAAAAACTTGGATTAATGGCAGTATACGAAGTATTAAGAGCTTCATTAGATGATGGTTGTAATAGTATTCTTGATAACGAATGTAAAAATTATAACTGGACTTTCAGTTTAGGAAATACTACATGGTTAGTAACAGCATCAGCTAATAAATCTAATAAGGCATATTCAAGTTATTATAATATTGATGAAACAAGAACAATGATTGAATTACCAGTTTTAGCTACAGTTAAAATTGATCCTAAGGTTGAATATACTGCAGGAACTGGAACACAAAAAGATCCATACACAATTGGAGAAAATGAAGAAAGAGATTAATAATAATCTCTTTTTTTATGTCTAAATAAAAAATAAAAACTAGATTAAATAATCTAGTTTCTAATCCACATTGCTACTAATACAACGCTATCTTTAATAGCAGTATTAGATGTAACAAGTTCACCATGGTTATACCAACCATTAAATTTATATCCTTCTCTAACAGGTGTAGGTAAAGCTGTTGTACTTCCTTTTTTAATTGTTATTTGACTAACATTTAAAACTCCACCATTTGTATTAAATCTAATTGATACTTCATCTTTTGTTGCTGCTTTAACAGTAGCTTGAGTTGTATTATATACTTTTCTAGTTGTTGAAGCCTTTGTTGTTGGTTCTACTACTTTTGTTGTTTCCTTCTTTTTAGTAGTTTGTTCAGTTGTCTTAATATCTTCTTTTTTTGTTACTTCAGTTGTGTTAACTATTACTTTTTCATCTTTTTTAGATGGATTTTTTAAATCAACATATGTATTAATATAATCATCATAAGAATCACATTTAATATATGTTTTAACTTGATATTCTGTTTCCAATCTTGTTGCTTGGATATACGAACCATTTAAATCACATGATTCATTCTTTCTAGGTGTAAGTTCAAAATCAACTTTTTCATTTTTTAATTCAGCTAAAGTCTTTTTATTACTCTTACCTACTTCTTTAGGAATATTATCTTTGTTGTAATAGTTAAGTGCCACATCATTAACACTTTCTAATTGTTTCTTATAGTACTCTTCACTATTCTTTCCATTATTCTTAATAAGTGATATACACTTATATGTTAATAATAGTATTAGAAAAATAATAATGACTATTAGAAACATCTTAACCCAATTTACTCTTTTTGTTTTAGCCTCATACATAAATCATCCCCCCAATATTAGGCTTCCTATCTTATATATAATTATACTCTAAAATTTTGTTCATGCAAGAAAAAAAGATAGCAGCGCTATCTTAATAAAGAGTATCAAAATCAATAAATATATCCTTGTTATTATCATTTTCTACATATGATGAATCTAACCAAATATAAACATCATACTCATTTGTTCTTTTGGGACTAACAGTATCTTTTTTAATTTCAAAATAAAGTTTACTACCTAGATCATAACTATGTAATTTTGATAAGTCATAAGTAACTCCATCGAAATTAACTCTTAAATAATTAGAATCAATTGTACTTTTCTTATCTATAGTTATATATAGTTCAAAATCTGCAGCTTCATCATTATCATTACTAACACTTACAACGGTAGGTCTAACACTAGCAAGTGCTTCCTCCTCAGTGAACTTTTTTAATACTTTTGGAAGTTCACCAACACTTACCTCTACCTTTTTGCCTTCATCTTTATTATTCAAATTTAAAACATAGCTAAATAAACCTATTACAAATACAAATAATAAAACTATAGTAATAATAAACTTGATAAGTATAAATTTATTAACATCTTTTCTTTTCTTCTTCATAATACCCTATTCACTTTGTCTATAGTTAAGAGAAATAGCTAAATTACTAACAGTTACACTATCACTAATTATTTCATGAACGCCATCATAGTTAACATCATTATATTCTAAGAATAAATAATATGTCTTTGTACTCTTGGCTTCAACTTTATTTCCCAATGTAATACTATTATCGTTTTCATCAACAAGTCTATATTTTATATTATTACAAACATTATTTCCATCATTAATTGCAACAGTCTCATTACTTGCATTACCTTTACAAACAGGTGTTGATAAAACGATACTTGTTAACTCTGCATCAACATATCCATCATTATCAACAGTTAATTCATATTTAGCACTACCAGTTGATTTTAAAAATTCAACTGTATAGTCACCAATAGTAGTTGAATCAGTATAAATATAAGGAGTTGTACATTCAGTATCATTACTACAATAAGAATTAATTACACGTCCAAGTTTAATATTCCATATTTTATTAGTTTCTACACCTTCATCATTAAAGAAGTAAAAATAACAAAATAGAAATGCGAATAAAGTGACTATTATAAATAGTCCAAATATGATAACTATTAAATCAATTTCACCATTGAATACTTTTACCTTTTTCTTCATAATTAACTCCTATTCTAGATACCCATCATATTTGAATGATAAATCAAATGTTGAAGTATCGGCATTCTTATTAAATGTAAAAAATCTTATAAATACTTTTTGATATTCATTTTGTCTCATATTGCCTGTATATAATAATAGACTTTCTAACACATTAGTTGAATCTTTTAAATTATATATATGTGTTTCATCATTAACAGTAACACTATATTTAATATCTTCTATATTAGCACTAGAATTAAATGAATTAAGATAAATATCATAAAAAATATTATAATTATCTTTACTAACAGCCATTAATTCTAAACTAATAGGATTCATATCCATATAGTGATCTATATCAGTATACCCAAAGTCAAAATCAAAATCATTTTCTTTAACTCTTAAGTCTACCTCAGTATTAGCTTTCTCAATTACTACATTAACATCATCCTTATCTCTAAACACATTTACACTAACAAATGCTGCTAAAGCAATAATACACATAATCATAATGATAATAGTTATAAGAGTATAGTAAAAGTTTTCTTTATCTTCTACATAACGTATTAACTTTAATATTTGATTTTCATATAGATTAGCAGTAACACCATCTAAAGTATCTAAGTTTTTATACTCATCATAATTTTTCTTTAACTCATTATAATATTTGCTTGTTGAAAAACTATATCTTATTAAACATTCCTGAGCTTTATTTAATACTTTCTCCCTCTTCATTGTCTTCCTCTTTATCCTTATTCAACTTTTCTGCTTTTTCAACTAAAACTCTAATACTTTTATTAGTTTCTATTTCTTCTCTTTTTATCATATTACTTAAATCTGGTATTTCTATTAATTCATTTTTTATTCTAAATAAACTAACCAATTTAAATATATCTGATAATAATATACCAAGTGTAGGAATAAGTATAATAAGTATCCAGCCCCATTTAGATGAAAGAACTGATTGCATCTTACCTATTTTAGGAATAATTAATTTTACCTTACCTACTATATTCTCAATAGTGGTAAAACCTACATCTACAGATTTATTATTATCTCCTTTTGTATAATATCTAACTTCATTATTATCATTTTTAATTTCATTTATTCTATGAGTTATAGTATATCCACCTGTATTAATTACATTAGAATAAAAAGTAACTATATCATTTACTTTTAAATCATTATCATTATTAACACCCACATCAATTATTACATCATGAACATTGATAGTAGGTACCATAGATGGTGATACTATTACATAAAGACTAATAAATGGTTTTGTCTTAGTAACTTTTGCATAAATATTTTCAGCAATATAAAATGCAAAAAAAGAACAGATTATTATTAATCCTATAAGAAGAGCATATGCTAATACTCTACCAATAGTTTTAAATATATCAAAGACATTCATTTTTCTATTTTTCATATTACTCTCCTATTTTATTATATAAATATAAGTATATTTTTTCAACATTATAAGCTTATATCTATTTTCAAAAATATATATATTTGATATGATATAAAAGAATAGAAGGGTGATATTATGTTCGGAAAAATACTAGGTTTTGATAGTAGTAAAATGTTCCTTGAAAATACAAAAAGAGTCGCAGATACAAACTACATTGGTTATCATGTAGTATTCCCTGAGGTAGATCATAAAATAGTTGGTGAAATAGTCTCTATTTCTCCTACTGAAATCGTTGTATATCTAATTGGTGAAATAATAAATGGAGTATTTACAAATGGAGTTTTAAAGAAACCATCTACAAATACTCAAGCAAGAATTATTTTTAAAAGTGAGCTAGAATGTATTTTAGGAGACCAAAACTACATTGATAAATCAAATATTTTATTTGGTACATCACCTATTTACAAAGATTACGTAATAACAGCTAAATTAAATGATTTCTTTGCTAACCATTTTGCAATTATAGGTAATACTGGTTCAGGTAAATCATGTGGTCTAGCAAGAATAATTCAAAATATTTTCTATAGTTCCAATAGTGACCTTCCTAGGAATGCACACTTTGTTCTATTTGATGCATATGGTGAATACTATAATACATTTAATGACATGGAAAAGTTCCCAGGATTACACTTCAAGAAAATTACTACAGAGTTAGACTTTGCTAATGCAGAAACTTTAAAATATCCTGCATATTTCTTAGGTGTAGATGATCTTGCTATCCTACTTGGTGCAAATGATCCAGAACAATTACCTGTTTTAGCTAAAGCAATTGATTTAGTTAAGATATTTAAATCAAGAGATCCTAATATTGAAGATTATAAAAATGATATTATTGCAAGAACTTGTCTAGATATCCTTTCAAGTGGTAAATCTAGTACTCAAATAAGAGACCAATTAATATCACTATTAACTTCATATAATACTGCAAGTCTTAACCTAGACTCAGTAATACATCAACCTGGATACGATAGAAATATTAAACAATGTTTAAATATTGATGACCAAGGTAAAATCAATGCTATTACATTTGTAGTAGAATTCTTTAATAAATTTACTAAAGTTAATATAGATGATATTCAATTAGATAAGAATGTTCCTTATAACTTAACAGATTTATACTATGCTTTAGAGTTTGCCCTTATTAATGAAGGTGTTTATACAAATGAAAAAGCACATGACTTAAATAATACTTTAAAATCAAGATTGCAAACAATTATTAACTCAAGTCAAAATAATTACTTCAATTATGGAGAAGACTATATAACTAAAGAAGAATATATTAAATCATTCTTCTCTACTACTGATGGTGTTGAGCCAGTACAATTAGTTGATATTAATCTATCATTTATAGATGATAAGTTTGCTAAATGTTTAACAAAGATATTCTCTAAGTTATTCTTTGAATATACAGCAAACACAGCTACACGTGGTAACTTCTCAGTACATATAATACTTGAAGAAGCACATAGATACGTTCAACAAGATACAGATACCGATGTAATTGGATATAACATATTCGATAGAATTACTAAGGAAGGTCGTAAATATGGTACACTTCTTGGATTTGTAACACAAAGACCATCTGAACTATCAGTAACGTCTCTTTCACAATGTTCTAACTTTGTAGTATTTAGATTATTCTATCCAGAAGACTTAAAGATAGTTCAAGGTATTTCATCTAATGTTACTGATGAAACAATTGAAAGAATTAAAACTCTACACCCAGGTGTTGGATTAGTATTTGGTAATGCCTTTAAAGTACCATTACTTGTAAAATTCCCATTACCAAACCCACTTCCAGTTTCAACATCTCTAGATGTAACAAAAACATGGTATCAATAAGAATGAACAATTTGTTCATTCTTTTTTAATTATGTTATAATTATAAAGGTGATAATATGAAAGTAATTAAAAAATTATTCAAAGAACATAGTCCTTATTTACTATTTCTTACACTTGGAGAAATAATTTTAAGTGTATTTGCAACAATATCATTTGTATATACTGATTCACTTCAATACTCTGACTCAGCAATTCTATCAAATGGCGTGGAAAAACTACTTGAAACAGTTTACTCTTCTACTTGGTGGGCACTTATTCTATTCCTTTTATTCTTTATAGCTCTATTTGCTCTTATGGCAATAATCTATAAAAAGTTAGAATACATGACTATTTCAATAGGTTGCTGGGTAGAAATGTTAATCCTATCAATAAATGTAGGAAATGATTTAAAAGAGCTAGCAATTAATCTATTATTATTTGTTCCAATTTTTATTCTAAATATAATTGCATATAGAACTGAAAAAGATAAATTAAACACAAAACCAAAGAAAGTTACTAAAAAGTAACTTTTTTTAATCAAATACTAGTCAAGAAAAGTAAAATCATTTACTTACATTATTCTTTTTGATATACTTTATTTAAGATACGAGGTGTATAAAATGGATAAAGAAGCATTAAAATCATTAATTACTAGTACTAAAAATAAAATAGAAGAATTCGAAAAAGCAATTTTCAAAGAAAGAACAAGTGAATATTCACTTTATAGAGCTGAAACTTCAATTTATTTAGATACTATTAAATTCCTTGAAGGAATTGTTGAATATGAATTAAACGCTGATGAAATTGAATCAATCAAAACTAATTTAACTGATATATCTAAAGTATTAGATGATGATTTAGCTAAATTAAATATGAAATCAGAAGTAATTTCTACTGAAAAAGAGCCAAACGAATTTAATGCAATTAATTTCGATACAATTTCAGAAGAAGTAAATAATACTTCTGCAGATTATAATTCAATTAATAACTTTTTAGATAATAATGTCCCTGCATAAGGGATTTTTATTTTGGAATAAAAAAAGAAGGCTAAGCCTTCTTTTTAAATGTAATTAATTTACTAATTATATAATTTACAACTATTTGCATTACTTGGCATAGTAATGTGAAGAATAATACCCAAGCATCACTATCAAGTTTTAACGCTGTTACAAAAACAAACATAATTCCCATTTGAATTACTTGAGTAAATATTCTAGCATTAACGAAGTTAACTATTTCCTTAAGCATATCTTTGCCTTTAGTCTTAGATTTAAATACAACTATTCTATTTAAAACATAAGCTATAACTACTGCAAATGCCCAGGAAGCAACTTCTGCAATTTGTAACTCTAATCCATTAGTTTGATCTAAAACAGTATGTAATAAAGCAAGTTTAAATGCTATACATAAAACAGTAGTAATAGCACCAACAATTACATAGTTCCAGAATTCAGGATTATCATAGTATATACCCCATCCCCAGTTCCAAAATTTAACTAAAGGATTTTTATCATGGCCTTCTATAATTAAAAAACCTTTTTTCTTAGATTTATCATTTGTATTTTTCTTAGCCATTTTATTTAATACTAGTAAATGCACTTATACCTAAGTATTTAGCATTTTCTCCTAATTCTTCTTCAATTCTCATAAGCTCATTATATTTACATATTCTATCTGTTCTACTCATAGATCCAGTTTTGATTTCACCTGTATTAAATGCTACAGCAACATGTGCTAAAGTAGTATCTTCAGTTTCACCACTTCTATGAGATACAACAGCAGTATAACCATTTTCTCTTGCCATATTAATAGCATCAATAGTTTCTGATAATGTACCAATTTGATTTAACTTGATTAAAATTGAATTAGCAATGCCTTTTTCAATTCCTTCTTTAAAGATACTTGGATTAGTAACAAATAAGTCATCTCCAACAATTTGAATTCTTGATGATAATCTATCAGTTAACTTCTTCCATCCGTCCCAGTCTCTTTCTCCAAGACCATCTTCAATAGATATAATTGGATATTTATTAACTAATTCTTCTAACCAATCAATCATTTCATCTGTAGTCTTAGAACCACCATTAGACTTCTTTAAATCATACATCTTTGTTTCAGGATTATAGAATTCAGATGCTGCAACATCCATTGCTATCTTAACTTCTTCACCTGGTTTATATCCTGCAGCTTCTATTGCTCTTACAATATATTTTAATGATTCTTCATTATCTTTTAAGTTAGGTGCAAATCCACCTTCATCACCAACAGAAGTAACTTCTCCATCTGCTTTTAATAATTTCTTTAAATTATGGAATATTTCAGCACCCATACGAATTGCTTCATGAATTGATTTAGCACCAACTGGCATAATCATATACTCTTGGAAATCAACTGATGAGTCAGCATGAGCTCCACCATTTAAAACGTTCATCATAGGAACAGGAAGTGTAACACCATCTTCATTTAAATATTTATAAAGTGGTTTGCCTGCATCTAATGCAGCAGCTTTTGCAGCAGCAAGTGATACACCAAGAATAGCATTAGCACCAAACTTAGATTTATCATTTGTACCATCTGCTTCAATCATAGCATTATCAATTTCTCTTTGATTTGTAGCATCCATTCCAATTACTACATTTCTTAAATTTTCATTAACATTATTAACGGCTTTTAAAACACCTTTACCTAAGAATCTAGAAGCATCTCCATCTCTTAGTTCTAGTGCTTCTCTTTCTCCAGTAGAAGCACCACTTGGAACAGCAGCTCTACCAATTATTCCATTTTCAAGTGTAACATCAACTTCAACAGTTGGATTACCTCTTGAATCTAATATTTCTCTAGCAAAAACATCTTTTATTTTTGTCATTTAATTCACCTTCTCTACAATTATTATTATAACATATCTATAGAAATCCTCATATGAAAAAACACACCATTTGGTGTGTCTTATTATTATTGTTCTTTATTTTCTTCAACTGTTGTATAAGTCTTTACATATTCAGCGTATTGGCTCTTTAATTCATTATCATAGAATTTAATACCATTGTCTTTTCTTAAGTTAATGAATGTTACATAGTAAAGTTTTTGATCAGCAGATTGTTTTTGTCCAACTAGAATATCTAAAATCTCATCTTTAATATCATCTAGTTTTGGAGCATCTTCTGCTTTACTTACATAGATAACTACATTTCCAAGAGAAGAGTCAGTAAACACTTTTGAATATTTTCCTGCTTCAGTATTCTTGATTACTTCAATAACACTTGATGTATAAGAAGTAATAGATTTATAATCTACTTCTAATTTATCATTAACAACAACTTTTGAGTTATCTTTATACTTACTTACAACCTTAGAAATATCAGTACCATTTTTAAGTGATTTTCTAATAGCTTCTAAGTCATCAGAAGTATCTTTTTGTGAGAACATATAAACTGTCTTTTTACCAATACCATTAGCAGCATAGTAAGCTTTAACTTCATCTTCAGTAATAGTGCTCTTAACAGCATCATTAAAGTATGTAGTTAAAATAGTATCTTCTTTTAATGCATCAATAAATTCATCTTTATTTTTAAATCCATATTGAGCTAAGAAGTTTTCTTCTGTATAACCATATGAACTATATTGTTTAAGATATGTTTCGGCTTGTTCTTCAGCAGTCTTCTTTATTTCTTCATCTTTAGAACCATTATAATATGCCTTAACTAAATCTAAATCTATCTTTCTAAGAATAGTATTTAATCCAGTAGACTTCTTTAATTCTTCATATAATTCTTGAGAACTATAATCTTTATCTTTTAAAGATACTACAGCTTCGCTTCCATCTTTAAGTTTAGGAACTCTATTAACAAAAGCAATTGATAAAGCAACACCAATTACTAAAAATACTACTGCAATAACAATATCTCTTTTAGTAAATAGTCTTTTCTTTCCTTCTTCTTCAGTAATTTCTTTAATAATAATTTCCTCTTCAGGTTCTTTCACTTCAACAATCTTAATTTCTTCTTTTTTAATATCTTTAGTATTAACTTTCTTTGTTTCTTTGTTCTTTTTTACCATTTTATTACCCTCCTATAACAATTATAGTTTAATACATTTTTAAAAGCAATTTTAAATTAACTTTCAAACCAATTTATTTAAATTTATATAGTCTTTTGCATTCTTCAACATTATCTTTAATGTATTTACGAATAGCATCATCATTTTTTTCGTTAAATAATATTCTTGTTTCCTGTTTTTTATCAGTAATATTAGCTAAGAAGTCTTTAAATACTCTATTCATATCTTCTCCATTTACTTCCATATCTAATAAATCAAAGGCCTTTAAAAAAGCAATTACATATTTAATACCAGATGAATCAAAACCTTTTTCCGTTTTTAGCACTTCAAGTGAATAATAACTATCAAAATTTAAGTCATTATGAGGAATCATTATTACACCATTATTCTCAATTTTTACATCCCTTTTGTTCTTAAGACAGAAATAATAGTATCTAAATCTTTCCATGAAAACATAATATATTGCTAAATTAAAATTATAAGTAAACTCTGCATTTTTAGTATGTATTCTATTTTTCTTTAGCCACTCTAAAAAGGAAAATTCAGAATATACACTTAAAACTTCACCTAGATTACTATATATAAGTCCTAGTCTATTAGCATTCCCATAATCTTTTACAAGTATTGCTGTATAATAATGTATTATTTCGTGGATAATTACTAACATATAATTAATATCAGTATACTTTAAACATTGATCGATAAAAATAGTTGAATTCTCAGGTTTAGTATAAAAAACATATGTTTCACCAAAAATAGAGTCTGGCAATTCTGCACCAATTAAACACGAAAACCTTTCTCTTAAATCTTTAAATAACTTAGAACCATTTGGAATCAAATAATCTAAATAAGAATATATTATCTCTTGTCTTTCACGACTACTTAATTGAACATATCCAGGATTGCTAAAATCATAAAAGTTAGCATCTTTAAAAAAGTTACTAAATCTTGAAAAGACTTCATGCATATCATGTCCATCATGCATATATTCTTTGTTAAAAACAATATCATTATACCTATTACTTTTTTCTTGTTTATTATAGGTTTTAAGACCGTTAGGAGAAACATAAAACTCAAAATTAAACTTTTCATCCAAAGTATCATATAGTCCATTTAAGCTAACATAATCATACAAATATCTTAAATTTGAAGATACTGATGATCGTAGACTACATCTTTCAAGTCTTCTCTTCTCTTCATTTAAATGCGCAATTTTATCGTCATACTCCATAGGCACCTCAACTATTAAGTATTATCATCTGTATCTTCTTGATTACAATATAAATCTTTATCTCTCATCAAACATGCTGTCTCACGTAATTTTTCAATTTCTTTTTCTTTTTCATCTACTTTTTCTTTTAAATATGCAAAATAATTATATTTAACAGCATTAACACTATTAGTTAATCTGGCTGCAATATCTTCATTAATATACTTTAATTCCAATGTTGTATGTTCAAATGAAGAATAATTACTTACTGAGTCTCCACCACTTGCGTTTTTAAAGAACGTATCTTCATTCTTCCATGAACCATCTGCAAAAATTGCAATGGATGTATAATTTTCACTAAATAAATCTTCACCCATATATAATCTTGATTCATAGTTTAAATCAAATAGATTTGCAATTGTTGGTAATATATCAACATATGTAGCGTATTCGCCATATGTATATGGGTGTGCTTCAGTAATTTCACTATTATATATAATAAATGGAACTTGCTCTGCATTCATATCAACATTTGTATCATAAGACATAACTGTATTTAAAATGTTAGTATCAATACCATATGGATAATGGTCTCCAAATAAAACTATTACAGTATCATCTAAGATTCCACGTTTTTCAAGCCCATCAAGTAAAACACCAAGAGCAACATCTACAATTTTTAATTTACTCATATAATGTCTTATATCATTATGATATCCAGTTCCTTCTGTCATATCAAAATATCTGTTACCTTGATTAGAATCTCTATTATATGGTTGATGTGAAGAAACTGTAGTTAACCAAGTCATAAATCTATCATTATTCTCAGTTACTCCATCTAGAATACCTAAAATAGCTTTAATAAAATCATCATCATTTGCCCAATTCTTATAATTATTAGGGTCATAAGGAATATTCAAATCTTCAACGCCATAGTACTTTTCACTTCCCATATTAGGGTGAATTATACTTCTAGGATAATAATGTTCATTATAATCATGACCACTAAATGCATAATATCCACTATTTCTAAATATGTTAAATATCGATTCAAAATATGTATTATCAACATATGTTTTAGCAGTACATGTATTATTAATTGAATAAAGTGATGTCATACCACTAAATTCATTATTTAAAGTAGCACAAGCATTTCTAGGACTATAATAATTTTCCCAATTCCATCCACCCTTCATAATTTTATTTATATTAGGAAAGTATTCAGGATATTCTAGGAATATATCATTAACACTTTCAAGCATAAGAACAATTAAATTCTTATCTTTAAAAATTCCAGTCATATCATTCTTAGTTGCTTTACTTCTATTCATAAAGTAACTACTAAGTTTCTTTAATTCTTCATCTTGTTCTTCATCAATAATGGATTGCCAAACAGTATCATCAATCCCCTTAATAACCTCTCCGCTAGACTCTTTAGGTTGAGCAGAAATAAATACTTTTGATTTTACTTCAACAGGAAAAGCAGCATTTCTAGCATCCATAAGCATAAAACCAAGTGTTCCGTATTCACTAACAGTAAGCATAGGATTAGATGCAGTTAAAAATAGTTCATGATTACTAACAGTTTGCAAATCATTTTGAAAATATTCTTGTTCAACTAATTCAAAATAAGCACAACCAAGTAAAGTAACAATTATTCCACATACAAAGCCTAATCTATAATGATTAACTTTATATATTCTTCTCTTATTAAAAATATATATAACCATAAGCCCTATAAAAGGGATAAATGTAGTTAAGAAAAGTGGATTAAAACTTTTAAGAAAATCACTTATATAATCTTTAACTGCTCCAGCTTGATTTGCACTTTGAAGCGAAGCATATACACCTAAAAATTTTAAAAATCCTAATTGGATACATGAATATGCCGAAAATGCAAAAACAATTACACCTGTTATAATCTTTTGTTGATAACTCTTAAGATATGAAATAGCAAAAGATAAAATAAGTGAAATAATACTTAATCCAACTATTATACGAACACTTGACCACGAAATAATTGAATAACCATTTATTAGTTTAACTATTAATTCAACAAATAATAAACCACTAAACATTAATATATAATTCATAACAAATGTATTATCATAAAAATTTCTTTTTAAGAAATCCAAAAACCCTCTTATATATTTCATTGACATCTACCTTCTAATTGTTAATAAGTATTATAACACAAAAAAAGAGTGTTTTTTTAAAAAACACCCTATTTTTTTTAACATTTTTTAACTTAATTATTATACAGCTTCAACAACTTTTAATTGAGCATTAAATGTTGATGCTTCTCCATCAAAAATTGGAGCATCGCTTTTTCTATAAATAGTAATAACATATTCATGTTTACCACCATTAACAGGACCAGAGAATGAACCACTTCCAATTTTTATTAATGAAGTACCACCTGGAATTTCAACAGGTGCTGTACTACTTGGAATAGCAAGACCATTATCTTTAGTAGAATTAATTGTATATACTAAAGCATTATTTTGATATGTATTATTTGATACATCTAAATCAAGTTCATAAGTAACATTGTCAGATGTTGAAGTACTACCACTAATAACAAACTTTTTAGTAAATAGTGTTTCTCCTGCATTAACCATTCCTGCATTTATTTCAGGATCAAATTGAGCATTTATAATACCTTTACTATTAATAATAGTTGTAGTACCTTCTGAAGTATTTGCTTTAGCTCCTAAATATGAAAAAGTTGTACCTGCAGCACATACTAATAATGTAATAATTAATAAACCTGATAATAAGATAAAATTTCCTTTATGTTCCATAATCATCATCCTCCGACTTCTACCCTATTTATATAAAATATAATAACACGAATAAAGTAAAAGTAAAAGAAAAAAAAGATGTTAAACAACATCTTTAATGTGAAGAGAAATACTTTTTAGCGTGAGTTTAAGTTTATATGTTTAAAGTTGTATAGGATTGTTTTGTATTACATATTTGCTCTTCACATGTTAAATATATAAAACAAATATGAATTTTATATGAATTTTTATTTTTTTTGTATATTTTTTACTATTTTTTTTTATTAGGAATTTTAAAGTAAAATTTTGTGAATTTTCCATTTCCCGAAACAACACCATACTCATAATTATGTTTAACTAAAATGTTCTTAACAATGGCAAGTCCTATACCTGTACCAACAACATTTCTCTTATGATTTTTATTCTTTGTATAGTATTTATTCCAAACAAGAGGTATTTCATCTTTAGGAATAGGTTCCCCTGTATTCATAATACAAACGGAATAATATCCAATTTTACTTCTTACATCAATATATACTGTCTTATCTTTTCCAACGTGTTCTATAGCATTATTGATTAAATTATAAAATACTTGATCAAGTCTTGCTTTATCAGCCTTAACAATAATACTGTCAGAAGGTACATAAACACTAAATTTATAACCTTCTTGTTCAGATAATAATTCATATCTTCTTAATACTTCTTGTATTTGTTCTACTAAATCATATTTAGTAATATTCAAATCAAATCCACTAGATTCTAATTTAGATAAGTCTAATAAATCATTTACTAAACCATTTAATCTATCACTTTCAGATATAATAACATTTAAATCTTTTTCTCTTTTTTCATCGTCTTTATAAGATAAATCTCTTACCTTTTCAGCATATGCTTTAATCATTGTTAAAGGCGTCTTTAAATCATGACTTACATTAGCAATTAAGTCTCTTCTTAGTTCATCTGTATTCTTCATTTCAGAGGCAGCAACCGTTAAAATATCAGCAAGTTCATTTAACTCTGCCACATCACTTTTTTCAAACTTAACATCATAGTTACCTTTTTTAAGTTCAGAAGCACTATCAATAAGTTGAACAACAGGTTTAGTTATTTGTTTACTAATAATAATGCTAATAGATGCTCCAACAAATACAAGTATAATTAATATAAGTACTAATTGTTTTTTTAGAATTTTAGTGGCCGCATCTAAGTTTTCTAAATTTGTATTTAAAACAATATAAGAGTTATCATCTATATTAATTAAATATATAATAGATTTTACATTATTAGATCCGATAACCTTTAAATACTCTCTACTTTTATCATTTTTTAATTCTTTAATTTTCTCACTAATAAAAGGATCGTCGTGTAAAATACATCCGTTATTTCTAGAGTTATAGTGAATTTCATCTTCACCCATAACATAACAAATACATATGTTTCCTTCATAAGCTACATTTTCTAAATATTTAGGTAATTCAGCCTCATTAATATTTTCTTTTATATCACGAGCAATATTACTTATATTAATAAATTGATTTCTTTCATAGAAGAAATCAAAACAAACTATTTGAAACATATAAATAGATAAAAGAATTATAAAAATAAAAAATGACATTATGTGAATTGTTCTAATTGTTAACCTATTATTTTTCATAATTAAATCTATAACCTACATTTCTAATAGTCTTAATGGTTTTTCTATATGCTCCAAGTTTACTTCTAAGAAGTTTTATATGTGCATCGATAGTCCTATCGTCTGCATCATAATCAAATCCCCATATTTTTTCTATAATAGTATCTCTTGATAATGCAATACCTTCATTCTCCATGAATAATTTTAATAATTCATATTGAGTATTTGTCATATCTACTATATTTCCATCAATAGTAACTGTATGAGAAATATTATCTATCGAAATATTCCCTACTTTAATTACATCAATTTTCTTATTTCTTTTGCCTATTACTTTAACTCTAGCCATTAATTCTTTTGGACTAAATGGTTTAGTTACATAATCATCAGCACCATAATCAAAACCTTGTAATTTATCTATCTCATCTTTTCTAGCAGATAACATAATAGTTGGTATATCTTTTATACTTTTGATTTCTTTTAAAGCACTAAAACCATCTTTTTTAGGCATCATTATATCCATAATTATTAAGTCATAATCATTCTTTTTAACAAGTTCTATAGCTTTATCTCCATCTTCAGCTAAATCATAAGTATATCCTTCACTTAAAACATATTCACCGATTAATTCCCTTATTAAAATTTCATCATCACATATAAGTATTCTCATTATGACACCTCGCTTTCTTCTTACTATACTCTATTAAGAGTAAAAATAAAAGAAAAAAGAGAATATTTACTATTCTCCTAAATCTACATTATGATAAATGTTTGTAACATCATCAATGTTTTCAAACTTTTCTAAAGCCATCTTAAATTGATCAAGTTCTTCTCCTTCAAGAGTGACTTTCTCTTTAGGATACCATCCTCTTTCATCAATTGTATATTCAACATTAGGTATTAATTCTTCTACAACATCTTTTACTTTAGAAGCATCACCTGGTTTAGCAGTAATAATTACTTCACCATCAATAGTTTCTAAGTCAACAATTTCAATACCTTTATCTAATAAAGCAAGCATTATATCATCACCATTATCGGCTTTAAATCCAATTAATGCTTCATAATCATAATTATATGAAACAGAATTAATAACACCTAAACTCTTATGTATTTTATTAAAAACTTCTCTTACATAAGCAACAGTTCTATTAACATTATCAGTTAAAGTTTCAATAATGAAAGTACTTTGTCCAGGACCAAATCCTTCATAAGTAACTTCTTGATAATCAGTACCATCATTACCTTTAGCTTTATCAATTGCTCTATTAATTATATCCATTGGAACGGCTTGATGTTTATACTTATCAACTACTCTTCTTAAAACTACATTAGTTTCAAGTTCGGGATTATTTTTAGCAGCTAAATAAACTTCCTTTGCTGCAGTACTATAAAGTTTAGCTTTAATAGCACCATTTTTTTGAATACTAGCTTTTCTTACTTCGTAAGCTCTTCCCATAATTTCAACTTCTTTCTATTGGGATTTATTTAAATCAAAGATATTTTAACACATGTCTTATATCTTTGACAACAAAAGAAAAAACGTAAATTAATACGTTTTTTATTTTAATTCGAATTTTGTTGAATCAGTGAAAATATCTGAAGTTAATTTAAGTACCTTCTTCTTTCCACCATCTTCATAATCAGCTATCATTATATCTGCTTCAGCATCTTTTAATGTTTCAGAATAAATTCTATTCAATGATCTTGCACCTAATTCAGAACTAAGAGTCTTTTCAATAAAAGCTTCAAGAAACGAATCATCATAATCAACTTCAGTATTAAATTGTTCTAAAAGTCTCTTAAATTTTCTTAACATTACACTTCTTTTTGACTTAGTAAGGACATTTCTTAATCCATCTTTATCAAGTTTTTTATAAACAAATCTATTTGGAAATCTTGCAATAAGTTCAGGCATAAAACCATTTTTAATTATATCTTTATCTGTAATGTTATAAATAATTTCTTCAGCTTGCTCATTACTAATATCTGATTTAAATCCGATTCCTTGATGATCTTTACTCTTTTTCTCAAAAATATCAGAGAAAGCTCCAAGGCCATATAAAGTCATACCTGTAGTATCCATCTTAACAGTTGAACCATATTTATCTATTTCAACATCAAATATACCACCTTCAATAACTTTTAATAAAGATTGTTGAGCCGCTTCTTTCATTTCAAGTGCACTATTTTTTAATTTATCAAATTCATCTAAAGCAAATATTGCTCTTTCATATAAAGCTGGATTTTTACCACTATCAAAATAAATTCTTTTTAAGAAATCTTCAACATCTTTACCTTTATAACCAGCAGAAGAAAGAGAAGTACTATCAAATATAGCAACAGGAATTTTATATCCTTTTGCCCATTCTCTAATTGTATTTATTGTTTCTGTTTTACCAGATCCAGTTGGTCCTATTGCTAATATATTTTCAACATCATAAGGATCTGCAGCAGTTAAATTATATGAAATAGTTTTACAAATATATTTAATTTTGTCATCATTATTCATAATTCTTTCTTTCATATATTTAATAAAATATTGAAGATCAATCTTAACTCCTAATGGATTTACATACGTACTAGGAGTGATAATTTCCTCTAAATCAGGAATAACTACTTCTTCATTAGGAACAATAATAGTTGGATTAGAAAGAACATTTAGATTTGGTTCAGATGGCATTTTATTTAATTTTGCCTTCTCTATAAAGCGAACATCTACATCTTCATTATCTATTCTAGCTTCAACAATATGTTCACGTATATTTTCCATATAAATAATCGCAGCAGTATTAGCAGCACCTCTTTCATTAGGATCAACATGGAATCTATCCATTAAATCACCTAAATCTCTTGGCGCAAAAAAATATAATTTTTCAGAACTACTTTTTCCATCACGTATTATTTCTTTTAACGCAGGAAATGTTCTTTTATTGTCCATACATGTAAATTCATTTGTTTCCTCATCAATTTTTCCAAAAGCCACTTCTTGAGGTAAAACACTATAAATGCCTCTGCTTAACTCTATTACTTGACCAATTATAACTACTTTATCATTTGGTCCATTAACGTAATTTTCTTTTTTCATGAACAACACACCACCTAAAAATTATATTGTTATTATAATAATGCAAAAAAAAAGAGTATGCAACCCTTTCTTTTATTTTTCTATATAACTACATTTAAATTATAGTAAGTACTATCAACATTTAAATAAAGAGCATATGAATGTTTATTATTTATATTAATAAATCCATCATCATTAATAGTATATGAGAATACCTTACCATCATCTCTAACAAGAATAATTACACCATTTTCATTTATATCGTAATAAATAGTGCTATTAGAATAAGATATATTTGCATCTTTATTATAAAGTTTTGAATGCATTAAATCACTTGAAACTTCATCAAATGAAAGAACATTATTCTTTGTCTCTTCTTTATTATTTGAATACTTGGTTACTTCATAATTATTAATTCCACTATTATAAAAACCATATTCAAAATTATTATTATCACTATAACCTTCAAATGTATCACTTACATTCAATATATGTCCTAAAAAGTCTATTGTTAAATAAATACCTTTCATTTTTTTATCACTACTATAATTAACAATAATCTTATCATCTATAATATTATATGAATTAACAAAATTAATTCCTTTAATATTAAGTTTTAAATTAGTCATATAATCAAATGCTCTAATAAATGACATAGAGTCATTTGAGTAAGAGTTAAAGAAAACATTTTTCTTATTATTTATTTTAATATCTTCATACAAGTTAAAATCTTCACTTTGAGTCTTAACTACTATTGTTTTAGTTATACCATTAGAAAGATTCAAAGTAACATAATTATATGTACCTTCATGTAATCCATAAAGAGGTATTACATGATTATTTGTACTATCTGTTTCACCAATATAATCATCATTTATTTCAACACCTACTTTAACAGCCTCATCAGTATAGAAAATAACTAAAGCGGATAAAGGATTAACTTCATAAGGATTTTTTAAAATATAAGGATCATCAATAGTATATTCTTTATTATTTATAACATCATTAATAGTATTGGAAATAGTATTTTGTTTACTTATAATTTCTGTTAAATTATCAGTTAACTTATGAGCATTTGGATAAAATAAATCCTCGGCTTCATAAACATTTCTATTTTCAAGAAAAGCCATTATAACCATAAAAACAATAGCAAAAACAATATATGCTATAAATGCATAACTGATATTAATATCTTTGTTTTTAAAATTAAATTTTTTCATACTATTCACCTATAATAAATTATAAATAAGTAAGTAAAAATTGTAAATAAGGGCATAAAAAAACTTTGGTCTGACTGCCAAAAGTTTTTTTACCGTAAGTACAAATGATTAAACTCTAAATATTGATCACTATTTAGATTTTGATAAACTTAGGGTTACGGTCCCTTATGATCATAAACCTAGCAGGCGTTATCCTTATGAATCACCTTACGTATCGATATTTACCATTTTCTTACATCCTATACAAGCTCTTTCCTATATAGGCATGCATAATAAATATTTGAGATTAAAATTAATTAAACGGATACACTCCGCGGGAAAGACTTCAGTCTCTCAACCTAAGGCCAGCAACACAGCTAGCAATACATAATTCAATCCATGAATTATATATAAGAAATTATTTCATTAACCTCTCAAATACTATACTAGGTTAATTTAATTATATTTGTAGTATTTTTTAATGTCAATAGATTTTTTAAAAAATTATTAATTTTGATAAAAATCAAAAACTACTCCATCTCCATCTAATTTTAGTCTAGCTTTAAATGTAGTATTCTTCTTAGAAATAAAGTTATCTAATTCATCACTTATTCCTTTTTCTAAAATTATTTCTGCTTCCTTTTTAGAAATTACTCTTCCACATAAAACAGTAGGTATTTTAAATTTACAATTTTTATAGTCCTTACAACCATAATTATATTTACCCTTTATAATGTCATTACCACATTTAGGACATTTACCTATTACTTCACCATAAAAACCTGTTGTTTCATTATCATTTCTTTTATCAAATATATCTTTTATTTCTTCTTCTGCTTGTTTTACAGCATCATTTATACTAATAGTATTATGATATACCTTCTTTAAAGCCTTACCCATTTCAGAAGTTTTATACTTATCCATACTTATTTCCATTTGAACTAAATTATTAATTAAATATTCTCCATCAGGCATAATGTAATATGTATCCTTTTTTAGTTCAATATATTTACTCTTTCGAGCATTATCAATAATACCTGTTCTTGTAGCTTCTGTACCAAGTTCTAGTCCTTCAAATATTGCTTTATAGTCTTCACTATCATCTACTTCTTCGTTATCATTTTCACTTTCTTCTTCTTGAAGTCTCTTCTTATCTTCTTTAAATGGATTCTTAAGATAATTATTAAGTGTTTCAATTGTATAATGCTTAGGTGGTGTAGTTTCTTTTTCTTTAGGTTTAAAATTAATATTTACTTCATCACCTATATTTAAATTAGGAAGTATTTTATCTTTAGCAGTAGAATCATCATACTTAGTCCAACCTGGATTAATTATTGTAGTACCTTTTAAATTAAATTCTTCATAATCTCCTACTTTAATCTTTATTTCAGTCTTTTCAATTTCACAATCGATTGAACAAAATACCGCAACAAATCTTTTAAATACTGTTTGATATACAATAAACTCATCTTCAGTTAAACTACTTTTCTTAGGTATTTTATAAGTTGGAGTTAAAGCTGAGTGAGACTCAATTTTTGCATCATCGAATATAGTTTTTTTATCTTTAAATTCAACTGGATACCCAAGATCTTTAATATTCTTTAAAATACTTTTAACTTTATCTTTTTCAGCAGTTGCTAAATACTCAGAGTTTGTTCTTGGGTATGTAAGAAAACCTTTTTCATATAAGCCTTGAACTAAACTAAGTGATTTATCCATAGGCATTTTATATTTCTTACCAAGTACATTTTGTAATTTAGATAAGGAATATAGTTTACCAGGATTAAGTTTATCTTTTTTAGTTTTCTTATCAGTTACTATTGCTTTAGAAGAATTATATTTGCTACATAACTCTTCAGCTTTATTCTTTTTATCTTTATCAAATTTCTCTTTACTTTCAAGAAGTATTTCTTCGTTATTAGTTAGTTCATTTGAATATATTCCATAGTAAATATCAGGAACAAAATTTCTAATAGCCATATCTCTATCATAAATAGCTTTTACAATAGGAATAATTACTCTACCTACTCTTAATAAAGTTCCTGTTTTAAGTGTTGCATATCTAGTTAAATTAACTCCATATAACCAATCAATATATGTTCTTGCAAATCCTTCATCAGCTAAGTTTTGATATTCATCTTCTACTTTCAAATCTTTAAGTGCTTCATTAATAGTTTCTTCTGTTTGATCAGGAAGCCATAGTCTTGTTAATTTCTTATTTGTAGTATTTATATTATTAGTAATTAATCTAACAATAACTTCTCCTTCTCTATCGGCATCTCCTGCATTAACTATTTCATCAACATTATCTTTTTCACATAAATTTTTAATTATATTAAATTGTTTTAAAACACCTTTATCAATTTGTTTATTAGTATCTTTTTTTAAATTAAATTTAAATTCATCAGGAAAACATGGAAGGTTATCCATACTCCATCTACCCGTTGCACTTTCATGACCAGGATAGTCTTCTATATCAGCAAGAGTAAATAAATGACCAAATGCCCAGGTAACATAGTACTCATCATTATAAAAATAACCATCAGCTTTTTTCATATTACCTATTGCACTTGTTATATTACGAGCAAGACTAGGTTTTTCAGCAATAATAACTTTCATTTATTCACTTCCTTCCATTTTAATCGCATAGATATTATAACATAAAAACTATCCAATCATTAAAAAAAGGATGAATAAATCATCCATTAAAAACTTTCCCTTTAAAATTATAAAGAACTGTATCTTCATAACTATTTAAATTTAATTTATGTAATTTACAATCAAACTCAGCATCTTCTTCTCCACTATAATTATCAGAATCTACGTAATATAAAGAATTAACAATTATATAAGGTAGCACCGTATATTTTAGATCCTGATATTGAAAGGCAAAATATAAAGGATTAATTTCTTTTTTTAGTTTTCCTTCTTTTGAATAGAAACTTATATTAAGGCCTAATCCATGTTCTATGTCACAATTACCAGTTTCAAATATAACTACTTCATCATCACTACCATAAATTTCATATGAGCCACAAGAAACACTAGTATTTTTAGTTTTTATATTAACATTATCAACTTTTCCTTCAGCAATATACCACGGATCATTAACATCATCCATATCAACCGGAAGACATTTATAAGATATTTTATGGTTCTTATAATCAAATGATACATCACTACTATCTTGGCATTTTGTATATTCATCTAAGTTAATCTTATAATACTTTTCACCAAGTAAATCATTCCCTTCAAAAGGATTAAAGTTTTTTGGAGCACGTGATAAATAATTCAATAACTCATAATCGGCTCTTCTAGTACCACTAGTAATATTTTCGGTATTTGTAGATTTGCTAGTAGTACAAATATTTCCTTCACATTCATTACTAGTATTGCTATCTTTTTTAGAATTGTTCAAAAAACCAAAATAATAAACACATCCACCTAAAGCAGCAACAATAAATATAACAATTAAGATAATTGTAAACTTATTTGATTTCTTAGGTTTATCTTCATGAATAATTTCATTGTTAATTACATCTATGTTTTCAACATTATTTTGTTCCAATCGAGTATTAACCTCAATCTCATTTTGAGTCTCAGGTGTATTATTTTGTTCTACTGTGTTATTAGATAATTCGTCTTTCATATTATCACCATCTAAAGTATAACAAAAGAAGAATAAAAACAAAAGGAACACTAATTAAGTGTTCCTAATTTTTTCTATTATTTAATTCTTGATAATAAAGAACTACCTCAGGATCATAATATCTAATTTGACCACTAGGTAACATAAGCATTCTTTCAATACCTAAATTATCTACAAACTCAGGATTATGAGATACAACTAACATAGTACCTTCATAATCTTTAAAAGTATCTGCAATTATCTTTTGAGTCTCAGGATCTAAATGGTTAGTTGGTTCATCAAGTATTAGTAAATTTGCTCCCGATAAAGCAAGTTTAGCTAATGCAACACGACTTCTCTCTCCGGGAGATAAAACTTTTATTTGTTTAAATACATCATCACCTGAGAATAAAAAATTACCTAAGAAACTTCTAATTTCATTTATTGATAAACCACTATTCTTAAAGTTATCAATAATAGTTTTATCGCCTTCTAAAAGTTCATGCTCTTGAGCATAATATCCTATTTCTGTTTTATCTGACTTAGTAATTGTTCCACTAATAGGTTCTAAATAACCCATAAGAAGTTTCAATAAAGTAGATTTACCAATACCATTTTCTCCAACAATTAAAAACTTTTCACCACGACTTAAATCAAATGTTAAATCATTAATTAGTATATTATCCTTATTATAACCAAATGTTAAATTATCTACTTTTATTGGCACAACACCACTTGGATGATTAATACTTACTTTAAAACTAGTAAATTTCTTTTTCTTTTCTAATACTACCTTTTCTTTTTCAAGACGCTCTAACTTCTTTATTCTATCCTTAGCAATATTAGCTTTCTTTTCATTACCACCTATATACTTGGCTATTATTCTTTTTAATTTTTCTTCTTCAACTAATTGTTTTTCAAGTAAACGTTCTTGAGTCTTTAGTCTTTCATTTCTAAGGCGCATATACTTCTCATAGTTTCCTGGATATAGTTCCATCTTATGAGTTGTTTTATCTACATATAAAATACTATTAGTTACTTCATTTAAAAAATCTACATCATGAGAAATAGTAAGTACTGTACCTTTATAATTTTTTAAATAGTCAATTATATAATCTTTAGTATCTAAATCTAAATGGTTAGTTGGTTCATCTAAAAGAATAACTTCAGGATTAGAATATAAAAGACGCGCAAATGCTATCTTACTCTTTTGACCACCTGATAAATTAGATAATTTCATATCTAAAAGTTCATTATCGATATGCATTCCATCTATTATTTTAAGTAAAATACTTTCAGCACTATATTGATCATAATATTCTAGCTTTGCTTGTATCTTACTTATTCTTTTCATTATATAATCAAGTTTTTTATCATCAGTTTCCATTGATGCATCTAGGTAAGCTTCTTCAAGTTCTTTTTCTAATTCTTTAATAGGTCTTCCATCAAGCAAAAAATCAAATACACTTATATCCATGGAAGGTATTTCATCACTTATTACCTGAGGAAGAAAACCAACTCTAGTTCCAGGTTTCATAATAATCTTACCTGAGTCAGGTTCTATTCTACCTAATATAATTTTAAAGAAAGTAGACTTACCAGCACCATTTACTCCTATTATACCTACATGATCATTATCTTTAATTTGAAGAGTAACATCTTCAAAAATATCTTGAGTACCAAATGCAAAAGTTAAATTCTTAATATTCATATTACTCTTCACCTCGACGTATGTATAATATCATTTTTAGACAAATAAAAAAAGGATTTTAATCCTTTTAATATTGTATATCCCAGATAACATGATGTTTAGCAGTCTTACCACAGCAAACACATTTACCATCTATAAGAGGCTCATCTATTATACATCTAGACTTGCATCCTCTTATTTCTTTAACCTTTGCTTCACATTCTGGATCACCACACCAATCAGCATGAATAAATCCTGGTTGAGTGTTTAAAATGTCTTCCATTTCTTTTAAATTATGAGCTTCAAAAGTTAATTTATCTCTTCTTTCTTTTGCTCTTTCATACATATCATTTTGAATAGTATCAAGTAATTCTTTAGTATATTTAACTATATCTAAATCATCTATTGCCTCAACCATCTTTTCAGAAGTATCACGTCTAGCAAAAGTAATTTTATTATTTTCTAAATCTCTAGCACCAACTTCAATACGAACTGGAATACCATTTACTTCTGCTTCAGCAAACTTAAATCCTGGTGATTTATCAGTATTATCAATATAAGCAATTACTCCTGCTTCATTAAGAGACTTTTCATAGGCTTCTGCAAATTCCATGACTCTTTCATCTTTATCAGCACCAATTGGAATAATAACAACTTGTCTTGGAGCAATTCTAGGTGGTAAAACTAATCCATTATCATCCGAGTGAACCATGATTAATCCACCTATCATACGAGTAGTAGTACCCCATGAAGTTTGATAAACATATTCTTCTTTATTTTCATTGTTAGTAAATTTAACATTATATGCCTCAGCAAATTTTTGACCAAAATAATGTGAAGTACCAGCTTGTAAAGATACACCATTATACATTAAAGCTTCGTTTGTAAGAGTATATTCAGCTCCTGCAAATTTTTCTTTTTCAGTCTTTCTACCAGTTATAGAAGGAATAGCTAAAATATCATGATGGAACCATTCATATACTTTCATCATTCTATCTGTTTCTTCCATGGCTTCTTCCTTACTAGCATGAATAGTATGACCCTCTTGCCAAAAGAATTCTCTAGATCTTAAGAAAGGTCTAGTTTCTTTTTCCCAACGAACAACATTACACCATTGATTAAATAGTTTAGGTAAATCTTTATAAGATTTAACATGTCCTGCATAATAATCACAGAAAAGTGTTTCACTTGTAGGTCTAACAGCAAGTCTTTCTTCTAACTCTTTACTTCCTCCATGAGTAACCCATGCTACTTCAGGAGCAAAACCATTAACAAGTTCTCCTTCTTTTTTAAGTAAATTCTCAGGTATAAATAAAGGTAAAGATACATTTTGATGTCCTAATCTTTTAAATTCATCATCAAGTATTTTTTGCATTCTTTCCCAGATTGCATATCCATTTGGTTCAATTACCATACATCCTTTAACAGATGAATAATCACATAAATGTGCAGCTCTTACTACATCTGTATACCATTTTGCAAAATCAACATCTCTTGGTGTTATAGCTTTGTTTCCCATTTTATTTCCTCCTTAAAAACAAAAAAAGACAGTATCAAGAGTGCATATAGCACGGTACCATCTTTGATTTTAACTCAATTAACTTTAACGCAGTTCCACGGAAATATTTTCATATTTCACTCCGAGGTAGGTGAATATATATTATAAGTTCTAGTTCCCACTATCCTAGAATCACTTTACAAAGGGAATATATACTTTTATGTCCTCTTCTTTGATTTACATGATTAATATACCATATATCGCACAAAAGTCAATTTATAAAAGACTAAATTACTTAAAAAGACCAATTGAATAAGTCGTCAATCGGTCTTTAAAGTTATTAAATTAAATTTATTAATGTGCGAATATTAATAAATTTAGTTAAGGGGTTTATTTATATTAAATTTAAATTATTGTTGTGTTTAAAATAGTTTTATCATACATTATTTTACCGTCTATCTCCTCCTTTTCATATTTAAATCTTATATTTGAAATAAGAAAATTAAGTGAAGATTATGTGAAATTGGACTTCTTTACATTTAAAAAAGTAGATTATTTAATCTACTTCTTTTTAAAGAATAAAAACCATTTTTTCCCTTTTTTATTCTTACTTTCATTTATCATTTCTCTTGTTTTAACATTATATTCTTTTATCTTTTCAACGTTCTTATCAAACATCTTTTTATAAACCGTTACCTTATCACTTGTAATTAAAACAGTTTTAACAAATTGATCTTGAACAATCTTTACTCTACCTCTTATATCAAATTCTGGATAAGATTGTTTAATACGTCTATAAATATAAGAGTTATCATCAATCCAATCAAATACCTTTTCTCTTACATACTCAGTATTATCTTTTGCTTTATCATCAATTTGATTCTTAATCTTAACAACAACAAAGTTGGAAATTAAATTATCAACAAAATAAATTATAACAAGTATAATACAAATAATTATTCTTATTATATAAGGTAAAGACTTAACAATAGTTGAAATAAACGGATTAATTACATATATAACAGCTACTCCAAGTAAACCAAAAGGAATCATTGTATCTAAACATATACGACCATTTATATTAAATTTTCTTCTTGAGTAGTCCCACCAACGAGCATGAAAGAACACTTCCATAAACCAAGATGTAAAGTATTCTAAAATTGAACAAACTAGCATACTCTTTAAGAAGCATCCTAAAACGTCATTACCAATTCCACGGTTAATAAATAAAATACCAAGTACACCCCATCCATAAATTGGACAAATTGGACCTAAAAGAAATCCACGGTTTACAAATCTTTTAAGTTCAACTATTTTACATACAACTTCTAGGCACCAACCAATGAAGCCATATATAAAAAATAATAATACATAAAAAACTATATTTTCCATATTACCACCTGATAAAATTATAATTAAAAAAAGATAAATATTCAATTATACATGAATATTTATCTTATTATTAATCCTTCTTCATCAAAATCTACATTTAATAATTTTCTTGAAGCTAGGTAATCACATAAATGAACAAACTTTTGAGCATCTGTCTCCGGAACAGGTAAAACTGTCTTGTCATATTTACTTGTATTCCAAGGACCCATGTGAGATGCAACTACACTGCTCATATATTTAGCATCTTCTTCTGTTATATCCCATAGTTGATAATTATCCATGATAAACTTTGCCATTAAAACAGGGTGATCAAATCTAGTATACTCTTCTTTTTCAAAGTTATATTTAAGACCATCATGAATTAAAAGAGACATTAATAATAAATCTTTTTCTCTTTGATTAAAATTATTCCCAAATGTAGGATTTTGAAGTAATTCATATCCAATTGCCATGGCAGCTTTCGAGTGTCTTAATAACCCACCTTCTCCAGCAGCATAACGAGGATGATATTTACCTGTAGATGATGCTTCTACACTAAACCAATAGTTAGGTAAATATTCATCAAGAATTAATACTAATCTTTCTCTTAAATCACTATCTTGAATAAAAGGTAATACATCACTAAAGTTTTTAGTTATATTTCTCTCCATCATAACCTCCTATTTCTTTTTATTTGCTTTCGCAATAGTTGTAGTTTTTGTAGTAGTATTAGCTTTTTTATCTAATTCTTTAATATACTCTTTCATCTTATCAGTTATTTTATCACGTCTATCATATTCACCAAGAATTAAATCCTCTATATCTTGAGCTTCATAATCTGCGTATCCAACTTTAAATTTATTTCCAACAATTAAGAAAGGTACACCAGATACTTCACTTCTAGAAGCAACTCTATCAATAAGAGTATTCATTAATTCTTGATTATCTTTATTCTTCCATGTTTCAAATCCATAGTAATTAAATTTAGTTCCATACTTTTCTCTTAATTCAACCAGTAAGTTTTCTAATTTTCTACAATGAGGACAAGTATCTCCATAGAATAAGTAAACATTAATCTTATCATCTTCAAACTTAATATCACTTAACTTATTACTCGTTGCTTCTCCAGTAAAGTCACCATAAGTAACATCATAAACAGGAGTCTTTCTACTTTCAAAATTAAACATTACCCAAGCAGGTTTAAACATCATTAATATTCCAAGTATAGCCATTAGAATACCACCAATTAAATGACTAAACTTAGTATATTTATTACTTACTCCAGTTATCTTTAAAGTAAACATAGCAACAAAGAATACTATAAAGTCATCAATCATAAAGAATAATAAATATAAAATAATATAGATTAAATATTGAATTACATTTAAATCATTTAAAGCAAGTATTTGAGTAAATACAACAGGTATACCAAGAGAACATAATAGTTCAAGTAAATTTACTCCAGCTGCAAGTAGAATAATACCACCTAAGGCAATAATAAATGATTTCTCACCCACTATTTTTCTAATAGAAGTCATTATCTTACTTCTTTTTTTACCATCTGTTACATCACAACCATCATCTTTATGAAGTAAATTAAAGAATCTATAAACATTAACAACACCAAATACTAAAGCAAATAAGCCAATTGCATATCTAACAAACTTAATACCAGTTAAAAACATTGCAAGGTTTAACCAAGAAACCATGAATACTAAATATATAAGTCCTGATGTAATTAAGAATACAGAACCTAATATCCACATTTTCTTTTTATCTTTTAGTTCTATTAACATTAGTATTAAAAATACTAGTATCCACATAGCACATGGATTAAATCCATCAATAAATCCAAGAACAATAGATATAATTGGAAGAGATACAGTCTTTGCATTAACAGTACCTAAGAAAGATATATTATAGTTTTCTTTTGCATTTGCGAGTTTACTTGCAGAATCACTCTTCATTGAAAGTGCAGCTAATACTAAAACAAGTACTATAACAAATGTAATTGCTAAACCAATTATTAACCCTTTAGATAATCCTTTTTTCTCTTCTGATGAATAAATTGATTCAATAGCAGGTTTCTTTTCTTCTTTTTTCATTAAAGAACACCACTTTCACTTAAAAATTTTTCTATGTCTTTACTACCCTTTTCACCAACAAGTCTTCCTACTTCTTCATCACCATTTTTAACAATATAAATAGGAAGTTTTTCACCAACGTTAAGTTTCATAATTTCATCTTTATCCAAGTCAGCATCATAAGTAATTACTTCACACTTATTACTAATAGCATCCTTAAATGAACTAAGTCTATTTTTCATAATAATACATGACATGCACCATACTGCAGACACTTCTATAAATTTCATATTTATCACCTGAGTAAATTATATAAGAAAGTATTATAATTTAGCAATAAAAACTAAGTTGAGGTAAACTCAACTATAGGTTTATATAGTAAATACTTTAAATTTGAAACTAATTAATATATAATTTAATTGATAGCAGGTGATTAAATGAGAATCAATTATGGCGATGATGTTAGTATCAAAATAAATAGTAAACCATTCAAAGGTATTATTTCTAATAAGGATGGAAATAATATTAAAGCTTACTTTTTCAGTGCGAAATTAAATATTGAAAGTCCTAACCTATCAACATTTATTATTTTCAATGATGAAAATAATCTTACTCATATTGAAGTAGCACCTGAAGATATTAACAACTCATTTAAAAATATAAAGTCATTTGAAAGAGTATCTGATAATGAATTAGTTACTGATTATTGTCAAATACTACTAAATTATATAGAACAAAATAATATTGAAATACCTGATCCGATTCCAGGAAATCCTTTCTATATAGAAGATCAAATAATACAAGCAATAAAAAAAGATCATATAAGAAAATAATACTAGCCTATTGGCTAGTATTTTTATTTGAATATTTAGTCAAAAAAAAATAACTAACCGAACATTGCTAGTTACTAAAAACAACGACTATGCTGTTTTATGCCATTTCTTTTCTGAGAGAAACAGTTGGTTTTAGGTAATGCGGACTCACCTCATGAACTTTGAGCCATTGCATCTTGTTGATTCCTGTGTTTTCCTTCACGAATATATCTTTTTATTCTTACCATATAAATATTCATATTAATACTTTTTCAATAGTTACTAATACTATATACCTATATGATACTTAAAATATATCATTTAATATTTTATCAGTCAATATGTTTAAGGGAAAAATTTAAGAATAAAAAAAACATATCTTCCTGATATGTTTTTTCGAGTTATTTGTCTTTAATTACAACACTTTTAATAAATTTTCCAATATCATTTATCTCTTAATGTTTCAGAAAGTAATTAAATGTAGGAGTATCTTTCTCCTTCTTTTAAAAAGATATAACGATAGTATCGCTCAACAAGTTTCATTGTTCTACCCATAAGCCAGTCTTCAAATACTTTACTTAATCTACTATCTAAATAAATAATATATTATAAATTTATAAAAATCAATACCATAAACAAAAAAAGGATAATAAAATTATCCTTCAAAAGTAGCATCTACATAATAAATAGGTTTATTAGTAGTTTTAGCATAATTAGTTTCAAACTCTGTCATAATATTAGGTATATTTCTTTCATCATGATGTAAATCCATAGAAACCTTATTAAAAGTATACCAATATTGAGATAATGATTCTAAAGAATATGCAAATAAGCCTTTATTATCAGTTTTCATTATTATGTGTTTTTTCTTTTTAAATACTTTATCATATATCTTTAAATAATTAATATGAGTAAATCTCTTATCCTCATCATGTTTCTTAGGCCATGGTTCAGAAAATGTTAAATAGATTAAATCAATTTCTTTACCAAACATTTTTTCTAATGCTAAAGCATTACCAGATATAAATCTTAAATTAGGAATATCTTTTCCAATTAATCTTTTAGCAGCAAATGATATTTGACCATCATCTAACTCTAAACCAATATAATTGATTTTAGGATTTTGTTGAGCAAGTTTAATAATCATTTCTCCTCTACCCATTCCTAGTTCTAAATGAATTGGATTATCATTACCAAATACTTGATTCCATCTACCTTTATTCTCATAAGGTCTAGTAATTATATATTTACTCTTACTAATAATATTATATGAATTCTTTTGTTGGACGTATTTCATAGTTTCCACTCCTCGAAAGTATTATAGCATATTACAATATTTTTTACTTGCATTTTTATTAATTCATGATATAATTACATATGTATTCGAATAAATGCGCTCATAGCGCAATTGGATAGAGCGTTAGACTACGGATCTAAAGGTTGGGGGTTCGACTCCCTCTGGGCGCACCATTTTTATTTGACACATTTATTTCGAGAAGTAGCACAGCTTGGTAGTGCACCTGGTTTGGGACCAGGGGGTCGCAGGTTCGAATCCTGTCTTCTCGACCATTTAAAAAATCAACTAACCTATGGTTAGTTTTTTTGTGCCAAATTTTAAATATTTACGTCCTTATGTTATAATATGTCAAACAGGAGGGGCTATGAATAAAAATACTAAGAAAAAAATATTTAAAAGAACCGCCTTGGCCCTAGCATTAACAGCTGCAATAAGCGCTGGATCTAATATGAAAAAAGATGGTAGATACAATTACGCATATAATAATGCAATAGTAAGTGAAACTAATATTGATGGATTAGGTTCATATGTATTACAAGGTGGATGCTCAGATGGAACATATAATTATTTAACAGCTTATGATAATTCTAAAAGAGGAAACTCAATTATAATATTACTAGATCAAAATAATAATTTTATTAAAGCAATAGATACAAAGTCACGTAATCATATAGGAGGAATTACTTATGATTATGACCATAATTTAATATGGGTTTCAGATTCACATGGTTCTATAACAGCATTTAATAGAGATGATTTATTGGAAGGAATAATTAAACCAATCTATTATCGTGTAGATATGGCTGGCGAGGAATTGAAAAATGACTCAGGAGAACCTTCAGTTGCATGTTTAACTTACGCACAAGGAAATCTATATGCAGCAAATTTTACAACTTGGAAGGATGCAAATCTTAAAAAGGTACCTGTTGATGATGAAGGATGTCCAAATCTAGATGAAGCAAAAACAGTTAAATTTATACATTATGCACAAGGATTAGAATTCTGTGTAAAAAACGATACAGTATATTTAATAGTAAGTACTTCTCATCACGTTTGTTACGATTCAATTCTTAAGTTCTATAAATATGATGAATCAATAGAAGATTATAGTAAAGAATGGTATAAATTCTTTAGAATTCCTCCTATGGCAGAAGGATTATTCTTAGACTCAGGAAACAACATCAATATTGTAAATGAATCTAATGCTAGAAAATATAATATTTTTGCTAATTACTTTTATTCAGATGCAGCTGATATAACAGAACTTGATTCAAAGAAATTAACAAATACATATAAATATTGGTAATTAAAAAAAGACATCACTTAGATGTCTTTTTTGCTATATATAAAAACGGTGTATCCATGAAAGCTATTATTATTTCTATTAAAGTAGTACTTAATGCAATTAACATTATATCTTTAAAAGTATATAAACCTATAAATGCAAAAAATACAAAGAAGAAGTTTTCTAAAGAATTACAAACAATAGTAGAAAAGTTATTTCTAAACCATATACGTTTATTTTTATCTCTCTTCTTTAATTTATCATATATTATTACATCTACATAATTAGCTATTAAATACATTACTAGAGACGAAATACATACTCTAGGAGATATAGTAAATATTTGTTTAAGAGCATCATTTACTGTATCAATATCATTAGGTATAAACAAAATTGTGAACTGAGAAATAATAATAAAAATAATAATAGAAAAAACACCAAAGAATACGCCCTTTTTAGCAACATCACTACCATATACTTCAGTTAATATATCTGTAACTAAAAAATTAGATGCAAATAATACATTACCTAAAGTACCCGATATACCAAATATATCTATGGACTTAATTACTTGTATTTCGGCTAAAACAGATGCAACACCTATCCAGCCTATAAGTCCATATTTACCAAATAACTTATGACATAAAAGTACTAGTGTAAAAACAACTAGTACCTCCATTATCATTAATAATTCATTCATTATTACACTTCCTTTTATTAAGTAGGTTTGGAGAACTACTATTTATTCTAACGCATACCTAGTCTACGTTTATTTTTATCGACAAGTTTTCTTACTTTTTCCTCATCTTTACCATATTCATCCCAGTAATCTTTCTTATCATAAAGTCTTGGTTCAGCATCTAAATATATAACATTACCATTTCTAGAATCATAGTAAACAGTTAGAAATAATCCACCAACATAATTTAAAAGTCCAGCATCTCTCTCAAATTGAGTAGGAGCACAAAATGCTGGTAGCATGAATGCGTGTGTATTTCTAATCATAGCATAATAATATTTATGATAATGAGCATACGCAAGAATATTTTCTTTATCACCGCTAGGCATATTTTCAATCTTATTTTGAATCTTATATGAGAAAGACTTAGAAGATCCATCAATTGGATGTCTTAATCCTAGTTTTAAAACGTTATCAATATATATTGTTGCTTCATTATGACCAAGATATTCAATATCTCTTCTACTTGCTTCAAGCCAATTACCAATATTTGCTCCACCATTTCTAAAATGTGTTAAATCATGATTACCAGTAATCAAATGAGTTACAATACCTTTTTTATAAGGATATGCACGTAAAATATATAATCCTTGATCATCAAATGTTTTAAATGGAGTTTGTTCAGGATATGTAATTCGAGAAGTTATATTATAAAATCCATCAGAAATATCTCCACCATGATAAATATCTGTAATACCTCTTCTAGCAGCTTCATCATAGAAATCATATAAACTATGAAGTTGATTTTCTCTGTTACCAATATGAGTATCAGATACTATACCAAAATTAGCAACTTTAATATATTGAGAATCTTTTGGAAGTTTTTCAATAACTTTTCTACTAAAAGTAGGTTTTAAAAATACTAAATCACCTGCAGAATTAACTACTTGTTTAACATCATTTCCATTTAAATTACATACTTCCAAAATACCATCAAGTTCTAAATCAGAAACATGATGTTCTGCTTTAAAATCTTCTACACTAGAACCATTTTTAATCCACTTATAATATCTATTAGCATCAACTTCAGGTACTTTTTCTTCAGTTGGATTAGTGTATTGCGCACTAGAATTATTATGTTTTTTATAATCATTTTTATCTGTTTGATAATAAGGTAGGATTGTGTATTTAATAGAATCAATTTTACCCTTTTTATCTGACTTAATATCAAGTATTAAAGCACCTACTGTATTTTCATATCTCTTAGCCATCATTTCGTCAGTTGTTCCACAAAGTGAAGGAATAGAGAAAATATTTATACCTCTAAAGTTAATGCTATCAACTTGACATAAACCGCCAATCCATAATGATTCTGGTTTATCTTCTGCTCTAAAAGAGTTACCAAATTGTTGAGGTCTATAAGAAATCGTATAGGTTTTACTTAATGGACTATTTAGTAATTTAATTGTAGAATTATCTATTTTAAAATCAGCATTACAGTTGCCTAAATAAACCATATCATCTCTAGCTTCAGCTATTCTTGAACCAACACTTATTTTTTTATCTTGATCTTTTCTTCCTGTTATAAAATAAGTAGTTATACCTTCTTCTTTAGGAAAATGACTAATAAAATAGTCAATTTGAGATTCTATATCTGTTAAAAAGTTAGAATCATGAAGAGAATTAGTCATACTATATTTTCCACTTATTAAGTCTCCACATAGGAAAACATGTTTAATGCCTTCTTCTTTTGCTTTTTTATAAACATCTTTTATTATAGATAATTGTTGAGCTTTATTGCCAATTAAAGGACTACTTATAACCATACATTTAAAATGTCCATTGTCAGAAATAAATGAAACATCTTGAGTACGATGATCTTTATTTTCGCCTAAGTTGTAAAATGTTATATCATCATCTACTAACTCGTAAGCTATATCATATCCTGCTTTTTCTGCTCTATTTTTTAATCCGTAAATGCCAAGAGGTTCCTCTTGTAACTCTTTGCATAACTCAATTAAACTAACTTTTTTAGAAGTTAATTCAAGAAATTTTGTTAATTTATCTTCCATACCCTACCCAATCTAAGGATAATGGACAATCTGTTGTTGAACTATGATGTAGATATCCGTTGCCGATTATATATCCTATATAAATCATATCATTTTTAATTTTAATTGCAAAGAAAAAATTAGTGTCATCAACACTAATTTTATGCAGCTCTTCTAAACTCGTTTTCTTCCTCTTCAGTTTCTTCTTTTGGTTCAAAAGTAACTAATTCAGTTGGGAATTGAACTACTGCTCCTGATAACGCTTCATCATCATAAACAGCATCCTCTACACTCATAAATGCTTCTTCAGATTTTCTATCAATTACACCCTTATTAGCATCATTATAATTATATATATAAGGCCAATATTCAGCTTCACCATATACTTTTCCAACTTCATTTGCTAAAGAAGAACCATCTTCCAATTCAACATCTACTACTTCAATTGGAGAAGTTTCTTTTTTTTCTTCATCTTGAACAGGTGCTTCCTCTTCACCAACAAACTTAGTATCAAAGAAATTCTGAATACTCTCTTCATCCAATTTAGCTTCTTCTTCTAGTGAAGAATCAAATATTTCACTTGAAATTTCATCATTAAAGTTATCATTAGGAGTTTCAGTTTCCTCATGTTTATCTTCTATATCATTATCATAACCAATATCATTAAGAATAACTGGGAAAACATATTTTCCATCATCTTCAACCATAACTTCAGGTTCTTTTTCAGCCTTTTTCTTAGCTAATGCAGATTTAAAATCAATAATTACTTCCTCTTTAGAATCTTTTTCAGGAATTCTAACATCATGTAATTGGTTAGCAAGATCAACTAAACCTTCACCTTCAGTTTTAATGTAAGATCCAACTGCTTGTATTTTAGCAATTGCTGCACTAACATCTAAATAGTCTTTCATAACCTCATCTCTTTTTTCTTCAGAAACAGAAGCAAGAGAAACAGTTAATTCTCCTAATAAATCATCGGTATATTGTTTAATATCTTCTACAGAGTTTTCTACTAATGGCTTTTTATAATTAAAATTATACTTATCAAAAGTTCTTTGTAGTAAATCAATATTGTTCTTTCTTTCTTCAGATAATTTGTTAAGTCTTTTATATTTAACTGTGTATTTCTCGCTTAAAGAATTAATATAATCTATTGCTTCTTTAACTTCATGATCAAAAGACTTCTTATGATTTTTAGCGTTACTAAAAATTGCAAAATTAACCATAATAACAACTCTCCTATCTTAAGGTAAATTATAGCAAAAAAAGAAAATATTAACAATAAAATTTAAACAAGAAAAAAACAACTCAAATGAGTTGTTTAACTATCAAATGGCGCCCAATGTAGGACTCGAACCTACGACCTAGCGGTTAACAGCCGCGCGCTCTACCAGCTGAGCTAATTGGGCATAATGGAGCGGGTGATGAGAATCGAACTCACGTAATCAGCTTGGAAGGCTGGAAGTCTACCATTGACCTACACCCGCGTGTTTGCCACTGACATAAATAATTATAACATAAGATTACCTAAATGCAACATTTTTTTGCTCATATAAGCATATTTTTTTGCAATTATTACTTACTGTGTTAAAATACACCTAGGTGAGGAATATGTTCAAAAATACATTAGATAACAAACGTTATTATACTTTGAATTATTTTTACAAGAAAACATTTAATTCTAAAGTTTTTAAAGTATCTTTAAACGCAGGTTTTACTTGTCCAAATAAAGATGGTACTAAAGGTATAGGTGGATGCATATACTGTTCCCCATCTGGATCTGGAGACTTTGCAGGTAATATTAAAGATAACTTAGTAAAACAATTTAACGAAGTAAGAGATATTATGCTAAAGAAATGGCCTGAAGCAAAATATATTGCTTACTTTCAAGCAAACTCTAATACATATGCTCCAGTTGAAGAATTAAAAGAAAAATATGAGTCAGTTATTAACTTACCTGGTGTAATAGGATTATCTATTGCTACACGTCCAGATTGTTTTAATAAAGAAATATATGACTATTTAGAAGAATTAAACAAAAAAACTTTCTTAACTGTAGAACTAGGACTTCAAACTATTCATGAAAAAACGAATAAACTTATTAATCGAGGACACTCATTAAAAGAATTTGAAGATTGTTTCAAAGAACTTAAGAAAAGAAATATTAAAGTAATAGTTCATATCATAAATGGTCTTCCAGGCGAAACTAAAGAAGACATGTTAGAAACAGTAAAATACTTAAACAATTTAAAAATAGATGGAATAAAGATTCATATGCTACATATTACTAAGCATACTAAACTGGCTGATATGTATGAGAGTGAACCATTCCATGTTTTAACTAAAGACGAATATATTGATATTGTTGTTGATGAATTAGAACTTTTAAACGAAGATATCGTAATAGCAAGAATAACAGGAGATCCTGTTAGAAGCGATTTAATAGAACCAACTTGGTTACTAAAGAAATTTGTAGTGCTTAATGATATTGATAAAGAAATGGTAAGAAGAGACACATATCAAGGAATTAAAGCAAAATAAAACACATCATAATGATGTGTTTTTATTATTAAATTAAAGCAGGATCAATTCCTTCTTGTATTAACCATTGAGAGAATGTTTGTTTAAAATCTTCAATAGCCTTAGTAATTCTATCAGGATAAATAGTTCCTGTGTTCTTCATAGCTAAATAGAAATGTTTAAGACTAACAGATTCTACTCCTTCAAACATAGCATATGAAAATGCACTAGAGATAATTGTTAAACATATATCAGGATATCTATTTTGAACTTCATAGATACGATTTTCTTCAACTGTATGTTTAACTATCCAAGTATAAAGTCTTTCTTGTTGGAACTCCGTATAAGCCATTTTAATGCCCATTTTCTTTTCAAACTTAGGAACAGTACCAAGTAATACTTTAACTACATTTTCTCCAGTTAATTCTGCAATATCTATCTTCATGAAACGTCTTACAAATGCTCTATCTCTTAAGATATAAGATTCATATTCTTCAGAAGTGGTAGCACCAATCATCATAATACGTCCACGGTCTAAGTAAGGTTTTAACATGTTAGCAAAGTCTACATCTAGATTAGCACCATTCTTAGAAACTAATAAATGAACTTCATCTATAAATAATATTGTTTTTTCAATATTATCAATTTCATTAATTAATAATTGAATCTTAGATACTTCAACACCATTTACATTAATCTTTCCTAGTAAAGCAGGAACATTTATCTTAATAATTCTCCAACCTCTTATAGCAGGAGGAACAGCATTTATACCTATTCTATACGCAAGTCCTTCAACAAGTGCTGTTTTACCTATACCTGGTTTACCAACTAATAAAGCACTTTTATCAGGTGTAAGAATAGCTAAAATCATTCTATTTATTTCTTCATCTCTTGCAATAGCAGGATTAGTAACATATTCTTTATCTGTTAATATTTCACCATACATATCAATCATGCTAGGCATTCCCTCAAATGAAGGATCTTTTACTTTAGTCTTTTCAGGGTGCACATTTTTTTCAACTGGTTCATTATTAACTACTTCAGTTACTTCTTTATGTTTTTCTTCTCCACCAACACTGATGTTATTTAAAAAGTCTCCAATTTCATTTTTCTTTTCAATTTTTTCACTACTAACAACTTCATTTGTTTTATTATTATCAGTATCATCATTAACAAATTTACCTGGAACGAAAGTATCAACAGGGTTTAAGTTATTATAAGAAAAACTATCTGCTGGATTAGCATAATTACTAAAAATAGAATTAGAAGGACTATCCTTCATTTCTAACTCTTCATCAATAAAATCTTTATTTTCGTCCATATAAATCACCTTCTATAATTATACCATGAAATACATCATTAAATAAGATTAAACAACTAACATGCTATCAATTGTTCCACCTTCAACATTATAACAATCCTTTGAAATTATTCGTGCCTTTTTATCAAATTTAAGTACTCCCGTTTTTAATTCACCAAACTTTTCAATTGGTATAACACATAATACAATTCTTCTATTCATAAACCCTACACCATTTGTAGAATCTAATATTGTAAAACCACATTTTAAATTAGTTTTAATAAATTCAATTACTTCTCCCTCATTCTTTGAGTGAATCATACATAACTTATGGTATGAATGTCCAATTAAACATATACCGCAGAATTTATTATTAACAATTAAAAATATAATAGCATATATCGTCTTAACTATACCAAATATATAAAAGCCTGCAAAGATAATTAAACCATTAATAATATTACTTAATGTAGTAATAGGTTTTTTTCTATATTTCTTAAATATCTCAATAATAGTATCCGTTCCCGCAGTATTAAAACCAGTTCTATAAACAAAGCCAAATGCTGCACCATGAACAGCTCCATATATAATAGTATTTAGAAGTGGACTATCAAAGTCAAACTCAAAGTAACCTGCAATTGGTGCAGTTATATTAAGCATTAATGTATATACCAAATAACCAATAATACCATACATGGTTTCTTTAGGTCCTAGAATAATGAAACCAATTATTAAAGTAAGAATTGATAAAATATTAACATATACAATTGGTGATAATTCATATATAGAATTTAAAACAATAGCAAGACCAGACATACCACCACATACTAAGTTATTAGGAACAATAAAACTATTATATGTAATTGCACCTATAAAAGAAAATAGTAAAAGGACTATTCCTCTAGGAATGACATTATGTTCGATTATATTCTTTTTAACCTTAGATTTCATTTCTATTCTCCTATTCTAATTATAATCCATATTTGAACATAAAAAAATGCAACTTCATAGAAATTGCATTTTTAATATCAAATTGTGTGTTAAAATTAGTCAATGATTTCTGAAACAACACCTGAACCAACAGTTCTACCACCTTCACGGATAGCGAATCTAGTTCCTTTTTCAAGTGCTACAGAAGTGATTAATTCAACGTCAAATTCAACGTTATCACCAGGCATAACCATTTCTACACCAGCTGGTAATTCAATAACACCAGTAACATCAGTAGTTCTGAAGTAGAATTGTGGTCTGTAGTTTGTGAAGAATGGAGTATGTCTTCCACCTTCTTCTTTAGTTAAAACATATACAGAAGCTTTGAATTTCTTATGAGGAGTAACTGAACCAGGTTTAGCTAATACTTGTCCTCTTTCAACATCTTCTCTTGAAATACCTCTTAATAATACACCAGCATTGTCACCAGCTTGAGCAAAGTCTAGAGATTTTCTAAACATTTCGATACCAGTTACAACTGATTTTTGAGTATCTCTAATACCAACGATTTCAACTTCGTCGTTAAGATTTAATACACCACGTTCAACACGTCCTGTAACAACAGTTCCACGTCCTGAAATAGTGAATACGTCTTCAATTGACATTAAGAATGGTTTGTCAGTATCTCTTTCTGGAGTGTCAATATAATCATCAACAGCAGCCATTAAGTCTCTGATCTTTTGTTCATTTTCAGGATCGCCTTCAATAGCTTTTAAAGCAGAACCTTTAATGATTGGGCATTCTGAATCAAAACCATATTCTCCTAATAATTCTCTAATTTCCATTTCAACTAAGTCTAAGATTTCTGGATCATCAACTTGGTCAGTTTTGTTCATAAAAACAACGATTTTTGGAACACCAACTTGTCTTGCAAGTAAGATATGTTCACGAGTTTGAGGCATACATCCATCAGCTGCAGATACAACTAGGATAGCTCCATCCATTTGAGCAGCACCTGTGATCATGTTTTTAACATAGTCAGCATGTCCTGGGCAGTCAACGTGAGCATAATGTCTCTTTTCAGTTTCATATTCGATATGAGCAGTATTAATAGTAATACCTCTTGCTTGTTCTTCTGGAGCACTATCGATTTGTGAATAATCTTTAACTTCATTTCCAGTTGAGAATAACTTAGAAATAGCAGCAGTTAAAGTAGTTTTACCATGGTCAACATGTCCGATTGTACCAATGTTAACGTGTGGTTTAGAACGGTCAAATTTTTCTCTTGCCATTATAATTTCCTCTTTTCTTTCAACAATTTTGTTTTTAACATATATTATTTTATCTAATACTTGATTTAAAATCAAGCATTATTCTTAGTTAGCGCTGTTTTTCTTAATGATTTCTTCAGCGATTGATTTAGGAACTTCTTCATAACATTCCTTGAACATTTGGAAGTTTCCTCTACCTTGTGTATTACTACGTAAGTCAGTCATGTATCCGAACATTTCAGATAGTGGAACTAATGCAGTAATTCTAGTATTAACACCTAAAGATTCTTGACCAAGAGGTCTTCCTCTTCTACTAGTTAAGTCGCCCATAACGTTACCAACATATTCTTCTGGAACGTCAACAACAACCTTCATGATTGGTTCAAGTAATACAGCTTTACATTTTTCTTTAGCAACTTTTAAAGCCATACTTGCAGCAACTTTGAATGCCATTTCTGATGAGTCTACTTCATGGTATGAACCATCATGTAATGTAGCCTTAACATCTACTACTGGATATCCAGCTAAGATACCACCAGCCATAGCTTCTTGTAATCCTTTGTCAACAACTGGGATGTATTCTCTTGGAACTACACCACCAACAACTGCGTCAACGAATTCATATCCTTTACCAGGATTTGGTTCGAATTTAACAACAACGTGTCCATATTGTCCTCTACCACCAGATTGTTTAACATATTTAGCTTCACAATCAGCTGGAACAGTAATAGTTTCACGGTATGCAACTTGAGGTCTACCCTTGTTACATTCAACGTTGAATTCCCTCTTCATTCTTTCAACGATTACATCTAAGTGAAGTTCACCCATACCAGAAAGAATAGTTTGACCAGTTTCAGTATCAGTCTTAACTCTTAGAGTTGGATCTTCTTCAACTAGTTTTTGAATTGCAATAGCCATCTTATCTTGATCAGCTTTTGATTTTGGTTCAATAGCGATGTCGATAACTGGTTCTGGGAATTCCATACCATTCATGATACATGGTTTCTTTTCATCACATAATGTATCAGCTGTAGTAGTATTCTTTAATCCTACTGCTGCAGCAATTTCACCTGCATAAACTTCAGTAATTTCTTTTCTGTTGTTAGCATGCATTTGTAGAATACGTCCAATTCTTTCTTTTTCATTCTTAGTAGAATTTAATACATAAGAACCAGATTTTAAAACTCCTGAGTAAACTCTGAAGAATGATAATCTACCTACAAATGGGTCAGTCATGATTTTGAATGCTAAAGCAGTAAATGGTTCAGAGTCACTAGGACGTCTTAAAACTTCATTACCATCTTTATCAGTACACTTAATAGCTTCAACATCAGTTGGAGCTGGTAAGTAATCAATAACTGCATCTAGTAAAGGTCTAATACCTTTATTAGCTAAAGCATCAGAACATAACATTGGGAAGAATGAAGCAGATAATGTAGCTTTTCTAATAGAAGCTTTTAATTGATCAACACCAATTTCTTCTCCTTCAAGGAAAGCCATCATTAGGTCATCATCATATTGAGAAACTGCATCAATTAAGTTTTGTCTGTATTCTTCTGCTTTATCTTTCATGTCAGCTGGGATTTCAGCTTCAGTTAATGTTTCTTGTTCATCACCATTAAACATGTAAGCTTTCATATCAACTAAGTTGATAACACCTTTGAAATCAGATTCTGCTCCGATAGGGATTTCAATAGGAGCAACATTAGCGCCTAATCTATCTTTAACAGATTGAACTGACATGTAGAAATCTGCACCAATTTTACCCATTTTGTTTGCACAAATAAGTCTTGGAACAGAGAATTGGTTTGCTTGTCTCCAAACAGTTTCAGATTGAGGTTCTACACCAGCATTAGCGTCTAATAATAGAATAGCTCCGTCTAATACTCTTAAAGATCTTTCAACTTCAATAGTGAAGTCTACGTGTCCTGGAGTATCGATGATATTATATCTATAACCTTTCCAGTAGCAAGTAGTTGCTGCTGAAGTAATAGTAATACCTCTTTCTTTTTCTTGGTCCATCCAGTCCATTTGTGATTCTCCATCATGAGTTTCACCAATCTTATGAGTAATTCCTGTTAGGAATAAAATTCTTTCAGTAGTAGTTGTTTTACCAGCATCGATGTGAGCCATGATACCGATATTTCTTAAATGATCAATTGCTATATCTCTTGCCATAATAATCTCCTACCATCTGTAATGAGCAAATGCCTTATTAGCTTCTGCCATCTTATGTGTATCTTCACGTTTTTTAACTGCTCCACCGATACCGTTTGAAGCATCAATAATTTCGTAAGCTAATTTCTCAGCCATTGTTTTTCCATTTCTAAGTCTTGAATAGTTAATTAACCATCTTAAAGCTAAAGTTTGAGCTCTATCATCGTTAACTTCAACTGGAACTTGTAAGTTTGAACCACCTACACGTCTAGACTTAACTTCGATAACTGGTCTAATATTTTCTAAAGCTTTTTCATAAACTTCGATTGGTTCAGAACCAGTTTTTTCTTTTATAATATCAAATGCACCATATAAAATCTTTTCAGCAGTACCTTTTTTACCACCGATCATTAAACCGTTGATAAGTCTAGTAACAACTTTTGAATTGTATATAGGATCTGGTAATACGTCACGTTTTACAGCACGTCTTTTACGCATATTTTTTCCTCCTTAGTTTTTAATGTTTAATAATTTTATTTAGATTTTGGTTTTTTAGCACCGTATTTAGATCTTGCTTGTTTTCTATCAGCAACACCTTGAGTATCTAATGATCCTCTGACAATGTGGTAACGTACACCGATAAGGTCTTTAACACGTCCACCTCTAATTAATACAACGCTATGTTCTTGTAAGTTGTGTCCTTCTCCTGGGATGTAAGTATCAACTTCACGTCCGTTAGATAATTTAACACGAGCAAATTTTCTTAATGCTGAGTTTGGTTTCTTTGGAGTTTTAGTACCTACTTTAGTACAAACACCACGCATTTGTGGATGGTTAGTATTAGTAGTCTTTTTTTCCATTGAGTTGTAACCAAATGTTAGCACTGGAGATTTACTCTTTCTAGTTTTCTTACTTCTACCTTTTTTAACTAATTGATTAACTGTAGTCATAAATATTCCTTTCTATGAGCACACATCCAGGTGTGCCAAATACCCTTTAAAATTAAGCTCAACAAAAGTTGAACTAATAATTTCAAATGCACGCTTAATATAACATATCGAAAACCCTATTTCAAGTATTTTTAACGTATTTACGCTATATTTTCGTAATTTTTCATTTAATTTTTTAGTGATTTGTATTTTTTACATTTTATTTGAGCATTATAGCTATTTTTCATGTGATTATTAGTTACAATTACACTACCAGAACATGTATCATCTCCAACACTTATTGAATCTATATAACCTTTGTTTTTAAGTTTTTTAATATTTATTTTTACTTCACCGCCAGTTAAATCTACATTTTCATTATGAACATAAATACTAGCAGCTTCTTCTAACTCATTTTCTAGGTGTATATAGTCACTTATTTGTTTGTTTGTTTCAAAACCAATAAAAACAAGTAATCCTATAATTGATACAACTAAAAATCCCCAGGCAATATATACTTTTTTACCCATAATAATCACCAAAATAATTATAACAAAAAAAAGACTAGTAAAACTAGTCTAATTTCTTGTTAATCAAAAACTGATTAAGCTAATTCTACAGTAGCTCCAGCTTCTTCTAATTTAGCTTTAATTTCTTCAGCTTCAGCAGCAGGAACGTTTTCTTTAACATTTCCACCATTGTCAGCTAAACCTTTAGCTTCAACTAAACCTAATCCAGTAATTTCTCTTATAACTTTGATAACTTGGATTTTAGAAGCTCCACAGTCTTTTAATACAACAGTCTTAGTAGAAGATCCTTCATCTTCAGCAGCAGCAACTGGTGCAGCAGCAACAGCAACAGCACTTGGATCAACACCAAATTCTTCTTTCATTGCATCAACTAAATCTTTAACTTCAAGAATAGTCATTTCTTTTAATGCATCAATAATTTCTTTTGTAGATAATTTTGCCATTTTAATTCCTCCTTAAATAAATTATTTGTTTTCACCTAATTTGTCGGCATATAAATTAAGCGCAATAGATAGATTTTTTAAGTGCTCTATCAAGCCACCAGCAAACATAGTAAGTAATCCTTCGTATGATGGAATTGCTGAGTATTCTTTAATAGTATTTAAGTCAACTACTTCACCATTGATCATACCACCAACAATTTCGATGTTCTTATGATCTTTAGCAAATTTGTCAACAACCTTAATTGGATCTAATAATTCTTTACCAAATACGATAGCATTAGGTCCTTCAAGGTAACTAGACATATCAACACCCATTGATTCAAACGCTTTATTAACTAAAGTATTCTTATAAATTTTTACTTCACTATCGACCTTTTTAAGTTCTGATCTTAGTCCTTGTAAATCTGCAACTGTACTTTGTGCGTATCTGAATAAGATAATGCTTTCAGAATTTTTAGCTTTTTCAGATATTTCAGAAACTACATTGCTCTTACCTTCAAGAATTTTTTCGCTTGCCATATATGTCCTCCTTAAATTTTATATAAAAAAACTTTCCGCAAAGGAAAGTTTATCTTATTTAGTAAGTTAAACTATCCCTCGGCAAGATTATTAAAACATAAAGTTCCTTGCTGTCTTCGGTACTCGTTTTTTTATTCGATTAATAATTTAACACGTAATTAATTACATGTCAATAGAATTTTCATCTACATGGATTCCAGGACCCATAGTAGTTGAGATAGAAATATTTTGAATGTATTTACCTTTAACAGTAGTAGGTTTAGCCTTAACTAATGTAGCATATACATATTGAATATTTTCTTTTAATGCTTTTGCATCAAATGATACTTTACCAATTGAACATTGAACATTACCAAATTTGTCAGTTCTGTATTCAATCATACCTTTTTTAACATCAGCAACAACTTTGTCTGGTGCAGGTGTAACAGTACCAGTCTTAGGGTTAGGCATTAATCCTTTTGGTCCTAAAACTTTACCAATTTTACCTAAAGCAGGCATCATATCTGGAGTAGCAATGATTACATCGAAATCAAACCAATTTTCATTAGCGATTTTATCGATCATTTCTTGTTCTCCAACATAATCAGCTCCAGCAGCTTTAGCAGCTTCTGCAGCAGCACCTTTAGCTAAAACTAAAATCTTTTTAGTTTTACCATTACCGTTAGGTAATACTAAAGATCCTCTTAATTGTTGATCAGCTTTTTTAGTATCAAGATTCATTTTTACAGCTATTTCAACTGAACTATCAAATTTAGTAATAGCAGTTTTCTTAGCTAATTCAATTGCTTCATCTAATGAGTAGTTAGTATTTTTGTCTACTAATTTAGAAGCTTCCACATATTTCTTTCCTGATTTTCTCATCAATTTTTCCTCCAATCGTGGTTTTATTAGCGGATTAAAAAATTTAAATTATTTGTTATATTTTTGTTTTTAATTTAATTAGTCTTCCATACCTTCAACTTTAACGCCCATATTCTTAGCAGTTCCAGCAACAATTTTCATTGCGCTTTCAACATCATAAGCATTTAAGTCTGGTAACTTAATTTCAGCAATAGTTCTTAAATCTGCAGCACTTAAAGTTGCAACAGTTTCAAGGCTACCCTTCTTAGATCCCTTAGCAATATGAGCATATTTTTTAATTAATGCTGCAGCTGGTGGAGTCTTTAAGTCAAATGAATATGATCTATCATCATATACATAAATTTCTACTGGAATAATGTCGCCCTTTTTGTCTTGAGTAGCAGCGTTGTACTTTTGACAGAATTCAGCAAGATTAATACCAGCAGGTCCTAATACAGTACCAACAGGTGGTGCAGGAGTTGCTGCTCCAGCAGGAATTTGTAATTTAATCTTTTTTACGATTTCTTTTGCCACGTAAAACACTTCCTTTCGTATTTTCGCTTAGTGGT